>NC_008390.1:0-1200000 GCF_000203915.1 Burkholderia ambifaria AMMD
AGTCCCGCTGTGGCCGCGTTTGGCGTTAGAATCTCGCCTTATCTCCAAGAATCCCGCACGCCGCTTCGGCCCGCGCCTGCCCCTCCACACTGTGACGCAGGCGTCCGACGCACGCTCGCACGACCGCTTCGGGCCTTGTTGCGCTACCGCGACAAGGGCGCCGGCGAGCCGCGCTGTGCATGCAAAAAACGACAGCTACTTGATGAACGATTTCTGGCAACACTGTTCCGCACTGCTGGAGCGCGAGCTGACGCCCCAGCAGTACGTGACGTGGATCAAACCCTTGGCCCCGGTGGCCTTCGATGCGTCGGCGAACACGCTGTCCATCGCCGCGCCGAACCGCTTCAAGCTGGACTGGGTCAAGAGCCAGTTTTCGGGCCGGATCTCCGATCTGGCCCGCGATTTCTGGAATGCGCCGATCGAAGTCCAGTTCGTCCTCGATCCGAAAGCCGGCATGCGCAGCGCCGCCGCGCACGCCGCGCCGGCCGCCCAGCGCGCGCCGCTGACACCGAATGGCCCCGCCGCGACGGTCGCCGCGATCGCCGCCAATCTGGCCGCGAATGCCGGTGCCGCGCCCAGCGCGCCGGCCGACGTGCCGATGACGGCGTCGGCGGCCGCCGCGCACCACCTGAACGCCGATGACGCCGACATCGACCTGCCGAGCCTGCCCGCGCACGAAGCGGCCGCCGGGCGCCGCACGTGGCGTCCGGGCCCCGGCGCCGCGCCCGCGAACGGCGGTGAAGCCGATTCGATGTACGAACGTTCGAAGCTGAACCCGGTGCTCACGTTCGACAACTTCGTGACCGGTAAGGCGAACCAGCTCGCACGCGCCGCCGCGATCCAGGTCGCCGATAACCCCGGCATCTCGTACAACCCGCTGTTCCTGTACGGCGGCGTCGGCCTCGGCAAGACCCACCTGATCCACGCGATCGGCAATCAGCTGCTGCTCGACAAGGCCGGTGCGCGGATCCGCTACATCCACGCCGAGCAATACGTGTCCGACGTGGTGAAGGCATACCAGCGCAAGGCGTTCGACGACTTCAAGCGCTACTACCACTCGCTCGACCTGCTGCTGATCGACGATATTCAGTTCTTCTCCGGCAAGTCGCGCACGCAAGAGGAATTCTTCTACGCGTTCGAGGCGCTCGTCGCGAACAAGGCGCAGGTGATCATCACCAGCGACACGTATCCGAAGGAGATCTCGGGCATCGACGATCGCCTGATCTCGCGCTTCGACTCGGGCCTCACCGTCGCGATCGAGCCGCCCGAGCTCGAAATGCGCGTCGCGATCCTGATGCGCAAGGCGCAGTCGGAAGGCGTGAACCTGTCGGAAGACGTCGCGTTCTTCGTCGCGAAGCACCTGCGCTCGAACGTGCGCGAACTCGAAGGCGCGCTGCGCAAGATCCTCGCGTATTCGAAGTTCCACGGCCGCGAGATCTCGATCGAGCTGACCAAGGAAGCGCTGAAGGACCTGCTGACCGTGCAGAACCGGCAGATTTCGGTCGAGAACATCCAGAAGACCGTCGCCGACTTCTACAACATCAAGGTCGCCGACATGTATTCGAAGAAGCGTCCCGCGAACATCGCGCGGCCGCGGCAGATCGCGATGTACCTGGCGAAGGAACTCACGCAGAAGAGCCTGCCCGAGATCGGCGAGCTGTTCGGCGGGCGCGACCACACCACCGTGCTGCACGCCGTGCGCAAGATCGCCGACGAGCGCAGCAAGGATGCGCAGCTCAACCACGAGCTGCACGTGCTGGAACAGACGCTGAAGGGCTGAGCGCGCGGCGCGCTTGATAATTCGGCATCCGCCCCAAATTAAGGGGGGCGGTTCGGTTTTGAGGCACAATACAGGTTTGACCGCCCCGGCGGAGGCCGGCCAAGAGCCCGGCTGGCGGGGCGCTGCGTGGCTGCTGCGCTGCAGGCCGTTACTCAACGAAGGAACTCTATGCAACTGGTCAAGACCGAACGAGACACACTCCTCAGGCCGCTGCAAACGGTCAGCGGCATCGTCGAACGCCGCCATACGTTGCCGATCCTCGCCAACCTGCTGATCACCAAGAACGGCCCGGACGTTTCTTTCCTGTCGACCGACCTGGAGCTGCAGATCACCACGCGCGCCGATTTCGGCGTCGGCGGCGACCAGGTGGCCACCACCGTCGCGGCCCGCAAGCTGCTCGACATCCTGCGCGCGATGCCTGACGGCCAGGTCACGCTGTCGCTCGCCGACAAGCGCCTCACCGTTCAATCGGGCAAGAGCCGCTTCGCACTGCAAACGCTCGCGGCCGACGAGTTCCCGACCGTCGCGCAGGCGAAGGATTTCGGCGCAACGCTGACCGTCCCGCAGAAGTCGTTCCGCCAGCTGCTCGGCATGGTGCACTTCGCGATGGCGCAGCAGGACATCCGCTACTACCTGAACGGCATGCTGCTCGTCGTCGACGGCGACCAGCTGATGGCCGTGGCCACCGACGGCCACCGCCTCGCGTTCTCGTCGATGAAGCTCGAAGGCGGCACGTTCGGCCGCCAGGAAGTGATCGTGCCGCGCAAGACGATTCTCGAGCTGCAGCGCCTGCTCGAAGACATCGACGACACCGTCACCATCGACATCGCGCAAACCCAGGCCAAGTTCACGTTCGGCCAGGTCGAGCTCGTGTCGAAGCTGGTCGAGGGCAAGTTCCCCGACTTCCAGCGCGTGATCCCGAAGGCGCACAAGAACACGTTCGAGATCGGCCGTGAAGAGCTGCAGCGTTCGCTGCAACGCGCGGCGATTTTGACGTCCGACAAATTCAAGGGCGTGCGCTGCATCATCGCGCCGGGCCAGCTGAAGATCATGTCGACCAACGCCGATCAGGAAGAGGCGCAGGAAGAACTGGAAATCGCGTACCAGGGCGATACCGTCGACATCGGCTTCAACGTCACGTATCTGCTCGACGTGCTTGCGAACCTGAAGGTCGACACCGTGCAGGTGAGCCTCGGCGACGCCAGCTCGAGCGCGCTGATCACCGTGCCCGAGAACGAAGAGTTCAAGTATGTCGTGATGCCGATGCGCATCTGACGCGCTCGACATCGCAACACACACCAGGGGGCGGCAAGCCCCTTTGGCGTTTTTATGGCGAACCGACAACCCGTCCCTTTGGTGCCTTTTCGGCACCTCGGACGGGCCAGGAAACTGGAGCGGCCGGCCTGGGCGGCCCCGCGCTTTCCCTCGCTGAAACGCACCGCGCCGCCACGAGAGTGGCCTCGCAGAACCGGAAGATATCCATGAGTGAACAGCACAATTCGCAACCCGATAACAGCAGCTACGGCGCTTCGTCGATCCAGATCCTCGAAGGTCTGGAAGCGGTGCGCAAGCGCCCCGGGATGTACATCGGCGACACGTCGGATGGCACCGGTCTGCACCACCTCGTGTTCGAGGTGCTCGACAACTCGATCGACGAAGCGCTGGCCGGGTACTGCAACGACATCCACGTGACGATTCACGCCGACAACTCGATTTCGGTGACCGACAACGGCCGCGGGATTCCGACCGACGTGAAGATGAACGACAAGCACGAGCCGAAGCGCAGCGCCGCCGAGATCGTGATGACCGAGCTGCACGCCGGCGGCAAGTTCGACCAGAACAGCTACAAGGTGTCCGGCGGCCTGCACGGCGTGGGCGTGTCGTGCGTGAACGCGCTCTCGAGCTGGCTGCGCCTCACCGTGCGCCGCAACGGCAAGAAGCATTTCATGGAGTTCCATCGCGGCGTCGCGCAGGAGCGCGTGCTCGAGAAGGTGGACGGCGTGGAAGTGTCGCCGATGCTGGTGACCGGCGACACCGAGAACCGCGGCACCGAAGTGCACTTCATGGCCGATCCGACGATCTTCGGCACCGTTGAATATCACTACGACATCCTCGCGAAGCGGATGCGCGAGCTCTCGTTCCTGAACAACGGCGTGCGGATCCGCCTGACCGACCTGCGTTCGGGCAAGGAAGACGATTTCGCGTTCGCCGGCGGTGTGAAGGGCTTCGTCGAGTACATCAACAAGACGAAGACCAACCTGCACCCGACCATTTTCCACGCCAACGGCGAGAAGGATGGCGTGGGCGTCGAAGTTGCGATGCAGTGGAACGACAGCTACAACGAGAACGTGCTGTGCTTCACGAACAACATTCCGCAGCGCGACGGCGGCACGCACCTGACCGGCCTGCGGGCCGCGATGACGCGCGTCATCAACAAGTACATCACCGATAACGAAATCGCGAAGAAGGCGAAGGTCGAGACGACCGGCGACGACATGCGCGAAGGGTTGTCGTGCGTGCTGTCGGTGAAGGTGCCGGAGCCGAAGTTCAGCTCGCAGACGAAGGACAAGCTGGTGTCGTCCGAAGTGCGGGCGCCGGTTGAAGAAGTCGTTGCGAAGGCGCTGGAAGAGTTCCTGCTCGAAACGCCGCTCGACGCGAAGATCATCTGCGGGAAGATCGTCGAAGCTGCGCGTGCGCGCGATGCCGCGCGCAAGGCGCGCGAAATGACGCGCCGCAAGGGCGTGCTCGACGGCGTCGGCCTGCCGGGCAAGCTCGCGGACTGCCAGGAGAAAGATCCGGCGAAGTGCGAAATCTACATCGTCGAGGGCGACTCGGCAGGTGGGTCGGCGAAGCAAGGGCGTGACCGGAAGTTCCAGGCCATCCTGCCGCTGCGCGGCAAGGTGCTGAACGTCGAGAAGGCGCGCTACGACAAGCTGCTGTCGTCGGAGCAGATCGTCACGCTCGTGACCGCGCTGGGCTGCGGCATCGGCAAGGACGATTACAACCTCGACAAGCTGCGCTATCACCGCATCATCATCATGACCGACGCGGACGTCGACGGTGCGCACATCCGGACGCTGCTGCTCACGTTCCTCTATCGCCAGATGCCGGACATGATCGAGCGCGGGTATGTGTATATCGCGCAGCCGCCGCTTTACAAGATCAAGGCGGGCAAGGACGAGCGGTATCTGAAGGACGATACGGAGCTGAACGCGCATATGCTGCGGTTGGCGCTTCAAGGGTCGGAGCTGGTGCCTGGCGAGAACGCAGCGGCGATTTCGGGCGATGCGCTCGGGGAGCTGGCGCGGTCGTACCTGCTGTCGAAGAGCGTGATCGAGCGGTTGAGCCGGTTGTATGATCCGGCCGCGCTGGAAGCGGTCATGGATGGGGTGGCGATCGATCTCTCCAATGAGGCTTCGACGGAGGCTTCGGCTAAGGCGCTGCATGCCGCGTTGCATGATGACGCGCTCAAGAACGACGTGCGTGTTGTGCCTTCGTATGACCCGGTGCGTGAGCAACGGTCGCTGCATGTCGAGCGGACGCATCACGGGAATGTGCGGGTTTCGGTCATCGACCAGGAATTCCAGCACACGGCGGATTATCAGCAGCTTGTGACCACCGCGGATACGTTCAAGGGGCTTATTGGGGAAGGTGCGGTCATCAAGCGCGGTGAGCGCAGTATGGCTGTGTCGGACTTCAAGAGCGCGATGAAGTGGCTGCTTGCCGATGCCGAGCGGAATGTTTCGAAGCAGCGGTATAAGGGGCTCGGGGAGATGAACCCCGGGCAGCTGTGGGAAACGACGATGGATCCGGCTGTGCGAAGACTGCTGCGGGTGCAGATCGAGGATGCTATTGCTGCGGATGGGATCTTTACTACGCTGATGGGGGATGAGGTCGAGCCGCGGCGGGCGTTTATCGAGAGCAATGCGTTGCGGGCGGGGAATATTGACGTTTGATTCGCTTTCGTAGATAGGACGGGAAAGTGCCATAGGCCGCACAATTCTCCAATTGTGCGGCTAATAAGTTATCGCGCCCTCGTATGGGCTCGGTGACCACATATCTATCTCATCTGCGAACTATTGATCCGTAGGTCGGGCGTTCGGACCAATCCCGCCGCGCCAAATAAATCAAGAACTTAGTCCACCCTCGCGGTGGACTTTTTGCTTTCTAGTCGTTGACCATTGCAACTCTGCTGCCCCAAATTTCACGGCAAATCATGCCACACCATGTCGGTACTGGCGCGGTGACAACCCAGTCCCAACGATCTATCGATACAATCGACCAACTCTACACATACGAAAAACCACGGGGCGATTTATGAGCAGGTACTGCGGGGACGACGACCCTAAATCCATCTTAGATGCGGCCATACACTGGCGCGACACGGCGCTCCTAGGCGGTCGCTCCGTCCTGACCAATCAACCGCTTTGGACATCACAAGCTCTCGACTTGCTCGACGAGCACTTCGTACGTAACCCCGATCTCGGAGACGGAAAGTTTCTTGAGAAATTGGAGAGTCAGCTCGCACCGGCCGCGAACTCCGCGAAGCAGCTGGTCGCCGAAATGATGTGGTTGCTGTACCTCTGCCCGAGTAGCCTGACAGCAGCCCACAAACGCAAGACTATCCAGGCTATTTGGTCGTGGTCCGGCGAACCGTTACCGGCGGACTCGCGCTGGCTAGATGACGACGTGCTCGCAGGCGTCGGTAGCGCTGGTCCCGGCTTCAATCAAAATCAATGGCGCGAGCTCGCCTTCCTAATCAACTTCCTCCGTCGCTTCAATGAACTAACCAACATTCGTCAACTGGAGTTGATCGGGGAGCGATGGGCATTCGATGAATGGCTTCGCCAGGTCCCAGATTGGGAAGCAAGACAGTTTCGTCACATGCTGCTCTTCCTGCTATTCCCCGACGACTTCGAACGGATCTTTGGGCAGAACGATCGCAAGACTATTGTTCGCCACTACTCAAAGCACGAGCGCCGTGTAGTTAATCGCATGGATCCTGTTCAACTGGATCGCGAACTGCAAGCTATTCGGAAACGCCTTGAAACGGAGCGCGGCACGACCCAGCTTGACTATTACGTGCCCCCGTTGAAAGGAGAGTGGCGCAGCGAGACATTCGCCGCAGCAACAGAGAACGTAACGGCGGAGCACATTCGGTTGGCTCTGCACGAAATCGACCAAGAAGGTGTGCCAACGGACGCGGAATCCACTGGCTACGATCTTGTTTATGACGGCAAGCGCTATCCGCCTAAGTTGGTCCTGTCTCTGGCTGTTAAACAAGCAACGGGCGAGCCACTAGATCGTGCAGCTTTCTCCGGCGGCGAAGCTTCGTCCGCCTTCCGGTTGCTGCGACGTCTCGATTTCGAAGTTGAACCTAAGGAGGAATCGTCAAACGGCATTCCGGGGCTCCTTAATCGTTTTCTCAAACAGGCGAGTGATGGGAAGGAACTCGGGACAAAGGGCTACCTCAGCGTATACCGGGATCTCAAAGTTCGAGTGAGTTTCGGCAAAGGCAACTTTGCCCGGATTCCCTGGATCGCGTTTCTTGGCGATGGACAATCAGTCAATCAAGGCATTTACCCCGTCCTGCTTCTGTATGCTGAGCAGCAGCAACTATTGCTGTGCTATGGAGTAAGCGAAGAGGGGGCGTCCCGATTGAGCTGGGGCGAACTGGCCGGAGCTCAAACGGTAAGGGAATGGTTTAAGGGACGATATGGTCGAGTGCCGGATCGCTACGACGCATCCATCGTTCGCTCGACGTACGACCTCACGCAACCATTGCCAATGGCCGAGCTGCAACAGGATTTGGACGATGTAATCGACATCTATAACCAAGTGCTCGCCAGCGACGATGCGGGGGAACTACCGGATGCAATTGATCTAGAGCAGTCGGACGAACCACTTCCTGTCAGAGCGGATCTTCGCGCAGCAATCGATGCATTCAGCAACGCTCTAGTTGCTAGTGGCGTAAAGTTCGGTGATCACCACCATGGACTTGTTGCGTCCTTCATTTCAAGTCTGGTCACGAAACCGTTAGTCATTCTGACTGGACTGTCCGGTTCGGGTAAGACACAAATTGCCATTCGATTCGGTGAGTGGCTAGGCGAGGACCGGCTTCACGTCGCCGCAGTCCGGCCCGACTGGACAGGCGCAGAAGCGTTGTTCGGATACGAAGACGCCCTTAAGCGTGAGCTCGATGGGCGCCGGGCCTGGTCCGTTCCCGCACCGTTGGAGTTCATCTTGAAGGCGGCAGCAGATCCACAGCATCCGTACCTGCTACTTTTGGATGAGATGAACCTCGCACACGTCGAGCGCTACTTCGCCGATGTACTGTCAGGTATGGAGTCCGGCCAACCGTGTATTCCAAACCTTCACAAGGGAGCGGATGACTGCTGGCGACTGAAGGCCAACGCAGAAAAGCAGCTGCCGCTACCGGGAAATCTCTGGATCGTCGGCACCGTCAACATCGACGAAACGACCTACATGTTCTCGCCAAAAGTACTCGATCGCGCCAACACTTTCGAGTTCCGCGTTCACTCAAGTGATCTCTCGATCGACGCGATCAAGCCGCACCCGTGCGTTGCCGGCGATCAGGAGCTGGTGAGGGGATTGCTGAGCATCGCGCAGGATGACAACTGGCATCGAGATCGCCAGAGCGACACGCTCAACGAGCTGAACCAACGCCTGCGGCAATTGCACGAACTCCTCAGTCGGTACAACCTCGAGTTCGGCCATCGTGTCTTCTACGAGGCAATACGATTTGCGGCCTTGGCACAAGAGGCTGGGATCAACGGCTTGGCATCGATCGTGGACCGGATTGTCATGCAAAAGGTACTGCCGAGATTGCATGGATCGCGCAGACGCCTCGAATTGCCTCTCCTGGCGCTGGCGCAGTTCTGTCGGGACCTGCCGGATTCAATTCTGACCGATGACAAGCTTCCGACATTTGTGATCGATGAAATGCCAGGGCAAGGTGCAACACTTCCCATCGCCTATGCTAAGACCGTCCGCATGCTTCGAAGCCTGCGTGCCAATCAATTTGCTAGCTTTACGGAATAAGTCGTGCGTGCCGCCTCAGAAGCTATCGCATTTCTTCGCGATTCGACGGGGAACATCACCGCAAAATTGCGCATTGCGGTGTTACCCCGCCGCTCGGCCGCTCCTTTAGCAACGCTTTGGTGCTCCGACGATAGCATTTCAACGGAAACTGCTGCTGCAGGTATGGTTGAGCTTCTGGAGGGCATGGAATATCGATACACCTGGGAAATCCTCGGGTCGAACGGTAGCTCGCTGATCGCCGATCCCGAAGAGATTTTCCAACCTGATACCACGGACGGAGCGTCTGGTCGACTACGGCCCGGACTTGCAACTGGCACCATACGCGTCGTGCTTCGTACCGACGCCAGAACACTCGGACAGATGGAGCTTGAGGTCCGATCGCGCAAACTCTCGTACCTCTCAGAGTATCGCTGGATGCTGCGGGATATTGCTGAGCGAATGACTGAGCTCGTGATGGACCGTTTCGCGGTGAGCGATGCAAGCTTCGAACTCGACGAGACACGTGACGTCGTTACACTCTATCAGCGCTTCACATTTTTGCGTGCCTTGTTCGAAAGCGAAAACTTCCAAGGAGCGCTTCGCGAGATCGTTCGGCGTCCGCACACCGCATGGGAAACGACAAGCGACATGGTGCGTGCTGGCGCCGGGATACGAGCGGACTCATGTGTGCTGCGGCAATTCGCCAAAGGCGGATCTAGATCGGCTTGGCCAGACGGGTCTCTCAAGTCCGTCCCGTCCTACTTTGAACGGGCACAAACGGAAGCGACCCACGACACGACCTCAAATCGCTTTGTTAAATTCGCTCTAGAGCATTGGCTTCGGATACTTGGCGATATCGAGCGAGGTCTTTCAAAAGCCGCGGCGAGCCCAGCGACGACGCGCGGGCAACGCGAAATTTCTGGCGTAATGTCTCAGTTGGAAGAGGTGCTGCATTGCGACCTGTTTACCGATGTTGGGCGACTCACAAGATTCCCAGCCGACGATCAGGTACTCCAGAAGCGCGAAGGCTATCGGGATATCTTCAAAGCCTATGTGGAGACTGAATTTGCAGCGCGTCTCTCTTGGCAATCGTCGCCGGACGTCTATGGCGCAGGCCAGCGCGATGTCGCGACGCTTTACGAGTACTGGGCGTTCATCCAGCTTTCGCAGGTCGTAGCGGACCTCGTGGGTCAGGCGTTCGACTTGAGTCCGTTGGTGCAGGCCCGACCAGATGGTTTGACTGTTGGCATTCGCAGAGGCGTAGAGACTGTTCTTTCCGGAGAGGTCAATCGCTTGGATCGACGTATGCGAATTGAACTCTGCTTCAATCGAACCTATCGCCGAGGCATGGCAGGTATCGCGTCGTGGACGAGACCAATGCGTCCGGACTATTCGTTGTTGATCAGTCCCGCCGACGATGAGCCTGCGTCATTTGAACCTATCGTGCTTCATTTCGACGCGAAGTATAGGGTCGATTTCGTTCGAGAAATTTTCGGCACCGATGGCGAAGAAGCGAATACCTCTGGCTCGGAATCGCTTGCTCGGTTGGAGCGTGGCGGCGTTCTACGTGAAGATCTATTGAAGATGCACGCGTACCGCGACGCGATACATCGAACTGCAGGTGCATATGTGCTGTATCCGGGCGGAGACGATGAAGGAGACGGCCTGAAATACCCGGAGTATCACGAGCTCCTGCCGGGATTAGGTGCGTTCGTGCTACGGCCAACCGACACCGGCATCGCAAGCGGTACATCGGCACTTCGACGATTTATCAGCGATGTGCTCGATCACGTCGCAACGCGTCTAACAAGGCATGAGCGCGGCCGATTCTGGCAGATGGAAACATATAGCACATCGCAACTTCGGCGATCGGCTCAAGCGGCAGCTTCCCCGCCCCCTGATGCGAGCGTCCTTTTGGGCTTCGTAAAAAGCCATGAACACTGGGGCTGGATCCGAGGACGTAAGTCATACAACCTTCGAGCTGAAGGTCGGCGTGGAGGTGTTCATCCCGGCGCAGCCCTACTGAGCAGTCAGCTTCTACTCCTTTACTGCCCTTCAACGCATGAGGTCGCGCTTGCTCGCATCGTTTCTGACGCAGAGGAAATAACTGAAGCTGGAATGGCTGCGGCTGGCTATCCTGCTCCTCGTGGGAACTATTGGTGTGTCCAGATCCAATGGCTCACCCGCGATCACTGGCTTGGCCGACTATCGTCCCACTCTATCGATGCTTACGTTAGAAGTCAGGGAGTGGCGTACGGCGAGCCCATCGGCATCTCGTGGAGTGATGTCATGTCGCTAGCTAAGGGCGAGTAGTCACTCGAAAGCCGCAATGACGAGACAACTAGCCCTAGCCAGTTGTCTCGTGACCGCCAGCCCCCACATACTCGTTCTTCATCCGCTCTCGATATCGGGCATCCTTCGTTCGGATCGCTTCAAGCCACTCGGTCCATTCTTCCTCGCTCAAACAGGAGTTGCCCGATGTGCGTCGCTCTTTCCGCCGCGCCAATGCAAAAACCCCCGCCTTTTCGGGCGGGGGTTTCTGGCTTAGGGAGCCTGACGATTACCTACTTTCACACGGGAATCCGCACTATCATCGGCGTAGAGTCGTTTCACGGTCCTGTTCGGGATGGGAAGGGGTGGGACCGACTTGCTATGGTCATCAGGCAAAGAGGGTTGTCACGTTGCTTCGCAACGCGACCAATCTGGGAAGAAGCAGTAATTTTGAGTTGTGTGTATCACACACGAGAATCCAACTTGTCGCTTTGGATCGCGGCGTGCTTGCGCACGGCGCCGATCTACAAGGCAGACTTGTTATAGGATCAAGCCTTACGGGCAATTAGTATCAGTTAGCTGAACGCATTACTGCGCTTACACACCTGACCTATCAACGTCCTGGTCTCGAACGACCCTTCAAGGGGATCTAGTCCCCAGGGATATCTCATCTTAAGGCGAGTTTCCCGCTTAGATGCTTTCAGCGGTTATCTCTTCCGAACATAGCTACCCGGCGATGCCACTGGCGTGACAACCGGTACACCAGAGGTTCGTCCACTCCGGTCCTCTCGTACTAGGAGCAGCCCCCTTCAAATATCCAACGCCCACGGCAGATAGGGACCAAACTGTCTCACGACGTTTTAAACCCAGCTCACGTACCTCTTTAAATGGCGAACAGCCATACCCTTGGGACCGGCTACAGCCCCAGGATGAGATGAGCCGACATCGAGGTGCCAAACACCGCCGTCGATATGAACTCTTGGGCGGTATCAGCCTGTTATCCCCAGAGTACCTTTTATCCGTTGAGCGATGGCCCTTCCATACAGAACCACCGGATCACTATGACCTGCTTTCGCACCTGCTCGACTTGTCGGTCTCGCAGTTAAGCACGCTTATGCCATTGCACTATCAGCACGATTTCCGACCGTACCTAGCGTACCTTCGTACTCCTCCGTTACGCTTTGGGAGGAGACCGCCCCAGTCAAACTGCCTACCATGCACTGTCCCCGACCCGGATCACGGGCCAAGGTTAGAACCTCAAACAAACCAGGGTGGTATTTCAAGGACGGCTCCACCGAAACTAGCGTTCCGGTTTCATAGCCTCCCACCTATCCTACACAGATCGGTTCAAAGTCCAATGCAAAGCTACAGTAAAGGTTCATGGGGTCTTTCCGTCTAGCCGCGGGTAGATTGCATCATCACAAACACTTCAACTTCGCTGAGTCTCGGGAGGAGACAGTGTGGCCATCGTTACGCCATTCGTGCAGGTCGGAACTTACCCGACAAGGAATTTCGCTACCTTAGGACCGTTATAGTTACGGCCGCCGTTTACCGGGACTTCAATCAAGAGCTTGCACCCCATCATTTAATCTTCCGGCACCGGGCAGGCGTCACACCCTATACGTCCACTTTCGTGTTTGCAGAGTGCTGTGTTTTTATTAAACAGTCGCAGCCACCAGTTTATTGCAACCCCTTCACCCTCTGCGCGCAGGCGCATCAAGCTACAAGGGCGTACCTTATCCCGAAGTTACGGTACCAATTTGCCGAGTTCCTTCTCCCGAGTTCTCTCAAGCGCCTTAGAATACTCATCTCGCCCACCTGTGTCGGTTTGCGGTACGGTCATCATTAGACTGAAGCTTAGAGGCTTTTCTTGGAACCACTTCCAATTGCTTCGCTCCCTAAGGAGCTCGCGCCACACCCTTGAATTACGCACCCGGATTTGCCTAAGTGCCTTCTCCAATGCAGCGACCGGGACTTCCAACACCCGGACAACCTTCCGCGATCCGTCCCCCCATCGCATCTAACAATGGTGCAGGAATATTGACCTGCTTCCCATCAGCTACGCATTTCTGCCTCGCCTTAGGGGCCGACTCACCCTACGCCGATGAACGTTGCGTAGGAAACCTTGGGCTTACGGCGAGGGGGCCTTTCACCCCCTTTATCGCTACTCATGTCAGCATTCGCACTTCCGATACCTCCAGCACGCTTTTCAACGCACCTTCGCAGGCTTACGGAACGCTCTCCTACCATGCGAGCATAGCTCGCATCCGCAGCTTCGGTATATAGCTTAGCCCCGTTACATCTTCCGCGCAGGACGACTCGATCAGTGAGCTATTACGCTTTCTTTAAAGGGTGGCTGCTTCTAAGCCAACCTCCTGACTGTTTTAGCCTTCCCACTTCGTTTCCCACTTAGCTATATTTGGGGACCTTAGCTGGCGGTCTGGGTTGTTTCCCTCTTGACACCGGACGTTAGCACCCGATGTCTGTCTCCCGTGATTGCACTCTTCGGTATTCGGAGTTTGCTATGGCGGGGTAATCTGCAATAGACCCCCCAACCATGACAGTGCTCTACCCCCGAAGGTGAGACACGAGGCACTACCTAAATAGTTTTCGGAGAGAACCAGCTATTTCCAAGTTTGTTTAGCCTTTCACCCCTATCCACAGCTCATCCCCTAACTTTTCAACGTTAGTGGGTTCGGACCTCCAGTACGTGTTACCGCACCTTCATCCTGGCCATGGATAGATCACTTGGTTTCGGGTCTACGCCCAGCAACTGAACGCCCTATTCGGACTCGCTTTCGCTACGCCTGCCCTATACGGTTAAGCTTGCTACTGAACGTAAGTCGCTGACCCATTATACAAAAGGTACGCCGTCACCCCTTGCGAGGCTCCGACTGTTTGTATGCATGCGGTTTCAGGATCTATTTCACTCCCCTCCCGGGGTTCTTTTCGCCTTTCCCTCACGGTACTGGTTCACTATCGGTCGATCACGAGTATTTAGCCTTGGAGGATGGTCCCCCCATCTTCAGACAGGATTTCACGTGTCCCGCCCTACTTGTCGTACACTTAGTTCTTTCATACTGTTTTCGCCTACGGGGCTATCACCCGCTATGGCCGCACTTTCCAGAGCGTTCGGCTAACAATACAAATAAAGAGTACAAGGCTCATCCCATTTCGCTCGCCACTACTTTGGGAATCTCGGTTGATTTCTTTTCCTGCGGTTACTTAGATGTTTCAGTTCACCGCGTTCGCTTCGCATGGCCTATGTATTCAGCCATGGATACTCCAAAAGGAGTGGGTTTCCCCATTCGGACATCTACGGATCAAAGCTCGTTTGCCAGCTCCCCGTAGCTTTTCGCAGGCTACCGCGTCCTTCATCGCCTGTGATCGCCAAGGCATCCACCACATGCACTTGTTCGCTTGACCCTATAACGAGTCTGTCTCATCGACAGTCGCTACAGGTTGAGTTCTCGCGTTGTGCCGTATTCCAATTGAGTCAAACATAGAGTTCGAATCATCTTGAGATACATCGATACAATCACAACCCGGATAGTTTCCACGTCCATCTCAAGACGCTTCCGCTATCCAAATTACTTACTTCTTCCAGATTGTTAAAGAACGACAGCCGATATGGTGTTACTCATATCACTCTGACTGACTCAATCGCCAATGAGAAAAACTCGAACCAAACTTCATTCGAATGTTTGTCATTGAGGATTATCGAAAGCGGCCGGCATTATAACCGATTAAACCGCTAACAGACAGTCTTTCTGTCTTTATCAACAGCCGATAAGCGTGAGCGCTCAATTTTGCGAGAAGCTCTGGAAAGGAGGTGATCCAGCCGCACCTTCCGATACGGCTACCTTGTTACGACTTCACCCCAGTCATGAATCCTACCGTGGTGACCGTCCTCCTTACGGTTAGACTAGCCACTTCTGGTAAAACCCACTCCCATGGTGTGACGGGCGGTGTGTACAAGACCCGGGAACGTATTCACCGCGGCATGCTGATCCGCGATTACTAGCGATTCCAGCTTCATGCACTCGAGTTGCAGAGTGCAATCCGGACTACGATCGGTTTTCTGGGATTAGCTCCCCCTCGCGGGTTGGCAACCCTCTGTTCCGACCATTGTATGACGTGTGAAGCCCTACCCATAAGGGCCATGAGGACTTGACGTCATCCCCACCTTCCTCCGGTTTGTCACCGGCAGTCTCCTTAGAGTGCTCTTGCGTAGCAACTAAGGACAAGGGTTGCGCTCGTTGCGGGACTTAACCCAACATCTCACGACACGAGCTGACGACAGCCATGCAGCACCTGTGCGCCGGTTCTCTTTCGAGCACTCCCGCCTCTCAGCAGGATTCCGACCATGTCAAGGGTAGGTAAGGTTTTTCGCGTTGCATCGAATTAATCCACATCATCCACCGCTTGTGCGGGTCCCCGTCAATTCCTTTGAGTTTTAATCTTGCGACCGTACTCCCCAGGCGGTCAACTTCACGCGTTAGCTACGTTACTAAGGAAATGAATCCCCAACAACTAGTTGACATCGTTTAGGGCGTGGACTACCAGGGTATCTAATCCTGTTTGCTCCCCACGCTTTCGTGCATGAGCGTCAGTATTGGCCCAGGGGGCTGCCTTCGCCATCGGTATTCCTCCACATCTCTACGCATTTCACTGCTACACGTGGAATTCTACCCCCCTCTGCCATACTCTAGCCTGCCAGTCACCAATGCAGTTCCCAGGTTGAGCCCGGGGATTTCACATCGGTCTTAGCAAACCGCCTGCGCACGCTTTACGCCCAGTAATTCCGATTAACGCTCGCACCCTACGTATTACCGCGGCTGCTGGCACGTAGTTAGCCGGTGCTTATTCTTCCGGTACCGTCATCCCCCGGCTATATTAGAACCAAGGATTTCTTTCCGGACAAAAGTGCTTTACAACCCGAAGGCCTTCTTCACACACGCGGCATTGCTGGATCAGGCTTTCGCCCATTGTCCAAAATTCCCCACTGCTGCCTCCCGTAGGAGTCTGGGCCGTGTCTCAGTCCCAGTGTGGCTGGTCGTCCTCTCAGACCAGCTACTGATCGTCGCCTTGGTAGGCCTTTACCCCACCAACTAGCTAATCAGCCATCGGCCAACCCTATAGCGCGAGGCCCGAAGGTCCCCCGCTTTCATCCATAGATCGTATGCGGTATTAATCCGGCTTTCGCCGGGCTATCCCCCACTACAGGACATGTTCCGATGTATTACTCACCCGTTCGCCACTCGCCACCAGGTGCAAGCACCCGTGCTGCCGTTCGACTTGCATGTGTAAGGCATGCCGCCAGCGTTCAATCTGAGCCAGGATCAAACTCTTCAGTTTAAACCTGTTACTGTTTTCGGTTCGGTTAAGAACCGGTCGCTCACTCAAAGCTGACAGGAATATGAATCACTTCATAAACCTGACTTACTTTAGTGTGAGACTCTTGATACTTTCGCTATCTGATCCGAGGATCAGCTCGCTGCCATCAAGCGCCCACACTTATCGGCTGTTAATTTTTAAAGAGCATTTCTGCGAGAAACCTTCTGTTTCTCAGCAGCGCTGCGTTTTCAGCAGCAGAGAAGCGAGATTATGAATTGTTTTTTTCAACTCGTCAACAACTTATTTAACTAATTCGTTGCGACGGCTGGGATTCAACTCAATGTGCGCCGAGATCGCTAAAACCAATCTCAATTGCACCGCTTCCCTTCTTTCTCCCCGCGCCGTGTTTCCGTTAGCGCGAAAGAGGCGTGATTCTATGCACCCGCCCTCGTCTCTGCAACCCTTTTGTGAAAATTTTTTTACAAGCGGTGTCGGGGAGCCGTTGAGCCGTCCCCCGATACTTATAGAAGCGACTCGGCAGAAGCTGCCTCGGTTGCCCGTGAACAGCCCTGCCGCATCGAACGCAACCCTCCGTCGCTCACCGCCCCACCATCGCCCTCACCACCCCATCCCTCCGGATCAAGCCGTGATACAGCGCGGCCGCAAAGTGCGCGACGAACGTAGCGAAGAACAGGTAAGCCAGCAGTCGGTGCGCGACCCGGAGCCAGGCAAACGCCACCGGATCGGCCGAAACCAGCGCCGGCAACTGCACGCCGCCGCCCAGCGTCACCGGATACCCGCCAGCCGACAGCATCGCCCAGCCGATCAGCGGCATCGCAACCATGAGCGCATACAGCACGAGATGCGACCCATGCGCGGCCACCTTCTGCCAGACGGGCAGATCCGCGGGCAACGCCGGCGGCTTCGACACGAAGCGCACCACGATCCGCACACAAACCAGTACCAGCACCGCAACCCCCAGCGGCTTATGCAAAGCCACCAGGAAATCATGCCGCTCGGAAACGGACGCCACCATTCCCACCCCGATAAACAGCATCGTGAGAATCATCGCGGCCATCACCCAATGCAGCACCCTCGCCGGCAAGCTAAACGTCGTCGTCGCCTTCATCACCGTCCCTCCGCACTCAACCGCGCCGCGCCGGCCACGCCGGCCTCTTCACTCGTCCTGCGCAGATACGAATCCGCATAAGCCGCCGACCGCGCCGCCAGCAACGGATCCCCCGACACCTGAATCCCCTGCGGCAACACCGTCGGGTCGTAATTCACATCGCGGCACGGCCCGCTGTCCTGCGGCTCCACGCGGTCGAGCACGAGCGTGCCCGCGTCGATCGTCGTGCGCTGCGCGGGCCAGACCTTCGTCGCGTCGTCCACCGGATCGCCGGGCGCCGCCAGCGTGACCAGCAGCTTCCACTTCTGCGCACCGTCCGCGATGCGATGCGTCAGGTCCTGCTGCAACACGTTCGGATCCGCGGCCGTCGCGACGTCGCCGGCGCCGGCCGTCTGCTCCGGCACGACGCGCCACCGCACCGCCTGGCGCTTGCCCGCTGCGTCCACGAAGTAGAACGCGTTCAGCCCGTAATAACTTTCGGTGACGTAGCTCGCGCTCGGCTTCGCACCCTTCACCCACTCGCGGAATGCAGCCGTCTCCGGATGCGCGCCGAAAAACGCCTTCACCTTCGCCGGATCGGGTTTGCCCGTGGCCGGATCCGGGCGGGTCGCGAGCAACTGCGCGTAGAACGCCTTCGGCGTGGCTACCGGAAACACGGGCATCGCGTTCATCCCGGTCCGCCATTGCTGGCCGTCCGGTGCGGTGAGTTTCAGCGCGAGGCTACGGATCGGCACGCTGCTGTCAGGCGCATACGGATTCCCGCCCGGCAGCGCGAACCGCCCGACCACCGGCGTGCGCACCGCCTTGAAGAACGGCGCGACCGAATACGCGCTCGCGGCCCCGTTGCTTTCGAAGTAACCGGTCACGCACACGCCCTTCGCGTGATTGCGCCGGAAACCCGGATGCGCGCCGCCGCCGGCCGTCTGCAGCGCGTCGACGATTCGGTGCGGGGTCAGCCGCGTCGGCGCGAGCCAGCCGCCGACATACCCGAACGCCACGGTCACGCCGGCCACCGCGCCGCCAATCACGGCCCAGCGCCACCACCCGCGCCCGGGCTCGCGCGGCGGCGAAGAAGAGGAAGATTGCTTCATGGATGCACTCCCGATCGTCAGATCATTGTCGAACAGGCATAGGACGCCGCACGCGCCGCTTTATTCCATGAAGAAATTTTTCGTATGCTGACGGAATAAGTGGCGCCGACCGGCGTCCTACGCGGAATCTCCACGCTTATCGGCTAGCGCCCCGGCCATGCCCTCAAACGCCCCCGACGACGACGCGTTGCGCGAACTCATTCCCAGGCTGCGACGCTTCGCGCTCTGGCTGGCGCGCGACGTTCATGCGGCAGACGATCTCGTCCAGTCGACGCTCGAGCGCGCGCTGTCGCGCTGGACGAGCCGCCGCGACGACGCGTCGCTGCGCAGCTGGCTCTTCACGATCCTTTACCGGCAATTTCTCGACGGCAAGCGCAGCGCGAAGCGTTACGCGTGGATGCTCGGCCGCATTCGCGACGACGACGAGCTGCACTGGCCGTCGGCCGAACGCGAGGTGGCCGCGCGCGCGACGCTCGAAGCGTTCGGCCGCCTGTCCGACGAGCAGCGCAGCCTGCTGCTGCTCGTCGCGGTCGAGGGCTTCACGTATCAGGAAGTCGCCGACCTGCTCGACGTGCCCATCGGCACCGTGATGTCGCGACTCTCCCGCGCGCGTCAGGCGCTGCGCCAGCTCAGCGACGGCGAGCTTCCCGCTCCTTCTCTCCGGTTGATGAAATGAACAACCTCCGTCCCGACGAACACGATCTCCAGGCCTATGTCGACGGCCAGCTCGACGACGATGCGCGTGCCGCGGTCGAGCGATATCTCGCGCTGCATCCGGAGAGTGCGGAACAGGTGAAGCGCTGGCAGCAGGATGCGCAGCGGTTGCGGGCCGCGCTCGAGAGTGTGCGGATGCCGGGTGAGAATCCTGAACTCGATCCGGCGGCGATTCGTGCGCGGCGGGCGGAGCGCTCGCGGATGCGGTTCGCGATGGCGGCTTCGTTCGTGTTCTGCATCGGGCTGGGGACGTTCGGCGGGTGGCAAGCGCGCGGGTGGAACGCGCAGCCGCCGATCGCGCCGATGAGCGATGCGCTCGAGGCTTACCGAATGATGGTGGTCGACCAGGTCGCGAAGGTGGATTTCCGGCCGACGAGTGCGGGCGATTTGCAGGGGTGGCTCACCAGACGCGTGGGCGCTTCGGCGAAGCTGCCGGATTTGAGTGCGGCGGGGTTCAAGCCGGTTGGCGGGCGGTTGTTTACGACGGACAGCGGGGCCGCGGCCGCGATGGTGCTCTATGAGGACAATGCCGGACGGACGCTCAGCTTCTATCTCCGGCCAGCGGAATCGAAACATCGGCTGCTGCCGGCCGGGCAACGCGTGGATGGGTCGTTGCTGGCGCGGTATGGGTCGGTGAATGGGATTAATTTTGCGGTGGTGGGGCCGGCGGTCAATCTCGGCGAACAAGCCGTTGTGCGGGCGCTCGATCAGCAGATTTGAGCGAGACAATGCGCGGCCCGTGGTCCGCGAGCCGGCCCCGGCGGCTCAGCCAGCCCGAAAGCGCTCACGCTCACCGTTCGGGTTCACAGCATTGGGATTCGTTTTCGTATTGGTTATCCACACCGCGCAGATCGTCTCGATGCGTTCGTGGATGGGCGGGCGCTCTTCGGTTTCGGTCTCACAGGGTTTGGCGTCGTTTCGGCGCTGGATATCCACATCGGCTGCAACGGCTTCGCATACCCTCCCTTGTCGAATCGCTCACCTTTGGGTTGCACAGGATTTAGAGTGGCTTTGGGTGGCGATATCCACACCGCCCTCGCCGAGCCGGTGCACAGGGTTTCGATTTGATTGCGTTCAGGTTGTTCACACGCGTGAGCGCTTCGTTGGCCAGACCGAACAGCGTCGCGGTATCGAGCTCGACGGGGCACCGGTCGGTTTGGCCATCCTTCTCCCCGAGACATCCTGTTCAACTACCCTTCTTTCTGCACGGCCATTAATTCCCTCAGGCACTCAACGCACGTTGCGGTCAGCAATCCGATGGCTGCTTCCATCGACTCGTCGTCGTTGAAGCGGTAGATGCCCCCTCCCTCGTACTTACCGCCCAGCGCAAGCACTTTCGTCTCTTCGGATTCGAGCATGTAGCCGGGATACTCGATTTCGTCGCGCAACAGGGTCAACAGCACAATCCGACGGCTGTTGCTCCAGCGGCTGCGATCCCTGACGAGATCGGACACCGCTCGTGTCACAAGCTCACCGCCGACATATCCGTGAGACGGGCAATTCATCATCGGCATCTCGTCACCTGTTTCCTGAAACACAAACTGTCGCACGAGCAATCCTCGACCACGCCGACTCAGCCGGTGCTGCCTCCATCGGTGGATTCGTATCGGCCACCAACTACAACACCTTGACCAGCCGACATGATTCACTCACCACGAAACAGCATCTCCAAACTCAAGTCCCCTTGCCTGGGATCGTAGCGAAACTCCGCCACGCCCCATGAACACGGTTCGAGTCGTGCCTCTGTGGGATGCGCGCTCACCACAGCCAGTCCCGACGACTTCGCGATCGACCGAACGATCTTCGACTCTGTGATGCTCGCATCGAGGAAGCGAATCGTATCGAACAGGATCAACACGCTCGTCAGACGCCCTCCAACCACGTCGATCAAGCATTCGCCCGCATGTCCACCGAAGGTGATCTTCTGCGATATGCGATAACGCACCGCACCGTTCTCCAGCTCCTGCACCGGCGAACACAAGCGCCGGACGCCCTCGCTCAACCGCCCGTCGTCGCCGACCTCAATACGCATGCTGTCGGCGTGAACCACACCGCTTTGCCAGTCAACCCGGATCGCCAATGTCATGCCGACAACTCGTCGCATCGTGAATGCCGGCGATTCTACAGACATGACCGTCCGCACATTGACCGCAGGCATCACAGCCCGCCGATTTGGTTGTCTGCTTGCTGCAGGTAGCTCATGGCCTGCTTGGATCACAGTCGCCGGACTGTGCTTATCCAATGGTGTTAACAGAGTTCGTATACATACGTAGTGATAGTTAACAAGCACGCGGCCTCACAGTGGATAACCACCGTAACGTCCTGAATTTTCAGCGCGAAGCGGAATGCATAACCACAGGCAATGCACACTCAAAGCTCTGTGCAGCACAGAACAACTTTTCGCCGATTCACAGCCGCGCCGACATATCCTCAATCGTTCCACTGTGAATCCAGAGGCTTGTCGGATGGTTATCCAGAGGGGAATGTGGATAACCTCACAGCGCATCGACACGTTTTGCTGTGACATGAAGACGTGGAGCCCACGTGCTCGCAGCACCAGGTAACGGCCGATCGTCTGCGCCCGCATCCCCGGTTCAAAAAATTTTCACGAAGGGGCTTGTGCTCCTCCAAAACCCTCTCTATAATTCGCGGCTTCTTAGGCTCGTAGCTCAGTTGGTTAGAGCACCACCTTGACATGGTGGGGGTCGTTGGTTCGAATCCAATCGAGCCTACCAACGAACAAAATGAAGGGGTCCGGCAGCGCGAATTGCCTACAGGCAATCCGGCTCGCCAAACATACAAACGCCACGCGGCAACCTCGCGTGGCGTTTTTCTTTTTGCGGCCGAAACTGCGTATGCACACGCAAGATGCATCGTGCGGAACGTAGCAGGCAATCGACAAAGCAGCGCGCAGAGCAGGGCAAGCGGGCGCAACGCGCCCACCGGCCACCGTCAATGCAGATGCTTCAATTTGTCAGGATTGCGTACGACATAGATCGCGACGATCTTCCCGTCGTCGATGTCGAGCGCGGTCGTCTGCAGTTCGCCGTCGGCCTCCAGCGTGACGAACCCCGGCAGCCCGTTGATGAACCCCGCGCGCACGAGTTTCGACGCATGCGTGGCGAACAGCTCGGCCAGGTATTCGTGCACCTTCATCACGCGTTCGAAGCCGAACACCGGCTTGCCCGCGGCCGCGCGCTTGCCGCCGCCGTCCGAATGCAGGCTCACGTCTTCGGCCAACATTGCGCCGAGCGCGCGCATGTCGCCGCTGCGCGACGCCGCGAAGAACGCCTCGGCCAGCTCGATCCCGCGCTGCTTCTCGACATGAAACCGCGGCCGCGCCTCGCGCACATGCGTGCGTGCGCGCGCGGCAAGCTGCCGACATGCGGCCGGGTCGCGCTGGATCGTGGTCGCGATCTCGTCGAACTCGAGGCCGAACACGTCGTGCAGCAGGAACGCCGCGCGCTCCAGCGGCGACAGCCGTTCGAGCGCGAGCATCAGCGGCAGGGTGACGTCCTCCTGTTCATCTTGCTCGACGACCGGCTCGGGCAGCCACGGGCCGATATAGGTCTCGCGCTGGTGCCGCGCGGACTTCAACTGATCGAGGCACATGCGCATCACCATGCGGCGCAGGAACGCCTCGGGCACGCGCACCTCGGTGCGATCGACGTCCATCCAGCGGATGAACGCCTCCTGCACGATGTCCTCGGCGTCCGCGACGGAACCGAGCATCCGGTACGCAACGCGAATCAGCGTGCGACGCAGCGGGTCGAAGCTCGCCGCTGCATCGGCCCGGTCTTCGGCATTGCCCGTGGCCGGATCGACGCTCGTCATCAAGCCACCATCTTCGCGGCCGCGGCCTTCGCCTCGGCCGGATCGATCCACAGCCCGAAGCCGACGGCAAGCCGGTTCCAGCCGTTGATCACGTTGATCATCAGCGTAAGTTTCACCTGTTCCTCCTGGCTGAAGTGGTCGTTCAGCGCCGCATACGCGGCCTCGTGCGCGCCGTGGCCCTCCGACAGACGCGTGAGCGCGTCGGTCCAGCCGAGCGCCGCGCGTTCGCGGTCGGTGTAACAGGGCGCTTCGCGCCAGGCGGCCAGCAGGTTGATGCGCTGCTCGGTCTCGCCTTGCTCGCGCGCCTCGACGGTGTGCATGTTAAGGCAGTTCGCACACGCGTTGATCTGCGATGCGCGGATCTTGACCAGCTCGATCAGCGTCGGCTCGAGGCTCCCGGCGGCAGCGACCGACACGGTCATCCAGCTCTTCATCAGCGCAGGGGCGGCGGCAAACGGATTGAGTTTCGCAGTCATGGTTCCTTCTCCTTTCGTGTGGGTTCCGGTGATATGACGAGCGAGCACCCCGCGCGCGTGACATCGACGCAAAAAATTTTTCAAAAGCGGGGAAGCATGCGGAGTCGAACGTGGCGCCGATGCCCGCGACACCCGCGCGCGAATCGGGATTCGACATCGCCCGCATGACGCCCGTTGCTCAGGCGAAGCCGCGCCATCGACCTTTCATCTGCGCCGCAGGGCTGTCATGAGGTGTCGGTAGCGCGCATGCGCAGGCATGCACATTGCGTTAGAGTGGCCGAGCCCCGCGATGACGGGCGTCGACGGTTCGTCAATGCCGCCGAGCCAGACGGGGTAAATTCTTTCATTTTTCTTTCGCCTTTGTTTCGCCCGAAATCCGATTCGCGACGTTCACATTTCTGGCCCATACTGTTCTGCACGGGCAGAAGAAGTGATGCCGCATCAGCGGCCCGGCGCGCGCGCCGGCTGCCCGACGACGCAGCAACGAAGGTCGCACGTCAGCCGCGCGCATTCGAGCGCAAGGCTTTCCTTTTTCCGGCAACGCAACGCAGCGAATCGCGACGTGAACGGTAAACCGATGAGCCTCCTTGCATCCCAGCTTCAGCGCCGTTACCAGGACGTGCGCGCCCATAGCATCGCGTTGACCGCGACGCTATCCGCCGAAGACCAGGCCGTGCAGTCGATGCCCGACGCGAGTCCGGTGAAATGGCATCTCGCGCATACGACCTGGTTCTTCGAAACCGTCGTGCTGATGCGCCGCGTGCCCGGCTACGCGCCGTTCGACGCAGCCTTCCAGTTTCTCTTCAATTCCTATTACGAAGCGCTCGGCCCGCGCCATCCGCGGCCGCAGCGCGGGCTGCTCACGCGTCCGTCGCTCGATGACGTGCATGCGTACCGGCAGTACGTCGACGAAGCGATGCTGCGCGCGCTCGACGATGCCGATCCGGCGTTGCTCGCCGCGATCGCGCCCGAGATCGAGCTGGGCCTGCATCACGAGCAGCAGCATCAGGAGTTGATCGTCACGGACATGCTGCATGCGTTCTCGTGCAACCCGTTGAAGCCTGCCTTCCGGCCACGCGACGGCGCCGCCACGCACGCCGCGCTGGCTGCGGGCGACGCAGGCCCGTTGCGCTGGCTGCATCAGCCGGGCGGGCTCGTCGAGATCGGCCACGACGGCGACGCGTTCTCGTTCGACAACGAACGGCCGCGTCATACGGCGCTGGTGCGACCGTGCGAGATCGCGAACCGTCTCGTGACGAATGCGGAATTCGCGGCCTTCATCGCCGACGGCGGCTATGAACGCCCCGAATACTGGCTGTCCGACGGATGGGCAACGGTGCAGCGGGAAGGGTGGTCGGCGCCCCCGTACTGGATGCCCGACGACGACGGCGATGCCAAATCCGTCCATGCATGGCGCGCGTTCGGCCTGCACGGCGTGGAACCGCTCGCGCCAGATGCGCCCGTCTGCCATGTGAGTTTTTACGAAGCGGCCGCCTATGCGGAATGGGCCGGCGCACGCTTGCCGACGGAGTTCGAATGGGAAGCCGCGTTCGGTTCGGACGGCATGCAGCAGATGCTCGGGCACGTGTGGCAGTGGACGCGTTCGTCCTACGAGCCGTATCCGGGCTTTCGGCCGCTCGCCGGGGTGGCTGCCGAATACAACGGCAAGTTCATGGTCGGCCAGCAGGTCCTGCGCGGCAGCAGCATCGCGACGCCGCCGGGGCACGAACGGCCGACGTACCGCAATTTCTTTCCGCCGGCCGCGCGCTGGCAATTCACGGGAGTGCGACTTGCGCGAGACGTCTGACCTGACGGCCACGAGCGGTGGCCTGCAACCCGCCCGCGATTCGCGGCCGAGCGCGTTCGAGCGCGACCTGATCGACGGACTGTCGCGCACGCCGCGCAGCATTTCGCCGAAATACTTCTACGATGCGGCCGGCTCCGCGCTGTTCGATCGCATCTGCGAACTGCCCGAGTATTACCCGACGCGCACAGAGCTCGGCATCCTGCGCGACCGCGCGGCGGAGATCGTGCGGCGCGTCGGCCCGCATGCGGACATCGTCGAATTCGGCGCGGGCTCGCTCGAGAAGATCCGCGTGCTGCTCGACGCATGCGCGGACAACTACGCGAACGCGCCTGCGCGCTACGTGCCGATCGACATCTCGGCCGACTACCTGCACGGCGCCGCGGCGCGGCTGCGTGCCGCGTATCCGTGGCTCGACGTCGCGCCGATCGCGGCCGACTACACGAAGGCCGAACAACTCGCGGAGCTGACCGAAACGCCGCGCCGGCGCATCGGCTTCTTCCCCGGCTCGACGATCGGCAACTTCTCGCCGGAGGAAGCCGACGCGTTCCTGCGCGACGCCGCGCGGCTGTTGCGCGGCGGCGGCTTGCTGGTCGGCGCGGATCTCGTGAAGGACGAGCGCACGCTCCACGACGCGTACAACGACGCGCAGGGCGTGACCGCGCAGTTCAACCTGAACCTGCTCGCCCGCGCGAATGCGGAACTTGGCGCGGACTTCGATCTCGACGCGTTCTCGCACTGCGCGTTCTACGATCGCGAGCGGCAGCGCATCGAGATGCATCTCGTCAGCGATATCGCGCAGACGGTGCATGTGCGCGGCCATGTGTTCCGCTTCGACGCCGGCGAGCGCATCCACACGGAGAACTCGCACAAGTTCACGATCGACGGCTTCCATGCGATCGCACGGCGTGCGGGCTTCGAGCCCGACACCGTGTGGACCGATGCGGACAACCTGTTCAGCGTGCACTGGCTGCGCAGCGTCGACGATATCCGCGCTTGAGGTTGTTGGGTTGTTGGGTTGTTGAGTCGTTGCGGACCGCGCGCACGGCGTGCGTGCGGTGCGTGTGCTGCCCGTGTCGCCGCGACGCGAATCGGCAAAACTTCCCGCCTTTATCGATTCGACGCGCCTTTGCAACGGCGTGTCGAATCACTCGTCATCCTTGTCCCGCAAGGCTTCGCGGCCACCCGTAATCGCCCGTTACCGCTCTCGCAGACCGGTTTCACCTGTGTCGGCACAGGGTGCCTAGACTCCGAACCGTATTCACATGAAGCACGACACGTGCAGGGAGTCGCGAGATGAGCAAGAAACTTATTCTCGGTGCAGTTCTCGGTGTAGCGGCGCTGGCAGCTTCAGGCGTCGCATCGGCCCACGTCGACCTGTCGGTCGGCATCGGCGTGCCGGGCGCCTATGCGGCGCCGGCGCCCGTCTATGTGGCGCCGCCGCCGCCGGTCGTGTACGCGCCGGTGGGTTACCGTGACGACGACTGGCGTGCGCGCGAATGGCGAGAACACGAATGGCGCCGCCGTGAATGGCGCGAGCACGAGTGGCGTGAGCGCCGCTGGCATGACCGCGGCGGCTGGCGCGGTGGCTGGAACTGAACCCGCTAACCGGTTCACGAGAACGCGATCACGACGACGACGCATCATGAGCGTGATCGCATGACGCCCGTTTGATGACGGCCGGCCGCGCGGTTCGCCGATGCGGCCGATACCGGGCCAATTGATCTGACGAATTGGCGCTCGCGCGCATCGTTACGATCATTTACAACGTCGAGCACCACGCAAACCGCGCGTTCGTAGAATGCAATCACTCGAACGCGCTCCAGGGAGCCAACAATGAAAACGCAACGATATCTGTCGGTGCTGGCAGCCGCGCTGCTCGCACTCGGTGCCGTTTCCGCGAATGCGGCGGCCGGCGGCAATGGTGGTGGTGGCGGCAACGGCGGCGGTCATGGCGCGGGCGGCTCCGGCGGCAACGCGGGCGGCATGTCCGGTGGCCACATGAGCGGCCAAGCGCTGAGCAACTCGAACGGCTTCCAGTCAGGCGACCGCGACAAGGGCCTCGCGCGAGCCGCCGATCGTTCCGACACGATCGCCGATCGTGCGGGTACGCAGCCGGGCCATGCTCACAGCCAAACGCACGGCCATACCGCGCATGCATCGACGTCCACGCATCACGCGCATCGCAAGGCATTCGGCCACACGCTGTAAGCGCAGCGCTGCATGGCACGGAAGGGCGCTTCGGCGCCCTTTTTTCATGCCGGCCGCGCCAGGCATCGACCCCGATTTGCAACCAGCCGTAACCTCACGCAGGAACGCGCGAGGATACAGATCGTTTTCATGCGAATGACGGGCGGCTCAGCTCCCGCAGCGATGAGCATCGGCATCGCTGCCCGGCCCATGAAAAAAGGGCGGCTCATCGCCGCCCTTCGTTTCAGCGTCCCGCGCTCGCCAGCGGGGCGACGGTTGCAGCAGGCTCGAACAACGCATCCGCCTGCCTGACGCGCACGAATCGCGCGGCATCTTCCCCATCCACCAACGCACGGAAATGCGCTTCACCGCACGCGAGCTTCGCGCGCTCGTGCTCGCTCGTCACGTCGCCATCGGCATTCGGCGTATCGACGACGAAATACAGCCGCTCGCCGTCATCCTGCTCCGCGAGCACGGCCCAGTCCGGGTGATAGCTGCCGAGCGGCGTCGGCACGCGGAACCACGCGGGCAGCTTCGCGTACAGCTTCACGCCGTCGTGTGCTTCCAGCGCATCGGCGAACGCACGTTCCGCGTCGGTCTCGCACACGACGGCCTCGTGGATCGACTTGCGCGCATCGGGACGCAGGTTGCGCAGATACCCGGTCAGCGCCTCGCTCTCGAACGATTCGAGCGCATGCACGTTGCGCTCGCCGAGCCTGCGGTACGCGATGCCCGCGACCAGCGCGAGCCGCTTGCAGCGGTTGATCGCGTCGGCGGCCAGCGCGATGAACTGCTGCGGATTCACGCGGAAATCGTCGAGCCGGCCGCTGTCGGCCAGGATCGTCGCGAGCGAGCGGCGCGTGAGCTGCGTGCGGTCCTGCAGCTCGGTGAGCAGATCGGGCAGCGGCAGCTCGCCTTCGTCGATCAGCACCGTGCCCGCGCCGGCCACCTCGACCGCCTCGATGCCGGCCTTGCCGATGTCGATCTCGGCCTTGCGCCACTGCAGCCGGGCGCGCGCGATGTCCGGCGCGTCGCGCAGCGCGGCCGTGCAGTCGCGCACGAGCTTCGCGTTGTCGAACTCGACGCTGTACACGGTGCGGTGGCGGATACGGTCCCACAGTGCGCGGAAGTCGTCGCCGAACACGACGGCCTTGCCCGACGCGTCGCGGCGCAACGCGATCGCGCGCCGCTCGTCCGCATTGCGCACGGCGAAGCGGCCCGACAGCTTGCGCAGCGTCGCGACGATCGGCGCGCGCAGCGTCTCGAACGCCTCGGGCAGCACGAGCGCGCTCTGGCGCAGCGCGTCCTTGAGCCGATCGAGCACCTTGCCCTGCGCGTCGACGTAGCCCTGCTCGTGCAGATGCGTCCACAGCACGCGCGACAGCTCGATGCCGAGCGCATGCGCGGGCCCGTCGCCTTCCTGCACCGGCAGCGCCGCGAACTGGTGTTCCTCGACGATCCCGAAGCGAATGCCCGTATCGGCCTCGATTTCCTTCTGCAGATTCTCGGCAAACGACTCGTAGCGCTCGGTCGCGATCACGGTCAGCGTGTTCACGCCCGGGTCGCGCACGCGCTCGCCGTCCTGGTCGACGGCAAGGCGCAGCCCGCGGCCGAGCGTCTGGCGGCGCTCGCGCTCGGTCTGGATATCGCGCAGCGTGCAGATCTGGAACACGTTCGGGTTGTCCCAGCCTTCCTTCAGCGCCGAGTGCGAGAAGATGAACTTCAGCGGCGTGTCGAACGACAGTAGCGCTTCCTTCTCGCGCATGATGAGGCCGTACGCGCGCTCCGCGTTCTCGCGTGCGGCGGCGCTGCTCTCGCTCGTGTCGGTCCAGCCGCCCTTGCGGTCGATCGAGAAGTAGCCGTTGTGCGCGCGCTCGACCTCGAGCGCGACGTCGACGCCGTCGAACAGCGCACGGTAAGCCGGCACGCGGGCCGCGCGCGCATATTCCTCTTCGAAGATCAGCGCGTAGTCGCCCTTCACGGGCATCCCGTTCTCGTCGTAGCGGCGATAGCGCTCAACCGAATCGACGAAGAACAGCGACAGCACCTTCACGCCGCGCTCGGCCAGCCGCAATTCCTTGTCGAGATGCTCGCGGATCGTGCGGCGGATCATCTCGCGCTGCACGGCGAGCGTGTCGATGTCGCCGAACGCCTCGCCGAGCGACAGGAACGCCTCGCCTTCCGGATGGCGCAGCTCGACGTACTCGGCACCCTTCACCGCATGGACTTCGCCGACCCGCAGCCCTGCATACAGCGCGCGCTTCGTCAGGCGTTCGAGATCGTCGCCGTCGGTCGCCGACACGATCTGGCGCTTCACGCCGGCCGCGGTCGCGACGTCCAGCTCGATGCGCGCGCTGATCGCGCCGCGCCGGTTCGACACGCCGACGAGCCGCACGTACGGCTTGTTGTGCGCATCCTCGACGATCGCCGACGCGATCTCGATCTGCTTGACGAGCTTGCGCTCGTACGCATCGACCGCGTCGAGCCGGTACACCATGTGATGACGGTCGACGTGCGTCGCCGAATAGCGCAGCGTGCAAAGCGGCGCCATCGCGGCGAGCGCTTCGCGCCCGCGCCCCTCGAGCCCGCCGTCGACGCTCTGCGGCTCGTCGACGATCACGATCGGCCGCGTCGCGCGGATCAGGTCGATCGGCTTCTCGCCGCCGGTCTTCTCGCTGTCCTTGTAGAGGTTGTTGATCTCCTTCTTGTTGATCGCGGCAACCGTCATCACCATGATCTGGATCGCCGCGCTCGCCGCGAAGTGGCGCACCTGGCCGAGCTTCGCGGAGTCATACAGGAAGTAGTCGTACGGCACGCCCGCATACAGCGCGCGGAAATGGTCCTCGGTGATCGACAGCGTCTTGTGCACGCCTTCCTTGATCGCGATCGACGGCACGACGATCACGAACTTCGTGAAGCCGTAGCGGCGGTTCAACTCGAAGATCGTGCGCAGGTAAACGTAGGTCTTGCCGGTGCCGGTCTCCATCTCGACGGTGAAGTCGCGCGAGCCGGGCAGGCCGGACGGCGGCAGCCCGCCGCGCAGCTGCACGTCGGCGAGATTGCGCGCGAGCGCGTCGTCGGTCAGCGACAGCCGGTTGCCGACGCCTTGCTCCGACACCGCGAAGCCGAGCGAGCCTTGCGCGGCGGCCGTCGTGCCGGGCGCGGCGTTCGCGAGCACGCTGAAGTCGCCGCGATACGATTCCTGGCCGCGAAACAGGTCGCAGACGGCGTCGATCGCCTCGCGCTGGTAGTCGAGATCCGCTTCGAAATGCAGCCGCATCACAGGCTCCGCACGCGCTTCACGCCGTGCTGCTCGAGCAGCGCGGCGAGATTGAGCTTCGCGACGTCGTCGACGAAGCCGCTGTCGCGGAACAGGCACGTGACGTCGCGCGTCGCACCGGTCGCATCGAGCAGCTCGACGATGCCGTCCGAGAGCGGGCCCGCGTCGTCGCGCGAAATGCGCGCATCGAAGCACGCGACGATCGAGCGGCCGATCAGATGCACGGTCTTGCCGGCGACCCAGTGATGCTCGACCGGCGTGCACAGGTCGAGGCCGAGCTTCAGCGTCAGCTCGGCGAGCAGGTCGTCCTCGCTGCGGCCGGTCTTCACGTGCTCGACGGACGCGAACAGCGCGTGGTCGAAGTCGTCGCGGCGCGGATCCCATTCGATCACGTTGGTCGTGTCGAGCCGGTACACGCGGAAACCGAGGTCGCCATAGCTTTCCGGATAGTCGCGCGCGACCTGCTGCGCGGCGCGGCGCAGGCGTTCCTTCGTGATCTCGGCGAGCGTCGTCGGCTTCTTCAGCTTCGCGCAGAAATCGGCGGCCGCGAGCTGCGTCTTGTCGCGCCGGTCGAGCGTCTCGGGCAGTTGCACGAGGATGTAGCGGCGCGCGCCGCCGTCGGTCGCGTTCACCTGCATCACCGCGTGGCCGGTCGAGCCGGAGCCCGCGAAGCAGTCGAGCACGATGTCGTCGCCGCGCGTGCACCAGCCGATCACGGCCGCCGCGAAATCGACCGGCTTCGGCTGGTCGAACGGGATGCCGAGCGTCTTCAGCAGCGCGTCGTCGGAGCCGGCGAACGGCAGCACCGACGGCACGTTCTCGTACATGTTCTCGTCGAGGTAGTAGATCCGCTGCGGCTGCGTGGTTTCATCCGGGCCGAATTCGATCTGGCCGCGCTCGATCAGCGCTTGCATCGTCGCGGGCGGATTGCGCCAGCCGCGGGCCGGCATCGCGCACGGCTTGCCGGTGACCGGGTGGATCAGCGGCGTGAAATACTCTTCCGGCGCCTTCTTCTTGTTCGGCCACGCCATCGACACGAGGCGGTACACGCGCCCGTCAGCCGACAGCCGGTCGTACATCACCTCGCCGCCGGACAGGTTGGTCTGCGCCTTCATCCACGCGCGGTACGCCTTCTGCGCGTCCTTCGCGTTGCCGCTGCGGTACACCGCGTCGTGCGCGGCGTCGAGCATGCGCTGCGCGTTACGCTTCGGGCGCTTCAGCGGCGCCTGTTCGAGCAGCGTCTCGGCGTTGCGCGCGAACAGCACCAGCGATTCGTGCTGGTACGCGACGCCGCGCGCGTCGCCCTTCGGATTGCGCTTGTCCCACACGGCCACGCCGAGCTCGTTCTCCTCGCCGAAGATCTCGCGCAGCATCAGCACGAGCGCATGCACCTCGTGCTCGTCGATGTGCACGGCGATCAGCCCTTCGTCGGACAGCAGCGCGTGCGCGAGCTTCAGGCGCGGATACATCATGTTCAGCCAGTCGGTATGGAACCGGCCGTTCGCCTCGGTATTGGTGCTGCGCTTCACGCCGCCGTCGGTCTGGCCCGTCATCGCCAGGTAGTGGCGGATGCTGTCGCTGAAGTCGTCCGGATAGACGAAATCGCTGCCGGTGTTGTACGGCGGGTCGATGTAGACGAGCTTCACCTTGCCCGCGTAGCTCTTGTGCAGCAGCTTCATCACGTCGAGGTTGTCGCCCTCGATCACGAGATGGCGCGTGTCGTCCCAGGCGACGCTGTCGTCGGGGCAGGGGCGCAATGTGCCCGTCGACGGCGTGAGCGCGGCCTGGCGCGCGCTGCGCTTGCCGTGCCAGTGGAAGCCGTAGCGCTCGTCGGCGGCGCCGACGGTGCGCTCGCCGACCAGCGCCTTCAGCACGTCGACGTCGACCGACGCGCCGTCCGGGCCTTCGGTCACGAGTTCGGGGAACAGCGCCTTCAGGCGCGCGACGTTGTCGGCGATGAAATCCGTCGACATCGCCTGCGGGCTCTCCGCATCGAGTTTCTGCATCGTTTTTTCCATCGGAGCCCGGCCGCGTGCGCCAGGACGTCGGGCGCACTCACGGCACCGGCGGCAATGGCCGCCCGGGCAAACCCGAAACGCTAGCGAGTCGGTCGGCGCAGGTCAAGCACCGATGCGAGGCGATCGTGCGCGTATTGGCCGCGATCGCCCGTCCCGCGGGCCGCAAGCGGTTTCGGAAGGGGTGTCGTGGCAGTGGCTGGCGGGCGTCTGGCGCGGCCTGCCGTGCGGGCTGAAAACGAGGGCCGAAAACGACGAAAAAAAGGGCACGGTCGGCGCAGTGCGCCGGCGTGCCCGCATGGAGCATCCCCGATGGGGGGTCAGGCGGGGCCTGACGGCCCTGCCCGGATGGCCGTCCCGAGGTCAGAAGCGCGTGCGGATGCCCGACGTGAGTTCGAGCTGGTTTTGCGCGCCGAACGTCGACGCCACCGTGTAGCCGCCGTGCAGGCGCATGTAGTCGCCGGCCAGGTACACCTCGGTGCGCTTGCTCAGGTGGTAGAACACCGACCCGTAGATCGTCTCCTTGAAGCCGTTGCCGACACCGTTGGTCAGGCTGAACGTGCCGAGGTTCGCGTTCGGCGTGAAGCCGTCGGCGTTGTTCGCGGCGTTCTTGACCCGCATCTGCTGGTAGCCGAGCTCGTAGTCGAGCGCGCCCTTCGGCGCGACTTTCACCGACACGGTCCACGAATCGTCGTGACGCTGGCCGAGCGAGCCCTGGTCGCCGTTGTAGCGGAAGTAGCCGGCGTTCAGGCGCACGATGCTGAACGTATAGTTGCCGCCGACCGAGAACGTCTGGTTCCTGAAGCCGTTGTGGTTCACGTGGTTATAGAAGCCCGACACGTTGAACGGCCCGCCGTTGTAACCGAGCGCGAGCTGGTAGGCGGAACCCGTCGCGAACGCGGTCGAGTTGCTGAACTGATAGCCGGCGCTCGCGAAGATGCCGTTGCTGAACAGCTTCTTCCACGCGAGGCCGTTGTTGTAGCGCGTGCCGGTCGGGCCGGCCGCGTAGAAGATCATCTGCTTGAAGTTGTTCGAGTTGGTCCAGCCGCCTTCCTCGGTGGTCAGCTTCGCGGAGCCGTATGCGTCGCCGTAGATCGCCGCTGAGTCGCGCGCGATCGTATTCTGGAAGCCGGCCGTCAGCTTGCCGAAACGTTCGTCCTCGACGCCGACCCAGGCGTCGCGGTCGAAGATCTGGCCTTCGTCTTCCATCTGGCCGTTGGCGACCACGAATTCGCTTTCGAGGCGGAAGATGATCTTCGTGCCGCCGCCGATGTCTTCAGCGCCTCTGAGGCCCCAGCGGCTGCCGCTGAACCACGGCTCGCCTTCGTTGCCCATTCCGATCACATGTTTGCCGTTCGCGTCGGCGTGGGTCCGGTAGGTCGGAAAGCTCAGGTCCATCAGCCCGTAGAGTTGCACGCTCGATTGCGCATGCGCGTGGGTGCCGGCGCACAGGCCAGCCGCCGCGATGGAAAGGGCAAGGGTTTTTCGTTTCAAGATCGTCTCCTCCGAGCTGCCGCATTGAAATCTGTTCGTTGGCAGTACGTAATGTATGCCGAATGTCGCCGACCACAGCGAGAGGCCGACGCATAGCATCGTAGAGGGTGCAATCCTTCACGCCGCTTTCCCGGAGGAAAGAATCGGATCGGTGAAAACACCGAAAGCGCAATAATCGCGGATCGAGGCAGGCAGACGGGCGAGCGCGAGCCCGACGGACAGCCGGGCGGGCCTGCGATACGTTTCGTGCTACGAATAAGTTGTCAGCGGCAGCAGGGCAATAGCCCCCGTCAGTCGTGCGCGCTCTTCGCGCGCAGGATATAGCCGAGCCCGCGCAGCGTGATGATCTCGGTCGTGCTGCCTGCCAGATGCTTGCGCAGCCGGTGGATGTAGATGTCGATCGCATCGGCGCTCGGTTCGTCGTCGAGCGCGAACACGCTGTCCATCAGCCGCGCCTTCGACACCGTCTTGTTCTGCTGCAGCATCAGCGTCTCCAGAATCACGTGTTCGCGGCGGCGCAGCGCGAGCACCGCGTCGCCGCAGCGGAATTCGCGCGTGCCGAACGCATAGACGAGATCGCCGCACACGAGCTGCGTCGTGGCGACGCCCGCCTGCCGGCGAATCAGCGCGCGGATCCGTGCAACCAGCTCGCGCGATTCGAACGGCTTCACCACGTAATCGTCGGCGCCCGCGCCGAAGCAGTCGACCTTGTCGTCGACCGAACCGTGCGCGGTCAGCATCAGCACCGGCACGTTGTCGTTGCGGCGCCGCAGCCGCGCGAGCACTTCCTTGCCGCTGATGCCGGGCAGCCGCATGTCGAGCAGCACCGCGTCGTAACGCTCGGTCTTCAGCACCGTGTCCGCGCGCTCGCCGTCGCCGACGCAGTCGACCGCGAAATCCTCGCCGCGCAGCAGGTTCACGATCCAGTGCGCGAGTTCGGCGTTGTCTTCGACCAGCAGGAGTTTCATGACGGCATCTCTTCAATCAAAGGCGGGCAGCCGCACAGTCACGACGATACCGCGATTGCCGGGCCCCGGCGCGAGCATCGCGCTGCCGCCGTGCGCCTGCGCGATCTCGCGGACGATCGCGAGCCCCAGGCCCGAGCCTTCGGTGTCGGCCGCCACGCGGTAGAACCGCTTGAACACGTGCGGCCGCGCTTCGGCGGGAATGCCGGGGCCGTTGTCGACCACGTCGAGCACGACCGTGTCGCCGCCGCGCCGCGCGACGACCGTCACGCAGCCGCCCGGCTGCGTATAGCGCACCGCATTGTCGACGAGGTTCATCACCAGCGCGGTCAGCAGGCTGTCGCTGCCCGCGACGTCGAGCCGTTCGCCGAGATCGGCGCCGAGGTCGATGGCGCGCCGCTGCGCGAGCACGATCGTTTCCTCCAGCACGCTCGACACCACGGCGGCGAGATCGACGCGATGCGTGAGCAGCGTCGGCGGCGTCGCTTCCGCATGCGCGAGGAGCAGCAGCTTGTCGGTCACGTCGGCCATCTTGCGGCTGCTGCGCTGCATGCTGTCGAGCACCGACGCGAGGTCCGGATCGCCGTTGCCGCGCTGCTGCGCGTACTGGATCTGCGTGTCGAGCACCGCGATCGGCGTGCGCAGCTGGTGCGCGGCGTCGGCGATGAAGCGGCGCTGCGTGGCCGTGTGCGTATTGAGCCGCGCGATGCACTGGTTGATCGCGTCGACGATCGGCCGCAGCTCGTGCTGCAGCCGCTCCGGGCGAATCGGCTCCAGCTCCATCGGCCCGCGGTCCGCGACGTCGTCCTTCAGCTGCATCAGCGGGCGCAGCTCGAGCGTGAGGCCGAGATAGACGAGCACGATCGCGAGCACCAGCATCAGCGACAGGCGCATGAGCTGAGGCCGCCAGATCGTCGCGACCATCGCGTCGTACGAGCGCGTCGTCTTCGCGACGACCACCGTGACCGTCTCGACCTGCCCCTCGTCGTACAGCTGCCGATCGTAGGCGGCCGCGCGCAGCGGCAGGTCGTCGAGCGTCGTGGCGTACAGCGTCGGCTCGACGCCGTGCCGGGCAGGGACCTCGAGCGCCGGGTTGCCCGCGAGCAGCCGGCCGTGGCCGTCGATCACCTTGTAGAACACCGAGTCGCGCGACGGCGATTCGAAGATCTCCAGCGCGGCCGGCGGCACGTCGGCGACCGGCAGCCCGTTGCGCCATTCCACGTCCTCGCCGATGGTGCGCGCCGACGCGACGAGCGCGCTGTCCTGCACGAGCGCGGCCGTGCGCCGAGCGGTGTCGTACGACATCGCGCCCGCGATCAGCACGAAAGCCGCCAGCGGCAGCAGCAGCCACCACAGGAGCCGCCCGCGCAGGCTGTGCGCCATTCCTTCTCCTCAATGCCGAACTGCGCCGGGGCAACCGGCGCGGTTCGGGTGTGTCGTCCGATGCGTGCGCGGCTCAGAACGCCGCGGGGCGCCACTTCAGCAGCCGCTTCTCGATCCAGGTCAGCAGGTAGTCGGCGGCCAGCGCGACCACGGCGAGCACGATCATCGCCGCGAACACGCCGCTTGCGTTGAATGCGCCCTGGGCGGTGGAGATTAGCAGGCCGATACCCTGCTTGGAACCCAGGAATTCGCCGACGACCGCACCGACCAGCGCGAAGCCGAAGCTCACGTGCAGGCTCGCGAGAATCCAGCTGAGCGCGGACGGAATCACGACCGCCGTGGTGATCTGCCGGCGCGACGCGCCGAGGATCTGCGCGTTCGCGATCAGGTAGCGGTCGGCTTCGCGCACGCCCTGGAACGCGTTGCCGAACACGACGAAGAACACCATCACGACGGCCAGCGCGATCTTCGATGCCATCCCGAGGCCGAGTGCGATCACGAAGATCGAACCGAGCACGACGCGCGGAATCGAGTTGGCGATCTGGATGTACAGGCCGAACACGTCGGCCATCAGCTTGTTGCGGCCGAGCACGATCCCGCAGATCACGCCGGCGACCGAGCCGATCACGAAGCCGATCCCGGTTTCCTCGAGCGTGACCCATACCTGCGTGAGCAGCGGGCCTTGCGACGTGCCGTTCACGAACCAGTCCTGGATCTGCTCGAAGATCAGCGACGGCATCGAGAAGAAGAACGGGTCGATCCACTTCAGCCGTGCGGCGAGCTCCCAGCCGCCGAGCACGACGACTAGCACGGCGATCCGCAACGTGACGATCAGGTTGCGCCGGCGGCGCAGCCGGCGTTGCGCGGCGCGCTCGTCGTCCTCGAGCGTCGTCGCCGTAAGGGCGGTAGTGGGAAGCGTCATGTCGGTCATGCTCCTGTCCTTGCTGTGTGTTGCCATGGCTGCCGTGCGGTCAGCCGATCTGCACTTCTTCGCGCAGGTCGTGCCAGATGTCCTTGGAAATTTCGACGAAGCGCGCGTCGTAGCGCACTTCCGACATGACGCGCGGGCGCGGCAGGTCGATCTCGTACACGCGCTTGAGCGTCGCGGGGCGCGCGGTCAGCACGAACACGCGGTCGGCGAGTGCGATCGCCTCCTCGAGATCGTGCGTGACGAACACGACCGAGCCCTTGTTCGCCGACCACAGCTGCAGCAGTTCGTCCTGCATCAGCGTGCGCGTCTGCATGTCGAGCGCGGAGAACGGCTCGTCCATCAGCAGGATTTCCGGCTGGTTGATGAAGGTCTGCGCGAGCGCGACGCGCTTGCGCATCCCGCCGGAGAGCTGGTGCGGGTAGTGCTTCGTGAACTTGTCGAGGCCGACCTTGCGGATCCATTCCTCGGCCTGCGTGTACGCGACGTCCTTCGAGCGGCCGCGAAACAGGGGGCCTGCCGCGACGTTGTCGATCACGTTGCGCCACGGGAACACGGCGTCGGCCTGGAACACGAAGCCGATGCGCGGGTCGATCCCGTCGACCGGGCGACCCACCACGCGCACCTCGCCCGACACCGGCTTGAGCAGCCCGGTGATCAGGTTCAGCGTGGTCGACTTGCCGCAGCCGGTCGGCCCGACGATCGCGATGAACTCGCCGCGCGCGACGCTCATGCTGAAGTCGCGCAGCGCGACGGTGGCCTTGCCTTCCGGCGAAATGAAGCGGCACGACACATTGCGAAACTCGATCGCCGGCGTGCTCGGGGAAACTGCCTGGTTCATCGCATTCGTCCTGCGGGTGAAGAGGGCGCCGCATCGTGGCAGCGCCGGGCCGGTCAGCCGGGCCGGAACGGGGAATGCACGGCGGCGGGATCGCCGCCGCGGGCGCCGGTACCGGGATCGATTACTTCGCGTTGACGAAATCGTTGGTGTAGGTGCGCGCCAGGTCGATGTGCTTGCCCTTCACCGACGGGTTGAACGCCGACAGCACCTTCAGCACGGTCGCCGGGCCGTCGGCCGGCATCTTCGCGTCGGCGGTGTACATCGGCAGCGACGCCTTCAGCGCGGACACGTACAGGCCCTTGTCCTTCTGGTAGTCGGCCGGCATCTTCGCGGCGATTTCCTCGGCGCTGTGCGTGTGGATGAACTGCATCGTCTTCGCGAACGCGTGCGCGAGCTTGGTGGCTTCCGCCTTGTGCGAATCGGCCCAGGCCGACTGCACGTACAGGCTCGCGGCCGGGTAGGTGCCGCCGAGCGCGGCGCGCGTGCCTTCGAGGGTGCGCATGTCGACCAGCACCTTCGCGTCGCCCATCTTCTCGAGCGCGGACACGGTCGGCTCGGTCGTCATCCCGGCGTCGATCCGGCCCTGCTTGATCGCGGCGATGAAGCTCGCGTCGGCGCCGACCGGCAGCATCGTGTACTGCGTCGACGGCACGCCGCGCTGCAGTGCCAGGTATTGCGTGAGGAAGCTGGTCGACGAGCCGAGGCCCGTCACGCCGAGCGTCTTGCCCTTCGCGTCGGCCATCGACTTGAAGGTGGGCGCGGCCTTGGTCGACACCATCTCGACTTCGCCCGGCACCTGGCAGAACACGGCGATCGCCTTCACGTCCTTGCCCTTGCTCTGCAGGTCGACCGTATGGTCGTAGAAGCCGACGACGCCTTGCACGGCGCCCGCCAGCAACTCGTTCTCGGCGTCGACGCCGGCCGGCTGCGACAGCAGTTCGACGTCGAGCCCTTCGGCCTTGAAGTTGCCGAGCTCCTGCGTGAGCCGCGCGGGCAGGTAGATCAGCTTCGCGATCCCGCCGACCATGATCGTGATCTTGCCGCCGTCTTCGGCAAGTGCGGGGTGAGCGGCGAGCGCGCAGCTCAGGCTGGCCGCAACGGCGAGGGTGCGCAGGATGGGTCGCATCGGGGTCGTCTCCTTCGTTGTATTCGTATGGCGCGATGCTTGCTGCATCGTCTTAACGAGTATAGGGAGGCGAAACCTTCTGCAACCTTTCGTGGGCGGGCGATTCCGTTAGGGGTTTTCCAGCAAGCGGAGGCGCCAGCGGACTAGCGCCACCCCAGCAACACCCGCCCCATCGCATCGAGCCCCATGTCGAACAGGTGCGACACGAACGGCACGAGGTTCGGGATCATCAGTTGCACGAGCAACAGCCCGACCAGCATCGTGACCGGAAAGCCGATCTGGAAGATGCCGATCTGCGGCGCCGCGCGGTTCAGGATCCCGAGCGCGAGGTTCGCGATCAGCAGGGCCGCGACCACCGGCAGCGCGAGCAGTAGCCCCATCTCGAACACCGTCGCGCCGAACGCGGCGAGCGTGCGCCAGCCGGGCGCGTGCAGCAGGTCGCCCGACACCGGCAGCGTCTGGAACGACGCGGCCAGCGCCGCGAACACCTGCAGGTGGCCGTCCACCGCGAGGAACGCGAGCATCGCGATCGCGTTCAGGAAGCGGCCCATCACCGGCGTCGCGCCGTTCGAATGCGGGTCGAAGAAGGTCGCGAAGCCGAGCCCCATCGACAGCCCGATGAAGTCGCCGGCCGCCTCGACGGCCGCGAACACGAGCTGCATCGTGAAGCCCAGCGCGATGCCGATCAGGAACTGCGTGACGACGATCCAGATGCCCGGCGCGGAGAACACGGTGACGTCCGGCATCGCGCCGAGCGTGGGCGCGACGACCAGCGCCATGAACGCGGCGATGCCGATCTTCACGCGCACCGGCACCGCCGCATGGCCGACCACGGGCGCCGTCGCGACGAGCGCGAGCATCCGCACGAACGGCCACAGGAAGGCGGTCAGCCAGCCGTTGAGCTGCGCGTAGGTAACCGAGAACATTGCGGCGGAACGGTGCCGGGCGGGCCGGTCAGCCGGCGCCGAGCGTCGCGACGTGCAGCAGCGTCTGCCGCAGGTAGTCGAGCATCGTCGTCAGCATCCACGGGCCGGCAATCACGAGCGTCGCGGCCACCGCGAGCAGCTTCGGGATGAACGACAGCGTCGATTCGTTGATCTGCGTCGCGGCCTGGAACAGGCTCACGACGAGGCCGACCGCGAGCGCGACCAGCAGCAGCGGGGCGGCAAGCAGCAGGCCGACCATCATCGCCTGGTGCGCCAGCGTCATTACCTGTTCGGGGGTCATCGCGCGTGTCCTCCGCTTACGTGAAGCTCTGCGCGAGCGAGCCGATCAGGAGCTGCCAGCCGTCGACCAGCACGAACAGCATCAGCTTGAACGGCAGCGACACGGTGGACGGCGACACCATCATCATCCCCATCGACATCAGCACGCTCGCGACGACCATGTCGATGATCAGGAACGGGATGAAAATCGTGAAGCCGATCTGGAAGCCGGTCTTCAGCTCGCTCGTGACGAACGCGGGCACCAGCAGCGACAGCGGCACGTCTTCGGGGCCCTGCATCGGCGCGGCCTTCGAGATCTTCGCGAACAGCGCGAGATCGGTCTCGCGGGTCTGCTTCAGCATGAAGGTCTTGAACGGCGCGACGCCGCGCCGCACTGCCTGCTCCATCGGCATCGAGCCGTCGGAGAACGGCTTGTAGCCGTCGGCGTACGCACGGTCGAGCACCGGCGACATCACGAAGAAGGTGAGGAACATCGCGAGGCCGACCAGCACCTGGTTCGGCGGCGTCGTCGCGGTGCCGAGCGCCTGGCGCAGCAGCGACAGCACGATGATGATGCGCGTGAAGCTCGTCATCATCAGCAGCATCGCCGGCAGGAACGACAGCATCGTGAGCAGCAGCATCGTCTGCACGCTCAGCGAATAGGTGGTGCCGCCGTTCGGGCCCGGGCTCGTGTTGAACGCGGGCAGGCCGGCCGCCTGCGCGCAGGCGAGCGCGGGGGCGAGGCCGAGGATCAGCGCGGGCGCGAAGCGCGCCGCGCGACGCAGGAATTCGTGTTTCATCGGAATGCAGATACGGAAAGAGGGCGCGACGCCATGTCAGCGGGTGTCCTTGCCGCGCCCGAAGCGCTTCGCGGCTTCGCCCGCGAGCGCGTCGCGAAACCGCGCGCCGAACGTGCCGGGCTGGCCGCGATCGGCGGAACGCGTACCGGCGGGAAGGTCGGCCGGTGCCGGCGCCACCGCCGAGCCGGCCGGCAGCGTATGCAGCAGCCGCACGTTGCCCGGCGCGACGCCGAGCACGAGCCAGGTGTCGCCGATCTCGACGATCGTCGCGCTTTCCTTCGCGCCGAGCCCGACGCTCGACACGACCTTCAGCGGGCCGCCGCGCCGTGCGGGCTGAAACCCGAAGCGGCGCGCGAGCCACGCGCAGCCGAACACGAGGCCGATCACGACCGCGAGCCCGACGAGCGTCTGCAGCACCGCGCCGACGCCGAGCGACGGGACGGCCGAGCCGACCATCACGCTCGACGCGATGGAACCGGCGTTGTTCACCGCGTTCATGTCGGCGGCGCCGGCCGGCACGCATGCGAGCGACGCCGCAATGGCGACGGCAGCCGCCACCGAGGTCGCGACGCGCACGCGGCGGCCGGGCGCGACGACGTTCATCGATTCAGCTTCCGGATGCGTTCGGCCGGCGTGATGATGTCGGTCAGCCGGATGCCGAACTTGTCGTTGACGACCACGACCTCGCCTTGCGCGATCAGGCAGCCGTTCACGAGCACGTCCATCGGCTCGCCGGCCATGCCGTCGAGCTCGACGACCGACCCCTGCGCGAGCTGCAGCAGGTTGCGGATCGCGATCTTGGTACGGCCGAGTTCCACGGTCATCTTGACCGGGATGTCGAGAATCATCTCGATGTCGTTGTGCGTCGAGCTGGCCGCGGCCTTCGACAGCGGCTGGAACACGCCGGCGCCGGTCGCGCCCGCCTGCACCGGCTGCAGGTTCTGCTCGGCAAGCGCGGCGGCCCAGTCGTCCAGGCCCTGATCTTCCTGCGCCGCCGCAGGTGCCGCCTGCACGGCCGATTCCGCGAGCGCCGCGTCGGCGAGGGCCTGCGCGTCGAGTTCGGGCGTCTGGTTCAGCTCACTCATATCCACCTTCCTTCATCGTGTCGCTCGCGCTGATCATCTTCTGCACGCGCAACGCATATTGACCATTGAAAATGCCGTAGCCGCATTCCATCACCGGCACGCCGTCGACCTTCGCGGTGATCGTGTCCTCGATCTCCAGCGGCAGCACGTCGCCCGCACGCAGGTTCAGGATCTTCTCGAAGGTCGACGGAATCTCCGCGAGATTCGCGCTCAGCTCGACCTCGGCCGACTGCACCTGCTGCGACAGCACGCGCACCCAGCGGCGGTCGACCTCGAGCGCCTCGCCCTGGATCGGCGAGCTCAGCACGTCGCGGATCGGCTCGATCATCGAGTACGGCATGCAGATGTGCAGCGTGCCGCCCGTCGGCCCGAACTCGATCGAGAACTGCGTGACGATCACGATCTCGTTCGGCGTCGCGACGTTCGCGAACTGCGTGTGCATCTCCGAGCGCACGAATTCGAACTGCAGCGGCCGCACGCTCTTCCACGCGGTCGCGTAGTGCTCGAACACGAGGTTCAGCAGCTTGCCGATGATCCGCTGCTCGGTGGCCGTGAAGTCGCGGCCCTCGACGCGCGTGTGAAAGCGCCCGTCGCCGCCGAACAGGTTGTCGACGACGAAGAACACGAGGTTCGGGTCGAACACGAACAGCGACGTGCCGCGCAGCGGCTTCACGTGCACCAGGTTCAGGTTCGTCGGGATCGGCAGGTTGCGGGTGAACTCGCTGTACTTCTGCACCTTCACCTGGCTCACGGAGATTTCCGCCGTGCGCCGCATGAAGTTGAAGATGCCGATCCGCAGCAGGCGCGCGAAGCGGTCGTTGATGATCTCGAGGCCGGGCATTCGGCCGCGGACGATCCGCTCCTGCGTCGCGATGTTGTAGGGGCGGACGCTCGACAGGTCGCGCTGCTCGTCGACCGTGTCGGTTTCGCCCGTGACGCCCTTGAGGAGGGCATCGACCTCCTCCTGGGACATGAACTCCTGGTGGCCCATGCGCGCTCCTTTTGCGGCCGCGTTACTGGACGACGAATTCGGTAAACAGCACGTCGTCGACCTTCGCGCGCTGGTTGCCCGGCTGCGTCGGCTGCTCGATCAGCTCGCGCAGTTCCTTCGCGAGCGAATGCTTGCCTTCCGGTGTCGCGAGATCCTCGGGATGCTTGTTCGACAGCGCGAGCAGGATCCGGCTGCGGATCTCCGGCATGCGCGCGGTCAGCTGCTCCTGCGCCTTCGGGTCGGTGAGCTTCAGCGACAGGCCGACACGCAGGTAATGCTGCACGCCGTCGTCGGACTGCAGGTTCACGGTCAGCGGGTCGAGCGGGAAGAACACCGGCGCGGCGAGCGGCGCCGGTTCGGCGGGCGCGCTCGCGTGGCCGACGCCTGCCTTGCTCAGAAACACGTACATGCCGCCCGCGGCGGCGGCGGCCGCGCCCAGCGCGATGACGGCGATGAGCGCGATGCGCTTGAACTTGCCGGAGGAAGCCGGCTTGTCGGCAGTCGGGTTTGCAGTCGTGGAGGCCATGTGAATGCGTGCGTGATGTCTCGTAGCATGCATTGTTCGGCATCCGGGCCGAGCCCGATGGGCGGAAAAGAGGGGGGAATTGCGGCTATCTCAGCCGATTGTCGGCGGGTGCGGGCGCGCGGCAGGGCTGGAATGGCGGGGCGACGACTGGCCCGCGCGGCTGCGGTGCATGGGGAGGGCGGGCTGCGGCGCCCGCCCGTACGGTGTCAGATCGGCAGCAGCGACAGCAGCGGCGCGATCAGCACCATCGCGACGCCCGCGATCATCATCGTGAGGCTCGACACGACGCCTTCCTCATTGCCGATCTCGCGCGCCTTCGCGGTGCCCACGCCGTGGGCGGCCGCGCCGAACAGCGCGCCGCGCGCGAGCCGTGTGCGCATCGGCACCAGCGCGAGCACGATCTCGCCGAGCAGCATCCCGCAGATGCCGGTCGCGATCACGAAGAGCGCGGTGAGGTCTTTCGGCGCATGGATCTTGTCGGACACGGCGAGCGCAAACGGGGTCGACACCGAGCGCGTCATCAGCGAGCGCTGCAGTTCGGGCGACAGGTGCAGCAGCTTCGCGAGCAGCAGCGATCCGCACACGCCCGCGCCGATCCCGACCGCCACGCCGACCGACAGCGACAGCCAGTGGCGACGGATCAGCTCGCGATATTCGTAGATCGGCACCGCGAACGCGATCGTCGCCGGGCCGAGCAGCCACATCAGCCAGCGCGTGTCGCGGAAGTAGACCGAATACGGGATGCCGGTCAGCAACACGAGCAGCACCAGCACGCCCGGCACGAACACGAGCGGCGAGAACAGCAGCGTCTTCTTGTACGCGTAGAGCCGCTTCGACGCGAAATACAGGACGACCGTCAGCACGAAGCAGCCGACGGAAATCGCCGTATTCACGTGGTCGACGGACAGGCTGGACAATAGCGCAGGCATCGCGGGCTCCGGCTCAGTGGGCGGACACGGTGGCGAGGCGCGCGCGGCGGCGTTGGGCGAACACGCGCTGCGCGGCCAGCCGGCGTTCGAGCTTCGCGGCGAGGTCGACGGCGACGGCCACCGCGACCATCACGAACGCGGTGCCGGCGAGCATGACCAGCGCGATGCGCCAGCCGTCCTCGCGGAACAGCCCGCCGTACTGGACCGCCGCGACGGCGGCCGGCACGAAGAACAGCAGCATGTCGGACAGCAGCCAGTTCGCGCCGTCCTTGACCCAGGCGGGCGCGACGCGGCCCGAGAACAGCAGCACGAGCAGCACCGCGAGGCCGATCACGCCGGACGGCACCGGCAGACCGACCGCGCGCACGGCCCAGTCGACCGCCATCCACAGCACGCCGAGCGCGGCGGCCTGCAGCACGATCCGGCCCGTGCGCGCAACGTTGCCCGCGGCGGCGGGGCGGGCGGCGGCAGTGGTAGTCGGGTGGGTCATGGCAGGCTCCATACAGATGTTCCGTTGATGGTGTGAGTATAGGGTTTCCCCTAACCATAAATAAAATGACTTGTCTCTATCCTTGTCATTCCAATTCGGAATTCGCTTTGGGTTCGCCGCACCAAACTGGGGAGTAATCGATGGAATTGCGCGCACTGCGGTACTTCGTCGAGGTCGTGCGTCAGCAGAGCTTCACCGCGGCCGCGGACCGGCTGTTCGTCACGCAGCCGACCATCAGCAAGATGGTGAAGGCGCTCGAGGACGAGATCGGCTCGCCGCTGCTGCTGCGCGACGGCCGGCAGATGGTGCTAACCGACGCGGGGCGGATCGTGTTCCAGCGCGGCCAGGACGTGCTCGCCGCGCAGGCACAGCTGCAGTCGGAGCTGAACGATCTCGGCACGCTCGGGCGCGGCGAGCTGACGATCGGCATTCCGCCGCTCGGCGGCTCGCTGTTCACGCCGATCATCGCCGCGTACAAGCAGCGCTATCCAAACATCGAGCTGAAGCTGTTCGAGCAGGGCGCGCGGATGATCGAGGCCGCGCTGATGTCGGGCGAACTGGAACTCGGTGGGCTGCTGGAGCCGGTCGATCCCGGCACGTTCGAGCGGCTGCCGATGGTGCGCGCGCCGCTGTGGCTCGTCGCGCCGCGCGAGTCACGCTGGGAGGATGACGCGGCCGTGCCGCTCGCCGATCTCGCACGCGAGTCATTCGTGTTCTATGCGGAAAGCCTCGCGCTGCACGATGCGGTGCTCGACGCGTGCCGGCAGGTCGGCTTCACGCCGTCGATCGTGAGCCGCAGCGGTCATTGGGACTTCATGGCCGCGCTGGTGCACGCGGGCGTGGGCATCGCGCTGTTGCCGGAGCCATACTGCCGGCGGCTCGATGCGCGGCAGTTCACGTGCCGGCCGATCGTCGAGCCGGAGATCACGTGGGCGATCGCGCTCGGCTGGCTGAAGAAGGGCTACCTGTCGCACGCGGCACGGGCCTGGCTCGACGTCGCGCGGGCGACGCTGCCGATCGCGTCGGGCGACGACCTGGCCTTCGGGGGGCTGCGGGCACGGGAGTGAAGGCCGGGGCGATGCTCGGCGTAATCAGATGTGCTGAATCGGGCGCCGCCCTCAATGCCCCATCGCCGGCCCCGCGCCCTTCCTCGGCTTCGTGATCCACACCAGCGCCGCGAGCGCGATGAACACGCCGGCCGACAGGTGGAAGAAGTCGTTGGTCGCCATCATGAAGCCCTGCTGCGTGACCAACTGGTTGAGCTGCGCATTGGCCGTCTGTCCGACGATCCCGAGCTGCGCGAGCGCGCCCTGGTATTCGGTCGTGTTCTGCGCGTAGACGCTCACCGATTCCGACAGCCGCGCGTGGTGGTAGATCGCATCGTTTTCCCAGAACGTCGAGCTGGCCGCGGTGCCGATCGCGCCGGACAGCGTGCGCAGGAAGTTCGACAGCCCCGACGCGCTCGCGAGCCGCTCGTCGGAAATGCTCGACAGCGTGATCGTCGTCATCGGCACGAAGAAACACGCGACGCCGATCCCCTGCACGAGCCGCGGCAGGATCACGTGGTTGAACGGCACGTCGAGCGTGAACGTCGAATTCCAGACCGACACGCCCGCGAACACGATGAACGCGAAGCTCGCGACCATCCGCAGATCGAGCCGGTGCATGTTGCGCCCGATCAGCGGCGACAGCACGAGCGCGAGCAGCCCGACCGGCGCGGTCGCGAGGCCGGCTTTGCCGGCCGTGTAGCCCATCACCGTCTGCAGCCACAGCGGGAAGATCACGACCGAGCCGAAGAACGCCATGAAGCCGAACGAGATGATCAGCGCGCCGAGCGCGAAGTTGCGGTCCTTGAACAGCGACAGGTCGACCACCGGTTCCTTCTCGGTCGCCTCCCACACGAGCATGAACGCGAGCGACACGACCGCGATCAGCGCGAGCGCGACGATGAAGGTCGAGTTGAACCAGTCGCGGTCCTTGCCGAGGTCGAGCATCATCTGCAGGCACGACACGCCGATCACGAGCAGCGCGAGGCCGACCGCGTCGATCCGTTGCCGGCTCGTCTTCGTCTCGCGGCCGCGCAGCAGGAAGTACGCGCAGGCCGCCGAGAAGATGCCGATCGGCAGGTTGATGTAGAAGATCCACGGCCACGTGTAGTTGTCGCTGATCCAGCCGCCCAGCAACGGGCCGAAGATCGGCGCGACGATCACCGTCATCGCCCATAGCCCGAGCGCGAGCCCGCGCTTCGCCGGCGGGTAGCTGCGCATCAGGATCGTCTGCGACAGCGGCACCATCGGGCCCGACACGAGGCCCTGCAGCAGCCGGAACGCGATCAGCGTCTCGAAGTTCGACGCGAGGCCGCACAGCGCCGACGCGATCGTGAACGCGAGCACCGACAGCGTGAACAGGCGCACCTCGCCGACCCGCCGCGCGAGCCAGCCGGTCAGCGGCACCGCGATCGCGGATGCGACCGAATACGACGAGATCACCCACGTGCCTTCGCTCGTCGCGACGCCGAGGCTGCCCGAGATGGTCGGCACCGCGACGTTCGCGATCGACGTATCGAGCACTTCCATGAAGGTGCCGAGCGCGAGCCCGACGGTCAGGAGCGCAAGCGCGCCGCCGGTGAGCGGCGCGGGTTGGGCGGCAGGCGGCGTGGCGGATGCCGTGGTGGCGGACATCGGAATCTCCTAGACGCGGCGCGCGCGACGCGCCGGCACAACGCACGGGCGCGCGATACCGCGCGGCCCGGCCGGGTGGAACGGGTGAGGGGAGAGACGGAGCATGTGTCTTGTCATCTTCTGCCCAGACAGAGAAATAAGCGAATGCTTAACCTAGACATCGGGCCTCCCGCGCTCAGCAGTCCGGTTCGTCGGGTTTCGGGCAGCCGGCGTCACCGGGCCCGTTGGCGATGAACCGTTGCAGCAGGCCGGTGAGCGTCGCGAGTTCGTCGGCCGAGAAGCCGGCGAGCTGCGCGTTCAGCGCGGTCGCGATCAGCGATGGCAGCGCGCGGGCCGCCTCGGCGCCGCGCTCGGTCAGCGTCAGCTCGATCATCCGGCGGTCCTGCTCGCTGCGCGAGCGCGCGACCAGGCCCTTGCGCTCGAGACGGTCGAGCATGCGCGTCATCGAGCCGCTGTCATACGACATCTTGCGCGACAGCTCGAACGGCGTGCGCGCATAGCCGCGCGACAGCAGCAGGATCACGCCGATCTGCTGCGCAGTGAGGTCGTGCGGCTCGAGCGCGCGGTCCATTCGCTCGACGAGCGCCTGCCGGGCCTTGGTCAGGTAATAACCGAGGCTCGTTTCCAGCGCGATGGTGTCGGGATCGTAGAGGCCGCCGTTCATGCGATTGCGCACGCCGCAAACAGTGCGTTTCAGGTCAAAACGCGCCCAGTATCTTGAAAAATGATTGCTTAGTCAATATTATTTCAGTCAACCAGTTACGACGTGCATGTTGCACTGCCGGAGACTATGTTCTGACCGCTTTGCCCGCGCTGCCGGGCCCCCGAGGATGTTCGCGATGCTGTTCCTGAAAAATGCCGCCGGCGCGCTGCGCCGCAACCTGACCGATACCGCTCATCATGTGTTCTCCGGGCCGCACCGCGGCTGGAAGATCGCGCTGTACGTGACGATGCTGGTGGTACCGGGCGGATCGCTCGCGGCGCTCGGGTTCGCATGGTTCGATCATCGCCGGCAGCGCAACGCGAAGGACGCCGCCCGCCGCACGGGCCAGCCGGCGGCAACGGAGCCGTCGACATGGCGGTCCGCCGCCGATCCCGTTGCGGTGCCCGTGCGCTGCCACTGAAGCCACGCCGCTTTCGCCATCCCGACTGAACGCCGGCCGCGCCCGTCGCGGCCCGGTTGGCGCGCGCCGCATCGCCTGCCTGTTTCGTCCGCAAGCAGTCCGTAATGGTAATGGCCGGTAAACCGGCCGGCCGCGCCGGTAACACATGCGTGCCGCCGCGCGCCGTACCCTTAGGGCTGCGCGGCTTTCCCGCCGTCAGTTACCATTTGTCCGCCAGCGGCACAACGACCGCATCGCGCGGCGCCGCTCGCCGGCCGTCGCGCCCAGACAGGAAAACCACGATGCCGTACGCCCCCCTCCCGCGCGCCTTTCGCCCGCTGAGCGCCGCCGTCGCCGTTGCGACGGCCGTGCTGCTCGCCGGCTGCGCCGTCGGGCCCGACTATCACCGGCCCGACACGTCGATCCCCGCCGCCTTCAAGGAAGCGCCGGCCGGCTGGAAGGTCGCGCAGCCGGCCGACCGGGCCGACCGCGGCCCGTGGTGGAGCGTCTACAACGATCCGCAGCTCGACGCGCTGATCGGCAAGCTCAACGCATCGAACCAGACCATCGCGCAATCGGCCGCCGCGTACCGGCAGGCCCGCGCGCTCGTCGCCGAAGCGCGCGCCGCGTATTTCCCGACCGTCGGGCTGACCGCGTCGGGCTCGCGCGCACGCTCGGGGCGCACGCCCACGTCGTCGGGCGCGTCGGGCTTCGGCAGCAGTTCGTCGATCAGCAACAGCTACAGCGTCGGTCTCGATGCGAGCTGGGAGCCCGACCTGTGGGGCAAGGTGAGCCGCAGCGTCAGCGCGCAGCGCGCCGGCGAAGCGGCCGCCGCGGCCGATCTCGCGAATGCGCGGCTGTCGCAGCAAGCGCTGCTCGCGCAGACCTACTTCCAGCTGCGCACGTCCGATGCGCTGCAGAAACTGCTCGACGACACCGTGAAGTCGTACGGCGACTCGCTGAGGCTCACGCAGAATCAGTACGCGCAGGGCGTCGCCGCGCGCGCGGACGTGATCCAGGCGCAGACGCAGCTGCAGAGCGCGCAGGCCGCGGCGATCGACAACGGCGTCGCGCGCGCGCAGTACGAGCATGCGATCGCGACGCTGATCGGCGAGCCGGCATCGACGTTCTCGCTGCCGCCGAACCCGCTCACCGCGCAACCGCCGATCACGCCGGTCGACGTGCCGTCCGCGCTGCTCGAGCGGCGGCCGGACATCGCGGCGGCCGAGCGCCGCGCAGCTTCCGCGAACGAGCAGATCGGCGTGGCGATCGCCGCGTTCTTCCCGACGCTCACGCTGTCCGCCACCGGCGGCTTCCAGAGCTCGGTGTGGTCGCAATTGTTCACCTTGCCCGCGCGGTTCTGGACGGTCGGCCCGCAACTCGCGGCCACGCTGTTCGACGCCGGCCTGCGCGCCGCGCAGACCGATGCCGCCCGCGCAACCTACGACCAGGACGTCGCCGCATATCGTCTCGCGGTGCTCACCGCGTTCCAGGACGTCGAGGACAACCTCGCGTCGCAGCGCATCCTCGCGCAGGAAGTCGACGTGCAGCGGCAGGCCGTCGACAGCGCCGAGCAAGCGCTCGCGATCGTCACGAACCAGTACAAGGCGGGCACGGTCGCCTACCTGAACGTGCTGAGCGCGCAGACCACCGCGTTTACCGCGCAGCAGAAGCTCGCGACGATCGCCGGCCAGCGGATGGTGTCGTCCGTCGGGCTCGTGAAGGCGCTGGGCGGCGGGTGGGATGCGTCGGACATGGCGCGCGAGACGGGCGACGTGGCGGCGCCGGTGCCGGTGCCGGCGTCCGGTGCGGCGGCGCCGGCCGCGACCTCACCGTCAGCCGCCGCGCCGCTCGCGCAGAAGTAATCGGGGAAAAGGAGAGGGCGCCGCGCGCGTTCAGCGCGTCGCGTCGCCGAAGATCAGCGACACCTGGTTGTTGCCGATCGGACGGCCAAGCAGGTTCAACAGCCCCGCGAGGTTCGCCTGCTGCTCGGGCGCCGCGTGCGCGGTGCCGCGAAACGATCTGCGGCCGGGGCCGAAGCTGCCGTGCCCGTCGAGGAACAGCGGGCCCTGCGTGGTCGACAGGTCGAGATCGGCGTCCGCCCCCTTCGCCTGCAGCACCGCGCGGTACGACCCGAGCGGCTTCACGCGAGACACACGCGAACTCATCGAATCGATCGTCACCGTCAGCTGGCCGAACGCGTTGTTGCCGATCATCCGCCAGTCGGTCCAGCCGAGCCGCACGTCGCCCTGCAAGTCGAGCGTGTTGAACGGCGTGCCGAGCCCCGCGAGCAGCGACGCCGGCACGGCCATCGAGCCCGCCGACAGTACCGCGCCGCGCCACGTCGCATCGAGCGTGACGGCGTCGGGCATCGCCTCGGTCTGCCGCATATGCATCTGCACGCGGCCGGTCAGCAGCGGCCAGAAGCGCGTGGTCCACTGGACCCGCCCGGGCAGCAGCGTCGCCGCGCTCTGGTCCGCGCCCGGCGCGAGCATCAGCGTGCCCGAGCCGTGCCACAGCGAGCCTTCCGGATCGACGAGGTTCACGTGAGCACCGGTCGCACGCGCGACCTGCGGCGCGATCCACGCGGCCGGCGCGAGCGCGACGAGCGTCAGCGCCGTCGCGAGCCCGCCTGCCACCACCCACGGCACCGCGGCGGCAAGCCGCCTGATCCCCGGCCTCATCGGCCGACCGTCGCTGGTTTCATCCACTGCGTCATTTCTGCGTCGAGGGTTGCATCACGGCCGTCAGGTCGACCTGGCCGTCTTCCTTCAGCCCGGTCACGTGGGCTTCGCCGACCTGCACCTTGAACTGCCGGCGCGCGTCGTCGAGCCACTGCGTCCACACCGGGAACGGCACGTTCTTCAACTGGATCTGCACGCCGTTGCCGACGACCTGCACCTGCGCGCCCTGCAGCCCGTGATCGGACAGCGACGCGGTGAGCGCATCCTTCAGCGCGAGGCCGGTCGGCGCGACGCCTTGCGCGGCGGCCGTCAGCGATTTCGCTTCGTTGGCCTGCGCGGTCATCTGCGCGAGTTCGCTGCGCATCGTCGGCAGCTCGCGCCGGATGCGCGCGCGGCCTTCCTGCGCGGGCGACCACAGCACCGAATACGCGATCGCGACGGCCAGCACGGCACCGCCCCAGCCGAGCAGCGTCCGCTCGCGCTGCGAGCGCTCGCCCCAGAACTGGGCCAGCGTCTGGGTCAGTTGTTCGGTCTTCATGGGCGGCTCCGGATGGTCCATTTGCCGGTGCTGCTGTCGACTTCGCCAGCGAGCCCGTTGCGCGCGAGACGCTGCGGGAAATCGGGGTCGACCTTGACCTCCGGCTTGAAGCCGACGTCGAGCCGCCGGTCGTGATAATCGAGCGACGCGATGCCGTTCAGCGGCAGCGCGCCCATCGAACGCGACAGCCCGCTCGACAGCGCGAGGAAGTCGTTCGGCGACAGCTCGCCCGCCGCGAGGCGCAGCTGATCGAGCTGGCGCTGCATCTGCGCGGGCGGATCGAGCACAGTCGTGGTCTTCGGGAAGGCGGACAGGAGCGTCTCGGTGATCTGCGCGGACAGCGCATCGCGCTCGCGCGACAGCTTCCACCAGTGCAGGTTCATCCCGATCACCGCGACGCCGAGCGTTGCCGCGACGAGGGCGATCGGCACGCGCAGGCGCTTCATCGTCGCGCGGTCGAAGCGCCACGGCTGCGACTCGAATTCGAACTGGCAGAGATCGAAGCGCTCGGCGAGCGCACGCCGCGCGAACGTATCGAACGGCAGCGGCTGCGCACCCGGCAGCAGCGGGCCGTCGGTGCGGCCGACCGACGCGAGCCGCGGCTCCGCGCCCGGCTCGCCGAGTTCGTACAGTTCGACGTCGCCGCCGCCCGCGAGCGCGGCCAGCGTGCCGGCGGCCCGCGACGCGGGCGCCGCGAAACCCTCGCCGAGCGCGCCGCGCGCGATCGCGAGTTCGAGACGCGGCGCACCGGCCGCGACCGGCAGCGCGCCGGCTTCGACGAGCGCCGGTTCGACCGTGGTCGCCAGCCCGAGCACCGCGGCCACGGCCGTCGGGCGGCCGGCCGGTGCGGTCGCGAGCGTGATCGCGTCGGCCTTGGCGGCCTCACCGTCGACAGGCGCGTCGAGCGGCGCTTGCGCCGGCTCGCGCGGCGCCGGCAGGCAGCGCGTCGCGGGTACCGCGCTCAGGCGCCGATGGCCGGCCGCGGCGAACGCGTCGCAGATCGTACGGAACCACGCGCGGTCGACGACGGCCAGCACGCGACGGCCATCGGGCAGCGCGACCGGGTCGAGCGCGATATGGCAGCCGAGCGGATCCTGGATCAGCTGATCCTCGACGATGTTGGGCAGCGCCTGGCGCAGCTTCGGCCCCTTGAGCGGCGGCACGGTCGTGGCGAGCAGCAGCACGTCGCGCGCGGCGACGATCAGCCGCGTCTCGTTCGCGCGCGGCAGCAGCGCGAGCGCGGCGTGGCCCGCGCGCTGCACCTGGCCGGCCTTGTCCACGAGCGTGAACGGCAGCTCGGGCCACTGCCATTCCTGCAACGGCACGGCCGGCTCGCGCGGCGGCAAAGAAACAATCAGCGTGCTCAAGAGCTCCTCTCCCGGATGGCGTCGTTATAGCTGGTCGCGGACGCGCACGACCCGCGTCGAGTGCGTGGTCGGATCACGATACACGAGCGAGGTGCGATCCACCTCCGCGCGATCGTGCTGGATCCGGCCATGCACGATGAAATAGCTGGAATTGACGTCGACGAGGCTCGAGTCGATCGTCACGTTCGGCGCGCCGGCACCGCGCAGCGCGAGCTGCACGTCGCCGACGTTGCGGAAGAACACGGTCTCGCGGCGCGACACGAGCGCCTGCGCGGACGACACGCTCATCCCCGGCACCAGCGCCGCGATCACCTCGGCCGGCGCGGTGTTCATATTCACCGGCGTCGTGGTCGGCAGCACGGTGACGAACGGGCGCAGCCGCGCGACCATCTCGGGCGTCACACCGTCGACGTCGAGCAGGTTGTCGACGCCCGACATCACGAGCGGCGCAGGGCCGCGCTCGCCGTCCGACATCCCCGGCTCGTCGGTGAAGTTGCCGGCCTGCATGTCGCCGCCGGCCACCGGCGCGGTCGCGGCCGTACCGGCGCCGGGCAGCGTCGGCGTCTGGAAGCGCGTCGCCGAATGCATCAGGCCCGCGCGCATGTGCAGCGCGATCCGCTTCGCGAACGCGCCGTCGTAGCCGAGCGTCGTCAGCAGCCGCTGGAACGCCTGCAGCTGCATCACGTTGAGCTGCAGCACGCCGGGCGCCGGCGACGACACGAGATTGCGCAGGTTGTACTTCGCCTGCGCGTCCTCGATCGAGCCGGACAGGTAGGTGTCTTCGCCGCCGTTGTCGTTCGGCGCGCCGATCCGGCCGAGGAAGTCCGACAGCTTGGTCTTCGCGATCGGCACGGCCCAGATGCCGCCCAGATAGGTGATGCCGGGCGCCGTGTCGCCCTCGGAGCGCAGGATCATGCGCGTCCAGTCGAGCGCGCCGCGCGCGACCCACTGCGCCTGCGCGATCACGCGCTGGTTCTCGATCCGGCGAATCTGCACCTGCTGGCGCCACAGCATCCCCGACACGAGGATCGCCGACAGCGCGACGACGAGCAGCGCGGTGATGATCGCCGCGCCGCGCTCGCGGCGGGCGGGCGTGCTTGCGGGCGGGCGGCCGGCGAAGCGGGAACGGGGAGGGCGCGCGCGCATCGTCATTCCCCGACGAGGAAGATGCGCGTGACGGGCACGCGCAGCGACGTCGCGCCGATGCTGACCTGCAGCCCCGTCACCGCGCGTGTCGGCGGCGCGTTGCCGATCTGCGGCACCTTCAGCGCATCGTTGTTCTGCGCCAGCGCGTCGTTGGCCGTCTGCAGGTTGGTAGTCCAGCCGACGCGCGGCACGTACAGCTTCGCGTCGATCGCACCGACGCCGCCCATCAGCGCGACCCAGCTCCAGCCGTCGACGCCGCTGTCCTTCAGCACGTCGCGCAAGCGGTTCGCATCGGCGAGCGGCGGCGATGCATAGCGCACGACGCGCCCGCCGGCGATCCGGTAGCGGACCACCTGCAGCCGCGGCGCGGCGCCGGCCAAGTCGAGCGTGCGGACGATCTGCAGCGTATTGCCGGCGACGCCGATCGCCGGCTGGCCGGCTTCGTCGTCGGTCGCGGCGAGCCGCGCGTCGATGCGCATCTGGTCGAACATCTGCGCGAACACACGCTCGTCTTCCATCGCGGACGCGACCTTGTCGCGGCCGCGCATGATCTGGTCGAGCCCGCGCCACGCGAGGATCGCGACCACCGCGAGGATCGCGATCGCGATCATCAGTTCGATCAGCGTGAAGCCGCGCACGCGGCGCGAGCCGGCGAAACGCATGGGCCGACGCCGCATCGGCGCGTCAGAGCGGACGGCTGGTTTCATTCGCGACCACCGTCACCATTTGCGCGAGCACGCCGGGATGCCCCGGCATGCTCACCGAAATCTGCACGCGCCGGAACACCGGGTTCGGCGTCGTGCGCACGCGCTGCGTGCAGACCATCTGCACGTTGCCTTGCGAACAATCGAAACTCTGCTCGCCGACTTCCGGCCACGCATGCGTGAGCCGCAGCTGCGCGAGCGCGTTGTCGGCGCTCCACCCGGCCAGCAGCCGGTGGTGGAGATCGGATGCGTTGTTCGCCATCGTGCCGACCGCGCGGATCGACGCGGCGAGCGCGACCGCGATGATCGCGAGCGCGACCAGCACCTCGATCATCGTGAAGCCTCGGGAGCCGGAAGCCGGGAAGGGCGGGCGACGACGCATCGTCATTGCACCTCGTACCGGCCGTTGCCGGTGCCGACGATCGTCGCGCTGCCGACCGCCGAATGCAGCGTCACGCGCACCGGCATGTCGACGCTTTCGGTGCCGAACACCACGGTGCTCGCGTGCGTGTCCGACCCCGGATAATCGATTTCGGCGCCCGTGACGCCACCGTCCCAGTCGCGCGGGCGCAGCAGGTCGTCACGCAGCGTGCGCCAGCCGTCGGGCGAACTCACGTCGAAACGAAAGCCGTGCGCGGTCGGCTGCCACGCGATCGGGCGCGCGCGCACCTGCGCTTCGTCGCCCGCCGTCTCGAACAGCAGCGCGATGCGCTGCGCTTCCTCGCGCAGGTCGGTGCGCGGATTGCGCGTGAGCGACAGCGACGCGAGCGACACCAGCAGGCCCGCGATCACGAGCACGACCAGCATCTCGAGCAGCGTGAAGCCGCGTGCACGCGTGCGTGCCGCGGTCACGGCCGCGCCGCGACGCACGCGGCGGTCGCGGGCAGCGCGGCGAGCGCGAGCGGAGCGCAGGGGCGTGCGAAGGGCGGGCATGAAATGAAGAACGGGGACGATCGTCGGATCGGTCGATGCCGACTTACTGCCACGAACCGATATCGGAATCGTTGCTTTCGCCGCCTTCCTTGCCGTCGGCGCCGTAGCTGAACACGTCGATCTCGCCGTGCACGCCCGGGTTCAGGTACTTGTACCCGTTGCCCCACGGATCGTTCGGCAGGCGCTCGAGATAGCCGCCGTCCTTCCAGTTGTTCGGGATCGGATCGGTGGACGGCTTCTGGATCAGCGCGTTCAGGCCCTGCTCCTGGGTCGGATAGCGGCCGTTGTCGAGACGGTACAGCTTGAGCGCCTGCATGATCGTGCCGATGTCCTGCTTCGCGGCGATACGGCGCGCCTCATCGGGACGGCTCATGATCTTCGGCACGATCAGTGCCGCCAGGATCCCGAGGATCGCGACCACCACCATGATCTCGATCAGCGTGAAACCGCGCTGACGGCGCACGGCCGCATTACGGCGAGTGATCCACGTTTGCATGACTGACTACCTCTTTCCAAAAAATATCGTCGATTGAGTGACGCACCCGGCGCATCGCGAACGTTTGCCTGACGGCAAGCTTCCGATTCCCCGGGCGCGGAGCACGCATTGTAAGGCGCGCATTGCCGAGGGCTTTCACCCAACGCAAATTTCATATACATCCGTACAATAGCGCGCATGAACGCGCTCTCGATCCGGATCCTCTCCCTCGCCCTCTTCGCGGGTTTGTGCGCGACGGCCACCTACTGGGTCGTCACGCTGTCGGCCCGCGAAGCGCCGCTGCCCGCCGCCGCCGCGCGGTTGCCGATCCGCACCGAGGACGCCGCCGCGCTCTTCGGCGGACAGCTCGACAAGAATCCCGTGCAGGACATCCACCTGTTCGGCATTCTGTCGCTCGGTCGTGGCGCCGCCGCGATCGTCGGTATCGGTGGCGAGCCGCCGCGTGCGGTGTCGCTCGGCGCGGAGCTCACGTCCGGCGCGAAGCTGGCCGAAGTCCGCAGCCGCTCGATCATCATCGACCGCAACGGCGCCCGCGCCGAAGTCCAGCTCCCCGCGAACACGCCGTCCCCCGCGATCTACATGCGTTGAACGGTGGCGACCTGACCAGCGGTCAGGCCGTCACTGCACCATGTTGTTCAGCTCGATGATCGGCAGCATCACGGCCAGCACGATCACGAGCACGATGCCGCCCATCGCGAGGATCAGCAGCGGCTCGAGCAGGCTCGTCAGGAACATCGTGCGCCGCTCGAGCTCGCGCGCCTCGCCTTCCGCCGCGCGGTCGAGCATCGTCGTCACGTCGCCCGTCGCTTCGCCGGAACGGATTAGGTGCACGAGCACCGGCGGGAATGTCTTCACGTTGTTCAGCGCGCGCGACAGCGCGGAGCCTTCGCGCACGCGCACGATCGCATCGTCGATGTTCGCGCGCATCGCGCGGTTCGACAGCGTCTCGCCGGCCGCCTGCAACGCGCGCAGGATCGGCACGCCGGCCGCGGTCAGGATCCCGAGCGTGCTTGCGAAGCGCACCGTGTTGTAGCCGCGCACGAGCTTGCCCGCGAGCGGCGCGGTCAGCACCCAGCGGTCGAACGCGAGCCGCGGCCCGTCGCGCGACAGTGTCGCCTTCACGAACCACACGACGAGCGCGACCGTGATCAGGATCGCCCACCACCAGTGCCGCACGAACTCCGACAGCGCCATCATCACGACCGTGAGAATGGGCAGTTGCTGCTTCGTGCTCGCGAACACGTTGACGACCTGCGGCACGACATAGCTCAGCAGGAACGTGACGATGCCGAATGCGATCAGCGTGACGATCCCCGGATACGTGAACGCCAGCAGGATCTTCTGCTTCAGCGCGTTGCTCTGTTCGATGTAGTCGGCGAGGCGCGACAGCACGATGCCGAGCTTGCCGGTGTGCTCGCCCGCCGCGACGAGCGCGCGGTAGATTTCCGGGAAGTCGCGCGGATGCTGGCCCAGCGCATTCGCGAGCGAATGGCCGCCGAGCACTTCTGCACGGATCGCGGCCATCAGCTCGCGGATGTAGTCGCGTTCGGCCTGCTCGGTCAGCACGCCGAGCGCCTCGTCGAGCGGCAGCCCCGCGATCAGCAGGCTCGCGAGCTGGCGCGTGAGGATCGCCTGTTCGCGCTGCGACAGCTTGCGGCCGAACGCGAGGCGCTGCGAACGCGCGCCGCGGGTCGCACTGGCGGCCGGCTCGACGACGAGCGGCGTGAGCCCCTGCGTGCGCAGCTGGCCGCGCGCGCCGCGCGCACTGTCGGCATCGATCACGCCTTTCTGCGGTCGCCCCGCCGAATCGATGGCTTCGAAACGGAATGCCGGCATCGCGCTATGCGCCTCCCGTCACGCGCAGCACTTCCTCGAGCGACGTCGCGCCGGCCGCGAGCCAGCGCTCGGCGTCGTCGCGCAGCGTGCGCATCCCTTGTGCGCGGCCCGTGGCGAGAATCTCCGCATCGGCCGCGTTGCGGTGGATCAGCGCGCGGATCGAATCGTCGATCAGCAGCAGTTCGTATACCCCCCGCCGGCCCGCATAGCCCGAATGTCCGCACCGGTCGCAGCCGACCGGATGCCACACGGTGCGGCCGTCCTCGTGCCGCTCTTCCTTGCAGGCTGGGCAGAGCTGGCGCACCAGACGCTGCGCGAGCACGCCGAGCAGCGACGACGCGAGCAGGTACGGCTCGACGCCCATGTCGGTCAGGCGCGTGACGGCCGAGGCCGCATCGTTGGTGTGCAGCGTCGCGAGCACGAGGTGGCCCGTGAGCGAGGCCTGCACCGCGATCTGCGCGGTTTCGAGGTCACGGATTTCGCCGATCATGATCACGTCCGGATCCTGACGCAGGATCGAACGCAGCGCACGGGCAAAGGTCATCCCGATCCGCTCGTTCACCTGCGTCTGGCCGATGCCGGACAGGTCGTATTCGATCGGATCCTCGACGGTCATGATGTTGGTCGTCGCCGTTTCGAGCCGCGACATCGACGCATAGAGCGTGGTCGTCTTGCCCGAGCCGGTCGGGCCCGTCACCAGCACGATCCCGTGCGGGCGGCCGATCAGCTTGTCGAACTGGACGAGCGTGTCGCGGCCCATCCCGAGCGCTTCGAGGTTCAGGCGCTGCGCATCCTTTTCCAGCAGACGGAGCACCGCGCGCTCGCCGTGCCCGGTCGGCAGCGTCGACACCCGCACGTCGACCGGCCGGCCGCCGACGCGCAGCGTGATGCGGCCGTCCTGCGGCAGGCGTTTCTCGGCGATGTCGAGCTGCGCCATGATCTTGATCCGCGAGATCAGCGCGCCGTGCAGCGCCTTCTTCGGCCGCACGACGTCGCGCAGCGTGCCGTCGACGCGAAACCGCACGACCGACGCGTTCTCGAACGGCTCGATGTGAATGTCCGATGCCTGTTCGCGCGCCGCTTGCGTGAGCAGCGCGTTGATCATCCGGATGATCGGCGCGTCGTCTTCCGATTCGAGCAGATCTTCGACTTCGGGGATGTCCTGCATCAGTCGCGACAGGTCGACTTCGCCTTCGACCTCGCCGACGACCTGCGCGGCGCTGCCGTCCTGGCGCGCGTACGCCTGGTTGATCGCCTGCGCGAGCTCGTCGGCCGGCACGCGGTGCACGGAAATCGAGCCGAAGTTGCGCGCGATTTCGGCGAGCGCCGCATCGTTCGTGCGCTCGCTGATCCACACCTCGAGCGTGTCGTCGAGCTGATGCGCGATCAGTACCTGGCCGCTCTTCGCGAAGCCGTACGGCAACAGGCGCGCGGCGAGCGGTGACGGCGGCTGCCGTTCGCCCGGCGCGCCGTCCTGGGTCGAGGACGCGAGCACGTTGCTCACTGCGAGGCTCCCGGCGTGGCGGTCAGCGGCTGTTGCGGCACCGACTGCTGCGGCACGCCTTGCGGCTGCGCGGGCGTCGCCTCGGGCAGCGGCTGGGCCGGCACCGGCGCGACCTGACGCTGCAACTGCTGGCGACGCATCTTGTCGAGGTCGAACAGGTTCCCGGCGGGCGTACCGCCCTGGCTCGGACCCAGCGGCATCGGCGGGACGACCGGATCGTCCTTGTCGCGGATCACGTTGTTGTCCGACTTGTACGCGCCGGTCACGCCCTGGATGTAGTCGTAGCGGTTGGCCGTGACTTCCTGCGCGGTGCTGCGATCGGAGATGATCACCGGGCGCAGGAACACCATCAGGTTGGTCTTCTGGCGCTGCTTCGATTCCGAACGGAACAGCTGGCCGATCCACGGGATGTCGCCGAGCAGCGGCACCTTGCTGTTCGACACCTGGTAGTTGTCCTGCATCAAGCCGCCGAGCACGATGATCTCGCCGTTGTCCGCGAGGATCGTCGACTGGATCGAGCGCTTCGTGAAGGTCGGGCCGGTCTGCGCGTTCGTGGTACCGCTGACGACCGCCGAATCCTCGGTATAGAGCTGCAGCTTCAGGATCCCGCCGTCGGTGATCTGCGGCTTCACGTGCAGCGTCAGGCCGACGTCGCGGCGGTCGTAGGTATTGAATGCGTTGCTCGTCGTGCCGCTCGTCAGGTTCGAATACGAGCCGGTCGCGATCGGCACGTTCTGGCCGACGACGATCTTCGCTTCCTCGTTGTCGAGCGTGATCAGGTTCGGCGTCGACAGCACGTTCGCATCGCTCACGCCCGCGAAATACTGCAGCAGCGCGCCGAGCCCCTGCACGCCGAACATGTTGTGCAGCCAGCCGATGTTGAGCCCCTGGCTCAGGCCCGCGAGATTGGCGGCCAGCCCGGTGGTGGCGGCCGTGCCGCCGCTGGTCAGGTTGACGATGCTGTTGCCCAGGCCGGTTCCGGCCGTGGGTGCCAGGTTCGTGCCGCCGAGGAACTGGCCGCTCGCCACCTGCCACTGGATGCCGAGGTTGCCTTGCGTCGTCGAGTTCAGCTCGACGATCAGCGCCTCGATATAGACCTGCGCACGCCGCGCGTCGAGCTGGTCGATCACCGAGCGGAGGTTCCGGTAGACCGGATCGGACGCGGTGATGATCAGCGAATTGGTGGCCGCATCGGCCTGGATCATCCCGCCCGGCTGGTTGTCGTCGCTCTTGTCCTTGTCGCCGCCGAGCAGGCCGCCGCTGCCGACGCCACCGCTGCCCGACGACCCGCTGCCGTAGGCCGACGACGAAGACGAACCGCCGCCGAGGCCGCCGGACGGCAGCGGCGGGGTGCCGGACGTGCCGGTCGAGAAGTTGCCGCTCGCCGACGAGCCGCCGCTCTGGTTGAAGCTGTTCGCATCGTTGGACGATGCCGACGAGCCGCTGTCGTTGCCGCCCTTGCCGAGCATCCCGCGCAGCGTCTTCGCGAGCTTGACCGCATCGGCGTTGCGCAACGGCACGACGTGCATGTTGCCGGGCACGCCGCTCGGCGCGTCGAGCTGCTGCACGATGCGCTTCGCCGCCGCGAGGCGCGATGCGCTCGATGCGCGCAGCATCAGCGAATTGGTGCGCGGGTCGGCCGTGACCGATACCTTCAGCGTCGCGTCGCTATTGCCGATCGCGCCGGGGTCGAGCATCTTCTGCAGCTGCGCGGCGAGGTCGATCGCGTTCGCGTTACGCAGCGGTATGACCTGCACCTGCGCCCCCGCGGCGCTGTCGACGCCTGCGATGATCTGCGCGATGCGGCGCACGTTGTCCGCGTAATCGGTGACGACGATCGTGTTGTTCGCCGGGTAGGCGGTGACCGTGTTGTTCGGCGAGATCAGCGGCCGCAGCACCGGCAGCAGGTTGTTCGCCGATTCGTTGTGCAGCTCGAACACCTGCGTGATGACCTGGTCGCCGCGTGCGCGCGGCGCATTGCCGATATAGGTCGGCACGCCCTGCAGCTTCGCGTCGGCCTCGGGCACGACCTTCAGCACGCCGTGATCCTGCACGAGCGCGAAGCCCTGCATGCGCAGCGCCGACTGCAGCGTCTTCAGTGCCTGGTCTTCCGGCACGGACCGTTCGGATACGAGGTTGAGCTGCCCCTTCACGCGGGGGTCGACGATGATGGTCTTGCCGGTTGCGGCGCCGATCGCCTTCGCGACCTGGTCGATATCCGCATTCACGAAATTGAGCGTGACCTGAGCGTAGGCGGCTTGCGAGACGATGATGCCGGCGACGATCAGGGTCGTGGCGACGCGCCGCATAACGAAGCGATTTCTTGTCATGGATGAATGGGTCGATGCCGGCTCAGGGCCACTTCCGGCGGTAGTGCTGGGATCCAAGTCCTAAAGAGGCGACATTAGCAGTTTTTCATGTCCGAAATATCACATTGAGCTGAGGACTGTCTCACATACGACATGGTTTCGGCATACCGTATGCAATATGTAAGATTTCGGCCTCCGCCAGGCATTCCGGCCATCGCCGCCGTTTTGGGATGAACCGACACTGAAATGCGGTATAAACGGGCTGCTGTCTTTCGCTCGTCAATTCGTGACGGACTGCCGGTATGATACGGGCGGCGCGTTTCCATCCGTACGAATAACTGGCACGGGTTTTCCCGATCTTTGCGTCATTCCCTTTTCGTTTTCCGCACCATGAACAGACGGTTCGCTTCGATCGCGTTGATCGCCGCCGGCGTGTGGTTCGCCTGCGGAAACGCTCGCGCGGATTGTTTCGACGAGGCCGCCCGGTACCAGAAGGTCAATCCGCTGATTCTGCGCGCGATCGCGTGGCAGGAATCGCGCAACCGGCCCGCCGCGCTGAACAAGAATACGAACGGCTCGGTCGACTACGGCCTGATGCAGATCAATTCGATCCACCTGCCGACGCTGTCGCGCTACGGCATCGGCCGCGACACGCTGATGGAGCCGTGCAAGAACGTCTATATCGCCGCGTGGCATCTGCGTCAGAAAATGAATCGCTACGGCAATACATGGCAGGCCGTCGGCGCCTATCATTCGGAAACGCCGTCGCTGCGCGACAAGTATGCGCGGCAGATCGCCGCAATCCTGGCGCAGTGGAAGCTGCTGCCGCCCGAGCAGTGACGTCGCGCCGCGCCGCGGGCTGACGCCGGGCCGCTCGGCCGGTGCGCGTTTGATGCACAATGCGGGCTCACGCTGCGGTTTCGAGCGGCTTCGGGCGATGGCTCCGGGCGACCGGCATCGGGCGACTGGCCCCCGGCCGATCGCGCCCCGCCAGGGCCCCACGGCCGCTTTTTCATCTTTTCCGTTGGTGCAAATCGTTATGAATCCGGCAATGAACCAGCCGTTGCCCGTCACCGTGCTGTCCGGTTTCCTCGGCGCCGGCAAGACCACGCTGCTCAATCACATTCTCGCGAACCGCGCGGGCCTGAAAGTCGCCGTGATCGTCAACGATCTCGCGGCGGTCAACATCGACGCGTCGCTCGTGCGCGATGCGCAGGCGCTGTCGCACGTCGAGGAACGCCTCGTCGAGATGTCGAACGGCTGCATCTGCTGCACGCTGCGCGACGACCTGCTCGTCGAGATTCGCAATCTCGCGGCCGACGGCCGCTTCGACGCGATCGTGATCGAATCGACCGGCATCGCGGAGCCGATGCCGATCGCCGAAACCTTCACGTTCGTCGACGACGACGGCGCGTCGCTGTCGAACGTCGCACGGCTCGACACGCTCGTCACCGTAGTCGACGCCTACAATTTCCTGCGCGACTACGGTTCCGACGACGCGCTCGCGACACGCGGCATCGCTGCATCGGACGAAGACGATCGCACGCTCGTCGAATTGCTGATCGAGCAGATCGAATTCTGCGACGTGCTGGTGATCAACAAGGCCGACCTCGTCGGCGCCGACGAACTCGCGCGCCTGCGGCACATCCTTGCGCGGCTCAACCCGCGTGCGCACCAGGTCGTGTCGACGTTCGGCAACGTGCCGCTCGACGAAGTGCTGAACACCGGCCGCTTCGATTTCGACGAAGCCGCGAACGCGCCGGGCTGGCTCGCGTCGCTGGATGACGATCACACGCAGTGCGACGATCCCGAGTGCCATGATCCGCATCATGCGCACGTGCACGGCGAAGCCGACGAATTCGGCATCGGCAATTTTGTTTACCGCGCGCGCCGGCCGTTTCATCCGGCGCGACTCTGGGCGCTGCTGCATCAGGAGTGGCCGGGCGTGCTGCGCAGCAAGGGCTTCTTCTGGCTCGCGACGCGCAACGACATCGCGGGTTCGCTGTCGCAGGCGGGCGGCGTGTGCCGGCATGGCCCGGCAGGCCTGTGGTGGGCCGCGCAGGATCGCGCGGAATGGCCGGATGACGACGAACTGCTCGCTGAAATTCGCACGGAGTGGCAGGGCGACCTCGACGATCGCTCGGTGGGCGATCGCCGTCAGGAACTCGTGCTGATCGGCATCGGGCTCGATGCCGACGCATGGCGCGCGAAGCTCGATGCATGCCTGCTCACCGATGCGGAATTCGCGCTCGGTGCCGCGCAATGGACGACGTTCGACGATCCGTTCCCGGCGTGGGATGTCGACGCGCACGACGACGAGGATCCCGACGCGCAGATCGTGCACGCGTAACACGCGGTAAAAAACGGCGCGCGAAAGCTAACCGTTAAATCTTGCAAGAGGTGTGCGGACTGTGGCGAAAATGCCGCGCGCGCCCAACAAAAAACCCGCCAAAAGGCGGGTTTTTTTCCAGGCACAGGCGCTGAATCAACGCTTGTTGACGGCGTCCTTGAACGCCTTGCCAGCCGTGAACTTGACCGTCTTGGCTGCCGGGATCTTGATGGTTTCGCCCGTCTTCGGGTTGCGGCCCGTACGTGCTGCGCGCTTGCCCGAACCGAAGCTGCCGAAGCCGATCAGCTGAACCGCATCACCCTTCGACACGGCCTTCTTGATGACTTCGAGCAGCGTGTCCAGCGTTTCGCCGGTTTGAGCCTTGCTGGCGCCCGTTTGGGCGGCGACGGCGTCGATCAGTTCCTGTTTGTTCATTAAGGTTCCTTTTTCAGGTTAGGTTTGACACGAACAGCGCGAACGCGCCGATTATACGTGCGCGAACCGTGCCATCGAGAGTCAGACTCCGACGACACAGCGCCGAATCCTGGCCCGCGCGACGTGCCGTCCGGCTTGGCCGGCGGCCACCCCGCGGTACGGCGTTGCTATGATAGCGCAGCGCAAACCCAATAACGACAAGGGTTTCAAAGATTTTCATCGGTATTTCGCCGAATGAATCGTCGATTGCCCGTTTTTTGACCTGCGCCAACCGGACAGGATACGCAGCCGCGTCCGCCCGCACGCAACGCCGTTGGATTTTGCCAACGGCGCGCCGGACGCTTCCGCGCAAACCCTTGCCAGGCTTGGCTGCCACGTTTTTTGTTTCGCATGCCCGACCGACTCGTTCCCGCCACGCTCGCCCGCCGCGACGACGGCATTCTCGTCTCGCCCGAATACGGCGAGCTCCCTCGCGACGCGTCGCGCGCTCGCGCGCACGCGAACCGGATGCTCGCCGGCACCGGCCTGCTGGCCCGCTGGCAGGGCCGCCGCACGTTCACGATCGTCGAGACCGGATTCGGCACGGGCGGCCGTTTTCTCGCGACGTGGGCCGCATGGCGCGACGACCCCGCACGCTGCGAGCGGCTGCATTTCGTCGCGATCGAAGCGCATCCGTTCACGCGCGAGGACCTGCGCCGCGCCGTTTCTCATCTGGTTGCGGACACAACCATCTCGGAAAACGCCGACGCTTTGATCGACGCGTGGCCGATGCATGTGCCCGGCCTGCACCGGCTCGAATTCGACGCGGGGCGCGTGGTGCTCACGCTCGCATTCGGCGATGCGCGTGACATGCTGCAACGGCTCGTCGCGCGCGCCGATGCGTTCTATCTCGGCAATGTCGCGTCGGCCGCGCACGGCGATGTGCTGTCGGCCGACGTGATCCGCGCGCTCGCACGCATCGCCGCCGACGGTGCGACCTATGCGACGCATTCGCACGACGACACCGTGAAACATGCGCTCGAGCAAACGGGTTTCACGAGTCGCGACGTCGAGGATTGCGCAGGCGAGCCCGCGTTGCGCGTCGGCGAATACGCACCGCGCTGGCGGATGCGTCGACACGAACCGCCGCGCGCATTGCCGGTTGCCGCGCGCGAAGCGATCGTGATCGGTGCGGGCCTGGCAGGCTGCGCGGTCGTCGAACGGCTCGCCGCGCGCGGCTGGAACATCACGCTGATCGAGCGGCACGAACGAATCGCGAGCGAGGCATCGGGCAATCCGGCCGGTGTATTCCATCCGCTGATGACGCGCGACGACAACGTCGCGAGCCGCCTCACGCGCAGCGGCTTCCTGCATGCGCTCGCACGCTGGCGCGCGCTCGAGGATGCGGGCCATGCGTTCGCGCGCAGCACGCGCGGGATGATCCATCTCGCGGAATCGGCCGACGATTTCGCGCGGATGCGCGATGCGTTCGATGCGCTCGGCGCACCTTCCGACTATGTGTCGCTGCTCGATACGGACGCCGCCCGCGCGCATCTGAACCTGCCGGTCGCACACGGCGGCCTGCTGTTTCCGCACGGCGGCGCCGTCTGGCCGGCCGGGGTGTGCGCGGCACAAATCGCGGCGGCCGGCGAACGCGTAACACTGCTGGCCGGCACCGAAGTCGCCCGGCTCGAGCGCGATCGCGACATATGGCGCGCCGTCGATGCGGCAGGCGCGACGCTCGCCGAAGCGCCGGTCGTCGTGCTCGCGAACGCGGGCGACGCGGTGCGTCTCGCGGGCCTGCGGCACGTTGCGCTGCAACCGGTGCGCGGCCAGCTCACGCTGCTGCCGCCCGGCAGCACGGCGCCGCTGCCGTGCCCCACGATCGGCGACGGCTATGCGGTGCCGCTCGACGACGGCACGCTGCTGATTGGCGCGACGTTCGAACCCGACGACGTCGATCGGACGATGCGCACCGTCGGACATATCGAAAACCTCGCGCGCGTCCGGCATCTGCTGCCCGGCCTGATCGGCGAGCTGCCGGACGTCGATACGCTGCGCGGGCGCGTCGCGTTTCGCTGGGTCGTCGCCGACCGCGTACCGGTGATCGGCCCGCTCGCCGACGAAGCGCAGGCCGTCGCGAACGCCCGCGCGCTGAGCGGCGCGAAAGCGCGCGACCTGCCGCGCACCGCGGGCCTCTACGGCGCCTTCGGCTACGGCTCCCGCGGGCTCGTCTGGGCGGCGCTCGGCGCCGAGCTGATCGCGTCGCAACTCGAAGGCGAGCCGCTGCCGCTCGAGCGCGAACTCGTCGACGCCGTCGACCCGGCCCGATTCCTGATCCGCGCGCTGCGCGGCCGCCAGATCGGCTGATCTCGTCAGCCGGATCCTCACAGTGCTTCGATTTTCCTGCGCAAAGTTATCCACGCGATGCTGTGGATAACTGCGAGGAATCCGCGCGCAGTTCGTGTGTAATCACAGTGGACGTAAACTGGGCAACTCGGCACAGCTGTGAAACGGCCCGAAAGTTGCCCCACTCAAACGTCTGTGAGCGAACAGCCTGTGCAACGGGTTGTGGCGGCGCCAACTCCTTGATCTTGTTGCGTAAACCGAAGTTATCCACAGAACTGTGGGCGCCTTGTTAACTTCTACTATGTATACATACAAGTAAACCTTTGAAACCAAAGACCTGCGGTGCCTCACAGCGCCGCGAGTCGATTCGATCGGTTCCGGAGCGAAAAAGCTGTGGCACAATCGGTTTCCTTCGCGTTCGTTCGGCCCTGGCGCCGGACATGCTTCAACGGAACGGTCGGCACGATTTCGAATCTGAGTCTTCGAGACCGCGCAGTCCGTTCACACACCAGGCCGACAATCCAGATCGGCAGCCTGAACGACAGTTCCGCCTGATGGCGGAAGAGGCGGATCCCATGTCCTGCCGTCGTCGACCACAACAATCACATTCGGGGCGACACCCAGCCGGCGCGCATCTCATTTCCGACGCTTGACCCCGCGTCGCTGGCGGTTGCTTCCAAAGGAGAAGTCACCACGATGAAGTCGGCGTTCTCATTCCTGCCCAACTGGCCACTCGCGCCGGATGCCGTGTTCTGGGCCGGGCTTGCGCTGTTTGCGGCCGGCCTGTGCGGCGAGCTGTGCTATCGCGCATGGCGGCTGCCGCGCATCACCGGTTATGCGGTGATCGGTCTCATCGCCGGATCGTTCGGATTCGGCGTGATCGACGCGAGCACCGACGAAACCTCGCGGCTGCTGATCAACGTCGCGCTCGGGCTGCTGCTGTTCGAGCTCGGCAGCCGTCTCGACCTGAAATGGATCCGCCGCAATCCGTGGCTCATCGCATCGAGCCTCGCGGAGGCGACACTGACGTTCGTGCTCGTGCTGTTCGTGATGCTCGCGCTCGGCGTGTCGGGCATGGTCGCGCTCGTGCTGTCGGCGATTGCGATCGCGACGTCGCCGTCGATGGTGATCCAGCTGAAGACCGAACTGCGCGCGGAAGGGCAGGTGTCGCAGCGCCTCATCACGCTGACCGCGCTGAACAGCGTCTACGCGATCGTGCTGACCAAGCTCGTGACGAGCTGGCTGCACCAGGAAGCGTACGGGAACGTTTTCGCGACGGTGCTGCAACCCGTCTACCTGATCGCCGGTTCGTTCATCGTCGCGTATCTGGTTGCGCGCGCATGCAATTACCTGTTCCGCCACATGACCTCGACGATGCGCGACGAGCATTCGTTCGTCGCGCTGTTCGGCCTCGTGATGCTCGCGATCGCGGTCGCGCAGGCGTTGAAGCTGTCGACGCTGCTCACGCTGCTGCTCGCGGGCATCATCGTGAAGAACCTCGAAGCGCGTCCGCAGCTGTGGCCCGAGCATTTCGGCACGGCCGGCTGGCTGCTGACGGTGATCCTGTTCGTGCTGACGCTCACGTCGTTCACGTGGGGCGACATCGCGATCGGCGGGCTGCTCGCGATCGTGCTGATCGTCACGCGGCTGGTCGCCAAGCTGGCCGGCGTCGTCGTGTTCGCGAAGCCGAGCGGGCTCGGGATGAAGCAGGGCGTCGCGCTCGGCATCGCGCTGACACCGATGTCCGCGCTGTCGTACCTGCTCGTCGACGACACCTACCAGCTCTATCCTAATTTTGACCCGCATCTGCGCGCGATCGTGATGTGCACGATCGTGGTCCTGCAGCTCGTCAGCCCGTTCGTCGTCTACCGCTGCCTGTCGGCGGTCAGCGAACGCAGCGACAGAAACTGATTCCGGAACCTGCCATGGCACTCGAAACCTTCGTCAATTCCGAACCGTTCACGTTCGGCGTCGAACTGGAGATCCAGGTCGTCAACACGCACAACTACGACCTGACCAAGGCTGCATCCGACCTGATGCGCCTGATCCAGGGCGAGACCTTCCCCGGCAACATCACGCCGGAAATCACCGAGAGCATGATCGAGCTGTCGACCGGCATCTGCCACTCGCACGAGCAGGCAGTGTCCGAGCTCCATGCGATCCGCGACGTGCTCGTAAAGGCGGCCGACCAGCTCAACGTCGGGCTGTGCGGCGGCGGCACGCACGCGTTCCAGCAGTGGAGCGACCGGCAGATCTACGACGCGCCGCGTTTCCAGTACATCTCCGAGCTGTACGGCTATCTCGCGAAGCAGTTCACCGTGTTCGGCCAGCACGTGCACATCGGCTGTCCCGATCCGGACAGCGCGCTGTTCCTGCTGCACTCGATGTCGCGCTTCATTCCGCACTTCATCGCGCTGTCCGCGTCGTCGCCGTTCGTGCAGAACGTCGACACCGGCTTCCATTCGGCACGCCTGAATTCGGTGTTCGCGTTCCCGCTGTCGGGCCGCGCGCCGTTCGTGCTGACCTGGGACAGCTTCGAGGAGTACTTCACGAAGATGGTCAACACGGGCGTCGTCAACTCGATGAAGGACTTCTACTGGGACATCCGGCCGAAGCCCGGCTACGGGACGATCGAGGTGCGCGTGATGGACACGCCGCTGTCGGTCGATCGCGCGGCCGCGATCGCGTGCTACATCCAGACGCTCGCGCGCTACCTGCTGACCGACCGGCCGCTGAAGCTCTCGGAGGACGACTATCTCGTCTACACGTTCAACCGTTTCGAAGCGTGCCGCTTCGGGCTCGAGGGCACCTGCGTCAATCCTCAGACAGGTGAGCGCCGCACGATCGCGGAAGACATCCTCGACACGCTTGACCGGATCGCGCCGCATGCGGCCGCGCTCGGCTCGCGCGCGGCGCTCGACGAGATCGGCGCGCTCGCGAAGGCGCGCGTGAATGACGCATCGTGGTTGAGAACCGTTTTCAAGCAGGAAAAATCGCTGAACGAGACGGTTCGCCAGCAGTGCCTGCGCTGGCGCGAATGAAAAAATGTTTTGCAGATTACGGGCTCGACCGCGCGGCGATTCACTGAACGCCGTTCGGTGCCGATTCGCGCGCGGCACGTCGCCAGTCGTCCTGAAAATCTGTGGATAACTCAATATTCCGCTTCAAAGTCAACGCTCTGCGGGATGGATAACCCGGTGGATCGGTGCCCTCGGCATGGTGGCCGATCCGAACAGGAAAATGTTTGCGCGTGGCGCCGTAGGGCCGGCAGAGATTGCCGGCACAACGAAAAAGTCCGGTTATCCAGTGATTTTCCACAGAATGAAGGGGATAACTTAGCTGTGCGATTTTCCGCTCTCGCTTAGAATGTCGGCTTTGCGGACACCGGAACGACGTGTGTCTCACCGGTCGCCGCGAACGCGACCGCCGCGTGTGCCTCGCGACGGCCGTGTCGACGCTCCTCGATGAGCGTCTGTTTTGAGATAGACATTCGATCTCCACACTACGGCTGCTCGGCAATCCGGGCGGCGGCAAAGCGAAAAGACTATGAGCGAAGGCGTTTACGGGAATCAGGCTTCGGGACGTGTGACCCACAGCTTGCTGCGATTGAGTACGGCCATGCGAAGCCAGGCATGGGATTGGGCGGAAGGCGCGGGTCTCACGCCGACGCAGGGCGAGATCCTCGTGCTGCTGCTGCAACGCAAGGGCCCCATGCGGCTCGGCGAGATCGCACGCGAGACGCAGCTCACCGCGGCGACCACCAGCGATGCGGTCAGCACGCTCGAAACGAAGGGGCTCGTCGAGAAGCGTCGCGCACTGGACGATGGCCGCGCGCTCGCCGTGCGCCTGTCGGCCCGCGGCCGTACCGCGGCCAAGAAGGCGCTGCAATGGCCGGAATTCCTGACGAAAGCAGTCGGCAAGCTCGGCGCGGACGAGCAGGGCGCGCTGTACCGCGCGCTGCTGAAGACGCTGCGCGAACTGCAGGTGGCCGGCGCGACGCCGCCGCAGCGCATGTGCCTGACGTGCACGCATTTGCAGCCGGGCAAGCCGTCGAAGAAGACCGTGCATCACTGCGCGGCGCTCGACCTGTCGATGACCGACAGCGATCTGCGTCTCGACTGTTCGGTGCACGAAGAAGCCGACGCGGCCACGCAAAAGAAGACCTGGAAGGTATTCGCCGGCTGACGTCCGTCGATCGACCGGGAGGCCGATGATGAACGCTGAAGTGGTGGCGATTCGCCACGTGCATTTCGAGGACCTCGGCAGCTTCGAGCAGGTGCTCGGCGAGCGCGGGCGGCGCGTGCGCTATGTCGACGTCGGATCGTCGCGCGTCGAGGTGCTCGACGCGCTGCAGCCGTCGCTGCTCGTGATGCTCGGCGGCCCGCTCAGCGTGTACGACGATGCGCAGTATCCGTCGATCCCGCCGCTCGCCGCGCTGGTGCGCCAGCGCATCGACGCGGGACTGCCGATCCTCGGCATCTGCCTCGGTGCGCAGTTCATCGCCCGTGCGCTCGGTGCGCGCGTCTATCCGGCGGCGCAGAAGGAACTCGGCTGGGCGCCGCTGACGCTCACCGACGCGGGTCGTGCGTCGCCGATGCGCCATCTCGACGGCGCGGCAACGTCGATGCTGCACTGGCACGGCGATACGTTCGACCTGCCGGGCGGCGCGATCCATCTCGCGTCCACACCGGCATGCCGCCACCAGGCCTTCGCGTGGGGGCAGCACGTGCTGGCGCTGCAATGCCATCCTGAAGTCCGCGCCGACCGCTTCGAACCCTGGCTGATCGGTAACGCCGGCGAAATCGCGTCGACGCCGGGCATCGACGCGCGGCAGCTGCGCGCCGACACCGTGCAGCACGGTCCCGCGCTGGAGGCGGCCGCGCGACGCATGTTCGCGGAGTGGCTCGACAGCGTCGGGCTTTGAAGCCGAGCGTGCGGCACCGCGCGTGAGCGGCCCGCCGGCAAAACCGGCCGGCGCACCGCGGCATCGCGCGCGCATTGCCTCACCGTCGCCATTGCCGCCAGCTTCACGCCGGCTGTCCCTGACCATCGGCTTACTGCCGAACCGGCCGCCAGCAGGCTTCCAGCCTGCGTGCTACGCTCGTCAGCTCTTTCTCTTTCCTGGCGAGCGGCACCCATGACTGCGCTGTTTTCTCCGTTCACGCTGCGCGGCGTGACCCTTCCGAACCGGATCGTGATCTCCCCGATGTGCCAGTACTCCGCCGAGCGCGGCGAGGCGACCGACTGGCACATGATCCATCTCGGCCATCTCGCGCTGTCCGGCGCGGGCCTGCTTTGCATCGAAGCGACCGCCGTCGAACCCGACGGGCGCATCACGGCCGGCGACCTCGGGCTGTGGGACGACGTGACCGAAGCGGCGCTCAAGCCCGTGCTGGCGTCGATCCGCAAGCATTCGTCGGTCCGCGTCGCGATGCAGTTGTCGCATGCAGGACGCAAGGCGTCGAGCGACGTGCCGTGGAACGGTGGTCAGCTCGTGTCCGTCGCCGATGGCGGCTGGTTGCCGCACGCGCCGTCGGCGCTGCCGCACAAGGACGGCGAGACGCCGCCGCTCGCACTCGACGCGGCCGGCCTGAACCGGATCCGCGACGCGTTCGCGGCCGCCGCGAAGCGTGCCGCGCGCCTCGGCATCGACGCGATCGAAGTGCATGCCGCGCACGGCTACCTGCTGCACCAGTTCCTGTCGCCGATCTCGAACCAGCGTACCGACGAATACGGCGGCTCGCGCGAGAACCGGATGCGCTTTCCGCTCGAGATCTTCGAGATCGTGCGCGCGGCGTTTCCGGAGGACCGGCCGGTCGGCGTGCGCGTGTCGGCGACCGACTGGGTCGAGGGCGGCTGGGAACTCGACGACACGATCGCGTTCGCGCACGAACTGAAGCAGCGCGGCTGCGACTGGATCGACGTGTCGTCCGGCGGCGTGTCGCCGCTGCAGAAGATTCCGCTGTCTCCCGGCTACCAGGTGCCGTTCGCGCAGGCCGTGAAGCGCGCGGTCGGGATGCCGACGATCGCGGTCGGCCTCATCAACGATCCCGCGCATGCGAACCGGCTGATCGAGGCGGGCGACGCCGATCTGGTCGCGATGGCGCGTGCGATGCTGTACGACCCGCGCTGGCCGTGGCATGCGGCCGCCGAGCTCGGCGCGCAGGTGTCGGCGCCGCCGCAGTACTGGCGTTCGCAGCCGCGCGAGCACAAGGCGTTGTTCGGCGACATCGCATTCGGCCAGCGTTGAGCGTCATGCGCGTGATATTGCGCACGATGTTGAACGAAGCAATCTTGAACGTGTAGGATGCGGATGATTCGCCGCATGGCCCGACGCGGCACCCACCGGTGCCGCGTTTTCGTTTTGCGCGACGCTGGGCCGTGAGCGCGGCCGTCTTCCATTCAATTCGTCTTCACAAGGATTCGTTCGATGAGTTCACGCAGGATCGCGGTGCGCCGCTCGGGAGTACACGGCAAGGGCGTGTTCGCGGTGGCGCCGATCAAGGCCGGCGAGCGCGTAGTGGAATACAAGGGCGAGCGGATTTCATGGAAGGAAGCGCTGCGTCGGCATCCGCACGACCCGAGCGAGCCCAACCATACGTTCTACTTCGCACTGGAAGAAGGCGGAGTGATCGACGGCAAGATCGACGGCAACAGCGCGCGCTGGATCAACCATTCGTGCGCGCCGAACTGCGAGGCCGAGGAGACGAAGGGTCGCGTGTTCATCCACGCGCTGCGCGACATCGAGCCGGAAGAAGAGCTGTTCTACGACTATGGCCTCGTGATCGACGAGAAGCTGACGAAGAAGCTCAAGCGCGAGTACGCGTGCCATTGCGGCGCGGACGCATGCCGCGGCACGCTGCTCGCCACACCGGACGACGACGGCAAGAAGAGGAAGAAGAAAGACAAGAAGGACAAGGACGGCAAGTCCGAGTCCGCCGCGAAGGACAAGAAAAAGAAGAAGTGACCGGGGCGGCCGCGCATCGCGCGCGGCGGCTTCATCGGACGGCCGCCGCGTGGCCGTTCTTCTCACTACCCGATGCGCGCACCGCGCGACTCAGTGCGTCGGCGCGGCGGCCGGCGTTTCGCTCGCCGGCTTCTCGGTACGCTTGGCGAGCGGCACGCGCACCACGAAGCGTGAACCGCCTTCCGATGCATCCTCGTACGACACCGTGCCGCCGTGCATCGCGATGATGTCGTGGACGATCGCGAGCCCGAGCCCCGCGCCCGTCTCGACGCCGTTGCCGCTTTGCGCATCGCCGCGGAAAAAGCGCTTGAACAGGTCGGCCTGCTGACTGGCCGGCACGCCCGGGCCGTTGTCCTCGACGACGATCTCGGCGGCCGGCTGGCCACTCTCGAGCGCGCCGCGCGCGACGTTCACCGTGATCCGCGCGCCGTTAGGCCGTGCGAGCGGCACGTATTTCAGCGCATTGTCGAGCAGGTTCGCGATCACCTCGCGCAGCAGCACGGGGTTGCCGCGCACGTTCAGCGTTTCGTCTTCGCCGGGATCGTCGCTGCGCTGGAAGCCGAGATCGACATGCGACGCGAGCGCGCGCGGCACCCACTCGGCACCCGTCTCGAATGCCATCGCGGCCAGGTCGACGTCGACGAAACGTGCGGCCTGCTCGCCCGGCTCCGCGCGCGCGAGCGACAGCAACTGGTTCGACAGCCGCACCGCGCGGTCGGCGGCCGCGCGCAGCTCGCGCACCGCGGCGTAGGTCTGCTGCGGGTCGCGCGCGACGGCGGCCTGCTCGGCATGCAGCTTCACGGCGGTGAGCGGCGTGCGCAACTGGTGCGCGGCATCGGCGATGAACTTGCGCTGCGCGTCGAGCGCGGTCTTCAGGCGGCCGAGCAGCGCGTTCATCGCGCTCGTCAGCGGCCGGATTTCGAGCGGCACGTCGGTTTCGTCGACCGGCTCCAGCGACGTGTGGGTCTGCCGGTTCAGCGAATCGGCGAGATGCGTGAGCGGGCCGAGCTGCTGGTTCACGACGCGCCACACGATGCCCCAGCCCGCCAGCAGCAACAGCAGCAGCGGCATCATGATCGCGACGAGGAATTCGGCGGCGATCCGGTAGCGGTGCCGCACCGGCTGCGCGACCTCGACCACCATCGGCCGGCCGCCGTCGACTTCCTCGACGCGCACCTGCGCGACCCGCACCGCGCGGTTGTCGTACTCGGCCTCGAATACGTACGCGTGATGCATGCGGCGCACGTTGATGCCGCGCAGCGGCAGCTTCGGATCGCCGGCGAGCTCCTCCTCGCCGTCGCTGATCCGGTAGATCAGCGCTTCGGCCGGATCGGAGAACATCGCCTGCGCGAGCGGCGGCACCGTGAACGGCGCGTCGGGGCCGGCGATCTGGATCTGTTTGGAGATGGCGGTGGCGAGATCGGCGAGCGAGCGGTCGATCACGTGTTGCGTGTATTGCCACGCGAGCCAGTAGGCAATCAGGCCGCTCATCAGCGCGAGCATCGACAGCGGCGCGGCGAGGCGTCTGAGCAGCGAGCGGCGCAGGCTGGTGGTGACAGCCGGATCAGAAGACATTTCGACGGGCAAATGGATAAGCGCCGCTCACGGGGAGCGGCGCGGTCGTGCGCCGGACGGCGACGCGGGCAGGGCGGCGCGCCGGCGGCACCTGGCCGGCCGGCATGCGGCGCCGCTCAGACGCTCGCGGTCTGGCGGATTTCCTGCAGCAGGTAGCCGAAGCCGCGCACCGTGACGATCTCGACACGGCACTGCTCGAGTTTCTTGCGCACGCGGTGCACGTAGACTTCGATCGCGGTGTCGCCCAGATCGCCGCCGAAATGCGTGAGGTGATCCTGCAGCTGGGCCTTGCTGACGACGCGGCCGTGGCGCAGCAGCAGCATTTCGAGCACCGCGAACTCGCGCGGCGACAGTTCGAGCGGCTTGTCGTCGTTGAAGATGCGGCGATCGACGCCCGACAGGCGGACGCCGCCGAGCGACACTTCCGGACGCGGCATGTCGCTGTGCGGGCCGCTGCGACGCATCACCGCGCGGATGCGCGCTTCGAGCTCGGCCGGCTCGAACGGCTTGAGCATGTAGTCGTCGGCGCCGGAGTTCAGGCCCTGGATCCGGTCGTTCAGTTCGTCGCGCGCGGTCAGCACGATGACGGGCGTGTGGCGGTTGGTCTGGCGGAAACGCGTGAGCAGCGTCATGCCGTCGATGCCCGGCAGGCCGAGGTCGAGGATCACGAGTTCGTGGCGGTTTTGTGCCAGCGCCTGTTCGGCAAAGATGCCGTCATGCACCATGTCGACGGTGAAGCCAGCCTGCTCGAGGCTGCTCTGGATACCGCGTGCGATGGGGCGGTCGTCTTCGATCAGAAGGAGTCGCATGAAGTTCGCTCAAGTACAATGGGTTGGCGGTTCAGGCACGCGGACAGCACGACACCGTTTCCACAGGGGCGCCGCATCGCCTGACATCAAGCATGGCGGCCAGCGAACGATTACATCCAATCATGTCCGATATCTCGATCCACGACCTCGAAGCCGCGATCAATTTCTGGCGCGCCCGCTCGCCGTCGAGCGGCGACGAACTCAAACTCTGCGAAGAGGCCAGCGCGCTCTCCAAGCCGTATGCGCTGCTGATTGTACAGCGCGAAGCCGCGCTGCAACTGGAAGGTTTGGACCCCAAGGCGCGGAAAGCGTACGAGACTTACGTGCGCCTTAAGGATGGCTTGGAAAGCTGAAGGCTTTCGCTCAGTACATCCTAGAAAACGTTCAGCAAAATGAAAAGTTGACGCGCCGCGCGTCGCAGGATGCGCGGCGGCAGGGAAGTCTCAGGCGGCCGGCTGGGTGTGCGCACACACGTGGTCGATGAACTGCGCGAGCAAGATGTCGCGCTCGGTCAGGCCGTGCGCGTCGTGGGTCGACAGCGTGATGTCGACACGGTTGTACACGTTGAACCATTCCGGATGGTGATTCATTTCCTGCGCCTTGATCGCGATACGCGTCATGAAGCCGAAGGCCTCGTTGAAATCGGCGAAGCGCAGGCTGCGCTGGATCGCGTCGCGGCCCGGCACGGCCGTCCAGTGCGGCAGGCCTTCGAGCCGGGTCTTGCGTTCTTCTGATGTGAGCTTGTGGATCATGTTGCACCTCGTTCGGTAACCAGCGGCGCCCGCGCGCGGGCAAAGGCCACGCGGCAAAGCCGGTACCGGTCATTGTTTCATAGTTGTGCGACGGGCATCTGGAGGCGGGCATTGGGGGACGGCCGTCCGGTGAGAGGCGGGCGCCGGAGCCCGAATCATGCCGGCGTGGCCTGCCGCGTTACGCACGCGCGCCGTCCGGCCAGCCTTCGCCCGTGCCGCGATGCAGCACGAGATCATGCTCGAGCACCGCGCCGGCCGGGAATTCCGGCAGCCCGGCCAGCCGGTCGGCCAGCGCACGGCCGTCGACGTCGGCGAGCGCGAACAGCTGCGCGAAATCGTCGATCACGAAGTAGGTCGTCTGGAACGTGTCGATCCGGTACTGCGTGCGCATCACGCGCTCCAGGTCGAAGCCGAGCCGGTTCGGCGCCGCGCTTTCGAGGCTGTACAGGCTCTCGCCCTTGCTCGACACGATCCCGGCGCCGTAGATCGACAGCCCGTTCGTGCCGTTCGGGTCGCGAATCAGCCCGAATTCCACCGTATACCAGTAGAGGCGCGCCAGCCGCGCGAGCGCCGCTTCGTCGTCGGCGACCGCGAGCGCCGTGCGGCCGTAGGCCTGCATGTAGTCGGCGAACACCGGCTCGATCAGCAGCGGCACGTGGCCGAACAGGTCGTGGAAACAGTCGGGTTCCTGCAGGTAGTCGAGCTGGTCCGGGCGGCGCATCCACCAGGTGACCGGAAACCGCCGGTTCGCAAGGTGCTCGAAGAATACGCGATCGGGCACGAGGCCCGGCACCGCGACGATCTCCCAGCCGGTTGCCCGCTTCAACTGGCGGTTCACGTCGGCGAACGACGGCACGCGGTCGGCCGGCAAGTCGATCTTCCCGAGGCCGGTGACGAACGCATCGCATGCGCGTCCGCGCAGCAGCGCCGACTGGCGCGCATAGAGCTGCTGCCACACCGCGTGGTCGACCTGGCCGTAGCGTTCGAGCGGCTGGTCGATGGTGAAATCGGCGCGGGTTTCGAGGCCCGCGTCGAACTGCTCCTGCAGTTTCGCGGTGACGACGGTGGACATGATCAGGCTCTGCACGCTGTAGTTGGGAACCATGCAAGTGTAGAGCGGGCGACATGCGGAATGGGCGCAATGATGGCGTGAATTCGCTCGGTGATGCGATAATCACGCATCGAAACACGAATCAATGCGGAGTATGCTCATGCTGGAACTCGATCACTTCGATCTCGCGCTTCTCGATGTGCTGCAGCGCTTCGGCCGCGCGACGCACCAGCAGCTCGGCGAGGAGGTGCCGCTGTCGCCGTCGCAGATCGGCCGGCGGCTGCAGCGGCTCGAGGCGGCCGGCGTGATCGAAGGCTATCGCGTGATGCTGCGCCCCGAAAAGCTCGGGCTCGGCGTCACCGCGTTCACGAGCCTGAAGCTCAAGCACCACGGCGATTCGATCATCGAGCAGTTCCAGCAGCAGATCGACGTGCTGCCCGAGGTGCTCGAATGCCATGCGGTGGTGGGCGATGCCGACTATCTGCTGCGGATCGTCGCGCCGGATCTCAACGCGCTGTCGCAGTTCGTCATGAAGAAGCTGATGCGCGTGCCGGGCGTCGACAGCGTGCGCTCGAACATCGTGCTGACGACCTTCAAGCGCAACGGCGCGCTGCCGCTCGCGCATCTGGCGCCCGGCGCCGCGTGAGGCGGTGGCCAGGCCGCCGGCGGGGTGCCGGATCCCGCCGCGGATAGGGCCCAATCAGGCCGCTTCGGATTGCGCGTCGGCGTTCAGCAGGTCGACGTACGCGACCGCGACGAGATCGTCCTGCGCCACGCCCAGCTTGGCGAACACGTCATGCGCTTCGGCTTCGCCGCCGGCTTCGTCGTCGTCGGGGCCGAGCACCACTTCCAGTTCGATGAAATCGCCGAGGCCGTCGACGCGGTCGAGGTGAATCCGCGTGCGGCCGACCAGGTACACGTGCCGTTCCTTCGTCACGATCCCGCGCGTGGTCAGCGCGGTCGCGAGCAGCGAATGCATCGCGTCCGGGTTCGTTACCGGGCTGCGCGTGTAGTACGACGCCTTCGGGCCGTCGCGGTCGTCGCGCTGATAGAAGATCAGTTCGGCCGGCGTGCCGTCCTCGAAGCGGCGCAGCTTCAGCCGGCCGCGCGGGACGTCGTAGAAGAAATCCTGCTGCCGGTAGAAAAGCGGTGCTTCGGTCGCGAGCGTAGCCGCCTGTTCGCGCAGCCGGTCGAATTCACGGGCGCGGGCTTTGATCTCGATGTTGCGGGCCATGCGGGTCTCCTTCAATCATGGATCTCGCGGTTTGCGAACGCACAATCTAGCAAAAAGCCCGCGATGGTGGCGTGACGAGCCCCCCGGACGCGGCGACACGACGCGGGGCGGGTTGAATGGGGCGCGGCGGCAATCGGGCGGCGAATCAGGCTCGGAAGCCCGGTGCACGATCGGCCGCATCGACATCAGCCGCCCTCATATCGCCCACTGCGCTTCGATCAGCCGCAGCGCGGCCGCGATCGCCGGTTCGTCGCGCCGCTCGGCCAGCGTCACGAACGTCAGTTCGGTCGGCACCGTCACGCGTTCGACGATCGTCAGCGCATGCGCATGCGCTTCGGCCAGCGCGGTCGAGTCGCGTGCGAGCGTCAAGCCGATCCCGGACTTGACGAGGTCGAGCATCGACTGCTCCTGATCGACCTCGGCAACCTTGACCGGCTGCGCGCCGGCCGCCGCGAAGCGCCGCGACAGCAGCCGGTGATGGGCGGACGCGGGCGGCGTCCAGATCCACGGCAGCGCGGCGAGCGCGCGCCAGTCGTGCGCGCGCTGCACACGCTCCTTCCAGCCGGCCGGCGCCAGCACGCGATACTGGAAATGCGTGAGCGTGACCGTATGGAACAGCATCTCGTCGCGCGGATCGTCCTCGCCCGGCCGGCCGATGTAGTAGCCGACGTCGAGCGCCTGCGCACGCACCTGCTCGAGTACCCAGCCCGACATCCCGTGCCGCAGCGCCGTCTCGATCTGCGGATGGGTTTCGACCAGCGCGCGCAGAAAGCCGCCGAGCCGCAGGAAGCCCGGATCGAGGATCGTGCCGATCCGCAGCCGGCCGCGCACCTCATGGCGCAGCGCCGCCGCGGCGCGCTGCACGTCGGCGGCCGCGGCCAGCGCGCGCTCCGCGTGCGGCAGCAGCGTCTGGCCGTCGCGCGTGAGCGCGAGCCCGCGAGACGTGCGCGTAAACAGCGTGATGCCGAGCGCTTCCTGCAGATGCTTGATCTGCAGGCTGACGGCCGGCTGCGTCAGGTGCAGTTGCGCGGCCGCGCGCGTGAGGTTGCCTTCGCGGGCGACCGTCGCGAACGCGCGAAGCAGGGTGAGATCCATCGTCGTGATATGAGCGCAGCTTATAACGCAGTTCAGCATAACTCATTGGATCGACGGCCGGGCGGCGGAGTACGCTTCATCGATCGCGTCGCCCGCGGCGCACCATGCTGAAAACGACGTGCGCGAGTGTGCTGCACGGCGTACAACAAGGAAGAAGACGCAAGGAGACATGTCGTGAGTACTCAACGTACGCTCGAGGGCGAATTCGATTACGTGATCGTCGGCGCGGGCACCGCGGGCTGCGTGCTCGCGAACCGCCTGACCGAGGATCCCGAGATCCGCGTGCTGCTGCTCGAGGCGGGCGGCAAGGACGACTATCACTGGATCCACATCCCGGTCGGCTATCTGTACTGCATCGGCAATCCGCGCACCGACTGGCTGTACAAGACGCAGCCCGAGGCGGCGCTCAACGGCCGCGCGCTGTCGTATCCGCGCGGCCGCGTGCTCGGCGGCTGCTCGTCGATCAACGGGATGATCTACATGCGCGGCCAGCGCGAGGATTACGACAGCTGGGCGCAGGAAACCGGCGACGCCGGCTGGTCGTGGGACAGCGTGCTGCCGATCTTCAAGCGCAGCGAAGACCACCACGCGGGCGCGAGCGATGCGCACGGCGCGGGCGGCTACTGGCGCGTCGAGAAGCAGCGGCTGCGCTGGGAGATCCTCGAATCGTTCGCGCAGGCCGCGCAGCAGACGGGCATCCCCGCGACCGACGATTTCAACCGCGGCGACAACACCGGGGTCGGCTATTTCGAAGTGAACCAGAAGCGCGGCGTGCGCTGGAATACGTCGAAGGCGTTCCTGCGGCCCGCGATGACGCGCCCGAACCTGACCGTCATCACCGGCGCGCACGCGCAGCGCGTGATCTTCGACGGGCGGCGCGCAGTCGGCGTCGAGTATCGCGGCGGCGGCACCGACTACGTCGCGCACGCGCGCGCCGAAGTGCTGCTGACTTCCGGCGCGGTGAATTCGCCGCAGCTGCTCGAACTGTCCGGCATCGGCGCGGGCGCACGGCTGCAGGCGCTCGGCATCGACGTCGTGCAGGATCTGCCTGGTGTTGGCGAGAACCTGCAAGATCATCTGCAATTGCGGATGGCGTTTCGCGTCGATGGCGTGCGCACGCTCAACACGCTGTCCGCGCACTGGTGGGGCAAGCTGATGATCGGCGCCGAATATGCGCTGCTGCAGCGCGGGCCGATGTCGATGGCGCCGTCGCAGCTCGGCGCGTTCGCGAAGTCCGATCCGGACGATCCCGCGCTCACGCGCCCCGATCTCGAATATCACGTGCAGCCGCTGTCGCTCGAACGCTTCGGCGAGCCGCTGCACGCGTTCAACGCGTTTACGGCGTCCGTCTGCCATCTGCGGCCGAGCTCGCGCGGCAGCGTGCACATCGCGAGCCCCGATGCGGGCGTCGCGCCGTCGATCGCGCCTAACTACCTGTCGACCGACCACGATCGTCATGTCGCCGCGAACGCACTGCGCCTCACGCGCCGGATCGCATCCGCGCCGGCGCTCGCGCGCTATCGTCCGGAGGAGATCCTGCCGGGCACGCAGTATCGGACCGAAGCCGAACTGATCGATGCGGCGGGCGCGATCGGCACCACGATCTTCCATCCGGTCGGCACGTGCCGGATGGGGCGCGCGGACGACGAACGGGCCGTCGTCGACAGCCGGCTGCGCGTGCGGGGCGTCGCGGGGCTGCGGATCGTCGATGCATCGGTGATGCCGTTCATCACGTCCGGCAACACGAATTCGCCGACGCTGATGATCGCCGAGCGCGCGAGCGACATGATCCGAGCCGATCGACGCGCGGCGCATGAAGCGACGCACGTGCGAACGGAAGCGGTGGTGACGGCTGCGTGACACCACGCTGACATCCACGACAGCGGGCCGTCATCTGCTCGCCCGCTGATTCGCTATACGAAGCAAGCCGAAGCGAGCGGATCGCACCGGATTGGTGAGATAAACGTGCACAGTGTGCGTGCGTTCGCGCAGGCACGCGCGATGCGCATGCGCGTACCGATTGATGCGCGTGTCAAAAAACACGTCGCAAATTCGCGAAGCGCCGCATCGGATATGGCTGCCAGCCCTATAAGTGCAAATCCCGATGATTGCACTGCACCAACGGGGCGACAATGTGGCGCAATGTGCAGACGCGTCGGCGCGGGAGACCACCCTCGATGCGTAATACGGCGTCCGGGGACAGCCCGCTCATCCGCAGACCTGTTCGCGGTCGCTTGCGCGAATCTTCCCGGTGGTTCGCCTGACTTCGTACGGAAGGGAACATGATTCTCGGCGACACGATTCTCGAAACACGCGGACTGACGAAGGAATTCAGGGGCTTCACCGCCGTGAACGGTGTCAACCTGCGTGTGCGCCGCGGTGCGATCCATGCGTTGATCGGACCGAACGGCGCAGGCAAGACCACCTGCTTCAACCTGCTGACCAAGTTCCTGACACCGACGGCCGGTCAGATCGTCTTCAACGGCATCGACATCACCGACGAGCGCCCGGCACAGGTCGCGCGCCGCGGCATCATCCGTTCATTCCAGATCTCGGCGGTATTCCCGCACCTGAGCGCGCTGCAGAACGTGCGCATCGGCCTGCAGCGCTCGCTCGGCACCGAATTCCATTTCTGGCGCAGCGAGCGCACGCTGAAGCGGCTCGACGATCGCGCGATGGACCTGCTCACGCAGGTCGGCCTCACCGATTTCGCGCATGTGCCGACCGTCGAGCTCGCATACGGCCGCAAGCGCGCGCTCGAGATCGCGACGACGCTCGCGATGGAACCCGAACTGATGCTGCTCGACGAGCCCACGCAAGGGATGGGCCACGAAGATGTGGACCGCGTGACCGCGCTGATCAAGAAGGTGGCGAGCGGCCGCACGATCCTGATGGTCGAGCACAACATGAACGTGATCGCCGGCATCTCCGACACGATCACCGTCCTGCAGCGCGGCGAGGTGCTGGCCGAAGGCTCGTATGCGGAGGTGTCGAAGAATCCGCTCGTGATCGAAGCCTACATGGGCAGCGCCGACGCGGCGCTCGCGGGGGCGCACGCATGAAGCGCAGCGAACGGGAGGAACGCGAATTGAGCGGCGTCGAGAGCGGCACGCCCGCGCTGGAGATCACGGGCCTCGAGGCCTGGTACGGGGAATCCCACATATTGCACGGCGTCGACCTGAGCGTTCATCGCGGCGAGGTCGTGACGCTGCTCGGCCGCAACGGCGCGGGCCGCACCACGACGCTGCGCGCGATCATGGGCCTCACCGGCCGCCGCAGCGGCTCGATCAAGGTCGCGGGCAACGAGACGATCGGCCTCGCGACGCACCGCATCGCGCATTTCGGCGTCGGCTATTGCCCGGAGGAGCGCGGGATCTTCTCGAGCCTGTCATGCGAGGAGAACCTGATGCTGCCGCCGCTGATCGGGCCGCGCGAGCATGCGATGCCGCTCGACGAGATCTACGCGATGTTCCCGAATCTCGCGTCGCGCCGGCAGAGCCAGGGCACGCGGCTGTCCGGCGGCGAGCAGCAGATGCTCGCGGTGGCGCGGATCCTGCGCACCGGCGCGAACCTGCTGCTGCTCGACGAAATCTCCGAAGGCCTCGCGCCGGTGATCGTGCAGGCGCTCGCGCGCATGATCATCGCGCTGAAGGCGCGCGGCTACACGGTCGTGATGGTCGAACAGAATTTCCGTTTTGCCGCGCCGCTCGCCGATCGCTTCTACGTGATGGAGCATGGCCGCATCGTCGAGCATTTCCGTGCATCCGAACTGGAAGGCAAGATGCCGATCCTTCACGACCTGCTCGGGGTGTGACGCCGCCCCGTTTCCCTTGCCGCTAGCCGTGGCGGCCCTCGAATAACCACAACGCATCAGAACAACAGGAGACGTCAATGAAAATGAAGACCCTCGCGCAGGCCTGTCTCGCGCTCGCGACCGCCGCGTTCACCGCCGGCGCCGCGCATGCCGCGGATACCGTGAAGATCGGTTTCGTCACCGACATGTCGGGGCTGTATGCGGACATTGACGGTCAGGGCGGCCTCGAGGCGATCCGCATGGCGGTCGCCGACTTCGGCGGCAAGGTGCTCGGCAAGCCGATCGAGGTCGTGTACGCGGATCACCAGAACAAGGCCGACATTGCCGCGTCGAAGGCGCGCGAATGGATCGACCGCGGCGGGCTCGACCTGCTCGTCGGCGGCACGAATTCGGGAACGGCGCTGGCGATGGCCAAGCTCGCCGCGGAGAAGAAGAAGGTCTACATCAACATCGGTGCGGGCGCGGACACGCTGACGAACGAGGAGTGCACGCCGTACACGGTGCACTATGCGTACGACACGATGGCGCTCGCGAAAGGCACCGGCTCGGCGGTGGTGAAGCAGGGCGGCAAGACGTGGTTCTTCCTGACCGCCGACTACGCGTTCGGCAAGGCGCTCGAGAAGAACACGTCCGACGTCGTGAAGGCGAATGGCGGCCAGGTGCTCGGCACGGTGCGCCACCCGCTGTCGGCGTCGGATTTCTCGTCGTTCCTGCTGCAGGCGCAATCGTCGAAGGCGCAGATCCTGGGCCTCGCGAACGCGGGCGGCGACACGATCAACTCGATCAAGGCCGCGAAGGAATTCGGCATCACGAAGACGATGAAGCTCGCCGGGCTGCTGATGTTCATCAACGACGTGCACAGCCTCGGCCTCGAAACGACGCAGGGCCTCGTGCTGACCGACAGCTGGTACTGGAACCGCGATGCGGCATCGCGCCAGTGGGCGCAGCGCTACTTCGGCAAGATGAAGAAGATGCCGTCGAGCCTGCAGGCGGCCGACTACTCGTCGGTGACGACCTACCTGAAGGCCGTGCAGGCCGCCGGCACGACCGACTCCGACAAGGTGATGGCCGAGCTGAAGAAGATGAAGATCAGCGACTTCTACGCGAAGGGCACGATCCGTCAGGACGGCAGCATGATTCACGACATGTACCTGATGGAAGTGAAGAAGCCGTCGGAGTCGAAGGAGCCGTGGGACTACTACAAGGTGCTCGCGACGATTCCGGGCGACCAGGCGTTCGGCACCAAGAAGGAATCGCGCTGCGCGCTGTGGAAGTAAGCGCGACGTAGCGGTGTAGCGGCGCGCGGGGGCCGCGGCGATGTGCTCGCTGCGCCGCCCGCGTGCGCCGCCGCTTGAAGGTTGCGCACGCAACGAAACTCATACTGACGGCTAAGTCGATGGAAATCTTTGGCATTCCGTTGCCGGCGATGCTGAGCCAGTTGCTGCTCGGGCTCGTCAACGGCTCGTTCTACGCGATCCTGAGCCTCGGGCTCGCGGTGATCTTCGGGCTGCTCAACGTGATCAACTTCGCGCACGGCGCGCTGTTCATGCTGGGCGCGATGCTCGCATGGATGGGGCTGTCGTACCTCGGGTTGCCGTACTGGGCGATGCTCGCGCTCGCGCCGCTGCTCGTCGGCGCGTTCGGGATCCTGGTCGAGCGTTCGATGCTGCGATGGCTGTACAAGCTCGATCACCTGTACGGGCTGTTGCTCACGTTCGGCCTCACGCTCGTCGTCGAAGGCGTGTTCCGCTCGGTCTACGGCTCGTCCGGCCAGCCGTACGACGTGCCGTCGCAGCTGTCCGGCGCGACCAATCTCGGCTTCATGTTCCTGCCGAACTACCGCGCGTGGGTGGTCGTCGCGTCGCTTGCGGTGTGTCTCGCGACCTGGTTCGTGATCGAGAAGACGCGCCTGGGCGCCTATCTGCGTGCCGGTACCGAGAACCCGAAGCTCGTCGAGGCGTTCGGCGTGAACGTGCCGATGATGATCACGCTCACCTACGGCTTCGGCGTCGCGCTCGCGGCGTTTGCCGGCGTGCTTGCCGCGCCGGTGATCCAGGTGTCGCCGCTGATGGGCCAGCCGATGATCATCACCGTGTTCGCGGTGGTCGTGATCGGCGGGATGGGCTCGATTCTCGGCTCGATCATCACGGGGCTGATGCTCGGCGTGATCGAGGGCTTCACGCGCGTGTTCTATCCGGAAGCGTCGGCCACGGTCGTGTTCGTGATCATGGCGATCGTGCTGCTGATCCGCCCGGCGGGCCTGTTCGGCAAGGAAAAATGATGCAGAGAAAAGTGCTCTACGGCGTGCTGCTCGCCGCACTGCTCGCCGCGCCGTTCATCGGCGCGTATCCGGTCTTCGTGATGAAGGTGCTCACGTTCGCGCTGTTCGCGGCCGCGTTCAACCTGCTGATCGGCTATACGGGGCTGCTGTCGTTCGGCCATGCGATGTTCCTCGCGACCGCCGGCTACGGCACCGGTTATACGATCCAGACGCTCGGCTTCACGCCGGAGCTCGGCGTGCTCGTCGGCACGTTCGCCGCGACGCTGCTCGGGCTCGTCGTCGGGCTGTTCGCGATCCGGCGACAGGGCATCTACTTCGCGATGATCACGCTCGCGTTCGCGCAGATGGTCTACTTCATCTACCTGCAGGCGCCGTTCACGCGCGGCGAGGACGGCCTGCAGGGCGTGCCGCGCGGCCACCTGTTCGGGCTCGTCGACCTGTCGAACGACGTCGCGCTCTACTACGTCGTGCTCGCGGTGATCGTGGCCGCGTGCGCGTTCATCGTGCGAATCGTGCACTCGCCGTTCGGCCAGGTGCTCGTCGCGATCAAGGAGAACGAGGCGCGTGCGATCTCGCTCGGCTACGACACCGATCGCTTCAAGCTGCTCGCGTTCATCCTGTCGGCCGGGCTCGCGGGGCTGGCCGGTTCGCTGAAGGTGCTGGTGCTCGGCTTCGAGACGCTGTCCGACGCGCACTGGACGATGTCGGGCCTCGTCGTGCTGATGACGCTCGTCGGCGGGATGGGCACGCTGTTCGGGCCGTTGCTCGGCGCGGCGCTGATCGTCGCGCTGGAGGACCGGCTCGGCGACATCGGCGAATGGCTCGCCTCGGTCACCGGGATCGGCTGGTTCCACTCGCTCGGCGAGTCGACGACGATCGTCACGGGGCTGATCTTCATCGCGTGCGTGCTGGCATTCCGGCGCGGGATCGTCGGCGAGATGGTCGCGCGGGTCAAGACGCTCAGGCCGTCCTGAATGCATCGCGCCGGTGCGGCGGGGGTGGTGCAGCGCGGAGGGGCGAGGTTGATGCGAAGCACCATCCGGCACGGCCGGGAAGGGCGTTTCGGCGGCCGCCGGCCGGCCCCGCGCGGCAGCGCTGGTGCCCCATTTTCGTGCGGCGATGCACCATAGGGGTAAATGCTAAGTTGTCCCGGCATGAAAGGTCCTTTAATCTTCGTTCAGTTCTGATGCACCGCGAAACGAATTTGCAGGTGGAGAACGAGGAGACAATCGAGGCACAAAGTGCCCGGACCCCAAAGCGCTGTTGGACGGAATCCAACAGCGCTTTTTCATTTGTGTGCGCGAATTTCCCTCGATGGTGCAGGGAAGCGGCGCCGCGTTCCGCGCGCCCGTATTCGGCTTCGCACTGCCCGCGTTTCAGTTTCACCCCGTCCTCCCGTTTTCGTCGTGCCTGCCGGTCGATCGCCACTGGCGCGCAGCCGCGTGCATGCCGTCCGGGCTTACCCGGTTGGCGTGCGCAAAAAGCGTCCGTTACACTCAGCTTTCGCCGACCGCGCGGTCGGGAAAATCGGTCGGCAGTTCTCCTACAAGCAAAATGCAGAAGAGGGAGTACGGTTGGATGAGAAGCGCAGGACGATGGATCGGGGCACGGCGGGCGGCTGGCGCCGCTCGTACGGGGTGGGTAGCGCATGGGTATGCCCGTGCTTTCGCGAGCCGTTCTGCGGCCGGTATGCGCGCTCCGGCGCGATTGGCCGGCACGGTTCTTTCTCCGGTCGTTGCGTTCGCATCCACATGAACTGCCGCGCTTCCGATCTTGCGCCGCCCGCGCGCGTGGCCGAATCCGCTTTGGCCGGTCGATCTGCCGACGATCGTTGCGTGCGCATCGATCGCCTTTCCCGCCAAGCCGCCTTTCCGCGCTTGCTTCATCCTGACGACATTGCTGCCGCGCATCGTGACGGTCGAACGACCGCTTCGGAATGCGCGGCGGGCGCGCGCGCGTTTCACGGGAAAACGAGCGTAGGCGCGGCATGGCGAGATAGTTAAATTATTAACTTGTTTTGAGGACCGGGAGCCGCCCGAGCGACCCGTGGATTTTTCGAGCAGCGTTTGGAGACGACATAAATGAAGATGAATCGATGGATGGAGGCTCTGCTTGCCGCGGGCCTCGTGTGTGCGGCGGCCACGGCGTCGGCACAGGTGAAGATCGGCGTGACGCTGTCGGCCACCGGGCCGGCCGCATCGCTCGGGATTCCGGAAAAGAACACGATCGCGCTGCTGCCGAAGGAAATCGCGGGCAAGAGCGTCCAGTACATCGTCCTCGACGATGCGTCCGACACGAGCCGCGCGGTGCAGAACGTGCGCAAGCTGATCGACGAGGATCACGTCGACGCGATCATCGGTTCGTCCGTCACGCCGAATTCGCTCGCGATGCTCGATCCGGTGTCGCAGGGCAAGACACCGACGATCTCGCTCGCGGCGAGCGCGCAGATCATCGCGCCGATGGACGCGAAGCGCGCGTGGATGTTCAAGGTGCCGCAGAACGACCAGCTGATGGCCGATGCGATCGCCGGCTACATGGCGAAGCACGGCGTGAAGACGATCGGCTTCATCGGCTTCGCCGACGCGTACGGCGACAGCTGGTACAACACGTTCAACGCGGCCGCGGCGAAGAACGGGTTGAAGGTCGTGTCGAACGAGCGCTACAACCGCACCGACGCGTCGGTGATGGGGCAGGTGCTGAAGCTGCTGGGCTCGAATCCCGACGCGGTGCTGATCGCCGGTTCCGGCACGCCGGCCGCGCTGCCGGCCAAGACGCTCAAGGAGCGCGGCTACAAGGGCAAGGTGTACCAGACGCACGGCGTCGCGAACAACGACTTCCTGCGCGTGTGCGGCAAGGATTGCGAAGGCGAGATCCTGCCGGCCGGCCCGGTGCTCGTGACCGACCAGCTGCCCGATTCGAATCCGGTGAAGAAGCCGGCACTCGGCTACAAGGCTGCGTACGAGAAGGCATACGGCGCGGGCTCGCTGTCGACCTTCGGCGGGCATGCGTGGGATGCGGGGCTGCTGCTGCAGCGCGCGATTCCCGACGCGCTGAAGAAGGGCCAGCCGGGCACCGAGGCGTTCCGCGAGGCGCTGCGCGCGTCGCTCGAGAGCGTGAAGGACCTGCCCGTGTCGCACGGCGTGATCAACATGACGTCGACCGACCACAACGGCTTGGACACGCGTGCGCGCGTGATGGTGCAGATCGTCGACGGCAAGTGGAAGCTGCAGGCCGAGTAAGCATCACGTGAAACCGGCGGGCGCGGCGCGAACGGCGCCGTGCGCGCCGTCGGCAGCGCGGCGGGCCTGGCGGCCCGCGCTCGCGCCGCATGGAGTGTCCGGGAAGCCGCCGCACGACGCTTGACCTTCCGGTCGTGCCGTCGGCGTGCGCGGGCCGCTCCCGTCGCCGTTTCTCCGCAGCATTCTCGATACACGAAACGTATGGATTTCTCGATTGCGGCGATCCTCGCGCAAGACGGCATCACGACCGGCGCCATTTATGCATTGCTGTCGCTGGCGCTCGTGCTGGTGTTTTCCGTCACGCGGGTGATCTTCATTCCCCAGGGCGAATTCGTCGCCTACGGCGCGCTCACGCTTGCGGCGTTGCAGGCGCAGAAATTTCCCGCGACCTGCTGGCTGTTGTTCGTGATGGGCATCGCGTGCTTCATGCTGGAAGTCGGCGGCTTGGTGCGCCATCGCGAACGCCGCCATCAGCTCGGCCGCGCGCTCGCGACGCTGGCGAGCCGCTACGTGCTGCTGCCGCTTGCGGTGTTCGCGCTCACGCGCAGCTTTGCCGCGCAGCCGCTGCCGATGCTCGCGCAGATCGCACTGACGCTCGCGATCGTCGTGCCGATGGGGCCGTTCGTCTACCGGCTCGTCTATCAGCCGATCGCCGAAGGCACGACGCTGCTGCTGCTGATCGTGTCGGTCGCCGTCCATTTCGCGATGGTCGGCCTCGGGCTCGTGATGTTCGGCGCGGAAGGTTCGCGTACCAACGGATTCGCGGACGCGTCGCTGGCGGTCGGCAGCATGACGGTGTCGGTGCAGAGCATTCTCGTGGTCGTGACCGCGCTGGTGCTGATCGGTGCGCTCTACGTGTACTTCGGTCGCACGATCGCCGGCAAGGCACTGCGCGCGACGTCGGTGAACCGGCTCGGCGCGCGGCTCGTGGGCATCGGCACGACCGAAGCAGGGCGGCTGGCGTTCACGCTGGCCGCGGGCCTTGGCGTGCTGTCCGGCATCCTCGTCGGCCCGCTGACCACTATCTATTACGACTCCGGCTTCCTGATCGGCCTGAAGGGCTTCGTCGGCGCGATCATCGGCGGGCTGGTCAGCTATCCGCTCGCGGCCGCCGGCTCGCTGCTCGTCGGCGTGCTCGAATCGTATTCGTCGTTCTGGGCGAGCGCGTACAAGGAAGTGATCGTGTTCACGCTGATCATCCCGGTGCTGCTGTGGCGCAGTTTCGCGACGCCGCATGCGGAAGAGGAAGAGGAGTGACGCGATGAAGACGATGGTACGCAACAAGACCTTCTGGGTGTTTCTCGTGGTGCTGTTCGCGCTGCCGGTGCTGCCCGGCGCGCTGCAGGTGCCCGAATACTGGATCACGCTGCTGAACTACATCGGCCTCTACGCGATCGTCGCGATCGGGCTCGTGCTGCTGACGGGTGTCGGCGGGATGACGAGTTTCGGGCAGGCCGCGTTCGTCGGCATCGGCGCGTATGCGACGGCGTTCCTGACGACGCGATACGGCGTGTCGCCGTGGCTCGCGCTGATCGTCGGCGTCGTGCTGACGGCGCTCGTCGCGCTGGTGCTGGGTGCGGTCACGATGCGGCTGTCCGGGCACTTTCTGCCGCTCGGCACGATCGCATGGGGCCTCGCGCTCTTCTATCTGTTCGGCAACCTCGAGCTGCTCGGCAAGTACGACGGGATCAACGGGATTCCGGCGCTGAACCTGTTCGGCATCGAGCTCGGCAGCGGCCGCAGCCTGTACTTCCTGATCTGGGCCGTCGTGCTGGCGGCGATCGTGTCGGTGCAGAACCTGCTCAACAGCCGCCCCGGCCGCGCGATCCGCGCGCTGCGCGGCGGCGGTGTGATGGCCGAGGCGATGGGCGTGAACACCGCATGGATGCGCGTCGTGATCTTCGTCTACGCGGCCGTGCTCGCCGCGGTATCGGGCTTCCTGTACGCGCACCTGCAGCGCGCGGTGAACCCGACCCCGTTCGGGCTGAACCACGGGATCGAATTCCTGTTCATGGCCGTGGTCGGCGGCGTGTCGCACGTGTGGGGCGCGGTGCTCGGTGCGGCGATCCTCACCGTGCTGCAGGACTACCTGCAGACGCTGCTGCCGAAGCTGCTCGGCTCGGAAGGCAACTTCGAGATCATCGTGTTCGGCGTGCTGATGGTGCTGCTGCTGCAGTACGCGCGCCAGGGCGTGTGGCCGTTCGTCGCGAAGCTGTTTCCGCGCGGGCCGCGCGCCCATGTGCCCGACCAGGCCGATCCGCTGCCGCAGCGCGCGAAACCTGTGGCCGGCGAGCCGCTGCTCGTCGTCGACAACGCGCGCAAGCAGTTCGGCGGGCTGGTGGCCGTCAACGACGTGAGTTTCGACGTGAAGGCGGGGCAGATCATCGGCCTGATCGGCCCGAATGGTGCCGGCAAGTCGACCACGTTCAACCTCGTGACCGGCGTGCTGCAGCCGACCGGCGGCACGATCACGTTCCGTGGTGAGCGGATCGACGGGCTCACGTCGCGGCAGATCGTCCGGCGCGGAATCGGCCGTACGTTCCAGCACGTGAAGCTGCTGCCGACGATGACGGTGCTCGAGAATGTCGCGATCGGCGCGCATCTGCGCGGCCATACGGGCGTATGGCGCAGCATCGCGCGGCTCAACGCGCACGAGGAGGCGCAACTGCTGGCTGAAGCGGCACGGCAGATCCGCCGCGTCGGCCTCGAAAAGCACATGTACGACGAAGCCGGCAGCCTCGCGCTCGGCCAGCAGCGGATTCTCGAAATCGCCCGCGCGCTGTGCTGCGACCCGATGCTGCTGCTGCTCGACGAGCCGGCCGCCGGGCTGCGCTACCAGGAGAAGCAGCAACTCGCCGATCTGTTGCGGCGGCTGAAGGCCGAAGGGATGAGCGTGTTGCTCGTGGAACATGACATGGATTTCGTGATGAATCTCACCGACCGGCTGGTGGTGATGGAATTCGGCACGCGGATCGCGGAAGGGCTGCCGCAGGACGTGCAGCAGGATCCGGCGGTGCTCGAAGCGTATCTGGGCGGGGTGGAGTGATGACGGCGGACACGACGATGCCGATTCTCGAGGTGCGCGGACTGGCGGTCCGGTACGGGAAAGTCGAGGCGCTGCACGGTGCGGCGATCAAGGTGGGCGCCGGGCAGATCGTCAGCGTGATCGGCCCGAACGGTGCCGGCAAGTCGACGATGCTGAACGCGATCATGGGCGCGTTGCCCGTGACCGGGCATGCGTCGGGCGCGGTCATGTACCGCGGCCACGACGTGGGCGCGCTGCCGGTCGAGCAGCGCGTCGCGCGCGGGATGTGCCTCGTGCCGGAAAAGCGCGAGCTGTTCAGTACGATGACGGTCGAGGACAACCTCGTGCTGGGCGCGTATCGCCGCAAGCTCGCGGGCGAGTCGAACTTCCTCGACCAGCTCGATCATGTGTTTGCGCTGTTTCCGCGGCTCAAGGAGCGGCGCAAGCAGGCGGCCGGTACGCTGTCGGGCGGTGAGCGGCAGATGCTTGCGGTGGGCCGCGCGCTGATGGGCAAACCCGACCTGCTGATGCTCGATGAGCCGAGCCTCGGGCTGGCGCCGCTGATCGTGAAGGAGATTTTTCATATCATCAGCGCGTTGCGCGGCACAGGTGTCGCGACGCTGCTGATCGAGCAGAACGCGCGGGCGGCGCTGCAGATCTCGGACTACGGTTATGTACTGGAGACGGGGGAGCTGGCGCTGGAGGGGCCGGCGGCCGAACTGGCACAGAATCCGCGCGTGATCGAAACGTACCTCGGGCTGGCGAAGAAGATGGCTTGATGGTTAGGGCGGGTGGCGGGAAACGGGCGGCGTGTTTCACGTGAAACACGCCGTTTTTGTTTTTGGGAGCAGGGCCATGCTCCGACGAATCGGGTTTGGGGATAAGTGCCGGAGCATCCAGCCGAAGCGCTGTGATGGGGGCGGGGTGCCTATCGTGCCGGGCTGCACAGGATAACGAGCATTGTGTGCTTGTGTGCACGACAGCCCGCTATTGCCGCGAGACGAACGGCACAGGGGATAAGTACCGGGCGATCGATCGGAAATACTGTGACCTCGGAGGGATGTCGACGCCTGTTTTGCACAGCTTGGCGATGTGCGTCGAGGCCGCGGGCGCACATTGCCGTAGCAGGCTGGGCCGGCACAGCTCGGCCGATCGGCCAAAAAAACGCCGAAATGAACCGGCCCTACCATTCGGATGGCCTTCGGGTGAAAAGCGAACCCGCTATAATTCGCCCCATACATTTCTCAGATAGGTTCGTGCACAGTCCTGTGTGCGGAATCCACCATGCTTTTTCCCACAGAATTTGACGTCATCGTTGTCGGTGGCGGGCACGCCGGCACGGAAGCCGCGTTGGCCTCGGCCCGTATGGGCGCGAAGACGCTGCTGCTGACCCATAACATCGAAACGCTCGGGCAGATGAGCTGCAATCCGTCGATCGGCGGCATTGGCAAGGGCCATCTGGTCAAGGAAGTCGATGCGCTCGGCGGCGCGATGGCTGCCGCGACGGACGAGAGCGGTATTCAGTTTCGGATCCTCAATTCGTCGAAGGGCCCGGCCGTGCGGGCGACGCGCGCACAGGCCGACCGTATCCTGTACAAGGCTGCGATCCGCCATCGGCTCGAGAATCAGCCGAACCTGTGGCTGTTCCAGCAGGCCGTGGACGATCTGATGGTGGAAGGCGACCGCGTGGTCGGCGCCGTCACGCAGATCGGCATCCGCTTCCGCGCGCGGGCGGTAGTGCTGACAGCAGGTACGTTCCTCGACGGCAAGATCCACGTCGGTCTGAACAACTATACGGGCGGTCGCGCGGGCGATCCGGCGGCCGTGTCGTTGTCGGCGCGCCTGAAGGAGCTGAAGCTGCCGCAGGGCCGCCTGAAGACCGGTACGCCGCCGCGTATCGATGGCCGCTCGATCGACTTTTCGAAGCTGGACGAGCAGCCGGGCGACCTTGATCCGATTCCCGTGTTCTCGTTCCTGGGCCGCGCGGAACAGCATCCGCAGCAGCTGCCGTGCTGGGTCACGCATACGAACGAGCGCACGCACGACATCATTCGCGGCGGCCTCGACCGTTCGCCTATGTATACAGGCGTGATCGAAGGCGTCGGCCCGCGCTACTGCCCGTCGATCGAGGACAAGATTCACCGGTTCGCGTCGAAGGAATCGCACCAGATCTTCCTGGAGCCGGAAGGGCTGACGACCAACGAGTTCTACCCGAACGGAATTTCGACGAGCCTGCCGTTCGATGTGCAGCTCGAGCTCGTGCACTCGATGCGCGGCCTCGAGAACGCGCACATCCTGCGGCCCGGCTACGCGATCGAGTACGACTACTTCGACCCGCGCGCGCTGAAGGCGTCGCTCGAAACGAAGGCGATCAACGGGCTGTTCTTTGCGGGCCAGATCAACGGCACGACCGGCTACGAAGAAGCGGCCGCACAAGGCCTGCTGGCCGGCTTGAACGCAGGCCGCTACGTGCAGGAGAAGGACGCATGGTGCCCGCGTCGCGATCAGGCGTACCTGGGCGTGCTGGTCGACGACCTCGTTACGCGCGGCGTGGCCGAGCCGTACCGGATGTTCACGAGCCGTGCGGAATACCGCTTGAGCCTGCGTGAAGACAACGCGGACATGCGTTTGACCGAGATCGGCCGCGAACTGGGGCTCGTCGACGACGCACGCTGGGATGCATTCAGCCGGAAGCGCGACGCTGTTTCACGTGAAACCGAACGCCTGAAGTCGACGTGGGTCACGCCGAAGACGCTGCCGCCGGAAGAGGCGACGGCTTTGCTCGGGAAGGCGATCGATCACGAATATAGCCTCGCCGAGCTGCTGCGCCGCCCGGGCATCAGCTACGACGGCGTGTGCAGCCTGAAGGGTGGCGAATGCGCGCCTACCGAACCGCTGGCCGACGATCCGGTGCTGCTCGAGCAGATCAAGGAGCAGGTCGAGATTGGCATCAAGTATCAGGGCTATATCGAGCGGCAGGCGAGCGAGATCGAGCGCAACGATGCGAACGAGAACACGCGCTTGCCGGATGGCATCGACTACCGCGAGGTTCGCGGCCTGTCGTTCGAAGTGAGCCAGAAGCTCAACGAGTTCCGGCCGGAAACGATCGGCCAGGCCTCGCGGATCTCGGGCGTCACGCCGGCTGCGATCTCATTGCTGATGGTGCATCTGAAACGCCGTGGCCTTGGCCGTCGTAACGGCACCGCCGCAGAGGCGACGGAGCAGGGGGATGGCACCGTCCCGACGCAACAATGACGGCGCGTCGCGCGCCGGCGGTTAATCGGGACGTACTTGAACAGATGCTCGTCGACGGCACGGCCGCGCTCGACATCGCATTGACGGATGCACAACGCAACCAGCTGCTCGACTATGTCGCGCTGCTCGGCAAGTGGAACGCGGTCTACAACCTGACTGCGATCCGCGACCCGAAGCAGATGCTGATCCAGCACATTCTCGATTCGCTCTCCATCGTTCCGCATCTGCGCGACCGTGCATCGGCGCGCGTGCTCGACGTGGGTTCGGGCGGCGGCCTGCCCGGCATCGTGCTGGCGATCGTCCGGCCGGACTGGCAGGTGACGTTGAACGATATCGTGCAGAAAAAGTCTGCATTCCAGACGCAAATGCGCGCGGAGCTGAAGCTCGCGAACCTGTCGGTCGTCACGGGGCGGGTCGAATTGCTGCAGCCGGGTGTCGACGTGCCGGAAAAATTCGACATGATCGTGTCCCGCGCCTTCGCGGATCTATCCGACTTCGTTAAACTTGCTCGTCATCTCGTCGCACCCGGCGGATCGATCTGGGCAATGAAGGGTGTTCACCCGGACGACGAAATTGCACGACTGCCGGAAGGCAGCCGCGTAAAGCAGACGATGCGGCTTGCAGTACCGATGCTCGATGCCGAACGGCACCTGATCGAGGTGATCGTCGACGAGGCGAATTGAAGGCGCGCGTTAGCGCGCCGTTTGTTTGAAGGTAAAGGGAACACACCAACGATGGCAAAGATCTTCTGCGTTGCGAACCAGAAGGGGGGCGTCGGCAAGACGACGACATCGGTCAATCTCGCCGCAAGCCTTGCAGCGCAGGAGCAACGAGTCCTGCTGATCGATCTCGACCCGCAGGGCAACGCGACGATGGGCAGCGGGATCGACAAGGCCGCCTGCGAGTCGACCGTGTACGAAGTGCTGATCGACGGCGTATCGGTGATGGACGCACGCGTGCGTCCGGAGGGCGTCACGTACGACGTGCTGCCGGCCAACCGCGAGCTGTCGGGTGCCGAGATCGAGCTGATCGGCATCGACAACCGCGAGCGTCGGCTGAAGGCCGCGCTCGAGCACGTGGCCGACGACTACGACTTCGTGCTGATCGATTGCCCGCCGACGCTGTCGCTGCTGACGCTGAACGGACTGTGCGCGGCACATGGCGTCGTGATCCCGATGCAGTGCGAGTATTTCGCGCTGGAAGGGCTGTCGGATCTCGTCAACACGATCAAGCAGGTTCACGCGAACATGAATCGCGACCTGAAGATCATCGGCTTGCTGCGCGTGATGTTCGATCCGCGCATCACGCTGCAGCAGCAAGTCTCCGATCAACTGAAAGCGCACTTCGGCGACAAGGTGTTCGACGCGGTGATCCCGCGCAACGTGCGCCTGGCGGAAGCGCCGAGTTACGGGTTGCCGGGCGTCGTGTTCGACCGCAACTCGCGCGGTGCGCAGGCGTATATCCAATTCGGTGCCGAGATGATCGACCGCGTGCGCGCGTTCGAGGTGTCGTGATCCGGACATGAGCGAAGCGAGGAAGAAAGACATGAACGCGGTACCAAAGAAGAAGGGCTTGGGACGTGGCCTCGAAGCGCTGCTCGGCGGCAGTGCGGACATCACCGAAGCGGTGAAGATCGAAGGGGCGCCGAACACGCTCGCGCTCGGCAAGCTGCAGGCGGGCAAGTACCAGCCGCGGACCCGGATGGACGAAGGCAGCCTGCAGGAACTGGCGGCGAGCATCCGCGCGCAAGGCGTGATGCAGCCGATCCTGGTGCGGCCCATTTCGTCTGACAAATACGAGATCATCGCCGGCGAGCGACGTTTCCGCGCGGCACGCCTGGCCGGTCTCGACGAAGTGCCGGTGCTCGTGAAGGACGTGTCCGATCAGGCGGCTGCCGCGATGGCGCTGATCGAGAACATCCAGCGCGAGGACCTGAACCCGCTGGAAGAGGCGCACGGTATCCAGCGCCTGCTCGACGAGTTCGGGTTCACGCACGAACAGGCGGCCGAATCGGTCGGCCGTTCGCGCAGCGCGGTGTCGAACCTGCTGCGCCTGCTGAACCTCGCTGCGCCGGTGCAGACGATGCTGCTGGCCGGCGATCTCGACATGGGCCACGCGCGTGCGCTGCTCGCGGTCGACGCGGCGACGCAGATCACGCTCGCGCACCAGGTCGTCAACAAGCGCATGTCGGTGCGCGAGACCGAGAAGCTGGTCGCGCACACGACGAAGGAAGCGCCTGCGGTGAAGGCGCGCGCGAAGGATGACGGCGGCCGCGACACGCGCCGTCTCGAAGAGGAGTTGTCCGACCTGCTCGCGTCGACGGTGAAGATCAAGCTCGGCCGCCGCGGGCGAGGGCAGGTGATGATCGATTTCGGCAACCTCGATGCGCTCGAGGGCATCCTCGTGCGCTTGCGCGGCAACGTCGCGACCGAAGAATAACGAGGCGCGATTGATAGAGAACACGGGCGCGGCGGCGCCACGCCGTTGGCTTGCCTGGCTGTTGAAGGAGCCGGTGCTGTCGGTACTGGCGCTTGCACTGATCATTCTGCAATGGTTGCATCCGCAACCAATCGCCACGCTGGCCGGGCGCGTCGACTGGCAGACCGTCGCGACGCTCGCGGGCCTGCTGATGCTGACCAAGGCGCTCGAGTTGTCCGGATGCCTGATGTGGCTCGCGCATCGCATCGTCCATCACGTGCATTCGGAGCGCGGGCTCGCGATACTGCTTGTCGTGTTCGCGGCGGCACTCGCGATGTGGCTCACCAACGACGTCGCGCTGTTCGTCGTCGTGCCGTTGATGGTGTCGCTGCGCGCGCTGACGCCGCTGCCGTTCCGGCGGCTCGTGATCGTGGTCGCGCTGGCCGTCAACGCGGGGTCGGTCGCGACGCCGCTCGGCAATCCCCAGAACTTGTTCCTGTGGCAATTGAGCGGCATGTCGTTCGGCCGTTTCGTCGTCACGCTCGGGCCGCTCGCGCTGGTGCTGATGGCGCTGCTGCTCGTGCTGACGGCGTGCGCGTTTCGCGCGAAACCGCTCGACCTGTCGGGGGACGTCGAGGCCGTTCCGGTGCAGCGCATGCACGCGCTGCTCGCGGCGGTGCTGTTCGGTGCGTTCGTGCTGCTGGCCGACGCGCATCATCCGGTGCCGGCGCTGCTCGCCGTCGTGATCGCGCTGCTGGTCGCAAAACGTGACGCAGTCCTGAAGATCGACTGGCTGCTGCTGCTGATCTTCGTGCTGATGTTCGTCGTGCTGCGCAGCGCGGCTGCGCTGCCCGTCGTGCACGACGCGATCGCGCGGACCCATCTCGATTCGCCACTGCGTGTGTTCGGGGCAGGTGTGGTGCTGTCACAGGGAATCAGCAACGTGCCGGCGGCCATCCTGCTGTCGGAATTCACGCACGACTGGCGCGCGCTCGCGTTCGGCGTATCGGTCGGCGGCTTCGGCTTCGCGATCAGTTCGCTCGCGAACCTGATCGCGGTGCGTCTCGCGAAGGAGCCGCGCATGTGGCTGCCGTTTCACCTGGTGTCGATTCCGTTCGCGATCGTGAGCGCGGCACTGGGCGCGTGGTTGCTCGTTCACGGTTGAGCGGCGCGGCCGCCTGCGGTGCAGACGTGCTGCAAGCGTGACGGAGAGGGCGCACGGCGTTCCCGGCCGTGGCGAACCCGGGCTGTTGATAAGTGCGGCGATTCACAGTCGATATTCTGTGGCGGCACAACAACTGATTGCGAGCCTCGGCCCGCTCGCGGCCGAGCGCATTTCGCGTGTCGCGCCCACCGCGGTGATCACACTAGTTCCTTTGTTCCACATCGTTGCGCCCGGTCGTTTTCCACGGTCGCGTCACAGCAGCATTCCTGCTGCGATCGCGTCGCGTCGATGACGCCCGTGCCAGGCATCGATGCCGCTTCATTTCCTCGTCGCCGTACTTTTTCGGGCAAGAAATACCGGTGCGGGAAGGCGACCTTACAACTGTCATCGTACGTCGTCGATTCGCGCGTTTTTCATATGATGAGGCGTCGTTTTGCACAGGTTTTTGTCGCGTCTAAAGCCTTGAATCACTTGCAACTATCGCTTACAATCGCCCGGATTTGTTAGCTAGGCACCCCTGAAAGCTTTCGGAAAGTCTGGGGCCGGGTTCAAGGATTTTGCGGAAAATTGCGATGGCGGGTCAGGCGCCGAACGACAGGCACGATGATCACCGAGCGCAACGCAGCGCTTCAGCGGCCGGCGAACGGCGCGAGTCCGATGCCGACGACTGGGATGCCGAGCAGCAAGATAACAACATCGTTCCGCTCACGCGGACGGAAGCCGAGAGGCTGTTCGGTCCGAACGTGAGCAAGCCGTCGCGCGTGACCCCCTCCAAGGTGGTGGCCGCGCAGGTGGTCTTGTCCCTGGTTGCAACGCTGGCGTGGTGGCTGTTTTCAAAGTCGCCGGGCGCCGCTGCGCAGTCCGCGTTTCTGGGCGGGGCGATCGGCTGGGTGCCAAGCGCGTTGTTCGTGGCACGACTGAAGGCAGGTGGCACGGCCACCGTCATGAGCTGGGTGATGGGCGAAGCCCTGAAACTCGGCCTGACGATCGGGATGTTCGCAGCAGTGGCGTTCGGCTGGGCCGGCGTGCACTGGGTGCCGTTCCTGGTCACGTACCTCGTCGTGCTGAAGACGTACTGGATCGCACTGGCCTGGCGGTAAGAAACAAGCAGCGTGCGGTTTCGACAACGAACCGCACCGGCCCGTTCCCGCAATAGCGTATTGCGGAACGGGGCAAAACGATTTTCGACAATTTGGGTGGCATTAACGATATGGCAGCTAGCGAAGGCACGCGTCCGGATCCGTCCGAGTACATTGCGCACCACTTGCAGAATTTCTCCACCTCGCATCAGACGTCGATTTTCGATATCCACGTCTGGAATCTCGATACGCTGTTCTGGTCGATCGTGTGCGGCATCGTGACGATCCTCGTGCTGCGTCTGGCCGCCCGCAAGGCGACGTCGGGCGTGCCGGGCCGTTTCCAGTGCGCGATCGAGATGCTCGTCGAAATGGTCGAAGACCAGTCGAAGGCCATCGTCCACGGCAATCGTACGTTCATCGCGCCGCTCGCCCTCACGGTGTTCGTGTGGGTCACGCTGATGAACTCGCTCGACTTCCTCCCGGTCGACCTGCCGGGCCGCGTGATCGGCCTGCTCGGTCTGTCGGACGTGATTTCCCACCATCGCATCGTCCCGACGGCCGACCTGAACGGCACGCTCGGCATCGCGCTCGGCGTGTTCGTCCTGATGATCTACTACAGCATCAAGATCAAGGGCGCGGGCGGCTTTGTGCATGAGCTGCTGTCGGCCCCGTTCGGCGGCCACCCGCTGCTGTGGATCCCCAACCTCGCGCTCAACATCGTCGAATACGTCGCAAAGACCGTTTCGCTCGGCATGCGGCTGTTCGGCAACATGTACGCGGGTGAGCTGTTGTTCCTGTTGATCGCCCTGCTCGGCAGCATGTGGAGCTTCGGTGGCGACGCAACGTTCCTCGGCTTCATTGGTCACGTGATCGCGGGCAGCGTCTGGGCAATCTTCCACATCCTGATTGTTCTGTTGCAGGCATTCATTTTCATGATGCTGACGCTGGTGTATCTCGGCCAGGCGCACGACAAGCACTAAGCGCGGCGTGCAACAAAGAGTCTTCGTTTTAGTTTTTTAAATCTCAGTTCCAAGTCTTTTCACAAAGGAGTGATCATGCAAGCTTACATCGCCAACATCCAGGGTCTGACCGCCATCGGTATCGGCATCATCATCGGCCTGGGTGCAATCGGCGCCTGTATCGGTATCGCGCTGATGGGTGGCAAGTACATCGAAGCGTGCGCACGTCAGCCGGAACTCATCAACCCGCTGCAAACGAAGATGTTCCTGCTGGCCGGCCTGATCGACGCTGCATTCCTGATCGGTGTTGGTGTCGCAATGCTGTTCGCGTTCGCGAACCCGCTCCTGTCGAAGCTCGCAGGCTAAGGTTCCTCGGAAATATGCGCCCGGCGTAAGCCGGCGCAGGGCGGAACGGAGACTTGGGGCGCTGATCGAATGCAACTCGATGAGCGCCTTACCGTTTCATTTTTCCGGATAGCAGATAAGGAAACACCGTGAATCTCAACGCAACTCTGTTTGCGCAAATGGTCGTGTTCCTGGTCCTCGCGTGGTTCACGATGAAATTCGTGTGGCCGCCGTTGATCAACGCCCTCGACGAACGTTCGAAGAAGATCGCCGACGGCCTCGCCGCCGCGGAGAAGGGCAAGGCGGAACTCGACGCAGCGCACAAGCGCGTGGACCAGGAACTCGCGCAGGCCCGCAACGACGGCCAGCAGCGCATCGCCGACGCTGAAAAGCGTGCCCAGGCGGTCGCCGAGGAAATCAAGGCCAACGCCCAGGCTGAAGCCGCCCGCATCGTCGCCCAGGCGAAAGCGGAAGCAGAACAGCAAATCGTGAAGGCGCGCGAAGCGCTGCGTGGCGAAGTCGCCTCGCTGGCCGTGAAGGGCGCCGAGCAGATCCTGAAGCGCGAAGTCGATCAAACGGCCCACGCCCAACTGCTGAATCAACTGAAAGCCGAGCTCTGATCATGGCCGAACTTGCAACCATCGCCCGCCCTTACGCAGAAGCGCTGTTCCGCGTGGCCGAGGGAGGTGACATCGCCGCCTGGTCCACGCTCGTGCAAGAGCTGGCCCAGGTTGCGCGTCTGCCGGAAGTGCTGTCGGTCGCGTCGAGCCCGAAGGTGACGCGCACGCAAGTGGTCGAGCTGCTGCTTGCTGCGGTGAAGTCGCCGGTCGCGGCCGGCGCGGAAGCGAAGAACTTCGTGCAGATGCTGGTCGACAATCATCGTATCGCGCTGCTGCCGGAAATTGCCGAGCAGTTCGAGGCGCTCAAGAACGAACGTGAAGGTGCAGCCGACGCCGAGATCGTGAGCGCGTTCCCGCTGAACGGCGCGGATCTCGAAAGTCTCGTCTCTGGCCTCGAACGCAAGTTCAAGCGCAAGCTGAAGCCGACGGTCGAAGTCGATTCGTCGCTGATCGGCGGCGTGCGCGTGACGGTCGGCGACGAAGTGCTCGACACCTCGGTTCGCGCGCGCCTCGCATCGATGCAGGCTGCCTTGACCGCCTGAGCGCCACGCCGGCACGCAACAGAATTGACTATCAGGAGCGAATAATGCAACTCAATCCCTCTGAGATCAGCGAGCTGATCAAGAGCCGGATCCAGGGCCTTGAAGCGAGCGCAGACGTTCGCAACCAGGGCACCGTGATCTCCGTGACCGACGGTATCGTGCGCATCCACGGCCTGTCGGACGTGATGCAGGGCGAAATGCTCGAGTTTCCGGGCAACACGTTCGGCCTCGCGCTGAACCTCGAGCGCGACTCGGTCGGCGCTGTGATTCTCGGCGAATACGAACACATCTCGGAAGGCGACGTCGTCAAGACGACGGGCCGCATTCTCGAAGTTCCGGTGGGTCCGGAACTCGTCGGCCGCGTGGTCGACGCGCTCGGCAACCCGATCGACGGCAAGGGCCCGGTCAACGCGAAGCTGACCGACGCGATCGAAAAGATCGCTCCGGGCGTGATCTGGCGTAAGTCGGTGTCGCAGCCGGTGCAGACGGGCATCAAGTCGATCGACGCGATGGTGCCGATCGGCCGTGGCCAGCGTGAGCTGATCATCGGCGACCGTCAGTGCGGCAAGACCGCGGTGGCGATCGACGCGATCATCAACCAGAAGGGCAAGGACCTGGTCTGTATCTACGTCGCGATCGGCCAGAAGGCTTCGTCGATCATGAACGTGGTGCGCAAGCTCGAAGAAACGGGCGCGATGGAATACACGATCGTCGTCGCCGCTTCGGCTTCGGATTCGGCCGCGATGCAATACCTCGCACCGTACGCCGGCTGCACGATGGGCGAATACTTCCGCGACCGCGGTCAAGACGCGCTGATCATCTATGACGACTTGACCAAGCAAGCCTGGGCATACCGTCAGATCTCGCTGCTGCTGCGCCGCCCGCCGGGCCGTGAAGCCTACCCGGGTGACGTGTTCTATCTGCACTCGCGTCTGCTCGAGCGTGCTGCTCGCGTGTCGGAAGAGTACGTCGAGAAGTTCACGAACGGCGAAGTGAAGGGCAAGAGCGGCTCGCTGACGGCACTGCCGGTCATCGAAACGCAGGCTGGCGACGTGACCGCGTTCGTTCCGACGAACGTGATCTCGATCACCGACGGCCAGATCTTCCTGGAAACCGACCTGTTCAACGCAGGCATCCGCCCGGCAATCAACGCCGGCGTGTCGGTGTCGCGAGTCGGTGGCGCCGCTCAGACGAAGGTCGTGAAGAAGCTGTCGGGCGGTATCCGTACCGACCTCGCGCAGTACCGTGAACTGGCCGCATTCGCGCAGTTCGCATCGGACCTCGACGAAGCGACCCGCAAGCAGCTCGAGCGCGGCCGCCGCGTGACGGAACTGCTGAAGCAGCCGCAGTACCAGCCGCTGCAGGTGTGGGAACTGGCCGTGTCGCTGTACGCCGCGAACAACGGCTACCTCGACGATCTCGACGTGAAGCAAGTGCTCCCGTTCGAGAAGGGCCTGCGCGACAACCTGAAGACCAGCCACGCTGACCTCATCAAGCGCATCGAAGACACCAAGGATCTCTCGAAGGACGACGAAGGCGCGCTGCGCGCGGCGATCGAGTCCTTCAAGAAGTCGGGTGCCTATTGATCCGCGAGTGACACACTGAGGCCGCGCGGGTGCTGATGCGCCCGCGCCGCTTCGGTCAAGGAGCAAGCTATGGCTGGAATGAAGGAAATTCGCGGCAAGATCAAGAGCGTGCAAAACACGCGCAAGATCACGAAGGCGATGGAGATGGTGGCCGCATCGAAGATGCGCCGCGCGCAGGAACGCATGCGCGCCGCTCGTCCGTACGCGGACAAGGTCCGAGCCATCGCCGCGCACATGAGCCGTGCGAACCCGGAGTACCGCCACCCGTTCATGGTGGCGAACGACGGCGCGACGACGGCCGGCATCATCCTTGTCACGACGGACAAGGGTCTGTGCGGTGGTCTGAACACCAACGTGCTGCGTGCGACGGTGCAGAAGTTCAAGGAGCTGGAAGAGAAGGGCCAGAAGGTCGAAGCCACTGCGATCGGTAGCAAGGGCCTCGGGTTCCTGAACCGCTTCGGCGCGAAGGTGATGTCGCAGGTCGTGCACCTCGGCGACACCCCGCATCTGGACAAGCTGATCGGCGCCGTGAAGACGCAGCTCGACCTGTACTCGGAAGGCAAGCTGTCGGCGGTTTATATCGCTTACACGCGCTTCGTCAACACGATGAAGCAGGAAGCCGTGATCGAGCAGTTGCTGCCGCTGTCGTCGGAGCACTTCGAGGCCGATGACGGTACGCCGGCCACGTCGTGGGATTACATCTACGAGCCGGACGCGCAGGCAGTCGTCGACGAACTGCTCGTGCGTTACGTCGAGGCGCTGGTTTACCAGGCTGTCGCGGAGAACATGGCGTCCGAGCAATCGGCGCGGATGGTCGCGATGAAGGCCGCGTCCGACAACGCGAAGACGGTGATCAGCGAACTGCAGCTCGTATACAACAAGAGCCGCCAGGCCGCGATTACGAAAGAACTGTCGGAGATCGTCGGCGGCGCAGCCGCTGTTTAAGCGCGCGCCCGGGACGACAACTGCGCCTTTGCGCGAGTAAAGAATCAGGTATTTAAAGGAAAAGCGATGAGTACTGCTGCTTTGGTAGAAGGCAAGATCGTACAGTGCATCGGCGCCGTTATCGACGTGGAATTCCCGCGCGAAAGCATGCCGAAGATCTACGACGCGCTCATTCTCGATGGCTCGGAACTGACGCTCGAAGTCCAGCAGCAGCTGGGTGACGGCGTGGTCCGTACCATTTGTCTGGGTGCATCCGACGGCCTGCGCCGCGGCCTGACCGTGAAGAACACGGCAAAACCGATTTCGGTGCCGGTCGGCAAGCCGACCCTCGGCCGAATCATGGACGTGCTCGGCCGTCCGATCGACGAAGCTGGCCCGATCGAAAGCGAAGTGACGCGTTCGATCCACCAGAAGGCTCCGGCGTTCGACGAACTGTCGCCGTCGACCGAACTGCTCGAAACGGGTATCAAGGTCATCGACCTGATCTGCCCGTTCGCGAAGGGCGGCAAGGTTGGCCTGTTCGGCGGTGCTGGCGTGGGCAAGACCGTCAACATGATGGAGCTCATCAACAACATCGCGAAGGAACACGGCGGTTACTCCGTGTTCGCGGGCGTGGGCGAGCGTACCCGTGAAGGGAACGACTTCTACCACGAAATGAAGGACTCGAACGTTCTCGACAAGGTCGCGCTGGTGTACGGCCAGATGAACGAGCCGCCGGGCAACCGTCTGCGCGTCGCGCTGACCGGCCTGACGATGGCCGAGCACTTCCGTGACGAAGGCCTCGACGTGCTGTTCTTCGTCGACAACATCTACCGTTTCACGCTGGCCGGTACCGAAGTGTCGGCACTGCTCGGCCGTATGCCGTCGGCAGTGGGCTATCAGCCGACGCTGGCTGAAGAAATGGGCAAGCTGCAGGAACGCATCACGTCGACCAAGAAGGGCTCGATTACGTCGGTTCAGGCCGTGTACGTCCCTGCGGATGACTTGACCGACCCGTCGCCGGCCACGACCTTCGGCCACCTGGACGCGACCGTCGTTCTGTCGCGTGACATCGCTTCGCTGGGTATCTACCCGGCGGTCGACCCGCTCGACTCGACGTCGCGCCAGATCGACCCGAACGTGATCGGTGAAGAGCACTACTCGATCACGCGTCGCGTTCAGCAGACGCTGCAGCGCTACAAGGAACTGCGCGACATCATCGCGATTCTGGGCATGGACGAACTGTCGCCGGAAGACAAGCTGTCGGTCGCACGTGCGCGTAAGATCCAGCGTTTCCTGTCGCAGCCGTTCCACGTCGCTGAAGTGTTCACGGGTTCGCCGGGCAAGTACGTGCCGCTGAAGGAAACGATCCGTGGCTTCAAGATGATCGTCGACGGCGAGTGCGACCACCTGCCGGAACAGGCGTTCTACATGGTCGGCACGATCGACGAAGCCTTCGAAAAGGCCAAGAAGATCTCGTAAGGGGCGGGCGTAACGCGGCGGGCGCCGTGCGTCCGCGATGGATACCATGATGGTATCTTTTCGCGGATCGGAGCCCACGCGACACGCTCAACTCGCCGTGCATGGGATCGGAGTCAGCGCGCAAGTGTCCGCTCCGATCGACCGCCGCGAGGAAAGAGTAAGCGCTGAAGCGCCAACTCTTTCCAAGCGCGGCATGGGACGGGAGTAAGCGCTAAAGCGCCAACTCCCGTCGGCAGGAGTCGATATGGCAACCATCAAAGTAGACGTCGTCAGCGCGGAAGAGCAGATCTTCTCGGGTGAGGCGAAATTCGTCGCGCTGCCGGGCGAAACGGGTGAGCTGGGCATTCTGCCGGGTCACACGCCGCTGATCACGCGGATTCGTCCGGGTGCGGTGCGCATCGAAGTCGAGGGCGGCAACGACGAATTCGTGTTCGTCGCGGGCGGCATTCTCGAAGTGCAGCCGGGCGCCGTGACGGTGCTCGCCGACACCGCGATCCGCGGCAAGGACCTCGATGCGGCGAAAGCCGAGGAAGCGCGCAAGCGTGCCGAGGAAACGCTGCAGAACGCGAAGTCGGACCTCGACCTCGCAAAGGCGCAATCCGAGCTCGCGACCGCGATGGCGCAGCTTGAGGCGATCCAGCGCCTCGCGAAGATTCGCAGCCGGCACTAAGCCGCGCGCGCGTATCCCGCGAAAGGAAGCAGCCTTCGGGCTGCTTTTTTTTCGTCCGTCGTTTTCGTCTGTTTTTTTTCGGGCCGGATCGTATCGTCCGGTCGTGCTATTTCATCCGTCGGCCGCGATTTGATGTCAGAGTGTCGTCAGCGGCGCGCGGCATCATGCGTGCAGAGGCGGTCCGCCGCGATCGCGGCGGAGCAGGCGCGCGTGAGCCGCGTGCCGGGCCGATCGGACAAAAACGGACGGAGACATCGATGGCAGCAGACCTTGACGTGGGGGCGCTGATCGCGCCCGAAAACGGACTGTCGTACGTGCGCGGCGCGACCGACGTGCCGCTATCCGAAGCGACGATCAGCCGGTTCCTGCTCGACACCGCCGGCCGTTTTCCCGATCGTCCGGCCGTCGTGTTCCGCGAACAACAGGTGCGCTGGACCTGGCGCGAGTTCGTGCAGGAGGTCGACGTGCTCGCGGCCGGCCTGGCCGCGCTCGGGATCGTGAAGGGCGATTGCGTCGGCATCTGGTCGCCGAACCGCAGCGAATGGCTGCTTACGCAATTCGCGACCGCGCGCATCGGCGCGGTCCTCGTCAACATCAATCCGGCCTACCGGCTCGCGGAACTCGAATACGCGCTGAACAAGGTCGGCTGCAAGGCCGTGATCGCGGCCGAGCGCTTCAAGACGTCGGCCTACGTCGAGATGCTGCAGACCATCGCGCCGGAGCTCGCGAGCGCGACGCCGGGCGACCTGCGGGCGGCGCGCGTGCCGAGCCTGCGCACGGTCGTGTCGATGGGCGACGTCGCGCCGGCCGGCATGTTCCGCTTCGCCGACGTGATGGCGCGCGGCCGCGACACGCTCGACGTCGCGCGGCTCGATGCGATCGGCGCGACGCTCGCGGCCACCGATCCGATCAACATCCAGTTCACGAGCGGCACGACCGGCAGCCCGAAGGGCGCGACGCTCGCGCACCGCAACGTCGTCAACAACGCGCGCTTCATCGCGATGGCGATGCGGTTCAGCGAGCAGGACGCGCTGTGCATCCCGGTGCCGCTGTATCACTGCTTCGGGATGGTGCTGGCCGTGCTCGCGTGCGTATCGACGGGCGCGGCGATGGTATTCCCCGGCGAGGCGTTCGACCCGGTCGCGACGCTCGCGGCCGTCGCCGACGAACGCTGCACCGCGCTGCATGGCGTGCCGACGATGTTCATCGCGGAACTCGATCATCCGGAATTCGCGAAATTCGACCTGTCGACGCTGCGCACCGGGATCATGGCCGGCTCGCCGTGCCCGATCGAGACGATGAAGCGCGTCGTGTCGCAGATGCATCTGTCCGAGATCACGATCGCGTACGGGATGACGGAGACGAGCCCCGTGTCGTTCCAGAGCTCGACCGACGATCCGCTCGAGAAGCGCACGACGACGGTCGGCCGCATTCAGCCGCATCTGGAAGTGAAGATCGTCGATCCGGAAGGGCGCATCGTGCCGGTCGGCGCGACGGGCGAGCTGTGCACGAAGGGCTATTCGGTGATGCTCGGCTACTGGGACGACGACGCGAAGACGCGCGAGGTGCTGGTCGACGGCTGGATGCACACGGGCGATCTCGCGACGCTCGATGCGGACGGCTATTGCAACATCGTGGGCCGGCTGAAGGACATGGTGATCCGCGGCGGCGAGAACGTGTACCCGCGCGAGATCGAGGAATTCCTGTTCAGGCATCCGAAGATTCAGAGCGCGCAGGTGTTCGGCGTGCCCGATGCGAAGTACGGCGAGGAGCTGTGCGCGTGGATCGTGCTGCGTGCGGACGAGCAGATGTCGGAGGACGACGTGCGCGCGTTCTGCAATGGCCAGATCGCGCACTACAAGATTCCGCGCTACATCCGCTTCGTCGACGAGCTGCCGATGACGGTGACGGGCAAGGTGCAGAAGTTCGTGATGCGCGAACGGATGATCGAGGAACTCAAGCTCGACGTGCAGAAGACCGCTTGAAACGACGGGCGGCCCGGAGGCGGAAAAGCGCGGCGGCCTTCGGGCCGCCCGATGCGGGCCGCTGCGTTTTCGATGGACGAAAAAAAGCGGGCTTATTAGCCCGCTAAAAACCACACGCTACGGGGTTAGCGCGAGGAGACCAAAGATGAAACCGTGTCCGGCGGGGGCCGGAAACGACTCCAACAGGGATGCCCCTCGGAAGGGCTTCGGTACGTGACCGACTGGCTCGCAGCGCTTCGCGTCCGCTCACACTTGGCACACGAGACCGCATCCGTGTTGAAACCGTTGAGGCCCATTGTGGGCGAATTAATGACCCCTCGCGGTAACAAAGTGTTTCAGGTTGTAACGCCCGCCAGATAAGGCTTTCCGGGATTTTTTGCTGTTTTCGGGATCCTGAAAATGGTCATATTTACTTATCCTTTCCGCAGAGTTTTCATCGTGTGCGCGCAATGCGTTTTTCATGCGTATCGGCATCAGCGAATTGCCGATTTACACGACCGAACGTGCATCGCATGACAGCTACCGTGTATGACGATTCATTCGTCGGAAAGATTTTGAAACGTGATCGGCGGCCGCGATAGTCGGCCATTCGGCCAGTTTCACGATTTTGCGACCGCCGCGTCCCGCGCCGAGATGTAACGGCGCTTCGCATTCGATGAGAGGGACGCGGGGTCGGTGCGCGTTATCGGCGGCCGTTGCCGTGCGCGATCGCGCTTATTTCAGCCACTTGTCGGAGATCGACTGGTACTCGCCGCTCGACAGCGCGAGGTGCAGCCACTGGTCGACGTACTGCTGGAACGCGACGTCGCCGCGGGGCACCATGTACGCCTTTTCGCCGAACTGGAACGGCTTGTCCGGATGCACCGAGCAGAGGCCCGGATTCAGCTTTTGCTGCAGCATCGTCTCGGACGCGTCCGTCACCATCACGTCCGCCTTACCCGCGAGGATCTGCTTGAAGATCGTCACGTTGTCCGGATAGACGGTGAGGTTCGCGTGCGTGAAGAACTGCTTCGCGAAGCGCTCGTTGGTGCCGCCCGGGTTCACGATCACGCGGGTCTCGGGCCGGTCGATCTGCGCGACGGTCTGGTACTTGTCTGCATCCGCGCAGCGCGCGATCGCCGTCTTGCCGTCGACCACGTATGGCTGCGTGAAGAACACGCGCTTCTGGCGCTCGAGCGTGGTCGATACGCCGCCCACCGCGATATCGCACTTCGCGACGAAGTCGTTGGTGAGGTTCGACCAGCTCGTCTTCACGAACTGGGCCTTCACGCCGAGCGATTTCGCGAGCGATTCGGCCATGTCGATGTCGATGCCCTCGAAGCGGCCGTCCGTGCGGTAGTACGAATACGGCTTGTAGTCGCCTGTCGTGCACACGCGCAGCGTGCCGCGGGCGAGCACGTCGTCGAGTCGCGAGCCGGCGTTGGCGCCGGCGACCGGGGACGCGGCTGCGGCGGTCTGAGCGTGCGCGGCGGCGCAGCAAAGCAGGGTGGCGGCGGCAAGCGCGGCCAGCGGGGCGAATGTCTTCATCGGTCTCCTCCTTCGTTCGGGTTGATATCAGCGTCCGATCATAACGGAGCCCTCGCGCGCGTCATATGGCCGCCATCGCATCGGCATACGCGGCGGCACGGCCCCGCTCCGGTAAAATGCCGCTTTGCCTTCGCATCGTCGCTCCTACCGTGGCCCATAACCTGCTCAACGACACCTTCCTGCGTGCGCTTCTGCGCGAGCCGACCGACTACACGCCGATCTGGCTGATGCGCCAGGCCGGCCGCTACCTGCCCGAATACAACGCGACGCGCGCACGCGCCGGCAGCTTCCTCGGCCTCGCGAAGAATCCCGACTACGCGACCGAGGTGACGCTGCAGCCGCTCGAGCGCTTCCCGCTCGACGCCGCGATCCTGTTCTCGGACATCCTGACGATTCCCGACGCAATGGGTCTCGGCCTCGACTTCCAGGTCGGCGAAGGGCCGAAGTTCGCGCATCCGGTGCGCACCGAGGCCGACGTCGCGAAGCTCGCGGTGCCGGACATCGAAGCGACGCTCGGCTACGTGACGGGCGCCGTGCGCGAGATCCGCCGCGCGCTGACCGACGGCCAGGGCCGCCAGCGCGTGCCGCTGATCGGCTTCTCGGGCAGCCCGTGGACGCTCGCGTGCTACATGGTCGAAGGCGGCGGGTCGGACGATTTCCGCACGGTGAAGTCGATGGCGTATTCGCGCCCCGACCTGATGCACCGGATCCTCGACGTGAACGCGCAGGCCGTGGCCGCGTACCTGAACGCGCAGATCGAAGCCGGCGCGCAGGCCGTGATGATCTTCGATACGTGGGGCGGCGCGCTGGCGGACGGCGCGTACCAGCGCTTCTCGCTCGACTACATCCGCCGCGTGGTCGGCCAGCTCAAGCGCGAGCACGACGGCGAGCGCGTGCCGGTGATCACGTTCACGAAGGGCGGCGGGCTGTGGCTCGAGGAAATCGCGGCGACCGGCGTCGACGCGGTCGGGCTCGACTGGACGGTGAACCTCGGCGCCGCGCGCGAGCGCGTCGCGGGGCGCGTCGCGCTGCAGGGCAACCTCGACCCGACGATCCTGTTTGCACCGCCGGCCGCGGTGCGCGAGCAGGCGCGCGCGGTACTCGACAGCTACGGCAATCATCCGGGCCACGTATTCAACCTCGGCCACGGCATTTCGCAGTTCACGTCGCCGGATCACGTCGCCGAACTCGTCGACGAAGTGCATAGCCACAGCCGCAAGATCCTTAGCGGAGCGGCGGTCTGAGCGCAAGCGCCGTCATGCTGCACCGCGGCGTGACGGCGTTTCGCGGTCGGCACTAAACAGGGCGCAAGCCCGCACCGGTTGCCGATTCATCGCTTGTCAAGACTTGACTTATGCACATTTTCCACGTTGCAGCGCGGTAGAGCCCTGTATCGGTCGAATTGTCTCGCTATGGTTTGGGAATTTGAATAGCAGCCTTATGGAATAAGGCTTCGCGGGATGCGGCAGCGAGCGGGCCAAATCGGCGGAAAGCACGGCCCCGCGCGCTTTGCGGCTGTTGAACGGCGAGTTCTCAACAAAGTTATCCACAGGCAGTTCAGGGTATACGGCGATTCCTAATGCGAATCCAAAACTTAGCGCCGAATCTGAAGTTTTACTTTAAGTTCGCCACCTTGACGCGAACGTGGGCGCCGGCCGTTCGTGCGCCGCGAACCGCCGCCGGAGCGCGCTGATGGCCGATACCTACCTGCGCGTCGCGCTCGACCACCCGCTTGCCACCCTGTTCGACTACCGCTGCGACGTCCAGCCGGCGCCCGAGCCCGGCACGCTCGTCCAGGTGCCGTTCGGCAAGCGGCAGGTCGTCGGGCTCGTCTGCGAAGTGACGACTCACACCGACGTGCCGCCGTCGCGGTTGCGCGGGATCGACGCCATCTGTACCGAACTGCCGCCGCTGGCGCCCGACTGGCTCGCGCTCGTATCGTTCGCGGCCGACTACTACCAGCGCGGCCGCGGCGAAGTCGCGCTGCCGGCGTTGCCGCAGGCGTTGCGCGATGCGCAGCGCTGGGGGCGGCTGCTGGCGCCGGAGGTGCGCTACCGGCTGAGCGAAGCCGGCCGCGCCGCGCTTCCCGACGCACTGCCCGCGCGCGGGGCCGCGCTGCGACGGCTCGCACAGGCGCTCGCCGACACCGATTCGCTGACGTTGCCCGACGTGCGCGCGTTGCACCCGAAGGCGGCCGCCACGCTCGACGACTGGGCGGCGCGCGGCTGGGTCGCGATCGAGGAGATCGGCTGGGCCGATGCGCCTGTGCCCAAAGCTGTGGATAACCTGTCGACAACCAGTGGACGAGCTGTGCCGCCGGCGCTCACCGACCAGCAGGCCGAGGCGCTCGACGCGATCCGCGCCGCGCAGGGTTTCGCGCCGTTCCTGCTGCACGGCGTGACGGGCAGCGGCAAGACCGAGGTCTATCTGCATGCGCTTGCCGCGCTGCTCGACGCGCGGCCCGACGCGCAGGCGCTCGTGCTCGTGCCCGAAATCAACCTGACGCCACAGTTCGAGGCCGCGTTTCGCGCGCGCTTCGCGGGCACGCTCGCGGACGACGCGATCGTCACGCTGCACAGCGGGCTCGCCGAGGGCGAACGTGCGCGCAACTGGCTCGCCGCGCACACGGGCCGCGCGCGGATCGTGCTCGGCACGCGGCTCGCGGTGCTCGCGTCGCTGCCGACGCTCGCGCTGATCGTCGTCGACGAGGAGCACGAGCCCGCGTACAAGCAGCAGGAAGGGTTGCGCTATTCGGCGCGCGATCTCGCGGTGTGGCGCGCGAAGCATCTCGGCATTCCGGTCGTGCTCGGCTCGGCGACGCCGTCGCTCGAAAGCTGGTGGCAGGCCGAGCAGGGGCGCTATACGCGGCTCACGCTGTCGCGCCGCGCGGTGGCCGACGCGACGCTGCCCACCGTGCGGCTGATCGATCTCGAAGAGGAGCGGCGGCGCGGGCGCGCGTCGCTGGGCGGGCTGTCGGGGCCGCTCGTCGCGGCGCTGAAGGCGCGGCTCGAGCGCGGCGAACAGAGCCTCGTGTTCCTGAACCGGCGCGGTTACGCGCCGCAGCTCGCGTGCGACGCGTGCGGCTGGGTCGCCGGTTGCCCGCGCTGCAGCGCCTACGTCGTGCTGCACAAGCCCGAGCATGCGCTGCGCTGCCATCACTGCGGCTGGGAAGCGCGTATTCCGCGCTCGTGCCCGGAATGCGGGAACGTCGACATCGCGCCGCTCGGGCGCGGCACGCAGCGCATCGAGGAGGCGCTTGCCGAGGCCGTGACGGGCGCGCGGATCCTGCGGATCGACGCGGACAGCACACGACGCAAGGGCAGCGCGCAGGCGTTGTTCTCGGACGTGCACGCCGGTGAAGTCGACATCCTGGTCGGCACGCAGATGATCGCGAAGGGGCACGACTTCCAGCGCGTGTCGCTCGTCGGCGTGCTCAATGCGGACACCGCGCTGTTCTCGCACGACTTCCGCGCGAGCGAGCGGCTGTTCGCGCAGCTGATGCAGGTGAGCGGTCGCGCCGGGCGCGCCGGGCTACCCGGCGAGGTGCTGGTGCAGACGCGTTATCCGCGTCACGCGCTGTATCACGCGCTCGGCCGGCAGGATTACGTCGGCTTCGCGAATTCGACGCTCGGCGAGCGCCGCGACGCGCACCTGCCGCCGTTCGTCTACCAGGCGCTGCTGCGCGCCGAAGGACGCACGCTCGACGCGGCGCTCGCGTTCCTGCTGCAGGCCGCCGCCGCGCTGCCGGGGCTGCCAGGCGCCGATCGGGTGACCGTATACGACGCGGTGCCGATGACGATCGTGAAGGTCGCGAACGTCCACCGCGCGCAACTGCTGCTCGAAAGCGCGTCGCGGGCGGCGCTGCAGCATGCGCTGCGGGCCTGGCTCCCCGAGCTGCGCGCGCTGAAGGGCGTCCATCGGTGGAACCTCGAGGTCGATCCGCTCGATATCTGATCCGAGCGGCGCGGGCCGCGCGCCATCATCTGTTCACGCGAGCCGGCTGTCGAGACTCTCTCCCACCCGCTTGCGGCACCCGTCCAGCCGCCCAGTGCAACCGTTTTCGCTCTCCGCCCGGCACCCCGCGGGTTGCCCACGCGCGCCAAATCGGCCCGATCAGGGAAAACACCGATCCGCCGACCACGGGCAACCCCTAGGTTGCAACGATCTAAGTGGCTGATTATATTGGCTAACTTGTGGGTGCAACCAATCTCGCAATTCGGTTGCACCTTTTTATTGCGTGCCGTAGGATTTCGCGCATCCTCTCACACCACATTGCCGGGCCCGCACCGGCGCACGAACCCACCATGGCAAGCACGACTCTCGGCGTCAAAGTCGACGACCTTCTCCGCTCGCGCCTGAAAGACGCGGCCGCGCGTCTCGAGCGCACTCCCCACTGGCTGATCAAGCAGGCGATCTTCGCGTATCTCGAGCGGATCGAGCACGGCCAGTTGCCGCCCGAGCTGTCGGGCCACAGCGGCGTGACGGAGCTCGCCGACGGTCAGGCGACGGACAGCGACGACGACAACTCGCCGCATCCGTTCCTCGAGTTCGCGCAGAACGTGCAGCCGCAATCGGTGCTGCGCGCGGCGATCACGGCCGCGTATCGCCGACCCGAGCCGGAATGCGTGCCGTTCCTGCTGGGCCAGGCGCGCCTGCCGGCCAACTTGCAAGCGGACGCGCAGGCGCTCGCGACGACGCTCGTCGAGGCGCTGCGCGAGAAGAACTCGGGCGGCGGCGTCGAAGGGCTGATCCACGAGTTCTCGCTGTCGAGCCAGGAAGGCGTCGCGCTGATGTGTCTCGCCGAAGCGCTGCTGCGCATCCCCGATCGCGCGACGCGCGATGCGCTGATCCGCGACAAGATCAGCAAGGGCGACTGGCGCTCGCACGTCGGCCACGCGCCGTCGCTGTTCGTGAACGCGGCGACCTGGGGGCTGATGATCACCGGCAAGCTCGTGACGACCAACAGCGAAGCGGGCCTGTCGTCGGCGCTCACGCGCCTGATCGGCCGCGGCGGCGAGCCGCTGATCCGCAAGGGCGTCGACATGGCGATGCGCCTGATGGGCGAGCAGTTCGTCACCGGCGAGACGATTTCCGAGGCGCTCGCGAACAGCCGCAAGTACGAAGCGCGCGGCTTCCGCTACTCGTACGACATGCTCGGCGAAGCGGCGACGACCGAAGAGGACGCGCTGCGCTACTACGCGTCGTACGAGCAGGCGATCCACGCGATCGGCAAGGCGGCCGGCGGCCGCGGCATCTACGAAGGCCCGGGCATCTCGATCAAGCTGTCGGCGCTGCACGCGCGCTACGCGCGCTCGCAGCAGGACCGCACGATGAGCGAGCTGCTGCCGCGCGTGCGCGCGCTGGCGCTGCTCGCGCGTCGCTATGACATCGGCCTGAACATCGACGCGGAAGAAGCCGACCGTCTCGAACTGTCGCTCGACCTGCTCGAGGCGCTGTGCTTCGATCCGGAGCTCGCGGGCTGGAACGGCATCGGCTTCGTCGTGCAGGGATACCAGAAGCGCTGCCCGTTCGTGATCGACTACCTGATCGATCTCGCGCGCCGCAGCCGTCACCGCCTGATGATCCGCCTGGTCAAGGGCGCGTACTGGGACAGCGAAATCAAGCGCGCGCAGGTCGACGGCCTCGAAGGCTATCCGGTCTACACGCGCAAGATCTACACGGACGTGTCCTACCTCGCGTGCGCGAAGAAGCTGCTCGCGGCGCCGGACGCCGTCTACCCGCAGTTCGCGACGCACAACGCGTACACGCTGGCCGCGATCTATCACCTCGCCGGCCACAACTACTACCCGGGCCAGTACGAATTCCAGTGCCTGCACGGGATGGGCGAGCCGCTGTACGAGGAAGTCACGGGCCGCGACAAGCTGAACCGCCCGTGCCGCGTGTACGCGCCGGTCGGCACGCATGAAACGCTGCTCGCGTACCTGGTGCGCCGCCTGCTGGAGAACGGCGCGAACACGTCGTTCGTGAACCGCATCGCCGATAAGACCGTGTCGGTGAAGGAACTGGTCGCCGATCCGGTCGACGAGGCGTCGAAGGTCGTGCCGCTCGGCGCGCCGCACGCGAAGATCCCGCTGCCGCGCCACCTGTACGGCGACGAGCGTCCCAACTCGATGGGCCTCGACCTGTCGAACGAACACCGCCTCGCGTCGCTGTCGTCCGCGCTGCTCGCGAGTGCGCATCATCCGTGGCGCGCGGCGCCGATGCTCGCCGACGACGCGCTCGCCGACGCACCGGCGCGCGACGTGCGCAACCCGGCCGACCTGCGCGACGTGGTCGGCACGGTCAGCGAAGCGACGGCCGAACACGTGAGCGCGGCGCTCGCGCATGCGGTGGCTGCCGCGCCGATCTGGCAGGCGACGCCGGTCGATGCGCGCGCCGACTGCCTGGTGCGCGCGGCCGACCTGCTCGAAGCGCAGATGCACACGCTAATGGGTCTGATCGTGCGCGAGGCCGGCAAGTCGCTGCCGAACGCGATCGCCGAAATCCGCGAGGCCGTCGACTTCCTGCGCTACTACGCGGCGCAGATCCGCGACGAATTCTCGAACGACACGCACCGTCCGCTCGGCCCCGTGGTCTGCATCAGCCCGTGGAACTTCCCGCTCGCGATCTTCATGGGCCAGGTGGCCGCTGCACTGGCAGCCGGCAATACGGTGCTCGCGAAGCCGGCCGAACAGACGCCGCTGATCGCCGCACAAGCCGTGCGCCTGCTGCGCGAGGCCGGCGTGCCGGCCGGCGCGGTGCAGTTGCTGCCGGGCACCGGCGAGACCGTCGGCGCGGCGCTGGTCGCCGATTCGCGCACGCGCGCGGTGATGTTCACCGGCTCGACCGAAGTGGCGCGCCTGATCAACAAGACGCTGTCCGCGCGCCTCGACCCGGACGGCAAGCCGATTCCGCTGATCGCGGAAACGGGCGGCCAGAACGCGATGATCGTCGACTCGTCGGCGCTCGCGGAGCAGGTGGTCGCGGACGTGCTGCAGTCGTCGTTCGACTCGGCCGGTCAACGGTGTTCGGCGCTGCGCGTTCTGTGTCTGCAGGACGACGTCGCGGACCGCACGCTGACGATGCTCAAGGGCGCGATGCACGAGCTGGCGCTCGGCAACCCGGACCGTTTGTCGACCGACGTCGGCCCGGTGATCGACGCCGAAGCGAAGCAGACGATCGACACGCACGTCGCGACGATGACGGACAAGGGCCACACGGTCACGCAGCTGCCGGCGCCGGAAGCCTGTGCGCACGGTACGTTCGTGCCGCCGACGCTGATCGAGATCGGCAGCATCGACGAGCTCAAGCGCGAGGTGTTCGGCCCCGTGCTGCACGTCGTGCGCTACCGCCGCAATCAACTCGACAAGCTGCTCGAGCAGATCCGCGCGACCGGTTACGGGCTGACGCTCGGCATCCATACGCGGATCGACGAGACGATCGCGCACGTGATCTCGAACGCGCACGTCGGCAACATCTACGTGAACCGCAACGTGATCGGCGCGGTGGTCGGCGTGCAGCCGTTCGGCGGCGAAGGGCTATCGGGTACGGGCCCGAAGGCCGGCGGCGCGCTGTACCTGCAGCGCCTGCTCGCGACGCGTCCGTCGGGCCTGCCGCGCTCGCTCGCGCAGATGCTGATCGCGGACGGCGCGGTCGAAGGCGACTCGCGCGGCAACCCGGCGGCGGCGCTCACCGCGCTGCGCGACTGGCTGATCGAGCAGCGCGAACCGGCGCTGGCCGCGCGCTGCGACGGCTATCTGGCGCAGGTGCCGGCCGGCGCGACCGCGGTGCTGACCGGCCCGACGGGCGAGCGAAACACGTATACACTCGGCCCGCGCGGCACGGTGCTGTGCGTCGCGGCGACGCCGAGCGGTGCGCGTGCGCAGTTCGCGGCGGTGCTGGCGACGGGCAACCGCGCATTGTTCGCCGGTGCGGCGGGCGAGGCGCTGGTCGCGGCGCTGCCGGCCGCGCTGAAGGCGCATGCGGCCGTGCGCAAGCAGCCCGACGCGCCGTTCGACGCGGTGCTGTTCGAAGGCGACAGCGACGAACTGCAGACGCTCGTGAAGGACGTCGCGCAGCGGCCGGGCCCGATCGTGTCGGTGCAGGGCGTGTCGGCGGGCGCGTTCGAGAACGGCGACGCGGAAGACTACGCGCTCGAGCGGCTGCTGACCGAGCGCTCGGTCAGCGTGAACACGGCCGCGGCGGGCGGCAATGCGAATTTGATGACGATCGGCTGACCATCCTTGCCGTTCGGATCAAACAAAGGAAGCGGCAAGGCGATCCCGAAGCCGCTCCATTTACCCTGGTACCAAGGAGATGCTATGCAACACACGATGAAAAAGGTGGCAGGCGCGACGTTCGTCGCTGTCATGTCGCTGGCGGGGACGGCCCATGCGGACGACGTGAAGATCGGTTACGCAGGGCCGATGACGGGCGCCCAGGCTCACTACGGCAAGGATATGCAGAACGGGATCGCGCTCGCGCTGGAAGACTTCAACGCGACGAACCCGAAGATCGGCGGCAAGCCGGTGAAGTTCATGCTCGAGACGCAGGACGACCAGGCTGACCCGCGCACCGGCACGACGGTTGCGCAGAAGCTCGTCGATGACGGCATCAAGGGCATGCTCGGCCACTTCAACTCGGGCACGACGATCCCGGCCTCGCGCATCTACGCGAACGCCGGCATTCCGGAAATCGCGATGGCGACGGCGCCGGAATACACGCAGCAGGGTTACAAGACGACCTTCCGCATGATGACGTCCGACACGCAGCAGGGCTCGGTGGCGGGCACGTTCGCGTCGAAGGATCTCGGCATGAAGAAGATCGCGATCGTCGACGACCGCACGGCTTACGGCCAGGGTCTCGCCGACCAGTTCGAGAAGGCTGCGAAGGCCGGCGGCGCGACGATCGTCGACCGTGAGTTCACGAACGACAAGGCCGTCGACTTCAAGGCGATCCTGACCAAGCTGAAGGCGGCGAAGCCGGATCTCGTCTACTACGGCGGCGCGGATTCGCAGGCAGCGCCGATGGTCAAGCAGATGAAGGCGCTCGGCATGAGCGCACCGTTGATGAGCGGCGAAATGGTGAAGACGCCGACGTTCCTGAAGATCGCGGGCAACGCGGCCGAAGGCACGATCGCATCGCTGGCGGGCCTCCCGCTCGACGAAATGCCGGGCGGCAAGTCGTACGCGGAGAAGTACAAGAAGCGCTTCGGCGAAGACGTGCAGACCTACTCGCCGTACGCATACGACGGCGCGATGGCGATGCTGAACGCGATGAAGAAGGCCGATTCGACCGATCCGGCGAAGTACCTGCCGGTGCTCGCGAAGACCGACATGGCCGGCGTCACGTCGACCCACGTCGCGTACGACGCGAAGGGCGACCTGAAGAACGGCGGCATCACGATGTACAAGGTCGAGAAGGGCGAGTGGAAGCCGCTGAAGAGCATCGGCGGCAAGTAAGCACGATGATGGTATGACGGGGGTTCGCGGCGCCGTGAAACGGGAGTTTTGCGGTGTCGGCCGCCGGCGTCGAACGCCCGCTGCAAGCGCGATGCGCTTGTGGCGGGCGTTTTTTCGTCTGCAATGATTTTCGATCGCCGACGACCGCACGCTGCTCGGCGATCTCCCGCCATTGGCCGGTTCAGCCGTCAACCGAAGCCGACGCTGCCGATGATGACGAAGCCGCGTGTGCCAGCGTCACGGCCCGTTCGCGCGCAGCCTCTCTGCCCGCGTGATCGATTTCAGGTCCAAACAGTGTTTTCTCGACGACGATCGATTCGATGTCCGTGATACCGATGAAGCGCAGCCACGCTTCGAGAAACGGCCGCTGAAAGTCGAACGACTCGGCGGGCGTGCTCGACTGCCTTGAATAGTCGAGGCCTCTCGCATAGATCACGACGGCTTTCTTGCGGTTCAGCAATCCCGCCAACCCGCGCTCGTCATATGAGAACAGGATGCCGCGGTGGGACACGGCATCGATGAAATGCTTGAGCTTGTAGGGGATGGAAAAATTCCACAGCGGCACGGAGAACAACAGCGTATCCGCGTCGTGCATCCGCTGCGCCAGCCGCCGAAAACCTGCCCACGCTTGCTGCTGGCCTTCGCTGAGCGGCGTGCCGCTCAAGTCCGCGTATTTGGCATCGAGCGCATCGCCGTCGAGTTCGGGCAAGTGCGTCGCCCACAGGTCGAGCACGTCGACCCGATGCTCCGGATGCGCGTCGCGCCAGGCGTCGAGATACGCGTGCGCGACGTCGAGCGATGCGGACCGCGACTTGCGCGGGGACGATTCGATATGCAGCAAGGTCGGCATGGAACCACTCCTGACAGGTTGACGGCCCTCATCAGAACATAGTTCGATTCAAAATATAAACGAAGTATCATCGCGCTAATCAGTAGCATTCGCACTATATGGCGGGGCGTCTCATGTTCGATACCGTTTTGCTGCGCTCTTTCGTGGCCGTCGTCCAGGAAGGCGGGTTTACGCATGCCGCGGCCCGTCTGAATCTGACGCAGTCCGCGGTCAGCGCGCATCTGCGGCGCCTGGAAAAACAGATCGGCCGTGACCTGCTCGTGCGCACCACCCGCTCGGTCACGCTCACAGTGGACGGCGAACTGCTGCTCGGTTACGCACGCGCCATCCTCGCGCTCAATCAGGATGCGCGGGCGCAGCTGATGCGCGAACCGAGCGCTGGCACGATCCGCGTGGGTCTGTCGGAAGACCTCGCCAATGTCAGGCTGATGCATGTGATGCAGGCGTTTGCCGTGCGGTACCCGCGCATCGCATTCAGCATCAGGGTCGGCATCCCGGGCGAACTGCTCCAGGCGCTGGATCACGGTGAACTGGATGTGGTGATGGGTGGACGCTGCCACGACGGGCCCACCGGACGCGTGCTCTGGCGCGAGCCGCTCGTGTGGGCCGGTGCGGATTGGGCGTCGCTCACGCCTGGCGCACCGGTGCCGATTGCGCTGTTGCCGGAACCGTGCCCGTATCGTGAGGCCGCGCTGGCAGCACTGGCCCGCGCGCGCGTGGATTACCGGATCGTGCTCGTGTCCCCGAGCAGCGCCGGCCTGTGCGCCGCCGCGCACGCGGGCTTTGCGGTGACGCCGATCGTGCACACGCAACTGGCGCACGGCTTGCGTGCGATCCCGCCGGATGCCGGCCTGCCGGCCCTGCCCGATGTCGAGTTCACGATGTTCGCGGCGCCGGGCGCGTCGGCCCGGGTTGTCGATGAACTGGGCAACGCGATCGTGCTGGCATTCGCGCACAAAGGATGACGACGATCATCGCGGCGACCGGGGCGGGAGGCCCTCAAGCCGGATAGGCCCGTTGCAGCAACGCGGCGACGTCGAGCGCATGCGGATCGAAGCCGCCTGCAATCCGCCCCCACGACGATTCACCCAGCCGCGTCGCGACGAACGCGTCGGCGACGGCCGCGGGCGCGTCACGCCGCAGCAGGCACGCCTGCGCGACGAGCGCGAGCCGCTGCGCGAACAGGCGGGCCGACGCCTCGAGCGTGTCGGCCGGCGCCGCGAGCATCGCGCGCAGCGCATCGAGCGCCGCGCGGATGCGCGGTTCGCCCGCGCCGAGGTCGGTCAGTTCGGCGAGCAGCGCCGCGGCCGCGTCGGGTTCGCGCGACACCGCGCGCAGCACGTCGAGGCACATCACGTTGCCGGAGCCTTCCCAGATCGAGTTGACCGGCGCTTCGCGGAACAGCCGCGCGATCGGGCCGTCGTCGACGTAGCCGTTGCCGCCGAACACCTCCATCACCTCGCCGGTCAGCTCGACCGCGCGCTTGCAGACCCAGAACTTCGCGGCGGGCGTGACGATCCGTTTCCACGCGCGTTCGCGCGGCGAGTCGTCGCGTTCGAACGCGTCGGCGAGCCGCATCGCGAGCGCGAGCGCGGCCTCGCTTTCGAGCGCGAGATCGGCGAGCACGGTGCGCATCAGCGGCTGCTCGGCGAGCGCGCGGCCGAACGCATGGCGCTGGCGCGTGTACGCGATCGCCTGCACGACGCCCTGGCGCAGCATCGCCGCGCTGCCGAGCACGCAGCTCAGCCGCGTGTAGGTGGCCATCTCGATGATGGTCGGAATGCCGCGGCCTTCGTCGCCGAGCATGATGCCCCACGCGTCGTTCAGCTCGATCTCGCTGCTCGAGTTGCTGCGGTTGCCGACCTTGTTCTTCAGCCGCTGGATCTCGACCGCGTTCTTCGTGCCGTCCGGCCGCCAGCGCGGCACGTAGAAGCACGACGGGCCACCGGCCTCGGTGCGCGCGACGACCAGGTGCGCGTCGCACATCGGCGCGGAGAAGAACCACTTGTGGCCGCGCAGCCGGTATTCGCCGCCGCGCCCGCCCGCGCCGACGGCAGTCGCGAGCGTCGTGTTCGCGCGCACGTCGGAGCCGCCCTGTTTCTCGGTCATCCCCATGCCGAACCAGATCGAGCGCTTGTCGGCGACCGGCACGTCGCGCGGATCGTAGTCGTCGCTGTACAGCTTGTCGCGCAGCAGGTTCCACAGCGCGGGCTCCTTCTGCAGCACCGGAATCGCGGCCTGCGTCATCGTCGCCGGGCACAGCGTGCCGGCCTCGATCTGGCCGTGCAGGTAGAAGCCGGCGGCGCTCGCGGCCCAGCGGCCGGGGCGCGTATCGCGGAACGGGAGCGACACGAAGCCTTCGTGGCGGTACAGGCCGAGCAGCGTGTGCCAGGCCGGATGGAAGTCGACGCGGTCGATGCGCCGGCCGCGCCGGTCGAACGCGTTCAGCTCCGGCGTGTGGCGGTTCGCTTCGTCGGCGAGCTGTGCGGTGTCGGCGCTGCCAAGGCGCGCGCCGTATGCGTCGAGCTGCGGCACGGCCCAGTCGGCGCCCGCGCGGGCCAGCGCGTCGCGCAGCGCGATGTCGGTGGCGAAGAGGTTATAGTCGACCAGTTCGTCGAACTGGTTCGTGACTGCATGGTTCGACTCGGTCATCGGGCTGTCTCCGGTCTCGTGCTTCGCGGTCTGCTGCGCGGGTGCCGTGCCACTGGCGATCGCGCGCCAGCGCCGGCTTCCGGTCAAACGTGTATCCGCTGAATTTCAGAGTAGCAAATATGCCGCCGCGACATGTTCAGGTTCCGGCGCCGCCCGGCCAGCCGGCGGCGCAACCCGCGCCCGCGTTGCGCCGCCGGCCGCGCCAGTCGCGCGCGCAGGCCACGTCCGACGCGCTTCAGCAGGCCTTCGTTCAGCTTTTGCTCGAGCGCGGCTACGCGAAGGCGACGATCCGCGAGATCGCGGCCGTCGCGGGCGTAAGCATCGGCACCTTCTATGAATACTTCGGCGACAAGCAGAGCCTCGCCGCGCTGTGCATCCACCGGCGCGTGCAGGCGCTGGCAGACCGGCTGCGCGACGCGGCGCACGGCTTGGGCGGCGCGCCGCGCGCCGAACTCGCGGCCGCGCTGGTGGATGTGCAGGTCGATGCGATCGGCGCCGACGCCGCACTGTGGGGCGCTTTCTTCGCGCTGGAGCGGCAGGTGTCGCCGCTCGCTGCGTATCGCCGGCATTACGACGCGTATGTCGCGCTGTGGCGCGACGCGTTCGCGCAGGCCGCCGATCCGCCGCCGGCCGCGCGGCTCGACGGGGTCGCCCGGATGGCGCATACGATCTGCTACGGCGGCGTGTCGCAGGCGCTGCTCACGCTCGGGCCCTCGCTCGATTTCATCGCACTGCGCGCCGAGCTTCAGGCCGTGCTGCGCGCCTATCTGGCGGCCGCAGGCGAGTGATGCGCGCGGCGGCCACACGGCCCTAGGGGTAATGCCTGATTCGCATGCGTGGCCGGCGGCACCACGGTGGCGTCGCGCCTTTCTGCTGCAGGGCCATGAGAAAAATGCATGGCCTCCATGACGAACTTTCGGTTGTCCACGGTTATTGGCTCGGGCTAAATCATCCCGCATGAGCCGGGCCGCGCGCGTTGCGTTGCGCGGGCCAGCCGAAAGGACATCAGAAGGAGGAGTCATGCGAAGCGCCACCACGCCTCGTTCGAAACTGCCGGACGTCGGGACGACGATCTTCACGGTGATCGGCCAGCTTGCCGCGCAGCACGATGCGCTGAACCTGTCGCAGGGCGCGCCGAATTTCGCGCCCGATCCGGCGCTCGTCGAGGGCGTCGCGCGCGCGATGCGCGACGGCCACAACCAGTACGCGCCGATGGCCGGCCTCGCGTCGCTGCGCGAGCGGCTCGCGGAGAAGACCGAGGCGCTGTACGGCACGCGCTACGACCCGGGCACCGAGATCACGGTGATCGCGAGCGCGAGCGAAGGGCTCTACGCGGCGATCAGCGCGCTCGTGCATCCGGGCGACGAAGTGATCTATTTCGAGCCGTCGTTCGACAGCTATGCGCCGATCGTGCGGATGCAGGGCGCGACGCCGGTCGCGATCAAGCTGTCGTCCGGGCATTTCCGCGTGAACTGGGACGAAGTGGCCGCGGCGATCACGCCGCGCACGCGGATGATCATCGTCAACACGCCGCACAACCCGACCGCGACGGTGTTTTCCGCCGACGATCTCGAACGGCTCGCGCAGCTCACGCGCGATACCGACATCGTGGTGTTGTCCGACGAAGTCTACGAGCACGTCGTGTTCGACGGCGCGCAGCACCAGAGCGTCGCGCGTCATCGCGCGCTGGCCGAGCGCAGCGTGATCGTGTCGTCGTTCGGCAAGTCGTTCCACGTGACGGGCTGGCGGGTCGGTCATTGCCTCGCACCGGCCGAGCTGATGGGCGAGATCCGCAAGGTGCACCAATTCATGGTGTTCTCGGCCGATACGCCGATGCAGGTCGCGTTCGCGGAGATCCTCGCGCGGCCCGACAGCTATCTCGGCCTGTCGGCGTTCTACCAGGCCAAGCGCGACCTGCTCGCGCGCGAGCTGGCCGATTCGCGCTTCGAGCTGCTGCCGAGCGAAGGCTCGTTCTTCATGCTCGCGCGGTTCCGGCACTTCTCGGACGAGCGCGACAGCGACTTCGTGCTGCGCCTGATCCGCGATGCGCGCGTCGCGACGATTCCGCTGTCGGCGTTCTATGCCGACGGCACCGACGCGGGCGTGATTCGCCTCAGTTTCTCGAAGGACGACGCGACGCTGATCGAAGGCGCGCGGCGGTTGCGGTCGCTGTAAATCGCGGGCGCGAGCCCGCACCCAAGCAGGCGACATGTACGTCGCACCGAAGGCCACGGATGGGACCGGAGCACGCGCCGAAGCGCGGCGCCGGTCGACAAGTCAGGAGATTCACGATGAAGCACGGACACACCCTGAAACTCGCGTTCGCACTCGCATGCGCGCTCGGCGCCGGTGCGGCGTTCGCCGACGGCCAGACCCTGCGTTTCGGCCTGGAGGCGCAATACCCGCCGTTCGAATCGAAGGCGCCGAACGGCGACCTGCAGGGCTTCGACATCGACGTCGGCAACGCCGTTTGCCAGAGCGCGAAGCTGTCGTGCAAGTGGGTCGAGACGTCGTTCGACGGATTGATTCCCGCGCTCAAAGGTCGCAAGTTCGACGCGATCAACTCGGCGATGAATGCGACCGAACAGCGGCGTCAGGCGATCGACTTCACGACGATCATCTACCGCGTGCCGACGCAACTGATCGCGCGCACCGGCAGCGGCCTGCTGCCGACGCCGGAATCGCTGAAGGGCAAGCGCGTCGGCGTGCTGCAGGCGTCGATCCAGGAAACCTACGCGAAGGCGCACTGGGAGCCGGCCGGCGTGTCGATCGTCGCGTACCAGGACCAGAACCAGGCGTACGCGGATCTCGTGGCGGGCCGCGTCGACGCGACGCTGGTGCTCGCGCCGGCCGGCCAGCGCGGCTTCCTGTCCCGTCCGGACGGCAAGGGCTTCGCGTTCGTCGGGCAGCCGGTGCGCGACGACAAGATTCTCGGCAGCGGGATCGCGTTCGGCCTGCGCAAGGGCGACGACGCGCTGAAGGCGAAGCTCGATGCGGCGATCGACAAGCTGAAGGCGGACGGCACGGTGAAGTCGCTCGGCCAGAAGTACTTCGGCGACATCGACATTTCTACCCGGTAAGCGGGCGCGCGATGCAGAGCTTCGATACGGCTGCGGGGAAAAGCGGTTGCGGCGCGGCGGACGACGCGCTCGAGGCGGCGCTCGTCGCCGGCCTGGGCGACGCACTCGTCACGCGGGCGGCCGACATCGATCCGCACTACTTCACCGCGTACAACGAGCCGGCCGGCGTGCGGCCGCGCGCGCTGGTGCGGCCGCGCAGCGTCGACGACGTGTCACGCGCGCTTGCGCTGTGCACGCGGCTCGGGCAGCCGGTCGTGCCGCAGGGCGGCCTCACGGGGCTCGCGCGCGGCGCGGTCGCGCTGGGCGGCGAGGTCGTGCTGTCGCTGGAACGTTTCGCCGGCGTCGAAGCAATCGACGCGGCGGCAGGGACGATGACGGTGCGCGCCGGGACGCCACTGCAGACTGTGCAGGAAGCGGCGGATGCGGCGGGCTTCACGTTCGGTGTGGATCTCGGCGCACGCGGTTCGTGCCAGATCGGCGGCATGCTCGCGACCAACGCGGGCGGCACGCGCGCGATCCGCTACGGCATGATGCGCGAGCAGGTGCTCGGCCTCGAGGCGGTGCTGGCCGACGGCACCGTGGTGTCGTCGATGAACCGGATGCTGAAGAACAACGCGGGCTACGACCTGAAGCAGCTGTTCATCGGCAGCGAAGGCACGCTCGGCGTCGTCACGCGCGCGGTGCTGCGGCTGCATCCCAAGCTCGGCGCGCCGGCGACCGCGCTCTGCCGGGTGCATGGCTACGATGCCGTCGTCGCGTTGTGGGATCGCATGCGCGCGCTACCGGAGATCGTCAGTTTCGAAGCGATGTGGCCGGCTTTCTATGACTACGTCGCGCGTCATACGCCCGGCGTGGTCGCGCCGTTCGCGGGCGACGGCAGCTTCGCGGTACTGATCGAGTGCGCGACGAGCGCCCCGCGCGGCGATGCGCGCGAGGCGCTGGAAACCGCGCTCGCGGATGCGCTCGACATGGGACTCGTCGACGATGCCGCGCTGGCGACCTCGGAGCGGCAGGCGCGTGACCTGTGGACATTGCGCGAGGGCCTCGCAATCGATGCGCTGCCGCATCTGGTGAACTTCGACGTGAGCCTGCCGACCGGCGAACTCGGCCTGTTCGCCGAGCGCTGCGAAGCGGCATTGCGCGCGCTTTGGCCCGATATCGTGTGTCTGTGCTTCGGCCACGTCGGTGACGGCAACGTGCATATCGGCGTATCGCTCGCCGACATGCGCGACACGGATGCCGACGCGATCGATCGGTGCGTGTATGCGGTTGTCCGCGAGATGGGCGGCTCGGTGTCGGCGGAGCACGGCATCGGCATGCTCAAGCGAGCCTATCTCGGCCACACGCGCGGCGAAGCCGAAATCGGCCTGATGCGGCGCCTGAAGGCCGCGCTCGATCCCGCAGGCCTACTCAATCCCGGCAAGGTGCTTTGAGCGGCGCGAGCCGAGGGTGATGCGCGTCAGACGTCGACCCAGCGCAGCGCGCCGATCTTCAGGTGTTCGACGACGCTGCGGGCCCAGTCGAGCTCCGCGTTGAGCAGCACGAGCGCATGCTCGTTCTGCAGCAGGAACAGGCGCGGCACCTGGTCGTTCTGCGCGGCGTTGCGCAGCGACTCGAGACGTTCGCGCTCAGCTTCGAGCGCGGCGATACGGCGCTCGAGTTGGTGGCGAGCGTCCTCCGCGTCGAGCAGCGGCAGGAATGCAAGGCCGGCGCCGAACGCCGGAAACTCGCGCGCAGGCTCCGCGAGCAGCGCATGCAGCCACGCCTGGCCGGCCGTGTGCCCGGCCTCGGTCAGCGTGTACAGCGTGCGCTCGGGAAACGCGCCATCGCGCTCGGTGTCGTGCACGGCGATCAGTCCGTCGCGCAGCAGACGGTCGATCGTCTGGTAGAGGCTCGTGCGCTGCCGCACGTTGACGACTTCGTCGTAGCCGCGCGCCTTCAACTGCTGCAGCATCCCGTACGGATGCATCGGCGTTTCGGTGAGCGTCGCGAGGACCGCGAGGGCGAGCGGAGACGGGCGGCTCGATGTCATGAATAGTTGTTTTATACCTAGTAAGAATATGACTAGTATTAACTAGACCATCATATTCCACAAGGGTTTCAGCCGAGGTGCGAGCGCTTCGCGGCCGGCGCGACGGTTTCCATCGTCGCCAGACCATGCACGATTCCGCAATCCTCCACCGAATGTTCGCCGACGCACTGGCGGCGCAATTCGGTGAGCTGGTCGCGTAGATGCGTCAGTTCGGCGAGGCGCGCATCGACGTGGCCGATGTGCTCGTCGAGCAGCGAGTTGACCGAATCGCACGGGTCGGCCGGCGTGTCGGTGAGTTGCAGCAGCGTGCGGATTTCGTCGTGCGCCATGTCGAGCGCGCGGCAGTTGCGGATGAAGCGCAGCCGTTCGACGTGCACGTCGGTGTAGTTGCGGTAGTTCGCATCGGTGCGCTCCGCATCGGGCATCAGCCCCTCCCGCTCGTAGAAGCGGATCGTTTCGGGCGTGCAGCGGGCCGCCTTGGCCAATTCGCCGATCTTCATGGCTTTCTCCGTTGCAAGGGTTGACCTTGTAGTGGCTTCAGGGTGTTAACTCTACACCGTCAAGCCATAGAGGAGGTTGTCATGACCGACGCGCAGCGTCCCCACGACCCACGACACCGTCATGCCGGCGGCGCCGCGACCTGCAGCGCCGACGCGCGCGACACGCAGGCGGCGACCGTTGCCGATGCGGGGCCGGCGGCCGGCGAGCACGCGCACGGCGACGCGGCAGCGCGCGGCGCGCAGGCTGATGGATGCGGTCACAACCATGGCCACGATCACGCATCGGCGCACGGCACGGGGCATGACCACGGCGACCATGCCGACCACGCGCATGGCGACGCGGCAGTGCGCGGCGCGCAGCCGCATGGATGCGGCCACAACCATGACGACGATCACGCATCCGCGCGCGACCACGGCGATCATGCTGACCACGCGCATGGCGACGGGCATGTGCATGGCGCTGCGTGCTCGCACGACCATGCGGCGCATGACCATGCTGGTCACGACCACGACCACGACCACGACCACGACCACGACCACGACCACGCCGCCGGCGCCTGCTGCGCGCCTGCCGCGCTGACGCTCGCGCCGCTGCCGGTCGCGCGGGCGACCGCGTCGGGTCACGTGCGCTCCGCGTTCCGGATCATGCAGATGGACTGCCCGACCGAGGAAACGCTGATCCGCAAGAAGCTCGGCGGGATGCAGCAAGTGTCGGCGCTCGAATTCAACCTGATGCAGCGGATGCTGACCGTCGAACACGTGCCGGGCGCACAGCCCGCGATCGAAAGCGCGATCCGCACGCTCGGGATGACGCCGGAGGCCGCAGCGGCCGACGCGCCGGCAACGCCGGTCGCGCCGCCACCCGCGAAGCCGTGGTGGCCGCTCGCGCTGGCAGGCGTCGCCGCGATCGCGTCCGAGGCCGTGAGCTGGGCCGGCCTGCCGGTGTGGCTGTCGGCCGTGCTGGCGCTCGCGGCGGTGCTCGCGTGCGGGCTGACCACCTACAAGAAGGGCTGGATCGCGATCCGCAACGGCAACCTGAACATCAACGCGCTGATGAGCATCGCGGTGACGGGCGCGATGGCGATCGGCCAGTGGCCGGAAGCCGCGATGGTGATGGTGTTGTTCACGATCGCCGAGCTGATCGAGGCGAAGTCGCTCGACCGCGCGCGCAATGCGATCCAGGGCTTGATGCAGCTCGCGCCGGACACCGCGACCGTGCAGGGCGTCGACGGCACGTGGCGCACGATCGAGGCCGCGCAGGTCGCGCTCGGCGCGGTCGTGCGCGTGAAGCCGGGCGAGCGGATCGGGCTGGACGGCGAAGTCGTCGCGGGCCGCTCGACGGTGAACCAAGCGCCGATCACCGGCGAGAGCCTGCCGGTCGACAAGACGGCAGGCGACGCGGTGTACGCGGGCACGATCAACGAGGCCGGTTCGTTCGACTATCGCGTGACGGCGGTTGCCGCCAACTCGACGCTCGCGCGGATCATCCACGCGGTCGAGCAAGCGCAGGGCGCGAAGGCGCCGACGCAGCGCTTCGTCGACCAGTTCGCCCGCGTCTATACGCCGATCGTGTTCGCGATCGCGCTGCTGGTCGCGGTGGCGCCGCCGCTCGTCATGGGCGGCGCGTGGCATGACTGGATCTACCGCGCGCTGGTGCTGCTCGTGATCGCGTGCCCGTGCGCGCTGGTGATCTCGACGCCGGTGACGATCGTGTCGGGGCTCGCGGCCGCGGCACGGCGCGGGATACTCGTGAAGGGCGGCGTGTATCTGGAAGAAGGCCGCAAGCTCGCGTGGCTCGCGCTCGACAAGACCGGCACGATCACGCACGGCAAGCCGGTGCAGACGGATTTCGACCTGCATGCAACGGACGTCGACGCCGCACGCGTGCGTCACCTCGGCGCGAGCCTCGCGGCGCGCTCCGATCACCCGGTGTCGCAGGCGATCGCCGCGGCGGCCCGCGACGCGCAGGCGACGGCGTTCGCCGAGGTGGACGCGTTCGAAGCGCTCGTCGGGCGCGGCGTGCGCGGCACCATCGACGGTACGCGTTACTGGCTCGGCAACCATCGGCTCGTCGAGGAGCTCGAGCGCTGCTCACCCGCGCTGGAGGCGAAGCTCGATGCTCTCGAGCGGCAGGGCAAGAGCGTCGTGATGCTGGTCGACGACACGCGCGTGCTCGGCATCTTCGCGGTGGCCGACACGATCAAGGACACCAGCCGCGCGGCGATCGCCGATCTGCACGCACTCGGCATCCGCACCGCGATGCTGACCGGCGACAACCCGCACACCGCGCAGGCGATCGCGCAGCAGGCCGGCATCGACGATGCGCGCGGCAACCAGTTGCCCGAGGACAAGCTCGCGGCGGTCGAGGAACTGTCGGCGGGCGGCGCGGGCGCGGTGGGGATGGTCGGCGACGGGATCAATGACGCACCGGCGCTCGCGCGCGCCGACATCGGCTTCGCGATGGGCGCGATGGGCACCGACACGGCGATCGAGACGGCCGACGTCGCGCTGATGGACGACGACCTGCGCAAGATTCCCGCGTTCGTGCGGCTGTCGCGCGCTACGCACCGCGTGCTGGTGCAGAACATCGGCTTCGCGCTCGGCGTGAAGATCGTGTTCCTCGGCCTCACGGTCGCCGGGCTCGGCACGATGTGGATGGCCGTGTTCGCCGACGCGGGCGCGAGCCTGATCGTCGTCGGCAACGGATTGCGGCTGCTGTCGAAAACAGGCGTGTTCGACGGCGCGCAGACGCAGCGATGAGGCGCGGGTGATGAGCTTTCTTAAACGGATCCTAGGCGGCCACGGGCGTGGTCATGGCGGCGGACACGGTGGTGGTGGCCATGGCGACGGGCATCATGGCGGAGCGGGCCGGGAAGGCCACGACGGCCACGACGGCCACGACGGCCACGATGCGCGCGGCCGCGACCGTCACGGCTGGGGCTGGCAGCCGTCGGCCGATGCGCAGGGCAGTCCGGGCGGCAACGTGCCGCTGCGCCAGCTCGCCTGCGCGGGCTGCGGCGCGATCAACGCGGCGGATGCGCGTTTCTGTGCGCAGTGCGGCGCATCACAGCGCGGCAACGCGTGCAGCCGCTGCCACGCGGCGCTGGCCGCCGACGCGCGCTTCTGTCCGAACTGCGGGACGCAGGCCGGGTAAGGCTCGCTCGCGGGGTTTGTTCCCGGCGTGACAGCCGATTTCGACGACGGCATGGCGCCTGTAACGGCCCTAATGTCGCAACGGGGCGCTGGCTCGCGCTCGACAGCTCGACAGCTCGACAGCTCCACGGACCGACGGACCGACGGACCGAACGCCCGAACGCCAGAACGCCAGAACGCCAGAACGCCAGAACGCCAGAACGCCAGAACGCCAGAACGCCAGAATCCCCGCCCCCAGCCCGCCGATCAACGCAGCGGCAAATGAATCTCGGTGCGCAGGTCGGCCGGCGCCGCATCCATCGGGGTATTCAGATACAGCTCGAACGGCGGCGCGTCGGCGGCTTCGCGGCCCGAGTGACGCAGCCAGTCGCCGTACAGCCACTGGTAGGCCGCCTTCAGGTCCGCATAGGGTCCCGTATGCATCAGCACCGCATACTCGCCACCGGCGACCGTCACGCGCTCGACGGGCGGCGTCGGCTCGACATCCGGCGCGCCGTCGGCCGGCACGAAGCACGCTTTCGCGCGCAATTGCGCTTGCGGCGTGGTATCGGGATCGTCGTAGAAGATCCCGATCATCTTCGCGCCGGGGCCGATCAGCCCGTGCTGCGCGACCCACGCGCCGATCTGCCCGAACGCGTCGCCGATCTTCAGGTACGCGCCCGTATGCGGCACCGCATAACCGCGCAGTTCCGGCAGCCGCCGGATCTCGACTTGATGCCTGAACATGTCTTCCTCTCCTCTCTGTAACGGATAAATCGGACGGTGGACTCGCCCCGTCGCACCATCCGCCCGATCGACTCGCCGCACAGCGCGCGACGCGTGTCGCATGGGGATCCACGCCACCGTTCCGCCTTTCGTCTCGACGCTCCCGCGTGCATCCCCTGCACGAACCGAGGCCACGGTAGCACGCCGCCGATCGACAAATCTCGCGGAGATACGTAGGACCACCAAATCCGCCCCTTTTTATTCCGAACAAATTGGGTCTCGTCCCCGTCGATCTTGTCTAAAGTTAAAGACGGTGAAATCGGGTGAACGTGTCATTTTTCTCGGGTAAGTTGGTCGGGCCGCACCGCACGGTTTTCGAAGTACGCAGGTAGTTCGTCGATGTCCAATGGCAACGCCACGTTTTTCGGGAGAATAAGAAATGGATGCTTCCAGCTTCATCACGTCGCTGCAGACCACGCTAGGCGGATACCTGCCCAAGATCGCCGGTGCGATCGGCATCCTGGTGATCGGCTGGCTGATCGCCGTGGTGGTGCGGGCCGGCACGCTCCGGCTGCTCAACGCGCTGAAGGTCGATCAGCGGATCACCGAAAGCACCGGCCAGGGCGCACGCGTCGAGCGGATCATCGCCGGCGGGCTGTTCTGGCTCGTGCTGCTCGTCACCGCGGTGGGCATCTTCAACGTGCTCAACCTGTACGCGGTATCCAATCCGTTCTCGCTGCTGGTCACGCACATCGTCAACTACCTGCCGAACCTGATCGGCGGCGCGGCGCTGACGCTGATCGCGTGGTTGATCGCGTCGCTGCTGCGCAGCCTCGCGAACCGCGCGCTGCGAGCGAGCAAGGTCGACGACAAGCTGTCCGAAAGCGCGGGCATGCAGCCGATGAGCGGCTATCTCGGCGACGTGCTGTTCTGGCTCGTGATCCTGATGTTCCTGCCGGCGATTCTCGGGTCGTTCGCGCTGTCCGGCCTGCTGTCGCCGGTGCAGGGGATGGTCGACAAGCTGCTCGCGATCGTGCCGAACCTGTTCGCGGCCGCGGTGATTGGCGTCGTCGGCTGGATCGTCGCGCGCGTGCTGCGCGGCCTCGTGACGAACCTGCTGGTCGCCGCCGGCGCCGACCGCCTCACCGCGAGTCTGGACAGCCCGACGCCGGTGCGCGTGTCGAGCCTGGTCGGCACCATCGTCTACGTGTTCGTGTTCGTGCCGACGCTGATCTCGGCGCTCGACGCGCTGAAGATCGACGCGATCTCGATTCCCGCCACCAACATGCTGAACCAGTTTCTCGGCGCGGTGCCGGACATCGTCGCGGCGATCGTGATCGTGCTGGTCACGTACTATTTCGCGCGCTTCGTCGCGTCGCTCGCGCAGCGGCTGCTGGAAGCCGCCGGCGTCGACGGGCTGCCGGCCATGCTCGGCGTCGAGCGCGTGTTCTCGGGGATCCTGCAGCCGTCGGTGCTGGTCGCGCGGCTGATCGTGTTCTTCGCGATGCTGTTCGCGGCGGTCGAGGCCGCGAACCGGCTCGGCTTCACGCAGGTGCGCGACGTCGTCACGCTGTTCATCGAATTCGGCGGCCACGTGCTGATGGGCGGCGTGATCCTCGTGATCGGCGTGTGGCTCGCGGGCCTCGCGCGCCGCGTGATCGAGCAGGCCGACCGCGAACACAGCGTGCTGTTCGCGCGGATCGCGCAATTCGCGATCCTCGGCCTCGTGTTCGCGATGGGGTTGCGCGCGATGGGCATCGCCAACGAGATCGTGCAGCTCGCGTTCGGCCTCGTGCTCGGTGCAATCGCGGTGGCGGTCGCGCTGTCGTTCGGCCTCGGCGGCCGCGAAGCGGCCGGCAAGCTGCTCGACCGCTGGTTCAACCAGCGCGGCGGCGGCCAGTAAGCGGCGTCGTGTCGCCCATCCGGCCGCTTCGTGCGGCCGGATGGCGCGCGGATGAAGGAGCGCAGGACGATCGCGCGCCGCGGCCGGCGTTGCCGCCGGCGAAACGCCCGCCCTCATCTTTGCCGAATTTCGATAACACGTCCTTTAATGACTCTCTAGCATCGATTCTCAGTCGCGCGGGCCGGCAGGCCGGCGCCTTTCAGGAGAATCCGATGAAAGCAGAGTCGAATGGCCGGCCCGCCGCCGGCGCCAAGTCGTCCGGCCAGCCCGCGCTGCAGCAGACGCTCGGGACCTGGCAACTGTGGGGCATCGCAGTCGGCCTCGTGATTTCCGGCGAATACTTCGGCTGGAGCTACGGCTGGGCGAGTGCCGGCACGCTGGGTTTCGTGATCACCGCGGTGTTCGTCGCGGCGATGTACACCACCTTCATCTTCAGCTTCACCGAACTCACGACGTCGATCCCGCACGCGGGCGGCCCGTTCGCATATGCGCGCCGCGCATTCGGCCCGGCGGGCGGCTATCTCGCCGGCGCGGCGACGCTCGTCGAGTTCGTGTTCGCGCCGCCCGCGATCGCGCTGGCGATCGGCGCGTATCTGCACGTGCAGTTTCCGGGGCTCGAACCGAAACACGCGGCGATGGGTGCGTATCTCGTCTTCATGGCGCTGAACATCGTCGGCGTGCAGATCGCCGCGACGTTCGAGCTGGTCGTCACGCTGTTCGCGATCTTCGAGTTGCTGGTGTTCATGGGCGTCGTGTCGCCGGGCTTCGCGTGGAGCAACTTCATGAAGGGCGGCTGGTCGGGCGCCGATCATTTCAGCGTCGGCGCCTTCCACGGAATGTTCGCGGCGATCCCGTTCGCGATCTGGTTCTTCCTCGCGATCGAAGGCGTCGCGATGGCCGCCGAGGAGGCGAAGAACCCGAAGCGCTCGATCCCGATCGCCTACGTGGCCGGCATCCTGACCCTCGTCGCGCTGGCGATCGGCGTGATGGTGTTCGCCGGCGGCGCGGGCGACTGGACCAAGCTCGCGAACATCAACGACCCGCTGCCGCAGGCGATGAAGTACATCGTCGGCGCGAACAGCGGCTGGATGCACATGCTCGTGTGGCTCGGGCTGTTCGGGCTGGTCGCGTCGTTCCACGGGATCATCCTCGGCTATTCGCGCCAGATCTTCGCGCTGGCGCGCGAGGGCTACCTGCCCGAATGGCTCGCGAAGGTGCATCCGCGCTTTCGCACGCCCTATCGCGCGATTCTCGCGGGCGGCGTGGTCGGGATCGCCGCGATCTACAGCGACGAGCTGATCCAGTTCGGCGGCCAGACGCTCACCGCGAACATCGTGACGATGTCGGTGTTCGGTGCGATCGTGATGTATATCGTAAGCATGGCCGCGCTGTTCAAGCTGCGCCGTTCGCAGCCGGACATGGCGCGGCCGTTCCGCGCGCCGCTGTACCCGTTCTTCCCGGCGTTCGCGATCGTGGCGGCGCTGGTCTGCCTCGGGACGATGGTGTACTTCAACGGGCTGGTGGCGATGGTGTTCGTCGGCTTCCTCGCGCTCGGCTACGCGTACTTCCTCGCGACCCGTTCGCAGCGCGCGAGCGCGCCGGGCGACGTGGCGCTCGAGGAGTGAGGATGGCGAACCCGCACGGCCGCGCCTGACGGCATCCGGCGCGCCCCGTCGAACGGGCGTGCCGTCGGCGTCCGGCGAGGATGGGCAAGGACTGGCAAGGAGATTCGAACGATGGCCTATACGGAGACGATCGGCCCGCGCACGTACCGCTTCGCGGACCTGAAGACGCTGCTCGCGAAGGCGAGCCCGTTGCGTTCCGGCGACCAGCTCGCCGGCGTGGCGGCGGCGAGCGAGGAGGAGCGCGTCGCCGCGAAGATCGCGCTCGCGGGCGTGCCGCTGAAGGCATTCCTGAACGAGGCGCTGATTCCGTACGAACACGACGAGGTCACGCGCCTGATCCTCGACGATCACGACGCGGCCGCGTTCGCGGAAATCTCGCACCTGACGGTCGGCGATTTCCGCAACTGGCTGCTGTCGCCCGTGGCCGACGGCGCCGCGCTCGAGCGGATCGCGCCGGGCCTCACGCCGGAGATGGTCGCGGCCGTGTCGAAGCTGATGCGCAACCAGGACCTGATCGCGGCCGCGCGGAAGCGCCGCGTCGTCACGCGCTTTCGCAACACGGTCGGGCTGCCCGGCCGGATGTCGGTGCGGCTGCAGCCGAACCACCCGACCGACGACGTGAAGGGCATCGCCGCGTCGATGCTCGACGGGCTGATGTACGGCTGCGGCGACGCGATGATCGGCATCAACCCGGCGACCGACAGCCTCGCGGCGATCGTGAAGCTGCTCGCGATGATCGACGGGTTCCGCGAACGCTACGGCGTGCCGACGCAGTCGTGTGTGCTCACTCACGTGACGAACACGATCGCCGCGATCGAGAAGGGCGCGCCGGTCGACCTGGTGTTCCAGTCGATCGCGGGCACCGAGAAGGCGAACGCGAGCTTCGGCATCTCGCTCGCGCTGCTCGGCGAGGCGCGCGAGGCCGCGTTGTCGCTCGGGCGCGGCACCGTCGGCAACAATCTGATGTATTTCGAGACGGGCCAGGGCAGCGCGCTGTCGGCGAACGCGCACTTCGGCGTCGACCAGCAGACCTGCGAGGTGCGGGCGTACGCGGTCGCGCGCAAGTTCGACCCGTTCCTCGTGAACACGGTGGTCGGCTTCATCGGGCCCGAATACCTGTACGACGGCAAGCAGATCATCCGCGCGGGGCTCGAGGATCACTTCTGCGGCAAGCTGCTCGGCGTGCCGATGGGCTGCGACATCTGCTACACGAACCACGCGGAAGCCGACCAGGACGACATGGACACGCTGCTGACGCTGCTGGGTGCGGCCGGCATCAACTTCATCATGGGGATTCCGGGCGCGGACGACGTGATGCTGAACTACCAGAGCACGTCGTTTCACGACCAGCTCTACGTGCGCGAAGTGCTCGGCCTGCGTCGCGCGCCCGAGTTCGAGGAATGGCTGGAGACGATGGAGATCGCCGACGCGCACGGCGCGCTGCGTGTGGCGAGCGCACGCGTGCCGCTGCTCGCGGGCGCGAACGACTGGATGGGGATTTCCGCATGAGCGACGCCGTCGAAAAGAATCCGTGGGCGCAGCTGAGGTCGTTCACGAACGCGCGGATCGCGCTCGGCCGCGCGGGCAACAGCCTGCCGACCGCGCCGCTGCTCGCGTTCAACCTGTCTCACGCGCAGGCGCGCGACGCCGTGCACCAGCCGCTCGACGCGGACGCGCTGCGGCGTGAGATCGAGGCGGCCGGCTTGCTGCCGACGCTCGGCGTGCAGAGCGCCGCGCCCGACCGCGACCACTATCTGCGCCGGCCCGACCTCGGCCGCAAGCTGTCGGACGACAGCCGCGGGCTGCTGGCCGGCTACGGTGCGGCGCTCGACGACGCGCCCGACGTGGTGTTCGTGGTCGGCGACGGGCTGTCGGCGTTCGCGGCCGCGAAGCAGGCGCTGCCGCTGCTGCAGGCCGTGCGGCCGCGGCTCGACGCGGACGGCTGGCGAATCGGCCCGGTGGTGGTCGCGACGCAGGCGCGCGTCGCCCTCGGCGATGAGATCGGCGAGCTGCTGCGCGCGAAGGTCGTCGCGATGCTGATCGGCGAACGGCCGGGGCTCAGCTCACCCGACAGTCTCGGCGTGTACCTGACGTGGGCGCCGAAGGTCGGCTGCCACGACGCGCTGCGCAACTGCATCTCGAACGTGCGGCCCGAAGGGCTCCCGCATGCGGCCGCCGCGCACAAGCTGCATTACCTGATGACGCACGCGCGCCGGCTCGGGCTCACGGGTGTCGGGCTGAAGGACGACAGCGATGCGCTGCTGCCGCAGGCGGACGCGGAGCGGATCGGTGCGGAATGACGGGGCGGCGGTGCCTGGCGCGCCAGCCGTCTACTTGAACAGCCGCTCGCACAGGAAGTCGACGAACACGCGCAGCTTCGGCGACAACTGCCGGCTCGACGGCCACACGATCGAGAACTGCCCCGGCGCGATCCGGTAGTCGTCGAGCACGGTGACGAGCGCGCCGGTGTCCAGCGCGTCGCGCGCGAGGAAGTCGGGCATGTAGCCGATGCCGAGCCCAGCCATGACCGCGCCGCGCAGCGCTTCCATGTTGTTGCAGGTCATCGCGGTGCGCAGCTTAAGCGGCGTGCCGTCGGCGGCGGCGAGCGCCCAGTCCTGCAGCTTGCCGGTGGTCGGGAAGCAGTAGCGCACGCAATCGTGCGCTTCGAGATCGTGCGGCGCGCGCGGCGTGCCGGCCTGCGCGAGATACGCGGGCGTCGCGCACAGCACGAACGCGAACGGGCCGAGCCGCCGCGACATCAGGCTCGAATCCGACAGCGGACCGCTGCGGATCACCGCGTCGAAACCGCCTTCGACGACGTCCACCATCCGGTCGTTGAAATCCAGGTCGAGCTCGACGTCCGGATAGCGCTGCCTGAATTCGGGCAGCACCGGCAGCAGGAACCGGTAGCCGATCACCGGCAGGCTCACGCGCAGCTTGCCGCGTGGGTGCTGCGCGGAGGCCGTCACGGTCGCTTCCGCATCGCGAAAATCCTCGAGAATCCGCTGGCAGCGTTCGTAGAAATGGCGCCCTTCGTCGGTCAGCGTGACGCGCCGGGTCGTGCGGTTGAACAGGCGCACGCCGAGCGACTGCTCGAGCCGCGCGATCGTCTTGCCGACGGCGGACGCGGAAATGCCGAGCGCACGGCCGGCCGCGACGAAGCTGAGCGCCTCGGCGGTGCGGACGAACGCGGCGATGCCGTTCAGGTTTTCCATCGACATAAGCGCGCCAGCAAGAAGAGACGAAGAGGCAGATTGCAGAATATTAGTCCGTTATATCCGGAATCTTGCACAGTTTTTCGTCGATTGAATCGGATTTATCTTTGATCGCTCTGGCGGCGCATCCGCGCCCGCTTTTCGAGGAGCGATAATGGATCACCCGTTTTCACCCGATTCGGCCAGCTCGGCGCGCCGGCGCGCATGGGTGCTGGCCGCCGTCTGCATGGCCGCCGTCGCGCTGCCGCTGTCGTTTTCGGGCGGCGCGGTCGCGACGCCCGCGATCGGCCGCGACCTGCACGGCGGCCCGGTCGCGATGAACTGGATCACCAACGCGTTCATGCTCGCGTTCGGCAGTTTCCTGATGGCGGCGGGCGCGCTGGCCGACCAGTTCGGCCGCAAGCGCGTGTTCGCGATCGGCGTCGGCGGCTTCACGCTGATGTCGGTCGCGCTCGCGTTCGCACCGTCGATGCTCGCGCTCGACCTGCTGCGCGCCGCGCAGGGGCTCGCGGCGGCCGCGGCGCTGGCGGGCGGCACGGCCGCGCTTGCGCAGGAGTTCGACGGCGCGGCGCGCACGCGTGCGTTCAGCCTGCTCGGCACGACGTTCGGGATCGGGCTCGCATTCGGGCCCGTGCTCGCCGGCGGCCTGATCGCGCACTACGGCTGGCGCGCGATCTTCGTCACGGGCGCGGTGGCCGGCGCGCTGTCGCTCGCGTTCGGGCTGCCGCGCATGCACGAGTCGCGCGATCCGCACGCGACGGGGCTCGACTGGCCCGGCACGATCGCGTTCACCGCCGCGCTCACGCTGTTCACGTTCGGCGTGATCGAGGCGCCCGCGCGCGGCTGGACGGATCCGCTCGTCGTCGCGCTGCTGGCGGGCGCGGCGCTCGGCGCGTGCGCGTTCGTCGCGATCGAGACGCGCGTCGCGCGGCCGATGCTCGACCTGTCGCTGTTCCGGATTCCGCGCTTCGTCGGCGTGCAGGTGCTGCCGGTGTCGACCTGCTGCTGCTACATCGTGCTGCTCGTCGTGCTGCCGCTGCGCTTCATCGGCATCGACGGTTTCAGCGAGATCGACGCGGGCTGGCTGATGCTCGCGATCTCCGCGCCGATGCTCGTCGTGCCGTTCGTCGCGGCGACGCTCACGCGCCGGCTGTCGGCCGGCGTGATCTCGGGGCTCGGGCTGTTGCTCGCGGCGGCGGGCCTCGTGTGGCTGGACGTCGCGCTGCGCGGCGGCGCGGGGCCGGCGGCGATCGCGCCGATGCTCGCGATCGGCGTCGGGGCCGGCATGCCGTGGGGGCTGATGGACGGGCTGTCGGTCAGCGTCGTGCCGAAGGAGCGCGCGGGGATGGCAACCGGGATCTTCAGCACGACGCGCGTGGCGGGCGAGGGGATCGCGCTCGCGATCGTCGGCGCAGTGCTCGCGACGTTCGCGCATGGTGATTTGCGGCGGTTGGCGCCGGGCATGTCCGGCACGTCCGGCGCGACGCTGCGGGCCGCCGCGCGGCTCGCGACCGGCGATCTCGCCGGCGCGGCGGCCGTGTTGCCGGGCGTCGATCGTGCGGCGCTGCTCGCGAGCTATACGCACGCGTTCGACCGGCTGCTGATCGGCCTCGCGGTCGTCACGGTGCTGTGCGCGGGCGTCGTGTTCGCGTTTCTTGGCGCGCGGCCGGCGGTTGCGCAAGGGCGCGGCGATGAAGGTGAGCCGGCGCATGGCGAAGCGCCGGTGCGACGCCGGAGCGAACCGGCGTGTGCGGACGCAAACGGGCGCTGAGCACGGTGTCGGCGGGGCGACGGATTCCGGCGATGGCAGCGACACTGCACGCGCATGCCTTCATCGCCGGGGCCGCATGCCGACGGCTATCCGCACGGCGCCGTCACGCCAGCACCGGAGTGCGGCGATGGCAGCGACAGCGCACGCGCATGCCTTCATCGCCGTGGCCGCATGCCGGCGACTATCCGCATCGCGCCGTCACGCCAGCACGAGCGGCGGCAGTCCCGCTTCGGCGCGCGCGTGTGCGCTTTCGACTTCGACGATCACGTAACGCTGCGCAGCCGGCCACAGGTGCGCGTGGCTTCCCGCGTCCTCGTCGATCGTTGCGCGCCCTTGCACGAGCCACGTCGTCTGCCGGACGAAATCGACGAACAGCAGCGCAATCGCCGGATTCACGAGCAGGTTGCCGATCGTGTTGAACAGGTTGTTGCCCGCGAAGTCGGGCAGCACGAGCGTCCGGCGATCGGGCAAGTCGACGAGCGGCGCGAACGAACCGTCCGCGCGCGGTTGCCGGCCGCGATACGAGCAGTCGCTGTCGCCCGCCGCGTTCGCGGTCGCGACGAGCAGGAACGCCTGTTCGCGGATGAACGCGACGGCATCGTCGCTGAGGGGGCCCGAATCGTTCATGGTGTTGGTCGGCGCGTGGCCGCGGCGTGCGGATTTGCGTTGCTCACGCAAGCGACATGCCATGCGGCGCGCGTGGCGCGCGGCGACGCCTGCACAGGTGCGCTGTGAAAAATCCGAACACCCGCCGCGCCGCTGTGCCGTCGCGGTGTTCAGAATCGGCACACTCGTTTTCCGTGCGCCGGCACCGCGCCCGGCGGGCGGCCGGACGCACCGCTCCTGTTCCGTTTTCGGCCCGTGTGGCACGCATGTTGCGTAAACCGTGCAGCGCGATCCAACCGGCGCTGCATTCACACAAGCACGATGAACAGGAGACATGTATGAACCCGTTTGACCTGAAACAACTGGGCCTCGACGTCGAATATCCGTACCGTCAGCAGTACGACAACTACATCGGCGGCAAGTGGGTTCCGCCGGTGAAGGGCGAGTATTTCGAGAACGTGTCGCCGATCAACGGCAAGCCGTTCTGCCGCGTGCCGCGCTCGAGCGCCGACGACATCGAGGTCGCACTCGACGCCGCGCACGCCGCGCGCCGCAAGTGGGGCAAGACGTCGGTCGCCGAGCGCGCGAACCTGCTGCTTGCCGCCGCCGACCGGATGGAAAAGAACCTGAAGCTGCTCGCGGTGGCCGAGACGATCGACAACGGCAAGCCGCTGCGCGAGACGATGGCGGCCGACCTGCCGCTCGCGATCGACCATTTCCGCTATTTCGCGGGCTGCATCCGCGCGCAGGAAGGCGGCATTTCCGAGATCGACGACAACACCGTCGCGTATCACTTCCACGAGCCGCTCGGCGTCGTCGGCCAGATCATCCCGTGGAACTTCCCGCTGCTGATGGCCGCGTGGAAGCTCGCGCCGGCGCTCGCGGCCGGCTGCTGCGTGGTGATGAAGCCGGCCGAGCAGACGCCCGCGTCGGTGATGGTGCTGATGGAACTGATCGGCGACCTGTTCCCGGCCGGCACGATCAACATCGTGAGCGGCTTCGGCAAGGAAGCGGGCGAAGCGCTCGCGACCAGCAAGCGGATCGCGAAGATCGCGTTCACCGGCTCGACGCCGGTCGGCAAGCACATCCTGCGAGCGGCGGCCGACAACCTGATCCCGTCGACGGTCGAACTGGGCGGCAAGAGCCCGAATATCTTCTTCGCGGACGTGCTCGACCAGGACGACGCGTTCCTCGACAAGGCGCTCGAAGGCCTCGCGATGTTCGCGCTGAACCAGGGCGAGGTGTGCACGTGCCCGTCGCGGATCCTGATCCAGGAATCGATCTACGAACGCTTCATCGAGAAGGCCGTCGCGCGTGTGGAGCGCATCAAGTCCGGCCACCCGCTCGACATGCAGACGATGATCGGCGCGCAGGCGTCGCAGCAGCAGCTCGACAAGATCCTGTCGTACATCGACATCGGCCGCGACGAAGGCGCGCAATGCCTGACGGGCGGCGAGCGCACGGCACCGGGCGCCGATCTCGGCACGGGCTACTACGTGAAGCCGACGATGCTGTTCGGCAACAACAAGATGCGCGTGTTCCAGGAAGAGATCTTCGGGCCGGTCGCGTCGGTGATGACGTTCAAGGACGAGCAGGAAGCGATCGAACTCGCGAACGACACGTTCTACGGGCTCGGCGCGGGCGTGTGGACGCGCAACGGCACGCGTGCGTACCGGATGGGCCGCGAGGTCGAGGCCGGCCGCGTGTGGACCAACTGCTACCACCTGTACCCGGCGCACGCGGCGTTCGGCGGCTACAAGCAGTCGGGCATCGGTCGCGAGACGCACAAGATGGCGCTGTCGAACTATCAGCAGACGAAGTGCCTGCTGGTCAGCTACCAGGCCGAGGCGCTCGGGTTCTTCTGATCGCCGAAGCAGGGGGCGAAGTGCCGGGGCCGGCCGGGCGGCGGGGGAATGCTGCCTGGTTCGGTTGCCGGTTCACGATTTCCGGTTGCCAATTGCGGATTCCGCGCAAGGGTCGACGCTCGGGTGACGCATTGGCCGCCGTCGCCGAGCAGTGCCCGCAGCGATGCAATGCGCCGCCGGCCGCTCGCCCGGCACTTCGCCGCTTTCGCCTCGAGACATTCGACTCGCGGCGTCGCCCACCCCCCGGCAGTCGCGCGGCCGCATCGCGCAGCGGTGGGCCTGACGGAAAACCAGCATGGCAGAACCATCCCGATCCTATCCACGCCACCCGGTGTTCCACGCAGGCGAGCTCGACGCGCATCACCGGTTCGGCGTTGCCGACGAAGCCGAGCGGATGAGCGACGTCGTGACGACGCGGCTGAGCATCGGCGTGCGCCAGTTCGTCGAGTCGCAGCCGTTCATGTTCGTCGGCACGACTGGCGGCGAACCGACGCGCGTGACCTGCGACATCGTGCAGGGCGTGCGCGACGCGAACGGCGATCTGTGGCCGGTCGTGCGCGTGATCGACACGAAGACGCTGCGTTTCGCGCTGCCGCCGCCGCGCGGCGACGGCGACCGGATCGATGCGCGCGAATGCGACGGCCGCGGCGTCGGGCTGCTGTTCATCGATTTCGTGCGCGGCATCCGCTACCGGATCAACGGCCGCGCGACGCTGCGGGCCGATCTGCCGGAAGCGGACGCGGCGCCCTGGCCGGCCGGGAGCCCGATCGTCGAGCTGGCGGTCGCGCAGGCGTACGGCAACTGCGGCACGCGCGTCGTGCGGCTGCAGCCGCGCACCTAGCGCGTGGCCGGGCCGCCGGCGGCATGCATGCCGCACCCGCGCGGTGCGCGGCACGCCGCCTCCGGGTGCGCCCGCATGGCGCGCGGCGGCCGTACGGCGTGCAATGACGGGCTTGTCGCCGGGCCGCGCGGTTCGGCACGGGACTTGCGTGATGGACGCGGTCCCGGGCAGGTGAGGAGAACACGATGGAGCAACGAACGGAGTGCATGGCCGAACCGACGGCCGAGGACACGCGGTGCAGCGCGCAGGGTGACGATGCGCTGGCCGGCCAGGCCGTGGTCAGCGTCGCGCACGACGCCGACGAGCAGGCGCGCAACCTGATCGGCTGGCGGCAGACCTACGACCAGCTCGCGGCCGGCCGCTTCGTCGGCACGCTGACCGAGCTGCCGCTCGACACGATGAAGCTGTTTCGCGAATCGACCAGCCACCTGCTGCGCCAGGCGTGCGAGGTGCGCGGCGACGCGTACTGGTTCGGCATCCCGCTGGTGAGCGACGGCACCGCACGCGTCGATGCATGCCGCATCGGCCCCGGCGCGCTCGCGTTCCGGCCCGGCAACGTCGAATTCGAATTGCTGACGCCCGCGCAGTTCTCGATCTACGGCGTCGTCGTGCGCGGCGACGTGTTGCGCCGTTACGCGGAGGAAGTCGAGCACCGCGCGCTCGACGAGCGGCTGTTCACGCAACACGTGATTCAGGTTGGCGACACGCGGCTCGCGCGCCTCTGCGCGCTGCTCGGCCGCCGGCTCGACGACGCGGCGGCCGTCGGCGGCCCGCTGCCCGACGCGCAGCGCGACGACCTGCAGGCCGAGGTGCTGGGCGCGCTGTTCGATGCATGCGCGCAACCGGCCGACGACGGCGCGGGCGGCGCGCCGTCGACACGGCGCTGGATCGTCGAGCAGGCGCGCGAGTACGTGCTGGCGCACCGTACGCGCCCGGTCGGCGTGCCCGAGCTGTGCGAGCAGTTGCACGTGAGCCGGCGCACGCTGCAGTACTGCTTCCAGGACGTGCTCGGCATGGCGCCCGCGACCTACCTGCGCACGCTGCGGCTGAACGGCGCGCGGCGCGACCTGTGCGGGCGGGCGGCCGGTTCGGTGCAGGACGTCGCGGAGGCGTGGGGCTTCTGGCATCTGAGCCAGTTCGCGACCGACTACCGGCGGCTGTTCGGCAAGCGGCCGTCGGAGACGCTGCGCGACCGCGCCGTGATGGTCGCGGCCGGGTAAGCGTGGTGGCGGCGGCGTGTGCAGGCCGCTGAAGGTTCGATCTTTCCGGCGACTTCCGTTTTTCTATTCGGCCGCGGCGCCCGCTTCGCGCGGCGGCGGCCACGACAGCGCATCCCAGTCGATCGCCTGGTAAGCGGCTTCGACCGCCGTCAGATCCTCCGGCCGCTCGCTGCGATGCAGCCCGCGCAATTCGGCCGGCACATCGAGCTCGACCGGCACGCAGTGCGGATAGTCGCGCACGCGCAGCGCCGGCCCGATCGTCGTGAAACAAGCGAGCGTCGGCACGTCGAAGCCGTCGGCGACATGCAGCGCGGCCGTGTCGGGCGCGAACAGCACGCTCGCACCCTTGACCCAGGCAATGAAGTGCGCGGTGTCGGGCGCGTGGCGGCTCACGTCGACGTAGGCCGGATGCGCGATCGGACCGAACCCGACCACCGGCAGCCCGTAACGCTGCACGAGCCGCTCCACGAATGCCGCGCGCAGCGCCGACGGCACGCTGCGCACCGCGGTGCTCGCCGTCGGGCAAAACAGTACGTACGGCCGCTGCCATTCGGCCGGCAGCGCGGGCAACGGCAGCCGCGCGAGCCAGCGATTGCGCTTCGCGGCGGCCGGCACCGTGGCCGGATCCACCCCGAGCGCGTCGAGGAAGAAATCGATCATCGGCTGCTGTGCGAACGCGGGCCAGTACAGGTGATTGCCGAGATCGATGCACGGCGCGTGCGCGGGCAGCGCGTCGGCGGCGTACGGCAGCGCGCGTGACGGCGCGACGACGTCGGCTGCGAGCGCATACAGCGCTTCGACGTAGCGCGGTGCGCGGGCCGGCCGGTACAGCGTGAAGCGCACGCCGGGATGCATCGCGCGCAGCGCGGCGAGCGCGGTCAGCCCGATCACCGAGTCGCCGAGTGCGACACCCATCCCGTTGATCACGTGCACGTCCGACGCACGGCCGTAATCGCGCCGGAACGGCCGATGAACGGCATGCAGCAGGCCGAGCGCCGCCGCGGCCGGCACGCAGCCTTCCGCGCGATCGCTGCCGTGCTCGACGTCGTACGGCGCGACGAGCGTGCCGTCGGGCGCGAGCAGCGTGCCGGGGAGGACGAGCGCGTCGTCGTGCGACAACGCGAGACTGGCCGGTGCGGCGTGCATGCCCATGATCATGCGCCGCGCGCCCGGCGGCCCTGCTCGCGGATCTGCTCGAGCGTCGCGGCCGGCGTGCTGGCGTCCTGCGGAATGCGGATCTCGATCAGCGCCGGCAGCCCGCAGGTCAGCGCGCGCTCCAGTGCCGGCGCGAAGTCGGCGGTGCGCTCGACCGTCTCGCCATGTGCGCCGAACGCGCGCGCATACGCGGCGAAATCGGGGTTCGTGAGCCCCGTGCCGTGCGCGCGCCCCGGATAGTTGCGCTCCTGATGCATGCGGATCGTGCCGAAATGCCCGTTGTTGACGACAATCGCGACGATGTTCAGCCCGTACTGCATCGCGGTCGCGAGTTCGTTGCCGGCCATCATGAAGCAGCCGTCGCCGGCAAGGGCGACGACCGCCCGCTCCGGATACAGCGACTTGGCGGCGAGCGCGGCGGGCAGCCCGTAACCCATCGCGCCGCTGGTCGGCGCGAGCTGCGAGCGGAAATGCCGGTACGCGAAGTGGCGATGCAGCCAGATCGCGTAGTTGCCGGCGCCGTTGGTCAGGATCGCGTCGTGCGGCAGGCGCTCGCGCAGCTGCACCATCACGTCGCCGAGCTGGACGTCGCCGGGCATCGGCAGCGGCGCATGCCATTCGCGGTACGCGCGGTGCGCGTCGGCGGCCGTGCCGGCCCATGCGAGGTGCGCCGGCGGCTCGAGCGCGGCGAGCGGCGCCGCGATCTCCGGCATCCCCGACACGATCGGCAGGTCGGCCGCATACACGCGACCGAGCTCGTCCGCGCCCTGGTGCACGTGGATCAGCGTCTGGCGCGTCTTCGGGATGTCGAGCAGCGTGTAGCCGCCCGTCGTCGCTTCGCCGAGGCGCGGGCCGAGCACCAGCAGCAGGTCGGCGTCGCGAATCCGCTTGCCGAGCGCGGGATTGATCCCGAGGCCGACGTCGCCCGCGTAGTTCGGGTGCGCGTTGTCGAAGGTGTCCTGGAAGCGGAACGCGCATGCGACCGGCAGTTGCCAGCGCTCGACGAAGGTACGCAGGTTCGCGCATGCGTCGGGCGTCCAGCCGCTGCCGCCGACGATCGCGAACGGCCGTTCCGCGCGCGCGAGCCGTTCGCGCAGTTCGTCGAGCTGCGCGGCCGACGGCGACGCCGCGACGCGTTTCGCGGCCGGCACGACCGGCTGCGACGCGCACGCTTCGGACAGCACGTCCTCCGGCAGCGCGAGCACGACGGGGCCCGGGCGACCGGCGGTCGCGACGTGGAACGCATGGCTCAGGTATTCGGGAATGCGGCGCGGGTCGTCGATCTGCGCGACCCATTTCGCCATCTGGCCGAACATCCGCCGGTAGTCGATTTCCTGGAACGCTTCGCGGTCGAGGTGCTCGCGCGCGCACTGGCCGACGAACAGGATCATCGGCGTCGAATCCTGGAACGCGGTGTGCACGCCGATCGACGCGTGGGTCGCGCCTGGCCCGCGCGTGACGAACGCGATGCCGGGGCGGCCGGTCAGCTTGCCGACCGCCTCCGCCATGTTCGCGGCGGCCGCCTCGTGGCGGCAGACGACCGTCTGGATGCGCGCGGTGTGATCCGCGAGCGCATCGAGTACGGCGAGGAAGCTCTCGCCCGGCACGCAGAACGCGCGTTCGACGTGATTGGCGAGCAACGCATCGACGAGCAGTCGCGCGCCGGTGGTGGCGCTCTGCTCGAGATCCTTGGAATGCGACATGGGCTGCCGTCTCCTTGGTAGCGGGACGTACAGCTTACGCCGGTTGGCGGGGCGCCGGTACGCCGGCCGGTGAAAAGTGTCGGATCGCGAAAGGAACGACCAGGAAACGCATGGAGCGAGCGTGAGCCACTGTGATGCAGCACACGCTCGCGGACCTTACCGCATCAACACTCGACGATATTCACCGCCAGGCCACCGCGCGACGTTTCCTTGTACTTCGTCTTCATGTCGGCGCCCGTCTCGCGCATCGTCTTGATCACCGAGTCGAGCGACACGTAGTGCGAGCCGTCGCCGCGCAGCGCCATGCGCGCCGCGTTGACGGCCTTCACCGACGCCATCGCGTTGCGCTCGATGCACGGGATCTGCACCATCCCGCCGACCGGGTCGCAGGTGAGGCCGAGGTTGTGCTCCATCCCGATCTCGGCCGCGTTCTCGACCTGGCGCGGCGTGCCGCCGAGCACGGCCGCGAGCGCGCCGGCCGCCATCGAGCACGCGACGCCCACTTCGCCCTGGCAGCCCACTTCCGCGCCCGAAATCGACGCGTTCAGCTTGTACAGAATGCCGATCGCTGCGGCCGTCAGCAGGAAGTCGATCACGCCCTGTTCGTTCGCGCCCGGCGTGAAGCGCGTGTAGTAGTGCAGCACCGCCGGAATGATGCCGGCCGCGCCGTTGGTCGGCGCGGTGACGACACGGCCGCCGGCCGCGTTTTCCTCGTTGACGGCGATCGCATACAGGTTGATCCAGTCGATCATCGACAGCGGATCCTGCAGCGCCTGTTCCGGGTTGCCGGTCAGCGTGCGATACAGCTGCGGCGCGCGGCGCTTCACCTGGAACGGGCCGGGCAGGTTGCCGTCGGCGTCCGGATTGCCGATCCCGCAGCCGCGCGACACGCACGACTGCATCACGGCCCAGATCTTCAGCAGCCCGTCGCGCGTCTCTTCCTCGGTGTGCCACGCGCGCTCGTTTTCCCACATCAGCCGCGCGATCGACTTGCCGGTCGCCTCGGTCAGCGCGAGCAGCTCGGCGCCGGTGCGGAACGGGTGCGTCATCTGCTCGGCCGCGCTCAGCACCTTCGTGTTCGGCGCGCCGGCCGTCACGACGAAGCCGCCGCCGACCGACAGGTAGGTGCGCTCGACCAGCACGTCGCCGTTCGCGTCGGACGCGCGCAGCTTCATCCCGTTCGGGTGCTCGGGCAGCGCCTGCCGGTAGAACGCGATGTGCTCCTTCAGCACGAACGGCACCGGATGCGTGCCGAGCAGCGCGAGCTGCTTCGACTTGCGGACGTCGTCGAGCCGCGCGTCGATCGTGTCGGGATCGACGGTGTCGGGCGCGTCGCCGAGCAGGCCGAGCATCACGCCGCGGTCGGTGCCGTGGCCCTTGCCGGTCGCGCCCAGCGACCCGTACAGCTCGACCTTCACGTTGGCCGTCGCGTCGAGCAGCCCGTCGCGCTCGAGGCCCTGGACGAACATCAGCGCCGCGCGCATCGGTCCGACCGTATGCGAACTGGACGGGCCGATGCCGATCTTGAAGAGGTCAAACACGCTGACTGCCATTTTGATATCTGCCTTGCTTTGAGAATGATGCTAGCGCGCCTGCAATGGCAGGCACGCGGCCAGCCATGCGGGCGGCATGACGGATAACTGCCGCGCGACACGGGCATAGCGCCCGTCGAGCCGCGCGGCCAGATGAAAGAGTTCGGTGGCGTTTTTCGGGTCCCACTGCCCCGTGTAGCCCGGCAAGCCGGCTTCGCGGCGCTTCGCGTCGAACGGCACCGGCGAATTCACGAATTCCTCGTGGGTCTTCTCGCCGAGCGCGTACGGCACGAGCCAGTCGAGCGCGGCCGCGAGCGACGCGCCGTTCGCGCCGCGCTCGCGCAGCCAGTTGCGGTTGAAGCGGCGCGCGGCGAGCGCGGCCGTCACCAGCGGCTGCAGGTCGTACACCGCGTAATGCAGCGCATCGCGTTCGTCGAAATCCCAGGTCTTGCCGTCCGGGCCGATGTTGTCGGCGAGATGCTCGACGAACAGCCGCTGCGCGGCGTTCATCATCTTGCGATCGCCGAGCGTGAACGCGGACAGCGCGATCAGCTTGATCCGGTGACTCTGCCAGTTGTTGCGCCACGTGCCGGTGAGCGGGCGCTTCTGCGCGTCGATCTGCGCGACATAGCCGGCGCCCAGCTTCGCGATGAACGCCGCGGTGGCGTTGCGCGTCTTGACCGGCAGCGCGCTCGCCGTCATGTCGTACGCGACGATCAGGCTGTCGAAGCGCGTCTCGTCGATCGGGTTGAAGCTCGGCTGGTAGGTCGACACCCACGCGGACAGGAAGCGGTCGACGAGCTGCAGGTAGCGCGGCGCATTCGTCACGCGCCACGCGAGCGCGGCGTCGCGCATCAGCTCCATGTCCTTCAGCGCGTCGGCGCTCTGGTCGTAGATGCCTTCGTGCGGCAGCGTGCCCTCGGTGTGCACGCGCGGCATCGCCTTCGGCTGCTCGCCGATGCGCGCGTCGACGCTGCGGATCAGCGCCTGCACGCCCGGCTCGGCCTGGATCGTCTCGCTCGCCTGCAACGCGGGCGCCGCGCAGAAATTCATCGCCGCGCGCGCGCTGCCGGCCGTGCCGAGGCCGACGGTGACGAACGACAGCGACGCGACGAGCAGCGGCACGAAGCGGCGCGTGCGCGGCCGCTCCTGCGTTGCACCCTGGCCCGGAAACATCGGACGCACCATGCGGAACTCCTTGATTGGCTGGATCGCGTGTGATGTTAGCCGGATTGGCGGGCGAGCGTGAATCGATTGGCCGGGCGGCGAATGCAAAAACCGCACGCAACCGACGGTTGCGTGCGGTGTGGTCACGATCGGACTCCGGCGTGCGGCAGGCGTTATGCGTAGTCCGACATCGGCACGCACGAGCAGAACAGGTTGCGGTCGCCGTAAGCGTTGTCCGCACGGCCGACCGGCGGCCAGTACTTGTTCGTGCCGAGCGATGCGACCGGGTACGCGGCCTGCTCGCGCGAGTACGCGTGCGGCCACTCGTTCGCGGTGACGACGGCGGCCGTATGCGGCGCGTGACGCAGCGGGTTGTCCTCGCGATCGGCGCGGCCTTCCTCGACCGCGCGGATTTCCTCGCGGATCGCGATCATCGCGGCGATGAAGCGGTCGAGTTCTTCCTGCGATTCAGATTCGGTCGGCTCGACCATCAGCGTGCCCGGCACCGGGAAGCTCATCGTCGGCGCGTGGAAGCCGTAGTCCATCAGGCGCTTGGCGACGTCGTCGACGCTGATGCCGCTCGTTTCCTTGATCGGGCGCAGGTCGAGAATGCACTCGTGCGCGACCAGCCCGCCCGGGCCCGAATACAGCACCGGGTAGTGCGGCGCGAGGCGCTTCGCGATGTAGTTCGCGTTGAGGATCGCGGTCTCGGTGGCGGCGGTCAGGTTCTTCGCGCCCATCATCGCGATGTACATCCACGAGATCGGCAGGATCGACGCCGAGCCGTACGGCGCGGCCGACACCGCGCCGATGCCGTTTTCTTCGCGCGTGTAGCCGGTCGAACGCTGGTTCGGCAGGAACTTCGCGAGGTGCGGGCCGACCGCGACCGGGCCGACGCCCGGGCCGCCACCGCCGTGCGGGATGCAGAAGGTCTTGTGCAGGTTCAGGTGCGACACGTCGCCGCCGAACTGGCCCGGCGCGGTCAGGCCGACCATCGCGTTCATGTTCGCGCCGTCGACGTACACCTGGCCGCCGTGCGCATGGACGATCTCGCAGATCTCGCGCACGTTCTGCTCGAACACGCCGTGCGTCGACGGATACGTGATCATGATCGCCGCGAGGTCGTTCGCGTGCTGCTCGGCCTTCGCCTTGAGATCGGCGATGTCGACGTTGCCCTGGGCGTCGCACGCGACGACCACGACCTTCATGCCGGCCATGTGGGCGGAGGCCGGGTTCGTGCCGTGCGCGGAAGCGGGGATCAGGCACACGTCGCGATGCGCTTCGCCGCGCGATGCGTGGTACGCGTGGATGATCAGCAGGCCCGCGTATTCGCCCTGCGAGCCGGCGTTCGGCTGCAGCGACACGGCCGCGTAGCCGGTGGCCGCGACGAGCATCTGCTCGAGCTGGTCGATCATCTCGCGGTAGCCGACGGTCTGCTCGGCCGGCGCGAACGGGTGGATCCTGCCGAACTCGGGCCACGTGACGGGCAGCATTTCCGACGTTGCGTTCAGCTTCATCGTGCACGAGCCGAGCGGGATCATCGAGCGATCGAGCGCGAGATCCTTGTCCGACAGGCTGCGCAGGTAGCGCAGCATTTCGGTCTCGGAATGGTGGCGGTTGAACACGTGGTGCGTCAGGTACGCGCTCGTGCGCTCGAGGCCGGCCGGCAGCGCGGCGACGCCGGCGAGGCCCGCGTCCAGCGCGTCAACGGACGGTGCGGTGCCGCCCGCGGCCTGCGCGAACACGGCGAGGAGAGCGGCGAGGTCGTCGCGGGTCGTCGTTTCGTCGAACGACACGCCCACTTGCGTGTCGCTCACGCGGCGCAGGTTGATGCGGCGGGCCTTCGCGAATTCGTGGACCTGCGCGGTGCGCGCGCCGGTGTCGATCGTCAGCGTGTCGAAGAACGTGTCGTTGATGGGCGCGAAGCCGAGCTGCTTCACGCCGGCGGCGAACAGCGCCGCGATGCGGTTCACGCGCAGCGCGATCGTCTTCAGGCCGTGCGGGCCGTGGTAGACCGCATACATGCTCGCCATGATCGCGAGCAGCGCTTGCGCGGTACACACGTTCGACGTCGCCTTCTCGCGGCGGATGTGCTGTTCGCGCGTCTGCAGCGCGAGGCGCAGCGCGGGCTTGCCCTGTGCATCGACGGTCACGCCGACGAGGCGGCCCGGCATCTGGCGCTTGAATTCGTCGCGCACCGCGAGATACGCGGCGTGCGGGCCGCCGAAGCCCATCGGCACGCCGAAGCGCTGCGTGTTGCCGACGGCGACGTCCGCGCCCCATTCACCGGGCGGCGTCAGCACGGTCAGCGCGAGCAGGTCGGCCGCGACGACCACATGGCCGCCGGCCGCGTGGATCGCTTCGGTGAGCGCGCGGTAGTCGCGCACGTCGCCGTTGACGCCCGGATATTGCAGCAGCACGCCGAACGCGTTGGCCTGCGCGGCGTCGGCTGCCGGGCCCGTCTTCACTTCGATGCCGACCGGCAGCGCGCGCGTACGGATCACTTCGAGCGTCTGCGGCAGCACGTCGTCGGCGACGTAGAACACGTTCGACGCCGGCTTGCCGGTGCGCTGCAGCAGCGTCATCGCTTCGGCCGCGGCGGTGGCTTCGTCCAGCAGCGATGCGTTCGAGATCGCGAGGCCCGTGAGGTCGGCGACCATCTGCTGGAAGTTCAGGAGCGCCTCGAGGCGACCCTGGGAAATTTCGGGCTGGTACGGCGTGTAGGCCGTGTACCACGCCGGGTTTTCGAGCACGTTGCGCAGGATCACGGCCGGCGTGTGCGTGTCGTGATAGCCCTGGCCGATGTATGAGCGGAACACCTGGTTCTTGTCCGCGAGGGCACGCAGCGCGGCGAGGGCTTCGGCCTCGCTCTTCGGCTGCGCGAACGGGCCGAGCGGCAGCGTTTCGGCGCGGCGGATCGAGGCCGGGATCACGGCGTCGATCAGGGCGGCGCGCGACGCGAAGCCGAGCGTGTCGAGCATGGCCTGCTGGCTGGCGGCATCGGGGCCGATGTGGCGTTCTGCGAACGCGTCGTGCGTTTCGAGCGCGGCGAGCGAGAGGGGCGTGCGGTTCATCAGACGGTCCGGGTGTTCGAGCTTCATGGCGTGACTCTGGTCCCGCGCGGGCCGGCTGGCTGGCCGGCCGCGCGCGGTTCGGGTAAGGAAAATTAGTCGATCAGCTTGCTGTATGCAGCGGCGTCGATCAGCTTGTCGGTCGATGCGCCGTCCGCGAGCTTGATCTTGAAGAGCCACACGGCGTATGCGTCGCTGTTCACTTCTTCCGGCGAGTCGGCGGCTTCTTCGTTGATGGCGATGATCTCGCCGGACACCGGCGAGTAGATGTCGGATGCTGCCTTCACCGATTCGACGACGCCGACTGCGTCGCCCGCGCTCACCGACTTGCCGACTGCCGGCAGCTCGAGGAAGACGATGTCGCCGAGCGTGCTCTGCGCGTGATCGGTGATGCCGACCGTCAGCGTGCCGTCGGCTTCGGTGCGGATCCACTCGTGTTCGTCGGTGTACTTCAGATCGGCCGGGACGTTGCTCATCGGATGCTCCTGGATAAAAGGTATGTTCGTTATGCTGGCGCGCCGCCTGGGCGCGCCGGATGGGGTTGCGCCGGGCGCCATTTCCCGGCTTGCCGGGAGGTGGCCCCCCGGTCGTTACGCAGCGAGGACCTTGCCGTTGCGCACGAACGGCAGTTTTACCACGCGCGCGGGCAGTTGCTTGTCTCGAATCTGCACATGTATGGTGTCGCCGACGTGGACCGCCGCTGGCACGCGTGCGAACGCGATCGATTCCTGCATCGACGGCGAGAACGTGCCACTCGTGATCTCGCCTTCGCCGTGCGGCGTGACGACCTTCTGGTGCGCGCGCAGCACGCCGCCCGCCTTGCCGTTTTCCTTTTGCAGGATCAGGCCGACGAACGCGGCGCGCGTGCCGTCGCGCTCGAGCGCGGCGCGGCCGACGAAGTCGCGCGGTGCCGACAGGTCGACCGTCCATGCGAGGCCGGCGTCGAGCGGGGACACGGTCTCGTCCATGTCCTGGCCGTACAGGTTCATGCCGGCCTCGAGGCGCAGCGTGTCGCGCGCGCCGAGCCCGCACGGGCGCACGCCGTTTTGCTGCAGCGCGGTCCACAGCGCTTCGACGTGCACGGCCGGGACGATCACTTCGAAGCCGTCTTCGCCGGTGTAGCCGGTGCGCGCGACGGTGAGCTCGCCGAACGGCGTGCCGGCGACCCGTGCGGCGTTGAACGGCTTCAGTTCGCTGGTGGCGGCGCGCGCGGCGGGCACCGTCGTCCAGACCTTTTCACGGGCGTTCGGGCCCTGCACGGCGACGATCGCGAAATCGCGGCGCGGCGCGATGGTCAGGCCGTAGCCGCCTTGTTCGTTGAGCTGGTTGAACCACGCGATGTCCTTCTCGGCCGTGCCGGCGTTGACGACGACGCGGAAGAAGTCTTCGGTGAAGTAATAGACGATCAGGTCGTCGATGACGCCGCCCTGCGGATTGAGCAGGCACGAGTAGAGCGCCTTGCCGGGGGTCTTGAGCTTGCCGACGTTGTTCGCGATCGCGTGCTCGAAGAACGCGCGCACGCGGCTGCCGGTGAAATCGACGACGCACATGTGCGACACGTCGAACATGCCGGCGTCGGTGCGCACGGCTTCGTGTTCTTCGATCTGCGAGCCGTAGTTGACGGGCATGTCCCAGCCGCCGAAGTCGACCATGCGGGCATTGAGCGCGCGATGCGCGGCGTTGAGCGGGGTGTGATTCAGTGCAGTCATCGAGGCCTCAGGCAAGGCGCTTGCGCGCGGGTCAGAACGGCCATGTGCCGACCGTCGCGGCCGTGTGCCTGCGAGCGATCCAGTCCATGCCCCTCTGTCCTCGATACCTGAGAGATTGCGCTGCGGCCGTGAGCCTGCGAACGCGCGCCCCTTCGGTGGGCAGCTTGCCCGCGCCGCATGGGCGCAATGGGCTACTGCCGCTCTCCAGAGTGCGGGGAGTGCGGCCCGCGCAATGCGCGGACGGGATTCCCCGACGCGGTCGGTCCTTTTGCCTGAGAGTTTGCGGGTGTGCCCCTTCGGCGGCGCGACCGGCGTTCCTAGCTACGCGGTCACACGCTCTCCCGACGCGTGCGGGCGACTGTACGCGAGCGGGTGGGCGTTGTCAATTTGAGCAAAAGAATGTCGCTTCGCGACAAGCGGCGGCGTGGGGCGCCGCCGCTTTTGCCGGCGCGGGCGGGCGCCGGCGTCACTCGCCGATCGCGCGCGCGGCCGTGTCGAGTTCCTGGTTCAGCACGCGCTGCTCGTCGCCGGACAGGCCGCCGTTGTGCTGGGTCGACATGTCGTTCGCTTCCTGGCGGATCACGTCGAGGCGGTGGTGCAGCTGCGCGCCGTACGGCGGCGGGTAGTAGCCGCCGTTGACGCGCGTGTCGATCCGGCGGTGCAGGTTGTCGATCCGGCCCTGGACCTCCTGCATGCGCTCGTTCGCGATGACCTGCGGATTCGGTCGCGCGGGAGGCGGCGGCGCCTGCCGGACCGGCCGCTGCGGTTGCACGACACACGCGGCGAGCGAGGAAACCAGGACGCAGCATGCCGCTGCGCGAATCAACCGTTGCATCACATTCTCCTGACGGTTTGGAGTCGGATCGACTTTTTGAGAAACGCGTCAGACCGGCCGACCGCTGACTTTCGTTCCCGCACCATTTGTAACGGAATGTTCGGGGCAGGGCGCCGTGGGGCTGACGCAGGGCCGCCGCCGGCGTGCGGGGCGGCGCGCAATGGCGCGGATTGCCGCGGGATGGCGGCTTTGTGGCCGGGGCGGCATCGACCCGGCCGGCGGCCGTCAGACGATGCGGCGCACGAATGGTACCCGACGGCCTTCGTGCTCGCTCTGCGCGGCAAGCTCGATGATCGTCATCACGTCGACCGCGTCCTGCGGCGTGACCGGGAACGGTGCGCCGTCGTGGACCGACGCGGCGAGCGCGCGATAGAACTCCGCATACTGGCCGTCGAGCGTCGGCACCGGCCGCTCGACCTCGACCTCGCCTTCGAGCGTGCGCAGCACGCCGGGCGGGTTGCCGCCGCCGAACTCGACGTGATCGGGCGTGAGGCCTGCCTTCAACTGGTCTTCCTGCGTATCGAGCCCGAACTTCTGATAGCTGCCGCACGTGCCGTGCAGCGTGAAGCGCGCGGGCTCGATCGCCGACAGCGCGCTCGCGTGCAGCGCGACGTCCTTGTCCGGATAGCCGAGCAGCAGGTGCACGAAATCGGGCGCCGTGCCGTTGTCGCGGCGCGTCTTGACCGTCGCGCTGACCGTGTCGGGCAGCCCGAACAGCGCGAGCGCCTGGTCGATCAGGTGTGGGCCGAGGTCGAGCAGCAGGCCGCCGCCGCGGGCGGGCTCCTCGCGCCAGCGCGTGCGCGGGGTCGGCCGGAAACGGTCGAAGTGCGACGCGAAATACGTCAGCCGGCCGAGTTCGCCGGATTCGACGATGCGGCGCACGGTGAGGAAGTCGCCGTCCCAGCGGCGGTTGTGGAACGGCGCGAACAGGCGGCTGCGCGCGTTCGCGAGCCGCGCGAGCGTGAGCGCCTCGTCGGCGGTGAGCGTGACCGGCTTGTCGACGACGACGTGACGGCCGGCTTCGAGCACCTGGCGCGCGAGCGGGAAGTGGGTGTCGTTCGGCGTGGCGATCACCACGCAGTCGATATCGTCGAGGCCGAGCAGCGTATCGAGATCGGGGACGATGCGCGCGCCCGGATACGCGGCGCGTGCGCGATCGGGCTGCCCCGTCGCGATCGCGGCGACCTCCGTGCGGCCGCTCGCGGCGATCACGGGCGCGTGGAACGTCGCGCCGGCGAAACCGAAACCCATCAAACCAATCCTGAGCAATGACGACATGGCAATCCCTGGCTGCGTACGAAACGAAAGGATGGCGCGCCGTGGCGGCGCGTGGATGACCGGCTATTTTGGCATGGCGCGGCGGCACGCATCGCGGCCGTCGGCAAAACGCGCGGCAGGAGGCGGCGGATGCGCGGTTGTGGCCGGCGTTTGGCGCGGCATCGGAAGGTGGCGCGCGGTTGGTCGTGCCGCCGGCGGCATGGGACCGCCGGCCGGCAGTCCGTCAGCGTGCCGCGTGACCCGGCGCCCGCTGCCGCGGCAGTGCGTCGGCCACTTGCGCGGCCCACGCGGCGCAGGCCACCGCGCCCGGATGAAAGCCGTCGGCGGCCATCAGGTGGCGTTCGAGCGGCAGCGCGACGCGCAGGAACGTGCAGTTCGGCTGGGTCGCGGCCCAGTCGGCGAGCGCGGCATTGAGCCGCTTCGCGCGCAGCCCGAGATACCACGCGAGCGGCTGCGGCAGCGCCGGAAAGCGCTCCATCGGCGGCACCGCCGACAGGATCACGTGCCCGACCTGGAAGCGCGCGGCGAGCAGCCGCACGAGTTCGGCCTGCTGCGCCTGCCAGCGGGCCGGCGGCACGCCGCCCGTCACGTCGTTGACGCCGAGCGAGGTCACGGCCACGTCGAACGGCTCGGCAGGCTCGGTCGCGAGCCAGTCGACGAGCTCCCGCGTGGTCAGCCCGGTGCGCGCGAGCAGCTTCCAGCGGACCCGGTGGGTGGCCGCGAGCGAGCGCGCCAGCTGCCCGGACAGCGCGTCGTGCTGCGACGCGACGCCCACGCCCGCGGCGGCCGAATCGCCGACCACCAGCACGCGTAGCGGCGGGCCGTCGCCGGCCACGCCGTCGCGCGGGCCGGCCGCCTCGGGCAGCCGCGGCGTGACACGGCGCACGTGGCGCCCCTGGAGGAACAGCAGCGGGCCGAGGGCGGCGGTGGCGAACGGGTATCCCATGAAATCGATCCGGTAACGATGCTGGCGGGCGCAGCGCGCAGACGCGCCGACATGCGTCCATTGTGGCCGATCGGCCCGCGGATGGGGCCGGATTGGCCGATCGGACAGGGGACGAAAACGGCAGCCTGCCTGCGCGGCCCCCGTCCGGCGGGGCTCCCGAAAAGTGCGCCGCCGACGTGTTAACATGCGCGTCCTGCCCCGTGTGTCCGCCTGCATTCCAGGCCTGCCGCGCGCGGCATCCTCCCGGCGTCTCGCCGTCAACCGCAACATCATCCGCCATCATGTCCGCAGGCCTCAACCCCGCTCAGAACGAAGCGGTGCGCTACCTCGACGGTCCCTGCCTCGTGCTCGCCGGCGCGGGCAGCGGCAAGACCCGCGTGATCACGCAGAAGATCGCGCACCTGATCGAAGCGAAAGGCTTCGAGCCGCGCCACATCGCGGCCGTCACGTTCACGAACAAGGCCGCCGCCGAAATGCGCGAGCGCGTGTCGAAGCTGCTCGAGGGCAAGACGCTCACCACGCCCGGCAAGGAAGGCCGCAAGGTGCCCGTCAATCAGCTCACCGTGTGCACGTTCCACTCGCTCGGCGTGCAGATCCTGCGCCAGGAAGCCGAGCACGTCGGGCTGAAGCCGCAGTTCTCGATCATGGATTCGGACGACTGCTTCGGGATGATCCAGGAGCAGATCGGCACCACCGACAAGGGCCTGATCCGCAAGATCCAGAGCACCATTTCGCTGTGGAAGAACGGCCTGATCATGCCCGACGAGGCGATGACGATCGCGGCCAACGAGGACGAGCATCAGGCGGCGCTGGTCTACCGCAATTACGTCGCGACGCTGCATGCGTACCAGGCGGTCGACTTCGACGACCTGATCCGCCTGCCGGCCGAGCTGTTCGCGAAGAACGAACAGGTGCGCGACCGCTGGCAGAACAAGCTGCGCTATCTGCTGATCGACGAATACCAGGACACCAACGCGTGCCAGTACGAGCTGCTGAAGCAGCTCGCCGGCCAGCGCGCCGCGTTCACGGCGGTGGGCGACGACGACCAGGCGATCTACGGCTGGCGCGGCGCGACGCTCGAAAACCTCGCGCAGCTCGGCAAGGATTTCCCGAAGCTGCACGTAATCAAGCTCGAGCAGAACTACCGGTCGACCGTGCGGATCCTGACCGCCGCGAACAACGTGATCGCCAACAACCCGAAGCTGTTCGAGAAGAAGCTGTGGTCCGAGCACGGGATGGGCGACTCGATCACCGTCACGCCGTGCAACGATGAGGAACACGAAGCCGAATCGGTCGTGTTCCGGTTGTCCGCGCACAAGTTCGAGCGGCGCGCGCAGTTCCGCGACTACGCGATCCTGTATCGCGGCAACTTCCAGGCGCGGATTTTCGAGCAGGTGCTGCGGCGCGAGCGGATCCCGTACGTGCTGTCGGGCGGCCAGTCGTTCTTCGACAAGGCCGAGATCAAGGATCTGTGCGCGTACCTGCGCCTGATCGCGAACGCCGACGACGATCCCGCGTTCATCCGCGCGGTCACGACGCCGCGCCGCGGGATCGGCAACACGACGCTCGAAGCGCTCGGCTCGTTCGCAGGCCAGGCCAAGGTGTCGCTGTTCGAGGCCGTGTACATGGGCGGGATCGAGGCGCGGCTGTCCGCGCGGCAGGTCGAGCCGCTGCGCATGTTCTGCGACTTCATCCAGCGCCTGACCGATCGCGCGGACAAGGAGCCCGCGACCGTCGTGCTCGACGACATGATGGAGGCCATCCACTACGAGGCCTACCTGTACGACGCGTTTGACGAGCGGCAGGCGCAGTCGAAGTGGCAGAACGTGCTCGAATTCCTCGAGTGGCTGAAGCGCAAGGGCACGAAGCCCGAGACGGAAGCCGTCGACGGCGAGGCGGAAGGGTTCCACAACGCGGACGGGCTCGCCGATACCGGCAAGAACCTGCTCGGCCTGATCCAGACCGTCGCGCTGATGTCGATGCTGGAAGGCAAGGACGAGGATCCGGACGCCGTGCGGCTGTCGACCGTTCATGCATCGAAGGGCCTCGAGTATCCGCACGTATTCCTGGTCGGCGTCGAGGAAGGCATCATGCCGCACCGCGGCGGCAGCGAGGACGACGGCCCGATCGACAGCGAGCGGATCGAGGAGGAGCGCCGGCTGATGTACGTCGCGATCACGCGCGCGCAGCGCAGTCTGCATCTGAACTGGTGCAAGAAGCGCAAGCGGGCGCGCGAGACGGTCGTGTGCGAGCCGTCGCGCTTCATCCCCGAGATGGGGCTCGACGAAGCGCCGCCGCCGACGCCGGAAGAAGCGCCGATGACGCCGAAGGACCGGCTCGCGAGCCTGAAGGCGTTGTTGCAGAAGTGACGTGCGCGCGGGCCTTCGTTTCGGCCTCCGCAAAACAAAACCCCCGCGATGCGTGTGCGCCGCGGGGGTTTTTTCTGGCCGGCAGGCGTTACTTCGACGCGTTGACCATGTAGTCGACGGCCGCCTTCACGTCGGCGTCGGACGCGTTCGACCCGCCCTTCGGCGGCATCGCGCCCTTGCCGTGCAGCGCGTAGTTGTAGACGGTATCCATCGACTCCTTCAGGCGCGGCGCCCAGTCATCCTTGTTACCGAACTTCGGCGCGCCAAGCACGCCGGCCGCGTGACACGCCTGGCACACCTGCGTGTACAGCGCCTTGCCGGCCGATGCGGCGTCGGCGCTGGTCGGTGCGGCCGCGGGCTTTTCGCCAGCTTTCGGAATCGCGGCGATCGCGGCCATTGCGGCGGCGGCTTGCGCGTTGGATGCGTCGGCGCCCGATGCGCCTGCCGTGGCCGCCGCGCCCGCCGCGCCGCTGGCTGCCGGCGCCGCATTGGCGGCCGGGGCAGCCGGCTCGGGGAAGTTCGCGCCGTCGTTGTTCGCCATGTAGACGATTGCACGGGCGATTTCATAGTCGCTGACGTCGTCGGGGTTCGTGCCGCCGCGCGGCGGCATCGCGCCCTTGCCGGACAGCGCCGTCTTCAGCAGCGTGTCGAAGCCCTGCGAGATGCGCGGCGCCCAGTCGTCCTTGTTGCCGACCTTCGGCGCGCCGGCGGCGCCCGTGCCGTGACAGGTCACGCACACGGCCTTGTAGACTTCCTCGCCGGTCTTGTACGTGCGGGGCGCGTTGGCGTCTTTCACGTCGACCTTCGCGATCGGTGCGATGCGCGCGGCGACCTGTTCGTCGGAGAGCGCGTCCGTGCCTGCGCCCGCACGGAACGCATGGTTGGCATAGGTGGCAAACAGGACGATCACGGCGATCGGAATCGCGAACGACGCAATGATGACGGCAATCAGCTGCCCGGGAGTTTTGACGGGAGATTCGTGGGGTGCTTCGCTCATGCTTGCCTCGTCTCCATTAATAGGAATTGTGAGCGCGGTGCAACGGCAAATGGCAGTCCAATGAAGCACGGACGATTATAGACGGAACGTTTACATCACGGCGAGCGGTGCGAGGGCGCGTGTTTACCCGCACGAAACGGGGCCGGGTGGGGATTCGGGCGGGCAAGGTGGACGCGTCATGGGAAACCGGGTATCCTTGCCGTCTTGCCAATGGTGGGCGGCCGGTTTATCAGGGTCGGTTCACTGTCACACGCGCCCGTAGCTCAATGGATAGAGTACTGCCCTCCGAAGGCAGGGGTTGCTGGTTCGATCCCAGCCGGGCGCGCCAAGTCTAGCCTAGTAAGGCCCTTGGTGGTTTCGTTACTTCAGCGTTTTCCCCGCTGCCCCGCGGCAGGCACATTGGCCTGCGGACCTTGTGCGGTCAAGCTGCTTGCAAATCGCGCAGCGCTTCGGGATGAAGTGCTGCAACTCGCAGCAAGGTCTGCGCGGCGCCGGTTGGTTCTCGGCGCCCTTGTTCCCAATCCTGCAGCGTCCGTACCGACACCCCGAGCAGTAAAGCGAAAGCGCTCTGCGACAGGCCAACTTTCGTGCGTGCCAGCGATGCCACGGTCGGTTCCACCTTGGTCACGCGTGCGCGTTTTCCCGCCTTCATCTCGCTAACCGACTTCAGCAGGTCGGCCTGGAACTGTTCGAGTTCCTTATCCATTTTCGACCTCTTCACGTAACCGGTTGAGAAAGTCTACCGGCAGATTGTCAAATTTCGCCTTTGTGTAAGCGATCAGGAGCCAGATACATCCATCGTCGAGCACGTTGTAATAGATGACTCGCGCGCCACCGCGCTTACCCATACCGGCGCGCGACCATCGAACTTTGCGCAAGCCGCCGCTGCCAGGAACGACGTCCCCGGAAAGCGGATTGTTGGCCAGCCAGAGGATGAAGGCTTCTCGCTCACCGTCGCGCCAGATGTCAGCGGCATACCGCTGGAATACTTCTGTTTCGATGACCGTGTACATCGGAAGATTATACGGCAATGCCGTATGTGTCGCAACGCGAATCCATGTGCATGGGTAGCCGACGGCGTGATGAGTAGTTTTCAGGCATGCTGGGCCATTCCAGCGCGTTCCGGTCCCCCGAAACGGTGTCGTGCCGCCACCCCGTCATGCGAGAATCCCCCCACCGACAACTCCAAGCGTCGATCGCGGCGGCCGTCCGCGCATCGCGCCGACTCTCCCGATGGCAGCCATCCCGTCTCTCCCGAGCGCAGGCGATGCCCGCGCGCTGACCGATGCGCAGCAGGCGCTCCTCACGCGCCTGCTTACCTATTCCCCCGACGACCCCCACGCCGCGCAGCCATACAGCCGCCGCCTAGCCGAAGCGGAAGGCTGGACGCACGCTCACGCACTGGCCGTGATCGACGAGTACAAGCGCTTCGCGTTTCTCGCGCAGGCCGCCGGACACCCGGTCACACCGTCGGTCGCGGTCGATGCCGCATGGCATTTCCACCTGCAATACACGCTCGAATACTGGGACGTGTTCTGCGCCCGCGTGCTGCGCGCGCCGCTGCATCACATGCCCGGCACCGGCGCGCCGGACGAAGCCGCCGTGTACGCGCGGCGCTACCAGGACACGCTCGATAGCTATCGCCGCCTGTTCGGCTGCGAACCGCCCGCGTCGATCTGGCCGCGTCCCGAACCCCGACCGACCGACGCCGGAGCACCGCACACGAATGCAACGAATGCAGCGCCAAGCACGAACAGGCCGACAGAACCGCCGTCCGCCGCCATTCCGGCAGGCCGCCGTATCTGGCGCGACCGGCTGCCGAAGGCCATCGTGCCGGCCGCCGCCGCGAGCGTGATCGCGACCGCCGCATCGGCGCGCGATTTCGATGTCCTGAACTACACGGGGCCGCAGTTTCTCGCGTTCTACCTGCCGGTCTGCATCGTCGCGCTGCTGCTGATCGTGGTGCTGCAGCAGATCGAATACCGCTGCCGGCGCCGACGCGCGCAAGCCTTCTCGTCGGGCCTGACGCCCGAGGAGGCTGCCTATCTCATGGGCGACGAATCGCGGGCCGTGCAGGTCGCGACGCTGTCGCTCGTCCAGGCGGGCGCGATCGACCTGTCGATGGGCGGGCGGCTGGGCGCGCGCGCGCGCAGCGTCAATCCGACGCGGGGTGGTGCATATGCAGACGAGTGCGATTGGCTCGCCGCGCGACCGGAGGGCGAGGCCAGCTTCGGCGCGTTCCGTCAGCGGCTTGCGCGGCGCGTGTCCAATTACGCGAACGCGCTGCGCGGGCGTAGGGGCGGGTGGCTGTGGGAAGCGGGCGAGATGCGGGCCGCCCGAATGGCTTCGCGCGCGATCGCGCTGGCCGTGCTCGGCACGGGCGCGGCGAAACTCGCGGTCGGGCTGAGCCGCGGCCGGCCAGTGCTGCTGCTCGTGATCAGCATGGCCGTGTTTGCGATCGCGTACCGGATCGTCACGCGACGCCTGACGGGATTCGGCCGCGGCGGCCTGACGGTCGGTGCGAGAACGGCGCTCGCGGAACACCAGCGCGCACGCCGTGACGAGCCCGATTCACCGGACGCGGTGCTATGGGCGACCGCATTGTTCGGCGCGGGCGCGCTGGCCGGCACCGCGTGGGCCGCGCATTCGATGGCGCTAATGGAGCCGCCGCCGGTGCCGCCCATGGCCGCGCGCGGCGGCGGCTCGTCCGGCTCCACGTCCAGCTCCTCCGACTCGAGCTCGAATTGCTCGTCGTCGAGTTCATGCAGCTCCAGCTCGTGCAGCTCGAGCAGTTGCGGCGGCTGTTCGTCGAGCAGCTGACGCACGAAGCTCCGTGCGCCGCCGTCGTCAATCGATCGCGGCGTCCGCGATCGCCGTTTCCGGCGCGCTGGCACCAGCCTCCATGTCCGCCGCGTCGATGATCGCGACCCAGTCGAACGCGGGCATCGCGGCCAGCTGGTCGGCGGTGGCCGCGTACTCCTGCGCCGACGTACTCAGATAGCGCAGCCGGTCCGTCCATTCGGGCAACGGTCCGGACGACGTCGTCAGCACGACACTCAGCAGATCCCGCTCGTCACGCGCCGCGACGATGCGCAGCGCGGCTTGCACGCGCTCGGCGTCGCCGGCGGCGTCGAGGATCAGCGCACCGGGAATCGGCGCATCCCGCGGCGGCAACCGCACCGCCGTGCCTTCGCCTTCAGCGCACATCCGGTAGATCTCGCGAATCAGCGGCAGGCGCGCCTGCAGCGCGTCGTGCTTGCGCACGCGTGCCTGCGCGGTACGCGCGATCCGCCGGCGCAGCGCCGGCTGCGTGACCACGCGCTCGAGCGCGTCGTCCCATGCGTGCGCGGCATCGCCGGCGAGCAATGCGTCGTCGCCGTCGTTCAAGGTAATGCGCAGGGCCGGCCGGTCGCTCGCGACGACAGCGATGCCGGCGGCCGCGAATTCCTGCCGCTGGATCGCGCTGGCCGCGCCATCGTCGGCATCGGCGAGCGGCATCAGTGCGACGTCCCAGTCGAGCGCGCGCAACTGCTGCGCGTAGGCGCGGTATCCGTCGGGCGCGGGCCGGAACTCGGCGGCCGGATGATCCGCCCAGCCGGCCGGCACCTGCGCGCCGAGGAACTGCACGGCGATGCGGCCGGCATGGCGCTCGCAGAGCGCACGCAGCGCGGCGTCCACCCGCGCGAAGTTGGCCGGCAGCAGCGATGCGCCGGCGACGCCGATCGTCACGCGTGCATCGCCGCGTGCGGGCACCGGGCGCAGGAACAGGTCGAGATCGACGCTGTCGGGCAGCACGAACACGTTCGGATTCCACGGCCGGTACTGGCGTGCGAGATCCGGCGTCGGGACGATGATCGCGTGCGCGTTGCCGAGCGTGAACGCGATGCCGGTCCACGTCGAGTCGGCCTGCGTCGTCGGCTGCGCGGCGAGCGGAAGATCGGTCGCGTAGATCACGGGCTTGTCGAACTCGAAGATCGCGCTGAGCGCCTTCAGCGGCAGCAGGCCCGGCGTGTGGCGATCGAGCAGCACGGCATCGGCCGTGGCGATCGCCGCGCTGTCGGCCAGGCCGCTGACGAGCGCCCAGTCGTCCTCGAGCCGCGCGAACGGCAGCGCGAAACGGCGCTGCACGGACGCACCGTCGACCGGATCGATCGCGTACGCGACGAGGCGCTTCTTCTGCTGCGCGCGCGTCGCGGGCGGTTCGCCGGGTGCTGGAACCGCGGCGGCCGGCCGCCGGCCCTGTTCGGCGAGTCGCGCGTACAGCGCGCCGCGTCGCGCGGGCTCGGCATCGACGGGCAGCGCGTGTACCGCCGCATTCACGTGACGATACGTGGCGGCGATGGCGTCCGAGCGCACCACCAGCGCATCGGCGCGGCGGATCGCGTCGCGCATGGCGGCGAGCCGGCGCGCGCTGCCGGCGATGTGCGGATCGTCGAGCGAGAAGGCATCGAGCGGCCGGTCGAGGTCGCAGACGACCGGCTTGCCGAGCGCGAACATCTGCTCGAGCGCGGCGCCCGACAGCAGGCTCGGCGTCGCGTCGTGCAGGACGATCACGTCGGCCCGTTGCAGCACGTCGAGGTCGATGCCGTTCGCGCCGACGGGAAAGTCCACGGTCCATTCGCGGGCGGGCAGCGCGAACCGCGCCGCGATCTGCGCTTGCGCGGCCGGCTCCGCGCACACGACGGCCATGCGCCGCGTCGCGGGCGCGGTCGCTCGCGCGGCGGCCGCACCGTTCGGGCCGCCGCGCACATCGAGCTCATCGGCGCGCACCTGGGTCTTGTCGACGAACTGCCGCAATTGCCGCCAGAACGTCGTCTCTTCTTCGCGATACACGTCGCGCGCTTCGTGCACGGTCGCCTTCGCGTGCGCGATTTCATGCGGATCGAGCCCCCACGCGATGCCCTTGCCGCCCATCACCCAGCGTTCCGCGTTCGGCATCGACGCGTCGTTCAGGATGCAGACGACCGGGCAGCCGCACAGCAGCGCCTCGAAGGCCGCGGTGGACCACTCGTACAGGTACAGGCATTCGACGCGGCGAAACAGCTCGGCGAGCTCGTGCGCGGAGCGCGGCGCCACGCGGCCCGAGATCTCGATCGAGTCGGCCGTCGCCGGATGCAGGTTGCCGCCGCGGCGCAGATGCCGGTTCAGGAACACGGCCGTGCCGCTGCGGGCCGCGTCGTCGACGCCGTCGCAGTGAAAGATGCGCGTATCGACGAGCGGCATTCTCAGCAGGTCGGCGTGCCATCCATCGGGCACGATCGACGGCCCGAACGCGAACACGAGATCGGTCGGCGCGAGGGCGATCGGCTTCGCGTTGATGCGGCCCGGCTCCGCGAGCAGGTAGCGCGCGACGCAGCGCGCGTTGAACGGGTTTTCGTCGACGATTTCCGGATAGACGGCGACCGGGCTGCGACCCGCGGCGCCATGCACGTGCGCGACTTCCGGCGTCAGCAACGGCGTGCGCAAGTCGCGGTGCACGACCGTCGTGTTGACATAGGCCTCGCAGCCGAGCAGGTTCAGCGCGTGGCACAGGTAGTGCATCGCGCGCACGCCGCCGGAGGTCTGCAGGTACGGCGGCGCGAAGACGTAGTACGGATGGCCGAGCGACGCGAAGATGCGGGGTGAGTCGTTCATGAAAGGGAGGGCTCGAGGTGCGGCGAAGCAGGACGGACGGCCGGTCGCGCGCCGCTGCGGTAGAAGTCGGATACCACCTGAAGGACACGGTCTTGCTCGGCGTCGCTCATCGCGTGGTACAGCGGCAGGCGCACGAGCCGGTCGGCGACGTCGTCGGTCACCTGCATGCCGGAGCCGCAGCGGCCGTAGTGGCGGCCCGCCGGCGAACTGTGCAGCGGCACGTAATGGAACACGGCGAACACGCCCGCGGCGCGGATCCGCTCGAGCAGCGCGGTGCGCTCGCCGAGGTCGCGCGCGAGGAAATAGAACAGATGGCCGTTGCCAGCTTCGCTCAGCGGCGTCGCGGGCAGCGTGAGGTGGCCGGCGTCGTGCAGCGGCCGCAGCGCATCCTCGTAGCGCTTCACGGTCGCGCGCCGCTGCGCGGTGATCACGTCCGCGTGCTCGAACTGCGCGTACAGGAACGCGGCGATCAATTCGCCGGGAAGATAGGACGAACCGAGGTCGACCCACGTGTACTTGTCGACCTGGCCGCGAAAGAACTGGCTGCGGTTGGTGCCTTTCTCGCGGATGATCTCCGCGCGCTCGACGAGCCGCGCGTCGTTGACGAGCAGCGCCCCGCCTTCGCCGGCGATCACGTTCTTGGTCTCGTGGAAGCTCAGGCACGCGAGGTGGCCGAGGCTGCCGAGCGGCTTGCCCTTCCAGGTCGACTGGATCGCCTGCGCGGCGTCCTCGACGACCCACAGCCGGTAGTCGTCGGCGAGGTGCGCGATCGTGTCCATGTCGCACGACACGCCCGCATAGTGGACCGGGACGATCGCGCGTGTGCGCTCGGTGATCGCGGCGGCAACGAGTTTTTCGTCGAGATTCAGCGTATCGGCACGGATGTCGACGAACACGGGCGTCGCGCCGCGCAGCGCGAACGCATTGGCGGTCGACACGAACGTATAGGACGGCATGATGACTTCGTCGCCCGGGCCGACGTCGGTGAGGATCGCCGCCATCTCGAGCGCGGCCGTGCACGAGTGCGTGAGCAGCGCGCGATGGCACCCGATGCGCGTTTCCAGCCACTGGTGGCACAGCTTCGTGAATGCCTGGTCGCCGGCGAGTCCGCCCTGTTCGACCGCCTTCGCGATGTAGTAGAGCTCCTTGCCGACAATGAACGGACGGCCGAACGGAATGCGGTCGAGATTGGGAGGAGCGAACATGACGGAAACTCCGCGAAGGCGTGAAGAGGGGCAACGGGGCCGGCGGCTTGCGCGTGCGCGCTCAGCCATCCTTCCGGACGAGGATCGTGAATTCGTACAGCCCGTAGTCGTGCAGCAGCGCGACGTGGCGCGAGTAGCGGCGTTTGCAGCGATCGAACAGCGCGCACGGATCGGCGTAGTACAGCCGCTCGGGACGCATGTGCGGCGGATCGGAATACGACGTCAGGCAGTTGAACGCGAAGCCGAGACGGCTCGTCGCGTGCAGCGTGTCGAGCGTTGCGTGGATATAGTCGAGCCACGCGTCGTCGCCGTGGCCGCGATGCACGTTGAAGATGCCCGACGCGATGCCGTAGTCGGCGACCGACGACGGCGTGTCGCCGACGTGGAACGCGACGTCGGCGCGATCGCGATAGCGCTGCCGGGCCGCATCGATCATCTCCGGCGACACGTCGTTGCCCGCATACGCATGGCTGCGCCCGGCCGCGTGCTCGTCGAGAAAATCCACCAGCGCGCCGTAGCCGCATCCGAGGTCGTTGACCGAGAAGCCGTCGGCGGCGGGCGCGACGATCTTCGTCAGTTGTGCGAACCGCAGCCGCTGGCCGTCCTCGCCGTTCCAGTCCACGCCGCGTGCGGTCTGGCCGTGCTCGGCCAGGCGCGCGCCGTAATAGGCGGCGACGTCTGCCAGCAGGCCCGAGTGTCGGGAATCGTGCATCGCGTAATCCTCAGTGTCGGCCGGTCACGACATGCCGGTGCGCATCCGGCCCGCAATGAAACAGCACGTCGAGCACCGTCACGCCGTGGACGAACTCGCCCCACAGCTGCGCGTACGGCGGATAGGCCGGATAGTCGAACCAGCGCACCGCGACCTGCGCGGCGGCGAACCGGCTTTCGTCGAGATAGTCGCGTGCGGCGGGGCCGGACAGGTATTCGGTCGCGCCGGCCTGCAGGCACAGGTTCAGCAGCTTGTCGGTGCGATCGCCTTCCAGCGTGTAGTCGGACGACGACGACATGCGCGTGGCGATGCCGAGCTGCCGGTTGACCCAGGTCAGCATCGCGAGATTCAGCGCGCTCAACGTGTCGTGCGGGCCGTGCAGGTAGAGCGCTTCGAGCTCCGGCGCGTAGCGCGCGAAATGCGGCGCGCGCGCGTAGTTCTGGCGCAGCCGCGTCCAGTGCTGTTCGGCCCACTCCGTGCCGTCGATCTCGGTTTCGCGAATGCTCTGGTGATAGCGCCCCTTCACCCGGACCGGCACGGTCAGCCACTGCACGCCTTGCGGCGTCTTGATCTGGTTGCGGTTGCGCCAGTCGCGCCGCGTGTACTGCGCGTCGTCGTACAGGATGAACTCGTCGGTCGCGGCGATCAGGTCGAAGTAGCCCTTCCACGGGATGTAGTTCGACTGGACGATCGCGATGCGTTTCGGCTGCGCAGTCATGTCGTTCAGACCGGAATGTGACCGTACCGGTACATGTCGACGAGCTCGGGCGGAATCCCCCAGTCGGTCGCGCCGAGCCGGTCGTGCAGCGCTTCGAGATCCGCGCGGATCGCGCGTTCGAGCTGCTCGACCATGCGGTTGCGCGCGGGCACGAAGTCGTGCTGGTACGCGGCGTTGATCTGGTGGCGGACCGTCTTCGCGATCGCCGCGTCGCGCGACAGGTTGCGGATCAGCGGCCGCTCCGGTGCCAGCTGCGCATAGCGCGGATCGATCGGCAGCCCGCGCATCGCGGCGACGAGGTCGCGGCACAGCACCGGCGACAGGTGGAAACCGTCGCGCTTGGTGCCGCCGAGAATCCACAGGTCGCGCACGCTGGTTTCGCCGATCAGCGGATACAGGTCGGACGTCGTCGGCCGCCAGCCGACGTTCACGTTGACGAGATTCGCACGCGAGAACCGCGAGTTGATCTGGTCCATCGCGGATTTGAGCAGCGTGTACGCGCTGCCGGCGTGCCCGTGCTCGTGCGGCACCGGGCTGATGTAGTTGCTGGCGCCGACGAGCGTGCGGTCCGGCCCGTACGGCGCCGAATAGACGCCGCACGCGAGGCCGCGGTTGGTCGTGCGCACGCAGTGCGTATGCACGTTCTCGTTGCTCTGCAGTTCGATCGACATGCCGATCCCGTAGAACAGCCGTTGCACCGGCAGCTCGGGCAGGCTCGCCTGCAGCACGCGCGTCAGGTTCGCGCCGTTGCAGAGCACGAACCGGTCGGCGTCGAGCGTCGTGCCGTCGCTCAGGCGGGCACCGGCGACGCGCCCGCCCGCGACGTCGATGCGTTCGACTTCGGCCGACACGAACGTGACGTTGCCGGCCGCGGCCACGCTGGCCTGGAGCGCATCGAGAAACTGTTTCGGGTTCGCCCAGCCTTCGCGCTTCAGATACACCGCGTTCAGCGCGCGGAACTGCGGCAGCGGCTGGTAGTTCGGGATGCCGGCCGGATCGACCGCCTCGCACGGTTCCTCGAACTCGCGGCAAAAGCGCCGCAGCGCCGCGAAATTCTCGTCGTCGAGCGCGTCGGTCGCCGCGTTGTTCAGCACGTAGGTGCCGAAGCCGTGCGCGACCGCGCGATCCGGCGTGCAGATCTCCGCAAATACGTCGGGCCACGCGGCAGTCGCCGCGCGGCTCAGTTCGAACTTGAAGCGGTCGATCGGCGTGCCGAGCGAATCGCCTTCCAGTTCGGTGAACGAGTTGAGCATCGCGGCGGCCGCGCGGGTCGCCGAGCCGGGGCGCTGCGCCGGGCCGACGACGACGAGCTCGATGCCCGGCTCCGCGCGTTGCCAGGCACGGGCCGTCATCAGCCCGAGGATGCCGTTGCCGAGGATCGCGATCTTCATGGGCGCACCCCGCCGCCTTCAGGGAAGCTCAGGTAGCAGAGCGACGGATACGACTTCGCCTTGTGGATCCGGTGCGGATGCTTGCCGAGCAGCTCGCGCACGTAGTGGATCCCTTCGGCCGGCGTCTGGCCGCCGCGCGTGAGTTGCCAGAACGCGACCACGCCGCCCGGCACGAGGCGCTTCATCACCGTCTCGAACGCCTGCCGGGTCGGGCCCGGCACGTTCAGGTCGAACCACGCGAGCGCGACCGGCTCGCCCGGATGCGCTTCCTCGTAGGCGGCCAGCGTGTCGCGGCAATCGCCTTCCCACACGTGGTGCTTGCCGTTCACGTGGCCCATCGCGTTGTTGCGCTCGTGCAGCGACAGCAGGTTGCGCAGCAGGTCCGCATAGTCGCCGGCGAGCGAGTACGTGCCGTCGGAGAACAGCTTGCGGTCGCGCGAATCGCCGTCGGAGAAGCCCGCGTAGCCGGTGAACGTATCGAACGCGTGAATCCGGCGCTGGAAGTTCAGCGGCTCGAGGATCGCACGGAAGTTTTCGCACAGCACGGCGGTCTGGCCGCGCCAGGTGCCGAGATCGAGGATCGAACCCGGCAGCGGCACGATCTGCTCGTAGACCTCGAACGTCGCGAGGATCCGCGCGAGCAGCGAGCCGCGCACGAACAGGCCGAGCGAGCGTTCGAACTCCTCTTGCGTCGCCGGATAGGTCTGCATCAGGTCGAACAGTTCGCGTCGTGCGGCGAGCTGGTCGTCGTTCGAGTTGGAGATGATTGAGGACTCGTGCATACACATGGCTCCAGGCGCTGAGGGTGGCTTCGGGGCATCCCTGGCCGCGGGCCGGCAAGCGGCTTGCGCCCTGCGCGATCGGCCGCGCGGTGGACGCCTCCAAGTCTGTGAACGAGTCTAGCGACCCGCGCGCCAATCAAATGCCGGATTAGCGGGCCGTTTTCCCCCGCATTTCGGGGAATGCCGGCACAGCCGGGGCCGGGCGCGTGCCGCGACCTTGATCGTCGTCAAGCCGCCGATCGCACCTTCAGATGAAAAGCGACCAAATCCGCCACCTGCTCCGCCGATTGGAACGGCGGGCCCGCGCCGAGAATGCTGGCATGTCGAGGGCCGTCCGCGCGTGTGCGATGCCGGCCTCCGCGCGGTTGCGCGCTCCGTACCGAACTCACGCTGGCTTACCACGATGACTGATCTCACGCTGTCCGACTCCCCCGTCGCCACGATCGAAGCGGCGCTGGCGCACCACCAGGCCGACCGGCTCGAGGAAGCCGAGACGCTGTACCGCCGGATTCTCGACGCCGAGCCGCGGCACGCGGACGCGCTGCATCTGCTCGGCCTGATCGGTCACCAGTACGGGCGCTATCACGAGGCGACGGAACTGATCATGGCGGCGATCGAGATCAAGCCCGACGCGACCTATTACTACAACCTCGGCAACGTGATGCAGGCGAACAATCGGCCGGCCGCCGCCGCCGAGTGTTTCCGCCTCGCGATCGAGCTGCGGCCCGGCTACGTCGACGCGTACAACAACCTCGGCAACGCGCAGCGGCTCGCGGGCCACGCACGCGAGGCCGTCGACGCGTTCTGCCAGGCGATCGCGCTGCAGCCCGACCACGGGCAGGCATACAACAACCTCGGCAACGCGCTGCTCGACCTGAACGAGATCCCGGCCGCGCTCGAGGCGTACCAGCACGCGGTTGCGCTGCGTCCGGAGCTGCCGGAGCCGCGCAGCAACCTGCTGTTCGCGTACCACTACAGCGACGCGTTCGACCCGCACGCGTACCTCGACGAAGCCGCGCGCTTCGATGCGCTCGTCACGCAGCGCGCGCAGCCGTACTCGACGTGGCAGGTCGACCTGGGCGCGCGCATCGGGCGGCCGCTGCGCGTGGGCATCGTGTCGGGCGACCTGAAGGCGCACCCGGTCGGCTATTTCATCGAAGGGATGCTCGCGCACGTGAAGCGCGAGCGCATCGAACTGCATGCGTATCCGACGCGCGAGATCGAGGACGACGTGACCGCGCGCATCAAGCCGCGCTTCGCGTCGTGGACGTGTATTGCCGGCCTCGACGACGCGGCGGCTGCCGCGCGCATTCACGACGACGGCATCGACGTGCTGATCGACGCATCCGGCCATACGATCCACAACCGCCTGCCGCTGTTCGCGTGGAAGCCCGCGCCGCTGCAGGTGAGCTGGCCCGGTTATTTCGCGAGCACCGGCATGCGCGCGATCGACTACGTGCTCGGCGATCGCCACGTGATGCCGGCCGACGAGGCCGCGCATTTCGTCGAACGCGCGTGGCACCTGCCCGATAGCTACTTGTGCTTCACGCCGCCAGCTGTCGAGCTCGACGGCGGCCCGCTGCCGATGCTCGCGAACGGTTATCCGACCTTCGGCTATTTCGGCAAGCTCGCGAAGCTCACCGATCACGTGATCGACGTATGGTCGCGCGTGCTGCGCGACGTGCCGAACGCACGACTGTTCGTGAAGGCGCCGCATCTCGACGATCCGCGCGAGCAGGACGCGCTCGCGGCCCGCTTCGCCGCGCACGGCATCGATGCGGCGCGTCTGCTGTTCGAAGGCCGGTCGCCGCGCGACGAATATCTGGCCGCCTACCGGCGCGTCGACCTGATGCTGAGCCCGTTCCCGTACCCGGGCGGCACGACGACGGCCGAGGCGCTGTGGATGGGCGTGCCCGTGCTTGGCCGCCGCGGCGCGCGGTTCCTGTCGCACATCTGCGAAAGCCTGCTGCAGGCGGCGCGCCTGCCCGAATGGATCGCGGACGACGACGACGCGTATGTCGCGAAGGCCGTCGCGTTCGCACGCAATCCGGCCGAGCTGGCCGTGCTGCGCACGACGCTGCGTGCGCAGGTGCTGGCGTCGCCGCTGTGCGATGCGCCCCGCTTCGCGCGTCATTTCGAGGAGGCGCTGCACGAAATGTGGGTGCGCCGCGTCGACGCCGCACCGGGAGCCGCAGCGTGAACGGCCAGTCCGTCCTCGTTACCGGCGGCGCGGGCTTTCTCGGCTCGCACCTCTGCGAGCGGCTCGTGCACGCCGGCTACGACGTGATGTGCGTCGACAACTTCCACACCGGCAGCAAGCGCAACATCGAACACCTGATCGGCCAGGTCAATTTCGAGGTGATCCGCCACGACGTGTGGCTGCCGCTCTACGTCGAAGCGGACCGCGTGTTCAACATGGCGTGCCCGGCGAGCCCCGTGCACTACCAGAGCGACCCGGTGTCGACGGTGAAGACGGCCGTGCTCGGCGCGATCAACATGCTCGGCCTCGCGAAGCGCTGCGGCGCGCGCATCCTGCAGGCGTCGACGAGCGAGGTGTACGGCGACGCGCAGCAGCATCCGCAGCAGGAAAGCTACTGGGGCAACGTGAATCCGAACGGGCTGCGTGCGTGCTACGACGAAGGCAAGCGCTGCGCCGAGACGCTGTTCTTCGACTATCACCGTCAGCATGGCGTCGATATCCGCGTGGTGCGGATCTTCAATACCTACGGGCCGCGCATGCGCGCGGACGACGGGCGCGTCGTGTCGAACTTCATCATGCAGGCGCTGCGCGGCGAGCCGATCACGCTGTACGGCGACGGCAGCCAGACGCGTTCGTTCTGCTACGTCGACGATCTCGTCGAAGGGCTGTTGCGGATGATGAACCAGGACGACGACACCGGCCCGATCAACCTCGGCAACCCGAGCGAGATCACGATCCGCGAGCTGGCCGAATGCGTGCTGCGGCTCACCGGTTCGAAAAGCCGCATCGAATATCGCCCGCTGCCGGCCGACGATCCGCTGCAGCGCCGTCCCGACATCGGCCGCGCGCGCCAGCGTCTGGACTGGCAGCCCGGCATCGCGCTCGAGGACGGCCTGAAGGAGACGATCGCCCATTTCCGCAAACAGGTGAATGCATGAGCCCCGACCTGATCGACGCCCCTTGCCCCGTCTGCGCGCATACGGTTGCCGCGCCGTTCTTCCCGGGCGGCGAGCGCACGCTCGCGACGCTCGCGTGGCCCGCATCCGCCGAAGCGGCGCGCGGGCTGCCGCGTCATGCGCTCGACTTCGTCCAGTGCCCGCAGTGTTCGCACGTGTGGAACCACCGGTTCAGCTACGACGCGATTCCGTATCAGAGCAACCCGAACCGGATGTTCAACAGCGGCGGGATCTGGAAAGGCCATCTCGCGGCCACGCGCGACCTGCTGCTCGGCACGCTGCCGACTGAACCGACGGTCGTCGAGATCGGCTGCGGAGAAGGCCATTTCGTGCGCGGCCTCGCGCAGGCGAGCCGCGGCGGGCGTTTCGCCGGCTTCGATCCGAACGCGAGCGCGGGCACCGGCAACGGCATCGAATTCCACGCGCGGCTGTTCGAACCATTGGCCGACATGCCCGCGTTCCGCCCCGACGCGATCGTGATCCGGCACGTGCTCGAACACCTGACCGAACCCGCGAAGCTCGTCGAGCAGCTCGCATGGGGCGCGTCGCGCCAGCCGAACGCGTGCTGGCTGTTCGCGGAAGTACCGTGCATCGATCGCGTGTTCGAGACCGACCGCCTCGCCGACTTCTTCTACGAGCACGTATCGCAGTTCACGACGGAGTCGTTCCGCACGCTGATGGCGCGCGCCGGCGAGATCGTGACGCTCGCGCACGGCTACGACGGTGAAGTCGTCTATGCGCTGGTACGGCTCGGCGTGCCGGCGCACGCGCGCACGCGCGCCGACGCATCGCTGCGGTTCGCGGCGCGCTCGGTCGAGAACCGCGCGGCGATCGCCGGGCAGCTCACCGAGCTTGCCGGGTCGGGGCGGCGCGTCGCGATCTGGGGCGGCACCGGCAAGGCCGCCGCGTTCATCCATCACTTCGATGCCGATGCCGCGCGCTTCCCGCTCGTCGTCGATTCCGATCCCGACAAGGTCGGCACCTATGTGCCGGGCACCGGCCAGAAGATCGAATTCCGCGACGCGCTGAAGGCGGCGCCGGCCGACGTGATCATCATTCCGACGCAATGGCGCGCACGCGACATCGTCGCCGAGATGTCGCGCGAAGGGATCGCGGCGGCGGCCGTGATGATCGAGCACGACGGCCGACTGATCGACTTCGGGCGCGAACCGCATCCGTATTGAGCGGCGCGCGCGATGGAGCCGATTGAACTGCAATTGCGCGCGGCGCTCGCGCATCACGAGGCTGGACGTCTCGGGGAAGCGAAGGCGTTGTACGACGCGATCCTGCACGCGGAGCCCGGGCAGCCCGATGCGATGCACTTCCTCGGGCTGCTCGCGTGCCAGCTGAAGCAGTACGACGCGGGCCTTGCCCTGATGGAGCGCTCGCTAGCCGCGCGGCCGGACGCGTCATATTTCAACAACCTCGGCAACATGCTGCGCGAATGCGGGCGGCTCGACGACGCGATCGCGCACTACCGTCGCGCGGTGGCGTTGCGTCCGGACTATCCGGAAGCGCACAACAACCTCGGCAACGCGCTGCGCGACGCGCGCGATCCGGCCGAGGCGATGCAGAGCTGTTCGCGCGCGATCGAATTGCGTCCCGGTTATGCGGAGGCATACAACAACCTCGGCAACGTGCTGCAGGACCTGGGCGAGCTGGATGCGGCCGCGGCGAGCTACGGCAAGGCGATCGCCTTCCATCCCGCGTATGCGGAAGCGCACAGCAACCTCGGCAACGTGCTGCGCACACAGGAGCGGCACGCGGACGCGATCGTTCATTACCGCCGCGCGATCGAATTGAGTCCTGCGCTGCCCGCCGCGTGTCACGGCCTCGGCCTGTCGCTGTGGGCGCTCGGCGAACTGAGCGAAGCCGTGAGCGTGCTGGGCGCCGCCGCGGCCGGGTCCGACGACGCGAGCCTGCACAACAACTACGCGGGCGTGCTGCGCGACGCGGGTGACCTCGACGCCGCCGCGGCGCACTACGCACGCGCGATCGCGCTCGATGCGTCGCTAGCCGCCGCGCATGCGAACTTGAGCGGCGTGCGCCGCCGTCAGGCGCGTTATGCGCAAGCGCTCGTGCATGCGCAGGAGGCGATCCGCATCGCACCGCATCTCGCCGATGCGCACAACCAGGCGGGCAACGCTCACCACGGCCTGGGCGATCTCGTCGCGGCGCAAGCGTGCTACCGCACCGCGCTCGAGCTGAATCCGGCCGACAGCGGCACGTGCCACAACCTGTCCGTCGTGCTGCTCAAGCGCGAGCGGCACGCCGATGCGCTCGCGTATTGCCGGCAGGCGCTGGCGGGCGGCCGCCCGACCGTGTCGATGTACGTGAATCTTGGCGACATCCTGCGTGCGCAGGGCAACGTCGACGCCGCGGTGCCCGCGTATCGCGATGCGCTTGCGCTGGTGCGCGACGACGCGAGCGACGATGCGGCGGAGGTGCTCGGCCGCCTGCTGTTCGCCGCCGCGGCATCGGCGACCGTATCCCCCGCCGACTATCTGAATGACGCGCGCCGCTACGGCCGCCACCTCGCGGCGCGTTCGACGCGCTATACGCATGACGTGCGCGCACGCGCGGCCGACGCGCTGCACCGCCCGCTGCGGGTCGGCTTCGTATCGGGCGACTTGCGGCAGCACCCGGTCGGGATCTTCGTCGAAAGCGTGTTCGCGCATCTCGATCGCACGCGCGTTGCGCCATACGTGTACACGACGTCGGACGAAGCGGACGCGATCACCGCACGGCTGAAGCCGCATGCGGCCGTCTGGCGTTCGATCGCCGGTTGCGATCCGCGAGCCGCCGCCCGCACGATTCACGACGACGGCATCGACGTGCTCGTCGACCTCGCCGGCCATACGCAGGCGAGCGGCCTGGCCGCATTCGGCTGGAAGCCGGCGCCCGTGCAGGCGAGCTGGCTCGGCTTCTTCGCATCGACGGGCTGCGACGCGATCGACTATTTCATCGGCGACGCGCGGACGTTGCCGGCCGACGAGGCGCATCACTTCGTCGAGCAACCGTGGCATTTGCCGGACAGCTACCTGTGCTTCACGCCGCCGTCCGACGACGTCGCAGTCGGCCCGCTGCCGATGGCCGCGAACGGCCACGTCACGTTCGGCTGTTTCGGCAAGCTCGTGAAGCTCGGTGACGACGTCGTGCGCGTGTGGTCGCGCGTGCTGGATGCGCTGCCCGGTGCACGGCTGTTGCTGAAGGCGCGCGAGCTTGAACAGGCGGCGGTGCGCGACGCGACCGCCGCGCGCTTCGCGCGGCACGGGATCGACGCGAGCCGGCTGCTGTTCGACGGCGCATCGCCGCGCGCGGAGTATTTCAACGCGTACAACCGGATCGATGTCGCGCTGAGCCCGTTCCCGTACCCGGGCGGCACGACGACGGCCGAAGCGCTGTGGATGGGCGTGCCGGTGCTCGGGATGAAGGGCGGACGGTTCGTCACGCACATCTGCGAGAGCCTGCTGCACGCGGCCGGGATGCCCGACTGGATCGCCGGCGATGAGGACGACTATGTCGCGAAGGCGGTCGCCGCCGCGCAGGGCGGCGCGCGGCTGGCGGCGTTGCGCGCGACGCTGCGCGAACGCACGCTCGCGTCGCCGCTGTGCGATGCGGCACGCTTCGCACGCAATCTCGAAGATGCCTTCGCCGGCATGTGGACACGCTATACGGAAACGGCACAGACAGCATGAACGATATCCAGCAGGCCCTGCAGGAGGCCCTCACGCACCATCAGGCCGGACGTCTCGGGGAAGCAAAGACGCTGTACGACGCGATCCTGCACGCTCAGCCCGGGCAGCCGGACGCGATGCACTTCCTCGGGCTGCTCGCGTGCCAGCTGAAGCAGTACGACGCGGGCCTCGCGTTGATGGAGCGCTCGCTCGCCGAGCGACCGGACGCGTCGTATTTCAACAACCTCGGCAACATGCTGCGCGAATGCGGGCGGCTCGACGACGCGATCGCGCACTATCGTCGCGCGGTGGCGTTGCGTCCCGACTATCCGGAAGCGCACAACAACCTCGGCAACGCGCTGCGCGACGCGCGCGATCCGGCCGAGGCGATGCGGAGCTGTTCGCGCGCGATCGAACTGCGCCCCGGCTACGCGGAGGCATACAACAACCTCGGCAACGTGCTGCAGGACCTGGGCGAACTGGATGCGGCCGCGGCAAGCTACGGCAAGGCGATCGCCTTCCATCCCGCGTACGCGGAAGCGCACAGCAACCTCGGCAACGTGCTGCGCGCACAGGAGCGGCACGCGGACGCGATCGTCCACTACCGCCGCGCGATTGAACTGAACCCTGCGCTGCGCGTCGCGCATCGCGGGCTCGCCATTGCGCTGCGGGCGACCGACGATTTCGACGGCGCGCTCGAGCATGCGCGCGCGGGGCTCGAACCGGACGATGCGGAAGGCCATTGCATGCTCGGGCGGTCGCTGCGCAGCATGAACGACTTCGACGGCGCGGCGCGCTTGTTCGAGCGCGCGTGCGAGATCGATCCCGGCTACGCGCCGGCATGGTGCCGGCTCGGCGAGCTGCGTTGCCAGCAGGGCGAATACGAGGAATCCCTGCGCCTGTGCCGGCACGCGATCGAACTCGATCCCGAACTCGCGGATGCGTACAACTTCCTCGGTCTCGCGTATCACAACCTCGACCGGATGGCGGCGTCGGAGCTGAGCCATCGCCACGCGATCGACCTGAATCCGGACGACGCGGACGCGCACCACAATCTCGCGGCCGCGCTGTTCCGTCTCGACAAGCTCGACGAGGCGATGAGCGAATACCGGATCGCGCAGGAACTCGGCGTCGATCCGGTGAAGATTCAGCTGACGCTCGGCGACATCCTGTGGGCCAAGCGCGATTTCTCCGGTGCGGTCGCGGCGTTCCGCGAAGCCGTCGAACACGATCCGCATCGCGCTTACGCGCGGCTGCTGTTCAACATGTCGAGCTCGCCGGCGTTCGCGCCCGAGGAGTGGGTCGTCGATGCGCAGCGCTACGGCGACTACCTGGCGCGCGACGCGCGGCTGCTGTCGCATGACCGCGAACAGCGTGCGCGGCAGGCGCGCGGCCGGCCGTTGCGCGTCGGCTTCGTGTCCGGCGACCTGCGTCAGCATCCGGTCGGGATTTTCCTCGAAAGCGTGCTCGCGCATCTCGATCGCACGCGCATCGAGCCGCATGCATACGTGACCTTCGTGGTGGAAGACGACGTGACCGCGCGGCTGAAAACGGGCTTCGCGAGCTGGAAGAAGCTCACGTGCCTGAATCGCGACCAGGCCGCGCGGATGATCCACGACGACGGCATCGACGTGCTCGTCGATCTGGCCGGCCACACCAACTGGAGCGGGCTGCCCGTGTTCGCGCACCGGCCCGCGCCGGTGCAGGCGAGCTGGCTCGGCTTCTTCGCGACGACCGGCTGCCGCGCGATCGACTACTTCATCGGCGACCCGCATACGCTGCCGGCCGACGAGGCGCATCACTTCGTCGAGCAACCGTGGCATTTGCCGGACAGCTACCTGTGCTTCACGCCGCCGGCTTACGACGTCGCGGTCGGCCCGCTGCCGATGGCCACGAACGGTGGCGTGACGTTCGGCTGCTTCGGCAAGCTCACGAAGATCAGCGACGACGTGATCGCGCTGTGGTCGCGCCTGCTGCACGCGCTGCCCGATGCGCGGCTGATGCTGAAGGCGCACGAGCTCGGCGCGAGCGACCTGAACCGCGCGACGCTCGAGCGTTTCGCGCGGCACGGCATCGGCGCGCATCAGCTGATCCTCGAAGGCGGTTCGCCGCGCGCCGAGTATTTCAACGCGTACAACCGGATCGACATCGCGCTGAGCCCGTTCCCGTATCCGGGCGGCACGACGACGGCCGAAGCGCTGTGGATGGGCGTGCCGGTGATCGGGATGAAGGGCGGCCGCTTCGTCACGCATATCTGCGAAAGCCTGCTGCATGCGGCCGGGATGGGCGACTGGATCGCCGCCGACGAGGACGCGTATCTCGCGAAGGCGATCGCGTTCGCGGGCGATCGCGACGCGCTGGCGGCATTGCGCGCGACGCTGCGCGAACGCACGCTCGCGTCGCCGCTGTGCGACGCGGCGCGTTTCGCACGCAATCTCGAGGATGCGTTCCACGGGATGTGGGCGCGCTACGTGGCCGGCGACACGGACGGCGCACGCACATGACGGGCGCTGTCGTGGAACGGTTGAACGCGGCGTTCGTGCACCATCAGGCCGGGCGCTTCGACGACGCTCGCATGCTGTACGAGGCGATCCGGCGCGACGAGCCGGATCAGCCGGATGCGACGCACTTCCTCGGGCTGCTCGCGTGCCAGCTCGGCCAGTTTCCGGCCGGCCTCGCGCTGATGGAGCGCGCGATCGCGCTGCGCGCCGATCCCGTCTACCTGAACAACTTCGGCAACATGCTGCGCGCGCACGGCCGGCTCGGCGATGCGATCGGCGCGTACCGGCGTGCGATCGCGCTCGCGCCCGACTATGCGGAAGCGCACAGCAACCTCGGCAACGCGTTGCGCGACGCGGGCGACGCGGACGCCGCGATGCTGAGCTGCGCGCAGGCGCTCGCGCTGCGCCCCGATTACGCGCCGGCGTTCAACAACCTCGGTAACGCACTGCAGGACAAGGGCGAACTGGACGCCGCGGCGCGCGCGTACGAGAAGGCGATCGCACTCGATCCCGGCTACGCGCAGGCCCGCTTCAACCAGGGCAACGTATTGCGTGCGCAGCGCCGGCCCGACGAGGCGATCGCGTGCTACCGCGAAGCGATCGCGCTGCAACCGCACCTGCATGCCGCGCATCACGCGCTCGGCGTGCTGCTGTTCGAGCGCGATGATCGCGAGGCCGCGATCGCGAGCCTCACCCGCGCGGCGGAATCGGGTGAAGCGGACTGCCTGTTCCACCTCGCGGCCGCGCTCGAGCGTGCAGGCGATCTCGACGGCACGGTGGCGAGCCTGCGGCGTGCGCTTGCCGCGGCGCCCGATCGTGCGGACCTGCATCACCACCTCGCGCAGACGTTGGTCCGGCAGGGCAAGCGGCGTGAAGCGCTCGACAGTTGCCGGATCGCGCTGTCGCTGCCGAACCCGACCGCGCAGATGCACGCAGTGATGGGCGACATCCTGTGCGCGATGTGGCACCTCGATGCGGGGCTCGCGAGCTACGATCGTGCGCTCGAAATCGATCCCGCGTTCCGCAACGCACACTCGGGCCGCATGTTCCACGCGGCCGGCACCGACCGGCTGTCGCCCATGCAACTCCTCGAACGCGCGCGCGAATTCGGCGCGCGGATGGCCGCGCAGGCGTCGCCGCGTACGCATGTGCCGCGGCCGGCCGCCGGGCGCGTGTTGCGTGTCGGGTTCGTGTCCGGAGACCTGAAGTCCCATCCGGTCGCGGTGTTCCTGCTGAGCGTCGTCGCGGCGCTCGATCCGTCGCGCATCGCGGCGGTGGCCTACGCGACGCAGTCGGTGGAGGACGACACGACTGCGGCGCTCAAGCGCCATTTCGCGCTGTGGCGCGACATCACCGCGCTCGATGATCGCGCGGCCGCCGACCTGATCGTGAATGACCACATCGACGTGCTGGTCGATCTGAGCGGCCATACCGCGTCGAACCGGCTGCCGTTGTTCGCATGGAAGCCGGCACCGGTGCAGGCGACCTGGCTCGGCTATTTCGCGACGACCGGCATCGCCGCGATCGACTACGTGATCGGCGATCGCCACGTGCTCCCCGACGACGAAGCGCATCACTTCGCCGAGCGGCCGTGGCGGCTGCCCGACAGTTACCTGTGCTTCACGCCGCCCGCACAGCCGCTCGACGTCGGGCCGCTGCCGGCCGAGCGCGAAGGTGTCGTCACGTTCGGATGCCTGAACAATGCGAACAAGATCGGCGACGCCGTCGTCGCGCTGTGGTCGCGCGTGCTGCATGCGGTACCCGGTTCGCGCCTGTTGCTGAAGTCGGCGCAGCTCGACGAAGCCGCGCTGCGCACGAGCCTCGCCGCGCGCTTCGCGGCACACGGTATTCCGGCAGAGCGCCTGCTGCTGCGCGGCGGATCGAAGCGGCTCGCGCACATCGCCACGTACAACGACATCGACATCGTGCTCGATCCGTTCCCGTATCCGGGCGGCACGACGAGCATGGAAGGACTGTGGATGGGCGCGCCGTTCATCACGCGGCGCGGCGACCGCTTCCTGTCGCATATCGGCGAAAGCATCCTGCATACGCTCGGGATGCCTGAATGGATCGCGGACAACGACGACGACTATGTCGCGAAGGCGGCCGCGTTCGCGCAGGATCTGCCGCATGTCGCGGCCGTGCGGGCCGGGCTGCGCGAGCGGCTGCTGCGCTCGCCGCTGTGCGATGCTCCGCGCTTCGCCCGCCATCTCGAAGCGGCGTTCGCGCAGATGGTCGACGCGGCGGCGGTGGCCGCGCGCTAGTCGATCCGGCACGGTGCGGATTTGCATCGTGCCGGCATCCGTGCCGTTTCTTTTTTCTTCACGCAAAAAAATAGCCGCCCGAAGGCGACTAGACGTTACGACATCGGCGCACGCTCGACGGCGGCGCGCGTTGTTGTTCGGGGGCTTACAGCATGCCGGTCGCCTGATAGAGGCCGGCCGCGCGAATGCGCTCGCGCGATGCGGTGAATTGCTGCGCGAGCTGATCGCGATCGGCCTGCGCGTCCTGCGCGATCGACGCATCGATCTCCATGATCCGCCGGATCGTGTCGAGCGCTTCCGGCGTCTGCTCGGGCGATAGCCCCATCAACAGCGGCGAGCGCGCGTCGGCCAGCGCCGCGACGCGTTCCCAGTCGCGCAGCGCGGTGGCCGACTGCATCGCGTGGGTCAGATGGAGCGCTTGATTCAGCGTATCGGTCGTCATGGTCGTCGTCCGGATGCGGCCTGCGAACAGGCGGCTTACTTGTTGGTGGCGAGCGCGCCGGCGCTGTTCGTGCCGCCGAACAGCTGCGTCAGATACTTCGTGTTGTTCGCCATCGTCGCCATCAGGTTGTTCAGCGCGGTGAACTGCGCGTTGTACTGCGCGGTCAGCTGATCCGAATAGTTCTTCAGCTGCGTCGCCTGGTTGGACAGGTTCTTCAGGTCCGCATTGAGCGCCGTGGTGCGCTGGTCGATCAGGCCGTTCGCCTGCGTGTACGTGTTGACCAGCTTGTTCAGCGTCTGGCCGACGCCGTTCGTCGTGTTGAACAGCGCGGCGACGGTCGGGCTGTTCGACGTGAGCGCGGTGTTCAGCGCGGTCGAGTCGACCTGCAGCGTCCCGTCGGCCTGCAGGTTGATGCCGATCGCCGCGAGCGAATAGGTCGTGCTCGGGCTGCCCGTCTTGACGCCGCCGCTGATCGCGGTCGCGAGGCCGCTCGAGATCGTGTTGAGCATCGCGTCGCCGAGCAACGGACCTGCCGTCGACGTGTTCGGATCGTACGACGACAGCGACTTCGCGGTCGTCACGTAGCCGTTGTATGCGTTGACGAATGCGTTGATCGCGCTCGTCGTGGCCGTCGTGTCCTGCGACAGCGTGACCGTCTGGGTCGTGTTCAGCGCGGCCGGCGTCAGGTTCAGCGTGACGCCCGTCAGCACGCCCGACACGCTGTTGGACGCGCTGCTCACCGGCGTGCCGTCGACGGTCAATTGCGCGTCCGCGGCCTTGGTCACGGTCGAGTAGCCCGACGTCAGCTTCGCGTTCACGCCGGTGCCGCTCACCGACACCGTGTTGGCCGCGCCGGTGTTGTTCGACTGGATCACGAGATGCTGACCGTCCGAGCCAGTGATGACCGACGCGGTGACGCCCGGGTTGCCGGCCGTCGTATTGATCGAGGTCGCGATGTCGGACAGCGACGCGCCGGCCGCGACGTTGACGTTGAATGCCGCGTTGCTGCCGAGCGTGATGCTCAGCGAGCCGGCCGCGATCGTGTCCGACGCCGTGATGCCCGCCGACGACAGCTTGTTCGCGGTCGCGAGCTGCGTGACGTTGACCGCGTACGAGCCGGCTACCGCCCCGCCGCCGTTCTTGACCGACGCGGTGATGCCGGTGCCGCTCGCGGTCGCCGCGAGGCCGCTCAGCGTCGAGCCGTTCGCGAGACCGGCGATCGCGGTCTGCAGCGCGGACAGCGCCGATTTCAGTTTGCCGACCGCGGACAGCTCGGTGTTGTCGTGCGTCTGCTTGGTTGTGAGGGTTTGAGTCTGACCGGCGGTCTTGGCCGTGACCAGCGCGGACACCAGCGAACTGACGTCGAGCGTCGAATTGGTCGCGCCGCTGATGATCGATTGTCCGGCCTGCGCCAGAAGACTGCCGATATCGGTCGTGCTCGTGCTCGTGCTCGTCGTGGTCATGCGGGTGCTCCAGTCGTTTGCGCGGTTGCGCGCGTTCCGGCGGGTCGCCGTGCTTCGATTTCAATGCAAGCAGGGAGGCAAGCCTCCCTGGAGTGTCGGGTCCGGTGTACCGGACCGGCGCCGTCGCGCGCCGCAACGCGGACGACGCCGTGCGCGCGGGCGGCGAGCCCGGCGCGGATGTTCCCGATTACTGCAGGAGCTTCAGGACCTGCTGCGGCAGCGAGTTCGCTTGCGCGAGCACCGAGATGCCGGCTTGCTGCAGCACTTGCGCCTTGCTCAGGTTCGCCGTTTCCGTCGCGAAGTCCGCGTCGGTGATCTGCGAACGCGCTGCGCTCATGTTGGTTGCCTGCGTTTGCGTCGTCGTGATTGCAGCCTGGAACGTGTTCTGTGCTGCACCCAGCGTTGCCTGGAACGTGTTGACGTTCTTCAGTGCCGTGTCGATTGCCGTGATTGCCGACTGTGCGCTCGTCTGGTCGCTGACCGTCAGGCCGCTCAGGCTCAGGCCTGCGCCCGTGCTCGTCCACACGGTCGCGCCGAAGTTGACGGCGACGGTCTGGTTCGCCGATGCGCCGACCTGGAACGTGACGTTGCCGGCGTTGCTCAGGATGGTCTGGCCGTTGAACGTCGTTTGCGTTGCCACGCGGTCGATTTCGCCCAGACGCGTCGTGACTTCAGCTTGCAGGTTTGCACGTGCGTTCGAGTCCAGCGAGCCGTCGCCGGATTCGACTGCCAGCGTACGGATACGCTGCAGGTTGTCGACGGTCGACTGCAGCGCGCCGGCTGCGGTCTGGATCATCGAGATACCGTTGTTCGCGTTCGAGACGCCTTGCGTCAGCGCGTTGATCGCGGCCGTTTGCGTCGTCGAGATCGCGAGACCTGCCGCGTCGTCGGCTGCCGTGTTCACGCGCTTGCCCGACGACAGGCGGTTGATCGCTTGCGACAGGGCGCTTTGCGAGCCCGACAGGTTCGTCTGCGTCGTCAGCGAAAGGATGTTGGTATTGATGTTCAGCATTTGCTTCCTCTTTTTGGAAAATGCCTGAGTACAGACAGGGTCGTTTTCGGCGTTGCGCTTTATCGCGAGTGGCGCTGCCCGCCTTTCCTGGTTGACGGCGGCACCCGGCGAAAACTTTAGAGAGATGTTCGAGGAAATTCGGGACCGAAGAGTCGCGTCGCCGCGAAGTCCGCGTCCGGCGTGGCTGGCAGCGATTTCGGCCGGGCTGCGTGCGGGTCTCGTTGGGCGGCTCGTGTGGCCGCGCCGCGTCGGACGGCGAACCGGCATCGACAAAAGGATGGTTTTGTCTGTGATTTCCTGATATGATGGCGGGCTGAATTGAGATTTTCTGTCACGCCTGTGCCGTCTCGGCATTCTTGCTGGCAGTCAAACGCGGCGCTGCACGTGGCTTGTGAAGCGTACCCGCGGTGCTTTCCGCCTCTCTTTTCCGGCCTCCGAGGCCGTATTTCCGCTCGTTTCGCCTGTTGTGGGGACGCCCGGATGGCCGGTGCGTGGCGCTTGGCCGCTACGTTTTTGACCGTTTAAGCAATTTAGGAACGACATGACGACGATTCTTCTGAAAGAAAACGAGCCGTTCGAAGTGGCGATTCGCCGCTTTCGCCGTGCTATCGAAAAAAATGGCCTGATCGCTGAACTGCGCGAACGCCAGTCCTACGAAAAGCCGACCGCAGTCCGCAAGCGCAAGAAGGCAGCAGCCGTCAAGCGCCTGCACAAGCGCCTGCGCAGCCAGATGCTGCCGAAGAAGCTCCACTAAGAGCGTCTGTCGGTTCGCCGCGAAACGGCGGAGCGTGCTTCGAAAGAAGCCGCTCCGCCGTTTTGCTTTTGGGGGGTGGGAATGGGCTTCGGGGCTGGGGTTTTCCCGGCGACGGCGGTTCAGCACGTTGTCGATCGATGCGCGCGGCGTCACGTCGTGGCAGGCGATGCGTGGCAGGTAGCGCGCCGGCATTGACGACCAGGAAGCCCGGTGCGGCGAAGTCCCGCCGGCCGCGCGCAGCGGCGCCGTCGCCGTCAGCCGGTCTTGCGGCGCCGTGCCGGCTGCTGCTTGCCGCCGAGCGCCGCGCATTTGGCGTGACACGGGCAGCCGGCCTCGTGGTCGTTGACCATCCCGGTTGCCTGCATCAGCGCATAGCAGATCGTCGAGCCGACGAACTTGCAGCCATACGCCTTCAGCGCCTTGCTGAGCGCGTCCGACTGGGCGGTCGACGCGGGCGCGTCGCGATACGACTGCCAGGCGTTCTGCACCGGCATGTGATCGACGAACGACCACAGGAAGTGCGCGAGCGACCCGTGTTCGTCGCGAATGCGTTGCACGGCCAGTGCATTGGTCACCGCGGACTGGACCTTTGCGCGATTGCGCACGATGCCGGGATTCTCGAGCAGCTTCTCGATGTGCTTCGGCGTGAAGCGCGCGACGGCGTCGACATCGAAGTCGGCGAACGCCTCGCGATAGCCGGCGCGCTTGTTCAGGATCGTCGACCACGACAGCCCCGCCTGCGCGCCTTCCAGAATCAGCATTTCGAACAGGTGGCGATCGTCATGTGACGGCACGCCCCACTCGGTATCGTGATAGTGAGCATCCGCTTCCGTCTTTACCCAGTTGCACCGCTGCGACATCATCCGCCTCGTTCCAGTGTCGATTCGATCGTGCCAGCATAGCGGAAGGCCCATTCACGGCATAGCTGGCCGAACGGCAGATGGGCGTGCGGCGCCGATCCGGTTAAGCTTGGCGCCTGTTCGAATCAGCAGGATCAACGCATGACGGCATTACTTTTTGCGATCGGCATCGACGGCGGCGGCACCGGCACCCGCGCGGTGCTGGCCGACCGGAACGGGCGCGAGCTCGCGCAGGGTCGCGGCGGCCCGTCGGGCCTCGGCCTCGGCATCGAGCGGGCGTGGGCGTCGATCGGCGCGGCCTGTGCCGACGCATTCACGCGGGCCGGGCTCGCATTCGACTGGGCGCAGTGCGCGCTCGGCTGCGGGCTGGCGGGCGTCAACAATGCCGCGTGGCTCGCCGCGTTCCGCGCGCAGGCGCCGCTCGGCGCGCTGGCGGTCGAGAGCGACGCCTACACGACCGTCGTCGGCGCGCACGGCGGTGCGCCGGGCCTCATCGTCGCACTCGGCACGGGCAGCATCGCGGCGGCGCTTGATGCGGCGGGCGACTGCCGCATCGCGGGCGGTTTCGGCTTCCCGTCCGGCGACGAAGCGAGCGGCGCGTGGCTCGGGCTGCGCGCGCTGGCGTACGCCCAGCAGGCGCTCGACGGTCGTGCGCCGCGCGACGCGTTCGCCGGCGCGCTGCTCGCGGAGACGGGCGCGCACGATCGAGACGCACTCGTCCAGTGGTCGTGCGATGCGAACCAGACGATCTATGCGCGCCTCGCCCCGATCGTGCTCGCGCACCGCACCCATCCGTATGCGGCCGCGCTGATCGCGCAGGCCGGCGACGAGATCGGCAAGATGATCGACGCGCTCGATCCGCAGCAGGCGCTGCCGGTCGCGCTGTGCGGTGGGCTGGCCGACGCGCTTGCACCGGCCGTGCCGGCACGTCACGCGAGCCGGCTGCGCGCGCCGCTCGACGATTCCGCGCACGGCGCGTTGCAGCTCGCGCTGCAGGCGTTGCGGGCGGCTGAAGCGGGGTGAGTGGTTTGAGGAGGCCGGGCGCGGTGCGTGGGCTGGGCTGACCGGCTGGAGCAGGTGGGCGAGCTGAGCGGACTGCGCAGCGCGAGCAAACCGAGCAGCCCGAGCAGCCCGAGCAGACCAACCGGATGGCAAGCAAGCCGGCCACTCCGAACGGGCAACGCGCGCAAGCCTAAACGGCTTGAAACCCCTCTCCCCGCCCCACCCCCGTTCGACCAACCGCCCGACGCCCCACCGGGCGCGACGTTAAAATGGCGGTTCCGCAGCATCCTGCGCGCCATTTCCCCGCTCCCATGTACAAAGTCATCGCCACCGATCTCGACGGCACTCTGCTGAACAGCGACCATCAGCTCGATCCGTACACGATCGAGACCGTCCGCCGGCTCGATCGCGACGGCCTGCAGTTCGTGATCGCGACAGGCCGCCATTACGCGGACGTCGCCGGCATCCGCGACGTGCTGGGCATCCGGCCGTACCTGATCACGTCGAACGGTGCGCGCGTGCATGCGCCGGACGACACGGCGATCCATGCGCAGGACATCGACCCCGCGATCGTCCGCGGCCTCGTGCAGCCGGGCGTGACCGGCGCGCACGGGCGCGTGATCGTCAACCTGTTCACCGACCGCGGCTGGCTGATCGACCGCGAAGCGCCGCACCTGCTCGAATTCCACCAGGATTCGGGTTTCCGGTACGACGTGATCGACATGGCCGCGCACGACGGCGCGGACATCGCGAAGGTGCTGTACATCGGCGAGCCGGCCGATCTGGCGGTGGTCGCCGAGCAGATGCGCGTGCAGTTCGGCGATGCGCTGTACGTCACGTACTCGCTGCCCGACTGCCTCGAAGTGATGACCGCGAACGTGTCGAAGGGCCGCGCACTGCGCGCGGTGCTCGCGCGGCTCGGCGTCGATACCGGCCACTGCATCGCGTTCGGCGACAACATGAACGACATCGACCTGCTCGAAACGGCCGGTCACGCGTTCATGATGAACAACGCGAATCCCGACCTGATCGCGCAGCTGCCGCACATCCCGCGGATCGGCAACAACTTCGACGCGGGCGTCGCCCGCCACCTGCGCACGCTGTTCTCGCTCGAGGACACCGTCGACGGCGTCGCCGCTTCCTGAGCGCAAATGAAAAACGGGCGCCAGCGGCGCCCGTCCAAATTACCTGCCTCGATGTTCTTCGCCAGCGTGAGGCTCGCTGTTCTGCTCGCGTCACCCCGTAGTGTTTTATTCGCTTGTGCGAGCGGATGCGGGCAGCAGGTCGACGGCGTTGTCACGCCCCGCGACCAGCGGATAGATGATCCCGGCGATGGCCGCACCGATGATCGGCGCGATCCAGAACAGCCACAGCTGGCCGATCGCCTCGCCGCCCACGAACAGCGCGGGGCCGGTCGAGCGGGCCGGGTTCACCGACGTGTTGGTGACCGGGATCGAGATCAGGTGAATCAACGTCAGGCACAGGCCGATCGCGATCGGCGCGAAGCCGGCCGGCGCGCGCTTGTCGGTGGCGCCGAGAATCACGAACAGGAAGAAGCCCGTCATCACGACTTCGCAGATGAACGCCGCGCCGAGCGAGTAGTGGCCGGGCGAGCGCTCGCCGAAGCCGTTCGTCGCAAAGCCGCCGCCGACGAGGTCGAAGCCCGGCTTGCCGGTCGCGATCAGGTACAGCACGAACGCACCGAGCGTCGCGCCGACCACCTGCGCGACGATGTACGGCGCGAGATCGCGTGCCGGGAAGCGGCCGGCGACCGTCAGTCCGACACTCACAGCCGGATTCAAATGGCAACCCGAAATATGGCCGATCGCGAATGCCATCGTCAGCACGGTCAGGCCGAATGCAAGCGCGACGCCGGCAAAGCCGATGCCGAGGCCCGGAAAGGCGGCGGCCAGCACGGCGCTTCCGCACCCGCCGAGCACCAGCCAGAACGTGCCGAATGCCTCTGCAGCCAGACGCTGAGAAAGATTCATGTAGGGACCTCGTTCAAGTGGGTTGAAGACAAACGGGCGGGCGGATGATTTATTCCGCCGCCCGGAATTGGTCTGGATTATAGGAAATGAATCGGGTTCAAGAGGGTCAACGATTGTTAAATTTGAATGCTGGCGAATGGCCTTTATTAGAATAAGTCCGCATTCTCCATATAGCCAAATCGGTTAAAGATGGCAGCATTAATTTTGAAGAGCAGGGCGGCAGTGCGGACGACGTAACGGGTGTTGGTGTTCCGGCCGGACTCGCCGGAGCCGCATCATGGAAAAAGGGAGTCGAAAAATGTCTCAATACGCGAAACTCAAGGCGCAGATCGCCGATCTGCAAGCTCAGGCGGACGACGTGCGCCGTCAGGAAGTGGCGACGGTGATCGCCGAAGTCCAGCGAATGATTGCCGAATATGGCCTCACGGCCCAGGATCTGGGCTTCGTGGAGCGCGCGCGGCGCGGGCGTCCGCCGAAAAAGGCGCCGCTGCCGCCGAAGTACCGCGATCCAAAGTCGGGTGCAACCTGGAGCGGACGCGGCAAGCCGCCAAATTGGATCGTCGGGAAAAACCGCGATCGTTTCCTGATCGAATGACCGCGCAAAAAGAAAGAGCCGCATCGACGATGCGGCTCTTTGGTTTTTCCGCGCCGATTTCGGCGCGAATTTTACGGAATATTTCCTGACGAATTTCGCGGCGTCAGGCGCCCGCGACCTGGCGCAAGGTCGGCCGTTTTGCCGCCGTGCAAAGCGATTCGTAGGTTTCGACGTAACGGCGCGCCATCGCTTTCGAGCTGAAACGCGTATCGAAGCGTGCGCGGATCGCGTCGCGCGACAGGCTGTCGATCCGGTGCAGCGCGCCGACCGCGCCCTGCACGTCCTCGACGATGAAGCCCGTCACGCCGTCCTCGATCACTTCCGGCACCGAGCCGCGGTTGAACGCGACGACCGGCGTGCCGCAGGCCATCGCCTCGATCATCACCAGGCCGAACGGCTCCGGCCAGTCGATCGGGAACAGCAGCGCTTTCGCGCCGGACAGGAACGCGGGCTTCTGCGCCTCGTTGATCTCGCCGATGAATTCGACATGCGCCTCGCCGAGCAGCGGCTCGATCACTTCCTTGAAGTAGTCGGCGTCGGCCTTGTCGACCTTCGCGGCGATCTTCAGCGGCAGCCCGCTTTTCGCGGCGATCCGGATCGCCGTGTCGACCCGCTTTTCGGGACAGATCCGACCGAGGAACGCGAGGTATTCGGGCTTCACGTGCGGCTGCGGCGTGAGCAGCGTGTCGGGCAGCCCGTGATAAACGGTGCCGGCCCACGCGGCCTGCGGCAGCGGCTTGCGCTGCGAATTCGAGATCGAGACGACCGGCGAATTCGGGAACGCGTCGAACACCGGCTGCAGCTCCGGCAGGTCGAGGCGGCCGTGCAGCGTCGTCACGTAAGGCGTGTCGAGGCGCGACATCAGCGAGAACGGCAGGTAGTCGAGGTGGAAGTGCAGCACGTCGAATTCATGCGCGACACGGGCGACCTGCTCGATCAGGCGCATATGGGGCGCCATCGAATCGCGGATCGACGGGTCGAGCCGCAGGGCGCGCGGCCATGCCGCCTCGAGACGGGCCGACGTGACGGAGTCGCCGCTGGCGAACAGCGTCACATCGTGGCCGAGCTCGACGAGCGCCTCGGTGAGGTAGGACACGACACGCTCGGTGCCGCCGTAGAGTTTGGGCGGGACAGCTTCGTAAAGCGGCGCGATCTGGGCAATACGCATGGGCGTTCTCCGGTGTCGACCGGCGTGGGCGCTCGATGCGCATGCCGGTCCGATACAAGGTTACGGAACTCGCCGACGCACGCTCTGAGCGGTACGTGGCCGGGTCCGGGGCAGGATGCGCCGGACGCCGGGCGGCAAGCTGCGGGGGCGGGGCGGTGCGCCTCACGCCGCCGCCCGTTTGAGTCCATTATCGATATCGCCTAGAAGGGTTCGAGTGTTTTTTCAAACACTTAAGGCTTGTTACACCGTGAAATACGAGAAAACCCGGATAAAAAGGGTCCGGAATCATCACGCGAGACAGACGCAACTATTGTTGCGCTATCGTGAAAAACCACTATAATTTTTACCGATTCACCGCCGGCAGCCTTGCCGGACGGCCTCCAGCCGGATTCGTCCCATGCGGAACCGCATCTCCGACGAATTCGCGCCCCTATTTGCCCCGCCTTTTGTCCCCTTTCAATTCGCCTTGTCGGAAAAATTCCTACACGGTTTACAGACAAATCCTGCGCGGCATACGCCACTTCGCTGATACCGACATAAATGCGGTTTGGCCAAAATTCGCCCTGTAAGACTGATAAACGTGCCGGCGGAGCTTAGTAGGGCCCGACCGAGCAAACGTTTTCATAACATGAAAGGCCAACAGCAAAGCTCTTTAACGGGGGAATCATGAGCGCCACCAGCGAAATGCTCAGTGAGATCAAAGAGGTCAACCTGTCGTACCTCCTCCTCGCGCAACGACTGCTGCGGGAAGACAAAGCGATGGGGATGTTCCGCATGGGCGTTTCCCAGGAACTCGCCGACGTGCTCGCGAACCTCACGCTCGCCCAGACCGTGAAGCTCGCCGCGTCGAACCAGATCCTGTGCCGTTTCCGCTTCGACGACCACGCGTTGCTGTCGTCGCTCGCCGACAAGGGTCGCAGCGACGTCGTCACGCACGCGCACTCGGCCATCCTGATGGCCGGCCAGCCGGTCGAAAGCGTCCGCTGATCCTTTTTTCGCCTTGCGTTCGTCCCGGCGCGCCGCGCCGGCGGGCGGCGTATTGGCCACTCATCCGAACCACGTCAAGCGGACAGTTATTCACCATGGCAAGCAAAAGCGTCGTGATCGAGGTGAAGGAAATCACCCTCGCCATCGAACTGATCGAACTGGGCGCCCGCCTGCAGCTGCTGGAGGCGGAGACGAGCCTGTCGCGCGATCGCCTGATCAAGCTGTACAAGGAGCTGAAGGGCGTGTCGCCGCCGAAGGGGATGCTGCCGTTCTCGACCGACTGGTTCATGACGTGGCAGCCGAACATCCACTCGTCGCTGTTCTACAACATCTACCGGTTCATGCAGGACCACGGCCGCTGCGATCCGATCCAGTCGATCGTGAAGGCGTACCGGCTCTACCAGGAGCACGTGAACCTGTCCGGCGACGAGGCCGCGCTGAGTCTCACGCGCGCATGGACGCTCGTGCGCTTCTTCGACTCGGGGATGCTGCAGATGACCCCGTGCACGCGCTGCGGCGGCCACTTCGTCGCCCATGCGCATGATCCACATCAAGGTTTCGTGTGCGGCCTCTGCCAGCCGCCGTCGCGCGCCGGCAAGACCCGCAAGGCCGCCGCCGCGCGCGCCGAACTGGCTGCCGCCGCGGCCTGAACGGCGCCGGGCGGGGCCGAGCGGCAGCGGGACGGCTGCCGCGGCCCGCGCGAACCGGCCGGGGCTTGCTGGTAAACACCGCCGCGCCACCGCGGCGCCGCCGCGAAAGTTTTCCTGCCGACTGCCGTAAACCTGATTAACGGCGGTCTCCCCGCCGGTTCTTTCGTGAGGGACAGGCAGTGCTGATTATCGTGGGAACACTCGTGACGCTGTTGTCCGTCTTCGGCGGTTATGCGCTGGCAGGCGGGCATCTGGGCGCATTGGTCCAGCCGCTCGAGATCCTGATGATCACCGGCGCGGGCGTCGGCGCGTTCATCCTCGGCAACGGCATGAAGACCATCAAGGCGACGCTGCTCGTGCTGCCGACGCTCTTCAAGGGCTCGAAGTACACGAAGGACGTCTATATGGAGCTGATGGCGCTCCTGTACGTGCTGCTCGCGAAGGCGCGCAAGGAAGGCACGCTGACGCTCGAGGCCGACATCGACGATCCGGACAAGAGCCCGATCTTCACGCAATACCCGAAGATCCTCGCCGATCGCCACATCGTCGAATTTCTGACCGACTACCTGCGCCTGATGGTGGGCGGCAACATGAACGCGTTCGAGATCGAGAGCCTGATGGACGAGGAGATCGAGACGCACCACACGGAAGGCGAAGGCCCCGCGCACGCGCTGATGCGCGTCGGTGACGCGATGCCGGCATTCGGGATTGTCGCGGCCGTGATGGGCGTCGTGCACACGATGGCGTCGGCCGACAAGCCGCCCGCGGTGCTCGGCGCGATGATCGCGCAGGCGCTGGTCGGCACGTTCCTCGGGATTCTGCTGTCGTACGGGCTGATCGGGCCGCTCGCGAGCCTCGCGGAGCAGCGCGTCGCCGAGTCCACCAAGATGTTCCAGTGCATCAAGGTGACGATCCTCGCGAGCCTGAACGGCTATGCGCCGGCGATCGCGGTGGAGTTCGGCCGCAAGGTGCTGTTCTCGACCGAGCGTCCGTCGTTCACGGAGCTCGAAGAGCACGTGCGCCGCGTGAAGGCAAAGTGACGCGGAGCGTTCGATGAGCAATGGCAAGGATCGCGCGATCGTCGTGAAACGGGTGGCCCCGCAGAAGAAGGGCCATCACGGCGGCGCATGGAAACTCGCGTATGCGGACTTCATGACCGCGATGATGGCGTTCTTCCTGCTGATGTGGCTGCTGAGCTCGGTCACGCCGGTGCAGCTGAAGGGAATCGCCGAGTACTTCAACACGCCGCTGAAGGCCGCGCTGTTCGGCAGCGGCGATCGCAGTTCGCAGGACTCCAGCATCATCAATGGCGGCGGCCGCGACCTGTCGAGCGCCGACGCCGGCACGCTGCGCCGCACCGACGGCACGACGTCGCTGGCCGATCGCGTCGCGAAAGCGGGCGACCAGAATTCGCGCGCACAGGCGCAAGGCGCGCAGGACCGGCTCGAACAGGCGCGCCTGCACGACCTGCAGATCAAGCTGATGGCGGCGATCGAGGCGAACCCGACGCTGCGCCAGTTCAAGCAGCAGATCCGCATCGATTCGACGCTGATGGGGCTGCGCATCGAGATCGTCGATTCGCAGAAGCGGCCGATGTTCGCGATGTCGAGCGACCACGTCGAGCCGTACATGCGCGACATCCTGCGCGAGATCGGCAAGACGCTGAACGACGTGCCGAACCGGATCATCGTCCAGGGCCACACCGACGCGGTGCCGTACGCGGGCGGCGAAGGCGGCTACAGCAACTGGGAGCTGTCGGCCGACCGCGCGAACGCGTCGCGCCGCGAGCTGATCACGGGCGGCATGGACGAGTCGAAGGTGCTGCGCGTGCTCGGCCTCGCGTCGACGCAGAACCTGAACAAGGCCGATCCGCTCGATCCGGAAAACCGTCGGATCAGCGTGATCGTGCTGAATCGCAAATCCGAAGACGCGCTGATGCGCGACGACGCGACGACCACGACGCTGTCGGCCGACGCGGCGGGCTCGAAGCTGCTGGCCCAGCAGCTCGGCGGCCCGACGCCGGCCGCGCGACCGGAGCTCGCGAGCGCCGTCGCCGTGGCGCCGAAACCCTGACGTTTCCCCGATTCCGAGACACGCATGAAACGATCGACACGCTCACTTTGTTCGCTGCCCCCCGAGGGGGCGCTCGGCCGCCCACGGCCGGCTCTGCAAAGCCGGCCGGACGCACAGGCGCGAAGCGATGCTCCGCGCATTGCCTGCTGCGCCGTCGCGGCGGCCCCGCGGAGGCTCACATGATCCGGACCATTCTCGCGATCGACGACTCCGCGACCATGCGTGCGCTGCTGCAGGCGACGCTCGCGCAGGCCGGCTACGACGTGACGGTGGCGCCGGACGGCGAGGCCGGTTTCGACATGGCGGCCACCGTGCCGTACGACCTGGTGCTGACCGACCAGAACATGCCGCGCAGGAGCGGGCTCGAGGTGATCGCCGCGCTGCGCAAGCTGAGCGCGTACGCGGACACGCCGATCCTCGTGCTGACGACCGAAGGCAGCGATGCATTCAAGGACGCCGCGCGCGAAGCGGGCGCGACCGGCTGGATCGAAAAGCCGATCGACCCGGCCGTGCTGGTCGACCTGGTCGCGACGCTGTCCGAGCAGACGGCCTCCTGACATGAACGCGACGAATCCAACCGGTGACCGGGCATGACTCTCGACATCACGCAGTTCTACCAGACCTTTTTCGACGAAGCCGACGAGCTGCTCGCGCAGATGGAGCAGCTGCTGCTGAACCTCGACGTCGGCTCGCCCGACCCCGAGGACCTGGCCGCGATCTTTCGCGCCGCGCATTCGATCAAGGGCGGCGCCGCGACGTTCGGCTTTTCCGCGCTGACCGAGACGACTCACATCCTCGAGTCGCTGCTCGACCGCGCCCGCAACCATGAGCTGACGCTGACCAAGGAAATGGTCGATGCGTTCCTCGAAACCAAGGACGTGCTGTCCGACCAGCTGGTCGACTATCGCGCGAGCGCGGAACCGGACGCGGCGGCCGCCGCGACGATCTGCGCGAAGCTCGAACGCCTGAAGGCCGAGAGCGGCGCGGGTGCGCCCGCGGCCGACGACGTCGCGCCGGCCGTGGCGGCCGTGGCGGCTGCACCGGCGCCGGCACCGGCCGCCGGCAGCAACGGCGCGCCCGATCACGTGGTCGAGCAGGCGGTCGCCGCCGCACATCCGGCGGCCGACGTCGGCGCGGACGGCCCGCACCTGAAGATCACGCTCGTCGGTGTCGACCCGAAGGACCAGGCACTGCTCACCGAGGAACTCGGCAATCTCGGCCGGATCGTCGGCCGCGAGGAAGCGGGCGCCGACCTCACACTGTGGCTCGAATCGGACGTGTCGTCCGACGACATCACCGCCGTGTGCTGCTTCGTGATCGACGACAGCCAGATCCGCATCGCGCGCGGCACCGCGCCGGCCGCACCGGCGGCGCCGGCCGCCGCGCCGGCCGCCGAATCGTTAGCCGCGCCGGCCGCCGCGCCGGAGCCGGCCGCGCGGGTCGAGGTATTCGCACAAGCCCCCGGTGCCGCACCGGCCGCCGCCGCACCGCAGGCCCAGCCGGGCGCTGCCGTGCAACCGGCGCCGCAGCCGGCACCGCAACCGCACGCCGAACCCGCGGCGCCGGCCGCCGCCCATCACGACGACAAGCGTCCGCGCCCGGCTGGCGCCGCAGCGGGCGCCGAAGGCAGCTCGATCCGCGTCGGCGTCGAGAAGGTCGACCAGCTGATCAACCTGGTCGGCGAACTGGTGATCACGCAGGCGATGCTCGCGGAAACCGCGAGCGCGTTCGATCCGGCGCTGCACGACCGCCTGTTCAACGGGATGGCGCAGCTCGAGCGCAATGCGCGCGATCTGCAGGAAGCGGTGATGTCGATCCGCATGATGCCGATGGACTACGTGTTCAGCCGCTTCCCGCGGCTCGTGCGCGACCTGGCCGGCAAGCTCGGCAAGCAGGTCGAGCTCGTCACGTTCGGCCAGGCGACCGAGCTCGACAAGAGCCTGATCGAGCGGATCATCGACCCGCTCACGCACCTCGTGCGCAACAGCCTCGATCACGGGATCGAAACCGTCGACAAGCGCGTCGCCGCCGGCAAGGACGCGGTCGGCCAGCTCGTGCTGTCGGCCGCGCATCACGGCGGCAACATCGTGATCGAGGTCAGCGACGACGGCGGCGGCCTGAACCGCGAGCGGATCCTCGCGAAGGCCGCGAAGCAGGGCATGCAGGTGTCCGACAACATCAGCGACGACGAAGTGTGGCAGCTGATCTTCGCGCCGGGCTTCTCGACCGCCGAGACCGTGACCGACGTGTCGGGCCGCGGTGTCGGGATGGACGTCGTGAAGCGCAACATCCAGTCGATGGGCGGCCATGTCGAGATCTCGTCGCAGGCCGGCCGCGGCACGACCACGCGGATCGTGCTGCCGCTCACGCTCGCGATCCTCGACGGGATGTCGGTGAAGGTCGGCAGCGAGATCTTCATCCTGCCGCTGAACTTCGTGATGGAGTCGCTGCAGCCGTCGAACGACGATATCTACACGGTCGGCAACGGCGAGCGCGTGGTGCGCGTGCGCGGCGAATACCTGCCGCTCGTCGCGCTGCACGAGGTGTTCTCGGTCGAGGACGCGCGCACCGATCCGACCCAGGGGATCGTCACGATCATGGAAACCGAGGGGCGCCGCTTCGCGATGCTGATCGACGAGCTGGTCGGCCAGCAGCAGGTGGTCGTGAAGAACCTCGAAACCAACTACCGCAAGGTGCACGGCATCTCGGCGGCGACCATCCTCGGCGACGGCAGTGTCGCGCTGATCGTCGACGTCGCGGCGCTGAACCGCGAAACCCGTGCGATGCACGGCGCCCGAGTCGGCGCCGAGCTCGCGATCTTCTGACTCTCGCCATTCAACCGATTGGGGGCACACGTGTCTGCTGAAGTCCAAATGATCAATCCGGCCGCGGCGAACGCGGCTACCAGAGGCCGCGACGCCGCGCATGGCGATGCGACGGGGCAGGAGTTCCTCGTCTTCACGCTCGGCGACGAGGAATACGGGATCGACATCCTGAAGGTGCAGGAAATCCGCGGCTACGACAGCGTCACGCGCATCGCGAACGCCCCGGAGTTCATCAAGGGCGTGATCAACCTGCGCGGCATCATCGTGCCGATCGTCGACATGCGGATCAAGTTCCATCTCGGCCGCGTCGAGTACGACCACCAGACCGTCGTGATCATCCTGAACGTGTCGAACCGCGTGGTCGGGATGGTGGTCGACGGCGTGTCGGACGTGCTGACGCTGCAGACGGACCAGATCATGCCGGCGCCGGAGTTCGGCGCGACGCTGACGACCGAGTACCTGACGGGCCTCGGCACCGTCGACGGCCGCATGCTGATCCTGATGGACATCGAGAAGTTGATGTCGAGCCGGGAAATGGCGTTGATCGAGACGCTCGGCGGATAAGTGCGCCGCGCACGCAGGAATTTCGGGAGAATCTGCAATGTTGCATAACTGGTCGATCCGCACGACGCTCACGGCGGTCGGACTCATCCTCGTGGGCCTGGCCGCCGCGGTCGGCGGCCTCGGCCTTTACGCGCTCGATCACGCGAGCCGCTCGCTCGACGAGATCGCGCACGTCGATCTGCCGGCGATCCATACGCTCGACGACACGTCGTCGTACCTGCTGCGCGCACGCGTGTCGCTCGACCGCTTCCGCTCGCTGACCGAGGCCGGTAACACGGCCGACGCGAGCAAGGTGCTCGAGCGCGCGCAGGAGCTGTATACGAAGTCGAACCAGAACTGGCAGGCGTTCCAGGCGACGCCGAAGTTCGGCATCGAGCAGGCGCTCGTCGACGATCTCGCCGCGCGCTACGCGACGATCGTGAAGGAAGGCGTCGAGCCGGAATTCGCGGCCGCGCGCGCGGGCGACATGGCCGCCTATCACGCGGTCGCCGACACCAAGATCAGCCCGATGTTCGTCGCGTACGACCAGGCGGCCGCGGCCGTGGTCGCGGCGCTGCAGAAGCGCGCGGAAGACCGCCAGGCCGCGACGCAGTCGCGGATCTCGATGATGATCGGCCTGATCGCGGCCGGCGTCGCGATCGCGTTCGTCGTCGTGATCGCGATCCGCTTCGCGATGCGCGGGCTGATCATCAATCCGCTGGAAGACGCGATCGCGCACTTCGAGCGCATCGCCGGCGGCGACCTCACGCAGCCGGTGAACGTGTCCAGCACCAACGAGATCGGCCGGCTGTTCGGCGGCATCAAGCGGATGCAGGACGCGGTGACGACGATGGTGCAGGCCGTGCATCGCGGCACCGAGTCGATCGACGTCGGCGCGCGCGAAATCTCGACCGGCAACACCGACCTGTCGCAGCGCACCGAGGAGCAGGCCGCGTCGCTGCAGGAAACCGCGTCGAGCATGGAGCAGCTCACGGGCACCGTGCGCCAGAACGCGGAGAACGCGCGGCAGGCGAGCCAACTCGCGGTGAACGCGTCCGACATCGCGACGCACGGCGGCGAAGTCGTCGGCCAGGTCGTGTCGACGATGCAGGACATCGCGGCGAGCTCGGGCAAGGTCGTCGACATCATCGGCACGATCGAAGGCATCGCGTTCCAGACCAACATCCTCGCGCTGAACGCGGCGGTCGAGGCCGCGCGCGCCGGCGAGCAGGGCCGCGGCTTCGCGGTGGTCGCGGGCGAAGTGCGCTCGCTGGCGCAGCGCAGCGCGAGCGCCGCGAAGGAAATCAAGCAGCTGATCGGCGATTCGGCCGAGAGGGTCGAAAGCGGGTCGGCGCTCGTCGCGCGGGCCGGTTCGACGATGGACGAGATCGTGCAGGCCGTGCGCCGAGTGACCGACATCATGGGCGAGATCAGCGCCGCGTCGGACGAGCAGTCGACCGGCATCGAGCAGGTCAATCGCGCGGTCGGCCAGATGGACTCGGTCACGCAGCAGAACGCGGCGCTCGTCGAAGAGGCCGCGGCCGCGGCCGCGTCGCTCGAGGAGCAGACGCGCCAGATGAAGGCGATCGTGTCGAGCTGGCGCGTCACGGGCGGCATCGCGATGGCGCCGGTGCGCGGCGCGGCGCGCCCGGCCGCACAAACCCAGGCCCCGGCGTCGCCGTCGGAGAGCCGTCACGAAGCCGCGCCGGTGGCGCACGCACCGCAGGCAGCGCAACCGGCCGCCCAGCCGGCCCGCCGCGCGGCGCCCGCGCCGCATGCCGCGGCACCGGCGACGCGCAATGCAGCGAAGCCCGCGACGGATTCCGCCGCACGCGCGTCGAAGGACGCGCCGGCCGCCGGCGGCTACGGCCCGCGTCTCGCGAAGGGCGCCGCAGCTTCGCCCAAGCCGGCCGACAAGCCCGCGCTGGTGCGTCCGGCGCTGAACGGCGAGAAGCCGGCGCTGGCCGCGGCCGGTGCGTCCGACGACGACTGGGAGACCTTCTAAGCCATGCCGTCCGCGCGCGCACCGTTTCGACCCGATGCACCGGATACCTCGCCCCGCGCGGGCGAGCCGGGGCGCGACTTCGCGTTTACCGGCGCGGATTTCGCACGCATCCGCGCGCTGATCCATCAACGCGCAGGCATCTCGCTGTCCGAGCACAAGCGCGACATGGCGTACAGCCGGCTGGCACGCCGGCTGCGCGCACGCGGCCTCGACACGTTCCGCGACTACCTCGACCTGCTCGAGCAGGAGGACGATCCGCTCGAGTGGGAGGCGTTCACCAACGCGCTGACGACGAACCTGACCGCGTTCTTCCGCGAGTCGCACCATTTCCCGATCCTGGCCGACTTCGTGAAGGGGCGTGCGGCGCCCGTGTCGGTGTGGTGTTCGGCGGCGTCGACCGGCGAGGAACCTTACTCGATCGCGATCACGCTGATCGAGGCGCTCGGCGAATCGGCCGCGCGCGGTGCGTCGATTCTCGCGACCGACCTCGACACGCAGGTGCTCGCGAAAGCCGAGGCCGGCATCTATACGTACGACCAGGTCAAGCACCTGAGCCCGGAGCGGCTCAAGCGCTTCTTCCTGAAGGGCACCGGCGCGCAGGCCGGCCGCGTGAAGGTGCGCCCGGAACTGCGCGCGATGATCCGTTTCGAGCAGCTGAACCTGACCGATGCCGACTACGGGATCGCGAAGCCGTTCGACGCGATCTTCTGCCGCAACGTGATGATCTATTTCGACAAGCCGACGCAAGGGCAGGTGCTGTCGCGCTTCGAGCCGCTCGTGAAGCCGGGCGGGCTGCTGTTCGCCGGGCATTCGGAGAATTTCACGTACGTGTCGCAGGCGTTCCGGCTGCGCGGGCAGACGGTGTACGAACTGACGCGCGATGCCGCGCAAGGCTCGCGCCCGCGCGGCGCGACGCCGGCCGCCGCAGCGCCGCCGCGCGCGCCCGCGCGTGCCGCGCTCGCTTACGGAGAACGCGAATGAGCGGCCTGCCGATCGCGACCAATCGCTACTTCGACAACCACTTCGAACGCCCGGGCGTGAAGCTGCTGCCGAACGAGTTCTACACGACGTCCGAGGACATGGTGCTGATGACCGTGCTCGGCTCGTGCGTCGCCGCGTGCCTGCACGACCCGCTCGCGGGCATCGGCGGGATGAATCACTTCATGCTGCCCGACGACGGCGCCGATGCCGGCGCGGCCGCATCGGATTCGATGCGTTACGGCGCGTATGCGATGGAAGTGCTGATCAACGAGCTGATCAAGGCGGGCGGGCGCCGCGAGCGCTTCGAGGCGAAGGTGTTCGGCGGCGCGGCCGTGCTGGCCGGGATGACGACGATCAACATCGGCGATCGCAACGCGGATTTCGTGCGCCGCTATCTCGCGCTCGAACGCATCCGCATCACCGCGGAGGATCTGCAGGGCGTGCACCCGCGCAAGGTCGCGTTCATGCCGCGCACCGGGCGCGCGATGGTGAAGAAGCTGCGGCTGCAGGTGCCGGGCGTGACCGAGCGCGAAGCCGCGCTGGCGCGCGAGGCCGACCGCGTGCGCGCCGGCCGGCAGCGCGCGCACGTCGAGCTGTTCGCGGCGAAGCGGCCGGCCGCGCCGCCGCCGGCGCGCCCGCGCATCGAGCTGTTCGGCGCACGCGGCGCCGGCGGCGCGCAGACGACGAATGCCAAGACCGGCAGTCCGTACGCCGGCAGCCCGAGCGCGGCCAACCTTTCGAGAAAGCAGGAGGCATGACCGCAGTGCAGAAGATCAAAGTGTTGTGCGTCGACGATTCGGCGCTGATCCGCAGCCTGATGACGGAGATCATCAACAGCCAGCCCGACATGACGGTGTGCGCGACCGCGCCCGATCCGCTCGTCGCGCGCGATCTCATCAAGCAGCACAACCCGGACGTCCTGACGCTGGACGTCGAAATGCCGCGCATGGACGGGCTCGACTTCCTCGAGAAGCTGATGCGTCTGCGGCCGATGCCGGTCGTGATGGTGTCGTCGCTGACCGAGCGCGGCTCCGAGATCACGCTGCGCGCGCTCGAACTCGGCGCGGTGGATTTCGTCACGAAGCCGCGCGTCGGGATTCGCGACGGCATGCTCGACTACGCGGAAAAGCTCGCGGACAAGATCCGCGCGGCGTCGCGCGCCCGCGTGCGCCAGACGCCGCAGCCGCAGGCCGCCGCGCCCACGGCGAGCGGCCAGCCGGCCGCGCCGATGATCAACAACCCGCTCGTCAGTACCGAGAAGCTGATCATCATCGGTGCGTCGACGGGCGGCACCGAGGCGATCCGCGAGGTGCTGACGCCGCTGCCGCCGGATGCGCCGGCGGTGCTGATCGCGCAGCACATGCCGCCCGGCTTCACCAAGTCGTTCGCGCAGCGGCTGAACGGCCTGTGCCGGATCGCGGTGAAGGAAGCCGAGCACGGCGAACGCGTGCTGCCGGGCCATGCGTACATCGCGCCGGGCCACGCGCACCTGCTGCTCGCGCGCAGCGGCGCGAACTACATCGCGCAGTTGTCCGACGAGCCGCCGGTGAACCGTCACCGGCCGTCGGTCGACGTGCTGTTCCGCTCGGCGGCGCAGCACGCGGGCAAGAACGCGATCGGCGTGATCCTCACGGGGATGGGCCGCGACGGCGCGGCCGGCCTGCTGGACATGAAGCGCGCGGGCGCGCACACGTTCGCGCAGGACGAGGCGAGCTGCATCGTGTTCGGGATGCCGCGCGAGGCGATCGCGCTCGGCGGGGCGGACGAGGTCGTCTCGCTGGCCGAGATGAGCCGGCGCGTGATGGCGCGCCTGGCGACGATGGGCGATAGGGTGCAGCGCGTCTGAATCAAATGTCACGGGGCACGTGGGTTGCTACGGGCCCTGACGGTAACGAATCTGGAAAGGAACGACGATGGACAAGAGCATGAAAATCCTGGTGGTGGACGATTTCCCGACGATGCGCCGGATCGTCCGCAACCTGCTCAAGGAACTGGGCTACACGAACGTCGACGAAGCCGAGGACGGCGCGGCCGGCCTCGCGCGGCTGCGCGGCGGCGGCTTCGACTTCGTGATCTCCGACTGGAACATGCCGAACCTCGACGGCCTCGCGATGCTGAAGGAAATTCGCGCGGACGCGACGCTCACGCACCTGCCGGTGCTGATGGTCACGGCCGAGTCGAAGAAGGAGAACATCATCGCGGCCGCGCAGGCGGGCGCGAGCGGCTATGTCGTGAAGCCGTTCACGGCCGCGACGCTCGACGAGAAGCTGAACAAGATCATCGACAAGATGGCGAAGGCCGGGAGCTGACGTGAACCAGCCGATCCATGCAGCGCTCGCCAGCGCGGCGTTCAGCGCCGACAGCCACGCCGAAGGCGCCGATTTCGCGAGCGACCGGATCCTCGCGCGCATCGGCCAGGTCACGCGCGCGCTGCGCGACTCGATGCGCGAACTGGGGCTCGACAAGCACGTCGAGCGCGCGGCGGAAGCCGTGCCCGATGCGCGCGACCGGCTGCGCTACGTCGCGACGATGACCGAACAGGCGGCCGTGCGCGTGCTGAACGCGATCGAGATCGCGAAGCCGGTGCAGGAGCGCATCCAGAACGAGGCCGAGGCGCTCGACGCGCGCTGGACGCAGTGGTACGCGGCGCCGATCGAGCACGCGGAAGTGCGCGAGCTGATGGACGACACGCGCACGTTCCTGCACGCGCTGCCCGACGCGACGTCGGCGACCAGCGCGCAGCTGCTCGAGATCATGCTCGCGCAGGACTTCCAGGATCTGACCGGGCAGGTGATCAAGAAGATCATGGACATGGTCTACCTGATCGAGCAGCAGCTGCTCACCGTGCTCGTCGAGAACATCGCGCCCGAGCGGCGCGAGCAGTTCGCGGCGACCGCCGCCGCGCTCGCGGCCGAGCAGATCAGCGCGACCGGCAGCCCCGAGTCGCTCCTGAATGGGCCGCAGATCGCGCCGGAAGGCAAGTCCGACGTCGTGCAGGATCAGGGGCAGGTCGACGACCTGCTCGCAAGCCTCGGCTTCTGAGGCGGCCCCGCGGCTTCTCATCGCATCGGCACCGCTCCCTGTCGCGGAGCGGCCCGACGTGCGTGGTTCTTGCCGGTTTCCCCCCACCGGCCGGGAGCGGGGCCGGTGCGCCCGTCGTGCCATTCGTGCCCCTTCGTGCCCTTCGTGCCGCGACGATTTGACACTCCGGCACACTCCGCAGGCATACTACGCGTCAGCAGTAACGACGCGTCATTTTTACGACTTTCATATGTTGGCCGGTGGCGCCGAGCCTGATGGGGCCCGCCGGCGACGAAGCCAGTCCCTTTGGGGGGGAACGTGAAGCTGAAACGCTTGGGCTGGGCCGCCGCGCACGCGACGGCTGCAATGGGTGTGCTGTGGAGCGTCCACGCACACGCGGAACTGGGCGGCGCGCCGATGTCGCCGCCGGCGGACGATCGCGCCGCCACCGTGCGCGCGATGCAGCGCGCGATGCGCTCGGCCGACGGCGCGCAGGCGAACACGGCCGCCTACACCGTCCGCGAGATCACGCTCGGATCGGGCACCGTCATCCACGAATACACGAGCCCCGCGGGCACCGTGTTCGGCCTTGCCTGGCGCGGGCCGAGCATGCCGGACCTCGCGTCGCTGCTCGGCAGCTATTTCCCGCAGTACACCGCCGGCGTCCAGGCCGCGCACGCGGCGCGCGGCTGGCGCGCGCCCGTGTCCGTCGATACGAGCGGGCTCGTGATCCGCACCGGCGGCCACATGGGCGCCTTCGCGGGCCAGGCGTGGCTGCCGGCCGCGCTGCCTGCCGGCCTGTCCGGCACCGACATCCAGTGACAGCGGGAGAGCGATCTTGAGAATTCCTCGTACCTTCAAGCGCTGGGTCGGCGTGCTCGGCCTGGCGGCTGCCACGGCCCTGCTCGTGACCGCATGCGGCGGCGGCGACGACGACAACGGCGGTAGCGGCGGCGGCAACGTATCGGACGGCAACACCGCGAACACGGCCGTGATCACGGTCAACAGCGGCGTCGCGCAAGTGATCAACATCCCGACCGTCAACGTGAAGATCTGCGCGCCGGGCACGTCGAACTGCCAGGTGGTCAACAACGTGCTCGTCGACACCGCGTCGTACGGGCTGCGGCTGGTCGGCAGCGCCGTGGGCGTGTTGAACAACCTGCCGCAGGTGACGAGCGGCGGCGCGCCGGTCGCCGAATGCGGGAAGTTCGTGTCGAGCTACACGTGGGGCACGGTGCGTACCGTCGACCTGACGATCGGCTCCGAGCACGCGGCTTCGCTGCCGGTGCAGATCATCGGCGACCTCGGCACGAGCAACGTACCGAGCTCGTGCACGAACGGCGGCGCGTCGGCCAACACGGCGCGCGACCTCGGCGCGAACGGCATCCTCGGCATCGGGCCGGCGCCGGTCGATTGCGGCACGAACTGCGCGACGTTGACGTCGGCGACGTACAACAACTACTACGCGTGCCCGAACGGCAATTCGAGCTGCACGGTGGCGCTGGTGCCGGTGGCGCAGCAGGTGGCCAACCCGGTCCATCGCTTCGCGACCGACAACAACGGCGTGATCGTGCAGATGCCGAACATCTCGAACAGCGGGCAGGGCAGCGCGACGGGCCTGCTGACGTTCGGGATCGGCACGCAGAGCAACAACGCGCTCGGGGCATCGACGGTGTTGACGTCGACGACGACGGGCGACGTGAGCGCGACGTTCCTCGGCAGCAGCGCGACCGCGTTCTTCGATACGGGCTCGAACGCGTACTTCTTCGACGATTCGTCGCAGAGGAAGTGCTCGACCAATACGCAGTTCTATTGCCCGACCTCGTCGACCACCTATACGGCGACGCTGACCGGCAGGAACGGTGCGTCGGGCGGCGTGTCGATGCCCGTCGTGAACGCCGATGCGGTGTTCGCGAACGCGTCGACGTTCGCGTTCAACGACATCGCCGGCCCGTTCGGCGTGGCCGGCTGGCTTGATCTCGGCATGCCGCACTTCTACGGCAAGACGATCTACTTCGGGATGGACAAGACGTCGACCGGCGGACAGCAGCCTTACGTCGCGTTCTGAACGCGCACGAACGGCGGCAGCAAGCGGGGGGGCGAGCGATCGCCCCCTTTTTTCATCCCGCCGGCCGTGGCGGGCGGACTACGTACCGGGCGGCCGCGCCGCGCCGGCATAGCGCCTACGATATAAGACCGGCATTGGTGCCGGCACGACATCGAGGAGACAGCGCCATGAGTCAGCGCATTCAACGCATCACGCCGTTTCTGTGGTTCGACCAGGACGCGGAGGCGGCCGCCCGCTTCTACGTGTCGGTGTTCGACGACGCGCGCATCCTGCACGTCGCCCGCTACGGCAAATCCGGCGCGCAGGCGTCGGGCCAGGCCGAGGGCACGGTAATGACGGTGTCGTTCGAACTCGACGGGCAGGCGTTTCTCGCGCTCAACGGCGGCCCGGTGTTTCCGCTCACGCCGGCCGTGTCGTTCGTCGTCAATTGCCGCGACCAGCAGGAGATCGACCGCTACTGGGCGGCGCTGGCCGAAGGCGGCGACGAGCGCGCGCAGCAGTGCGGGTGGCTACGCGACCGCTTCGGCGTGTCGTGGCAGGTGGTGCCCGTGCAGATGGCCGAGCTGATGACGGGCGACCCGGCACGCGCCGAACGCGTGATGGCGCAGGTAATGAAGATGAAGAAGCTCGATCTCGATGCGTTGCAGCAGGCGGCGGCCGGCTAGCGCGAATGCCGGCCGGGAGGCGGTATTTTCGATGCGGGCATGCGATGCACGAAGCGATTCCCGGCCGGCCGGTAAATCGGTCGCCATCTGACCGGCGGTTGGATTATCGACCATGATCCGTTTCATCATGGCGTAATCAATTCATTGATTATCCGGCTGATCTTTTTGTTGGGGCGTTGCGATTATAAAAATGGCGTGACATGCACGCGGCGGTCCGACGCGTCGTTTCTGTGGCCGCTCCGGGGCCGTGAAGGCGTCACCACGGCGATCGTCACGCGAAAAGAGATGCGACGTGTCGAAATTCAAACTTATAATGCCCCCGTTGTTTCCGGGGTCGTCGATTAAAAAACAGGAGGGCAATAAGATGAATTTCACCGAAGCCATTCGTTCCGTATTCAATCAGTATGCGAAATTCGAAGGCCGCGCACGCCGCGCCGAATACTGGTATTTCGCGCTGCTCACCGGCGTCGTGTCGATCGCCTGCCAGCTGCTCGCCGCCGCCGGCCGCGAAAGCGGCGCGGTTCCGCTGCTGCTGGCGATCGTCGCGCTGGTCGTGTCGCTCGCGCTCGTGCTGCCGAGCCTCGCGGTCACCGTGCGCCGCTTGCACGATACGGGCCGCTCCGGCTGGTTTCTGCTGATCGCGTTCATTCCGCTCATCGGCGGGATCCTGCTGCTCGTGTGGATGTGCTCGCGCGGCACGAACGGGCCGAACCGTTTCGGCACGGATCCGATTCCGGCAATCTGAGCGCCGCCCGCCCCGACGCGCGGCCGTCGCGTCGGGGCGGGGCGATAGTTCACCTCCTCCGCTTCACCACACCCCCCCGCACACGCGTTTCCCCCACCATCCTCCCCCCGCCACACCCACCCGCCGCCTCTCCCCGCACCCGCCTTGCCCGATTCCCCGAAATACCCCCCTTTCCCGGCTTTGCTCGACCGATCGGCGTTTGACCCGCGCATGAATAATCGGTGTCACTGGAAAGCGGCATTTCGCCGTACCCGACTGGAGGCCACGTGGCAGACGAGAGCGATCTCGACAGAACCGAAGCCGCCACTCCGAGGCGCCGCGAAAAGGCGCGCGAGGAGGGGCAGGTCGCGCGTTCGCGCGAGCTGGCTTCGTTCGCGCTGCTCGCGGCCGGGTTCTATGGCGCGTGGCTGCTCGCGGCTCCGTCGGGCGCCCATCTCCAGGCCATGCTGCGCGGCGCGTTCGCGTTCGATCGCGCCACCGCGTTCGACACGCACCGGATGCTGTCGGCGGCCGGCAGCGCGAGCATCGAAGGGCTCGCCGCGCTGCTGCCGATCCTCGCGCTCACCGGCCTTGCCGCGCTGCTCGCGCCGATGGCGCTCGGCGGCTGGCTGATCTCGCAGAAGACCTTCGAGCTGAAGTTCGACCGCCTGAACCCGATCTCGGGCCTCGGCCGCATCTTCTCGATCCAGGGGCCGATCCAGCTCGCGATGTCGCTCGCGAAGACGCTGGTCGTCGGCGGGATCGGCGGCATCGCGATCTGGCGCAGCAAGGACGAGCTGCTCGGTCTCGCGACCCAGCCGCTCGGCTCGGCGGTTGCCGATGCGATGCATCTGGTCGCCGTGTGCTGCGGCACGACGGTCGCCGGGATGCTGGTGGTCGCCGCGCTCGACGTGCCTTACCAAATCTGGCAGTACAACAAGAAGTTGCGCATGACGAAGGAAGAAGTGAAGCGCGAGCATCGCGAGAACGAGGGCGATCCGCACGTGAAGGGCCGCATCCGCCAGCAGCAGCGCGCGATCGCGCGGCGCCGGATGATGGCCGCCGTGCCGAAGGCCGACGTGGTCGTCACGAACCCGACGCACTTCGCCGTCGCGCTGCAATACACGGACGGCGAGATGCGCGCGCCGAAGGTCGTCGCGAAGGGCGTGAACCTCGTCGCCGCGCGCATCCGAGAACTCGCGGCCGAGCACAACGTGCCGCTGCTCGAAGCGCCGCCGCTCGCGCGTGCGCTGTATCACAACGTCGAAATCGAACGCGAGATTCCCGGCTCGCTGTACTCGGCCGTCGCCGAGGTGCTCGCATGGGTGTACCAGCTGCGGCGCTTCCGCTCGGAAGGCGGCGCGTTCCCGGCCGCGCCGGTCGATCTCGAGGTGCCGGCCGACCTCGACAAGGGGACGTCGGTATCGGCCGACGACGCGCGTGAAGAAGCCGAGGACACGCTCGGCACGCAAGGGAACGCAGCATGAGCACCCCGACCACCGGCCTGTTCGCCAAACGCACGAACCCGTTCGCGGGCGCCAACCTGCGCGGGCTCGCGGGCCCCATCCTCATCTGCATGATCTTGGGGATGATGATCCTGCCGCTGCCACCGCTGCTGCTGGATCTGCTGTTCACCTTCAACATCGCGCTGTCGGTGATGGTGCTGCTCGTCAGCATGTACACGATGAAGCCGCTCGACTTCGCGGCGTTCCCGAGCGTGCTGCTGTTCTCGACGCTGTTGCGCCTGTCGCTGAACGTCGCGTCGACGCGCGTCGTGCTGCTCGAGGGCCACACCGGCCCCGACGCGGCCGGCCAGGTGATCGAGGCGTTCGGCCACTTTCTCGTCGGCGGCAACTTCGCGGTCGGCATCGTCGTGTTCGTGATCCTGATGATCATTAACTTCATGGTGATCACGAAGGGCGCGGGGCGGATCGCCGAAGTGTCCGCGCGCTTCACGCTCGACGCGATGCCCGGCAAGCAGATGGCAATCGACGCCGACCTGAACGCGGGCCTCATCAACGAAGAGCAGGCCCGCAAGCGCCGCCTGGCCGTGTCGCAGGAAGCCGAGTTCTACGGGTCGATGGACGGCGCGTCGAAGTTCGTGCGCGGCGACGCGATCGCGGGCCTCATCATCATGGCGATCAACGTGATCGGCGGGCTGATCGTCGGGATGGTGCAGCACGACATGAGCTTCGCGGCGGCCGGCACCAACTACACGCTGCTGACGATCGGCGACGGCCTCGTCGCGCAGATCCCGTCGCTCGTGATCTCGACGGCGGCCGGCGTGATCGTGTCGCGCGTGGCGACCGACGAGGACATCGGCACGCAGATCACCGGCCAGCTGTTCACGAACCCGCGCGTGCTGAACATCACCGGCGCGATCATCGTGCTGATGGGGCTGATCCCGGGCATGCCGCACTTCGCGTTCCTCGCGCTCGGCGCCGGCGCGATCTGGCTGGCCCGCACGCAGAGCCGCCGCGCGGCGGCCCGCCTTGCCGCCGGTGACGTGACCGAGGTCGCGCCGCCCGCCGCGTTGCCGGGCGACAGCCACGAGGCGACCTGGGACGACGTGCAGCTGATCGACCCGCTCGGCCTCGAAGTCGGCTACCGGCTGATTCCGCTCGTCGACAAGAACAGCGATGGCGAGCTGCTCAAGCGCATCAAGAGCATCCGCAAGAAATTCGCGCAGGAAATCGGCTTCCTGCCGCCGGTGATCCATATCCGCGACAACCTCGAACTGCGGCCGAACGCGTACCGGATCGCGCTGAAGGGCGTGGAGATCGGCGCGGGCGAAGTGTTCCCGGGCCAGTGGCTCGCGATCAACCCGGGCCAGGTGACGGCCGCGCTGCCGGGCGCCGCGACGCAGGACCCGGCGTTCGGGCTGCCGGCCGTGTGGATCGACGTCGCGATGCGCGAGCAGGCGCAGGTGTACGGCTATACGGTGGTCGATGCGAGCACGGTCGTCGCGACGCACCTGAACCATCTGGTCGTCCAGCACGCGGCCGAACTGCTCGGCCGCCAGGAAGTGCAGGCGCTCGTCGAGCGCACCGGCAAGGATGCGCCGTCGCTCGTCGAGGACCTCGTGCCGAAGACGATCTCGCTCACGACCCTGCAGAAAGTGCTGCAGAACCTGCTCGAGGAAGGCGTGCCGATCCGCGACATGCGCACGATCCTCGAGGCCGTGTCCGAACACGCCGGCCGCGGCGACGCGTACGAGATCACCGCCGCGGTGCGGCTGTCGCTCGGCCGCGCGATCACGCAGCAGTGGTATCCGGGCGCGGGCGAGATGCAGGTGATGGGCCTCGATTCGAATCTCGAGCGCGTGCTGTCGCAGGCGCTCTCCACCGGCGCGAACCCGGGCCTCGAGCCCGGCCTCGCGCACAACCTTCTGACCGGCACGCAACAGGCGATGCTGCGTCAACAGAATCTCGGGCTGCCGCCCGTGCTGCTGGTGCAGCACGCGCTGCGCGCGATGCTCGCGCGTTTCCTGCGCCGCAGCCTGCCGCAACTGAAAGTGCTGTCGTACGCCGAAGTGCCGGACACACGCACGATCAAAGTCGTTAACGTCATCGGGGGTTCCGCTTGAACATTCGCAAATTCACTGGCGCGACCAGCCGCGACGCGCTTCGCCTCGTGCGAGAGGCCCTGGGCGCCGACGCCGTCGTGCTGTCGAACCGCACGCTCGATGACGGCAGCGTCGAAATCGTCGCACTCGCCGACTCGGACCTCGCCGCGGTCACGCCGCCGGCCGCCGCGCGCCCGCGCACCGTCGCGTCGCGCACACCGGAATCCGTGCCGGCCGCGGCCGTGCCCGGCATCGTGTCGCGCCCCGGCGCCGCGCTTGCGCGCCCGGCCGTGAATCCGTATGCAGCCGGCGACGGCGGGCTGCCGGACGTGTTCTCGTCGGTGTTCGGCGCAAGCGCCGAAGCGACGGAACCGGCCGCGCAACCGGCCGCCTTCGATGCGGACTCGCCCGCAACGGACGCGGCAGCGGCGTCGCCGGCTGCGCCCGCTGGCGGCGCTCAGGCCGCGTCGTCCGAACCCGCGCCGTGGCTCGTCGAGCACGCGAAGCGCCTGACGCAGCAGCGCGAAGCGCTGATCGCCCGCGCGCAGGCGGCATCGGCCGCGCCGCAGGCACCGGCGCCGGCCCGCATGCAGCAGGACGCGGCAGCCGCGACGCCGGCCGGCTGGGCGCGCGACATCGTGCGCAACGCCGAACGCCGGATGCCGTCCGCGGCCGCCGCCGTCCGCGCGAGCGAAACGAATGAAACGAACACCGCGAAGCCGGCCGAACGCACGCGCCTGTCGGCCGAAGCGGCCGCCGTAGTAGCCGACGCGGTGAAGGCGCGCATCGAGAGCATCGTCAACGACACGGTGATGCACGAGCTCGGCGCGATGCGCGGGATGATGGAAGAGCAGTTCGACAGCCTGATGTGGCACGACCGCCAGCGCCGCAGCCCGGTGCACGGCGCGCTGACCAAGCACCTGTTCTCGGCCGGCTTCTCCGCGCAGCTGGTGCGCATGATGGTCGACAACCTGCCGTCCGGCGACGGCGCGCAGACCTTCGAGCAGGCCGCCGAATGGGCGCAGTCGGTGCTCGCGGCGAACCTGCCGGTGCTCGAGAACGAAGACGCGCTGATGGAGCGCGGCGGCGTGTTCGCGCTGATGGGGCCGACCGGTGTCGGCAAGACGACCACCACCGCGAAGCTCGCGGCGCGCTGCGTGATGCGCTTCGGCGCGAGCAAGGTCGCGCTGCTGACCACCGACAGCTACCGGATCGGCGGCCATGAGCAGCTGCGCATCTTCGGCAAGATCCTCGGCGTGCCCGTGCACGCGGTGAAGGATGCCGGCGACCTCGAGCTCGCGCTGTCCGAGCTGCGCAACAAGCACATCGTGCTGATCGACACGATCGGCATGAGCCAGCGCGATCGCGCGCTGTCCGACCAGATCGCGATGCTGCACGGCGCGAACGCGCCGGTGCAGCGCCTGCTGCTGCTCAACGCGACGAGCCACGGCGACACGCTCAACGAGGTCGTCCAGGCCTACCGCAGCGCGGCCGAATATCCGGATCTCGCCGGCTGCATCCTGACGAAGCTCGACGAGGCGACCCACCTCGGCGGCGTGCTCGACACCGTGATCCGCTACAAGCTGCCCATTCATTACGTGTCGACCGGCCAGAAGGTGCCGGAGAACCTGTACGTTGCTTCGACCAAATTCCTGCTGAAAAGCGCGTTCTGTGTGCCGCGCGACGGTTCGCCCTTCGTGCCCGAGGACGAGGACATGCCGACGCTGCTTTCCGCACTGACCGCCCGTTCCACCGCCGATCTGCACGAGGTGCGATTTGGATAAACGGATCATCGACCAGGCAGAAGGGCTGCGGCGCCTGCTGGCCGGACGCGCGTCGCGCATCGTCGCGGTGACGGGCGGGCCGGCGGGCGTCGGCTGCACGACCACCGTCGTGAACGTCGCGGCGGCGCTGGCCGCGCTCGGCAAGGACGTGCTCGTCGTCGACGAGCGTGCCGACGTGCATTCGGCCTCGGCGACGCTGGCGGGCGCATGGCTGCGCGACGGCGAACGCACGCGCGTCGCCGCCGGGTTCAGCCTGTGCGCGGCCACGGGGCTCGCGCGCGACGGCTACAGCGACACGCAGCTGAGCGACTTCATCGACGGTCAGGCGGACATCGTGCTGGTCGACGCACAGCTCGGCGCGGATGGCGCGTTCTCGGCGCTCGCGCGCGAGGCGCACGACGTGCTGATCGTCACGCGGGTGGCCGCGCAGGCGATCACCGAGGCGTACGCGTGCATGAAACGGCTGCATTTTGCGCACGCGGTCGCGCAGTTCCGCGTGCTGACCAATCACGTCGGCAGCCACGCCGACGCCAGGACCGCCTTCGACAACCTCGCGGGCGTCGCGAGCCGCTACCTGACGGTGTCGATCGCCGACGCCGGCTGCGTGAGCGCCGATCCGCTCGCCGAGCATGCGCGCGACCTGATGCATACGGTGGTCGACGCGTTCCCGTCGTCGGCGGCCGCGCGCGATTACCGGCAGATTGCCGCCGATTTGCTGTACTGGCCGATGCGCCCGAGCTCGGGTGCGGGGCGTGCCGTGCATGCGGGCGGCAAGCCGTCGTACGAGGCGGGAGCGGCCCACGCCGCGTGAGGAAGGAGAGAGCCATGATGTACAACGCTCAAGGCAAGATGACCCAGGCCGACGTGCTCGCGCAATACGCGCCGCTCGTGCGGCGCCTGGGGCTGCAGCTCGTCGCGAAGATGCCGGCGAGCGTCGACCTCGACGACCTGATCCAGGCCGGCATGATCGGGCTGATGGACGCGGCCGGCCGCTACAAGGAAGACCAGGGCGCGCAGTTCGAGACCTACGCGACGCAGCGTATCCGCGGCGCGATGCTCGACGAGCTGCGCAGCAACGACTGGCTGCCGCGCAGCCTGCGCAAGACCTCGCGCGAGGTCGAGTACGCGGTGCACCAGGTCGAGCAGCAGCTCGGCCGCTCGGCGAGCGAGACCGAGATCGCGGAGCACCTGAAGATGCCGCTCGACGAATACCAGGGGATGCTGCAGGACCTGCACGGCAGCCAGCTCATCTACTACGAGGATTTCGACCGCGCGGCCGACGACGAGCCGTTTCTCGACCGCTATCGCGTCGATCACGCCGATCCGCTGTCGGCGCTGCTCGACGACCACCTGCGCGAGGCGCTCGTCGACGCGATCGACCGGCTGCCCGAGCGCGAGAAGCTGCTGATGTCGCTGTACTACGAGCGCGGGCTGAACTTGCGCGAGATCGGCGCGGTGCTCGAGGTGAGCGAGTCGCGCGTGTGCCAGCTGCACAGCCAGGCCGTCGCACGCCTGCGCGCGCGGTTGCGCGAACAGGCGTGGGTCGGCGCGGAGAATTGAACGTGCGGACGGCGGGGGCGCGGCGGGTCATTCGCCGGGCAGGTCTTCCATCGAAGGCGGTGCGCTCGATTGCCGCGCAATCCGCCCGCGCCCATCTCAGTCTCAATAAAAGGGCACGCTTCGGCCTGCGCGTCGCCGCATAGGCCATTCAACGGTCCGACACAAGAAATTTTCGTCGCGATTTGCTACAATCCCTCCCGTTTTCCGAGGAGCGTTGCGACGGACCTTCTGCGTCCGCCAGGCTCGGAAAGCTTCACCAAGCAGCCGTGCGGCGAGATTCGCGCCGGCCCCGCTTCCTGAACGGCGCTCACGTCACCAATTTCTAGAACTTTTTTAGAAAGGAGGGCGTGATGAACGCCATTATCGATTCGCAAGCTTCCAAGGATTACGTCGTCGCCGACATGGCGCTTGCCGGCTGGGGCCGCAAAGAACTGAACATCGCCGAGACCGAAATGCCCGGCCTCGTGCAGATCCGCGACGAATACAAGGCGCAGCAGCCGCTGAAGGGCGCGCGCATCGCGGGCTCGCTGCACATGACGATCCAGACCGGCGTGCTGATCGAGACGCTGAAGGCGCTCGGCGCCGATGTCCGCTGGGCGTCGTGCAACATCTTCTCGACCCAGGATCACGCCGCTGCCGCGATCGTCGAAGCCGGCACGCCGGTGTTCGCGTTCAAGGGCGAGTCGCTCGACGAATACTGGGAGTTCTCGCACCGCATCTTCGAATGGCCGAACGGCGAATTCGCGAACATGATCCTGGACGACGGCGGCGACGCAACGCTGCTGCTGATCCTCGGCGCGAAGGCCGAGAAGGACCGTTCGGTGATCGCGAAGCCGACCAACGAGGAAGAAGTCGCGCTGTACAAGTCGATCGCGAAGCACCTCGACGCCGACCCGACCTGGTACTCGACGCGCCTCGCGCACATCAAGGGCGTGACCGAAGAAACCACGACCGGCGTGCACCGCCTGTACCAGATGGAAAAGGACGGCCGCCTGCCGTTCCCGGCGTTCAACGTGAACGACTCGGTCACGAAGTCGAAGTTCGACAACCTGTACGGCTGCCGTGAATCGCTCGTCGACGGCATCAAGCGCGCGACCGACGTGATGATCGCGGGCAAGGTCGCGGTCGTCGCGGGCTACGGCGACGTGGGCAAGGGCTGCGCGCAGTCGCTGCGCGGCCTCGGCGCCACCGTGTGGATCACCGAAATCGATCCGATCTGCGCGCTGCAGGCGGCGATGGAAGGCTACCGCGTCGTGACGATGGAATACGCGGCCGACAAGGCCGACATCTTCGTGACGGCGACCGGCAACTACCACGTGATCAACCACGATCACATGAAGGCGATGCGCCACAACGCGATCGTCTGCAACATCGGTCACTTCGACTCGGAAATCGACGTCGCGTCGACCCGCCAGTACCAGTGGGAAAACATCAAGCCGCAGGTCGACCACATCATCTTTCCGGACGGCAAGCGCGTGATCCTGCTGGCCGAAGGCCGCCTGGTGAACCTCGGCTGCGCGACCGGCCACCCGTCGTTCGTGATGTCGAACTCGTTCGCGAACCAGACGCTCGCGCAGATCGAGCTGTTCGTGCGCGGCGCCGAGTACGAGAACAAGGTGTACGTGCTGCCGAAGCATCTCGATGAAAAGGTCGCGCGCCTGCACCTCGCGCGCATCGGCGCGAACCTGTCCGTGCTGACGGACGAGCAGGCTTCGTACATCGGCGTGCAGAAGGACGGCCCGTTCAAGCCGAACCACTACCGCTACTGATGCGCCGCCGCCGTGCCGCGCGCGTCCCGCTTCGGGCGCGCGCGACATCGCGGCATGGTGCCGGATCGCCGGCCGTCGCACCGTGCCCGCGGGCACGCGTGGCGGCCGGCGGCGGCCACTGACCGTACAGATCGACAACCGAACCGGAGCCCTCCATGAGCGTCATCCTCACCTGGGTCATCAACGCCCTCGCGCTGCTGATCATCACGTACCTCGTGCCGTCGATCCACATCAAGAGCTTCGGCACCGCGCTGATCATCGCGGTCGTGCTCGGCCTGATCAACACGGTGATCCGTCCGGTGCTGATCCTGCTGACGCTGCCCGTCACGATCGTCACGCTCGGGGTGTTCATCCTCGTCGTGAACGCGCTGTGCTTCTGGTTCGCGTCGTCGCTGCTCAAGGGGTTCGAGGTGTCGGGGTTCTGGTCCGCGTTCTTCGGTTCGATCCTGTACAGCATCGTGTCGTGGCTGCTGTCCGCGCTGATCTTCGGGCAGCGCGACATCGGCTGACGGCCGGGCCCACTCTTGCGAATCATGAAACCGATCGAACTCTCGTTTGAATTCTTCCCGCCGAAGACGGCGGAAGGCGTCGAGAAGCTGCGCGCGACGCGTGCGCAACTGCTGCCGCTGAAGCCGAAATTCGTCTCCGTGACGTTCGGCGCAGGCGGCTCGACGCAGCAGGGCACGCTCGATACCGTGCTCGACATGCAGAAGGACGGCCTCGAAGCCGCGCCGCACCTGTCGTGCATCGGCTCGTCGCGCGCCGACCTGCGCGCGATCCTCGACCAGTACCGCTCGCACGGCATCCGCCACATCGTCGCGCTGCGCGGCGACCTGCCGTCGGGGATGGGCGCGGTCGGCGAGCTGCGCTATGCGTCGGAGCTCGTCAGCTTCATCCGCGCCGAGCATGGCGACTGGTTCCACATCGAAGTCGCCGGCTATCCGGAGTACCACCCGCAAGCGCGTTCGCCGAAAGCCGACCTCGAGAATTTCGCGCGCAAGGTGAAGGCCGGCGCGAATTCCGCGATCACGCAGTACTTCTTCAACGCCGACGCGTATTTCCGCTTCGTCGACGATGCGCGCAAGCTGGGTGTGGACGTGCCGATCGTGCCGGGCATCATGCCGATCACGAACTTCACGCAACTGATGCGCTTCTCGGAAATGTGCGGCGCGGAAGTGCCGCGCTGGGTCGCGCGCCGGCTCGAGAGCTTCGGCGACGATCGCGACGCGATCCGCGCGTTCGGCGCGGACGTCGTCACGAGCCTGTGCCAGCGCCTCGTCGATGCGGGCGTGCCGGGGCTGCACTTCTATACGCTGAACACGGCGTCCGCGACGCGGACCATCTGCGAACGGCTCGCGATGTAAGCGCCATCGCGCGGTTGCATGCGATGAAACCCCGCCGGCCAAAACCGGCGGGGTTTTTTTCGCCATCGGCCGAGCGCGATGGCGGTGGCAATGGTGCTTGCGTCAGCGCTGCGCCTGCATCAACGGCGGGCGCCGGTCGAACCACGGCCGCGCCTGTTCGAGCTGGCGTGCGAGCTTCAGCAGCAACGCGTCGTCGGTATGGCGCGCGACGAACTGCACGCCGATCGGCAGCCCGCGCGCATTCCAGTAGAGCGGCACCGACATCGCCGGCTGGCCTGTCAGGTTGAACAGCTCGGTGCAGCCGGCCCATGCGAACGCCTTCTCCGACGTCTTCGCCAGCATTTCCCGCAGCAGCGGCTTCACCGGCAGCGCGCCGAGCAGCTTCATCTGCGCGGCTTCGAACGGCGTCGGCTGCAGCGCGCCGATCCTGACCGGCGGCCCCGCGAGCGTCGCGCACAGGACGACGTCGTAGCGCGACACGAGGCCCGCGACCTGCACGGTGAGCTGGCGCTGCCATTCGAGCACATCCTGCAACCGCGCGCGGGCGATGCGCCGGCCGATCACGGCCATCGCCCACGTGGCCGGTTCGAATTCGGCGCGCTTCGGCGTGCGGCCGGTGATCGTGCGCGCGCCGAGCACCATCTCCTCGGCGATCGTCGCCCACAGCGTGAGAAAGGTCTCGGCCGCGCGCGCATAGTCGATGTGCAGCGTCGCCGGTTCGACGTGATGGCCGAGCGATTCGGCGAGCGCGGCCGCGTCGTCGAGCGCCGCGCGCGTGTCGTCGTCGAGCGCCGGGGCGAGCATCGGGTCGGTGACGAGGCCGATCCGCAGCGGGCCGGGCGGCGTGTCGAGTTCGCCGAGAAAGGTGCCGGGGGCGCCGGGCGGCAGCGTCTGGCCGGTCGTCACGTCGAGCAGCAGCGCGCTGTCGCGCACACTGCGCGACACCGCGTGCTGGACCACCAGCTCGCCGTTCGACGGCAGGTCGACCAGCACCGGGTTGCGGCTCGGCTTCAGCCCGAACAGCCCGCAGCATGACGCGGGGATCCGGATCGAGCCGCCGCCGTCGGATGCATGCGCGAGCGGCACGATGCCGGCCGCGACGGCGGCTGCCGCGCCGCCGCTCGAGCCGCCGGGCGTGTGATCGAGGTTCCACGGATTGCGGCACGCGCCGAACAGCTCGGGCTCGGTGTACGGCATCTGGCCGATTTCCGACGTGTTGGTCTTGCCGAACACGTTGAGCCCCGCCGCGCGGCTGCGCGCGATCAGCGGCGAATCGTCGGCGGGCACGAAGTAGCGGTAGTGCCGGCTGCCCATCGACAGCGGCAGCCCGGCGACCGCCGCGCCGAGATCCTTCACGAGATACGGGACGCCCGCGAATGGCGCGTCCGTGCCGGCGTCGACGGCCGACTCCGTCCGCTTGCGCGCGGCGTCGTAGTCCTGCAGCACGATCGCGTTGACCGCGCCGTTCACCGCTTCGGCCTGGCCGATCGCGGCGTCGAGCAGCTCGCGCGGGCTCGCCTTGCGTTCGCGCACGAGTGCGGCGAGGCCGATCGCGTCATGCGCCAAATAGTCCGAGTGCATCGCAGTCACCCCCGTTGCGACCTGTGGCGATGAAAGGAGGATAACGCGGGCCCGGCGTGCCGGGCCCGGTACCGGCCGCGTTACAGCTGCTCGGCGAGGAACGTCAGCGTGCGGCCGTGCGCGAGGGCCGCCGCGCGCTGGTTGTAGGACGCGCGGTCCGTGCAGTTGAAGCCGTGCTCGGCGCCCGGGTACACGTGGAACGACGCGTTGTCGCGGCCCGCGAACGCGCCCTTCACCTGTTCGACGGCGTCGAGCGGGATCCCGTGGTCGTTCTCCGCGTAGTGGAACAGGATCGGCTGCGTGACCTTGCCGGCGAGGTCGAGCGCATTCTGGATGCCGCCGCCGTAATAGGCGACTGCCGCATCGACCTTGCCCGTCGCGGCCGCGCGGTACGCGAGCTGGCCGCCGAAGCAGTAGCCGATTGCGGCGAGCTTGCCGGCGACTTCGGGGCGTGCGCGCAATGCGTCGGCGGCCGCGCCGATGTCCGCGACCGCGAGGCCGACGTCGGTCTTCTTCATCAGCTCGATGCCTTTGTCGCGATCGGCGCCTTCGTAGGTCAGCTCGACGCGCGGCTGCGTGCGCCAGAACACGTCCGGCGCGAGCACGACGAAGCCGTCGGCCGCGTACTGGTCGGCGACCGCGCGGATGTGCGCGTTCACGCCGAAGATCTCCTGGATGATGATGACGGCGGGGCCCTTGCCGCGCTTGGGCAGCGCGAGATAGCCGCCGAAGCTGTCGTTACCGGTCGGGATGTCGATCCATTGGGCAGTCACGTTTGAACTCCTGGCGAACGGGCGCGCGACAGGCGCGCCGCGGATGGAAAAAAGGGGCGGCCTAGTGTGCCACCAATCCTGTGGTGTTGCAGCGCGCGCCGGCGCGTGCGTGCCAGTGCGTGCCGGATGCGCGCGCTGGCCGCAGCCGCGCCCGAATCCGCTTCTCGTGCAGCGATCGTTTCGATCTCGATTATTCATTTTTCGGCGCTGCGGGGCTTCGCTAGAGTCGATGTATCGGCTTTTACAAAGCGCTTTCGCGCATCGTCATCGAAGGATTCGCCATGTCCGCCCGTGCATTTTCCACCCCGTTTTCCGAACGCTTCGGCCTGCGCCTGCCGCTCGTGCAGGCGCCGATGGTCGGCGCCACCACGGCCGCGATGGTCGTGGCCGCGTCCAATGCCGGCGCGCTCGGCAGCCTAGGCGCCGGCGCGTTCGACCCGGAGCGTCTCGCGACCGAAGTCGACGCGATTCGCGCGGCGACCGCGCGGCCGTTCGCCGTGAACCTGTTCGTGTTGTCCAAGGTCGCGCCCGATGCGGCGAGCGTCGCCCGCGCGCTCGCCGCGATCGATCCGCTGAACGCGGCACTTGGCCTGCCGCCCGGCACCGCGCCCGCGCGCTACGCCCCCGACTTCCGGGCGCAGCTCGATGCGCTCGTCGCGCTGCGGGTGCCGGTCGCGAGCTTCACGTTCGGCGTGCTCGACGCGGCCGACGTCGCGCGCCTGAAGGCGGCCGGCACCTACGTGATCGGCACCGCGACGCACGTCGCCGAAGGGCTCGCGTGGCGGGCGGCCGGTGCCGACGCGCTGTCCGCGCAGGGCGCCGAAGCCGGCGGCCATCGCGGCACCTTCATCGGCTCGGCCGACGAGGCGCTGATCGGCACGCTCGCGCTGGTGCCGCAGCTCGTCGACGCGACCGGCCTGCCCGTGCTCGCCGCGGGCGGCATCATGGACGGCCGCGGGATCGCCGCGGCGCTCGCGCTCGGCGCGCAGGCCGCGCAACTCGGCACCGCGTTCCTGACGTGCGCGGAAAGCGCGATCGCGGCGGACTGGAAGGCGCGGCTGCTCGCGAGCGCCGATACGTCGACGCAGGTGACGCGCGCGATCACCGGGCGTCATGCGCGCGGATTGCGCAACACGCTGATGGCGCGGCTCGGCGAACGCGTGGCCGATGCCGCACCGTACCCGGTGCAGAACGCGCTGACCCAGCCGCTGCGCCAGGCCGCCGCGCGCGCGAACGACGGCGACTACCTGTCGCTGTGGGCCGGGCAGGGCGCGCCGCTCGCGCGGCGGCGCGATGCCGCGCTGACGACGTCGCAACTCGTCGACGCGCTCGACGCCGAATGGCGCGCAATCGTCGCATGAACGGGCATCGACGCCCGTGTGACCGCTTCGTGTCGGCGCGTCTGTCGCATGAAGAAACGCGCGCGCTGTCACGCGCGTTTCATTCAATGATCCCGGGCACAAAATACCGAATCGAAATGACCCGGGAATGCTTTAAATCGACCTTCCATCCGGCCATCCGTAATTAGCGGAAACCCTTATCGGGCGGGGCTTGCGGCGATATTCGAGCAGTCATTCCAAAGCACCGTATCGGTAGTGTTACCACTACCCCAAAAAAGTCCCACAAATTAATTTGATCACCTACACTTGCGCGCAAGTACGGACGGGGAGCCGCTAAAAGCGACTGTCTTCACGTGCTTGATGCCAAGTGCATGAACGATGCAACCGGCGAATCGTCCAGTGATGCAAACACAGGGATGGCAGCGGGGCACCGGGCGATGGCGTTTTATTGGGACCGAAACTGGAGACTTACATGAATATCAAGATGCAAAAGCTGCTGCCGATCACCGCCGCGGCGATGCTGTGCGTTGCAGCTGCAAGCAACGCGGCCGCCGATCAAGTCGTCAAGATCGGCCACGTCGCGCCCTTGACGGGCGGCATTGCACACCTGGGGAAGGACAACGAAAACGGTGCACGTCTCGCAGTCGAGGAGATCAACGCCAAGGGTCTCACGGTCGGCGGCCAGAAAATCACGCTGCAACTCGATGCGCAGGATGACGCGGCCGACCCGCGCCAGGCCACGCAGGTTGCGCAGAAGCTCGTCGACGACAAGGTCGTCGCGGTGGTCGGCCACCTGAACTCGGGCACGTCGATCCCGGCCTCGAAGATCTACAGCGATGCGGGCATCGTGCAGATCTCGCCGTCGGCGACCAACCCGGCCTACACGCAGCAAGGCTTCAAGACCACGTACCGCGTGGTGGCGACCGATGCGCAGCAGGGTCCTGCACTCGCGAACTACGCGCACTCGAAGGGCATCAAGAGCGTTGCCGTGGTCGATGATTCGACCGCCTACGGCCAGGGTCTCGCGAACGAGTTCGAGAAGAAGGCGAAGGCGCTCGGCCTGAAGGTGATGTCGCACGACGCGACCAACGACAAGGCGGTCGACTTCCGCGCGATTCTGACCAAGATCAAGGGCGAGAATCCGGACGCGATCATGTACGGCGGCATGGACGCCACCGGCGGCCCGTTCGCGAAACAGGCGAAGCAGCTCGGCCTGCGCGCGAAGATCCTCGCAGGCGACGGCGTGTGCACGGAGAAGCTCGCCGACCTGGCCGGCGACGCGACCGACAACGTCGTGTGCTCGGAAGCCGGTGCATCGCTCGAGAAGATGCCGGGCGGCGGCGCGTTCAAGGCGAAGTACGAGAAGCGTTTCGGCCAGCCGATCCAGATCTACGCACCGTTCACGTATGACGCCGTGTACATCATCGCCGACGCGATGAAGCGCGCGAACTCGACGGACACGGCGAAGATCCTCGCGGCCATGCCGGCGACGAACTACACGGGCGTGATCGGCACGACGACCTTCGATTCGAAGGGCGACCTGCGGCACGGCGTGATCTCGCTGTACAACTACAAGAGCGGCAAGAAGACGCTGCTCGACGAAGTGAAGATGTAAGCTGACAAGCGGTCGACAGAAGGGGTGAAAGCGCGCCCGCGGCAACGCGGGCGCGCTTTCTTTTTGGCGGGCTCGCGGCGGGTGGTGTGGCCCGTGCCCCGTACCCCGTGCTCCGTGCGCTCAGATTTTCAGATGCGCGAGCACCTTCGGCGCGATCACCGCGACGAGCGCCGCGCACAGCGCGACGACCGCCAGGCCGACCGTCAGGTTCGCGGTTTGCGCGACCGCGCCGATCACGACCGGACCGAACAGCAGTCCGAAGTACGCGAGTCCGGCCACGTGCGCGAGACCTTCGGCCGCATGGATGCCTTTCACGCGCGCGGCGGCGGCGAACAGCACGGGCATCATGTTCGCGAGGCCGAGGCCCATCAGCGTGAAACCCGTCAGCACGGCGATCGGGTTCGGCAGCAGCAGCGCGCCGATCATCCCGGCGCACGCGAGCGACGCGCTCGCGAATACGAGCTGCGGCGCGCCGAACCGCGCGCGCACCGCGTCGCCCGCGAAACGCGCGATCGCCATCCCGCCGGAGAACGCCGCATACGCGGCGCTTGCGAGCGCGGGGCTCGCCGCGACGACGTCGCGCATGTACACCGTCGCCCAGTCGTACATCGCGCCTTCGGCGATCAGCGCAAGCAACGCGATGCCGCCGAGCATCCACAGCGCGGCCGAGCGCCAGCGGTTGCCGCCGCCGTGCGCGTGCTCGTGATGCGGGACGTGCGGGAGCACGGCCGGGATCGCGGCCAGCAGCACCGCCGCGTTGATGGCCGCCGCGAGCGCGAGATGCACGGCCGGCGCCATGCCGGCCGACAGCAGCGCGCCGCCGGCTGCCGCCCCCGACATCCCGCCGATGCTGAACATCCCGTGCAGCGACGACATGATCGGCTTGCCGAGCGCGATCTCGACCGCGCTCGCCTCGGCGTTCATCGCGACGTCGAGCGTCGCCATCGAGAAGCCGAACAGCGCGAGCACGACGAGCAGCATCCAGTAGTCGGGCACGACGAGGATCAGCGCCGCGCACGCGGACATCACGAGGCCGCCGACGAGGCACGCGGTGCGCGAGCCGACCCGCGCGATCCAGCGCGCGATCGTCAGCATCGCGGCGATCGAGCCGCCCGCGACCGCGAACAGCGCGATCGACAGCAGGCCGGGGCTCAGCGCGAACTTGTCGCGTACGGTCGGCACGTGCACGCCCCACGACGCGTACATCATGCCGGCGACGAAGAACAGCGCCATCGTGGCCGTGCGGGCGCGCTGGCGGACCGGCAAGGCCAGCGTGCGATGCGCGTCGGGCGGCGCGGCGAAGTCGGACGACGATCGGGAGGAGGACTCGGACATGGAACTCGCTTGAATGGACGACACGCGGGCGCGTCGCGCCCATCGGATTCGTCCGATTCTATCGAATCGCTTACGGTTTTGCCGGCGTGTTGGCCATTCGGCCGATCTCGGTTTCCGCCTGCGCGACCTGCGGCACCTGCGGCACCTGCGCCACCCACGCCACCCACGCCACCCACGCCACCCACGCCACCCACGCCACCCACGCCACCCACGCCACCTGCGCCACCTGCGCCACCTGCGCCACCTGCGCCACCTGCGCCACCTGCGCCACCTGCGCCACCTGCGCCACCTGCGCGACCTGCGCGACCTGCGCGACCTGCGGCACCTGCGCGACCTGAGCGACCTGAGCGACCTGAGCGACCTGAGCGACCTGAGCGACCTGAGCGACCTGAGCGACCTGAGCGACCTGCGCGACCCACGCCACCCACGCCACCCACGCCACCCACGCCACCCACGCCACCCGCATCAGCCATCCGGCCGATGCCCGGCCGGCCGCCGCCACGGGTAACATCGATGCGCAGGCGGCGTGCGCCGAAGCTTGCCCGTGCTGCGCGCCTTCGCCATCCTTGCCGCCCAGTCCTTCCGACCGCAGGAGTCACCGTGAACATCGATCCCGCCCTTGCCCTGCACCTGCTGCACCGCTGCGCGCTCGGCACGCTCGCGACCCACGCGCGCGACCCGCAAGGTTTTCCGTATCCGACGGTCGTGCCGTTTGCCCCGGATGCGAATCATCGGCCCGTGATCCTGGTGAGCGGCCTCGCCGAGCACACGCGCAACCTCGCCGCCGATCCGCGCGCGGGCTTTCTCGTCGTCGACGCGCCGGACGGCGACGTGCTGAACGCCGAGCGCGCGACGCTGCTCGGCCGCTTCGCGCCGCTCGGCGACGATCCGCATGTCGCCGCGCGCTACACGCGCTACGAGCCCGACGCCGCGCGCTATCTCGCGCTCGGCGATTTCGCGTTCTGGGCGCTCGACATCGAGCGGCTGCGCTATATCGGCGGGTTCGGCCGGATGGGATGGGTGGACGGCACGAGCCTCGACGCACTGCCGCCGCTCGCGTTCGACGACGAGCGGGCGTTGTGGGACGCGTACGAATCGAGCAGCGCGCGCCGCGACGGGCTCGACCTGCTCGGCGTCGACCGCCACGGCGCCGACTGGCGCTGCGACGGCCGCCGCGTGCGCACGCCGTTCGATCCGCTGCCCGACGACGCCGGTGCGCTGCGCGAGCGGTTAATCGCATGCGCGGCGGATGTGACGTGACGCCGCGCATGCCGATTTGTCTGTATGGCGAACAACGCCATACGATTTACACAAACCTGTCGTGGGATGAAAGGTTTGATTTTCCAGAATGCAGGGTAATTGCGTATGTTGATAGCCCTATTACCGGAATCGGTAATGTCCTAATCTCTATGCAAGCGCATGAAAATTTGAGAAAAGGCCGTTGCCGGTCAAAATGACATGCGTGAATTACAATTGGTCTCGGGATTTCCATGAATCCCGCTTCTATCAAATCTTTTTTGTGCTAATCTCTGCCTTCGAAAATCCGAGGCACAAATATTCCATGAATGGTGAGCTGGCTGAGACCGGCGCCATTGATCATATAGAAAGGGAAACTATGTCTTCTTACAAGGACCTGCTGGCCCAGCGGGAAAAGCTGGAGAAGCAAATCGAAGAAGCGAAGTCGCGCGAATACGCCGAAGTGCTGAATGACGTGAAGCAGAAAATTGCCGACTACGGCTTTTCGCTCGCCGAACTCGGCCTCAACCGCGCGAAGGCAGGCAAGGTGGGTCGCCCGCGCGCAGGCGTGGCCGCCAAGTACCGCGATCCGGAAACGGGCGCGACGTGGTCGGGCCGCGGCAAGCCGCCGCGCTGGATCGCCGGCAAGAACCGCGAACAGTTCACGATTTAAACATCTGTTTAAGTCGTCGCCTCAAAAAGAGCCGCGTGTCCGTCGAGGAGCGCGGCTTTTTGCATTGTGGCATCCGAGTGGTTGCGCGATTGTCATGAAAATGTCAGAAAGCGTGCGTGAATGAAAATGCGACCCGTTCGCATAAGCGGTTGATTTAAATGGGAAATTTCGTGTTACTCGAATGCCGCGCGGGCGCCGTTTGATAGAATTCAGTATCCCAACCGATATCTCGTATTTCATGTCCACGTTTTCTGGCGACGCGCAAAGCGCGGATAAGCACACGGTGGCGCGCAAGAGCACCCTCGTCAGTATCGTGCTGAATGTGGTGCTTGCGACGTTTCAGATCGCCGTGGGTGTGGTTGCGCATTCGCAGGCATTGATTGCCGATGGCGTCCATTCGATTTCCGATTTGATCTCGGATTTTGTCGTACTGGTTGCGAATCGCCATAGTGGTGCATCGCCGGATGCCGATCACAATTACGGACACAGCCGCTACGAGACGGTCGCATCGCTGTTCCTCGGCGCGATCCTGATCGCGGTCGGTATCGGCATGCTCTGGCGCGCAGGCAACCGTCTCGTGAACCTAGAGAACATCCCGGCCGTCCATTTCTCCGCACTGATCGTCGCGCTGACCGTGCTCGTGTCGAAAGAGGCGCTATTCCGCTACATGCTGCGCGAGGCGCGGCGCGTGCGATCGGCGATGCTCGTCGCGAATGCGTGGCATGCGCGCTCGGACGCCGCATCGTCGCTCGTCGTGGCGATCGGCATCGTCGGCAGCCTCGCCGGTGTGCGGCTGCTCGACCCGATCGCCGCCGCGATCGTCGGCTTCATGGTCGCGCGCATGGGCTGGACGTTCGGCTATGACGCGTTGCAGGACCTGTCGGATCGCGCGCTCGACACGTCCGCGTCGGCCGAGATCCGCGCGCTGCTCGTGGCCACGCCGGGCGTGCGCGACGTGCACGAGCTGCGCACGCGCAAGATGGGCGATGCGGCGCTCGTCGACGCGCACATCCTCGTCGATCCGATGATCTCCGTATCCGAAGGGCACTACATCGCGGAAACCGCGCGTGCGCGCGTGCTGCGCGACCCGCGTGTGCTCGACGCGCTGATCCACGTCGATCCCGAGAACGACGTAGCGCGCCGTCCGGCGCTCGCGCTGCCGCCGCGCGCCGAGATCGCGACGCGGCTCGAGGCCGCGCTCGCGCAGCGCGGGCTGCATCCGGCCGCGATCAACCTGCACTATCTGAGTACGGGGCTCGAGATCGACGTGACGCTGGACGCCGGCGCGGGCGACACCGACGCGGCGCTGGCTGGCCGGCTCGATGTCGACACGCTCAAGCGCCAGTTCGGCGCGCGCCGGATCGGATTCACCCGCGGGCTGCCCGCGCAGCCGTGAGCGGCGCAGGCGGCCGCGGGCCGCGCGTTACAGCGGCAACTGCGTGTCGAACTTGATTTCGCGCAGCACGACGCTCGTGCGCACCTGCGACACCGCCGGGATCTTGAAGATCCGTTCGTGCAGGAAGACGTCGTAGGCCTTGATGTCGGGCGCGACGATCTTGAGGATGTAATCGGCTTCGCCCGTCGTGCTGTAGCACTCCGTCACTTCCGGGCAGGTCGCGATTTCGCGCTCGAACTGCTCGACGCCGCCTTCGTTGTGGCGGGTCAGGTGCACGTGCGCGAGCGCGCACACGTGCAGGCCGAGCTTCTCGCGATCGAGCAGCGCGGTGTAGCGCTGGATCACGCCGGACTGTTCCATGTCCTTGATGCGGCGCCAGCACGGCGTGCTCGACAGGCCGACCTGGTCGGAGATTTCCTGTACGGAACGGCGCGCGTCGAGCTGCAACAGGCGAAGGATTTTTTGCGAAAAGGAATCGAGCGTCACCTGCGCCTCCATGCGGCAGCTACAACATGCTCAATGTTAGAGGGCCGGGAAAGGAAAGGCAATCTGGCGGCGTGCCGGTGAGCGGGATTCTCTAATTTGCGCGCGGATCCGTGGGGTTTTGTCCCGCCCCCGCCTGTTCCGACCGGTCGGTATCGGATACCGCGAGGCCCGCGAGCGCCGCCTGCTGACGGCGCAGGTCGGCGAGCATGTTGCAGAACAGCGTGCCTTGCTCGATCGCGTCGTCGAGCGCGACGTGCGTGTGCGGATGATCGTCGAACCAGTGCTTCGGAAAGCGCGGCTTGATCGCCTTGCGGTACGGCAGGCCCGTCATCGCGAACGCGAGCGTCTTGATGTCGAGCGCCGACCACGAGAACGGGCAGCGCCCGGTGAAGCGCATCATGTACCAGAACATGAACGTGAAATCGAAGCCGGCCGGCATCGCGACGAACACCGGCTTGCCCGGCAGCGCCTCGACCCACTCGACGTACGCGACGAGCGCGGCCTCGGGTGCCTGCAGATCGCGCCGGCACGCGGCCCACGCTTGCGGTTCGGTCTTCCACCACGCTTCCTGCACCGGATGGGCGTGGGCGCCGGGCAGCGTCTCGAGGTTCGCGGAGAACGTTGCGATCAGCTGCTTGTCCTCGGTATAGGCGGCCGATGCGAAGCTCAGCATCGAGTGCGGGCCGGGAATCGGGCCGTCGGCTTCGACGTCGGTGCTGACGTAGATTTCGGGAATGGCGGTCTGGTTCATCCGAATACCTTGTCGGACACGAACGGATTCGTGCGGCGTTCGTCGCCGAAGGTCGACACCGGGCCGTGGCCCGGGACGAACGTGACGTCGTCGCCGAGCGGCCACAGCTTCTCCTTGATCGAGCGCACGAGGTCCGCATGGTTGCCGCGCGGGAAATCGGTGCGGCCGATCGAGCCGGCGAACAGCACGTCGCCGACGATCGCGACGTGATGCGCGCGGCTGAAGAACACGACGTGGCCGGGCGTGTGGCCCGGGCAGTGATAGACCTCGAGCGTCTCGTCGCCGACCTGCACGGTGTCGCCGTCGTTCAGCCAGTGGTCCGGCTCGAACGTTTCGGCGGCCGGGAAGCCGAAGCGCTGGCTCTGCGTCGGCAGCTGCTCGATCCAGAAGCGCTCGTCTTCCTGAGGCCCGACGATCGGCACGCCGTAGTGCGTCGCGAGCGCCTTCGCGCCTCCGCAATGATCGATGTGGCCGTGCGTGAGCAGCACCTTCTCGAGCTGCACGTTCTGCCGCGCGATCTCCTCTTCGATCCGTTCGAGATCGCCGCCCGGATCGACGACGGCGGCGCGGCCGGTCTTTTCGCAGACGACCAGCGAGCAGTTCTGCTGGAACGGCGTGACCGGAATGAGCGTGACTTTCATGGAGGCACCGGCGGCTAAAAGGAGCGATTGTACCGGTCGCGCGCGCGGCCCGCCGCTCGTGCGGTGCAGCGTCGGACGCGCGCGTGCGGGCAATCCCGGAGCATCCCGATTGTTGCCGCCATAGAGAGAATCAATGGTCCGGGCGGGCGCCTTTTCGAGATGACGTTTTGATTTATGTATAATGCCGCCCATTGCGCGTGAATTTCACGCAATTCGCTGGTGTTTCGGCCCCGTTAAATGAGGGCGTCGAATTCACCGTCAAGCATCGACCGCCGGGGAGTCCGGCGGTGTATCCAGCACCGAGCATTCGGTGCTCACGTCTTGTCCGGCCGGGTGCTGCGCGCCCGTCTGCGGCCTTGCTGCCGCGCCGCCGGATGAGGCCTGTGCCGCCGTTCCTGTGCGTTGGCTGTACGCGACGCGCGCGAACGTGAAAGCCATGTTCGATGGCGGCATGTGGGGTCTGGTCAGGCTGCCGGGGACAGGTTGCGCCAGACGTGAAAACTAATCAGGACGGTTGCGGCACAGACGAAAGCCGCGCCCATGCTAGCCGCCTGCTCGCATCCGAGCGGGGCGTGCCCGCATTTGCCGTCCGGGCCGTGTATCCGCGTTGTTGAGCAGCGTTGTATCGGTGCGGCCCGAACCACAAGGCGACACGTCGATGAATTTACGTTTTCCGACTCGATTCGGGACCATTGCATTATTTTTCGCGCTGACGGGCTGTGCGGTGCCATCCAGCCAGACGACCGGCAGCATCAACCAGAAGAGCGCGGTCAGCAAGACGGCCGCGGCCGCCAAGGCGGACGACGACAAGCAGCAACTGAGTTTCGATTCCGCGCTGGCATCGATGCCAGCTGCCGACAGCAAGGACGCGAAGAAGTCGTCGCTGGCGGACGCCGAGCCGATCGACGGCAAGGACGTGTCCGACTTCCGCCAGACGGGCCGGGCATCGTGGTATGGCCGGGATTTCCACGGCCGGCGCACCGCGAACGGCGAGCGCTTCAACATGAACGCGCTGACCGCCGCGCACCGCACGCTGCCGCTGTCCTCGTACATCAAGGTGACGAATTCGTCGACCGGCAAGTGGGTCGTCGTGAAGGTCAACGATCGCGGGCCGTACAAGCGCGGCCGCGTGCTCGACCTGTCGTATGCAGCTGCCAGGATGATCGGTCTCGTGCACTCCGGCACGGGTCGCGTGAAGATCGAAGGGCTGTCGCCGCAGGAAGCGCGCGAGGCACGCGACGAAATGCTCGCGTCGCTATCGACGAAGTAACGCGGCGGTTCGTCCGCTGATGCAAAAAGGGCTGCCTTCGGGCAGCCCTTTTGCGTTTTCGCGGGCGTGGCGGCAAGTGCCGCCCGCGCTCGCCTGTCAGTCTTCCTTCGAGCCTTCCTTCAGCGCGAGCGCGCGTGCATACAGCGTGTTGCGCGACGCGCCCGTCAGCGCGGCCGCGAGCTTCGCCGCGCTCTTCACCGGCACTTCTTCCAGCAGCAGCTTGAGCAGCGCGTCGTGCGCGGTGTCGTCGGCTTCGCCGCTGTCGGCCGGCGCGCCTTCGACGACCAGCACGAACTCGCCGCGCTGCCGGTTCGCATCGCCATCGAGCCAGCTCTGTCCTTCGGCCAGGGTGCCCTGGAACAGTTGCTCGTGTAGCTTGGTGAGCTCGCGCGCGATCAGCAGCCGGCGCGCGGGGCCGAACGCGTCGGCGAGGGCGGTGACGGTGTCGGCGATCCGGTGCGGCGCTTCATAGAACACCAGCGCGTACGGGTGCCGCGCGAGCGCCTGCAGCGCGTTCGCACGCTGCTTCGCCTTCGGCGGCAGGAAGCCCGCGAACGTGAACGCGCCGGCCCAGTCGCCCGCCACGCTCAGCGCGGTCACGGCCGCGCTCGCGCCCGGCAGCGGAATCACCGGGAAGCCGGCCGCGCGCACGGCGTCGACGAGCCGCGCGCCGGGGTCCGAAATGCCGGGCGTGCCGGCGTCCGACACGTACGCGACGCGTTCGCCGGCACGCAGCAGTTCGATCACGCGCAGCGCCGCTTCGCGTTCGTTGTGCTCGTGCACGGCGACGAGCGGTTTCGAGATTCCGTAGCGGGCCAGCAGCTGGCCGGTGTTGCGGGTGTCTTCGGCCGCGATGCGGTCGGCGAGGCCGAGCACGTGCAGCGCGCGCAGCGTGATGTCGGCGGTGTTGCCGATCGGCGTCGCGACCACGTAGAGCGCGGCGTTCGGGTAGTGCTGCGTTTGCGCGAGTTCGAGGAGGGCAGTCATGGCAGGCAATGCGCGCAATCGCGGCGCAAGCGGAACAAGGACGGCATTGTGCCACGCGGCGCCGGCCGCGCCGGCTAGCGGGCGCGGTTTGCCGCACGGCGGCGGCAACTTTTCCGGCGCGGCGGGATCCAGATCGGTGGGCGCGACGTTCGAGCAGCGCGCGCGGCAGTTCCTTGAACGCCGCGGTCTCGCGTTCGTCGCGGCCAACGTGACGATGCGCGGCGGCGAGCTCGATCTCGTGATGCGCACGCCCGACGGCACGCTCGTGTTCGTCGAGGTGCGCGCGCGGCGCAGCACTCGGCACGGCGGCGCGGCCGCGAGCGTCGGCTGGCGCAAGCGGCGTCGTCTGGTCAAGGCCGCGCTTCATTTCTGGGTGCGGCACGGCAAGGGCGCCGCGTGCCGTTTCGACGTCGTCGCGTTCGAGGCCGGCCGGCTCGAGTGGCTGCATGACGCATTTCGTGCCGACGATGTGTAGCCGCGAGCTGTGACGAGATGTAAAGAGTTCTTGCCATACCGCTGGAGACGGTGCCGGAGTGCGGTAAACTCGCCGCACCCATGACGTTGCGTGCTGCGTGCCACGCGCCCAGTTCACCAGGAATCGATGTCAGTCGAACGTATTCAGCAACATTTTCGCGACAGCGCCGCGCTTCACGCCGAAGCGGCCGATGTGCTGTCGCTGCCGATCGCAGCCGCGGTCGACGCGATGTTCGCCGCGCTGGCGAACGGCAACAAGATCGTTGCATGCGGTGACGGCCTGTCGGCCGCCGCCGCGCACTACCTCGCCGTGTCGCTCGTCGGCGGCTTCGAGCGCGAGCGTCCGGGCCTGCCCGCGATCGCGCTGGCCACCGATGCGTCGCAGGGCGGCCTCACCGGCGCAGCCGCTGCCGATCAGCTGTTCGCGCAGCAGGTGCGCGTGCTCGGGCAGACCGGCGACATTCTGCTGGTGCTCGACGCGAGCGGCGCGTCGCCGCGCGTGCTGGCCGCGATCGACGAGGCGCACGAGCGCGAGATGACCGTCGTCGCGCTGACGGGCGGCGACGGCCACGCCGTCGCGGCCGCGCTGTCCGATACCGATATTCCAATCAGCGTGCCCGCCTCGCGTGCGGCGCACGTCCACGAAGTCCATCTGCTGACCATCCACTGCCTGTGCGACGGCATCGACGCGATGCTGCTGGGTGAGGATTGAACGAAGGAGAGCCGTCGATGAATAAAAGCCGCGTCAAACAGACGCTCGTCAGAACCACGTTGCTCGCCGCGCTGACGGCGGGCCTCGCGATGTCGCTGCAGGGCTGCGTGCTCGGCGTGCTGGGTGCGGCGGCAGGCGGCGGCGCGCTGATCGCGACCGATCGCCGTACGCTCGGCGCGCAGACCGAGGATCGCGAGATCCAGGTCAAGTCGCTCACCCAGATCAACAACGGGCTGCCGGACCAGTCGCACGTGAACGTCACGGTGTTCAACCGCCGCGTGCTGCTGACGGGTGAAGTGCCGAACGACGCATCGAAGCAGCGCGCCGAGGAAATCGTGCGCGGCATCAACAACGTGAGCGCGATCGTCAACGAGCTGTCGGTCGAGCCGGCATCGTCGCTGTCGTCGCGCGCGAACGACTCGTACCTCGAAGGGCGCGTGAAGTCCGAGCTGATCGCGACGAAGGGGCTGTCGGCGAACTACTACAAGGTCGTCAGCGAGCGCGGCAACATCTACCTGCTGGGTCTCGTGACGGTCGACGAAGGCAACCGCGGCGCGGCTGCGGCGAGCCAGGTGCCGGGCGTCGAGAAGGTCGTGAAGGTATTCCAGTACATCAAGCCGCAGGACGCGCAGGCGTTGCAGGCTGCGTCGCCGAGCACTGCGTCCGACGCGCAGGCCGCCGCCGCGCCCGCGGATGCCGCGACGGTCGGTGCGGTGCCCGATGCATCGGTGCAGTCCGCCCCGCTGCAACCGCCCGCGCCGATCTCGAATTCGTCGAGCGTGCATCCGGGCAACCCGAAGGCAACGCCGCAATGAAGTCGATGCAAATCAGAATCAGGCAGTGGTTCGTGCAGGGCGCCGTGGCCGCGGCGCTCGCAACTGGTGCGCTCGGCACCGCGCACGCGGACGTCGGCGATGGCCTGAAGGTCGCGCGCAGCAATGCGTGCATGGGCTGCCACGCGGTGGACCGCAAGCTCGTCGGCCCGTCGTTCAAGGACATCGCCGCCCGCTACAAGTCCGATCCGCAGGCCGTTGCGAAGTTGTCGAAGAAGGTGAAGGACGGCGGCTCCGGCGTCTGGGGCGCGATTCCGATGCCGGCGCACCCGCGCCTGAGCGACGCGGATCTGCGTTCCGTGGTCGAATGGGTGCTGGCCGGCGCGCCGTCGAAGTGACGCGCCGGGGGTGACGCAAGCCCTATTGCCAAGCGTGGAAATGCATGTGTATGATGGTTGTCTGTTGGGGCGGTAGCTCAGCTGGGAGAGCGTCGCGTTCGCAATGCGAAGGTCGGGAGTTCGATCCTCCTCCGCTCCACCAAGAAATTCCTATAAAACCGGCTACTCTTTGGCCGGTTTTTTCTTGCTTTCTTCATATATCGGTCTCGGTCTTTTTCGGCCCAGCACGGTCTATTGATGTCCCAGTCTCCCGTGAGATTCGTTGCCGTAGCGACAGATGTCCCAACGGTGCCATCGTCCAGAGCGCGGACTAGCCGTGACTGATCGACTCGGACCAACGACAATCCAACTCGTAGTCACCCATGTACCGATGAGCCTTTACTCGGATCGGGAGATCCAAGGCCGACGTCGGCGAGCACGACCTGTGTGAGTTAACGACATGCAAACCGGCTATTACGAACGGAGCCGGAGCGACAGCGAAACAACGCAGGCGTGCATGTGGATGGGGATCAGCTGTCGCGTCTTTCGCACCGTCATCTGAACGGTGATGAACATGCCGCCCCACCATCAGCCTCGCGACGTTCCCCGGGATTGGGCGGTTTGTTCGGCGAAATCAGCAGCCGACATCGTCATTGCGCCGTCGCCGGAGATCATCCAGCGGTCGGTCGCGCAACAAGCTGAGGGGCCCGCGCGGCGAGCAAAGTTGGACGCTGCTATCGCGGAAAGCGTAGCGACCCAACAATTCTCTCCGCCACTTTGGGCTGCAAAGTTTCGCGCGCTGCCGAACTAAGTGTTCCGATCGGCTCGCTTGAATACGCGCAATATGCGCACAAAGCGAGAGTATCTGGAAGACCATCAAATCTGCATCACCGGGGACGGTCCGTTCACTTGCACGGGTGAAGAACAACGACAGGATGATGAGAGCGTATGGCTTCAGTTGATTCAGCTCGCTAAGTCTCTGCCGCTGCGCGAAGGCGTACGATTCAGAGCTGGCACGCGCACTCGAGCGCGCTGGCTGGCCCCTTCAGTAAGGCCAATGGGCTTCTGCCAGAGTCCTTTTGCACCAGCTCTGGGAAAGCGGTAGGAGCGTCCTCTCTTCCCCGATATTTCGCCGCAATCTCCGATGGTGTTCAGCGAGCGCGCCACCGCTTGGAGTCAGCGAAGAGGTTGCATACACGGTGCCCGGCTGAGCATTTTTACCGCCGCACATTCGTGTTTGACGTTGGTTCACCTTGGCAAGTGGGCTTTTGGCTGTAGAATCGCGCAAGAGAGCCCATGTCATATAAATGACAATAAATAAGTCAATAACGAAAAGTAATAAAGAGATGGAAATGGATGCGCAAGACATCGTGAGGGCGGTTCAAGGGGGGCTGCTTCAGCAAGACCGCCTGCTGAAACTGGATACCCCGCTCGGGGACAGTGTATTGCTCCCTCAACGCACTGTCGGCTGGTCCCGGCTCGGCCGGCATTTCGACTTCACAGTCGATGTCCTGTCAACGCGCAGCGACCTCAAGCTGAAAAAACTGATCGGGCAACCCGTTACGCTGTGGATCCAGCAGGCAGATCAGTCCTATCTTCCCCGAAACGGTTACGTCTATGCCGTGCGAAGACTGGGATCGGAAGGGGGCTTGACCAGTTACCAGATCTGTTTTGCGTCATGGATGCATTTCCTGAAGTTTCGCCGTGATCAGCGCATCTGGCAGGACAAGCCCGTCGACGAAATCCTCAGGGACGTGTTCAACGCGCATTCGCCCGCGAAAGGCCGATTCGATTTTGCACTCTCAAAACCGCTTCCGCCCCGATCGTACTGTACGCAGTATGAGGACGATTGGAATTTCGTCCACCGGTTGATGGAAGAAGAAGGCCTGTTCGGCATCTGGAAGCAGGCCGACGACGGCAAATCCCATACCCTGACCATCACGGATCACCTGGATACGTGCGATCCGCTCGCCGCGCGATCAGTTCAATTCTCGAGATACGGCACGAACAGCGAGGTCGATGCGTTGGTTCACTGGTCCGGCCTGCGAACCCTCCATAGCGCCATCCTGACCACGCGAACATTCGACTATAAGTATCCCGCGCCGCTCGCCAATCCGAAGGGCACCAATATTCCGACGGTGTCGCAGGAGTTGCCGGAACAGTTGGAGATGTATGAGTACACCGGCCCCTATACTTATCTCGATCAGGAACGTGGCGATCACCTTTCCAAGGTGCGCATGGAGGAATGGGAATCACGCGCAAAGCGGTTTTATGGCGCGGGCGGGTTGCGTGGCGTCGACGCCGGGCGGTGGTTTGAGCTCACCGGGCACCCGGAACACGACCGCGAGTCAGGTGAGCGCAGCGAATTCGCCGTCATCGAAGTAGCCTGGCTGATCGAGAACAACTTGCCGGGATCGAGCCATCACGGCGATCTACCGCATAGTCTGACTGGGAGATTGGCTGAGGCGAAAGCAAACTTCGGAGGGCAGCCGGCCTCCGGCTCCACGCATTTCGATGGCTCCGAGGGCTTCTTCCTCGTCGAGATCGAAGCGCAGCGCAAATCCGTGCCCTTCCGCAGCCCGTTCGAACACCGTAAGCCCGTCATGCAGATGCAGACGGCGACCGTGGTTGGTCCGCAAGGTCGACGCATTTATACCGACGAACTCGGCCGCGTCAAGGTGCAGTTTCACTGGGATCGGATCGGGCAACGCGACGAGCGCAGTTCCTGTTGGGTCCGCGTGAGCCATCCATGGGCGGGCGAGGGATTTGGGATGATCCATGTCCCTCGCATTGGTGACGAAGTTGTCGTGTCATTCCTGGATGGCGCGCCGGACCGCCCGATCATTACCGGGCGCGTGCCGAACGGCACCAACTTTGTGCAGTGGAAGCTCCCGGATAACCAGACGCTATCAGGTCTGCGCTCTCGTGACCTCGAGGGCACGGCGGCAAATCAGGTCGTGGCCGACGACACGCCGGGGAAACTGCAGGTACAAGTTTCGAGCGACCACGAGCAGTCGCGCCTTGTCGTCGGGTACAACACTCGCATTGACGGCAACGCGGGGCGAGCCGAAGCGCGCGGTACCGGCTGGGAACTGGCAACGGATTCCTGGGGCGTATTGCGCGCCAATCGCGGCATGCTGGTGACGACCGAGACGCGCGCGGGCGCGACCGCGGCGGCGAAAGACATGAGCGAGACTGTCGATCGACTCGGGAAAGCGCAGCAACTGCATGATGCACTCACGAAGATCGCGCAGCAGAGCGAGGCACAGGATGCTGACGGCCATCAGGCCGATCTCGTCAACACCATTGCGGCACAGAACGAACAAATTCGCGGCTCTGGCGCGAGCGGCAGCAACACGTTCCCGGAGTTGTCGGAGCCGCACTTGGTGATCGACGGCAAGGCCGGCGTCGAGATCACAACGCCAGCGACCGTGCATGTGGCGTCCCAGCAGGCCGCGATCACGACGGAAGGCCATATTGGTATTGCCAGTGGCCGCAGCTTCTTCGCGACGGTGCGCGACACCCTTCGCCTGTTCGCGCAGACCGGCCCGATGCACTTGGTGTCGGCGGCAGGCGACATCGTATTGAACGCGCTGACGAAGTCCATCGTGGCGCGGGCGCAGAAGCAGATCCTGCTGGAAAGCGAGGAGATCCTGCTGCGGGCGCACAAATTCCGCGTCGAGGTCAACGGCAGTTTCTTGAACATGGACGCGAGCGGCGTGGTGAGCGGCACAACGGGCAAATTTACTGCGTTTGCGGCGACGCACGACCTGCCGGGCCCGAAGGACCAGATGGTTGATCTGTCGCCGAAGAAGATCTGTGTCGAATGCATGCTTAAGGCGGCCCGGGGCGGAGCAGCCCTGGTGCCCCGTTAAACCGTAGACCTATTCATGATGACAGACCGATTTCCCCGTTATGGGCGACGTACGATCCAGACCATCGCCCTTATTGCCGTGCTTGGCCTCGGCGCATGCGACAAGCATCCTGGCGCCGTGGCGCAACAACTCGACTTGGCGAACCTGCCGAAGCACTACGACACGCTCGGCGCAAGTTCATTGACGCTGAACTACACCCCTTGGTACATCCATCAGTGGGGGATCGAGGGACCCGATGGGTCAGGGGTGACTGGCGGTGGCCCTAATGTATGGCCGGCGGGAGCGGACGGCAAGCCGTCCGGCGGTGGTAAGGAAACTTGCTGCAGTGACATCCCTACAGCATGGCAGCCGGATCTGAGGCTGACGGTGCGCTGGCTGGTTGACAAGAAGCAAGACGGTAAGACACCGGGGTATTGGTACAAGGCGGAAAATGTTCGGATACCGAAATATGGGCGCGTGATGGGCGGCTTGTGGGCCGTGTTCCTGCCGGGTGACCGCGTCCGCATCATGGTGGCTGATGGCCAGAGAGGCGATGCCAACGATCCGGGAATACGCCCCCCGGACAATGATCCGTACATCGCACATGGGGCGGTGGATCAGGAATGGAATCGGTTATACCGTGACGGAGGAAACGCGCAATGAGCGTCAAATGGGCCGACCCGGTGCCTCAGGGAGGGCGTGTGGCGGGCAGTGTCACGGCGTTGAGAAAAGGGCGCGCGCTGGTGTGCGATGCTTTGATGTCCTGCCCCCAGACGCTCCACATCACACTGTTCTTTGACGGCACGAACAATAACGACGTGCAGACCAATCCGTTGCGGGATTCGCTCGCACGCACGCATAGCAACGTTGCTCGACTCTACAACGCAGCACAGGATAAGAACGAAGAGGGGATTTTCGCATTCTACATTCCCGGCGTCGGTACTCCGTTTAAAGAGATTGGCGAGCTGACGTACTCGACTGATGGTAAGTCGATGGCAAAGGGTTTCGGCAGTCGTTGCGTGTGGGGCTATACAAGGGTACTGAATGCCATTTACAAGGCCATTGCTACGGACAAAACCCGGATCCTGATTCCGGATGACAAAGCCAACGACATTTGCGCAGCCGTAGCCGATGGCCACAAACTCCCGCTGGTCGGCTGCACCGATCGACTGGGTCTCGCCCACAAGCAGGCCGTCGATGAGGGACGATATCCGCAGACGGTCAAGCAGATCTGGATCAACGTGATCGGCTTCTCCCGCGGGGCGGCATCCGCGCGCGTGTTCGTGAACAAGCTGATGAATGAATGGGCGCGGAATGGGCGGATTGGCTACCAGACTGGCAAGTATGCACTGAACTACAAGGTCAACTTCGTCGGTCTTTTCGATACGGTTGCCTCTGTCGGACCACCCGACTCGACGCGCGCAACCGTGGACTTCGGCGCATTCGACGGACACTTCGCATTCGCTGACGACGGGAGGCTTAATATCCCGAAGGATGTGCGATTTTGTTATCACGCGTTCTCAGTACATGAGCAACGCATGAGTTTCCCGCTTGACTCGATCCGCAACGGGGACAGCTACGATGGCGGCATTCGTGAAGAGGTGGCCTATCCAGGCGTCCATTCGGACGTGGGTGGCGGTTACGCCCCGAACGAACAGGGCAAAGGAGGCGCCACGTCGAAAGCGAATGACGACAGCCACAAGCTAAGTCAGATCCCGCTGCACGATATGTACCTGAAGGCGGCCTCGTATGGTGTGCCGCTGGTGGATAGTGATTCGATAAGCAAACGCGCAGATCTGGTTGCCGACTTCGCGCTGGCCCCGTCACTGATTGATGCGTTCAATGCGTGGCGCAAGACCGTCGAGAATGTTAGCAGCGTAGAAGACGCGCTGAAGGCCGGACTAGGTCAGATGTTGGCATGGCGAACGCTGCGTGCGGATATCGGCAATCCGCAGCGCTATGTCACCGGACAGCCATTCTTCAAGCGCGCCCACGAAGACCAGATGACGCCGCACAAGGTTCAGCAGGCGCTCCCGAAGGCGGCAGAGAACGATGCGACGATGAAGAAACTGCAGTCGCAATACGATCTCCTCCGGGCAAATGCTATGACATCGTCGATCGGCGGATACGCGTCGTACATGAACTCGACACCACAGGCGAAGGTGATTCGCGAGGCAATGGATCGGCGCAACGAACAACTGGCCGGCGCGGTGGCTCATCCCGGGGTCAATAAGCCCAAGCCTGCGCGTCCGGGGGAAGGACCGCTGGATGTTGCGACCAATGATCAGACCGACCTGCGGCAGGGCGCGGAAGAAATGCGGCTGCTTCTGGGGCACCTGTATCCAGACCAGTGCGAACGGTGGCAGGTGAAGCGCACGGAACATCGTCCGGTGGTGATTCCCGGCGGCGAAATGATCAAGGTGCCGCCAACTCTTGTTGTCGCGCACGATCAACCGGGGAGCGACTCTCCCTGCGTCACACTTGCGTATAGCGGAATATTGCTCAACTCGACCTGGTCGACGATTGTGCAACATTATCGAGTGCAGGACGACGTGATGGCTGCGCCATTGCCTGGCGTGGAATCATTCCTGCGCCAGCATACGTCGCCCGACGCCGTGAACAAGTTGCCCGCGGCCGCCATTACCCTGTTTGACGACTACGTGCACGACAGCCGCTGCTGGTTCCGGATACCGTATTTCCATGAATATGCACCCGGGGGATATGGTTTCCCGCGAGTCATATTTGCAGGCGGGGACAATCGCAAGGCCTATCTCGGCCTCGCATCAAACGCTTCGCAACTGGACCTCGGCACTGGCCAAACCCAAGCCGGCTGGGCGTGACGTGGGCTGGAAGCCGCTAACCTGGATTTTCGATGGAACTACAGACTACCTCCCCGCCAGCGCGCCTGATGGGGTTGATCGACGCGGCGGTATGTCCGCCGAAGGTCGTGCCTTTACTCGAACGCTCCGGCGTACCGTTCCGCTCCGTTTTCGCCGGGCTGCCCGAAGAAGAGCTCGGACCCGCTTCGCTGTTCTTGGTGCCGGTGAGCGACACGGATGCGGACTGGTTTGCGGAGCTCGATCAACTCGACCTTCAAAGTCCCTGTCTGTCGTTGATCTGGAGCCGGGTCGAAATGGATGCGCTCGTCACGCACCTGCAAGCGTTCCTGTTTGCGGACATTGGCGACAACATGACCGCTATGGTCCGGTTCTTTGACCCGCGTAACACCGGGGTGGTCTTTGACGCATGGGGCGAGCAGGTTCGCGCCATGTTCATGAGCCCGATCGAGCAGTGGATGTATCGGGGGCGCCACAAGGCGTGGCAGCGCATCCGAAACGATTCGACATCGAGCGCGCGGATATGCCGCTCCGTCATGGTCCAGTTCGAGCAGGCTGATATTGACGTTCTTACGGCACACACGGAGCCGGACGAGATTCTTGCGGCACTGATCGAGTCTGGTGATGCCAACGGCGATCGCCCCTATTTCGATCGGTTTGACGACTTCATTCCCCGATACCACCGCGCGGTGGAATGGGGAATCAGTGAGCCGGGGGATCGCCTGGTTTTCTGCCAGTACACCTACCTGTACGGCATGGATTTTGATCAGCATCGGTTTGTCCATGATCTGCTGGCTCGGCGTCAGCAGACACACGAATTGTTCGGCGTCGCCATCGCCCGGGTCCCGATGAATGTCTGGGCAGAGATTGAGATACTGACGGCGCGCGACACGGGGCCCGCGCCGCAGTCAGTCACGCTATAAGGGGAGCAAGATGGCATTACAGATGATCGTGGTCGGTGATGAAACCTCGCACGGCGGGCGAGTGATCACCGGTTCGGAAACCCATAGCATCGACGGCAAAAAGATTGCGCGGCTGCATGACCTGGTGGACTGTCCAGAAAAATATCCGGACGGTCGACCGCACGGCATCAACAAAATTATCGAGGCTCATCCGACGGTGACGATCGATGGCCAGCGCGTCGCATTGCACGGTCATCATACCGAGTGCGGGTGCACCTTGATTGGCAGCATGACTGCCCGCGTCGGCGACTGAACTAACGACATCCGAACCAGACCTCGTATGGCACAGATTTGATTTTTGCGTGAAGCGACCCTGATCCATCTCTCGTTCGAACGGCTCGTGCCCATTTTTCTGCGTCAGCACGGGCGTCGAATGTTTTCGATTGCTTGGGGGTAGCCTTTCCGGGGCAATGCGAAGGTCGGGAGTTCGATCCTCCTCCGCTCCACCAACGAAAATCCGAAGGGCTCGGTCGCAAGACCGGGCCCTTTTTGTTTTCCAGCATGCCGCGCATAGCGCCGGCGCCCCGTGTATCCCTTTCGACGCGGCCCGCTCCTATTCGGCCGCGTCGCGATCGTGCGCCGCCCCCGCCAGCCCGTGCCTCGTCGCGTGGTAGTGCCGTCGCGCCTTCGCGACGTTTCCACAGGTTGCCATGTCGCACCACTTGCGACGCCCAGTCTTCGACCCGTCGATGAACAGCCACGCGCAATTCGGACCCGCGCACATCCGGAGCCGTCCGTCCGGTATCGCGTCGAGAAGCTTCACGGCGTCGAGCGCAATCAGCTCGGCGGGCAGGTGCAGATCCGCGTCGACGCGCGTATCCGGCGCGTAGCCGAATGCCACTCGTCCGGCCGTCGCGACCAGCCGCTGCCTGCTCACCGCCCGCCGCCACGCGTGCTCCAGCGTGGCGAGATCCGCTGCGGCCGGCGATGCGCGGTGTGCGAGCGCATCGAAGATCCCGAACAACGCTTCACGCAGGCCCTTGGCATCGCGCAACGCGCGGTCGGCCGCCGCCGGGGCTTCGGCCGCGCGGGCCGCGAGCCGCTTCAGGTCGAGCGCCGGGAGCAAGGTCGCCGACGCCAGCCACGCCAGATACGCGTCGTAATCGGGCAGCCAGTCGCGCGGCGTGTCGTCGCGGCCGGTCACCGTGTTGACGAAGTCGAGGACGGCGTGACCGCCGATGAAATCGCGCGCCACGAACGTGTGCGCTTCCATAACCGGTGAAGTCTTTGACATGGGTTAAATCGATACTAACCTTTGATGGCATTTTTACAGGTTATCACGCCCGACGACCGCGATTGCGCGAGGAGAAGTCATGACGGAGCCGACCGCTTCATCCGACCTGCAGGCCGAACATTCGTCAACCGGCGTCGTTCGGCCGATCGAACTCATCGCCGCGCCGAGCAGCCTCGGCCTGAAGCCGAACGGCGCCGGCCGCGAGCCCGACACGTGGCGCGGCCCGGACGCGCTACTCGCCACCGGACTCGCCGCGCGTCTGGGCGCGCGCGTTGCGTGGCTCCCGCATCCTGCCTATGCGTTCGAGCCGCAACCCGGCACTCGCATCCGTAACGGCGTGTCGATCCGCGCGTTCTCGCGGGAACTCGCCGCGCACGTCGCCGGTGCGCTCGCACGGGGCGCCTTTCCGATCGTGCTCGGCGGCGACTGCAGCATCCTGCTCGGGTGCCTGCTGGGCAACCGGCACGCAGGGGGCCGCGGGCTCGTCCACGTCGACGGGCACAGCGACTTCTTCCATCCGGGCAATTACGACACGGCGACGCGGCTCGGCTCCGCGGCCGGGATGGATCTCGCGCTGGCGACCGGCCGGGGCGAGCCGCTGCTGACGTGCTGGCCGGACCTCGATGGTCCGCTCGTCGACGATCGCGACGTATGCCAGGTCGGCGAGCGCGACGCGGAAACCGCCGAGTTCGAGGCGGCCTACGGCGATATCGTTCGAACGGCGATCACACAAACGACGATCCAGCAGTTGCTCGCGCGCGGGCCTGCCGCCGTCGCTGGCGAACTCGTCGACTGGCTGCACAGGCGCGCGCTTCGGCGGGTGTGGTTGCACGTCGATCTCGACGTGCTCGATCAGTCGCAACTTCCTGCCGTGGATTCGCCCGGCTCGCCGGGGCTGGACTTCGATGGGCTCGATGCGTTGCTCGGCCTGCTCGTCGCGTCCGGTCGCGTTGCGGGGATCGACTTCACGATCTACGATCCGGGGCTCAATTCGGAGCTGGCGCATGCGGACGGATCGCGCGCAGCATCGCGCGGAGCGCGGCCGCGCTGCCGGGGGCGCGGCGCCGATAGTGCGGGCCGCCGGATGGAAGACGCCCGGCCGCCGACGCGAACGCGTGCCTATTTGCGACGCCCGAAACTCGGCCGCTTCCGACTCGCCGCGCGCTGAAGACGCATAGCATGCAGGAGCCCATCTGGGGCGTACCGAACCGTAACGGTTGGGCGCAATTTGATCGGGGGCTCCGTTACACCCTTATCGGCATCTCCTCACCTGACAGCTCTGCAACTTTCAACGGACACGAGTCGTATTCTGCTGGCGGAGTCCTCCGTCACCGGTTGACCGGAAACTGCTCCGCATTGCCCAATTCGCCGGATGATAATGGCGGAGTAGTGCGGCATGGCCTCGGTGACGATCGATATGGGGTTCGGCAGGCGAGCGACGCTGTCCACCGACGGTGGATCACGACAGTCGCTTGAACACCGCTCCGCTGTCTTGGAATTGATGCTGCATTGGCCGAAGTACACGGGGCTGACGACAGGCGCTGCCGGCTTTCTTCGGGAGCTGCGGCTTGGCCTATTCAAAGGCGATCCGATTGCTGCGCTGAAATCAGCGATCGAGGACGGACGAGTGTCGGTATCCATCGACCGTGCGGTGCCAAGTATTGGCGGTGTTGCCGACCAACCGTCGACGCGGCCGTTTTCACGGCCCCTTCGACGCGCAAGCGTGCCGTCGGTGCCCGCATTGCCGGTAGACAAGCCGCTTCCGGACTGGGCAACGTGGAGCGACGTATCTGCCGACTCGTTGATCGATTATCTGGAAGGCGTTGTCGCTGAAGGGCGTACAGCCGAGTTTGCGCAACGTGCCGATACGTTGCTCGGGGATGCGCGTCCGTTCGATTACGTGGGTGGGGCAGCGAGCGATGGCGTCGAATCATTGGCCGCCTCGACCAACAACCCGAACTTTGCGGCAAAGATGCTCGGGTACGATCGCAAGACGTTCGGGCAGATGCTGCACGTGCTGAAGCCGGCAAACGGCTTGGGACCAGCCGACAATCTTATCTTTCACGACAGCGGAGACGTCGAGTTCAAAGGCGTAATTCTAGACAACATTCACGACTATGCACCCTGACTCTCCGGCGCCTTCTGAAAACATCCTCGCATACGCGACGTTCATCATTTCGTCGGAGGACGTGCACCCGGACACGTGGACCGCCTTTTTCGGCGTCTTCCCCAGTCGAACGATCACGCGAGGAAAGCCCTATCTGCTACCGTCGGGACGCCTCGGTTCGCGGCCCGGAAAGCTCAACCTTTGGGCGTTGGAAAGCAAGCCAGCTGTTCATAGCGATCGATTGGAGCCGCATCTTCGGTACCTGATCGACCGCCTCTCGTTGCCCCGCGACGATGTCCGTGAGCGCATCGAACGGGCTGACGCGCGCATGCGATTCTTCTGCTACTGGGACAACGAGACGGGTAATCGTGTGCCTTATGTGTCGGAGGCCACGCGCAAGCTCATTGAATCGATCGGGGGCGTGCTCGAAATCGATGAATACCGATAACGTGCATGGGTTCGGCGCAAAGCGCAGCGCAATGCAATGCGTAGTGCATCGGCCGCCGAGCCGGCGACCGGCTCGCGCGGTTTGCGCATGAGGCCGGCTGCAGCCGCCGTCACCCGCGCCCGAAACTCGGCCGCTTCGGATCATACGTCCACCCCGGCACCAGATACCGCATCGCCATCGCATCATCGCGCGCCGTGCCACCGACCTCCCGATACAGCGCATGCGCGGCCTCGACCTGCGCCATGTCGAGCTCGATCCCGAGCCCCGGCCGCTCGGGCACGGCCACCTGGCCGCCGACGATCTCGAGCGGTTCCCGCGTGAGCCGCGCGTCGCCTTCCTGCCAGATCCAGTGCGTGTCGATCGCGGTGATCGTGCCGGGCGCCGCCGCGGCCGCATGGGTGAACATCGCGAGCGACACGTCGAAGTGATTGTTCGAGTGGGAACCCCACGTGAGCCCCCAGTCGCGGCACAGCTGCGCGAGCCGCACCGAACCCTGCATCGTCCAGAAGTGCGGATCGGCGAGCGGGATGTCGACCGCCCGCAGCCGCACCGCATGATCCATCTGCCGCCAGTCGGTCGCGATCATGTTGGTCGCGGTCGGGATGCCGGTCGCCCGGCGGAACTCGGCCATCACCTCGCGGCCCGAGTAGCCGGCTTCCGGCCCGCACGGGTCCTCCGCATACGCGAGCAGGTGGCCTTGCCCGCGGCACAGCGCGACCGCTTCGTCGAGCGACCACGCGCCGTTCGGATCGAGCGTCGCGCGGGCGTCGGGAAAGCGCGCCTTGATCGCCGCGATCGCCTCCATCTCGTCCGCGCCGGCCATCACGCCACCCTTCAGCTTGAAATCGGCGAAGCCGTAGCGTTCGACCGCGGCCTCGGCCTGCTGCGCGATCGCGGCCGGCGTGAGCGCCGCTTCGTTGCGCAGGCGGAACCACGGATCGGTTGCCTGCGTTTCGTCGCGATACGGCAGGTCGGTGCGGCGCCGCTCGCCGATGTAGAACAGGTACGCGAGCATCGGCACCGCGTCGCGCTGCTGCCCTTCGCCGAGCAACGCGGCGACCGGCACGTCGAGATGCTGGCCGAGCAGGTCCAGCAGCGCGGCCTCGATCGCGGTGATCACGTTGTCGAGCCGCAGGTTGATCTCGTGCGGCTGGCGCAGCACGGCCGCCTCGCCGGCCGACGTCACTTCGTGCTGGATCGTGCGTCCGGCGCCGGCCGCCGCGCCGGACAGCGCCGCGCGCACCGCGTTGAGCGTGGCCTGGTAACGCCCGATCGACTGGCCGACCACGAGGTCGGTCATCCGTTCGAGCGCATGCCGGATGCCTTCGCCGCCGGGCACTTCGCCGACGCCCGTGTGGCCGCTGCTGTCGTCGAGTATCACGAGGTTGCGCGTGAAATACGGCGCGTGCGCGCCGCACAGGTTCAGCAGCATGCTGTCGCGGCCGGCGACGGGGATCACCTGCATGCGCGTGACGCGCGGCGTGCCGGCACGGCGGGATTCGGACATCGGTTCGCTCCTGGTTCCGGTGATGCGCGGGCCGCCGGACGCGCCGGCGCGGCCCGCGCCGTTCAGTTCAGTTCAGTTCAGCTCGACGCGGCGAATTTCGCCGACGACGAACAGATAGCAGATCACGGCAACGAGTGCGTGCGCGACGACATACACCAGCGCGCCGTTGAACGAGCCGCTGCGGTCGACGATATAGCCGATCGCGATCGGCGTCGTGATGCTGGAAAGATTGCCGCAGGTATTGAGCAGCGCGCCGCTGAGGCCGGCGATCTGGCGCGGCGCGGTGTCGGCGTTGACGGCCCAGCCGAGCGCGCCGAGGCCCTTGCCGAAGAACGACAGCGCCATGAACAGCACGACGAGCACGTGCGAGTCGGTGTAGTTGCAGACAATCATCGACATCGACAGCAGCATGCCGATCACGATCGGCACCTTGCGCGCGACCGACAGCGACCGGCCCTGCTTGAGCAGCCCGTCGGACACGAGGCCGCCGAGAATCCCGCCGAGGAACCCGCACACGGCCGGGATCGACGCGACCAGCCCCGCGTTGAGGATCGACATCCCGCGCGCCTGCACGAGATAGACGGGAAACCACGTGATGAAGAAGTAGGTGAGCGCGTTGATGCAATACTGCGCGACGTACACGCCGACGAGCATCCGGTTCCTGAGCAGCGCCTTCACGTGACGCATCGACGGGCCGCCGTCGCGCGCGCCGGTCGCCTGGTCGATGTTGACGAGCGCACCGCCTTCGGCGAGATAGTCCAGCTCCGCATCGTTGACGCGCGGGTGCGCCTTCGGGTCGTACATCGTGCGATTCCACACGAGCACGAACGCGAAGCCGAGCACGCCCATCACCGCGAACACCGACTGCCAGCCGAACGCGTGCACGAGCCAGCCCATCAGCGGCGCGAACACGACGGTCGCCGCGTACTGCGCGGCGTTGAAGATCGCCGATGCGGTGCCGCGTTCGGCGGCCGGGAACCAGGTGGACACGATCCGGCTGTTGGCCGGGAACGACGGCGCCTCGGCCGCACCGACCAGGAAGCGCAGCCCGAACAACAGCGCGAACGCGGCCGCACCGCTGAAGAAGCCGATGCCGCCCTGCAGCAGCGTGAACAGCGACCAGAAGAAGATGCTGAACGCATAGACGATGCGCGACCCGAAGCGATCGAGCAGCCAGCCGCCCGGCAGTTGCGCGATCACGTACGACCAGCCGAACGCCGAGAAGATGAAGCCCATCTGCACATGGCTCAGGTGCATCGCGCGGGCGAGCGCCGGGCCGGCGATCGCGATCGCCGCTCGATCCGCATAGTTGATCGTCGTGACCGCGAACAGCACGGTCAGCACGAGCCAGCGCACGCGGGTGCGCCGGGCCGTTGCCGACACGGATGCCGGCAATGCGTGAAGCGGATTCATGACTGTCTCCTCCGAAGGGCGGAAGGTGCCGTCGTGCGGCGGCGCGTCGGGTGCGCGCGTTTTTTCGTGGTGGTATTGCCGGCCGGAGACCGGATGTCGATGCCCCGGCAGTCGGGGCGTCCGGGTCATTCTGTCATGGCGAATATTGCGCTTTCATGCCAATTGCTGACTTGATCGATTCAGGAATTGAATCGATCGGTCGCACATCGGGATATATTTTTACCCGGATAAATATTGACAATCAATTTATACCCGGATAAAAATAGCGTCTTTCTGATTCCAGCCTGCGGGCGACCACGATGACACTCTCCACGCTCCTTCCTTCGTACACGGCCTTCGACGGCCACCGGCGGCTCGTGTCGGGGCCGCTCGCGACGGTCGCGCTTGCGGTCCGGCAGGCTGCCGGCGACGCAACGCCCGGCACGATCCTGATCTTCGACGACGCGACCGGCCGCGCGATCGACCTCGACCTGCGCGGCACGGCGGACGAGATCCGCGCGCGATACGCGGCGGCGCCAGCCGATGCGTCCGCACCCGCCAGCGCTGACGAACCACGCGGCCGCGGCCGCCCGAAGCTCGGTGTCGTATCGCGCGAAGTCACGTTGCTGCCGCGTCACTGGGACTGGCTCGCTACGCAGCCGGGCGGCGCGTCGGTCGCGCTGCGCAAGCTCGTCGAGGACGCGCGGCGCACGCATGCGGCGGCCGACCGGCGTCGCGACGCGCAAGCGCGTGCGTATCACTTCATGTCCGCGATCGCGGGCGACCTGCCGGGTTTCGAGGAAGCCGCGCGTGCGCTGTATGCGAACGACCTCGCGCGACTGGCCGAGCTGATCGCCGGCTGGCCGGACGACGTGCGCGACCATGCGCTCGCGCTGGCGCGCGGCGACCTGCCGCCGTCGACCGAAGACTCTGACGGCGCGCCGATGCGATGACCGTATTCGACCTGAACCGGGGTGCGATTGCCCCGGTCGCCGACGAAGTCGACGTCGTCGGGCTGCGCGTGACCGGCACGATCCCGCCCGAACTCGACGGCACGCTGCTGCGCAACGGCCCGAATCCGCCGGGCGGCCGCTTCGACGGGAACGACATACTGTCGTGGTGGCCGGAAGCGGCGATGCTGCATGCGATCGCATTCGAAAACGGCCGCGCGGCCGGCTACCGGAACCGCTGGGCGCGCACGCGGCGCTGGGCCGCCGTGCATGCACCCGCGCAGGCACCGCACCTGCCCGACACCAATCCGAACGTGAACCTCCTGCAGCACGCGGGCGAATTGCTGGCGCTGGCCGAAGGGGGCGCGCCGGTCGCGATCACGGCCGCACTCGACACGCTCGGCGCACCCGCGCGGCACGCGGCGCTCGACGGCGCGATGACCGCGCATCCGAAGGTCGATCCGGTGACGGGCGAGCTGATCCTGTTTCGCGCGGACTGGCGCAAACCGTGGCTGCGCTATGGCGTCGCGGACGCGCGCGGCGTGCAGCGCGTCGACCTCGCCGTCGACGTGCGCGCGCCGTCGATGATGCACGACCTCGCGATCACCGAAACCCGCAGCCTGCTGCTCGACCTGAATGTCGGCTACGACTTCGCGATGCTGAAGCAGGGGCACCGGATGCCGCTGCGCTGGCACGACGACCGCGACGCACGGATCGGCGTGATCCCGCGCCACGGCGGCGACGTGCGCTGGTTCGGCATCGAGCCGTGCTTCATCCAGCACGTCGTGAACGCGTACGACTGCGACGTGTCGTGCATCGTGCTCGACGTGGTTCGCTATCCATGGTTCCTGCGGCTCGACGCGCGCACCGGTCGTTTTGCCGACAACCCGCTCGGCGAGCTGTGGCGCTACGTGATCGATACCGCGAACGGGCTGGTCGACGAAGGGCCGCTCGCCGACGGCGGCATCGAGCTGCCGCGCATCAACGAAAGCAGGACGGGGCGCGGCTACCGCTATCTGTATGCGGTCGAGCAGCCGAACAACGCGGAAATGCGCGGCGTGATGCGCTTCGACCACGTGCGCGGCACGACGACGCGTTACGCGGTGCCGGCCGGCGACCAGAACGGCGAACCGGTGTTCGTGCCGCGCCCGGGCGGTACCGACGAAGACGACGGCTGGCTGCTGGTGGTGGTCTACCGCGCGGCGACGGATACGAGCGACGTCGTGATTCTCGATGCCCGCGCGATCGATGCGGCGCCGGTCGCGACGGTGCACCTGCCGCGTCGCGTGCCCGCCGGCTTCCACGGCGCGTGGGTGCCGCGCGAGCGCCGGGCGTGACCGGCCGCGCACATCACCGCGCGCGCAGCGCGTCGACGATGTTCAGCCGCGCGGCGCGCATCGCCGGCAGGAACCCGCCGACGAGGCCCATCACCAGCGAGAACAGCAGCGTCTTCACGACGATCGCGGGCGTCAGCACGAAGCGGAACGACAGGTCGGCGAAGGTCTGGAAGTTGGTCGTCGAGAACGACGCGAACTCCATCAGCGACGCGCACGCGAGCCCCGCGACGCCGCCGACGAAGCCGAGCAGCAGCGCTTCCAGCAGGAACGCGGCGAGCACGTTCATGCGCTTGAAGCCGAGCGCGCGCAGCGTGCCGATCTCGGCGGTGCGGTTCGCGACCGATGCGTACATCGTGATCATCGCGCCGATCATCGCGGCAATCGAGAAGATCGTCGACAGCGTGATGCCGAGAATGTTGATGAACCGCGACAGCGCCTTCGACTGGTCGCCGTAGAAAGTCTGTTCGCGCTTCGCCTCGTCGGTCAGCCGCGGGTCGACGTCGATGTCGGCCTTGAAGCGCGCGAAGCCGTCGGCGCTCGGGATGCGCAGCACCATCGACGAGTAGCTCGTGCGCCGGAACGACTGCATCAGCTGGTCGACGTCGCCCCAGATCTCCGAATCAAAGCCGCTGCCGCCGGCGTCGAACACGCCGACCACGGTCCAGTCGCGCTGCGCGAAATGCAGGCTGTCGCCGAGCTGCGTGCCGCTGAAGCCTTTCGCGATCGCGCTGCCGACGACGATCTCCGACGAACCCGGCGCGAACGTGCGGCCGGCCACGAGCTTCACGTGCGGCCGCAGCGCGAGGCCGGCCGGCGACACGCCGCGGATCACGACGTTCGACGGCTTGCCGCTCGACGTCTTCACGAGCGAGATCAGCACGACGGCTTCCTTCGACACCCGCGGCCGGCCGTCAGGGCCGAGCGCGACGGCCGGATGCATCTCGAGCGCGTTGGCCTGCTGGTGGTCGATCGAACTCTGGATCTCGGTTTCGGCGCCCTTGCGGATCACCACGGCGTTATCGGGTTCGCCGGTCGACACGAGTGTCTTCGTGAGCCCGGCGTCGAGCATCTGCACCGTCGCGAACACGAAGATCACGAGCGCCATCCCGCCCGCGGTGAGGGCGATGGTGAGCCGCCGGGTCCACAGGTTGCGCGCGATGTAGGTCAACGGAATCGCCATGCGCGCGCCTAGCCGATCGCCCGCAGGCCTTCGACCACGCGCGCGCGCGCGGCCTGCCACGCCGGCACGAGCGCGGCCGCGATGCCGACCGCGACCGAGCATGCGGCCTGCAGCGCCATCGTCTCGGTCGATACCTTGAACACCGGGAAGATGCCGCCCGCGGCCTGCTTGAAGAGGCTCGCCGCCGGCGGCGTCGCGAGTATCCCGAGCCCGCCGCCGGCCACCGCGATCACCACCGATTCGCCGAACACGATCAGCGCGAGAAAGCCGGGGCCGAAGCCGAGCGCCTTCAGCGTCGCGTATTCGGCGGTCCGTTCGCGCGTGCTCATCGCCATCGCGTTCGCCATCACGGCCATGATGATCAGGATCACCACGTACGACACGACGCGGATCGCCGCGATGATCTGGTTCGACATCGCGACGAAGCCGAGCTGGAATGCCTGCTCCGTCTCGGTCAGCGTTTCGGCGAGCGAGTTCTTGAACACCGCGTCGACGTTGCGCGCGATCGCGGCGCCGTCGTCCGGATTCGCGACGCCGAGCACGAACACGCCGACCTGGTCGGCCTGCTTCGGCGTGCGCTTGCGCACCGTCTCGTTCAGGTAGTCCCAGTGGAACACCAGCTGGCGCGTGATCGTCGAGTCGTCGCGGCCGTCGAGAATGCCGCGCACGACGAAGTCCCACGTGCCCGGATAGATCGTGCCCTTCAACGGGATCACGTCGCCGACCTTGAAGCCGAACTGCGTCGCGAGCTGGCGCCCGACCAGGCAGCCGCGGCGGTCGCGGTCGTAGTCGGCGCGCTGCTGCGCGGGCAGGAGGAATTCCGGATACAGGTCGAGATAGTTTTCCGACACAGCGAAGCTCGCAAAGAAGTTCTTCGGGTCGCGGTACACGCCGCCGAACCAGTTCGAGCGGACCACGGCCGTCACGCCATCGACGCCGCGGATCCGGTTCTCGTAGCTGACCGGCAGCGGGAACACGAGCGAGATCGCGTTGCGCGTGACGAGCCGGCCGCTCGACGCGGCGGCCGCGCCCGCGTACCACGCGTCAACCACCGTGTGCAGCAGCCCGAACGCCAGCACCGCGATGGTCAGCCCGAGCACGGTCAACAGCGTGCGCAGCCGGTGCCGCAGCGCATTGCGCGCAATCAGCTTCAGCACGTACATCGCGCGCGCTCCCGCCGGTCAGACGGCGTGCCCATCGATCAGCTCCCCTTTTTCCAGATGCACGAGCGACTGCGCGGCGCCGGCCGCGTGCGCATCGTGGGTCACCATGATGATCGTCTTGCCGAGCTCGGCGTTCATCCGTTGCAGCATCGTGAGCACGTCGCTGGCCGACGCGCGGTCGAGGTCGCCGGTCGGCTCGTCGGCGACGATCAGCACCGGATCGGTGATCAGCGCGCGCGCGATCGCGACGCGCTGCTGCTGGCCGCCCGACAGCTCGGACGGATAATGACTGGTCCGGTCGCCGAGGTTCACCATGTCGAGCACCAGCTCGACGCGTTCGCGCCGTTCGCGGCGCGACAGGTGCGTGAGCATCAGCGGCAGCTCGACGTTCTCGAACGCGGTGAGCACGGGCATCAGGTTGTAGAACTGGAAGATGAAGCCGACGTTCGCCGCGCGCCATTCGGCCAGTTGCGCCTCCTCGAGCCGCGAGATGTCGAGGCCGCCCACGCGCAGCTCGCCGCTGTCGGGCCGGTCGATGCCGGCGACGAGATTGAGCAGCGTGCTCTTGCCGGAACCCGACGGCCCCATCAGCGCGACGAAGTCGCCTTCGCCGATGTCGAGCGTGATGTCGGTCAGCACCGGCACGACCTGGTTGCCGCGCCGGTACGACTTCGCGACGTGGCTGATCTCGACGAGGGGAGGCGAGGCGTCGTTCACGCGCGCCTCGCTACTTCTTCGCGACGGTCACTTTCGCGCCGTCCTTCAGCTTCGCGCCCGGCGCGAGCACGACCGTGTCGCCGGGCTTCACGCCGCGGATCGCGACGAGTTCGCCGATCCGCGTGCCGGTCGTCACCGCGGTTGCGTGTACGGTGTCGTCCTTCACGACGAACACGACCGGGCGGCCGTCGCGCTCGACCACGGCGCTCGCCTGCACGGCCGTCACCGGCTGCCGGTCCTGCGCCGACGCCGGCTTCGACAGGAACGCGATCTTCGCGCTCATGTCGGGCAGCACCCGCTCGTCGCGGTCGACGAAGCGCACCTTCACGAGCACCGTCGCCTTCGAGCGGTCGACGGTCGGCACGATGCGCGACACGCGGCCCGCGAAGCGCATGTCGGGCAGCGCGTCGAGCTGGATCTCGCACGGCTGCTCCGCGCGGATCTTCGCGATGTTCGATTCCGCGACGTCGGCCTCGACCTCGAGCGTATCCATGTCGGCGATCGTCACGACGGCGCCCTTGCTGTCCGACGCCGACGAGAACGGCGTGATGTTGTCGCCGACGTTCGCGTGCTTCGCGAGCACGATGCCGTCGAACGGTGCGCGGATCACCGTCTGGTCGACCGCGACCTGCGCGGCCTGCGCGTTCGCTTCGGCGGACGCGATCGCGGCCTGGTCGCTGCCGAGCGTCGCGCGCGCCTTGTTCGCGCGGGCCGTGTCGGTGTCGAGCTGCGCAGCCGGCACCGCGCCCTTCGGGGCGAGCACGGCGCTGCGGCGCAGCGCAATCTGCGCGTCCTTCAGTTCCGCCTGCGCGACGCCGAGGTTCGCCCGGGAGACCAGCACCTGCGCGCGGGCCTGCGCCAGCGAGGCTTCCACGTCACGGCTCTCGAGCCGCGCGATGATCTCGCCCTTCTTCACGCGCGTGCCTTCGAGCACGCCGAGCCATTCGACGCGCCCCTGGCCCTTCGACGCGACCGCGGCCTTGCGCTGCGGCACGACGTAGCCGGTCGCATTGAGCTGGGTGTCGTTCTGGTACGGGTACGCGGACGTGACGGAGGTCGTGTCGACCGTCGGCCGGCCGGTGAGCGCGAGCGCGGCTGCGATCGCGAGGATCACGAGCACGGCGGCGACCGCATAGCGGACCCACCGGCGCCGGCGGGGCGCGGGCGCGATCGGACGCCGGTCGATTTTCAGTTTGTCCAGATTGTGGTCGGGCAATTTGGGCGCCTCGCGACGGCGGCGGTAGCGTGACCGGCCGCGCTCCGGTTGGGACGGAAGGACGCCAGTATAGCGTCGCCGCGGCGGGCGCGAGAGCCGGTTTGTCGGACGATTGACGCAGGTCGCGGCGGCGCGTCGGGCGGGCCGCAAGGCCGTGCGTCGGGGGAAACCCGAGGGTTGGGTGCAGCGTGTCAACTCGCGGTGCGGGCGGTGCGTTATGGACCGAGTGCGTCAGTATTTGCCGCGGCGAAAAGGCGAAAGCCGACCCGCCCGGCGGCGACCGTCAACCCGGCGCGACTGATGTCCCGATGCGGATGCCTCGCATCTCTTACCGGTACGTTTGATTTTTTCTCCGCTAAAGGAAGAACAATGAAGAAGACGCTCGCTTCGATCATGACCGCAGCACTCGCTCTCGCATCGGTTTCGGCATTCGCACAGGAGGCGGCTTCGGCGCCGGCAGCCGGCGCGATGGCTCCCGCCTCGGCACCGATGAAGAAGGATCACACCAAGCCGAAGCACGCGCTGAAGCAGCACGGTTCGGCCAAGGGCAAGGCGAAGGCCGCCGCCGCTTCGGCAGCCGGCACGAACGACGCAGGCGCAGCAAACTAAGCACGCTTCGTCGGAGCCGGCAGCGCCGGCCGCCCGTCGAGAAACCCCGCACGCTTCGGCCTGCGGGGTTTTTTTTACGCGTCCGCCGCGTCCGGCGCATCTGCCGCGTTCGCCGCGCTCGCCGCGTCCGCCGCCTCCGGCGCGACGGGCGGCAGCGCGCGCATCGCGTCGACCACCGCGCGCATGCGCCGCCAGTGCGACCCTTCCCAGAACACGCGCCGGCACACGTCGCACGCGGCAAAGCGCCGGTGCCGCTGGCGCACGCCGGCCGGCACGCGCGGCGCGGCGTCCGCCGCATCGAGCGCGTGCAGCGGCGCGTTGCAGCGCAGGCACAGCCGGAACGGGCGCATGTGCGGCGCGAGGTCGAGCCGCGCGAACAGCTCGTGCAGCTGCGCGTCCGGCTGCTGCGCGTGCAGGTAGCAGCCGCGAACGACCGCGCGGCGCTTCAGCAGCTCGCGGTCGCGGGTCAGCACGATCCGGCCTTCGCGCGCGGCGAGCGCGACGAGTTCGTCGTCGCGGTAGTGGTTGTCGTAGCAGGTGTCGAAGCCGGCGAGGCGTAGCAACTGCGCGAGGCCGCCGAGATGCGCGTCGGCGATGAAGCGCCAGCTCTCCGGTTGCGGCTGCACCGGCGATTCGATGGCCGGCCGCGCGCGTTCCGGATGGATGTCGACCCGGTCGCCGTCGCCAAGCGGCCGGTCGAGTGCGGCCGGCGCGCCGTTCACGCAGAGCCGGCCGATTTCCGTATGCGGGACGCCGAGCGCCTCGACCGCGTGCTTGACCGTCGCATCGCGCGCAAACACGTGCGCGAACGCGCACCCGCGCTGAGCGCGTGCGAGAAACGCGTTCAGTTCGCCGTGGAAGCGGAAGGTCGCGGTCGCCATGCGCGCAGTATCGCACCGCGCGCGGCCGGTGGCGGGGGGCTGCAGGCCGCCGCCATCTGTGTTTAACTCCCCGCTTCACGGGTCGAAGGAGCGGGAAATGGATCTTGGATTTATCGGACTGGGCGAAATGGGGCAGGCGATCGCGACGAACCTGCTGAAGGCCGGGCACGCCGTGCGGGTCTGGAACCGGTCGCGCGAGCGCGCCGAGCCGCTCGCCGCGTTGGGCGCACAGATCGTCGATACGCCGGCCGATGCGTTTCGCGGCGATGCCGTGTTCTCGATGCTCGCCGACGATGCGGCCGCGCGCGAAGTATTCGACGACGCGCTGCTCGCCGACGCGCCGCGCGGCCTGATCCACGTGAACATGGCGACGGTGTCGGTCGCGCTCGCCGAATCGCTCGCGCACGCCCACGCGTCGCGCGGCCTCCAGTACGTCGCCGCGCCCGTGATGGGGCGCCCGGACGTCGCGGCCGCCGCCCGCCTGACGATCATGGCCGGCGGCCCGGCCGAGGCGATCGACCGCGTGCAGCCGCTGTTCGACGCGATCGGCCAGAAGACCTGGCGGTTCGGCTCGCTGCCGCAGCACGCGAACGTCGCGAAGATCGCGGCGAACTTCACGCTCGCGTCGGCGATCGAGACGCTCGGCGAGGCGTCCGCGCTGCTCGGTGCGCACGGCGTCGCGATGCGCGATTTCCTCGACGTGATCACGAATAGCGTGTTCCCGGGGCCGGTCTACGAAGGCTACGGCGGGATGATCGCCGAGCGCAGCTACGAACCCGCGCGTTTCAAGGCGCGCCTCGGGCTGAAGGACGTGCGGCTCGCGCTGCAGGCCGGCGACGCGGTGTCGGTGCCGCTGCCGGTGGCGAGCGTCGTGCGCGACAGCCTGCTCGATGCGCTCGCGCACGGCGGCGGCGAACAGGACTTCGCGGTGCTCGGCGAAGTCGCGCTGCGCCGCGCGGGCCGCTGAGCCGACGCGCGACAGCAACGCCGTGCACGCGGCATAATCGACATTTCGTTTCTCTTTCGGTCGGGGCGGTCATGAACCTGCATACGTGGTGGCTTTTCGTGGCGACGGTGTTCGTCGTGTCGGCGATTCCGGGTCCGAACATGCTGCTCGTGATGACGCACGGCGCGCGGCACGGGCTGCGCCGCTCGTCGGCGACGATGGCCGGCTGCCTGAGCGCGCTGGTGCTGATGCTGGCGGTGTCCGCGGCGGGGCTCGGGGCGGTCCTCGAGGCATGGCCGGCGATGTTCGATGGATTGCGCCTCGCGGGCGCGGCCTATCTGATCTATCTCGGCGTGAAGGCGTGGCGCGCCCGCATCGACGACGCGCCGGCCGGCGACGTCGACGCCGTTTCGCAGGGCGCATCGGCATCGCGCTGGACGCTGTTCCGCAATGGTTTCCTGGTCGCGGGCAGCAACCCGAAGGCGATCCTGTTCGCGGCCGCGCTGCTGCCGCAGTTCATCAATGCCGCCGAGCCGACGCTGCCGCAATTCGGCATCCTCGTCGTCACGTTCGCGGTGATCGAGGTGAGCTGGTATCTCGTCTACGCGTCGTTCGGCACGCGCATCGGCGCGACGCTGAAGAGCCAGAGCGTCGCGAAGGTCTTCAACCGTCTGACGGGCGGCATCTTCGTCGGCTTCGGCGCGATGATGGCGCTGGTTCGCCACTGATTCCGGCCGCGCGGCCCGCCGCACGCCCCGCACCTCGTCAGAGGGCGGGGCGTTTTCACATCGGGAGCGCGTCACGCGCGCGGCCGCACGGTGATGCCGCTGCGGCGCCCGGCCGACACGCCGAACGCGGCGGCCGCGCCCGCGAACGCGAAGCCGACACCGCACACGGCGCTCCACCCGCCCCACGCCCACGCGCTGCCCGCGAGCGCGGCGCCCAGCGCGCCGCCGACGAAGAACAGCCCGACGAACAGCCCGTTCAGCCGCCCGCGCGCGGCCGGGTTCAGCAAATTGATTTCCCGGCGGCCGATCGTCTGGTCGACGATCACGCCCGCATCGAGCAGCGCTGCGCCGCCGGCCAGCAGCGCCAGCGCGACGTCGCGATGCGCGTGCGCATCGAAGCCGAACCAGCCGGCGCCGGCGATGCCGAGCACGCCGAGCGCCGCGAGCATCGTCACGTGGGCGAGGCGCTGCGCGGCCGGGCCATGGCCCCGATCGCCGGCGCGGCCGGCCAGCGGCGTGACGATCGCGCCGCTTGCGCCGGCGAACGCGAACAGCGCGATCCCGTGCAGGTCGAGGCCGAACGGCGGCTGCGCGAGCCGCAGCCCGACGGCGGTCCAGAACGCGCTGAACGCGGCCATCGCGAGCGCGGCCGACAGCGCATGCCGGCGCAGCACCGGTTCGTCGGCCAGCAGGCGGCCCATCGAGGCGAGCAGCGCGCGATAGCCGGCCGTCGCCGACGGCACGCGCGGCGGCAAGCGCAGTGCGAGCACCGCCGCGATCGCCGCGTTCGCGAGCGCGGCCAGCGCGTAGAACGCGCGCCAGCCGGCCGTGCCCGCGATCAGGCTCGCGAGCGGCCGCGACAGCAGGATGCCGAGCATCAGCCCGCTCATCACGTTGCCGACCGCGCGCCCGCGCTGCGCTTCGGGCGCCATCGACGCGGCCATCGGCACCAGCATCTGGATCACGCTCGACGCGGCGCCGGCGGCCAGCGTCGCGAGCAGGAACACGATGCCGGACCGCGTGAAGGCCGGCAGCGCGAGCGCGGCCGCGCAGGCGACGAGCGTCGCGACGATCAGGCGGCGGTTCTCGAGCAGATCGACGAGCGGCACCAGCAGCACGAGGCCGGCCGCGTAGCCGAGCTGCGGCAGCATCGCGACGAGCCCGGTGAGGCCGGGCGGCAGCCGCAGGTCGGCGCTGATCGGGCCGGTCAGCGGCTGCGCGGCGAACAGGTCCATCACGATCACGCCGACCGTCGCGGCGAAGAAGAGCGTCATGCCCGCGCTCAGCGCGGGCGGTGCGCCGAGCGCGGAGCGACCGGCGGCGGGGTGGGAGTCGGCAGGGCAGTTCATCGGAAGCCTGGGGAGTAGAGCGAAGGAATCTCCATCGTAGGTGGCCGATGTTTATGCGACAATTGAAATATGTCTAACATGATTATGCGAGTTTGCTTTGAATACGCGTGATCTCCAGGCGTTCGTCGCGGTCGTCGACAGCGGGTCGATGGTCGCCGCCGCCGCGAAGCTTCATCTGACGCAGCCGGGGCTCACGCGGCGCGTGCAGAACCTCGAGACGCTACTGGGCATCCCGCTGCTCGAGCGCCAGAGCAAGCCGCTGAAGCCGACCGCCGCCGGGCGCGACGTCTATGCGCTCGCGCGCAACGTGCTGGGCGCGGTCGACGAATTGATGGCGGCCGGCGCACCGGACAGCGAGCCGTCCGGCGAACTGCGCATCGGCGTGCCGCCGTTCCTGTCCGAGCTGGCGCTCGAGCAGCCGATCGACCGGCTGCGCGACGCGTTTCCGCGGCTCACGCTGCGCGTGACGGCCGGCTGGTCGCCGGCGCTCGTGCAGGGCATCGAGCGCGGCACGCTCGATGTCGCGACGGTGATGGCGCCGGCCGGCGCGGCGCTGCCCGACGCGCTGACGGCCACGCTGCTCGGCACGCAGCCGACGGTGCTCGTCGCCGCGCGCGATTTCCCGCTGCCGGACGGCCCGCTGTCGCTCGACGTGCTGTCGCGTTTCCCGTGGGTACTGAGCCAGGACGGCTGCGGGATGCGTTCGGCGCTCAGCCGCGCGCTCGGCGCGGCCGGGCTGCCGTTCGACGTCGCGGTCGAGGCGTTCGGCTCGGAGTTGCAGCTGTCGCTCGTCGCGCGCGGCGCCGGCATCGGCATCGCGCCGCCGAACGCGCTGGCGCGCAGCGCGCATCGCGACGCGCTGAGGGTGGTGGAAACGGCAGGGCTGGAGACGCGGATCAACGTGTGGGTCGTGCACGGCGCGCTGCCGGGCCGCCTGACGCGGCCGGTCGCGCTGCTGCGCGACGCACTGACGGACGTGCTCGACAGGGAGATCAGGAAGGGGTCGGAGTCGAACTAGCGATCTAGAGTGCGCATTCGAGGGAAAATCCTGATTTTCTCCACGGAAATGTTGCAATGCGGAAATCGATTCGCTATAGTTACACCTGTCTCCTCCATGTCTCCTCTGATATGGATTCAGCCCGCCTCTTAGGCGGGCTTTTTTTTGCCCGCGATTTTGCCGCGGGCTATCCATTCATCCATTCCCGTTCCTGCGTCCCTTCCGTCGCCGGCGTCAGAACTTGTACGTCATCCCGACATAGCTGATGATCGGATCGGCCTTCAGGTCCGATTTCGACTCGGAGAGCACCGTGCCGTCGGCCGCCTTGATCGTCACCGTCGACGTCGTCTTCAGCGGGATGTAGGTCACCGACGCGACCAGCCCGAAATGCTCGGTGATGTTGTACTGCAGGCCTGCGTTGAACACCGGCTGCCATGACGACGATGCCTTCGCCTCCACCGAGGTCGTACCCGGCTTGCCCGCGCCCGCCGCGAGAATCGCGCCGAGGTTGTCCTGCGTCTGCTTGATGAAGTTCGTGTTGAGCTGCAGGTCGCTGAACCAGTTGTACGACACGCCGAGGCCGAGGAACGGCCGGAACTTCGCGTTCGCCTGGGCGAAGTAGTACTGCAGGATCAACGCCGGGCTCCACTGCCGCACGCTCTTCACGATCGGGTTCACCGAGCCGAGCCCGATGTTCTGCGTGCCGAGCGCGCCGGCCGGGCCCGGCGGCCGGATCGTCCCCTGGCCCGATACCTTGAACACCGGTGGTACGCCGGCCACCGACGTGACCGCGATATGGTCGGTCAGGAAGTGACTGACCGTCAGGCCGACGGTATCGGCGCCGCTCGTGCGCAGCCCGGTGCCCGGTGACGTGAACGACGGCGGCAGCCGCAGCGGCGTGTTGATCGGCGTCGGCGCGACGTTGGTCGTCATCGGCGTGCTGCTCTGCTGCGGCATCACGTGGAACCAGCCCAGCGTGACGACGTTGCTGCCGGCGCTCTGCGCGTGCGCCGCGAGCGGCGCCAGGGCGGCGGCGCCGGCCGCCGCGCAGAGAAGGGTCTTCTTCATCACGGCTTGCCTCCGCTTACTGGACGAACGCGCCGATCGTGAAATACGGCGTCGAACCCGCGTTGTCGAGGAAACCGAACACGCCACCCGTGAAGATGAACTTGCCGGTCGGCGACGTGCTGCCCGAACCCGTATGGATCGTCGTGACCGTGCCCGGCACCTTCTGCGTGTAGTCCAGGTCGAGCGGCGTCGCGAGCGAGGCCTGCGACGGCTGGAACGGATCCAGCAGCGTGGCCTGGTTGTTGATCAGCGCGGTGGTCCGGTAGTCGAACCGGCTGTCGACGCCGATGTACTCGCCGTTCTGCGAGCCGGCCGCGACCGCGGTCTGCGGCGCGAGGATCGAGATGCTCGATTCGTCGTCGGCGGTCAGGCCCGGCACGCCGTTGCTGTCGGGCGTCGGGTTCGGGTTCGCGACACCGGTGCGCACGAGGATCGGCACCAGCTGGTTGCGCAGCTTGCCGACGATCATGAAGCCCTTGCCCTGCGGCGTCGCCGACAGCGTCGGCTTCAGCTGGCTCGCGTAGTTGTTCGTCTGGAACGCGCCGCTGCCGTCGGCCGACTGCACGAAGTTCGTGCCCTGCTGCGTGCATGCGCCGCCGGCGAACTGGCCGGTCGTATCGCACTTGGTCCACGTGCCGTCCGCGTTGATCGTCACCTTCGCGTCGATCGACGCCGGCGCGAAATTCTGCGACGGCACTTCGCCGAAGCCGACGTGGCTGTATGTGCCCGCAACCTTCGTGATGTCGGTCTCGATCGACGAGAAGCCGATGAACGGGTAGTACGGGAATTTCGTGTCGGGCACGGCCGCCTGGCCGAGCACGCCGGCGAACTGGATTTCCTTGCCGGGGATCGTGCCACCCGCGACGCCGAAGCCGACGAAGATGCGCGCCGGACGCGACGCATCGAGGCTCGCGCCGTTCAGGCGGAATGCGCACTGGTTGAGCTTGTTGGTCGGCAGCATCGTTTCCTGCGTGAGCGTGCCGCTGTCGACGGTGCCCGCGCGGGTCGGCGTGACGGTGCCGGTCGTTCGCGGCACCGGTGATTCGACATAGGTGACCTGCCAGGTCATCTTGGTCGTGTCGAGCTGCACCTTGGCCAGTTCGCCGCTGCCGGCGCCGCCCGTGTAGACGGTGTTGTAGTCGAGCGACGCGGGGCAGAGCCGGTCTTCGACGAGCGGGGGCGGATTGTCGCTGCCGCCGCCGCAGGCGGAAAGAAGGGGGGCGGCAAAGGCCGCCGCCAGAATGAGGTTGCGCTTCATGTTGCTCCTCCAGATTTGTCTTGTCCGGCGGCCAGCTCCCTGTCGACCGCTTCTATTGCTTGTGCTCGTGCTGCCCGCGCCGTGCCGGGCGCCGTCGCTTCGTGCCTTCCCTGCATCCCGCGGCGGCGAACCGGCCGCCGCCGCGTCCCCATCGTTACTTGCTGATCTGCGCACCCACGCCGAAGTACGGTGTCGACGACGTGCTCGAGTTCGCCGACGTCGGCGTGACGCCGCCGTTCACCGTGCCCTGGATCAGCGCCGCGTACAGTCCGCCCGTCGCGATCACGACGCCTGTTGCCGACGGGTAGGTCGCCCCGCTCGGCGGCTTGGTCGTCGCGTTCAGCAGGCCCGGCGTCGTCTGGCCGTAGTCGAGCGTGAAGCCGTCTTCTTCCGCCTGCGTGGTCGGGTTGATGAACGACGCGTTGCTGCCACGGATCAGCGCGGCCGTGTACTTGAAGTTCGAGTCCGCACCCGCGTAGCCGCCGTCGATCGCGCCCGACTGGATCGCGCTCGCCGCGCCGAGCACCGCGATGCCCGATTCGTCGTCGACCTTCGCATCGGCATGCAGTGCGAGGTCGGTGCCCAGATAAACGGAGCCCGTGCGGACCACCACCGGCACGGTCGCGCCGTTGAGCTGGCCGATGACCATGTGCGCGGTCGCCGACTTGCCGGTCGCACCGATCAGCGGCAGTTGCGTCTGCGGCAGGATCTGCGGTGCCTTCGTGCTGTCGAGATAGCCGCCGTTCGCGGTGTTGACGGTCCACGGATCGCCGGTCGTCTGGCAGCCGCCCGAACTCGTCGACGTACACGCGCCGTTTGCATCGAACGTCTCGCTCGAATTCGTGCCCTTCGTCGCGTAGTTGCCCGACGGCACGAGGTGGTAGAGCAGCGCGTTGTACGTGCCGGGCAGCTTCGTGAGGTCGGTCGTCGTGTTCGCGAAGCCGAGGAACGGATAGAAGTCGAAGTGGCGGTTCGGCACCTGGCCGACGTTCTTGAAGACCGGGAGGCCGACCACGCTGATCGTCAGCCCGTCGTACTGGACCGTCGCGCCGGGGATGCCGCCGCCCGCGACACCCATGCCGACCAGCAGCATCGGCGGGTTCGCATGGTTGAAGTCGGCGGCCGTCGAATAGGTCGAGCCGTTCGGTGCTTTACCCGAACCCGGCGTGAGGACGAACGCGCAGCGCGTCTGCTCCGCGGTCGGCAGCGCGCCGGTCGGCGGGTGGATGACCTTGCCGGTGATCGTGGTGCCGGCGCGGGTCGGCGTGACCGTGCCGGTCGCGAGCGGAATCGGCGATTCGAGCCACTTCAGCGTGTAGGTCATCGCGACCGCGTCGATGTTGACGCTGACGATCTCGCCGCTACCGGCGCCGCCGAGGTACGTGCTCTTCACGATGTCGGCATCGGCCGGGCACAGCGAGCCGTTGACGGGCTGCGACGGCGGCGGCCCTTGCGTGCCGCAGTCCGATCCGGAACATTGGGGGGTGTTGATCGGCGCGGGCGAGCCGCCGTCCCCTCCACCACAGGCAATCAGGAAAGGTGCGATGGCAAAGGCCGTTGCCACCCCCTTCGATAAGGCGTGCGACATGCCGCTGTCTCCAATCGTTTAATTGTGCGAGCTAATGTCGCTGCGCGGATTTTTGCTGTCAATTGATGAACTCGTCTAAAAAAGGCGATTGAAACAAAGCGGGCGTTAGGAATCCTTGCAGGCTGGCGATTTCAGTAAGAATTAAAACGCGCGGAGGGCGCTAGAGTGCCGCTGAAGTTGGGCGATTGCCACGCACGGGCGGCTCGCGGAGCCTTCCCGCGTATAACGGAAGCGTTTAAAGCGAGGGTATCTGGTTTATCCCTATTCGGGATTGACAGGAGAAAAGGAGAGCGAAATTAATTCACCGGTAATCGCGCAATGGAAAGCTTGTAAATATTTGTAAATGCGCGAGCCGGATTTTATATATTGCCTGCGACGCATAAATAAAAAGCCGGCCAGCGGCCGGCTTTGCATCGCGTGCAAGCGGGATCAGCGGTTGAGGCCCGCGTCCTCGGCGGCGCCGATGTTCAGGTTCATGCACTGGATCGCGGCGCCCGATGCGCCCTTGCCCAGATTGTCGAGGCGCGCGACCGTGACGAAGCGCTCTGCGTTGCCGAACACGAACAGGTCGACGCGGTTCGTGTCGTTGTTCGCCTGCACGTCGAAGAAGCCGCTGTCGAGATTCGCGTCCGCGTTGAACGGCGCGACGCGCACGAACGGTTCGTCCGCGTAGTACTCGGCGAACACGCGCTGCACGTCCTGCGGCGTCGCGCGTTTCGCGAGCTGTTCGGGCGTGAAGTAGGTCGTCACGGCGAGGCCCTTCAGGAACGGCCCGACGATCGGCGTGAAGATCGGTGCATGCGCGAGGCCCGTGTGCGCGGCCATTTCCGGCAGGTGCTTGTGCGCCAGCGCGAGCGCATACGGACGCGGGCTCGCGAGCTTGCCGCCCGGCGCCGCGCTTTCGTATTCGGCGATCATCGACTTGCCGCCGCCGCTGTAGCCGGTGATCGAGTAGCTGTGCGCGGCGAAGGTCGGCGCGACGATGCCCGCGTCGACGAGCGGACGCATCGCGAGCACGAAAGCAGATGCGTGGCAGCCCGGCACGGCGATGCGCTTCGACGTGCGAATCTTCTCGCGCTGCGCGCGGGTCAGCTCCGGCAGGCCGTATGCCCAGTCGGCGCTCGTGCGGAACGCGGTGCTCGCGTCGATCAGCGTCGTGTCCGGGTTCTCGACCAGCGATGCCGATTCGCGCGATGCGACGTCCGGCAGGCACAGGAACGTGACGTCCGACGCGTTGATGAGACGGCGGCGCTCGTCGACGTCCTTGCGCTTCGCTTCTTCGATGCGCAGGATCTCGATGTCGTTGCGCGCCGACAGGTATTCAAAGATCTTGAGGCCCGTCGTACCTTCCTGGCCGTCGACAAAAACTTTGGTGCTCATTTCGTTCTCGCTGAATGAAACGGGAGCCGCGGCGCCCTGAAACCGCCATTTTAAGACGTCATCCGGCGGACCTGCACCGCACGGGGCGAAAAAAGACGGCCCGCGGGCCGTCTTGCGTCCCTTTCACGCGCGTGCGCCGCGCCGCCCCCGAACCGCGAACCCGCGACCCGCGGCGCGAGCGGCCGGACGCCCGGGCGCGTTCAGCGGCCGCCGGCCAGCCAGCGGGTCGTCGCTTCGGCGACGCGCGCGCCGAACGCCTTCGCGGTCTCGAGGTCGCCGGGCAGCGGGCCCTCGTCGGGCGTCGCGTCCGCGGGCGACTGCGCGAGCAGGCCCGTGAAGCCGCCGACGTAGTTGATGTCGTTGCGCGTGGCCGCCTTCGAGTTGGCCGGCATCATGCCCGTGCCGACCCACACCATCCCATGTTGCATCGCCAGCGTGACGAAATACTGAATCGTCGAGAACTTGTCACCGTTCATCGTCGCGGAGTTCGTGAAGCCCGCGGCGATCTTGTCCTTCCATTTCTGCGTGAACCACGGTTTCGACGTGGCATCGGCGAACTGCTTGAACTGCGCGGACGGGCCGCCCATGTAGGTCGGCGCGCCGAAGACGATCGCGTCCGCCGCGTCGAGCGCGGCCCAGCCCGCGTCGTCGAGTTCGCCGACGGCGATCAGGCGTGCGGTGGCGCCGGCATCCTGCGCGCCCGCATGGACGGCCTCGGCCAGTTTCTGCGTGTGACCGTAGCCGCTGTGATAGACGATGACGATGTTCGACATGAAGCGTTCTCCGGAAGGGGGCGAAAGGGCAGGCGTCGTGGCCTGCCGCGACACGCGCCGCACTCGGGCGGCGCGACCGATGCACGGCGGGATGCCGCGAGCGGTGCAGCGGAGTCTAGCAAGCCGAAATGACGGGAGAAAAGCGTGCGTCGCACGCACGGGATTTCGCAGACGCGGGCCATCGCGACGCCGGCCCTGTGGCCGTGCGCGACCGCTTACTGCCCGTAATTGACCGTGAGCCGGGCGGTGCCGATCGTCAGCGTGCCGATCTCGTGCTCGAACATCGGGGCGGGGCGGCCTTGCGCGACGCGCAGGTCGGTGCCCTTCAGCGCATGGACGGTGATCACGTAGCGGTGCGGCTTGCCGGGCGGCGGGCACGGGCCGCCGTAGCCGTCGATCCCGAAGTCGTTGCGCGCCTCGCTCGCGCCGATGCGCCGCAGGAAGCCCGACGCGCTCGCATCGGCCGGCACGCTCGTGACGCTCGCCGGGATGCCGGTGACGGCCCAGTGCCACCAGCCGTGCCCCGGCGCATCGGGATCGAAGATCGTGATCGCATAGCTGCGCGTGCCGGGCGGCGGATTGTGCCAGCTGAGCTGCGGCGAGCGGTTCTCGCCCTTGCAGTCGCCGCGGTCGAACACGTTCGCGGCGGGCACGCGCCCGCCGGGCGTCAGCGCGTCGCTCGACACGGTGAACGGGCCTTCCGCCCGCGTGGGCAGGGCGGCGAACGCAGCGCACGCGGCAGCGCAGAGAACGGCGACGATGAACGGAGACGGACGACCCGGGCACGCAGGCGAAGTGATCCGGCGATCCACACGCATATGGCGCTTCTCCCGTCACGTGAACCGGATCGATGCTCCCGGCATTGTTGGCGTTGTGCGTTGCCTGCGCAGCTAATGGAGGCGATGGATCAAGTCTAGCATTAGGGTTCGATGAACGATGCATGCCATTGCCCGCAATCGGGCGCGGCGTGATGCGGATCGACGGACGAAAAAAAAGCCGCTCGCGATCAGGCGAGCGGCTCTTTCAGCCAGGGTGCCGGCCTGCGGGCCGGCGCGGCGTCATTCCTTCGGGGCCGTGGCACCGCCGTGCGCGGCCGACCACTCGGCCGGCGCGTGCAGGAACTTCTCGACTTCGTCGAGCGTCTTGGTCTCGAAGTAGCCCGATGCCTTCGCGACGCGCAGCACGTCCCACCAGGTCGCCAGCGCGTGCAGGTCGACGTCGATGTCCTTCAGGACCGACACGCTTTCCTTGAAGATGTTGTAGTGGAACAGCACGAAGCAGTGGTTCACCGTCGCGCCCGCAGTGCGCAGCGCGTTGACGAAGTTGATCTTGCTGCGGCTGTCGGTCGTCAGGTCTTCCACCAGCAGCACGCGCGAGCCTTCTTCCAGATGACCCTCGATCTGCGCGTTGCGGCCGAAACCCTTCGGCTTTTTGCGCACGTACTGCATCGGCACCATCATGCGATCCGCGAGCCATGCCGCGAACGGGATGCCGGCCGTCTCGCCGCCCGCCACCGAGTCGATCTGCTCGAAGCCGACGTCGCGCATGATCGTCGTTTCCGCCATTTCCATCAGCGCACGACGCACGCGCGGATACGAGATCAGCTTGCGGCAGTCGATGTAGACGGGGCTTGCCCAGCCGGACGTGAAGATGAACGGTTTTTCGGCGTTGAAGTGCACCGCCTGCACTTCGAGCAGGATTTTGGCGGTCGTATCCGAGATCGACTGACGATCGTAGCCTGTCATGGGCATTCCTTGGGTGATGAGCGAAGAGCGGGCGCGGGCCCGGCGGCGCAGCAAGGGGAACCTGCCGGAGGGGCGGGGGTGCGATCGGCAGGCCAATCGCATCGCTGCGCGCGTAGCCGGCTATTTTACCCGATTCGGGGCGGTTTTCGGCGGAACTCGCGCAGGTTCGACGCGCGGCTCACCACCGGCGAAACAAACGGGGCGCGATCACGCGGATGCCGATGCCAGGGATGCCGCGGTGCACCAACAGAGGTCATTTAGGGGGTGTACACTAGGCGACCCTTAGAAATCGTTCAGTACTTTGTACTTCCTCTTGTCCACCCGCCAAGGTTCGGTGGCGTGCCGATCCGGCGCGTCGCGAGCCGTCTCGCAGTCGACCATCCCCTCGATTCCGGCAGACGCGGCTCAAGGTGCTGTGTACTGAACCGTCAAAATTTCGCATGTCTCTCGCAGGTCAATCATGGACGAACAACTGAAGCAGGCCGCACTCGCTTATCACCTGAACCCGAAACCCGGCAAGATTTCGGTCACCCCGACCAAGCCGCTGTCGAACCAGCTCGATCTGTCGCTTGCCTATTCGCCGGGCGTCGCCGCTGCGTGCGAAGCGATCCACGCCGATCCGCTCGACGCGCAGAAGTACACGTCGCGCGGCAACCTCGTCGGCGTCATCACGAACGGCACGGCCGTGCTCGGCCTCGGCAACATCGGCCCGCTGGCCGCGAAGCCGGTGATGGAAGGCAAGGGCTGCCTGTTCAAGAAATTCGCGGGCATCGACGTGTTCGACATCGAACTGTCGGAGTCCGACCCCGACAAGCTCGTCGAGGCGATCGCGATGCTCGAGCCGACGCTCGGCGGCATCAACCTCGAGGACATCAAGGCGCCGGAATGCTTCTACATCGAGCAGAAGCTGCGCGAGCGCATGAAGATCCCGGTCTTCCACGATGACCAGCACGGCACCGCGATCATCGCGTCGGCCGCGATCCTGAACGGCCTGAAGGTCGTCGGCAAGAACCTCGCCGACGTGAAGCTCGTGTGCTCGGGCGCGGGCGCGGCAGCGATCGCGTGTCTGGACCTGCTCGTGAACCTCGGCCTGACGAAGTCGAACATCCTCGTCGCCGATTCGAAGGGCGTGATCTACGAAGGGCGCGGCAACCTCGATCCGTCGAAGCAGCGCTATGCGGCGACCACCGACGCGCGCACGCTCGCCGACGCGATCGTCGGCGCGGACGTGTTCCTCGGCTGCTCGAGCGCGGGCGTGCTGAAGCAGGACATGGTCAAGACGATGGGCGACCGCCCGCTGATCCTGGCGCTCGCGAACCCGGAACCGGAAATCCGCCCGGAAGACGCGAAGGCGGTGCGCCCGGACGCCATCGTCGCGACCGGCCGTTCGGACTACCCGAACCAGGTCAACAACGTGCTGTGCTTCCCGTTCATCTTCCGCGGCGCGCTCGACGTCGGCGCGACGACGATCACGGAAGAAATGAAGCTCGCGTGCGTGCGCGCGATCGCCGAACTGGCCCAGGAAACCGAGCAGAGCGAGGAAGTCGCGAAGGCGTATGAAGGCCACTCGCTCGAATTCGGGCCGGAATACCTGATTCCGAAGCCGTTCGATCCGCGCCTGATCATCAAGATCGCGCCGGCCGTCGCGCAAGCCGCGATGGATTCGGGCGTCGCCACGCGCCCGATCCAGGACATGGACGCGTACCGCGAGCAGCTCGGCGCGACCGTCTACCGCACCGGCATGGTGATGCGTCCGGTGTTCGCGACGGCGAAGCAGAAGCAGGCGCGCATCGTGTTCGCCGAGGGCGAGGACGAGCGCGTGCTGCGCGCCGCGCAGTTCGTGCTGCTGGAAAAGATCGCGAAGCCGATCATCATCGGCCGTCCGTCGGTCGTCGAGATGCGCCTGCAGAAGATCGGCTCGAAGCTGAAGGTCGGCGTCGATTTCGAGATCGTGAATCCGGAAGACGACACGCGCTACCACCGCTACTGGCAGGCGTACCACGAGATCGGCGCGCGCGACGGCGTCACGCCGGAAGTCGCGAAGGCCGCGCTGCGCAAGTTCAACACGCTGATCGGCGCGATGCTCGTGCACCTGGGCGATGCGGACGGGATGATTTGCGGGATGATCGACACGTACCACACGCACCTGAAGTTCATCGAGCAGGTGCTGGGTCGTGCGAACGGCGCCGAGCACTACGCGGCGATGAACCTGCTGATGCTGCCGGGCCGCAACCTGTTCATGTGCGACACGTACGTGAACGAAGTGCCGAGCGCGGAACAGCTCGCCGACATGACGATCCAGGCTGCCGCCGAGATCGAGCGCTTCGGCATCACGCCGAAGGCCGCGCTGCTGTCGAACTCGAACTTCGGCAGCGCGCCGTCGTCGTCGTCGCGCCGGATGGCGGAAGCCCGCAAGCTGATCAGCGAGCGGGCACCGAACCTCGAAGTCGACGGTGAAATGCACGGCGACGCCGCACTGTCCGAAGCGGTCCGCAAGGCCGCGTTCCCGGGCACGACGCTGTCGGGCGAAGCGAACCTGCTGATCATGCCGAACGTCGAAGCGGCGAACATCGCGTACAACCTGCTGAAGATGGTCGGCGGCGAAGGCGTGACGGTCGGCCCGTTCCTGCTCGGCGCGGCGAAGCCGGTCCACATCCTGACGCCGGCCGCGACCGTGCGCCGGATCATCAACATGACGGCGGTTGCCGCCGCGAACGCGAACACGAAGTAAGTTCGCGCCCGCGTGGGCCGCGCATCACGCGCGGCACCATGAAAAACGCCACGGAACCCGCGTTCCGTGGCGTTTTTTTTGTCCTGCTTGCCGCACGGGGCGGGCGTTCCAACCGCGAACGCCCGCCGCGCACCGTTACGCGACCTGCTGGCTCGTCTGCCCGGCCGTCGGCGAACGCCACTGCGCGAGCAGCGTGTTCCACTTCTGGCGCACCGCACGCAGGTTGTTCTCCTTCACGTGGCCGTAGCCGCGAATGCCGTCCGGCAGCGCCGCAAGCTCGAGCGCGAGCGGGCGGTTGGCCGCGTTGAGCTTACCGAGCACTTCGCCGATCAGCGCTTCGTACTCGCCGATCAGTGCGCGCTCGGTGCGGCGCTCCTCGGTGCGGCCGAACGGGTCGAGCCCCGTGCCGCGCAGAAACTTCGCCTTCGCGAGCAGCCGGAACGCGGACATCATCCACGGGCCGTACGCCTTCTTCACGAGATGGCCGTGTGCGTCCGTCTTCGCGAACAGCGGCGGCGCGAGGTGGAATTTCAGCTTCCAGTCGCCTTCGAACTGCGACGACAGGCGCGCGAGGAACGCAGGATCGGACTGCAGCCGCGCGACCTCGTATTCGTCCTTGTACGCCATCAGCTTGAACAGATTGCGTGCGACCGCCTCGGTCAGCGGCTCCTGCACGGCGTCGCCGTCCGCCAGCGCGCGTTCGGCCGCCCGCACGCGGTCGACGAAGGCTGCGTAGCGCGATGCGTACGCGGCGTTCTGGTACGCGGTGAGGAACTCCACGCGCTTCGCGATCAATGCATCGACCGCCTTCTTCGTGTGCAGCGCGATCACCGTCGCGCCCTGCGCGGGGCGCGCGTCGCCGGCCGCGGCCTGCTTTACGCTCGCGAGGTCGTGCGCGGCGCGGCGACCCCAGTCGAACGCCGCCCGGTTCTTCTCGACCGACACCGCGTTCAGCTCGATCGCGCGTTCGAGCGACGCGAGCGTGAGCGGCAGCCAGCCTTTCTGCCACGCGTAGCCGAGCACGAACGGGTTCGTGTAGATCGCGTCGCCCAGCAGCGCGACCGCGAAGCGGTTCGCGTCGATGAAGTCGACGGCCGAGCCGGCCGCCGCGCGGATGTCGTTTTCCGCGGACACGCCCGGGAACGCCCAGTTCGGGTTCTTGATGAACTCGGCGGTCGGCGTCTGCGCGCTGTTGACGACCACGCGCGTCGTGTCATGCCGCATCCGCGACGTGCATTCGTCGCCGGCCGTGACGATCGCGTCGCAGCCGATCACGAGGTCGGCTTCGCCCATCGCGATTCGCGTCGCGTGGATGTCGGTCGGCGCGTGCGAGATCTGCACGTGGCTCATCACGGCGCCGCCTTTCTGCGCGAGGCCCGTGACGTCGAGCACGGTCACGCCCTTGTTCTCCAGGTGCGCGGCCATGCCGAGCAGCGCGCCGATCGTGACGACGCCCGTGCCGCCGACGCCCGTGACGAGCACGCCGTAGGCACGATCGATCGCCGGCAGCGCCGGCTCCGGAATCGGCGGCAGCGCGCCGCCGTCGACCGATACGGCCTTCGGCTTCTTCAACTGGCCGCCCTCGACCGTGACGAAGCTCGGGCAGAAGCCCTTCAGGCACGAGAAGTCCTTGTTGCAGCTCGACTGGTTGATCTGGCGCTTCGTGCCGAATTCGGTTTCAAGCGGCTCGACCGACAGGCAGTTCGATTGCACCGAGCAGTCGCCGCAGCCTTCGCACACCGCGTCGTTGATCACCACGCGCTTCGCCGGATCCGGATACGTGCCGCGCTTGCGGCGGCGGCGCTTCTCCGTCGCGCAGGTCTGGTCATAGATCAGGATCGTCGTGCCGGCGATCTCGCGCAGCTCGCGCTGCACGTCGTCGAGCTGGTCGCGGTGGTGGATCGTCACGCCCGGCGCGAGCAGCGCCTTCTGGTCGTCGTACTTTTCCGGCTCGTCGGTGACGATCACGATCTTCTTCGCGCCTTCGGACGCGAGCTGGTGCGTGATCTGCGGCACCGTCAGCACGCCGTCGACCGGCTGGCCGCCCGTCATTGCGACGGCGTCGTTGTAGAGGATCTTGTAGGTGATGTTCGCCTTCGACGAGATCGCCGCGCGCACCGCCAGCAGGCCCGAATGGAAATAGGTGCCGTCGCCGAGGTTCGCGAACACGTGCTTTTCGTCGGTGAACGGCGCCTGGCCGATCCACGGCACGCCTTCGCCGCCCATCTGGCTGAAGGTGCTCGTGCTGCGGTCCATCCACACCGTCATGTAGTGGCAGCCGATCCCGGCGATCGCGCGCGAGCCTTCCGGCACGTTGGTCGACGTGTTGTGCGGGCAGCCCGAGCAGAACCACGGCTTGCGCTCGGTCTGCACGTGCGGCTTCGCGAGCGCCATTTCCTTTGCGTTGATCACCGCGAGCCGCGCGGCAATGCGCGCGCGCACGTCGGACGGCAGCTCGAACTTCTCGAGGCGCGTCGCGATCGCCTTCGCGATGATCGCGGGCGACAGTTCGTAGTGCGCGGGCAGCAGCCAGTTGCCCATCGGCACCGACCATTCGCCGCCGGCGCCGTCCTTCTCGTCGAACTTGCCGAACACGCGCGGGCGCTGCGCATCGGGCCAGTTGTACAGCTCTTCCTTGATCGCGTATTCGAGGATCTGGCGCTTTTCCTCGACGACGAGGATTTCATCGAGCCCGCGCGCGAATGCCTGCGCGCCTTGCGCCTCGAGCGGCCACACGCAGCCGACCTTGTAGAGGCGGATGCCGATCCGGGCGCAGGTTTCGTCGTCGAGGCCGAGGTCGCTCAGCGCCTGGCGCACGTCGAGGTACGCCTTGCCGCCCGTCATGATCCCGAAGCGCGCGGTGGGCGAGTCGATCTCGATCCGGTCGAGCTTGTTCGCGCGCACATAGGCGAGCGCCGCGTACCACTTGTAGTCCAGCAGCCGTGCTTCCTGCACGAGCGGCGGGTCGGGCCAGCGGATGTTCAGGCCGCCTTCCGGCAGGATGAAGTCGGTCGGCAGCACGATCTCGGTGCGATGCGGGTCGATGTCGACCGACGCCGACGATTCGACCACGTCCGTCACGCACTTGAGCGCGACCCACAGGCCCGAGTAGCGGCTCATCGCCCAGCCGTGCAGGCCGAAGTCGAGATATTCCTGCACGTTGGACGGGAACAGCACCGGCAGCCCGCAGGCCTTGAAGATGTGTTCGGACTGGTGCGCGAGCGTCGACGATTTCGCCGCGTGGTCGTCGCCGGCGAGCACCAGCACGCCGCCGTGCGGCGACGAGCCGGCCGAGTTCGCGTGCTTGAACACGTCGCCGGTGCGGTCGACGCCCGGACCCTTGCCGTACCACATGCCGAACACGCCGTCGTACTTCGCGCCGGGGTACAGGTTCACCTGCTGGGAGCCCCACACGGCGGTGGCGGCGAGATCTTCGTTGAGACCGGGCTGGAAGACGATTTGGTGGGCGGCGAGGTGCTGCTTGGCCTTCCACAGCGAGAGGTCGAGGCCGCCAAGCGGCGAACCGCGATAACCGGAGATGAAGCCGGCCGTGTTGAGGCCGGCGGCGCGGTCGCGTTCCTGCTGGAGCATCGGCAGGCGCACGAGCGCCTGGATGCCGCTCATGTACGCGCGGCCGCGTTCGAGCGTGTATTTGTCGTCGAGCGTGACGGACTTCAGCGCGGCTTCGAGCGAAGCGCGTTGGTCTGCGTCTAGCGGGGCATTCATTGAACAGTCTCCTCCACCCAGTTTGGGATCACCAAAGCTTCAAGGGCGTCGACGTCTTGTGAACGTCTCGGCAGTGGCCGGCATATTGGCCGGTTTTAAGCGATGGTAGCACTGGGATAAACCCGTCGCCCACCGGCCGATTGGCCACCGCGCGTCGACAAAACGGCGCGCCGCCATGCGTTACATCATGTAAAAGCATGTAAAGCCGGCCCCATCTTCGTACAAATGCCGTTAATCTTGTCGGCCTGCCGGAGGTGCCCGGCCGCGTCGGCCCGTTTCGATGCGACCGGGGAGGCGCCGGCAGTTTTAAAGGAGGTGCAATGAACACACGTCATATCCAGAGTTTCCTGATCGTGTCCGCGGCGTTTTTCGCGATGACCGGCCCGGTGCACGCGCGCGGCGCGAGCGCACTGGCGGCAGCCGGCGCGCAGATGCGTCAGATCGCGCCGGCGCAGGACGCCGCCGCGCAGCCGGCCGCCCAGCGCGCCATCGCAGCGAAGGCGAACGTGCGTTGATCCGTTCGCGCGGCCGCCGGGCCGCGCCGAAACGCGCAGAACGACAAAAGGGCGGGAATCGAAAGATTCCCGCCCTTTTTTCTTGTGCCGCCGAGGTGCGCGCGGCCGTGTGCGTCAGGCCTTGTCCTGAACCACGCCGCGGCGGATCTGGTCGAGCTCGATCGATTCGAACAGCGCCTTGAAGTTGCCTTCGCCGAAGCCCTGGTTGCCCTTGCGCTGAATGATCTCGAAGAAGATCGGGCCGATCTGGTTCTCGGTGAAGATCTGCAGCAGCAGGTCGTCGCGGGCGCCGTCGATCAGGATCTTGCGCTTCTTCAGCTCGTCGAGCGATTCGCCGTGGTTCGGCACGCGACGGTCGACCAGCTCGTAATACGTGTCGATCGTGTCGAGCAGCTTCACTTCCTTGCCGCGCAGGCCGTCGACCGCGCGGTAGATGTCGTTCGTGCCGAGCGCGATGTGCTGGATCCCTTCGCCGTGATACGCGTCGAGGTATTCCTGGATCTGGCCGGCCGTGTCCGAGCCTTCCTCGTTGATCGGGATCCGGATCTTGCCGCACGGCGACGTCATCGCCTTCGACTTCACGCCCGTCACCTTGCCTTCGATGTCGAAGTAGCGCACTTCGCGGAAGTTGAACAGGCGCTCGTAGAACTCGGCCCATTCCCGCATGCGGCCGCGATGCACGTTGTGCGTCAGGTGGTCGATGTAGGTGAGGCCGTGGCCGACCGGGTTCGGGTTCGCGCCGGCGATCGGCTCGAAGTCGACGTCATAGATGGAGATGTCGCCGATCGCACCCGGCTGCGCGCCGTTCTTGCCGCGCCAGCGGTCGACGAAATAGATCAGCGAATCGCCGATGCCCTTGATCGCCGGGATGTTCAGCTCCATCGGGCCCGTCTTGTTGTCGAAGCCCCACGCGCCGAGGTCGAGCGCGTGCTGGTACGCCTTCGCGGCGTCCTGCACGCGGAACGCGATCGCGCAGATCGACGGGCCGTGCAGGCGCGCGAAGCGTTGAGCGAACGAATCGGGTTCGGCGTTGATGATGAAGTTGATGTCGCCCTGGCGGTAGACCGTCACGTCCTTGTGGCGATGGCGTGCGATCGCGGTGAAACCCATCCGCTCGAACAGCTGTCCGAGCGCTTTCGGATCCGGTGCGGTGTATTCGATGAATTCGAAGCCGTCGGTGCCGACGGGGTTCTCCCAGTTGGGGATCTGCATGCCGTGTCTCCTGTGTGCTGTGCGAGCGGCCGGGGCGAGGTGGGGAGCCCGGCCGGTTTCAAGTCGAAGGAGATGCGTGCCGCGGCGCGCGCCACGCATCGCTCCATGCGACAAAGTGTAGCGGGCAGGGGGGAGCGTAAACTTGCGAACTTAATTGTCCGTGCCTACGATGACGCAATTTACAGTCTCGAAATAATCATCGGAGGGCAGAAAATGGCGCAAGCCGAATTGGATGCCATCGACCGGCGGATTCTCGCGATTCTCCAGGAGAACGGCCGCCTGTCGAACCAGGAGATCGCCGAGCGCGTGAACCTGTCGCCGAGCCCGTGCCTGCGGCGGATCCGGCGGCTCGAGGAAATCGGCGTGATCACCGGCTACGTCGCGCTGCTCGATCCGCAGAAGCTCGGGCTCGACCTGCTCGCCTATGTGAGTGTGCGACTCGAGAAGCGCGGCGGCCTGGCGCCGGTCCGGGCCGACGAGACATCGGCGCGCGCGGGCGCCACCCACGCGGAACTGTTCCGCGCGGCCGTGCAAACCTGGCCGGAAGTGGTCGCGTGTCATGCGATGACGGGCGACATGGATTACCTGCTGCGCGTGCAGGTCGAGGACATGGCGCACTTCTCCCGCTTCGTGCAGGAGCATTTGCTGCACCACCCGTCGGTGATCGACGTGAAGACGAGCTTCTCGCTCGAGTGCTTCAAGGAGACGACGGCGTTGCCGATTCGGTCGGTGCGCTAGCGCGCGGCGAGGAAGGGGGCAAGGAAGCAGGGCCGGGCGCCCCGCGGGGCAGCCCGGTCGGCCGATGTCACGCCGTCAGCGTGGCGGGCATCAGCGATTCGATGAACTTCGACGTGCGGTGCGCCTGGCGCTTCAGCGCATAGTCGAACACCGCGGCCTGTTCCTGCAGCATCTCGGCGAGGATCGTCGAGTGGTCGGCCGGCGGCAGGGACAGGTACGCATCGGCTTCGCCGTACGCGTATTCGATCCGCATGCCGGACTTCTTCGCGATGTGCATCATCGTCGCGTTGCGCGACAGGCAATGCATGTACAGCATCGTCACCCGGGTGTTGCGGCTACGGATCGCCGCGCGCTCGAACAGCTTCGAGCCGACGCCGCGGCCGCGGGCGCTTTCGAGCACCGACACGCCGAATTCGGCCGTGCGCTTGTCGCCTTCGACCGGCAGGTAAGCCAGGTGGCCGACGCCGATCAGTTCGAGCGCATGGTCGAACACGCCGAACACGGTGTCGCGCCCGAAGTCGAGCGTCCGGACATAGTTCTCGATCACGTGGTCGGGCACCATCTGGCCGAAGCGCAGCAGGCGGTCCTCTTCGTCGAGCGAGAGAAAGTGGGTGAGCATGCGCTCACGGTCTTTGGAAGCCAGTTCCCTGACGAGAACCGGCGCAGTACCGGCGTGGCCGACGGCATCGGCACGGCGGTTGGATTGCGTGTTCATCGTGGGTTCCTCAGTGTGTTGCTGCACATGTGTGTTGTGCGACGCAACAGCATTTTACCCGAGCGGGGTTGGGGAAAACCCGTATTTGACGTTATTTGTGCTGAAGGGAAATTCTAAATCCGCTTAGTTCATTTGCTATCTATTTGATTTTTAACGGATTAAAAATTCATCATATGAAATGCGTGGCGGGCTGCCGCAGTGTGCCCGCCACGCAACGCATGCTGCTCCGCGGCAATCACGCGCCGGCTGACAGCCCGCGCTCCATCAGGTCGATCACCTGTTCGGCGAAGTCGCGGTAGCCGAGGCGCCCGCCCGGCTTGAGCCACGTGAACGTCCAGTTGATCATCCCGAACACCATCATCGTGACCGACGTCTGGTTTTCCTTGGAGATCCGGTCCGGATAGGCGCGCGCGAGCTGGCGCGCGAAGGCCGCGACGATGTCGCGCTGGCGATCCAGCACGATTTCGCGCTGCGCATCCTCCAGATACTTCACGTCGTTGAGCAGCGCGACATGGCGGCTGTGCGACGTCTCGTACTCGGCGAGGAACGCCCGCACCAGTTCGGCGAACGCGTCGCGCTCGCTGAGGCCGCGCCGCTGGCTCGCGCCTTCGACCTCGGCAATGATCAGCATCAACCGTTTCGTGTAGCGGTCGAGCAGGTCGAACAGGATCGCTTCCTTGCTCTCGTAATAGTGATAGAGACGCGCCTTCGACGTGCCGCTCGCAGTCGCGAGATCGGACATCGACGTGCTCGGATAGCTCGTTTGCGCGAATTTCTCGGCGGCGAGATCGAGGATCTGCTCGCGCTGGGATTCGTGGTCGGGCGCTCGGGTACGGGCCATGGTGGAATGCGAAAGAGTAGCGTTAGCGGGGCGCGGCGGGCGCGCGTACCTGCGTGAAAGAGAGGGCGGCCGGCGCGTCGTCCTGCAGCTCGAGCCGGCCGGCTGCCGCGAGCTCGCGGCAGCGCCACCAGGCGATCGAGTCGCTGACGAACAGCCCGCCGCGGTCGGCGCCGGCCATGATGCTGCCGACCACGCGCCGTGCGGGCTGCCAGCCGGGTTCCGCGTGCGCGGCGATCAGTGCGTCGAGGTCGGCATACTGACCGCTCTTGATCGTATTGCTCACCCAATAGCGCAACTCGGCATTCAGATGCTTGGCCTCCTGCCATTCGAGCGCGAGGCGGCCGATGCGCAGCACCGAGACCGGCGCGGCCATCGGCCGTTTGCGGGCGAGCGCCGCCGGCGAGAACATCCCGGTCGAACATGCCTGGTCGGTGCGGGTCAGCGCCGCGCGCTGCGGTGCGTCGAGGTCGGCGGCCGACAACCGCACCTCGTTCAGGCGTTGCGGCACGTTGCGCAGGTGATAGGCGACGCGGCGCAGCAGCAGCTTGTCGCCGACGCTCGGCGCGTGCCACACGACTACCTGGCCCGTGTCCATCGCGAGCTGGTCGAGGCGGGCGAACTCGCCTTCGATTTCCGCGTTCCAGTCGGGAATCTGATCGCCGAGCACGCGCTGCCAGAAGGCGGCGCGCGTGTCGGGCGTCTCGTCGGCGCCCTTCAGCGGCCCGACCGCGAGATCGTCGAGCAATCCGACGACGCGCTCGTCGCGTCCGGCTTGCGCGAGCGCCTCGCGCAGCGACGCGGCGGCGGTGCCGCCCTGAATCACGTGAATGGTACTCATCGGCCTGTCATCACACAAAAGAAAACCGCCGGACGGGCGGACGCGATGACGTCCAGCCGGCCGGCGGCCCCTAGTGTAAGCGAGATGTGTGACGACGAGAAACCGGCACGCGGCGCCGGTCCGACGCCGCTCAACGCTCGTCGAAGCTTACGACGACCTTGTCGCTGATCGGGTGGCACTGGCACGTGAGCACGAAGCCGTCCTTCACTTCGTGTTCCTCGAGCGTGTAGTTCTTTTCCATCCGCACTTCGCCTTCGACCACCTTCGCCCGGCACGTGCAGCACACGCCGCCCTTGCACGCGTAGGGTAGCGCGAGGCCCGCGCGCAGGCCGACGTCGAGCAGGCTCACGCCTTCGTACGGCAGACGCAGCTTGCGCTTCTTGCCGTCGAGCACGATTTCGAGGTCCGCGGCCGGCGTCGTGTCGGTGATCTCGACGACGGGGGCGCCGGCCTGCGGCAGCGGCGTGCCGAAGCGTTCGACATGGACCTTCGCCTGCGGCACGCCGGCTGCTTTCAGCGCGGCTTCGGCTGCGTCCATCATCGGTGCGGGGCCGCAGATGAACGCTTCGTCGATCGCGTCGGCGGGCATCAGCGTGGCGAGGAATTCCGCGCATTTCGCCTGGTCGAGGACGCCATTGAACAGCTCGACGTCCTGCTGGTCGTCCGACAGTACGTGATACAGGACGAAGCGGTCCATGTAGCGGTTCTTCAGGTCCTCGAGCTCCTCCGCGAACATGATCGCGTCGACGCTGCGGTTGCCGTAGATCAGCGTGAACGTGCTGCGCGGTTCGAGTTCGAGCGTCGTCTTCACGATCGCGAGCACCGGCGTGATGCCCGAGCCGCCGGAGAACGCGACGTACTGCTTGCCGTGATCGGCGTTCAGGTGCGTGAAGAAGCGGCCGTCCGGCGTCATCACGTCGATCGTGTGGCCGGGCTTCAGCGTGTCGAACGCGAAGTTCGAGAAACGGCCGCCGCGCACGCGCTTGATGCCGATGCGCAGTTCGCCGTCGCGGTCGTAGTCGGTCGTGCCGACACAGATCGAATACGAGCGGCGCGTTTCCTCGCCGTCGATATGGGTCTTCAGCGTGACGAACTGGCCCTGCGTGAAGCGGAACGCGTCGCGCAGCTCCGGCGGCACGTCGAAGGAGACGGTAACGGCGTCGGCGGTCTCGGGGCGCACGTCGCGGATACGCAGCGGGTGAAATTGCGGAGTCGCCATGGTCAATAGGGTTTGAAGTAGTCGAAGGGTTCGCGGCAGTCGACGCAGCGATACAGCGCCTTGCAGGCCGTGGACGCGAATTGCGCGAGACGCTCGGTGCGCGCGGAGCCGCAGCGCGGGCAAACGGGCGCCGCGACCGGCCGCGGCACGAAACGCACGACGGTTTCCCGTGGCGCGGCGCTGCCGCATTGACCGACGGGCGGCGCGATGCCGTAGGCGCGCAGCTTCTCGCGCGCTTCCTGCGTGATCCAGTCGGTCGTCCACGCGGGTGCGAGCACCGTCTCGATCCGGTGCGGCGGCAGGTCGGCGGCCTGCAGCGCGGCGGCGATGTCCTCGGCGATCTGCGACATGGCCGGACAGCCGGAGTAGGTCGGCGTGATCACGACTTCGAGCAAGCCGTCGTCGGCGCGACGGACGTCGCGCAGGATGCCGAGCTCGCGGATCGACACGACCGGGATTTCGGGATCGGGCACCGCTTCGAGCACATCCCACGCACGCGCGAGCAACGGATCGTGGCGATGCGCGGCGGGCGTGGCGTCGGCGGGTGTGGCGGTCTGGACGGACATCGTCGGGCTCCGTTGGGTCGGCCGGTTACCAGCTCGCGCCGGGGTGCTGGCGCGCGAGGCTCTGCATTTCCGCGAGCAGGTAGCCCATGTGCTCGGAGTGCTCGCCCTGCTTGCCGGTCGTCACATGCTGGACGGGTGCCGGCAGGGTGAGCGTCGCCTCCGCGAGCGCATCGTCCACGTCCGCGCGCCACGCGGCTTCGAGCGCGGCCGGTGCCGGGGCGATGCCCGGTGCGGCGACGGCGTCGTCGATCGCGTCGGCCGCGAAGAATTCGCGCGTGTACGGAATCAGGTAATCGAGCGCGGCCTGCGCGCGGCGATGCGATTCGTCGGTGCCGTCGCCGAGGCGCACCAGCCATTCACGCGCGTGCTGCACGTGATAGCGGGTCTCCTTCACCGATTTCGCGGCGATCGCGGCGAGGTGCGCGTCCGTCGACGTTTCGAGCGCCGTCCACACGTGCAGCATCAGCGTCGCGTAGAGGAAGTTGCGCACGATCGTCACCGCGTAGTCCTTGTCGGCGTGCGCGGTGCCGGCGATCGGGCCGTAGTGCGGCAGCTCGGCGAGCGTGAAGTTCGCGAATTCGCGCTCGGTGCGGAAGTACGCGTAATCGTCTTCCGTCTTCGCCGCGCCGTTGAGCTGGCGCTCGAGTTCGGCTGCGTGCGTATACAGCATGCGGGCCTGGCCGATGAGGTCGAGGCTCATGTTGGTGAGCGCGATGTCTTCCTCGAGGATCGGGCCGTGGCCGCACCATTCGGCGTTGCGCTGACCGAGGATCAGCGCGTTGTCCGCAAGGCGCAGCACGTAGGAGAGGTGTTCGGGCGTGATCGTCATGGCGCGGGCGTTACATGTGGTTGACTTCGTCGGGCAGCGTGTAGAACGTCGGGTGACGGTAGATCTTGTCGCCCGCCGGTTCGAACAGCTCGGCCTTCTCGGCCGGATCCGACGCGGTGATCGCCGACGACGGCACCACCCAGATGCTCACGCCTTCCTGGCGGCGCGTGTAGACGTCGCGCGCCATGCGCAGCGCCATCGACGCGTCGGCCGCGTGCAGGCTGCCGCAATGCTTGTGGTCGAGGCCCTGCTTGCTGCGCACGAACACTTCCCAGATCGGCCATTCCTTGTTCATCACTCTCTCCTGAATCCTGTATTCGAGGGTTGCCGCTCAGGCGGCGTGCTGTTCGGCGCGGGCGCGGCGCTTCGCTTCGTGCGCGAGCGCGGCTTCGCGTACCCACGCGCCGTCGTCGTGCGCCTTCACGCGGGTCGCGAGGCGTTCCTTGTTGCAAGGGCCGTCGCCGTTGACGACGCGCCAGAATTCATCCCAGTCGATCGCGCCGTAGTCGTGGTGGCCGCGCGCGTCGTTCCATTTCAGGTCCGGGTCGGGCAGCGTCACGCCGAGGACCTTCGCCTGGTCGACCGTCGCGTCGACGAACTTCTGCCGCAGATCGTCGTTCGAGATCCGCTTGATGCCCCATTTCGCGGATTGGCTGCTGTGGACCGAATCGGCATCGCTCGGGCCGAACATCATCAGCACCGGCCACCACCAGCGGTTCACGGCCTGCTGGACCATCGCGCGCTGCGCGTCGGTGCCCTTCATCATCGACAGCAGCGCATCGAAACCCTGGCGCTGGTGGAACGACTCTTCCTTGCACACGCGGATCATCGCGCGCGCGTACGGGCCGTACGTGCAGCGGCACAGCGGGATCTGGTTCATGATCGCGGCGCCGTCGACGAGCCAGCCGATCACGCCGACGTCGGCCCAGGTCGGCGTCGGGTAGTTGAAGATGCTCGAGTATTTCGCCTTGCCGGCGTGCAGCGCGTCGATCAGTGCATCGCGCGATACGCCGAGCGTTTCGGCTGCGCTATATAAATAGAGGCCGTGGCCGGCTTCGTCCTGGACTTTCGCGAGCAGGATCGCCTTGCGCTTCAGGCTCGGCGCGCGCGAGATCCAGTTGCCTTCCGGCAGCATGCCGACCACTTCCGAGTGCGCATGCTGCGAGATCTGGCGGACCAGCGTCTTGCGATAGGCATCGGGCATCCAGTCCTGCGGTTCGATCTTGCCGTCCGCGGCCATGACCGCGTCGAACCGCGCCTGCTCGGGCGACTCGGCTGCGGCGTCGAGCGGCGCGACGTTGCCGGGGATGTCGAGGGATTGCGTGTACATGGCGGAGATTCTCGTCCGGTTGAATGTGTGCGAAGTATAAACCAACCGACCGGTCGGTTAATAAATTTCTTGCGGATTTGCGGGGAGACTCGGGTAAACGAGGGGCGTTGGGGCGCGATCGCTGAATGGGAAGGCGGTTGGGCGCGTGAGGCGGCTTCTGCGGCACAATGCCCGCTTTCCGATAAGGATTTCGCCGATGTCATTTCGAAGCAGCTTCGTCGCGACCGTGCTGGGCGCGTCCATGGTTCTGTCCCCGCTCGTGGCCTCGGCCGCCCCGGCCGGGTGGGTCGCCGCGTGGGCGACGGCCTTGCAGCCGATTCCCGACCTGGCTGCGCCGCCGCCGCTCTATCGTGCGCCGGACGTGGCCGGGCGGACCGTTCGGCAGATCGTCTATCCGACCGCATCGGGACATGCCGCGCGGATTCGCGTGAGCAATGCATACGGGCGCGCGCCGCTGGTGATCGACGCGGCGGGTCTTGCGCGCGCGGGCGACGGCGCGGCGCTTGCCGATGGGGCGGGCACGGCCGTGCGCTTCGGCGGCAAGGCGTCGGTGACGCTCGCGCCGGGCCAGGAACTCGAAAGCGACCCGGTGACGATCGACGTGACAGCCGGGCGGCCGTATGCGATCAGCCTGCGGATGGGGGCGAACCAGCGGATGACCGTGTGGCACCGTGTGTCGAACCAGTTCAACTACGTATCGGCGCCGGGCGATCACGTGAACGACCCGGGTGCCGGCGCATTCCGTACGCGCTTTACCCAGTATGCGTGGGTGACCGAATTGGCCGTCGAGGCCGGCGCCGCGCGGGCGAGTGTCGCGGCGATCGGGGATTCGATCACCGACGGGCTGCGCTCCAGCCTGAACCGCAACCGTCGCTGGCCGGATGCGCTGGCGCTCCGGCTGACCGCGGCAGGTTCGAATACGCTCGGCGTGGTGAACCTCGGCATCAGCGGCAACCGGCTGCTCAGCGATTCGGCGTGCTACGGCACGTCGCTCGCGTCGCGGTTCGAGCGCGATGCGCTTTCGCGCGCGGGGGTGAAGGCGGCGATCGTGCTGATCGGCATCAACGACATCAACTTCGCGGCGATGCCGCCGCGTGCAGGGCTCGATTGTGACAGCCCGCATATGCAGGTCACGGCCGCATCGTTGATCGACGGCTACCGCCGGTTGATCGAGGCCGCGCACCGCCAGGGCGTGAAGGTGTTCGGTGCAACGCTTACGCCTGCGGCATTGCCGGCCGGGCGCGAGGCGATCCGGCTAGAGGTGAACCGGTGGATTCGGAGCGGCGGCGGGTTCGACGGTGTGGTCGACTTCGACGCGGTGCTGCGCGACCCGGCGCGCCCGAGTGTGCTGCTGCGCCGATACGACAGCGGTGACGGCATTCACCCGAGCGACGCCGGCTATACGGCAATGGCCGACGCGGTGCCGATGGAGCAGCTGCACGCCGCGGCTGGCGGCAAGTGAAATCGCCCAGTACATATATATAGAGAGAGGGAGTGCGACCAGTCGCCAGATGCATCAGGATCGCGGGTGGTGTGTAGTCCGTCGAACCCCAAGCCCCCGTGCGCGGCAGCGCACCGGGGCTTTTTCAAAATATTTTCACAAAGGGGTTGCATAGGCCGGGGCGGGTGCTTAGAATCACGCCTCTTTCGCGCTAACGGAAACGCGGCGCGGGAGGGAAGGGAAGCGGCGCTGACGAGGGTTGCTGTAGCGACCGCGGCGCACGCGAAGTTGAACCCCGCCGTCGCAACGAAGCAGTTCAAAAAGTTGTTGACGAGCGAAGAAAGACGGTTCATAATCTCGCTTCTCTGCTGCTGAAAACGCAGCGCTGCTGGGAAACAGAAGGTTTCTCGCAGAAATGCTCTTTAAAAATTAACAGCCGATAAGTGTGGGCGCTTGATGGAAGCGAGCTGATCCTCGGATCAGATAGCGAAAGTATCAAGAGTCTCACACTAAAGTAAGTCAGGTTTATGAAGTGATTCATATTCCTGTCAGCTTTGAGTGAGCGACCGGTTCTTAACCGAACCGAAAACAGTAACAGGTTTAAACTGAAGAGTTTGATCCTGGCTCAGATTGAACGCTGGCGGCATGCCTTACACATGCAAGTCGAACGGCAGCACGGGTGCTTGCACCTGGTGGCGAGTGGCGAACGGGTGAGTAATACATCGGAACATGTCCTGTAGTGGGGGATAGCCCGGCGAAAGCCGGATTAATACCGCATACGATCTACGGATGAAAGCGGGGGACCTTCGGGCCTCGCGCTATAGGGTTGGCCGATGGCTGATTAGCTAGTTGGTGGGGTAAAGGCCTACCAAGGCGACGATCAGTAGCTGGTCTGAGAGGACGACCAGCCACACTGGGACTGAGACACGGCCCAGACTCCTACGGGAGGCAGCAGTGGGGAATTTTGGACAATGGGCGAAAGCCTGATCCAGCAATGCCGCGTGTGTGAAGAAGGCCTTCGGGTTGTAAAGCACTTTTGTCCGGAAAGAAATCCTTGGTTCTAATATAACCGGGGGATGACGGTACCGGAAGAATAAGCACCGGCTAACTACGTGCCAGCAGCCGCGGTAATACGTAGGGTGCGAGCGTTAATCGGAATTACTGGGCGTAAAGCGTGCGCAGGCGGTTTGTTAAGACCGATGTGAAATCCCCGGGCTCAACCTGGGAACTGCATTGGTGACTGGCAAGCTAGAGTATGGCAGAGGGGGGTAGAATTCCACGTGTAGCAGTGAAATGCGTAGAGATGTGGAGGAATACCGATGGCGAAGGCAGCCCCCTGGGCCAATACTGACGCTCATGCACGAAAGCGTGGGGAGCAAACAGGATTAGATACCCTGGTAGTCCACGCCCTAAACGATGTCAACTAGTTGTTGGGGATTCATTTCCTTAGTAACGTAGCTAACGCGTGAAGTTGACCGCCTGGGGAGTACGGTCGCAAGATTAAAACTCAAAGGAATTGACGGGGACCCGCACAAGCGGTGGATGATGTGGATTAATTCGATGCAACGCGAAAAACCTTACCTACCCTTGACATGGTCGGAATCCTGCTGAGAGGTGGGAGTGCTCGAAAGAGAACCGGCGCACAGGTGCTGCATGGCTGTCGTCAGCTCGTGTCGTGAGATGTTGGGTTAAGTCCCGCAACGAGCGCAACCCTTGTCCTTAGTTGCTACGCAAGAGCACTCTAAGGAGACTGCCGGTGACAAACCGGAGGAAGGTGGGGATGACGTCAAGTCCTCATGGCCCTTATGGGTAGGGCTTCACACGTCATACAATGGTCGGAACAGAGGGTTGCCAACCCGCGAGGGGGAGCTAATCCCAGAAAACCGATCGTAGTCCGGATTGCACTCTGCAACTCGAGTGCATGAAGCTGGAATCGCTAGTAATCGCGGATCAGCATGCCGCGGTGAATACGTTCCCGGGTCTTGTACACACCGCCCGTCACACCATGGGAGTGGGTTTTACCAGAAGTGGCTAGTCTAACCGCAAGGAGGACGGTCACCACGGTAGGATTCATGACTGGGGTGAAGTCGTAACAAGGTAGCCGTATCGGAAGGTGCGGCTGGATCACCTCCTTTCCAGAGCTATCTCGCAAAGTTGAGCGCTCACGCTTATCGGCTGTAAATTAAAGACAGACTCAGGGGTCTGTAGCTCAGTCGGTTAGAGCACCGTCTTGATAAGGCGGGGGTCGTTGGTTCGAATCCAACCAGACCCACCATTGTCTTGTCTGCGGTAGGTACCTGAGGAAATCTGTACTCATGGGGGCATAGCTCAGCTGGGAGAGCACCTGCTTTGCAAGCAGGGGGTCGTCGGTTCGATCCCGTCTGCCTCCACCAATCCTCAATGACAAGTGTTCGACGTCGTCGAATCTTTGTCATTGGCGATTGAGCCAGTCAGAGTGATATCAACAGATATCGGCTGTCGTTCTTTAACAATCTGGAAGAAGTAAGTAATTTGGATAGCGGAAGCGTCTTGAGATGGACGTGAAAACTATCCGGGTTGTGATTGTATCGATGTATCTCAAGATGATTCGAACTCTATGTTTGACTCAATTGGAATACGGCACAACGCGAGAACTCAACCTGTAGCGACTGTCGCGTCGAAAGATGAGACAGACTCGTTATAGGGTCAAGCGAACAAGTGCATGTGGTGGATGCCTTGGCGATCACAGGCGATGAAGGACGCGGTAGCCTGCGAAAAGCTACGGGGAGCTGGCAAACGAGCTTTGATCCGTAGATGTCCGAATGGGGAAACCCACTCCTTTTGGAGTATCCATGGCTGAATACATAGGCCATGTGAAGCGAACGCGGTGAACTGAAACATCTAAGTAACCGCAGGAAAAGAAATCAACCGAGATTCCCAAAGTAGTGGCGAGCGAAATGGGATGAGCCTTGTACTCTTTATTTGTATTGTTAGCCGAACGCTCTGGAAAGTGCGGCCATAGCAGGTGATAGCCCTGTAGGCGAAAACAGTATGAAAGAACTAAGTGTACGACAAGTAGGGCGGGACACGTGAAATCCTGTCTGAAGATGGGGGGACCATCCTCCAAGGCTAAATACTCGTGATCGACCGATAGTGAACCAGTACCGTGAGGGAAAGGCGAAAAGAACCCCGGGAGGGGAGTGAAATAGATCCTGAAACCGCATGCATACAAACAGTCGGAGCCTCGTAAGGGGTGACGGCGTACCTTTTGTATAATGGGTCAGCGACTTACGTTCAGTAGCAAGCTTAACCGTATAGGGCAGGCGTAGCGAAAGCGAGTCCGAATAGGGCGTTCAGTTGCTGGGCGTAGACCCGAAACCAAGTGATCTATCCATGGCCAGGATGAAGGTGCGGTAACACGTACTGGAGGTCCGAACCCACTAACGTTGAAAAGTTAGGGGATGAGCTGTGGATAGGGGTGAAAGGCTAAACAAACTTGGAAATAGCTGGTTCTCTCCGAAAACTATTTAGGTAGTGCCTCGTGTCTCACCTTCGGGGGTAGAGCACTGTCATGGTTGGGGGGTCTATTGCAGATTACCCCGCCATAGCAAACTCCGAATACCGAAGAGTGCAATCACGGGAGACAGACATCGGGTGCTAACGTCCGGTGTCAAGAGGGAAACAACCCAGACCGCCAGCTAAGGTCCCCAAATATAGCTAAGTGGGAAACGAAGTGGGAAGGCTAAAACAGTCAGGAGGTTGGCTTAGAAGCAGCCACCCTTTAAAGAAAGCGTAATAGCTCACTGATCGAGTCGTCCTGCGCGGAAGATGTAACGGGGCTAAGCTATATACCGAAGCTGCGGATGCGAGCTATGCTCGCATGGTAGGAGAGCGTTCCGTAAGCCTGCGAAGGTGCGTTGAAAAGCGTGCTGGAGGTATCGGAAGTGCGAATGCTGACATGAGTAGCGATAAAGGGGGTGAAAGGCCCCCTCGCCGTAAGCCCAAGGTTTCCTACGCAACGTTCATCGGCGTAGGGTGAGTCGGCCCCTAAGGCGAGGCAGAAATGCGTAGCTGATGGGAAGCAGGTCAATATTCCTGCACCATTGTTAGATGCGATGGGGGGACGGATCGCGGAAGGTTGTCCGGGTGTTGGAAGTCCCGGTCGCTGCATTGGAGAAGGCACTTAGGCAAATCCGGGTGCGTAATTCAAGGGTGTGGCGCGAGCTCCTTAGGGAGCGAAGCAATTGGAAGTGGTTCCAAGAAAAGCCTCTAAGCTTCAGTCTAATGATGACCGTACCGCAAACCGACACAGGTGGGCGAGATGAGTATTCTAAGGCGCTTGAGAGAACTCGGGAGAAGGAACTCGGCAAATTGGTACCGTAACTTCGGGATAAGGTACGCCCTTGTAGCTTGATGCGCCTGCGCGCAGAGGGTGAAGGGGTTGCAATAAACTGGTGGCTGCGACTGTTTAATAAAAACACAGCACTCTGCAAACACGAAAGTGGACGTATAGGGTGTGACGCCTGCCCGGTGCCGGAAGATTAAATGATGGGGTGCAAGCTCTTGATTGAAGTCCCGGTAAACGGCGGCCGTAACTATAACGGTCCTAAGGTAGCGAAATTCCTTGTCGGGTAAGTTCCGACCTGCACGAATGGCGTAACGATGGCCACACTGTCTCCTCCCGAGACTCAGCGAAGTTGAAGTGTTTGTGATGATGCAATCTACCCGCGGCTAGACGGAAAGACCCCATGAACCTTTACTGTAGCTTTGCATTGGACTTTGAACCGATCTGTGTAGGATAGGTGGGAGGCTATGAAACCGGAACGCTAGTTTCGGTGGAGCCGTCCTTGAAATACCACCCTGGTTTGTTTGAGGTTCTAACCTTGGCCCGTGATCCGGGTCGGGGACAGTGCATGGTAGGCAGTTTGACTGGGGCGGTCTCCTCCCAAAGCGTAACGGAGGAGTACGAAGGTACGCTAGGTACGGTCGGAAATCGTGCTGATAGTGCAATGGCATAAGCGTGCTTAACTGCGAGACCGACAAGTCGAGCAGGTGCGAAAGCAGGTCATAGTGATCCGGTGGTTCTGTATGGAAGGGCCATCGCTCAACGGATAAAAGGTACTCTGGGGATAACAGGCTGATACCGCCCAAGAGTTCATATCGACGGCGGTGTTTGGCACCTCGATGTCGGCTCATCTCATCCTGGGGCTGTAGCCGGTCCCAAGGGTATGGCTGTTCGCCATTTAAAGAGGTACGTGAGCTGGGTTTAAAACGTCGTGAGACAGTTTGGTCCCTATCTGCCGTGGGCGTTGGATATTTGAAGGGGGCTGCTCCTAGTACGAGAGGACCGGAGTGGACGAACCTCTGGTGTACCGGTTGTCACGCCAGTGGCATCGCCGGGTAGCTATGTTCGGAAGAGATAACCGCTGAAAGCATCTAAGCGGGAAACTCGCCTTAAGATGAGATATCCCTGGGGACTAGATCCCCTTGAAGGGTCGTTCGAGACCAGGACGTTGATAGGTCAGGTGTGTAAGCGCAGTAATGCGTTCAGCTAACTGATACTAATTGCCCGTAAGGCTTGATCCTATAACAAGTCTGTCTCGATAGCCGTTAGCGCTTCAGCGCTTACGGATATCGAGCGTCGAGTGCAAGGCACTCGACGTACTGCGGTTGAACTACCGCGTATGTGTGAGATACAGCTCACAACCTAAATTACTGCTTCTTCCCAGATTGGTCGCGTTGCGAAGCAACGTGACAACCCTCTTTGCCTGATGACCATAGCGAGTCGGTCCCACCCCTTCCCATCCCGAACAGGACCGTGAAACGACTCTACGCCGATGATAGTGCGGATTCCCGTGTGAAAGTAGGTAATCGTCAGGCTCCCTAAGCCAGAAACCCCCGCCCGAAAGGCGGGGGTTTTTGCATTTGTGGCGTCGAAAAGGGGAGCAGCGAGGTGGGGCCTTGGCCCGGCGGGCAGGTGAGCTGGCCGGGCAGAATCCTTACACAGGTCGCATCCGTATCGTCGCCCATCTCCGCGGCCACGACGGTGAGCTTGCACCGCGCGCAGAGCGGGAATGGGAGCGACGCCGAATCATTGGGTTCGATCTGGCGATGTCAGGCCGAGGCATCCCGGTTCTCATTACGCACGACAGCATCGAACTGCGCAGCGAGATCTGCCGCATCGTAGGTTCTTGTTAGCGCTGCCATTCAACTGCGATCATTCGAACGATTGGCCATCGGCAACCCCCCTGATCGCCCTTGCGCAAGGCAAAGGGTTCGTCATTCGTGTGGCTGTCATTGGTGGTTGCTCATGCCCGCAATGATCTCGTTTCATGGCCTTACTCCCGTTATTTGCTGCCTTAAGCGCATTGCACGACTCGCCGACTCGTCACGCCGTGGTGAGTCATTATCGCGGCCCATCGGCATGCGTATTTCGGCTATCTCCGCTCAATATCGGTGATGCCGTTCGGGGATTCGGCGCGCGACTGATGCGTCTGGCGGCAAATCCGTGACGCTCGTGTGGCGGAACGCACCTGCAAGACCATGCTTCTCGGCGCCGAGTGCCGAGCGAAATTGTCGCCATGCCTTTCGCCGACGTCGAGACGACACGGAGACAAAAACTTGGTCGGCCGGTCCGATTTCGTCAGAGCCCGCGCTGTTGCTTTTGATGAGAGCCGGCAGCCCGTCTCGAAGGACATGGATTTCTCCGACAGGCGAATAGCCGGTGCCGCCGAGACAGTCACTATCCCCGCTCAACTGAACACGGCGTGCATCGTATCGATACGTCGAATGTCGTTGCACAGCGCGGCTTCACTGCGATGGACCGACCAGGCGCTCATGTTGGTCGGCTTGCACGAGGGGCTCCGCGGTGCGGGTTGCGCTGCCGCACGGTCGCCGAGACCCCGGCCGCGCAGCCGGGGTGGCAGCCACACATGCGTGCGCAGATCGTCGCGCATCAGCAGCTACGGGACATCGAAGCCGGCTGCGCTGTCGGCGTCGCCCTGGGAGGCGTGATGGTCGCTGCGCGCCGCGATACGGTAGGTTGCGCGTCGTTCCGCAGCCTCGCGCACTTGATCGCATCTCGAGGCGCCCGTGGCGCGTATACGCACACGCGATCGAACGCATGCGCGCGCCGGGCCGGGACGCCGCCTTTCCAGTCGGCGCCGAGGATGCTGCCGCGCGTGTTGCAGCTCGCGAACCGGTGGCGCGTGTCGCGCGAGCGTCGTGGTCGCGCGGCCGGTTGAGCGCGCGGGCGTCATCCCCGTTCCCGGCCGTGATCGCGCATCCGGCGTCGATGGCCGGCTTTAACGTGTCACCCTCCGTGACGGCCACCGTGTTTTCCCCGCGCTGTGAGGCGCGGCTCTCGGAAAGCGACTGCTACCGCATTGCCGCGATCCTCTCTGCGAGGCCCCACGCTTTTGGAGTGCCCCCGCATCGAAGTAGCCCCGAAGAGCGGCGCGCTGGCAAGAAAGGCCGGATTTAGCATACGGCGTGAGAGGGCAGGGGAGTCAGCTTGATCGTGCGGCGCGGATTGGCGACGCGCGGCTTTCCATCTGGGGTGATGAGAAGGTGCCGACCGAATCGGCCCTTTCCTGACGGTTAGATCGGCCGGGTTGGCGACGACGAGAGCGGTAGCCGCTTTACTCCAAATCCGGCTTCAGCGTTGGTGTGCTGACAACCACTACAAAGACATCGGCCGTCCCATGCCTGGCGGTACGTCGGGCGCGTTCCTGCGTTCCGCATAACCAACTTCACCCGCCCCGACCCCTCCGCGGACGCCCTGCAAAACCGCCCGGCATGGAAATTGCGGATTTTTTTCATCTACCCGCTTGGCATTATGAGCGGGAGGCCGTATGATGGCGGTCTTTCGTTTTCAGCGAAGATGCAAATCGAAGCTGAAGGCGGAGTCTGACGAGGATGTGGGCGCCGTGTGGTGATCCTCTCGTGCTTGCCTTAGCCGGGCGAGTGCGGGTGTCGGGTGAGTCGCGCAGGCGTGCTGGAAGAGAATGAAAATAATCTTCCGGATGTGCTTGACAAGAGTGCGATGCACCCCCATAATCGTCAGTTCTCTACGGAGGGGTGCCCGAGTGGCTAAAGGGGGCAGACTGTAAATCTGTTGGCTTACGCCTACGTTGGTTCGAATCCAACCTCCTCCACCAGAACATCAGCGCAAAGAGCGGTAGGGAATCGTTAGTGGCCCGTGCGGGTGTAGCTCAATGGTAGAGCAGAAGCCTTCCAAGCTTACGACGAGGGTTCGATTCCCTTCACCCGCTCCAGTTCGTGCAGTTGAAGCGTAATACCGCCCATGTGGCTCAGTGGTAGAGCACTCCCTTGGTAAGGGAGAGGTCGGCAGTTCGATCCTGCCCATGGGCACCAGCAGTTACAAGTCAGTGTCTGTTTGCGCGCGGCGCAACATGTGAATTCCTTTTGGGAGTCGAAAATGGCCAAGGGTAAATTTGAGCGGACCAAGCCGCACGTCAACGTTGGAACGATCGGTCACGTTGACCACGGCAAGACGACGCTGACGGCAGCGATCACGACGGTGCTGACGAAGAAGTTCGGCGGCGAAGCGAAGGCTTACGACCAGATCGACGCGGCACCGGAAGAAAAGGCGCGCGGCATCACGATCAACACGGCACACGTCGAGTACGAAACGGCTAACCGCCACTACGCACACGTCGACTGCCCGGGCCACGCTGACTATGTGAAGAACATGATCACGGGCGCAGCGCAGATGGACGGCGCGATCCTGGTTTGCTCGGCAGCAGACGGCCCGATGCCGCAAACGCGTGAGCACATCCTGCTGGCGCGTCAGGTTGGCGTTCCGTACATCATCGTGTTCCTGAACAAGTGCGACATGGTGGACGACGCTGAACTGCTCGAGCTGGTCGAGATGGAAGTTCGCGAACTCCTGTCGAAGTACGACTTCCCGGGCGACGACACGCCGATCGTGAAGGGTTCGGCAAAGCTGGCGCTGGAAGGCGACACGGGCGAGCTGGGCGAAGTGGCGATCATGAGCCTGGCAGACGCACTGGACACGTACATCCCGACGCCGGAGCGTGCAGTTGACGGCGCGTTCCTGATGCCGGTGGAAGACGTGTTCTCGATCTCGGGCCGCGGTACGGTGGTGACGGGTCGTGTCGAGCGCGGCATCGTGAAGGTCGGCGAAGAAATCGAAATCGTCGGTATCAAGCCGACGGTGAAGACGACCTGCACGGGCGTTGAAATGTTCCGCAAGCTGCTGGACCAAGGTCAGGCAGGCGACAACGTCGGTATCCTGCTGCGCGGCACGAAGCGTGAAGACGTGGAGCGTGGCCAGGTTCTGGCGAAGCCGGGTTCGATCACGCCGCACACGCACTTCACGGCTGAAGTGTACGTGCTGAGCAAGGACGAAGGCGGCCGTCACACGCCGTTCTTCAACAACTACCGTCCGCAGTTCTACTTCCGTACGACGGACGTGACGGGCTCGATCGAGCTGCCGAAGGACAAGGAAATGGTGATGCCGGGCGACAACGTGTCGATCACGGTGAAGCTGATCGCTCCGATCGCGATGGAAGAAGGTCTGCGCTTCGCAATCCGCGAAGGTGGCCGTACCGTCGGCGCCGGCGTCGTCGCCAAGATCATCGAGTAAGCCAGTTATTCGTTGATCGACAGTTTTGGGGCTGGCAGCAGCCGGCCCCAACATGGTTTAGGGGTATAGCTCAACTGGCAGAGCGTCGGTCTCCAAAACCGAAGGTTGGGGGTTCGATTCCCTCTGCCCCTGCCAAAAATCGCCACGTGGTCCCACGTGGCATTTGTTTTAAGGTGTTATGGCGAATCCATCCGTCGAAACTGTAAATACCTCCGGCGATAAGCTGATGCTGGCCCTGGGCGTATTGTTGGTCTTGGCCGGATTCGTGGGCTTCTTCTGGCTGGCCAACCAGCAGTGGTATGTCCGCGGTGCCGCATTGGCGGTAGGTATCATCGCCGGCGTGGCCGTCGGTCTGATGTCCGCGCCCGGCAAGGGCCTTATCGCGTTTGCCAAGGATTCATACAAGGAAGTCCGCAAGGTCGTTTGGCCGACCCGCAAGGAAGCGACGCAAACCACGCTCGTCGTGTTCGGCTTCGTGCTCGTGATGGCGATTTTTCTCTGGTTGAGCGACAAATCGATCGAGTGGGTGATTTTCTCGGCGATTCTGGGATGGAAATGATATGAGCGATACTCCGGCATCCCCGAGCGGAAAGCGTTGGTACGTCGTGCACGCCTACTCCGGCATGGAGAAGAGCGTGCAACGCGCGCTTCAAGAGCGCATCGAACGTGCTGGCATGCAGGACAAATTCGGCCAGATCCTGGTTCCGACCGAAGAAGTGGTCGAAGTCAAAGGCGGCCACAAGGCAGTGACCGAGCGTCGTTTCTTCCCCGGCTACGTGCTGGTGGAAATGGAAATGACGGACGAAACGTGGCACCTCGTGAAGAATACGGCGAAGGTCACCGGTTTCGTCGGCGGTGCGCGTAACCGCCCGACTCCGATTTCCCCGAAGGAAGTCGAAAAGATCATGTCGCAGATGCAGGAAGGCGTCGAGAAGCCGCGCCCGAAGACCCTGTTCGAAGTTGGCGAGATGGTGCGTGTCAAGGAAGGCCCGTTCACGGACTTCAACGGCACGGTCGAAGAAGTCAACTACGAAAAATCGCGCGTGCGTGTGTCGGTCACCATCTTTGGCCGCTCCACCCCGGTCGAACTCGAGTTCGGTCAGGTCGAAAAAGTTTGATCCCGATTCGGTGGGCAGCCTTGGCTGCCCACCTTCGCGCTTACGGCCCGCGTTATGGCCGTTGAGGAGCGTCAGTAGCCAGCGGCGAACGCGCGTTATCACTCACCGAACGCCCCGTGGCGTTCCAACGAGGTTTACAAATGGCAAAGAAGATTGTCGGCTTTATCAAGCTGCAGATTCCTGCAGGTAAAGCCAACCCGTCGCCGCCGGTCGGTCCGGCACTGGGCCAGCGCGGCCTGAACATCATGGAGTTCTGCAAGGCGTTCAACGCGCAGACTCAAGGTATGGAGCCGGGTCTGCCGGTGCCGGTGGTCATCACGGCATTCGCTGACAAGAGCTTCACGTTCGTGATGAAGACGCCGCCGGCGACCGTCCTGATCAAGAAGGCGGCGAAGGTGGACAAGGGCTCGAGCAAGCCGCACACCGACAAGGTCGGTTCGATCACGCGCGCTCAAGCCGAAGAAATCGCGAAGACCAAGATGCCGGATCTTACGGCAGCTGATCTGGACGCAGCCGTTCGCACCATCGCTGGTAGCGCACGCTCGATGGGCATCACTGTGGAGGGCGTGTAAATGGCTAAGATCTCCAAGCGCCGTCAGGCATTTGCCGCCAAGGTCGACCGTCAGAAGCTGTACGCGATCGAAGACGCACTGGCACTCGTGAAGGAATGCGCGAGCGCGAAGTTCGACGAATCGATCGACGTCGCAGTCCAGCTCGGCATCGATGCGAAGAAGTCGGACCAGGTCGTTCGTGGTTCGGTCGTTCTGCCGGCAGGTACGGGCAAGTCGGTTCGCGTTGCCGTGTTCGCGCAAGGCGAGAAGGCCGAGCAAGCACGTGCAGCTGGCGCGGAAATCGTCGGTATGGAAGACCTGGCTGAGCAGATCAAGGCTGGCCAGATGGACTTCGACATCGTGATCGCTTCGCCGGACACGATGCGTATCGTCGGTACGCTCGGTCAGATCCTCGGCCCGCGCGGCCTGATGCCGAACCCGAAGGTCGGCACGGTCACGCCGGACGTCGCGACGGCAGTCAAGAACGCGAAGGCTGGTCAGGTGCAATTCCGTGTCGACAAGGCCGGTATCATCCACGCGACCATCGGCCGTGCATCGTTCGAAGCTGCAGCACTGCGCTCGAACCTGTCGGCACTGATCGAAGCGCTGCAGAAGGCGAAGCCGGCAACGAGCAAGGGTGTCTACCTGCGCAAGGTCGCTCTGTCGAGCACGATGGGCGTTGGCCTGCGTGTCGACCAGGCTACGCTGGCAGCACAGTAAGCAAGTATTCGGGCCGCTTCGTTCGCGAGGCGGCCTACATGGGCTTTGGGCGGTTGTTCGTGCAGTAGGGCGGGCAACCGGTTATCAAAGACCGTTGGTGGGGCGCAGCAGGCAGGCGATCCCTTAATTCAAGCCAACGCAGATGGCGAACCCGAAAAAGTTTTGCAGTGGTGAAGCCGCAGGTCGTGAAGCGATTCACGGCGTGAGGTGGAAATACTCCTAACGAGGTCGGACGCCGTTGTTGAACGAGGTGCGTGAGGTTCGGCCATGCCGGCCGCACCGAACGTATCGTTTCTGGAGGCTAACCGTGCCGCTTAATAGAGAAGACAAGCAAGCCGTCGTCGCTGAGGTTGCCGCGCAAGTCGCGAAGGCCCAGACCGTTGTGCTGGCTGAGTATCGTGGAATTGCGGTTGGCGATCTGACCAAGCTGCGCGCGCAAGCGCGTGAGAAGCAGGTGTACCTGCGCGTGTTGAAGAACACGCTGGCGCGTCGCGCTGTTGAAGGTACGCCGTTTGCTCCGCTGGCAGAGCAGATGACTGGTCCGTTGATCTACGGCATCTCTGAAGATGCAATTGCCGCTGCTAAGGTCGTCAACGACTTCAGCAAGGGCAATGACAAGTTGGTCATCAAGGCTGGTTCGTTCGATGGCAAGGTGATGGACAAGGCTGGCGTGCAAGCGCTGGCAAGCATCCCGAGCCGCGAAGAACTGCTCTCGAAGCTGCTGTTCGTTATGCAATCGCCTGTTTCGGGCTTCGCGCGTGCTCTCGCCGCGCTGGCCGAGAAGAAGCAAGCAGAAGCTGCGTAAGCGAACATGCATCAGCGTCACTGATCGCTGGCTGTATCCGAATTCAATTTAGGAGTATTTCAAATGGCAATCGCAAAAGAAGACATCCTGGCAGCAGTCGAAGGGATGACCGTTCTGGAACTGAACGAACTGGTCAAGGCGTTCGAAGAGAAGTTTGGCGTGTCGGCAGCTGCAGTGGCAGTCGCTGGCCCGGCAGGCGGCGGCGCTGCTGCTGCTGCAGAAGAGAAGACCGAATTCACGGTCGTCCTGACTGAAGCAGGCAGCAACAAGGTTGCAGTCATCAAGGCAGTTCGCGAACTGACGGGCCTGGGCCTGAAGGAAGCGAAGGACGTCGTTGACGGCGCACCGAAGGCTGTCAAGGAAGGCGTCGACAAGGCTGCTGCTGACGAAGCCAAGAAGAAGCTGGAAGACGCGGGCGCGAAGGTCGAAGTTAAGTAAGTTTCGACGCGCTGTGCGAAGGCTGGCGGTATTTTCACCGCCGGCCTTTTTGTGCTTTGTGGGGACGTTATTCTGGCACTCTTTTGGGAGCCCGAATAATCGGCCCCAGAAGCCAAAGAAAACCGCCGAATCGTTGTCAATGGTCACGATTGGCGTTTCTCTTTGTCTTCTGAAGCGACTGCAGAAGGCAAGTTTGGTCGGGTAGCGGGCAACACAGGCATCCGCTGCCGTCAGCCAGCGGTTGGTAGCGGCCAACCACCAAGCTTCTCGGCTCGTTCAAGCCATCGGGCGGCCATCGGGTCTCAGTCGGTGAACACTCGGGTTAGAAACGTCCAGGTATCCCGCCTCGACAGCACCCGCCGTGATTCGGAGATCGTATGCAATATTCCTTCACCGAGAAGAAGCGCATTCGCAAGAGTTTCGCGAAGCGCCCCATCGTTCACCAAGTTCCGTTCTTGCTGGCCACCCAGCTTGAATCATTCAGCACGTTTCTGCAAGCCGATGTGCCGGGCACGCAACGCAAGCCTGAAGGTTTGCAGGCCGCCTTCACATCGGTATTTCCCATTGTTTCGCACAACGGTTTCGCGCGCCTCGAGTTCGTGAGCTATGCGCTGTCCTCGCCGGCATTCAACATCAAGGAATGCCAGCAGCGGGGCCTGACGTACTGCTCCGCGCTGCGCGCGAAGGTCCGCCTCGTCATCCTCGACAAGGAATCGCCGAACAAGCCGGTCGTCAAGGAAGTGAAGGAGCAGGAAGTGTACATGGGCGAAATTCCGCTCATGACGCCGACGGGCTCGTTCGTCATCAACGGCACCGAGCGTGTCATCGTCTCGCAGCTGCACCGTTCGCCGGGCGTGTTCTTCGAACACGACAAGGGCAAGACGCACAGCTCGGGCAAGCTGCTGTTCTCGGCACGGATCATTCCGTACCGCGGCTCGTGGCTCGACTTCGAATTCGATCCGAAGGACATCCTGTACTTCCGCGTCGACCGTCGCCGCAAGATGCCGGTCACGATCCTGCTGAAGGCCATCGGCCTCACGCCGGAACAGATCCTCGCGAACTTCTTCGTGTTCGACAACTTCACGCTGATGGACGAAGGCGCGCAACTCGAGTTCGTGCCCGAGCGCCTGCGTGGTGAAGTCGCGCGCTTCGACATCACGGATCGCGACGGCAAGGTCATCGTCCAGAAGGACAAGCGGATCAACGCGAAGCACATTCGCGACCTCGAAGCCGCGAAGACCAAGTTCATCTCGGTGCCGGAAGACTATCTGCTCGGCCGCGTGCTGGCGAAGAACGTCGTCGACGGCGACACCGGCGAAGTGATCGCGAGCGCGAACGACGAAGTCACGGAAAGCGTGCTCGAGAAGCTGCGCGAAGCGGGCATCAAGGAAATCCAGACGCTCTACACGAACGATCTGGACCAGGGTCCGTACATCTCGTCGACGCTGCGTGTCGACGAAACGACCGACAAGACGGCCGCGCGCATTGCGATCTACCGCATGATGCGCCCGGGCGAGCCGCCGACCGAAGAAGCGGTCGAGGCGCTGTTCAACCGTCTGTTCTACAGCGAAGAAGCGTACGACCTGTCGAAGGTCGGCCGCATGAAGTTCAACCGCCGCGTCGGCCGTGACGAGATCACCGGCCCGATGACGCTGCAGGACGACGACATCCTCGCGACGATCAAGATCCTCGTCGAGCTGCGCAACGGCAAGGGCGAAGTGGACGACATCGACCACCTCGGCAACCGCCGCGTGCGTTGTGTCGGCGAACTGGCCGAAAACCAGTTCCGCGCGGGTCTCGTGCGTGTCGAGCGCGCGGTCAAGGAACGCCTCGGCCAGGCCGAAAGCGAAAACCTGATGCCGCACGACCTGATCAACTCGAAGCCGATTTCGTCGGCGATCCGCGAGTTCTTCGGTTCGTCGCAGCTATCGCAGTTCATGGACCAGACCAACCCGCTGTCGGAAATCACGCACAAGCGCCGTGTTTCCGCACTGGGCCCGGGCGGTCTGACGCGCGAACGCGCAGGCTTCGAAGTTCGTGATGTGCACCCGACCCACTATGGCCGCGTGTGCCCGATCGAAACGCCGGAAGGTCCGAACATCGGCCTGATCAACTCGCTCGCACTGTACGCGCACCTGAACGAGTACGGCTTCCTCGAGACGCCGTACCGCAAGGTCGTGGACAGCAAGGTGACCGACCAGATCGATTACCTGTCGGCGATCGAGGAAGGCCGCTACATGATCGCTCAGGCGAACGCCGCGATCGACGAGAACGGCCAGCTGGTCGACGAACTCGTGTCGTCGCGTGAAGCCGGCGAAACGATGATGGTCACGCCGGACCGTATCCAGTACATGGACGTCGCGCCGTCGCAGATCGTGTCGGTTGCAGCATCGCTGATCCCGTTCCTCGAGCACGACGATGCGAACCGTGCACTGATGGGTTCGAACATGCAGCGTCAGGCCGTGCCGTGTCTGCGTCCGGAAAAGCCGGTCGTCGGTACGGGCATCGAGCGCACCTGCGCGGTCGACTCGGGCACGACGGTTCAGGCGTTCCGCGGCGGCGTCGTCGACTATGTCGACGCAGGCCGTATCGTGATTCGCGTGAACGACGACGAAGCCGTCGCAGGTGAAGTCGGTGTCGACATCTACAACCTGATCAAGTACACGCGTTCGAACCAGAACACGAACATCAACCAGCGTCCGATCGTGAAGATGGGCGACAAGGTCTCGCGCGGCGACGTGCTGGCCGACGGCGCCTCGACGGACCTGGGCGAGCTCGCGCTCGGCCAGAACATGCTGATCGCGTTCATGCCGTGGAACGGCTACAACTTCGAGGATTCGATCCTGATCTCGGAGAAGGTGGTCGCCGACGATCGCTACACGTCGATCCACATCGAAGAGCTGAACGTCGTTGCACGCGACACGAAGCTCGGGCCGGAAGAAATCACGCGCGACATCTCGAACCTGGCGGAAGTCCAGCTCGGCCGTCTCGACGAATCGGGCATCGTGTACATCGGTGCGGAAGTCGAAGCGGGCGACGTGCTGGTCGGCAAGGTCACGCCGAAGGGCGAGACCCAGCTGACGCCGGAAGAAAAGCTGCTGCGCGCGATCTTCGGCGAGAAGGCCTCGGACGTGAAGGACACGTCGCTGCGCGTGCCGTCGGGCATGAGCGGTACCGTGATCGACGTCCAGGTGTTCACGCGTGAAGGCATCCAGCGCGACAAGCGTGCGCAACAGATCATCGACGACGAACTGAAGCGCTACCGTCTCGACCTGAACGACCAGCTGCGCATCGTGGAAGGCGACGCGTTCCAGCGTCTCGCGCGCATGCTCGTGGGCAAGGTCGCGAACGGCGGTCCGAAGAAGCTCGCGAAGGGCACGAAGATCGACCAGGCTTACCTGGAAGACCTCGACCACTACCACTGGTTCGACATCCGCCTGGCGGACGACGAAGCAGCGGCGCAGCTCGAAGCGATCAAGAACTCGATCGAGGAAAAGCGTCACCAGTTCGACCTCGCGTTCGAAGAGAAGCGCAAGAAGCTCACGCAAGGCGACGAACTGCCGCCGGGCGTGCTGAAGATGGTCAAGGTGTACCTCGCGGTGAAGCGTCGTCTGCAGCCTGGCGACAAGATGGCAGGCCGTCACGGTAACAAGGGTGTCGTGTCGAAGATCGTCCCGATCGAAGACATGCCGTACATGGCCGATGGCCGTCCGGCCGACGTCGTGCTGAACCCGCTCGGCGTGCCGTCGCGGATGAACGTGGGTCAGGTTCTGGAAGTGCACCTCGGCTGGGCCGCGAAGGGCCTCGGCTGGCGTATCGGCGAAATGCTGCAGCGTCAGGCGAAGATCGAGGAAATGCGTTCGTTCCTGACGAAGATCTACAACGACTCGGGTCGCAAGGAAGATCTGGAAAGCTTCACCGACGACGAGATCCTCGAACTCGCGAAGAACCTGCGCGAAGGCGTGCCGTTCGCGACGCCGGTGTTCGACGGTGCGACCGAGGAAGAAATGGGCAAGATGCTCGACCTCGCGTTCCCGGACGACATCGCCGAACAGCTCGGCATGAACCCGTCGAAGAACCAGGTCCGTCTGTACGACGGCCGCACGGGTGAAATGTTCGAACGTCGCGTGACGCTTGGCTACATGCACTACCTGAAGCTGCACCACTTGGTCGACGACAAGATGCACGCGCGTTCGACCGGCCCGTACTCGCTCGTCACGCAGCAGCCGCTGGGTGGTAAGGCGCAGTTCGGTGGCCAGCGTTTCGGTGAAATGGAAGTGTGGGCACTCGAAGCGTACGGCGCGTCCTACGTGCTGCAGGAAATGCTGACGGTGAAGTCGGACGACGTGAACGGCCGGACCAAGGTCTATGAGAACCTGGTCAAGGGCGATCACGTCATCGATGCAGGCATGCCGGAATCCTTCAACGTGCTCGTGAAGGAAATCCGCTCGCTCGGTATCGATATCGATCTCGACCGCAATTAATCGGACTACGGAGAGAAGGCAATGAAAGCTCTGCTCGATCTATTCAAGCAAGTCCAACAGGAAGAAGTTTTCGACGCGATCAAGATCGGTCTGGCCTCGCCGGACAAGATCCGTTCGTGGTCGTTCGGCGAAGTGAAGAAGCCGGAGACCATCAACTACCGCACGTTCAAGCCGGAACGCGATGGTCTGTTCTGCGCGAAGATCTTCGGGCCGATCAAGGACTACGAGTGCCTGTGCGGCAAGTACAAGCGCCTGAAGCACCGCGGCGTGATCTGCGAGAAGTGCGGCGTCGAAGTGACGCTGGCGAAGGTGCGTCGCGAACGCATGGGCCACATCGAGCTGGCCTCGCCGGTCGCGCACATCTGGTTCCTGAAGTCGCTGCCGTCGCGTCTGGGCATGGTGCTCGACATGACGCTGCGCGACATCGAACGCGTGCTGTATTTCGAAGCGTACGTGGTGATCGAACCGGGCATGACGCCGCTGAAGGCGCGGCAGATCATGACCGAAGAGGATTACTACAACAAGGTCGAGGAATACGGCGACGAATTCCGTGCCGAGATGGGCGCGGAAGGCGTGCGTGAACTGCTGCGCGCAATCAACATCGACGAGCAGGTCGAGACGCTGCGCACCGAGCTGAAGAACACCGGCTCGGAAGCGAAGATCAAGAAGTATGCGAAGCGCCTGAAGGTCCTCGAGGCATTCCAGCGCTCGGGCATCAAGCCCGAGTGGATGATCCTCGAAGTGCTGCCGGTGCTGCCGCCGGAACTGCGTCCGCTCGTGCCGCTGGACGGCGGCCGTTTCGCGACGTCGGACCTGAATGACCTGTATCGCCGCGTGATCAACCGTAACAACCGGTTGAAGCGTCTGCTCGAGCTGAAGGCGCCTGAAATCATCGTCCGCAACGAAAAGCGGATGCTGCAGGAAGCCGTCGACTCGCTGCTCGACAACGGTCGTCGCGGCAAGGCGATGACGGGCGCGAACAAGCGTCCGCTGAAGTCGCTCGCCGACATGATCAAGGGTAAGGGCGGTCGTTTCCGTCAGAACCTGCTGGGCAAGCGCGTCGACTACTCGGGCCGTTCGGTCATCGTGGTGGGCCCGACGCTGAAGCTGCACCAGTGCGGTCTGCCGAAGCTGATGGCGCTCGAACTGTTCAAGCCGTTCATCTTCAACAAGCTGGAAGTGATGGGCGTCGCGACGACCATCAAGGCTGCGAAGAAGGAAGTCGAGAACCAGACGCCGGTGGTGTGGGACATCCTCGAAGAGGTGATCCGCGAGCACCCGGTGATGCTGAACCGTGCGCCGACGCTGCACCGTCTCGGTATCCAGGCGTTCGAGCCCGTGCTGATCGAAGGCAAGGCGATCCAGCTGCACCCGCTCGTCTGCGCGGCGTTCAACGCCGACTTCGACGGTGACCAGATGGCCGTTCACGTGCCGCTGTCGCTCGAAGCGCAGATGGAAGCGCGTACGCTGATGCTGGCGTCGAACAACGTGCTGTTCCCGGCCAACGGCGATCCTTCGATCGTGCCGTCGCAGGATATCGTGCTGGGTCTGTACTACGCGACCCGCGAAGCGATCAACGCGAAGGGCGAAGGCCTGTCGTTCACCGGCGTGTCGGAAGTGATCCGCGCGTACGAGAACAAGGAAGTCGAGCTGGCGTCGCGCGTCAACGTGCGGATCACCGAAATGGTTCGCAACGAGGACACGTCGGAAGGCGCGCCGCAATTCGTGCCGAAGATCTCGCTGTACGCGACGACCGTCGGTCGCGCGATCCTGTCGGAGATCCTGCCGCACGGCCTGCCGTTCTCGGTGCTGAACAAGCCGCTGAAGAAGAAGGAAATCTCGCGCCTGATCAACACCGCATTCCGCAAGTGCGGTCTGCGTGCGACGGTCGTGTTCGCCGACCAGCTGATGCAGTCGGGTTTCCGTCTCGCGACGCGTGCCGGTATTTCGATCTGCGTGGACGACATGCTCGTGCCGCCGCAGAAGGAAACGATCGTCGGCGACGCCGCGAAGAAGGTGAAGGAGTACGACCGCCAGTACATGTCGGGTCTCGTCACCGCGCAGGAACGCTACAACAACGTGGTCGACATCTGGTCGGCAACGTCGGAAGCGGTCGGCAAGGCGATGATGGAGCAGCTGTCGACGGAGCCGGTGACGGACCGCGACGGCAACGAGACGCGCCAGGAGTCGTTCAACTCGATCTACATGATGGCCGACTCGGGCGCCCGGGGTTCGGCGGTGCAGATTCGTCAGCTGGCCGGTATGCGTGGCCTGATGGCGAAGCCGGACGGCTCGATTATCGAGACGCCGATTACCGCGAACTTCCGCGAAGGCCTGAACGTGTTGCAGTACTTCATCTCGACCCACGGTGCACGTAAGGGTCTGGCTGATACGGCACTGAAGACCGCGAACTCGGGTTACCTGACGCGTCGTCTCGTCGACGTCACGCAGGATCTGGTGGTGGTCGAGGACGATTGCGGCACGTCGAACGGCGTGGCGATGAAGGCGCTGGTCGAAGGCGGTGAAGTCGTCGAGGCACTGCGCGACCGTATCCTCGGCCGCGTCGCGGTCGCGGACGTCGTGAACCCGGAAACGCAGGAAACGCTGTACGAATCGGGCACGCTGCTCGACGAAACGGCGGTCGAGGAAATCGAACGCCTCGGCATCGACGAAGTGCGCGTGCGCACGCCGCTGACCTGCGAAACGCGTTACGGTCTGTGCGCGGCCTGCTACGGCCGTGACCTGGGCCGCGGCTCGCTCGTGAACGTCGGCGAAGCAGTCGGCGTGATCGCGGCACAGTCGATCGGCGAACCGGGCACGCAGCTGACGATGCGTACGTTCCACATCGGTGGTGCGGCATCGCGTGCGGCAGTGGCGTCGTCGGTCGAAGCGAAGAGCAACGGTATCGTGCGCTTCACGGCGACGATGCGTTACGTCACCAACGCGAAGGGCGAGCAGATCGTCATTTCGCGTTCGGGCGAGGCGCTGATCACCGACGATATCGGCCGCGAGCGCGAACGTCACAAAATCCCGTACGGCGCGACGCTGCTGCAGCTCGACGGCGCGGCGATCAAGGCCGGCACGCAGCTGGCGACGTGGGATCCGATGACGCGTCCGATCATCACCGAGTACGGTGGTACGGTGAAGTTCGAGAACGTCGAGGAAGGCGTGACCGTCGCGAAGCAGATCGACGACGTGACCGGCCTGTCGACGCTGGTCGTGATCGACGTGAAGCGTCGTGGTTCGCAAGCTTCGAAGAGCGTGCGTCCGCAGGTGAAGCTGCTCGACGCGAACGGCGAGGAAGTGAAGATCCCGGGCACGGAACACGCGGTGCAGATCGGCTTCCAGGTCGGCGCACTGATCACCGTGAAGGACGGCCAGCAAGTGCAGGTGGGTGAAGTGCTCGCACGTATCCCGACCGAAGCGCAGAAGACGCGTGACATTACCGGCGGTCTGCCGCGGGTGGCGGAACTGTTCGAAGCGCGTTCGCCGAAGGATGCCGGCATTCTCGCGGAAGTCACCGGTACGACGTCGTTCGGCAAGGACACGAAGGGCAAGCAGCGTCTCGTCATCACGGACCTCGAAGGCAATCAGCACGAGTTCCTGATCGCGAAGGAAAAGCAGGTGCTGGTCCACGATGCTCAGGTCGTCAACAAGGGCGAAATGATCGTGGACGGCCCGGCCGATCCGCACGACATCCTGCGTCTGCAGGGTATCGAGGCGCTGTCGCGCTACATCGTCGACGAAGTGCAGGACGTGTATCGTCTGCAGGGCGTGAAGATCAACGACAAGCACATCGAGGTGATCGTTCGCCAGATGCTGCGTCGTGTGCAGATCACCGACAACGGTGATACGCGCTTCATCCCGGGCGAACAGGTCGAGCGTTCCGACATGCTGGACGAGAACGATCGCATGATCGCCGAGGACAAGCGCCCGGCTTCGTACGACAACGTGCTCCTCGGTATCACGAAGGCGTCGCTGTCGACCGACTCGTTCATCTCGGCGGCATCGTTCCAGGAAACGACCCGCGTGCTGACCGAAGCGGCGATCATGGGCAAGCGCGACGATCTGCGTGGCCTGAAGGAAAACGTGATCGTCGGCCGTCTGATCCCGGCCGGTACGGGTCTCGCGTTCCACAAGGCGCGCAAGGCGAAGGAGATGTCCGACCGCGAGCGTTTCGACCAGATCGCTGCGGAAGAGGCATTCGACTTCGGTACGCCGAGCACGCCGGCGGAAGAGCCGCAACACCCGGCAGCCGAATAAGCAGCATGGGCGGCGCGAGCCGCCTTACGTTGCCGTATTCGCTGTCATCGAAGCCGCCCGGTCCGCCGGGCGGTTTTTTTTATCCGTCGTTCACGTTCATGACGGGCTTGCCGCACGGTTGCGCAGGCCCGTCATGCGCGCGCACGAACCCTGTCCGATGGCCAACGTTTCACGATTCGCCGCGCGCTGCGCGAGCGGGTTGTTAAAATTGCGGTCATCGTTCCGCCGTCCTCGTTCTCATTCATGTCCCGCGCCCTCGAAATCCTCGACGAAGTATTTGGTTATTCCGCATTTCGCGGCCAGCAGGGCGAAATCGTCGAACACGTCGCCGGCGGCGGCGATTGCCTCGTGCTGATGCCGACCGGCGGCGGCAAGTCGCTGTGCTACCAGATTCCGGCGCTGCTGCGCCGCGAGGCGGGGCAGGGCGCGGGCATCGTCGTGTCGCCGCTGATCGCGCTGATGCAGGACCAGGTCGCCGCGCTCAGCGAAGTCGGCGTGCGCGCGGCGTATCTGAACTCGACGCTGTCGGGCGCCGAAGCCGCGGCCACCGAACGCGCGCTGCGCGAAGGCGAGATCGATCTGCTGTACGTGGCGCCCGAGCGGCTGATGACGGGGCGCTTCCTCGAGCTGCTCGAACGCGCGAGGATCGGCCTGTTCGCGATCGACGAGGCGCACTGCGTGTCGCAGTGGGGGCACGACTTCCGTCCCGAATACATTCAGCTGTCGGTGTTGCACGAGCGCTTCCCGTCGGTGCCGCGTATCGCGCTGACGGCCACCGCCGACGCGATCACGCGCGACGAGATCATCCATCGCCTCGCGCTCGACGATGCGCGCGTGTTCGTGTCGAGTTTCGATCGCCCGAACATCCGTTACCGGATCGTCGAGAAGGACAACGCGCGCGCGCAGCTGCTCGACTTCATCCGCGCGGAGCATACGAACGCGGACGGCACGACCGACGCGGGCGTCGTCTACTGCCTGTCGCGCCGCAAGGTCGAGGAAACGGCCGAATGGCTGAAGGCGCAGGGCGTGCGGGCGCTGCCGTATCACGCGGGGATGGAGTTCGAGGTGCGGCAGAAGCACCAGGAAATGTTCCAGCGCGAGGAAGGCGTCGTGATGTGCGCGACCATCGCGTTCGGCATGGGCATCGACAAGCCGGACGTGCGCTTCGTCGCGCACCTCGATTTGCCGAAGAGCGTCGAAGGCTATTACCAGGAAACGGGCCGTGCGGGCCGCGACGGGATGCCGGCGAACGCGTGGATGGCGTATGGCCTCGGCGACGTCGTCCAGCAGCGCAAGATGATCGACGAATCCGATGCGGACGACGCGCACAAGCGCGTCCAGACGTCGAAGCTCGACGCGCTGCTCGGGCTGTGCGAGACGATCTCGTGCCGGCGCGTGCGATTGCTGAACTACTTCGGCGAGGCGAGCCAGCCGTGCGGCAACTGCGACACCTGCCTCGAGCCGCCCGATTCGTGGGATGCGACGCGCGAGGCGCAGATGGCGCTGTCGTGCGTGTTCCGCGCGCAGCGCGCGAGCGGCTTCAATTTCGGCTCGAGCCATCTGATCGAGATCCTGCGCGGCGGCCGCACCGAGAAGGTGCTGCAGCGCGGTCATGACCAGCTCAGTACGTTCGGGATCGGCGCGGCGCTGTCCGAGCCCGAATGGCGCGCGATTTTCCGGCAGCTCGTCGCATACGGCTATCTGGCGGTCGACCATGGCGGATTCGGCGCGCTCATGCTGACCGAGGCCGCGAAGCCGGTGCTGAAGAACGAGGAGAAGGTCACGCTGCGCCGCTACGTGAAGCCGCAGCGCACGCGCCAGTCGTCCAGCCGCAGCGGCACGCGGGTCGACCCGACGGCCGGCATGGGCGCGCGCGAGCGGGCCCGCTGGGATGCGTTGCGTGCGTGGCGCGCGGAAACCGCGAAGTCCGACGGCGTGCCGGCCTACGTGATCTTCCACGACGCCACACTCGCCGAAATCGCGCGCAATGCGCCCGAGACGATCGAGGACCTGCGCCATATCCCCGGCATGGGCGTGCGCAAGCTCGAACGCTTCGGCGACGAGATCATCGACGTCGTCGAATCCGCATGACACAGGTGTTCCGACCCTTCCGGTAAACCGCTCCTGTGGGCGTCAAATCACGCAAGCCGTTGACTTAGTTGGTATTTCCGGAATATGATGTTGGGTTCCGGTATTCGGCAGGCCGCGTCGCGTTCCAACGTTCGTGTCCAACCCGCCGGTGTCGGAAGTCAACTGTGCGTCGATTCTCGCTTTGCCCGAAATCGATGTGCAGATTTTGTTCAATTTCAGGAATAAACAATGCCAACCATCAACCAACTGGTTCGCAAAGGCCGTCAGTCGGAAACGACGAAGAGCAAGAGCCCGGCCCTGCAGGACTGCCCCCAGCGTCGCGGCGTGTGCACCCGTGTGTACACGACGACGCCGAAGAAGCCGAACTCGGCACTCCGTAAGGTCGCCAAGGTTCGTCTGACGAACGGCTTCGAAGTGATTTCGTACATCGGCGGTGAAGGCCACAACCTGCAGGAACACTCGGTTGTGCTGATCCGCGGCGGCCGTGTGAAGGACTTGCCGGGTGTGCGTTACCACATGGTTCGCGGCTCGCTGGATACCCAGGGCGTCAAGGACCGTAAGCAAGCGCGCTCGAAGTACGGCGCGAAGCGTGCAAAGGCTGCCAAGTAAGCAGTTTTTGATCAGGGATCGCCCAAGGGCGGTCAAGGCGGGAGTGCCGGATTGCCGGTGCTGTCGAGTAAGTGGTCACCCGGCCAAGCTGGTTAGTCGTGAAGATGTGATCGGGTTTGTTGGTGGCCGCGGAGCTGGATACAGCTCCAACTGAACAGGTAAAGGAAGAATCATGCCGCGTCGTCGCGAAGTCCCCAAGCGGGAAGTGTTGCCGGATCCGAAGTTCGGCAACGTTGATGTAGCCAAGTTCATGAACATGCTGATGCTGTCCGGCAAGAAGTCGGTCGCAGAGCGCATCGTTTATGGCGCATTCGAACAAATCCAGACCAAGGGTGGCAAGGACCCGCTGGAAGTGTTCACGGTTGCGCTCAACAACGTGAAGCCGGTGGTCGAAGTGAAGAGCCGCCGCGTTGGTGGTGCCAACTATCAGGTTCCGGTCGAAGTGCGCCCGTCGCGTCGTATGGCATTGGCGATGCGCTGGCTGCGCGAGGCTGCGAAGAAGCGCAGCGAGAAGTCGATGGCTCTGCGCCTGGCAGGTGAACTCTCCGAAGCGGCCGAAGGCCGTGGCGGCGCGATGAAGAAGCGCGACGAAGTTCACCGCATGGCAGAAGCCAACCGCGCGTTCTCGCATTTCCGTTTCTAAGCGCCTGTCTGGGCTGTTAGCGGAAATAAATTCCGGGCGGGTGCGCTTTTCAGGCGCCTCGCCCGTTTGTGTTGAAGCATGATGCAGCAGGGCTGCATCATGTCATCCTAGTAGAGGATCAAAGTGGCTCGCAAGACTCCTATCGAGCGCTACCGTAATATCGGTATTAGCGCTCACATCGACGCCGGCAAAACGACGACGACCGAGCGCATTCTGTTTTACACCGGTGTGAACCACAAGATCGGTGAAGTCCACGACGGCGCAGCCACGATGGACTGGATGGAGCAGGAACAGGAGCGTGGCATCACGATCACGTCCGCTGCTACCACGGCCTTCTGGAAGGGCATGGGCGGCAACTATCCGGAACACCGCATCAACATCATCGACACCCCGGGTCACGTCGACTTCACGATTGAAGTGGAGCGCTCGATGCGCGTGCTCGACGGCGCGTGCATGGTGTACTGCGCAGTGGGCGGCGTGCAGCCGCAGTCGGAAACGGTGTGGCGCCAGGCGAACAAGTACAAGGTTCCCCGTCTCGCGTTCGTCAACAAGATGGACCGTACCGGCGCGAACTTCTTCAAGGTCTACGACCAGCTCCGTCTGCGCCTGAAGGCGAACCCGGTTCCGGTCGTGGTGCCGATCGGTGCGGAAGAAGGTTTCAAGGGTGTCGTCGACCTGATCAAGATGAAGGCGATCATTTGGGACGAGGCATCGCAAGGTACCAAGTTCGACTACGTGGACATCCCGGCGGAACTCGTCGACACGTGCAACGAATGGCGCGAAAAGATGGTCGAAGCGGCTGCCGAGTCGAACGAAGACCTGATGAACAAGTACCTCGAAGCGGGCGAGCTGTCCGAAGCCGAGATCGTGAAGGGTCTGCGTGACCGTACGATCGCGTGCGAAATTCAGCCGATGCTGTGCGGTACCGCGTTCAAGAACAAGGGCGTGCAGCGCATGCTCGACGCCGTGATCGATTTCCTGCCGTCGCCGGTCGACATCCCGCCGGTTACGGGTGAACTCGAAAATGGCGAGAAGACGGAGCGCCGTGCGTCCGACGACGAGAAGTTCGCGGCACTCGCGTTCAAGATCATGACCGACCCGTTCGTCGGCCAGCTGATCTTCTTCCGCGTCTACTCGGGCGTCGTCAATTCGGGTGACACGCTGCTCAATGCGACCAAGGACAAGAAAGAGCGTCTCGGCCGTATTCTGCAGATGCACGCGAACCAGCGTGAAGAAATCAAGGAAGTTCGCGCAGGCGACATCGCTGCTGCGGTCGGCCTGAAGGAAGCGACCACGGGCGACACGTTGTGCGATCCGGCACATCCGATCGTGCTCGAACGCATGATTTTCCCGGAGCCGGTGATTTCGCAGGCCGTCGAGCCGAAGACGAAGGCTGACCAGGAGAAGATGGGCCTGGCGCTCAACCGCCTCGCTCAGGAAGATCCGTCGTTCCGCGTGCAGACCGACGAAGAGTCGGGTCAAACCATCATTTCGGGCATGGGCGAGCTCCACCTCGAAATTCTGGTCGACCGGATGAAGCGTGAATTCGGCGTGGAAGCAACCGTCGGCAAGCCGCAGGTGGCCTACCGCGAAACCATTCGCAAGTCGGCCGCGGACGTCGAAGGCAAGTTCGTCAAGCAGTCGGGTGGTCGTGGTCAGTATGGCCATGCGGTCATTACGCTCGAGCGCAGCGAACTGGGCAAGGGCTACGAGTTCGTCGACGCGATCAAGGGCGGCGTGATTCCGCGCGAATACATCCCGTCGGTTGACAAGGGTATCCAGGAAACGCTGAAGAGCGGCGTGCTGGCAGGCTTCCCGGTTGTCGACGTGAAGGTCACGCTGACGTTCGGTTCGTACCACGACGTCGACTCGAACGAAAATGCGTTCCGCATGGCCGGTTCGATGGCGTTCAAGGAAGCGATGCGTCGTGCGGATCCGGTTCTGCTCGAGCCGATGATGGCCGTGGAAGTGGAAACGCCGGAAGACTTCATGGGTAACGTGATGGGTGACCTGTCGGGTCGTCGCGGCATCATCCAGGGCATGGATGACATGGTAGGCGGCGGCAAGATCGTGCGCGCCGAAGTGCCGCTGTCGGAAATGTTCGGCTACTCGACGTCGCTGCGTTCGCTGACGCAGGGTCGCGCAACGTACACGATGGAGTTCAAGCACTACGCTGAAGCTCCGAAGAACGTTGCAGAAGCGATCATCAGCGCGAAGACGAAGTAATTCGCTATCACAATCGATTATTTTTGAAAGAAGAGAATCATGGCAAAAGGTAAATTCGAGCGGACCAAGCCGCACGTGAACGTTGGTACGATCGGTCACGTTGACCACGGCAAGACGACGCTGACGGCAGCGATCACGACGGTGCTGACGAAGAAGTTCGGCGGCGAAGCGAAGGCTTACGACCAGATCGACGCGGCACCGGAAGAAAAGGCGCGCGGCATCACGATCAACACGGCACACGTCGAGTACGAAACGGCTAACCGCCACTACGCACACGTCGACTGCCCGGGCCACGCTGACTATGTGAAGAACATGATCACGGGCGCAGCGCAGATGGACGGCGCGATCCTGGTTTGCTCGGCAGCAGACGGCCCGATGCCGCAAACGCGTGAGCACATCCTGCTGGCGCGTCAGGTTGGCGTTCCGTACATCATCGTGTTCCTGAACAAGTGCGACATGGTGGACGACGCTGAACTGCTCGAGCTGGTCGAGATGGAAGTTCGCGAACTCCTGTCGAAGTACGACTTCCCGGGCGACGACACGCCGATCGTGAAGGGTTCGGCAAAGCTGGCGCTGGAAGGCGACACGGGCGAGCTGGGCGAAGTGGCGATCATGAGCCTGGCAGACGCACTGGACACGTACATCCCGACGCCGGAGCGTGCAGTTGACGGCGCGTTCCTGATGCCGGTGGAAGACGTGTTCTCGATCTCGGGCCGCGGTACGGTGGTGACGGGTCGTGTCGAGCGCGGCATCGTGAAGGTCGGCGAAGAAATCGAAATCGTCGGTATCAAGCCGACGGTGAAGACGACCTGCACGGGCGTTGAAATGTTCCGCAAGCTGCTGGACCAAGGTCAGGCAGGCGACAACGTCGGTATCCTGCTGCGCGGCACGAAGCGTGAAGACGTGGAGCGTGGCCAGGTTCTGGCGAAGCCGGGTTCGATCACGCCGCACACGCACTTCACGGCTGAAGTGTACGTGCTGAGCAAGGACGAAGGCGGCCGTCACACGCCGTTCTTCAACAACTACCGTCCGCAGTTCTACTTCCGTACGACGGACGTGACGGGCTCGATCGAGCTGCCGAAGGACAAGGAAATGGTGATGCCGGGCGACAACGTGTCGATCACGGTGAAGCTGATCGCTCCGATCGCGATGGAAGAAGGTCTGCGCTTCGCAATCCGCGAAGGTGGCCGTACCGTCGGCGCCGGCGTCGTCGCCAAGATCATCGAGTAATATCGACGATCCGCGGATCCCTCCGGGGTCCGCGATTCCACGGTAGGCAGTTGTACCGTCGAAACCGGGTGTCCAGTCTGATCTGGCACCCGGTTTTGTCTTTGTGGCGTGCGTCGCGGTATTGACAAACGCCCACCACCACTGCGAATTTTCGTGTAGAATCGCGGGCTTAGCAGTGGAAGTACCGTTCGGGACGTGTCGCCTCGCTCCCCGCAGGCAACAGGTTTCGCGTTCTTTTAGTGTCCGGCGATGCAACATCGCCTCGCTCTTTTCAAGGAATCGTCATGCAGCAACAGAAAATCCGCATTCGCCTGAAGGCTTTCGACTACCGTTTGATCGATCAATCGGCTGCCGAGATCGTCGATACCGCGAAGCGGACTGGTGCAATCGTCCGTGGCCCGGTGCCGCTGCCGACGCGCATCCAGCGTTTTGACATCCTGCGTTCGCCGCACGTCAACAAGACGTCGCGCGATCAGCTCGAAATCCGTACCCACCAGCGCCTGATGGACATCGTCGATCCGACCGACAAGACGGTTGACGCGCTGATGAAGCTCGATCTGCCGGCTGGCGTCGACGTGGAAATCAAGCTGCAGTAAGGCTTTCAGCGCCAACCGGCTTGTCGGGTGGCGCTAAGTCTTTGATTGCTTGCGGAAATCGTGAAGTCGGGCTATAATGCTTGGCTTTTCGCGTATTCGCATAAAAAAGTTGGGCCTTGCGTGCCCGGCATTTTGTAAATCAGCCCCGACCAATCGCAGTCGGGAATGGAGAAAATGATGAGCCTTGGACTCGTAGGTCGCAAGGTTGGCATGACCCGTATCTTCACGGCTGAAGGGGATTCGATTCCCGTCACCGTGCTGGACGTGTCGGACAACCGCGTGACGCAGATCAAGACTGTTGAAACCGACGGCTACACGGCCGTGCAGGTTGCATTCGGCTCCCGCCGCGCATCGCGCGTGACGAAGCCGCTGGCAGGTCATCTCGCCAAAGCCGGTGTCGAAGCCGGTGAAATCCTCAAGGAATTCCGCATTGACGCGGCCAAGGCAGCCGAGCTGTCGAATGGCGCCGTGGTCGGTGCCGATCTTTTCGAAGTAGGCCAGAAGGTCGACGTGCAAGGCGTGTCGATCGGTAAGGGCTACGCCGGTACGATCAAGCGTTACAACTTCTCCTCCGGCCGTGCCACGCACGGTAACTCGCGCTCGCACAACGTGCCGGGCTCGATCGGTATGGCGCAGGATCCGGGTCGTGTTTTCCCGGGTAAGCGCATGACGGGTCACCTCGGTGACGTTACGGTGACGGTGCAGAACCTCGAAATCGCTCGTATCGACGCAGAGCGCAAGCTGCTGCTCGTCAAGGGCGCGATTCCGGGCGCGAAGGGCGGCAAGGTTTTCGTGACGCCGGCCGTCAAGACCAAGGGGGCGAAATAATGGAACTCAAGCTCCTGAACGAAAATGGTCAGGAAGGTGCAGTGGTCAACGCGTCGGACGTCGTGTTCGGTCGTGACTACAACGAAGCGCTGATCCACCAGGTCGTCGTCGCGTACCAGGCGAATGCTCGCCAGGGTAACCGCGCACAGAAGGACCGTGAGCAAGTCAAGCACACCACCAAGAAGCCGTGGCGTCAGAAGGGTACGGGCCGCGCTCGTGCCGGTATGTCGTCGAGCCCGCTGTGGCGTGGCGGTGGTCGCATCTTCCCGAACTCGCCGGAAGAAAACTTCTCGCACAAGGTCAACAAGAAGATGCATCGCGCAGGTCTCTGCTCGATCTTCTCGCAGCTGGCCCGTGAAGGCCGTCTGTCGGTCGTCGAGGACATCATCCTCGAAGCGCCGAAGACCAAGCTGCTGGCTGACAAATTCAAGACCATGGGTCTCGACTCCGTGCTGATCATTACGGATACGGTCGACGAGAACCTGTACCTGGCTTCGCGCAACCTGCCGCACGTGGCGATTGTCGAGCCGCGCTACGCTGACCCGCTGTCGCTGATCTACTTCAAGAAAGTGCTGGTCACGAAGGCTGCGGTCGCCCAGATCGAGGAGTTGCTGTCATGAGCGAGATTCGCAAAAACGATCATCGTTTGATGCAGGTCCTGCTCGCACCGGTGATCTCGGAAAAGGCGACGCTGGTTGCCGACAAGAACGAGCAAGTCGTGTTCGAAGTCGCACCGGATGCCACGAAGCAGGAAGTGAAGGCGGCTGTCGAGCTGCTGTTCAAGGTTGAAGTTGATTCGGTCAACGTGCTGGTCCAGAAGGGCAAGCAAAAGCGTTTCGGCCGTTCGATGGGTCGCCGCAAGGACGTGAAGAAGGCGTACGTTTGCCTGAAGCCCGGCCAGGAAATCAACTTTGAAGCGGAGGCCAAGTAATCATGGCAATCGTGAAAGTTAAACCGACTTCGCCGGGTCGCCGCGCGATGGTCAAGGTGGTCAACAAGAATCTGCACCAGGGCAAGCCGTTCGCGGCACTGCTCGACTCGCAGAGCTCGACCGCCGGCCGTAACAACAACGGCCGTATCACCACGCGTCACAAGGGTGGTGGTCACAAGCAGCACTATCGTATCGTCGATTTCCGTCGCACGAAGGATGGCATCCCGGCAAAGGTCGAGCGTCTCGAGTACGACCCGAACCGTAGCGCGAACATCGCGCTGGTGCTCTACGCAGACGGCGAGCGTCGCTACATCATCGCCCCGAAGGGCCTGACCGTCGGCCAACAGCTGATGTCGGGTTCGGAAGCGCCGATCCGTGCAGGCAACACGCTGCCGATCCGCAACATTCCGGTCGGTACGACGATCCACTGCATCGAGATGCTGCCGGGCAAGGGCGCGCAAATGGCGCGTTCGGCTGGCACGTCGGCCATGCTGCTGGCACGCGAAGGCGTCTACGCGCAGGTTCGTCTGCGTTCGGGCGAAATCCGCCGCGTGCACATCGAGTGCCGTGCAACGATCGGTGAAGTCGGCAACGAAGAGCATAGCCTGCGCCAGATCGGCAAGGCTGGCGCGAACCGCTGGCGCGGTATCCGCCCGACGGTGCGTGGCGTTGCGATGAACCCGGTTGATCACCCGCACGGTGGTGGTGAGGGCAAGACGGCTGCAGGTCGCGACCCGGTGAGCCCGTGGGGTACGCCGGCTAAGGGTTATCGCACCCGCAGCAACAAGCGCACGACGACGATGATCGTTCAGCGCCGTCACAAGCGTTAAGGAGTAGGCAATGGCACGTTCTGTAAAAAAAGGTCCGTTCTGCGACGCCCATTTGCTGAAGAAAGTTGAGGCGGCTGCAGCTTCGCGCGACAAAAAGCCGATCAAGACCTGGTCGCGTCGCTCGACGATTCTGCCGGATTTCATCGGCCTGACGATCGCTGTTCACAACGGCCGTCAACACGTTCCGGTGTACATCTCGGAAAACATGGTCGGCCACAAGCTTGGCGAGTTCGCACTGACCCGTACGTTCAAGGGTCACGCGGCCGACAAGAAGGCCAAGAAATAAGGGGCAATCAAGATGGAAGTGAAAGCAATTCATCGCGGTGCCCGCATCTCGGCGCAAAAAACGCGCCTTGTGGCTGACCAGATCCGCGGTTTGCCGGTCGACAAGGCGCTGAACGTCCTGACGTTCTCGCCGAAGAAGGCGGCTGGCATCGTGAAGAAGGTTGTGCTGTCGGCAATCGCGAATGCGGAGCACAACGAAGGCGCTGATATCGACGAGCTCAAGATCAAGAGCATCTACGTCGACAAGGCTGCATCGCTCAAGCGTTTCACCGCGCGCGCCAAGGGCCGCGGTAACCGCATCGAGAAGCAATCCTGTCACATCACTGTGACGGTCGGGAATTAAGGAGCCATACGATGGGACAGAAAATTCATCCGACTGGCTTCCGCCTGGCTGTCAGCCGCAATTGGGCTTCGCGTTGGTACGCGAACAACAACAATTTCGCGGCGATGCTGCAGGAAGACATCGGTGTTCGTGAGTACCTGAAGAAGAAGCTGAAGAACGCTTCGGTCGGTCGGGTTGTCATCGAGCGTCCGGCAAAGAACGCGCGCATCACGATTTACAGCTCGCGTCCGGGCGTCGTCATCGGCAAGAAGGGCGAGGATATCGAACAGCTGAAGACGGAGCTGCAACGCCGCATGGGCGTGCCGGTTCACGTCAACATCGAAGAGATCCGCAAGCCGGAAACCGATGCGCAACTGATCGCTGACTCGATCACGCAACAGCTCGAGCGCCGGATCATGTTCCGTCGCGCGATGAAGCGTGCGATGCAGAACGCGATGCGTCTGGGTGCCCAGGGCATCAAGATCATGAGCGCAGGCCGTCTGAACGGTATCGAAATCGCTCGTACGGAGTGGTATCGCGAAGGTCGCGTGCCCCTTCACACGCTGCGTGCCGATATCGACTACGCGACTTCGGAAGCGAAGACGACCTACGGCATCATCGGTGTCAAGGTTTGGGTATACAAGGGCGACACGCTCGGCCGCAACGATGCGCCGGTGGTCGAAGAAGTAGCCGAAGACAAGCGTCCGCGTCGCAATGCGCGTCCGGGCGACCGTCGTCCGCGCCGTGATGGCGAAGGCGGCGCTCCGGGTGCTCGCCGTGGCGCACCGCGCCGTGGCGCCGGCAAGCCCGAAGACGGCAAGACTGGAGAATAACGATGCTGCAACCGAAACGCAGAAAGTATCGTAAAGAGCAGAAGGGTCGTAACACCGGCAAGGCGACGCGCGGCAACGCAGTGTCGTTCGGTGATTTCGGCCTGAAGGCGATCGGTCGCGGTCGTTTGACCGCACGTCAAATTGAAGCGGCGCGTCGTGCAATGACGCGTCACATCAAGCGTGGCGGTCGTATCTGGATCCGGATCTTCCCGGACAAGCCGATTTCGCAGAAGCCGGCCGAAGTGCGTATGGGTAACGGTAAGGGTAACCCGGAGTACTACGTCGCAGAGATCCAGCCGGGCAAGATGCTCTATGAAATGGACGGCGTAACCGAAGAACTGGCACGCGAAGCGTTCCGTCTGGCTGCAGCCAAGCTGCCGCTGAAGACGGCATTCATCGTGCGCCAGCTCGGCGCCTAAGGAGAAAACATGAAGGCTTCCGAACTTCTCCAGAAAGACCAGGCCGCGCTCAACAAGGAGCTGGCGGACCTGCTGAAGGCGCAATTCGGCCTGCGCATGCAACTCGCGACCCAGCAGCTCACGAACACGAGCCAGCTGAAGAAGGTTCGTCGCGACATCGCACGTGTGCGGACCGTCATGACTCAGAAGGCGAACCAGAAATGAACGATAGCGTGAAAACCTCGCTGAAGCGGACGCTGGTCGGTCGGGTCGTCAGCAACAAGATGGACAAGACCGTCACCGTGCTGATCGAGCACCGCGTCAAGCACCCGATCTACGGCAAGTATGTCGTGCGCTCGAAGAAGTACCACGCGCATGATGAAGCGAACACCTGCAACGAAGGCGATCTCGTCGAAATCCAGGAAACCCGTCCTGTTTCGAAGACGAAGGCCTGGACGGTGTCGCGCCTCGTCGAAGCGGCTCGCGTGATCTAAGCGGGTCCGTGCAGTAGGCAGTAACAGGCACTTCTCCACGAAGTGCTTGAAATCGCAAAGTTTTTGCTTGCGTGACCAGGATTACTTGTTATAATCCTGGTCTTCCCTCTTTATGGGAGCCCCGTCGCGGGCGAAGTTGGTGGGGGAAGCGGACTGGCGCCAGCCTGTCCGAAAGATTCACCGAATTGCGATGGCGGGTTTCGTTTGCCGTCGCTGCTGTTCCAACCCAAGCAGCCGATTGGCTGACGGGACCAAGACTGACCGAATGCATCATGGTGGTGCATCCGGATTAAGTTGGGAAAGACAAACCATGATCCAGACCGAATCTCGGCTCGAAGTAGCCGACAACACGGGTGCGCGTGAAGTCATGTGCATCAAGGTGCTCGGCGGCTCGAAGCGTCGTTATGCCGGCATTGGCGACATCATCAAGGTGACCGTCAAAGAAGCAACGCCGCGCGGGCGCGTGAAGAAAGGCGAAATCTACAACGCCGTGGTGGTCCGCACCGCCAAGGGTGTTCGCCGTCAAGACGGCTCGCTGATCAAGTTCGACGGCAACGCCGCTGTGCTTTTGAATAACAAGCTTGAGCCGATCGGCACCCGCATTTTCGGGCCGGTGACGCGTGAGCTGCGTAGCGAACGATTCATGAAGATCGTTTCGCTGGCGCCGGAAGTGCTGTAAGGAGTCGCGATGAACAAGATTCGCAAAGGTGACGAAGTTATCGTCGTCACTGGTAAGGACAAGGGCAAGCGCGGCGTCGTGCTGGCTGTCGGTGCTGAACATGTGACGGTTGAAGGTATCAACCTCGTCAAGAAGCATGTGAAGCCGAACCCGATGAAGGGTACGACGGGCGGCGTGGAAGCGAAGACGATGCCCCTGCATATTTCGAACGTCGCACTGGTCGACGCGAATGGCAAGGCGTCGCGTGTTGGCATCAAGGTCGAGGAAGGCAAGAAAGTTCGCTTCCTGAAGACGACCGGTGCCGTACTGAGCGCCTGACGCAGCGGAGTAAAAAATGGCTCGTTTTCAAGAGTTTTACAAAGAAAAGGTTGTGCCCGGCCTGATCGAGAAGTTCGGTTACAAGTCGGTCATGGAAGTGCCGCGCATCACCAAGATCACGCTGAACATGGGTCTTGGCGAAGCGATCGCTGACAAGAAGATCATCGAGAACGCCGTTGGCGACCTCACGAAGATCGCCGGCCAGAAGCCGGTCGTCACGAAGGCACGCAAGGCAATCGCAGGCTTCAAGATCCGCCAAGGCTATCCGATTGGCGCGATGGTGACGCTGCGCGGCCGTGCGATGTACGAATTCCTCGACCGTTTCGTGACCGTCGCCCTGCCCCGCGTGCGTGACTTCCGCGGCGTGTCGGGTCGTGCTTTCGATGGCCGTGGCAACTACAACATCGGTGTGAAAGAGCAGATCATTTTCCCCGAAATCGACTACGACAAGATCGACGCACTGCGTGGGCTGAACATCAGCATCACGACCACTGCGAAGACCGACGACGAAGCAAAGGCACTGCTCGCCAGCTTCAAGTTCCCGTTCAGAAACTGAGGTTACCGTGGCTAAACTGGCACTGATCGAACGTGAAAAGAAGCGCGCCCGCCTGGTCGCGAAGTTCGCAGCAAAGCGCGAAGCGCTGAAGGCGATCGTCGAAGACCAAAGCAAGTCGGAAGAAGAGCGCTACGAAGCACGCCTGGAGCTGCAGCAACTGCCCCGCAACGCAAACCCGACCCGCCAGCGTAACCGCTGCGCGATCACGGGCCGTCCGCGTGGCACGTTCCGTAAATTCGGCCTCGCGCGTAACAAGATTCGTGAAATCGCATTCCGTGGCGAGATTCCTGGCCTGACCAAGGCGAGCTGGTAATAGGAGAAACGTAAATGAGCATGAGTGATCCTATCGCCGATATGCTGACTCGCATCCGCAACGCGCAGATGGTCGAGAAGGTATCGGTCGCGATGCCCTCGTCGAAGGTCAAGGTTGCAATCGCGCAAGTCCTGAAGGACGAAGGCTATATCGACGATTTCGCCGTCAAGGCGGAAGGTGCGAAGTCCGAACTGAATATCGCGCTGAAGTACTACGCAGGTCGCCCGGTCATCGAACGCCTCGAGCGCGTGTCGAAGCCTGGTCTGCGCGTGTACCGCGGCCGCAACGACATTCCCCAGGTCATGAACGGCCTGGGCGTGGCAATCGTGTCGACGCCGAAGGGCGTGATGACTGATCGCAAGGCGCGCGCTACCGGCGTCGGCGGCGAAGTCATCTGCTACGTCGCTTAAAGCCGAGGAGAGAGAAACATGTCTCGAGTAGGTAAAAGCCCGATCGCGCTGCAAGGCGCGGAAGTCAAGCTGGCCGACGGTGCAATCACCGTCAAGGGCCCGCTGGGCACCATCACGCAAGCGATCAATCCGCTCGTGAACGTGGCGAACAACGACGGCACGCTGAATCTGTCGCCGGTCGACGAAAGCCGCGAAGCAAATGCACTGTCGGGCACGATGCGCGCGATCATCGCGAATGCCGTGCAAGGCGTGACCAAGGGTTTCGAGCGCAAGCTGACGCTGGTTGGCGTCGGTTATCGTGCGCAGGCGCAAGGCGACAAGCTGAACCTGTCGCTGGGTTTCTCGCACCCGGTGGTGCACCAGATGCCGGAAGGCGTCAAGGCTGAAACCCCGACGCAAACCGAAATCGTGATCAAGGGGATCAACAAGCAACAAGTCGGTCAAGTAGCTGCGGAAGTTCGCGGTTACCGTCCGCCGGAGCCCTACAAGGGCAAGGGCGTGCGCTATTCCGACGAGGTTGTGATCCTCAAAGAAACGAAGAAGAAGTAAGGGTGCGCAATCATGGATAAGACTCAATCTCGCCTGCGCCGCGCTCGCCAGACGCGTATCAAGATCGCTGAGCTGCAGGTCGCGCGTCTCGCCGTGCATCGCACGAACACGCACATCTACGCTCAAGTGTTCTCGCCGTGCGGCACCAAGGTGCTCGCCAGCGCGTCGACGCTCGAAGCAGAAGTGCGCGCCGAACTGGCCGACAAGTCGGGCAAGGGTGGCAACGTTAATGCTGCGACGCTGATCGGCAAGCGTATTGCCGAGAAGGCAAAGGCCGCCGGCATCGAATCCGTCGCCTTCGACCGCTCGGGCTTCCGCTACCATGGCCGCGTCAAGGCGCTGGCTGAGGCAGCTCGCGAAGCTGGGCTCAAGTTCTAAGGAAGGAATTCGTCATGGCAAAGATGCAAGCGAAAGTTCAGGCTGACGAGCGCGACGACGGCCTTCGCGAAAAGATGATTTCGGTCAACCGCGTGACCAAGGTCGTGAAGGGTGGCCGTATTCTCGGCTTCGCCGCACTGACCGTGGTTGGCGACGGCGATGGCCGCATCGGTATGGGCAAGGGCAAGGCGAAGGAAGTGCCGGTCGCTGTCCAGAAGGCAATGGAACAAGCTCGCCGCAACATGTTCAAGGTGCCCCTCAAGAACGGCACGCTGCAGCACGAAGTGCACGGCAAGCATGGCGCATCCGCTGTCCTCCTCGCTCCGGCGAAGGCAGGTACGGGCGTGATCGCCGGCGGCCCGATGCGCGCAGTGTTCGACGTGATGGGCGTTCAGAACGTCGTGGCGAAGAGCCACGGTTCGACGAACCCGTACAACCTCGTTCGCGCCACGCTGGACGGTCTGCGCAAGCAGTCGACCCCGGCAGACATCGCGGCGAAGCGCGGCAAGTCCGTCGAAGATATTTTGGGCTAAGCCCGGGTGGTCACCATGTCTGAAAAAACTGTCAAGGTTCAGCTCGTTAAGAGCCTGATCGGGACCCGCGAATCGCACCGCGCGACCGTGCGTGGCCTGGGCCTGCGCCGACTCAACTCGGTTAGCGAGCTGCAGGACACGCCGGCGGTCCGCGGCATGATCAACAAGGTCTCGTACCTCGTTAAGGTCATCGCGTAAGCGGCCCTACGGATCAAGGAGTTGATATGGAATTGAATAACCTGAAGCCGGCCGCTGGCGCCAAGCACGCCAAGCGTCGCGTCGGCCGTGGCATCGGTTCGGGCCTCGGCAAGACGGCTGGCCGTGGTCACAAGGGTCAGAAATCGCGTTCGGGCGGCTTCCACAAAGTCGGTTTCGAAGGCGGTCAGATGCCGCTGCAACGTCGTCTGCCGAAGCGCGGTTTCACGTCGCTGACGAAGGAATTCGTCGGTGAAGTGCGCCTGGGCGACCTCGAGAAGCTGCCGGTCGATGAGATCGATCTGCTCGCACTGAAGCAAGCCGGCCTGGTCGGCGAGCTGACGAAGAGCGCAAAGATCATCGCGACGGGCGAACTGAAGCGCAAGATCGTCGTGAAGGGTCTCGGTGCCACCAAGGGTGCGCGCGCTGCGATCGAAGCGGCTGGCGGTTCGTTCGCCGAGTGACACGCGTAGCGCGTCGTTACTTGCATTCATCGGAGAAGGTACTTGGCTAACAGCCCGAGTCTTGCAAAACCCGGTCGAAGCACGGCGAAATTCGGCGATCTGCGTCGGCGAGCGATGTTCCTGCTCCTGGCGCTGATCGTCTATCGCATCGGCGCGCACATCCCCGTGCCGGGCATCGATCCGGATCAACTGGCGAAGCTGTTCCAGAGCCAGGCGGGCGGCATCCTGGGCATGTTCAACATGTTCTCGGGTGGTGCGCTTTCCCGCTTCACGATCTTTGCGCTGGGGATCATGCCGTACATCTCGGCGTCGATCATCATGCAGTTGCTGGCGATCGTCTCGCCGCAGCTCGAGGCGCTGAAGAAGGAAGGGCAGGCAGGGCAACGGAAGATCACGCAGTACACGCGGTATTTCACCGTGGTGCTCGCGACCTTCCAGGCGTTCGGTATCGCGGCTGCGCTGGAAAACCAGCCTGGCCTCGTGATCGACCCCGGCATGCTGTTCCGACTGACGACGGTTGTGACGTTGGTAACCGGCACGATGTTCCTGATGTGGCTGGGTGAGCAGATCACCGAGCGTGGTCTGGGCAACGGCATCTCGATCATCATCTTCGGCGGGATCGCAGCAGGGTTCCCGAATGCCGTCGGTGGGCTGTTCGAGCTGGTGCGTACGGGTTCGATGAGCATCATTTCGGCGATCATCATCGTCGTTCTGATTGCCGCGGTGACTTACCTGGTCGTGTTCATCGAACGCGGTCAGCGCAAGATCCTCGTGAACTACGCGAAGCGCCAGGTCGGCAACAAGATCTACGGTGGACAGTCGTCGCACTTGCCGCTGAAGCTGAACATGTCGGGCGTGATTCCGCCGATCTTCGCATCGTCGATCATCCTGTTTCCGGCCACGATTCTCGGCTGGTTCAGCACGGGTCAGCCGACGGGGAGCTGGATCTCCAACACGTTGCATAACGTCGCGGAGGCGCTGAAGCCGGGTCAGCCGGTCTATGTGCTGCTGTACACGCTGGCAATCGTGTTTTTCTGCTTCTTCTACACCGCACTGGTGTTCAACAGCAGGGAAACCGCGGACAACCTGAAGAAGAGCGGGGCGTTTGTTCCGGGTATTCGTCCGGGCGATCAGACCGCACGATACATCGACCGCATCCTCACGCGTCTGACGCTGGCTGGTGCGATCTACATCGTCTTCGTGTGTCTGCTGCCGGAATTCCTGGTGCTGCGCTGGAACGTGCCGTTTTATTTTGGTGGAACGTCGCTGCTGATCATTGTCGTCGTCACGATGGACTTCATGGCGCAGGTGCAGTCGTACGTTATGTCGCAACAGTATGAGTCGCTGCTCAAGAAGGCAAACTTCAAGGGCGGCAACATCCCAATGCGTTAATTCAGGACTATGGCCAAAGACGATGTAATCCAGATGCAGGGTGAGGTGATTGAAAACCTTCCGAATGCTACCTTCCGCGTGAAGCTGGAAAACGGCCATGTCGTGTTGGGGCATATCTCCGGGAAGATGCGGATGCACTACATCCGCATCCTGCCGGGCGACAAGGTCACGGTTGAATTGACGCCTTACGATCTGTCTCGTGCGCGGATCGTGTTCCGGGCGAAGTGATTTGAAAAAAGGGTATTATCATGAAAGTGATGGCATCGGTTAAGCGCATTTGCCGCAATTGCAAGATCATCAAGCGCAAAGGCGTCGTTCGCGTGATCTGCAGCTCGGATCCGCGCCACAAGCAGCGCCAAGGCTGACCGCGCGTTTGTTTGCGCTTTTTGTTTGAGGAAAAACAATGGCTCGTATCGCAGGGGTTAACATCCCGAATCACCAGCATACCGAGATCGGCCTGACGGCAATCTTCGGTATCGGCCGCACGCGCTCGCGCAGCATCTGCTCGGCAGCTGGCGTGGAATTCTCGAAGAAGGTCAAGGACCTGACCGACGCAGACCTCGAAAAGCTGCGTGAAGAAGTGGGCAAGTTCATCGTCGAAGGCGATCTGCGCCGTGAAGTGACGATGAACATCAAGCGCCTGATGGACCTCGGTTGCTACCGTGGCGTCCGTCATCGCAAGGGCCTGCCGATGCGCGGTCAGCGTACGCGTACGAACGCACGTACCCGTAAGGGCCCGCGTCGTGCAGCGCAAGCGCTGAAGAAGTAAGCGGAACTGACAGTTACAGGAAAACGTAATGGCTAAGGCTTCGAATACCGCGGCGCAACGCGTTCGCAAGAAGGTTAAGAAGAACGTCGCTGAAGGCGTGGTGCACGTTCACGCGTCGTTCAACAACACGATCATCACGATCACCGATCGCCAGGGCAATGCACTGGCATGGGCGACGTCGGGCGGCCAGGGCTTCAAGGGCTCGCGGAAGTCGACGCCGTTCGCTGCTCAGGTTGCTGCTGAGTCGGCCGGTCGCGTGGCGATGGAATACGGCGTGAAGAATCTGGAAGTGCGGATCAAGGGCCCTGGCCCGGGTCGTGAGTCGGCAGTGCGCGCACTGCATGGCCTCGGCATCAAGATCACCGCGATTTCGGATGTCACCCCGATTCCGCACAACGGCTGCCGTCCGCCGAAGCGCCGTCGTATCTAAGAATGCTGCTGGCACGTTCGTGCTGGCGCATTTGCCTGTCGCCGCGTAGCGTCGACGGGCGTTGCTTTTTTGATTGACTAAGCCCACCGTTCGCCCCAAAGGGCGCGAACTAGCGCGGATTGCGATCCGCGTGACTGATTGATAAAGGAATGCAACGTGGCACGTTATATCGGCCCCAAGGCCAAGCTGTCCCGCCGTGAAGGCACCGACCTGTTCCTGAAGAGCGCGCGCCGCTCGCTCGCCGACAAGTGCAAGCTCGACAGCAAGCCGGGTCAGCACGGCCGTACCTCGGGCGCACGTACGTCCGACTATGGTACGCAGCTGCGCGAAAAGCAGAAGGTCAAGCGTATTTACGGCGTGCTGGAGCGTCAGTTCCGCCGCTACTTCGCTGAAGCCGACCGCCGCAAGGGCAACACGGGTGAAAACCTGCTGCAACTGCTCGAGTCGCGTCTCGACAACGTCGTGTATCGCATGGGCTTCGGCTCGACCCGCGCTGAAGCGCGTCAGCTGGTGAGCCACAAGTCGATCACCGTGAACGGCGTCGTCGCGAACGTGCCGTCGCAGCAAGTGAAGGCGGGTGACATCGTCGCGATCCGCGAAAAGGCGAAGAAGCAGGCGCGTATCGTCGAAGCGCTGTCGCTGGCCGAGCAAGGCGGCATGCCGAGCTGGGTTGCAGTCGATGCGAAGAAGTTCGAAGGCACGTTCAAGCAAATGCCGGAACGCGCTGACATCGCAGGCGACATCAACGAAAGCCTGATCGTCGAATTGTATTCGCGTTAATCCGATTGACGGCCGAGGTACCCCGATTGCGTTTCGCAAGGGGGGGCCTCGGCTGTTTATTTTCTGGTTGTTACCGGTCAGCCTTATCGGTGTAACGAGCCGAGGGTATTGAAAAGGAAAGCCCATGCAAACCAGTTTGCTGAAACCCAAGATCATCGCCGTGGAATCGCTTGGCGAGAACCACGCGAGGGTGGTCATGGAACCGTTCGAACGCGGTTACGGCCACACCTTGGGCAATGCGCTTCGCCGCGTGCTGCTGTCGTCGATGGTTGGCTACGCGCCGACCGAAGTCACGATCGCGGGCGTGGTGCACGAGTACTCGACGCTTGATGGCGTGCAAGAGGACGTCGTCAACCTGCTGCTGAACCTGAAGGGTGTGGTGTTCAAGCTGCACAACCGTGACGAAGTGACGGTTACCCTGCGCAAGGAAGGCGAAGGCGTCGTGACGGCCGGCGATATCGAGCTGGCGCACGATTGCGAAGTCATCAACCCGAATCACGTGATCGCACACCTGTCGAAGGGCGGCAAGCTCGACGTTCAGATCAAGATCGAAAAGGGTCGCGGCTACGTGCCCGGCAACGTCCGTCGCTACGGCGAAGACACGGCCAAGATCATCGGCCGCATCGTCCTCGACGCATCGTTCTCGCCGGTTCGCCGCGTGAGCTATGCCGTTGAAAGCGCACGTGTCGAGCAGCGTACCGACCTCGACAAGCTCGTGATGAACATCGAGACGAGCGGCGTGATCACCCCGGAAGAGGCGATCCGTCAATCGGCCCGCATCCTGGTCGACCAGCTGTCCGTGTTCGCGGCACTGGAAGGCACGGAAACGGCTGCCGAAGCACCGTCGCGCGCGCCGCAGATCGATCCGATCCTGCTGCGTCCGGTGGATGATCTCGAATTGACGGTTCGTTCGGCGAACTGTCTGAAGGCCGAGAACATCTACTACATCGGCGACCTGATCCAGCGCACGGAAAACGAGCTGCTGAAGACGCCGAACCTCGGTCGCAAGTCGCTCAACGAGATCAAGGAAGTGCTCGCTTCGCGCGGTCTCACGCTGGGCATGAAGCTCGAAAACTGGCCGCCGGCTGGTCTCGACAAGTAAGCCCGGTTGTTGCTGTAGTTGGCAAAGATGCGGATTTTCCTTTAAAATCCGCATCTTGCTTTTTTCGTTACCGGCCCGTGCACCCCTGCGGTGCGATAGAAGAGCTGGATCAAAACTTTGAATCAAGGAAACTGAAATGCGCCATCGTCATGGTCTGCGGAAACTGAACCGCACGAGCAGCCACCGTCTGGCTATGCTCCGTAACATGTCCAACTCGCTGATCGAGCACGAAGTCATCAAGACGACGCTGCCGAAGGCGAAGGAACTCCGTAAAGTCGTCGAGCCGCTGATCACGCTCGGCAAGAAGCCGTCGCTGGCAAACCGTCGTCTGGCGTTCAACCGCCTGCGCGATCGTGACTCGGTGGCGAAGCTGTTCGACGTGCTCGGTCCGCGTTTCGCGAACCGTCCGGGCGGCTACCTGCGCGTGCTGAAGTTCGGCTTCCGCGTTGGCGACAACGCACCGATGGCACTGGTCGAGCTGCTCGATCGTCCGGAAGTCGACGAAACGGAAAACGTGCAAGAAGCTGAGTAAGCTTCCGGTACGCAGCAGTATCTGAAAGGGGCCGAGCAATTGCTTGGCCCTTTTTGTTTTTGGCGGCCGACCCGCTGCGATCGATTGTCGCAGCCTCGTGCCGGCAGCGTCGCGCGCGCTGCGCTACGATACGGGACGGTCGGCGCGGGTACTCGCGCGATCGCGGGCGGCGAAAGCCGGTAAACCAGCCAGGAGGGCGTATGGTGGTGGTGTTGATGCTGACGACGGTGCCGGATGCGGCGACGGCCGCAGCGCTCGCCGACGGTGCGCTCGACGCGCGGCTGGCCGCGTGCGTGTCGGAGCTCGGTGCGATCAAGTCGCGCTATCACTGGCAGGGAAAGGTCGAAACGGCCGACGAGATCCAGTTGCTGTTCAAGACGAGCCCCGTGCGCTCGCTCGAACTGGAGCGATTTATTCTCGCGCATCATCCGTACGAGACGCCGGAAATCGTCTCGTGGCAGGCGACGGCCTCGGCCGGGTACGGCCAGTGGGTGACCAGCGAAACTCAACGTCTATTTCATGTTTAACGGTATGGCGCTTTCCGTGCGCATGCGCGCACCGCGATTCCTCGCGATCCTGTTGTCGTTCATTTTCGTGCTGGGCTGCCTGTCGGTCGCGCGTGCGGCCGACGATTTTCTCGATCCGTCGGTGGCGTTCAAGTTCAGCGCGAGTGAATCGCCGGGGCAGGTGGACGTCCGCTTCAAGGTCGCCAACGGCTACTACCTGTACCGCGAGCGGTTCGCGTTCGCGGTGAAGAGCGGACAGGCGACGCTCGGCGCCCCGACATTCCCGCCCGGACATGTGAAGTTCGACCAGACGTTCCAGAAGGAAGTCGAGACCTATCGCGACGAAGTCGTGATTCACGTGCCGGTCAAGCAGGCAGCGGGGCCGTTCGAGCTCGCGGTGACGTCGCAGGGGTGTGCCGACGAAGGGATCTGCTATCCGCCTGCCGAGCATGTCGTGAAGGTCGACGGCGCGGCGCTGGGCGCGACCGCGCCGGCCGATGGCGCGACGGCTTCGGGCAGCTGGTTCGACAAGGTCACGAGCGCGGATTTCGCGCAGTCGCTGCTCGAGGGGCACGGCTTCTTCACGATCGTCGCGCTGTATTTCGTCGCGGGCGTCGTGCTGAGTCTGCTGCCCTGCTCGTATCCGATGATTCCGATCGTATCCGCGATCATCATCGGTCAGGGCACGCGCGCGACGCATGCGCGCGGCTTTGCGCTGTCGCTCACCTACGTGGTCGGCATGGCGCTCGTTTATACGGTGCTTGGCATCGCGGCGGCGCTGGTCGGCCAGAGCCTCGGTGCGTGGCTGCAGAATCCGTGGGTGCTCGGCGCGTTCGGTCTGATTCTTACCGCCTTCGCGGTATCGCTGATTTCGGGCAAGGACATCGCGCTGCCCGAGCGCTGGCAAAACGGCGCGGCCGAAGCATCGAGCGCGCGCCAGGGCGGTCACTTCATCGCGGTCGCCGCGATGGGCGCGTTGTCGGCGCTGGTCGTCGGCGCATGCATGACGGCGCCGCTCTTTGCGGTGCTCGCGTTCATCGCGCATACCGGCAATGCGTTGCTCGGCGGCGCCGCGCTGTTCGCGATGGGGCTGGGGCTCGGCGTGCCGCTGCTCGTGGTCGGCATCGGTGCGGGTACGGTGCTGCCGCGCGCGGGCGCCTGGATGGACAGCGTCAAGGTGTTCTTCGGCATCGTGCTGCTCGCCGCCGCGCTGTGGATCGTGTGGCCGGTGCTCGCGGGCGGTCTGAAGATGGTCCTCGCCGCGTTGTGGCTGCTGGTTGCCGCCGCGGCGCTCGGCCTGTTCACGCCGCATGCCGGCGCCGCGTCGATCTGGCGCCGTCTCGGCCGCGGTCTCGGTGCGGCGCTCGCGATCTGGGCTGCGACGCTGCTCGTCGGTCTCGCTGCTGGTTCCAACGACCCGGTGAAGCCGCTGGCCGTTCTTGCGGCGCGCACGGTTGCGTCGGGCGATGCACCGGCGGCCGCACAGCAGGGGCCTGCGTTCGCATCGGTGCGCTCCAGTGGCGAACTCGACACGCTGCTGAAGACCTCGGGTCGGCCCGTGATGCTCGATTTCTACGCCGACTGGTGCGTGAGCTGCAAGGAGATGGAGCATCTGACGTTCACGGATTCGCGCGTGCAGGCGCGGCTCGCGCAGCTTCATCTGGTGCGAGCGGACGTCACCGCGAACAATCCGGACGACCAGGCGCTGCTCAAGCGCTTCAACCTGTTCGGGCCGCCGGGCATCATCTTCTTCGATCGCAACGGCCACGAAATCGGCCGCGTGGTCGGCTATCAGGCGGCCGACACATTCCTGCGCAGCCTCGATCGCGCAGCGGTACCGACGGTGTAACGCGCTCGTCCGCGTGCACCGGCGACCTTTGCGTCGACCGGACTACCAATGAAAACGGTGGGACACCGAAGTGTCCCGCCGTTTTTCATTGTGCCTGCCGGCGCGCGGCTCAGCGCTGCGCTTTCAGCAGACGCGCGGCATCGAGCGCGAAGTACGTGAGCACGCCATCGGCGCCCGCGCGCTTGAACGCGAGCAGCGATTCGAGCACGACCTTGTCGTGATCGAGCCAGCCGTTCATCGCGGCGGCCTTCAGCATCGCGTATTCGCCGCTCACCTGATACACGTAGGTCGGGAAGCGGAACTCGTCCTTCACGCGGCGCACGATGTCGAGATACGGCATGCCGGGCTTGACCATCACCATGTCGGCGCCTTCGTCGATGTCGAGGCGGACTTCGCGCAGCGCTTCGTCGCTGTTCGCCGGATCCATCTGGTAGGTCATCTTGTTGCCCTTGCCCAGGTTGGACGCCGAGCCGACCGCATCGCGGAACGGGCCGTAGAACGCCGACGCGAACTTGGCCGAGTAGGCCATGATGCGCGTATGGATGTGGCCGTCGCTTTCCAGCATTTCGCGGACCGCGCCGATGCGGCCGTCCATCATGTCCGACGGCGCGACGATATCGACTCCGGCTTCCGCCTGCGCGCGCGCCTGGTCGACGAGGATCTCGATCGTGTCGTCGTTGATCACGTAGCCGTTTTCGTCGAGCACGCCGTCCTGGCCGTGGCTCGTGTACGGATCGAGCGCGACGTCGGTCAGCACGCCGAGTTCGGGGAAGCGCTTCTTCAGCTCGCGCACCGCGCGCGGGATCAGGCCTTCCGGATTGGCCGCTTCGCGGCCGTCGGGCGTTTTCAGCGACGGCTCGATGGCCGGGAACAGCGACAGCACGGGCACACCGAGTTCGACGCACTGCTCGGCAACCTGCATCAGCAGATCGACCGACACGCGTTCGACGCCGGGCATCGACGGTATGGGCTGGCGTTCGTTGGTGCCTTCGACGACGAACACCGGATAGATCAGGTCGTCGGTGGTCAGGCGGTTTTCGCGCATCAGGCGGCGGGAGAAGTCGTCGCGGCGCATCCGGCGCGGACGATGAAGCGGATGGAAGCTCATGGCGATTTGGCAGAAATCAGGGCAAGAAGAACCTTACGGAACCCTTAGGTCATTTTCGAGACCGTTGGTATATGATAGCGATCGAGCGGCACGCGTCGCGTGTTGCTCCCCGCTTCTCCTCCCTGAGCGGGTGCCTGTCGTTATTCGATTAGGCTGTTTGACCCGCCGTTCGACGGCGGGTTTTTTTATGAGCCGGCCGAATCCGCAGGTGCCGTCAGGTGCGCACAGCCAATCCTGGCCGCGCGTTGCCCGCTCATTGTGCTACAGGCTCGCTTTTTTCGTCGGCGACGGACGGTCGCAGCCAGCTCTCGATCAGTTCGTGCGCCTCATCCAGCCCGGTGCGCTTCAGCGCCGAGAACAGCTGGACGGTCAGCTTGCCCTTCACACCCTGGTCGCGGTACGCGTCGAGCCCCTTTTGCGTGTTACGCAGCGCATTGATGCTTTCCTGTCGCGTCAATTTGTCGCACTTCGTCAGCAGCGTGTGGATCGGCTTGCCGGTCGGCACAAACCACTCGATCATCCGGCGGTCGAGATCGGTCAGCGGGCGGCGCGAATCCATCATCAGGATCAGGCCGCACAGCTGCGAACGGGTCGCGAGGTACGACGACAGCAGCATTTCCCAATGGGCCTTCGCGGCTCCCGGCACTTCCGCATAGCCATAGCCGGGCAGGTCGACGAGGTTCGCAACGGGCTCGGCGGCCGGGCCGACGGAGAAGTAGTTGATGTGCTGCGTGCGGCCGGGCGTCTTCGACGCGAAGGCGAGCCGCTTCTGGTTGCACAGCACGTTGATCGCCGTCGATTTGCCGGCATTCGAGCGGCCCGCGAACGCGATTTCCGGCTGGACCGTCGGCGGCAGGTCGCGCAGATGATTGACGGTCGTATAGAAGCGGGCTTGATGGAGCAAAAAGGCCATGGGGAACCGGTGGGACGGGGCGGCGCGAGCCGCTGGGGTGGAGGCGGGGTAGCCCCGATAGGCGCGGGAGCTTTCAGCGCGATATTGTACAATATGCCGGTTTTGCCGAAGAGTTGCGGGCGCCTGCCTCGCGCTTTTATGTAGCTTCTGCGGTAGACTGGTCGACGTCGTTTTTTGCAGAACCTCAAATTCCCACAAGACGAAACAGGGTGTGCGAATGAATCGACTGTGCAAGTCTCTGATGGTGCTTCAGGTTGCAGCAGGGTTCGTAGGTTTCGTAGCGGAGGCAAACGCGGCGGATGCGGCAAAGCCGGATCTGGACCGCGGCAAGGCGATTGCCGGGCAGGTGTGTGCGTCATGTCACGGCGCCGACGGCAACAGCGCGTCGGGCAGTTTCCCGAAGCTCGCCGGCCAGCATCCCGAATATCTGGTCAAGCAGTTGAACGACTTCAAGACCCAGTCGGGCGCGAAGGGGCCGGCGCGGACCAATCCGGTAATGGTCGGGTTCGCGAGCGCGTTGAGTGCGGACGACATGCGCAACGTCGCCGCCTATTACGGCTCGCAGGCAACGAAGCTCGGCACCGCGCGCGATGCGGCGACCGTGCCGATCGGCCAGAAGATCTATCGCGGCGGCATCGCGGAAAAGGGTGTCCCCGCCTGCGCGAGCTGTCACGGGCCGACGGGGCAGGGGCTGCCGGTCCAGTACCCGCGTCTGTCGGGGCAGTGGGCCGATTACACGGTTGCCCAGTTGACCGCGTTCCAGCAGGGTGCCGGCGCGCGCAACAACAACGAGGCGATGCATCAGATCGCATCGCGTCTGTCGGATAACGAGATCAAGGCCGTCGCGGATTACATCGCGGGCCTGCGTTGAACGGGCCGTCGCGAATGGAATGACCGGCGCCCGAAGGGCAGCCGGAGCCAGAACAAGAAAAGGGTGGGGCGCCGCGCGATCGCGGTGGCCTCGCCCTTTTTTGTCGGCACTCGCCGGGCCGCCCCGGGAGTGCTGACCGCCCCTTCCGGGGCAGCGAACAAAGTGAGCGTGGGGGCTGTTTCCCCCAAAGTCGGAGTTTGAATGAGCGTTACCACGTCGGGGTTGCAGTCGAAGTCGGGTCAAAGTGCGTCCAGGCGCGCGATCGAGCTGGTGAGCTCGATGCGCTTCGCGATCGCGCTGCTGGTGGTGTTGTCGATCGCGAGCATCATCGGCACGGTCCTGACCCAGGATGACCCGTATCCGAACTACGTGAACCAGTTCGGGCCGTTCTGGGCGGACATCTTCCGCTCGCTGGGCCTGTACAACGTGTACAGCGCGTGGTGGTTCATGCTGATCCTGATCTTCCTCGTCACGTCGATCTCGCTGTGCGTGATCCGCAACGCGCCGAAGATGCTCGCCGATGCGAAGAGCTGGAAGGACAAGGTCCGCGAAGGCAGCCTGCGCGCGTTCCATCACAAGGCCGAATACACGGCGTCCGGCACGCGTGCGACCGTTGCGGCCACGCTCGCCACGTTCGTCGCGAAGGCCGGCTACAAGCACGTGGTGCGCGAAACCGACGGCGCGACGCTGATCTCCGCGAAGCGCGGCGCGCTGACGAAGTGGGGCTACATCTCCGCGCACCTCGCGATCGTCGTGATCTGCATCGGCGGCCTGCTCGACAGCAACCTGCCCATCAAATTCCAGATGTGGATGTTCGGCAAGAGTCCGGTCAACACGAGCGCGACGATCAGCGAGATCTCGCCCGACCACCGGTTGTCCACGTCGAACCCGACGTTCCGCGGCTACGCGTGGGTGCCGGAAGGCCAGTTCGTGTCGACCGCGATCCTGAACCAGCCGAGCGGCTCGCTGATCCAGGACCTGCCGTTCTCGATCCAGCTCAACAAGTTCATCGTCGACTACTACACGACGGGGATGCCGAAGCTGTTCGCGAGCGACATCGTCGTGATCGATCGCGAGACGGGCCAGAAGATTCCGGCGCGCGTCGAGGTCAACAAGCCGTTCACGTACAAGGGCGTGTCGATCTACCAGTCGAGCTTCCAGGACGGCGGCTCGCAGATGCAGATGACGGCCTACCCGATGACGGGCGACAACGCGAAGACCTTCGCGGTAAAGGGCACGATCGGCAGTACGGCGCCGCTGCAGATGCCGGGCAGCGACGGCGACACGATCGAGTTCTCCGACTTCCGTGCGATCAACGTCGAAAACATGGCCGACGCGAACGGCAAGCCGGACGTGCGCGGCGTCGCGAAGACGGAGTCGCTGAAGGAGGTGTTCGACGAGCGGCTCGGCTCGGGCGCGAAGACGTCGAAGCCGATGCAGCTGCACAACATCGGCCCGTCGGTGCAGTACAAGATTCGCGGCAAGGACGGCCAGGCGCGCGAGTTCAACAACTACATGCTGCCCGTCGACATGGGCGGCACGCGCGTGTTCCTCGCCGGCGTGCGCGGGAGCCCGAACGATCCGTTCCGCTACATGCGGATTCCGGCCGACAGCCAGGATTCGATCGGCGAATGGATGCGCCTGCGCGCCGCGCTCGAGGATCCGGCCGTGCGCGCCGACGCCGCCGCGCGTTTCGCGCAGCGTTCGCTGCCGACGACCGAAGCGTCGCTGCGCGGCCGCCTGCAAGATAGCGCGTTCAAGGTGCTGACCCTCTTCGCGGCGAGCGACGACAGCGTGGGTCGCGGTGCCGACGGCCAGCCGATCGGCGGCTTCCAGGCGGTGGCGACGTTCATCGACCGGTCGGTGCCGAAGGCCGAGCAGGAAAAGGCGGCGAGCCTGCTGCTGCGCATGCTCGAGGGCTCGATGTGGGAGGTCTGGCAGATCGCGCGCGAGCGCGCCGGCGAGCCGGCCGCCCAGCAGGGCACCGACACGATCCGCTTCGTGCAGAACGCGATCAATGCGCTATCGGACAGCTTTTTGTATGGATCGCCGGTCTATTTGCAGCTTGACTCCTTCAAGCAGGTGCAAGCTTCGGTATTTCAGTTGACGCGCGCACCTGGCAAGAATCTGGTGTATCTTGGCAGCCTGCTGTTGGTCGCCGGCATCTTCTCGATGTTCTACGTGCGCGAGCGGCGCCTCTGGTTCTGGCTCAAGGATGCCGGTTCGGGCGTCGATGTGGTGATGGCGATGTCCACGGCCCGCAAGACCTTCGATTTCGAGAAAGAATTCGTGCAGACGCGCGACGCGGCCGGCGCCGCCTTGCGCGCCGCACCGCGCGACGCCGCGCCCACAGGCGCGGCAGCGACTGCCCGTCCGCCCGCCGGCGGCGGTTCCGATTCCGATTCCGAGAACTCCACCCGGTAACATCATGGATCTCACGCAAGTTTCCTCCTCCCCTTCGGGGCCGGCAAAGGCTTCGAATCCGGCGCCGTTGTTCGACGACCGTCCGTTCCTCGCGCGCCTGTCGGTCATCGACTGGTTGTTCGCGCTGGCACTCGTGGTCGGCGCGGGCTATGCGTTCGTGCACTACAACGAACACATGAATTACTACGACAAGGCGGTGATGATCGGCACGGTGCCGGCGCTTGTCGTGCTCGGCTGGCGCTGGAAGCCCGCCCGGCTGATGATGGCGTCGATCGCGGTGCTGTCGCTGCTGTCGATCCAGATCTACCAGGGCGATCTCGCGCGCGCCGATTCGGCGTTCTTCCTCAAGTACTTCCTGTCGAGCCAGTCCGCGATCCTGTGGATGAGCGCGCTGTTCGTGCTCGCGACGATCTTCTACTGGATCGGCTTGCTCGCACGCTCGGAGTCGGGCTCCGCGATCGGCCAGAAGCTCACGTGGGTCGCCGTGCTGATGGGCTTCACCGGTCTGATGGTGCGCTGGTACGAGTCCTACCTGATCGGTGCCGACGTCGGGCATATCCCCGTATCGAACCTGTATGAAGTGTTCGTGCTGTTCAGCCTGATCACCGCGCTGCTTTATCTGTATTACGAAGGCCACTACGGCACGCGTGCACTCGGCGCATTCGTGCTGCTGGTCATCAGTGCGGCTGTCGGCTTCCTGATGTGGTACTCGGTCGCGCGCGATGCGCAGCAGATCCAGCCGCTCGTGCCGGCGCTGCAGAGCTGGTGGATGAAGATCCACGTGCCGGCGAACTTCATCGGCTACGGCAGCTTCGCGCTGTCGGCGATGGTGTCGGTCGCGTACCTGATGAAGGAGCGCGGCGTGCTCGCCGATCGCCTGCCGACGCTCGAGGTGCTCGACGACGTGATGTACAAGTCGATCGCGGTCGGCTTCGCGTTCTTCACGATCGCGACGATCCTCGGCGCGCTCTGGGCCGCCGAAGCATGGGGCGGCTACTGGAGCTGGGACCCGAAGGAGACCTGGGCGCTGATCGTGTGGCTCAACTACGCGGCCTGGCTGCACATGCGCCTGATGAAGGGCCTGCGCGGCGCGGTCGCCGCCTGGTGGGCGCTGACGGGCCTGCTCGTGACGACGTTCGCGTTCCTCGGCGTCAACATGTTCCTGTCCGGGCTGCACAGCTACGGCAAGCTGTAAGATTTCCGACGCTGGTCCGACAAAAGACCGCCGGCGCACTGCGTGCCCGGCGGTTTTGTTTTGTAACGGGCGGGTGGCCCGGGCGTCGAACGGCCCATGATCGGCCGGGTCGAACGCTGATGAAGCGTGCGCGCGGCGCATGCAGGAGGAGCAGCACGATGTGGATCAAAACCCCTTTGCGCACCGTACTGACCGGCGGTGATATCGCGCAGAGCCAGATTACGCCGCGCGCGGTGTTCGAGAACCGGCGGCGCGTATTGCAGGCAGCCGGCCTGGCGGCGGCGGGCGGATTGCTGGGCGGCAGCGGCGCGGCGTTCGCCGCGTATGCGTCGCCCGACGCGCGGGCCGCGAAGCTTGCGGCGCAAACCAACCCGAAGTTCGTCGCGGCCGACAAGGTGACGCCGTTCAAGGACATCACGTCCTACAACAACTACTACGAATTCGGCACCGACAAGGGCGACCCGGCGCAGAACGCGGGCACGTTGCGGCCGCGCCCGTGGCGCGTGAGTGTCGAGGGCGAGGTGCTGCATCCGAAGGTATTCGATCTCGACGAACTGCTGAAGCTCGCGCCGCTCGAGGAGCGCGTGTATCGGCTGCGCTGCGTCGAGGGCTGGTCGATGGTGATTCCATGGATCGGCGTGCCGCTGTCCGAGCTGATCAAGCGCGTGCAGCCGACCGGCAACGCGAAATACGTGCAGTTCATCACGCTGGCCGATCCGTCGCAGATGCCGGGGTTGTCGACGCCGGTGCTCGACTGGCCGTACTCGGAAGGGCTGCGGATGGACGAGGCGATGAATCCGCTGACGCTGCTGACGATGGGCGTCTATGGTCAGGTGCTGCCGAACCAGAACGGCGCGCCGGTGCGCATCGTCGTGCCGTGGAAGTACGGCTTCAAGAGCGCGAAGTCGCTCGTGAAGATCCGCTTCGTCGACAAGCAGCCGAAGACGAGCTGGAACACGTATGCGTCGAACGAATACGGTTTCTATTCGAACGTGAATCCGAACGTCGACCACCCGCGCTGGAGCCAGGCGACCGAGCGCCGGATCGGCGAGGACGGCTTCTTCACGCCGAAGCGCAAGACGCTGATGTTCAACGGCTACGGCGATCTCGTCGCGTCGATGTATCAGGGCATGGATCTGAAAAAGAATTTCTGAGCGCGACGGTGAGAAACGACATGCCTCCTTCGACACTGGAGCCCGTGCGCACGTCCGGCACGCGCACGGCAGCCGCGGGTAGCGCCCGGGCCGGCGCCGTGCGTACGACGTCGCCGCGCTGGCTGGTGCCCGCCAAGGTGCTGGTTTTCGCGGCCGGCCTCTATCCGCTCGCACGACTCGTGCTGTTCGGGCTGACCGACCGGCTCGGTGCGAACCCGATCGAGTTCATCACGCGTTCGACGGGCCTCTGGACGCTGGTCATGCTCTGCATCACGCTCGCTATCACGCCGCTTCGGCACGTGACGAGCGTTCCCGCGTTGTTGCGTTTTCGCCGGATGATCGGCCTGTTCGCGTTCTTTTACGCGACGCTGCATTTCACGACGTACCTGTGGTTCGACAAGTGGTTCGACGTGCTCGCGATCCTGAAGGATGTCGGCAAGCGTCCGTTCATCACGGTCGGCTTCGTTGCATTCGTGCTGCTGATTCCGCTGGCCGCGACATCGCCGCGTGCGATGGTGCGCCGGCTCGGCCGTCGCTGGGCTACGCTGCATCGCGCGATCTATGCGATCGCGCTGTTCGCCGTGCTGCATTTCTGGTGGATGCGGGCCGGCAAGCACGATCTCGCGCAGCCGAAGCTCTACGCGACGATCGTCGCGGTGCTGCTCGGCTGGCGGCTGCTTGCATGGGGCTGGCGGCGCGTCCGTACCTGACGTGGCGGGCCCGAAAAACAAAAGGCGATGACCGGAAGTCATCGCCTTGGGGCGCCAGAGAAACCGCCGCGGCGGCGGCGCGCGACTACTGCGCGGCGGCCGGGCCTGATGCCGGCGTGGCGGGCTTCGGCGCACTGCTCGACAGCTCGGGCGACAGCGTGAGCGGCGTGCCGGAAGAATCGGGAATACTGTCGGACGCGTTTTCATCGGTCGGCTTGACGTCCGACGGCGGCGTGTCCTGCTGCTGGATGGGCTTCGCCGGCAACGGGGGCACGGTAGGCAGATAGAGCGGACCGCGTTGCCCGCAGCCGGCAAGAATCGCCAAAGCCGCTACAATCGCGCTCATCCGGAAAACGACTCGCATGATCGTCCCTGAGCAATTATTTAACCGATAGAGTTTAGCATGTCCGATACTGAATACCTGGCCCGTGCCGAGGCTGTGCTGGCGTCCGTCGAACGTACCGTGGACGCCGCGAACGACGGCGATCACGACATCGATCTGGAGCGCAACGGCAGCGTGCTGACGCTCACGTTCGAGAACGGCTCGAAGATCATCATCAACCTGCAGCCGCCGATGAAGGAGCTGTGGATCGCCGCGAAGGCGGGCGGATTCCATTACCGTTTCGTCGACGGTGAATGGCGCGATACGCGCACCGGCACCGAGTTCTTCTCGGCGCTCACCGACTACGCGACGCAGCAGGCCGGCCTGCCGATCACGTTCCGCGCATAACGACGCTCGCCCGCCCGCCGGGCGCCGATACGTCGGATCAATGCACAAAGAAAAAGCGCCCCAGCGGGGCGCTTTTTTCATGGCCGGGCCGTTCGTCAGTGGCCGCGGAACAGGTTCATGATGTCCTGCTTTTCCTGCTCGTCGACGTGCGGCACCGGTTCCTCGGTGTCCTGCACAGCCGGCGCCTGCGGCACGCCGACCGTCGATACGAAGCCGTGCCCCGGCGTGAACTCGGTGAAGTACAGCTCGCCGCCGATCGACTGGACGTCGTCCGGCATCGTCGGCTTGAACTCCGGCACGCCCTTCAGCGCCGCACCCATGTATTCGATCCAGACCGGCAGCGACAGGCCGCCGCCGGTTTCGCGATCGCCGAGGCTGCGCGGATTGTCGTAGCCGATCCATGCGATCGCCGCGAGCGTGTGCTGGTAGCCGGCGAACCACGCGTCGTGCGAGTCGTTCGTCGTACCAGTCTTGCCCGCGAGGTCGGTGCGCTTCAGCACGTTGGTGCGTGCGCCCGTGCCGCGCTGCGCGACGCTCTGCAGCAGGCTGTTCGTCACGTACGCGTTGCGTGCGTCGATCGCGCGCGGCGCGTTCTGCTCGGCGATGAGCGGCTGCGCGCGTGCGACGATCGCGCCGTTCGGATCGGTCACTTCGGCGATCAGATACGGGTTCACGCGGAAGCCGCCGTTCGCGAACACCGAGTACGCGCCGGCCATCTGCAGCGGCGTGACCTGGCCCGCACCGAGCGCCATCGGCAGGTAGGCCGGATGGCGGTCGGCGTCGAAGCCGAAGCGCGTGATGTACTGCTGCGCGTACTTCGTGCCGATCTGGTTCAGGATCCGGATCGACACGAGGTTGCGTGAGCGCTGCAGCGCGGTGCGCATCGACATCGGACCTTCGAAGCCGCCGCCGTAGTTCTTCGGTTCCCACGGCTGGCCGCCGGTTTCCGCGGCGCTGAAATACAGCGGGCCGTCGTTGATCACCGTGGCCGGCCCGAGGCCCTTGTCGAGTGACGCCGAGTAGATGAACGGCTTGAACGACGAACCCGGTTGCCGCCACGCCTGCGTGACGTGGTTGAACTTGTTCTTGTTGTAGTCGAAGCCGCCGACGAGCGAGCGGATCGCGCCGTCTTGCGGGACGATCGAGATGAACGCGCCCTCGACCTGCGGCAACTGCGTGATCGACCACTTGCCGGCGTCGTTCTTCACGACACGGACGATCGCGCCCGGGCGGATGCGGCGGTTCGGCTGCGCGTTGGCCGACAGCGCGCCCGACGCGAAGCGCAGGTTGTCGCCTTCGATCGTCGCGGTGCTGCCGTCGATGAAGGCTACCGTGATCTGGCGCGGGGTGGCCGCGGTGACGACCGCCGCGATCAATTCGCCGTTGTCGGGATGCTCGAGCAGCGCGTCGTCGATCGCCTGTTCGCGGTCGTCGGCGCCGGCCGGCAGCTCGATGAAGCCTTCCGGCCCGCGATAGCCGTGGCGACGCTCGTAATCCATGATGCCCTTGCGCAGCGCGGTGTACGCGACCTGCTGGTCGGCGGAATCGATCGTCGTGACGACGTTGAAGCCGCGCGTGTAGGTTTCCTCGCGGTACTGCGCATACATCATCTGCCGGACCATTTCCGCGACGTACTCGGCGTGCACGCTGAACTCGCGGCCCGCGCCCTTGACGACGAGCGGCTGCGCGGCAGCCTCGTCGTACTGCTCGCGCGTGATGAAGTTCAGCTCGAGCATCCGCTGCAGGATGTATTCCTGGCGGACCTTCGCGCGCTTCGGGTTGACGACCGGGTTATACGCGGACGGCGCCTTCGGCAGCCCCGCTAGCATCGCCGCTTCCGCGAGCGTGATGTCCTTCAGGTCCTTGCCGAAATACACGCGCGCGGCGCTCGCGAAGCCGTACGCACGCTGGCCGAGATAGATCTGATTCATATAGACCTCGAGAATCTGATCCTTCGTCAGCGCGCGCTCGATGCGGTACGCGAGCAGCATCTCGTAGATCTTGCGCGTGTAGGTCTTCTCGCTCGACAGGAAGAAGTTGCGCGCGACCTGCATCGTGATCGTGCTCGCGCCCTGCGACGCATGGCCGTTCGTCAGCGCGACGAAGCCGGCGCGGGCGATGCCGGTGAGGTCGACGCCGCCGTGATCGTAGAAGCGTGCGTCCTCGATCGCGAGGATCGCCTTCTTGAGCGAGTCGGGCACCTCCTTGAAATGGACGATGTCGCGGCGTTCCTCGCCGAATTCGCCGATCAGCACGTGATCGGACGTGTAGATGCGCAGCGGTACCTTCGGACGATAGTCGGTCAGCGCGTCGAGCGACGGCATGTTCGGCCACGCGACGACGAGCGCGTAGCCGAGCACGAGGCCGCCGGCCACGACGAGGGCCACGCACATCGCGGCGACGCCGATCAGGGCTTTCTGCCACCAGGGCCGTTTCTTCGGCTCCGGCGGGGGAGGCGGGGACGTAGGAGACGTGGATTGCATAGGCATACCGGAAAACAGTCCCGCGATTATAGCTGCCCGGTAAGACCGGCCCTGACGCGACGGGTGGCCGGCGAAAAGCGGCGCATCGCGGTGCCGCCAGCATAACGTCCGCGCGGCCGCCGCGCGCCACGCCTGGCCGTCCGGCCGACTGTCGGAGGCACGCGCCACTTTGCAGAATCAGGCATCGGAAACGCGGCGTGGGCCGCAACGAGCGCGGGAGGCTGGGATGACAGCACGATGGGCGGCGCGGTTCGCGCCGGGCAGGCACCGTTCGACGGGCATCGACGTCGGGGCGGACGAGGTGAGAGTAGCCGTGCTGAGCCGGCGCGGCCGGGGCGCGGATGTGCGGGTCGAAGGGCTCGAGCGGGAGCCGGTGGGACTCGCGGACGGGCCGGAGGACGCGCGCTGGGCCGCGGTCGCGCGGGCGCTGGCGGCCGCCGTGTCGCGGCTGTCGGCGGCAGGCGTGCGCTGCGACGCGCATGGCGTGATGGCGCTGCGCGACGACGAAATGCGCACGGCAACGCTCGACCTGGCCGGGCGCGAGGACGTCGCCCACGCCGCCCGGCAGGCGGCCGAACGCATCTCGGGGCTGGCGCCGGACAGTTTCGCGTTCGACTGGCGGCAGGAAGGCGGCGAACATTCGGGCGAGATCGCGGTCGCCGTGGCGCCGCAGGCCTTGCTCGAGCGGCGGGTCGACGTGGCCGCGCAGGCCGGCATCGACCTGACGGCCGTCGACGGCGAGTCGGCCGCCGCGCTGCGCGCATTGCGCCATGCCGCGCAGTTCGAGCTCGACGCGCACGGCCCGTACGCCGCATTCTGGTTCGGCGACACGGGTGTGCGCGGCTGGCGGGTCGACGGCCCGGTCGCCGCACCTGTGCTCGCGGTATCCGGCGACGTGCAGGCGGCGCTCCCCGACGCATTGCGCCAGTGCGTATTCGAGCCGGTGCGCTGCGTGCTCGTGGCCGGCGACGCGCGCTGCATCGCCCGCTGCGGTACGTCGGTCGCCGACATCGGAGATGCACTCGGCGTGGCGGCGGTGCCGTTCGACTGCACGGGATGGAACGGGCTGCCGGGCGAGCCCGGCGGTGTGCCGGACGCTGCGGCATTTGCGCTCGCGGTCGGGCTGGCGCTGCGCGGGGTGTGGGAATGATGGCCGATACGGGGTTCGGGCGGACTAGCGCCGGCCACGCCGCGCTCGGCGGCTTCAATCTGCTGCCGTACCGGGAGCGGCTGGCGCACGCGTTGCGGCGGCGCCGTGCCACGCAGTGCGGAGCAGCGATCGTGCTCGGCGTATTCGGGGCCTGCGTGTGGACGGGCGCGCAGACTATGTGGAGATGGGGCGTGGATGCCGAGCGTGCGCGTGTGGAGGCGCAACTGCGGCAATTGGAGCCCAAGGTCGCGGCCGTCCGGCGCGCCGCCGGCGTGGCCGCCGACCTCGCGCAACGCGATGCGCGGTCGGTCGTGCTTGCCGCGCCTTACCGGCGTGCCACGGGGCTGCTTGTGACGCTGGCTCAGGTGCGCGACGACACCGTGCGGCTCGACGCATTGCGCACGACTTCGTCGGGCGCCGTGCTCGACGCGCGCGCGACGAGTTACCGGGCGGCCGCGCGGTGGCTCGCGCGGATCGCGGCCGAGCAGCGCGACTGGCGATTCGATATCGGAGAGCTGACACAGGCTTCGGCCATGCCGGTCACGGCGTCAGCCGCGCCGTTCCGGTTTTCCGTACAGGTGCGCTGGCACGACGCGTCGCCGCAAGGCGCAGCGGGAGGCGGCGCATGACGGCGATCGTGCATAGGTCCGTGCCGCGCGTTGCCGGGGCGCTTGGCCACGTGACGCGGGTGTCGCCGGCCACCGCGCACGCCGTCGGCTGCGTGGTGGCATTCGTGTCCGTGCTGCTGGGCGGCATTCATCTGATGGATGCCGGCGACTGGAGCGGGCTCACGCGCAGTCGCGCATTGCTGGCGACGGCACAGGTGCGTGCCGCTGAAACGCAGCGCGCACTCGCCGCCGCGCAACGGCACGACCCGGCCCCGGGCTCGGTTGCCGGGCGCAATGTCAGCGCGACGCGTGCGCCGGCGTGGCCCGCGCTGATGCTGGAACTGGCCGACCTGGCCGGAGTGAGCGGACTGCGGATCGTGTCGATCGAACCGCAGCGCGCCGACGATGCGGCACCGGACGGCCGACGCACGGTGCGGATGGTCGCGGACGGCGGCTTTCCGGCGCTGTTGCGGCTGATGGGCGGGCTGGCAGGGTTGCCCGCGCTGGTGGTGCCGTCGGTCCTGCATATCGAACGAAAACCGCCCACGGCGCGGGTCGACATGACGATCGACGTATTTCCGGCGCTCCCGGGAGCCCGTTTGCCGGGTGGCGCGGCGCCCATGCTCGCCGGTGCGTCAGGCGACGATCCATTCGGCGGCGCGGGTTCGCTTCCGGTAGCCGACGATGCGGTGCCGCGTCTGGCCGGCACGATTCGCGACGCGCGCGCCGGGCTTGCGTTGTTCGACGCCGGTGACGGCGGGTTCGCGACCGTCGCGCGGGGCGAAGCGCTTGGGGCCGCGCGGGTGATGCGCGTCGAAGCCGATGCCGTAACGCTTGCAACGGCCGATGGCGCGCGCCGGTTCGTCATGGACGACGGAGGTCGTCCATGACGAAATACGGATGGTGGGCGATCGCATTCCAGGTCGCATCATGCATGGCCGCGGCACACGCGGCGCTACCGCCTTTGCCTCCGTTGCCCCCTTTGCCGCCGGCCGGCTGGTCGATCGCATCGATGCAGGCGTCCGTTGAGGACACACCGCTGCCGCACGGCGCGCTCGATGGCGCGGACGGCATGAATGGTGCCGCCTCCACACAGGACGGCCCACAGCCGTTCGATCGGGCCGCGCGTGCAGCCGTTCGGGCAGGCACGACCGCGCCGGTACCGTTGCTGGAAGGGCCGCCGATCCCCTTGCCGCCGCCGACGCGCATGAGCGACGCCGCGGCGCGGCACCCCGGCGATGCGGACGACGCGCGGCGGATCTCGCTGAACCTGCAAGGCGCCGGGCTCGCGGCTGCATTCGATGCGCTCGCACGATTCACCGGGCTCAACATCATCGTCGGTGAACAGGTGCGCGGCACCGTGACGTTACGTCTGAACAATGTCCGCTGGCGCGATGCGTTCGATACGTTGCTCGATACGCACGGGCTGGCCATGTCGCGGCGCGGCAACGTGATCTGGGTCACGCCGGCGGCCGAACTCGCGGCGCGGGAGCGCGAGCGCTTCGAAACGCACGCCCGCGCGGCCGAGCTGGAGCCGCTCGCGAGCCGGACCTTCGCGCTGCATTACCCGCGCGCGCTGGACGTGCAGCGGCTGCTGGCCGGTGCGACCGGCCAGCGCCTGCTGTCGAAACGCGGCGCGGCGGCGGCCGATCCGCGCACGAACCTGCTGTTCGTCACCGATCTTGCGCCGCGCATCGCGCAGATCGCGGGGCTGATCGACGCGATCGACCGGCCGTCGCGACAGGTGCGGATCGAGGCGCGCATCGTCGAAGGCGAACAGGGCTTCTCGCGTAACCTCGGTGCTCGCATCGCGTTGCGCGCGCAGGGACGGGCGCCCACCGCCGACGGCGCGGCATCCGCGACCGACACGCGCAACGCGCTCGATCTCGCCGCGCGGCCGCTCGGCGGCTTCGAGGCGGCGACGGCCGGCTTCACGTTGTTCGCCGCGCCGCTGAGCCGCGTGCTCGACGTCGAGCTGAGCGCGCTCGAGGCGCAGGGGCGGGGCCAGATCGTCTCCAGCCCGCGGGTGGTCACGGCCGACCGCGTGAAGGCGATCGTCGAACAGGGCTCGGAGCTGCCGTATCAGGCCAAGGTCGGCAATGGCGTGAGCGGCGTGCAGTTCCGCCGCGCGACACTGAAGCTCGAGGTCGAGCCGCAGATCACGCCCGACGGGCGGGTCGTGCTCGACCTCGACGTGACGAAGGACAGCATCGGCGAGCCGACCGCGGCCGGCCCCGCGATCCATACGAAGCACGTCCAGACGCGCGTGGAGGTCGAAAACGGCGGGACGGTCGCGATCGGCGGGATTTACGAGCAGTTGAACCGGGATGATGTGACGCGGGTGCCGCTCTTGGGCAAAATACCGGTACTGGGCGCGCTTTTCCGGCACCGCGCGCGGCGCGACCAGCGCAGCGAACTGGTCGTCTTCATCACGCCGACGGTCGTCGGCACGCAGTGCGCGACGTCCAGCGCGGGCGATGCGGACGCGGGAAAAAGGGGGCCGGAAGCGGGTGGCGCAGGCTCGACAAGGCAGCCGCTTTGCCAGTAAGCTGCGCCACACACCAGCAAGATTCAAGCAGAGGAAGCCGTTGCAAGCGCGGGACCCACACGCAAACGTATTTTTCGTCGGCCTTATGGGAGCGGGTAAGACCACCGTGGGCCGTGCGGTCGCGCGCCGGCTCGACAGGACGTTCTTCGACTCCGACCACGAAATCGAGGCCCGCACGGGTGCGCGCATTCCGGTGATCTTCGAGATGGAAGGCGAGGCCGGCTTTCGCGACCGCGAATCGCAGGTGATCGCGGATCTCACGCAGCGCGAGAACATCGTGCTCGCGACGGGCGGCGGCGCGGTGTTGCGCGCCGAAAATCGCGATTGCCTGAAAGGCCACGGCATCGTCATCTATCTGCGCGCCAATCCGCACGATCTGTGGCTGCGCACGCGCAAGGACAAGAACCGCCCGCTGTTGCAGACCGGCGACCCGAAGGCGCGTCTCGAAGCGCTCTACGAAGTGCGCGATCCGCTGTACCGCGAATGCGCGGACTTCATCATCGAGACCGGCCGTCCGTCGGTCAACGGCCTCGTCAACATGGTGCTGATGCAACTCGAACTCGCAGGCGTCATCGCCAAGCCGCTACAAGCATGATTACCGTCAACGTCGACCTGGGCGAGCGCGCCTACCCGATTCACATTGGTGCCGGCCTGATCGGCCGCACCGACCTGTTCGCCCCTCATATCACCGGTTCGTCGGTCACGATCGTCACGAACACGACGGTCGATCCGCTCTACGGCGACGCGCTGCGCGCGGCGCTCGCGCCGCTCGGCAAGCGCGTATCGACGGTCGTGCTGCCGGACGGCGAGGCCTACAAGAACTGGGAAACGCTGAACCTGATCTTCGACGGCCTGCTGACCGAGCGCGCCGACCGCAAGACGACGCTCGTCGCACTCGGCGGCGGCGTGATCGGCGACATGACCGGCTTCGCCGCCGCGTGCTACATGCGCGGCGTGCCGTTCATCCAGGTGCCGACGACGCTGCTGTCGCAGGTCGATTCGTCGGTCGGCGGCAAGACCGGCATCAATCATCCGCTCGGCAAGAACATGATCGGCGCGTTCTACCAGCCGCAGGCGGTGATCGCCGATATCGGCGCGCTGACCACGCTGCCCGATCGCGAGCTGGCGGCCGGCGTGGCCGAGGTCATCAAGACGGGCGCGATCGCCGATGCGGCATTCTTCGACTGGATCGAGGCGAACGTCGACGCGCTGAACCGCCGCGAGCCGGCCGCGCTCGCGCATGCGGTGAAGCGCTCGTGCGAGATCAAGGCGAGCGTGGTCGCGGCCGACGAGCGCGAAGGCGGCCTGCGCGCGATCCTGAACTTCGGCCATACGTTCGGCCATGCGATCGAGGCCGGGCTCGGCTACGGCGAATGGCTGCACGGCGAAGCAGTCGGCTGCGGAATGGTGATGGCGGCCGACCTGTCGGTGCGGCTCGGCCTCCTCGATGAAGCGTCGCGGCAGCGGCTCGATGCCGTGATTGCCGCCGCGCACCTGCCGGTGCGCGGGCCGGCACTCGGCGATGCGCGCTACATGGAGCTGATGCGTGTCGACAAGAAGGCCGAAGCCGGCGCGATCAAGTTCATCCTGCTGAAGCGATTCGGCGATACGCTGATCACCCAGGCGCCCGACGAAGCGGTGTTCGCTACACTGGCGCAGACGACCCGGTAACGGCGCCCCGGATGCCCCGGCGCCACTGACATGGAGCAGACGTGAGCGAGACATCCAGCAGCAAACTGCCCGAGGCCAGCCGCGCATCCGTCGCGACGCTGGTCGAGCCGCCGACGCTGGCGGCGCTGGAAGCCCATCTCGCTCCGTATGCCGCACACGCGTCGCAGTCGCGCGGCCGCCGCCATCCGGAAACGCCGCCGGCGGCGCGCACCGAATTCCAGCGCGACCGCGACCGCATCGTTCATTCGACCGCGTTTCGCCGGCTCGAATACAAGACGCAGGTCTTCGTCAATCACGAAGGCGACCTGTTCCGCACCCGCCTCACGCACAGCCTCGAAGTCGCGCAGATCGCGCGCTCGGTCGCGCGCAACCTGCGCCTGAACGAGGATCTCGTCGAAGCGATCTCGCTCGCGCACGATCTCGGCCATACGCCGTTCGGCCATGCCGGGCAGGACGCGCTGAATGCATGCATGCGCGAGCACGGCGGCTTCGAGCACAACCTGCAGAGCCTGGCCGTCGTCGACGAGCTCGAGGAGCATTACGGCGCGTTCAACGGCCTGAACCTGTGCTTCGAGACGCGCGAAGGCATCCTCAAGCACTGCTCGCGCGAAAATGCGCGCAAGCTCGGCGCGCTCGGCGAACGTTTCCTGCAAGGGCGCCAGCCGTCGCTGGAGGCGCAACTCGCGAACATCGCGGACGAAATCGCCTACAACAACCATGACGTCGACGACGGCCTGCGCTCGGGCCTCATCACGATCGGGCAGCTCGCCGAAGTCGAGCTCTGGCAGCGCCACTACGAGGCCGCGCTGGCGGAATTCCCGCATCTCGAAGGTCGCCGCCTCGTGCACGAGACGGTGCGCCGCATCATCAACACGCTGATCGTCGACCTGATCGACGAGACCACGCGCAATCTCATGCGCGTCGCGCCCGCGTCGCTCGACGACGTGCGCGCGGCGCCGCCGCTCGTCGCGCACAGCGAAGCGGTCGCCGCGCAGGCCGCCGCCCTCAAGCGTTTCCTGTTCAAGAACCTGTACCGCCATTACAAGGTGATGCGCATGGCGAACAAGGCGCAGCGCGTCGTCACCGGGCTGTTCGACGCGTTCATCGACGATCCGCGCCTGCTGCCGCCGCCGTACCAGTCGGATGACGAAGCGCAGCAGCCGCGCCTCGTCGCGCACTACATCGCCGGCATGACCGACCGCTTCGCGCTGAAGGAATACCAGCGCCTGTTCGTCGTCAACGACAACTGACTGTCACAAACGATCACTAGACTTCGCCGGTTCAATGGCGACGGGAATGTTGCACACGCTGTTGGTAACGTTTTCATAGGAGAGGTCGATGAAGAAGAAGCCTGCGGGGACCACGATTCGCTCGATCGCGCTTGGCGGCGCGCTGATGTTCGGTGTGCAGCATGCGGCGTTCGCCGCGACGGAGATCCAGTTCTGGCATGCGATGGAGTCGGCGCTCGGCGAGCGCGTAAACGAGCTCGCCACGCAGTTCAACGCATCGCAGAGCGACTACAAGATCGTGCCGGTCTTCAAGGGCACCTACGACCAGGCGCTCGCGGCAGGCATCGCCGCCTATCGCAGCGGCAACGCGCCGGCGATCCTCCAGGTCTATGAAGTCGGCACCGCGACGATGATGAAGGCGAAGAAGGCCGTCGTGCCCGTCTACGACGTGTTCAAGCAGGCCGGCGTGCCGCTCGACGAAAAGGCGTTCGTGCCGACCATCGCGAGCTACTACAGCGATGCGAAGACGGGCCATCTCGTGTCGATGCCGTTCAACAGCTCGACGCCGGTGCTGTACTACAACAAGGACGCGTTCAAGAAGGCCGGGCTCGATCCGAACCAGCCGCCGAAGACGTGGGCGGACGTGCAGGCCGATGCGGAGAAACTGCGCAAGTCGGGGATGACCTGCGGCTTCACGACCGGCTGGCAGGGCTGGATCCAGCTCGAGAACTACAGCGTGTGGCACGCGCTGCCGTTCGCGAGCCGCAACAACGGCTTCGACGGCGCCGACGCGGTGCTCGAATTCAACAAGCCGCAGCAGATCGCCCACATCGCGTTCCTGCAGCAGATGCAGAAGGACGGCACGTTCACGTACGCGGGCCGCAAGGACGAAGCGTCGGCGAAGTTCTACAGCGGCGACTGCGGGATCCTGACGACGTCGTCGGGTGCGCTCGCGAACGTGCAGAAATTCGCGAAGTTCAGCTACGGCACGGGCATGATGCCGTACGACGCGAACGTGAAGGGCGCACCGCAGAACGCGATCATCGGCGGCGCGAGCCTGTGGGTGCTGGCCGGCAAGGATCCGGCGACCTACAAGGGCGTCGCGAAATTCCTCGCGTTCCTCGCCTCGCCGCCGGTCGCCGCGAAGTGGCACCAGGAAACGGGCTACCTGCCGGTCACGACGGCCGCGTACGACCTCACGCGCCAGCAGGGCTTCTATGCGAAGAACCCGAGCGCGGAAACCGCGATCAAGCAGATGTTGAACAAACCGCCGCTGCCCTACACGAAGGGGCTGCGTCTGGGCAACATGCCGCAGATCCGCACGGTCGTCGACGAAGAGCTGGAGCAGGTCTGGGCGCAGAAGAAGTCGCCGAAGGACGCGCTCGACTCGGCCGCCTCGCGCGGCGACGAGCTGCTGCGCCGCTTCGAGAAGTCGGGCGGCTGATCCCGCATCGCGTCCGTGCCGCCGGCCGCCGCCTCGCGCATGCGCGCGGGCCGGCGGCGCGGTTCCCTTTCCGTTTCGCCTGACCGGATGCCCGCGATGCAATCCCGTTCCCGTTTCGGCGCGAGCCTGCTGCCGTACCTGCTGATCGCGCCGCAGCTCGCGATCACCGCCGTGTTCTTCCTGTGGCCGGCCGGCGTCGCGCTGTGGCAGTCGACGCAGATGCAGGATGCGTTCGGCACGTCGAGCGAATTCGTCGGCTTCGCGAATTTCACGCACCTGTTCGCCGATCCGCTGTACCTCGACTCGTTCCGCACGACACTGGTGTTCAGCTCGCTCGTCACGGTCAGCGGGCTCGTCGTGTCGCTGCTGCTCGCCGCGTGCGCCGACCGCGTGGTTCGCGGCGCGCGCGTGTACCGCACGCTGCTGATCTGGCCGTATGCGGTCGCGCCGACGATCGCCGCCGTGCTGTGGGCGTTCCTGTTCAACCCGAGCATCGGTCTCGTCACCTATGCGCTCGCAAAGGGCGGCATTGTCTGGAATCACGCGTTGAACGGCAGCCAGGCGATGTTCCTCGTCGTGCTCGCGTCGGTGTGGAAGCAGGTGAGCTACAACTTCCTGTTCTTCTATGCGGGGCTCCAGGCGATTCCGCGCTCGCTGATCGAGGCGGCGGCGATCGACGGTGCCGGGCCGGTGCGGCGTTTCTTCAACATCGTGCTGCCGCTGCTGTCGCCGACGAGCTTCTTCCTGCTCGTCGTGAACCTCGTCTACGCGTTCTTCGACACGTTCCCGGTGATCGACGCTGCCACCGCGGGCGGCCCCGCGCAAAGCACCAAGACGCTGATCTACAAGATCTTCACGGAAGGCTTCCAGGGGCTCGACATCGGCAGTTCGGGCGCGCAGTCGGTCGTGCTGATGATCATCGTCGTCGGGCTCACGGTGATCCAGTTCCGCTTCGTCGAACGCAGGGTGCAATACGCATGATCGAAAATCGCAAGGGTTTCGACCTGTTCTGCCACGCGGTGCTGGTCGCGGGCGTCGTGGCGATCGTGTTCCCCGTCTACGTCGCATTCTGCGCGGCTACGATGAACGCGCAGGAGGTGTTCACGATCCCGCTGTCGCTGGTGCCGAGCACGCACCTGCTGGAGAACATCGCGTACATCTGGGGGCACGGCAGCGGCGGCACGACCGCGCCGTTCGGCCGGCTGCTCGTCAACAGCTTCGTGATGGCGCTCGGGATCGCGGTCGGCAAGATCGCGGTGTCGATCCTGTCCGCGTACGCGATCGTCTATTTCCGCTTCCCGTTCCGCAACACGGCGTTCTGGCTGATCTTCATCACGCTGATGCTGCCGGTCGAGGTGCGGATCTTCCCGACCGTGCAGGTGGTGTCGACGCTGCACCTGACGAACGCCTACGCGGGGCTCACGCTGCCGCTGATCGCGTCGGCGACGGCGACGTTCCTGTTCCGCCAGTTCTTCATGACGCTGCCCGACGAGCTGATGGACGCCGCGCGCATCGACGGCGCGGGGCCGATGCGCTTCTTCTGGGACGTCGTGCTGCCGCTGTCGAAGACGACCATCGCGGCGCTGTTCGTGATCACCTTCATCTACGGCTGGAACCAGTATCTGTGGCCGATCCTGATCACGACGGAGGCGTCGCTGTCGACGGCGGTGGTGGGCATCAAGACGATGATCGCGAGCGGCGACGCCGCGACCGAATGGCAATACGTGATGGCGGCGACGCTGCTGGCGATGATTCCGCCGCTCGTCGTCGTGCTGGCGATGCAGCGCTGGTTCGTGCGCGGCCTCGTCGATTCCGAGAAATGAACACGGACGGCAACCGGGAGAAGGACCAAGTATGGCTGCGCTGAGCTTGAAGGGCATCAGGAAATCCTACGACGGCAAGCAGCACGTGCTGCACGGCATCGACGTGGAGATCGCCGACGGCGAATTCGTCGTGCTGGTCGGCCCGTCGGGCTGCGGCAAGTCGACGCTGCTGCGGATGATCGCGGGGCTCGAGACGGTGACGGACGGCGAGATCGCGATCGGCGACCGCGTGGTCAACGCGCTGGAGCCCAAGGATCGCGACATCGCGATGGTGTTCCAGAACTACGCGCTCTATCCGCACATGACGGTCGCGCAGAACATGGGCTACGGGCTGAAGATCCGCGGCATCGAGCGCGCGACGATCGACTCGCGGGTGGCCGCGGCCGCGAAGATCCTCGAACTCGAGCCGCTGCTCGCGCGGCGCCCGCGCGAACTGTCGGGCGGCCAGCGGCAGCGCGTCGCGATGGGGCGTGCGATCGTGCGCGAGCCTTCGGTGTTCCTGTTCGACGAGCCGCTGTCGAACCTCGATGCGAAGCTGCGCGTGCAGATGCGGCTCGAGATCCAGCGGCTGCATGCGCGGCTCGCGACGACGAGCGTGTACGTGACGCACGACCAGATCGAGGCGATGACGCTCGCGCAGCGCGTGATCGTGATGAACCGCGGCTATGCGGAGCAGATCGGCGCGCCGGTCGACGTGTACGAGAAGCCGGAGACGGTGTTCGTCGCGGGCTTCATCGGCTCCCCGGCGATGAACCTGATGCATGGCCGGCTGTCCGAGGATGGCGCGACCTTTGCGGTCGCGGGCGGCGGTCCGGCGCTGCCGGTCGCCGGCGCGCCCGGCATCGGCACCACGATCGCCACCGGGCGCGACTGGGTGCTCGGCGTGCGCCCGGAGCACATGACGCCGCAGCCGGGCGTCGCGCAGGCATCGTTGCCTGTCGATTCGTGCGAACTGCTCGGCGCGGACAACCTCGCGCACGGCCGCTGGGGCAACCACGACGTCGTGGTACGCCTGCCGCACGCGGATCGTCCCGCGCGCGGCACGGCGCTGGGCGCGGCGCTGCCCGCGCACCGGCTGCATTTCTTCGATCCCGAGACCGGCAAGCGCGCCGGCTGACCCTGACGAACCTGCTGCGAGGCGCACGATGACTTCCCGTACCGACTGGCCCTATCCGCGCGTGGTCGCCCATCGCGGCGGCGGCACGCTCGCGCCGGAGAACACGCTCGCCGCGCTCGACGAGGGCGCGCGGCGCGGGCACCGGATGGTCGAGTTCGACGCGAAGCTGTCCGCCGACGACGTGACGTTCCTGCTGCACGACGACACGGTCGAGCGCACGTCGAACGGCAGCGGGCCGGCGGCGGGCATGCGTTATGCGGCACTGGCCGCGCTCGACGCCGGCGCGTGGTTCGACGCGCGCTTCGCGGGCGAGCGGATGCCGACGCTCGATGCGGCGGCGGCGTGCTGCATCGCGCACGGGCTCGCCGCGAATGTCGAGATCAAGCCGTGCCCGGGGCGCGAGCGCGAAACCGGGCAGCGCGTGGCAGCCGACGCGGCTGCGTACTGGCGCGATGCGGCGGTGCCGCCGCTGCTGTCGTCGTTCTCGTTCGATGCGCTGCAACAGGCGCGCGCGACCGCGCCGGCGCTGCCGCGCGGGATGCTCTACGAAGCCGTGCCGGACGACTGGCACGCCCAGGTGGTCGGAGCGCTCGGCTGCGTTTCGTTGCATGCAGACCACACACGGCTCGACGAATCGCTCGTGCGCGCGATCAAGGCGGCCGGGCTGCGCATCCTGGTCTACACGGTCAACGACCTCGAACGGGCGTGCGAACTCGTGCGCTGGGGCGTCGACGCGGTCTGCACGGACCGGATCGACCTGATCGGCCCGACGGCACTCGACGACCTCGTATAGCGCCGCGCACCCCGGGCAAAATTCTGTCCGGGAACCTGCGTGACGCGAAAAAACGACGCCCCGGCGGGATTCCCGCCGGGGCGTTTTGCATCGTGGAGACGTTACGTCGGGAAAAATCCGCTACAAATTGCAGCAGGATTAACCATTCCCCAAATATTCGACTACGCTTAGAAGCGGTAGCCGACGTTCAGGTACGTGACGATCGGGTTCAGCGAGATCTTCGCTTTCGACGTTTCGGTCAGGGTGCCGACCGGCGTGCGGCGGGCCGTCGTGAAGGTGGCGGTCACGCTGACCGGGATGTACGAGATCGACAGGCCCCCGAACCAGTGTTTCGTGAAGTTGTACGTGAAGCCGGCGTTGAGCACGGGCGCCCACTGGTTGCTGGTCGTCGCGCTGGTCGGGCCGCCGAGCACGCCGTTCTCGAAGCTGCTGTTCGTGATCTTTGCGCCGGTGAACCAGACATACGTCGCGCCGACGCCGAGATACGGACGGAACTTCGCGTTGGCGTCGTTGAAGTGGTAGCGAAGCAACAGGGCGGGGCTCCACTGGTACGCACGGCCGAGTACGCCGAAGTTTTCGAACCGACCCTTGCCGGTGATGTCGAACTTCGGCGGTATCCCCATGACGAGCTCGGTGGAGATGTGGTCGGTAACGAAGTAGCCCGCGGCGAGGCCGAGCGTATCGGCGTCGTTGATGCCGGCGCCCGTGTTGGGAATCGATTGGTTGATGGGCGTGCCGCCGACGCGGTAGACGAACAGCGGGTCGCTGCTGTCCTGCGGTGACAGGTGCAGCCAGCCGGTGCTGACGTAGAAGTCACCTGCGGATTGTGCGTGTGCCGGGCCGCCCGCAAATGCGAATGCGAGCGCTGCGGCCCCCGTAATGGCCAGTTTTCGTTTCATTGTGTCTCCTCCGATCAAAGGCGTGCTCATTATGACGACTGCGTTTAAAACCAAACAAGCTCGCAAGTTAGAGCTTTCTCCCTAGGATTCGCACGACCGTACGCTTCCGCGCCCCGTAGGGACAGGCATTCTACGCAGGTGCGCACTTTCGGACCTTCGGGTATTTCCTAACGCGTTCAAACGGACATTCAGCATGGCACGGTTAGCACGACTCTACGTTCCCGACCAGCCGCAGCACGTGATACTGCGCGGCCTGGATCAGCAACCCGCGTTCGTCGACGACCAGGACTACGAACTCTTCATCGATTGCCTGAAGGCCGCGGCACGCGATCACCATCTTTCGGTGCATGCCTATGTGCTGCTCCCGCGTCAGGTGCAACTCCTCGTGACGCCGAGCGACGAGGCGAGCCTGCCGAAGGCGATGCAGGCGGTCGGCCGCCGCTACGTCGCGCATTTCAACCGGCGCTATTCGCGTCGCGGCACCCTGTGGGAAGGCCGCTATCGGGCGACCGTGATCGAGGGCGAGCGCTATTTCCTGCTCGCGAGCCGCGTGGTCGAGATGAGCCCGGTGCGCGCGCAGCTGGTCGCGACGCCCGACGCCTATCGCTGGTCGAGCTACCGGCACCACGTCGGGCTCACCGTCGACAGCCTGATCACCGACCATCCGCTCTACTGGGCGCTCGGCAACACGCCGTTCGACCGGCAGCGTGCGTACAAGGAGCTGTGCGAACAGCCGCTCGACGAGCGGCAGGCCGATCAGCTTCAACAAGCGACGCTGAAGGGCTGGGTGCTCGGCGGCGAGAATTACCGCGAGTGGGCGGCTCGCACCGCCAATCGTCGCGTGTCGCCGCTGCCGCGCGGACGCCCCAGAAAGGTGCGTGAAAACACGCCGCCCATCCAGCAATAGCGCGGGACAGGCGGATAACGAGGCGGCGCCGCGGGCGCCGCTTCTTTTTGCACCAAAACGATACGGCCCCAATAAAACAGCACCAGATCAGAGCGTGGCTTTAATTGGGGTGCGATCAAGCGGTTTTTGTTGCTATTCCTTTGATTCGTCGCGTATATTCCGAATTCCGGTGGCCCGGGTGAAGCTCGCCCAACCACTGTCGGCCGTGCCGTCTCCCGTCGGGAGCGGGATCGACGGCAACAAAAAAATGGTTCAACGGCCCTCGAGGCCCCCTTTACGACGGTGTCCCCATGAACGACCACCAGAAGCCGCTCGCCGCGGTGCCCGCCGCACAAGGTCTGTACGACCCGCAAAACGAACACGACGCCTGCGGCGTCGGCTTCGTCGCTCACATCAAGGGCAAGAAGAGCCACGAGATCATCCAGCAGGGTCTGAAGATCCTCGAGAACCTCGATCACCGCGGCGCCGTCGGTGCCGATCCGCTGATGGGCGACGGCGCCGGCATCCTGATCCAGATTCCGGACGCGTTCTATCGCGAGGAAATGTCGAAGCAGGGCGTGACGCTGCCGCCGGCCGGCGAATATGGGGTCGGGATGATCTTCCTGCCGAAGGAAAACGCGTCGCGTCTCGCGTGCGAGCAGGAGCTCGAGCGGACGGTGCGGGCCGAGGGGCAGGTCGTGCTCGGCTGGCGCGACGTGCCGGTTGACCATGCGATGCCGATCTCGCCGACGGTAAAGGCGAGCGAGCCGCTGATCCGCCAGATCTTCATCGGCCGCGGCAAGGACATCATGGTGACGGACGCGCTCGAGCGGAAGCTGTACGTGATCCGCAAGACCGCGAGCCACCGCATCCAGGCGCTGAAGCTCAAGCACGGCAAGGAATACTTCGTGCCGTCGATGTCGGCGCGCACGGTCGTCTACAAGGGGCTGCTGCTGGCAGGCCAGGTCGGCGTGTATTACCGCGACCTGCAGGACGCGCGCGTCGTGTCGGCGCTCGCGCTCGTGCACCAGCGCTTCTCGACCAACACGTTCCCGGCATGGGAACTCGCTCACCCGTACCGGATGATCGCGCACAACGGCGAGATCAACACCGTGAAGGGCAACGTGAACTGGCTGAACGCGCGTACCGGCGCGATCGCATCGCACGTGCTCGGCGACGACCTCCCGAAGCTCTGGCCGCTGATCTACCCGGGCCAGTCGGACACCGCGTCGTTCGACAACTGTCTCGAACTGCTGGTGATGGCCGGCTACCCGCTCGTGCACGCGGTGATGATGATGATCCCGGAAGCGTGGGAACAGCACACGCTGATGGACGACAACCGCCGCGCGTTCTACGAATACCACGCCGCGATGATGGAGCCGTGGGACGGCCCCGCCGCGATCGCATTCACCGACGGCCGCCAGATCGGCGCGACGCTCGACCGTAACGGCCTGCGCCCGGCGCGCTACATCGTCACGGACGACGACCTCGTCATCATGGCGTCGGAAGCCGGCACGCTGCCGATCCCCGAATCGAAGATCGTCAAGAAGTGGCGCCTGCAGCCGGGCAAGATGTTCCTGATCGACATGGAGCACGGCCGCATCATCGACGACAAGGAACTCAAGGACAACCTCGCGAACGCGAAGCCGTACAAGAGCTGGATCGACGCCGTGCGCATCAAGCTCGACGAGATCGAGCCGAAGGCCGAGGACGTCGCGGCCGGCCGCACGCAGGGCGCCGCGCTGCTCGACCGCCAGCAGGCGTTCGGCTATACGCAGGAAGACCTGAAGTTCCTGATGGCGCCGATGGCGCAGCAGGGTGAGGAGGCCGTCGGTTCGATGGGCAACGACTCGCCGCTCGCGGTGATGTCGAACAAGAACAAGACGCTCTATCACTACTTCAAGCAGCTGTTCGCGCAGGTCACGAACCCGCCGATCGACCCGATCCGCGAAAACATGGTCATGTCGCTCGTGTCGTTCATCGGCCCGAAGCCGAACCTGCTCGACACGAACAACATCAACCCGCCGATGCGTCTCGAAGTGTCGCAGCCGGTGCTCGACTTCAAGGACATCGCGAAGATCCGCGCGATCGACCAGTACACGGGCGGCAAGTTCAGCGCATACGAGCTGAACATCTGCTACCCGGTCGCATGGGGCAAGGAAGGCATCGAGGCACGCCTCGCGTCGCTGTGCGCGGAAGCCGTCGACGCGGTCAAGTCGGGCTACAACATGCTGATCGTGTCGGACCGCAAGACGGACGCCGAACACGTCGCGATTCCGGCGCTGCTCGCCACGTCGGCGATCCACACGCACCTCGTCCAGCAAGGGCTGCGCACGAGCACGGGCCTCGTCGTCGAGACGGGCTCGGCACGTGAGACGCACCATTTCGCGCTGCTCGCGGGCTACGGCGCGGAAGCCGTGCACCCGTACCTCGCGATGGAAACGCTCGCGAAGATGGCGGAAGGCCTGCCGGGCGACCTGTCGCCGGAGAAGGCCGTCTACAACTTCACGAAGGCGGTCGGCAAGGGTCTGCAGAAGGTGATGTCGAAGATGGGCATCTCGACGTACATGTCGTACACCGGCGCGCAGATCTTCGAAGCGCTCGGCCTGTCGAGCGACCTCGTCGAGAAGTACTTCAAGGGCACGGCCTCGAAGGTCGGCGGCATCGGCCTGTTCGAAGTCGCGGAAGAAGCGATCCGCCTGCACCGCGATGCGTTCGGCGACAACCCGGTCCTGCGCGACATGCTCGACGCGGGCGGCGAGTACGCGTACCGCGTGCGCGGCGAAGACCACATGTGGACGCCGGACTCGATCGCGAAGCTCCAGCACGCGACGCGCAGCAACTCGTACCAGACGTACAAGGAATACGCGCACCTGATCAACGACCAGACCAAGCGTCACATGACGTTCCGCGGCCTGTTCGAGTTCAAGGTCGAGCCGACCAAGGCGATCCCGATCGACGACGTCGAGCCGGCGAAGGACATCGTCAAGCGCTTCGCGACGGGCGCGATGTCGCTCGGTTCGATCAGCACCGAGGCGCACGCGACGCTCGCGATCGCGATGAACCGGATCGGCGGCAAGTCGAACACCGGCGAAGGCGGCGAGGACCAGAAGCGTTATCGCAACGAGCTGCGCGGCATTCCGATCAAGTCGGGCGAGACGCTGAAGTCGGTAATCGGCGACGAGATCGTCAGCGACATTGCGCTGAAGGATGGCGATTCGCTGCGCTCGAAGATCAAGCAGGTTGCGTCGGGCCGCTTCGGCGTCACCGCCGAGTACCTCGCATCGGCCGATCAGATCCAGATCAAGATGGCGCAGGGCGCGAAGCCGGGCGAAGGTGGCCAGCTGCCGGGCCACAAGGTGTCGGAATACATCGGCAAGCTGCGCTACTCGGTGCCGGGCGTCGGCCTGATCTCGCCGCCGCCGCACCACGACATCTACTCGATCGAGGATCTGGCGCAGCTGATCCACGACCTGAAGAACGTGAACCCGAGCTCGAGCATCTCGGTGAAGCTCGTGTCGGAAGTCGGCGTCGGCACGGTCGCGGCCGGTGTCGCGAAGGCGAAGGCCGATCACGTCGTGATCGCGGGCCACGACGGCGGCACGGGCGCATCGCCGCTGTCGTCGGTCAAGCATGCGGGCACGCCGTGGGAACTCGGCCTGGCCGAAACGCAGCAGACGCTGGTGCTGAACCGCCTGCGTGGCCGGATCCGCGTGCAGGCCGACGGCCAGATGAAGACGGGCCGCGACGTCGTGATCGGCGCGCTGCTCGGCGCGGACGAATTCGGCTTCGCGACGGCACCGCTCGTCGTCGAAGGCTGCATCATGATGCGCAAGTGCCACCTGAACACGTGCCCGGTCGGCGTCGCGACGCAGGATCCGGTGCTGCGTGCGAAGTTCAAGGGCCAGCCCGAGCACGTCGTGAACTACTTCTTCTTCGTCGCTGAAGAAGTGCGCGAGATCATGGCGCAGCTCGGCATCGCGAAGTTCGACGACCTGATCGGCCGCGCCGACCTGCTCGATACGCGCAAGGGCGTCGAGCACTGGAAGGCGAAGGGCCTCGACTTCTCGCGCGTGTTCTACCAGCCGGAGGAGTGCGAGGAAGTCGCGCGGCGTCACGTCGACGTGCAGGATCACGGCCTCGAGCGCGCGCTCGACCACGTGCTGATCGAGAAGGCGAAGGCCGCGATCGAGAACGGCGAGCATGTGTCGTTCATCCAGCCGGTGCGCAACGTGAACCGTACCGTCGGCGCGATGCTGTCGGGCGTGATCGCGAAGAAGCACGGCCACGACGGCCTGGCCGACGACGCGGTGCACATCCAGCTGAAGGGCACGGCCGGCCAGAGCTTCGGCGCGTTCCTCGCGAAGGGCGTGACGCTCGACCTCGTCGGCGACGGCAACGACTACGTCGGCAAGGGCCTGTCGGGCGGGCGGATCATCATCCGTCCGACCAACGACTTCCGCGGCAAGTCCGAGGAAAACATCATCTGCGGCAACACGGTGATGTACGGCGCGATCGAAGGCGAGGCGTTCTTCCGCGGCGTCGCGGGCGAGCGTTTCTGCGTGCGCAACTCGGGTGCGACGGCGGTCGTCGAAGGCACGGGCGACCACGGTTGCGAATACATGACGGGCGGCACGGTCGTCGTGCTCGGCGAAACCGGGCGCAACTTCGCGGCCGGCATGTCGGGCGGCCTCGCGTACATCTACGATCCGGAAGGCACGTTCGCGGCGAAGTGCAACAAGTCGATGGTCGCACTCGATCCGGTGCTGCAGCAGGCCGAGCAGGAGCGTACGGTCGACCGCGCGCTCTGGCATGCAGGCATGACGGACGAAGCGCTGCTGAAGGGGCTCGTCGAGCGTCATTTCCAGTTCACGGGTTCGCCGCGCGCGAAGTCGCTGCTGGAAAACTGGGACGCGGCGCGCCGCCAGTTCGTGAAGGTGTTCCCGCACGAATACAAGCGCGCGCTGGGCGAGATCGGTGCGAAGAAGGCGGCGAAGGAAGTGCTGGCCGCCTGAGCGACGAACGACATAGCGAATGCCGCGCGCGCATGACTGCCGCGCGTGGCTCCCCCACCCGATACACCGAACAGAAGAGCACCTTATGGGCAAGGCAACCGGTTTTCTGGAGTTCGAACGCCGCCACGAGGCGTACGAAGCACCGCTCACGCGCGTGAAGCACTACAAGGAATTCGTCGCGGCGCTGGCCGACGCGGACGCGAAGGTCCAGGGCGCGCGCTGTATGGATTGCGGCATCCCGTTCTGCAACAACGGCTGCCCGGTCAACAACATCATCCCGGACTTCAACGATCTCGTTTACCGCCAGGACTGGCAGCAGGCGATCGAAGTCCTGCATTCGACCAACAACTTCCCCGAGTTCACGGGCCGCATCTGCCCGGCGCCGTGCGAGGCGGCGTGCACGCTCGGGATCAACGACGATCCGGTCGGCATCAAGTCGATCGAGCACGCGATCATCGACAAGGCCTGGGCGGAAGGCTGGGTGAAGCCGCTGCCGCCCGAGCACAAGACCGGCAAGACGGTCGCGGTCGTCGGTTCGGGCCCCGCGGGCCTCGCCGTCGCGCAGCAGCTCGCGCGTGCGGGCCACGACGTGACGGTGTTCGAGAAGAACGATCGCATCGGCGGCCTGCTGCGTTACGGGATCCCCGACTTCAAGCTCGAGAAGTGGCTGATCGATCGCCGCATGCGCCAGATGGAAGCGGAAGGCGTGACGTTCCGCACCAGCGTGTTCATCGGCAAGGATCCGCTGCCCGAGTCGATCGGCAGCCTCGCGAAGGAAACCATTTCGCCGGAGCAGCTGAAGGAAGAATTCGACGCGGTCGTGATCGCGGGCGGTTCGGAGACGCCGCGCGACCTGCCGGTGCCGGGCCGCGAGCTCGCCGGCGTCCATTTCGCGATGGACTTCCTGCCGCAGCAGAACCGCGTGAACGCGGGCGACAAGCTCGTCGACCAGCTGCTCGCGAAGGGCAAGCACGTGATCGTGATCGGCGGCGGCGATACGGGTTCGGACTGCGTCGGCACGTCGAACCGTCACGGCGCGAAGCAGGTCACGCAGTTCGAGCTGCTGCCGCAGCCGCCGGAAGAGGAAAACAAGCCGCTCGTGTGGCCGTACTGGCCGATCAAGCTGCGCACGTCGTCGTCGCACGAAGAAGGTTGCGAGCGTGACTGGGCGGTCGCGACGAAGCGTCTCGAAGGCAAGAACGGCAAGGTCGAGAAGCTGATCGCGGTGCGCGTCGAGTGGAAGGACGGCAAGATGCAGGAAGTGCCGGGCTCCGAATTCGAGATGAAGGCCGACCTGGTGCTGCTCGCGATGGGCTTCACGCAGCCGGCAGCCACCGTGCTCGAGGCGTTCGGCGTCGCGAAGGATGCGCGCGGCAACGCGCGTGCGGCAACCGAAGGCGATCGCTCGTACTACACGTCGGTCGACAAGGTGTTCGCGGCCGGCGACATGCGTCGCGGTCAGTCGCTCGTCGTGTGGGCGATCCGCGAAGGCCGCCAGTGCGCGCGCTCGGTCGACGCGTATCTGATGGGGCATTCGAACCTGCCGCGATAAGCGCGGTTCGCGGGCCACTGCCGTAGCAGCCGGGCGTCCGAAAGGGCGCCCGGTTTTTTTATGGAACACCGGTTACAGGAGCGGCCGCTCGGAGCAATTGGGGGCGATGCTCCCTGTGAGCGGAGTCATTGCGTCGGCGTCGCAGGCACAAGAGGAAGTTTTTGAATCTTCCCGAAGCCGGTGACGCGGCCATTGCAATCGATCGTCGCAACGTAGTTTCCGTCCGGTGCTCTCAGATCGAATCCCCACCAACCATACGTGTCGGCATGGTAGCGCGGCTTTCCCACGAATTCCGCGTCGTCCGGATAGACGTGCTGTTCTTTCGCGAACGCCAGAATTTTTGCTTCGAGCTCTGCGACGGAAGCGCCCGGACAGTAGCCGTCGTCTTTCTCGTATCTCGCAATTCCGACAATGACGAGAAATGCGATGAGGGTCGCGGCGGCCACAGCGACACTAGCAAGTACGATACGAACGACCTGTCTAGCAGCTGTCGAAGTCATGGCGGTCGGCTCTCCCAACGAACACAGGGCCAATGTGACACTGATCGCAGTCTACTGGGGTCCGGGGCGCATAAGGCCACCGAACGATGGCCGGTGAACCGCTTGCGGTGGACGCGTTTGCCCGTTCTGAATCGTTCTTTGACCTGAGAACGAGACCTCCTTTTCACCAGTGAAGTAGATTTGATAATCGGCATGTCCGAGCATGGAGCCAATTTCTCTCAACACGGTAGTCATCCACTCTTGTAGAAACGGACGATTGGAGCTATCGGCGTCGAATTTGTCTGGATTCAACGTGTAGGAGCCAACGAATCGATAGGTATTGTCCTGCTGCATCGTCAAGGTCCCTCGTACGTGCCCCGAGACACGCCCTACAGTCGTGGCGGACCAGAAGTCATGGGCACCGTGGTTGAAGATGTTTGTGCTGAATGGTCCGTCGATTGAGTAGGTGCCCGGGCCATATCCTGGATTGTCGATGCTGTCCTGGATCAACTTGAAATCGGAGGCACTCATTCTCAAATTCATGGATTCCAGGTTGATTGATCTGCGCTCGCCATTTCCGAACACCCAGTAGTAGACGGCCCCGATGAACATGAAGGGATTGCCGTAAAACTGAAACTCGGAGACCGGCCGGATCCCGTTCAGCTGATTTGCATAGATGCCGAACAGTGTCGAAACATCACCATGCTGGGCCAGGGCGACGTTAAGGTTGTATGAATTCGCTCCCGGGAAATTCTGATAACCGCCTCGCGCCAGCCACCCGGTAAATTCGCCGACCAAAGTTAGTTGGTTGCGCCAGAAAATCTCATTGCGGTACTCGAACAGGAATTTGAAGAATTCCTCCGTGGTGGAGATCATGTCGCCATGGTCAGCGTTATTGAACATCTCGGTGGCGGAACAGTATCTACCGAAGCACAGAAGCTTGGGATAACCGAGTGCAGCCTCTGACATCGCTCCTCCTCCACCGACCTTGTTTGAAAATCCGTCGAGACTGGGGAGGCGCGGTGCGTTGACTGAAATTTCCGGCAACACATTGGTTTGTGCCAAGCTGATTGATTGTTTCAACAGTGCATAAATCGGGAGGTAGGGTGACGCCGCGACGAGCATTCTCCTTTTTCTATGTCGTTGCGTTTGCTCGGCAACGTGGTCCGATGAAGAGCCTCGCTTCCTCATTTTGCATCTCCTTCGCTGTCAAATAGTTTGCAATCCGAAGTTGATAGGATTCGTGCTTTTCGAGCATTGATGCAAGCGAGACTCTATGTGTCGTTGTCTTTGGCGGCGACGATGTGTTCAGTTTTGCACCCTCGGACGAATGCTTGCGCAAAATTTCCGTCTTGGTATCTGGCGAGAAGTCCTGGAGTTTCAGGATGTTCCGATCGCGCGGGAAGCTTCTACTGCATGGCGCGAGGGCATGTCTGGTGAAATTTTGGATTGACCGATAGGAATCAAACTGTGCGCCCGGGCTGGGCGATGAGAAGGAGCAACGGTCTGCGGCGCCTATTCGGTGATCCGGTCTTGAAAATGTTTCGGAATGTCAAAGGTTGAGAATCGTCCGCAACAGGGTTTTCGCGTTGGATCGCCCCCGTCCAGGAGGCAAGGGCTAAGGTCAAGTACTCCGCATGGCTGGCGAATGTGGACTGGGCGACGGGCGTAAGTGCGGCGGCATGCGCCCGTCGCCGTGTCACCTCTTGCACCTGCGGCATTTCCCCGAAGCGTCACGTAACCTGATCACATCGGATATTGATTTTCCGCCCCACCAAATCCTTTCAATTCGTAATAATCCTTGGAAACTGTCATATCATGTCGCCCCACCGGCAGCGTTCGCGCGACCGCCGAATATGACTTACCCCGTTTACAAGGATTCTGGATGGAAGCATTCGTGCAAGGGCTGATCGATGCCGTCAACGGTGTGCTGTGGAACTACGTGCTGATCGCGCTGCTGCTCGGCGTGGGCGCGTGGTTCACGCTGCGGTTCCGGATGATCCAGTTGAAGGCGCTGTTCCTCAGCATGAAGCTGGTCGGCAGCAAGGGCGAGCCGGGCAGCATCTCGTCGTTCCAGGCGTTCGCGACCGGCCTCGCGAGCCGCGTGGGCACCGGCAACATCGCGGGTGTCGCGGTCGCGCTGACGGTCGGCGGGCCGGGCGCGATCTTCTGGATGTGGATGACGGCGCTCGTCGGCATGTCGTCCGCGTTCGTCGAGGCGACGCTCGCGCAGATCTTCAAGGTGTCGCATCCGGACGGCAGCTATCGCGGCGGCCCCGCTTACTACATCCAGACGGGCCTGCGCTCGCGCGGCTTCGGCGTGCTGTTCTCGCTGTCGCTGATCCTCGCGTTCGGCTTCGTGTTCAACGCGGTGCAGGCCAATGCGATCGCCGATGCATTTCACACGTCGTTCGGCTGGAGCCGCGAGACCGTCGGCCTCGGCCTCGTGTTGCTCACCGCGCCGCTCATCTTCGGCGGCATTCGCCGCATCGCGTCGGTCGCGCAGGTGATCGTGCCGGTGATGGCGATCGGCTACCTCGGGCTGGCCGTCTACGCGGTCGCGACGCACGCGGCGCTGGTGCCGGGCGTGCTCGCGCTGATCGTGAAGAGTGCGTTCGGGCTCGAGCAGGCGGCGGGCGGCCTGACCGGCTATGCGGTCAGCCAGGCAGTCGCGATGGGGGTGAAACGCGGGCTGTTCTCGAACGAAGCCGGCATGGGTAGCGCGCCGAACGCGGCCGCGACCGCGAGCGTGCGGCATCCGGTCGTGCAGGGGCTGATCCAGATGCTCGGCGTATTCGTCGACACGATCGTGATCTGCAGCGCGACCGCGTTCGTGATCCTGCTGTCGGGCCAGTACGAGCTCGGCACCGGCATGGAAGGCGCGGCGCTCACGCAGCGCGCGATCGCGAGCCACGTCGGCGGCTGGGGCAGCATCTACATGGCCGTCGCGATCTTCTTTTTCGCGTACTCGTCGGTGATCGGCAACTACGCGTATGCGGAAGGCAACGTCGAGTTCATCACGAAGCGGCGCGGCGTGCTGCCGCTGTTCCGCATCGCGGTGCTGGGGATGGTGATGTTCGGCAGCGTCGGGCAACTGCCGCTGGTGTGGGCGATGGCCGATACGAGCATGGGGCTGATGGCGATCATCAACCTCGTCGCGATTCTCGCGCTCGGCAAGTATGCGCATGCCGCGTGGCGCGACTATCGCCACCAGCGCGCGCAGGGCATTGCCGAGCCGGTGTTCACGCGCAACACGATTCCCGAGCTCGCACGCGTGCTGCCGGCCGACGTGTGGGGCGAGCACGGCCCACTGCCGCTGCGTCCGGCTTCGGCCGATGTGGCGGATGAAGCGGCGAACGACGCGGTGGCCGAAGCCCGCGTCGCGGTGCGCGAGTCATGAACGGCGACCGGCTCCGTGCGTTCGTCGCGCTGATGCCCGATACGGCATCGCGCGACGCGCTGCACGCGCTGCCGGTCACCCGCGGTGCACGGCGCACGCTGCCCGCGCAACTGCACGTAACGCTTGCGTTCATCGGCGCGATCGAACGTGCGCGGTGCGACGCGCTGGCCGAGCGGTTGCCGGCGCTCGCGAGCGCGCATGCGCTGCCGTTGCAGCGGGTCGAGCGGATCGCGTGGTGGCCGAGCCTGCCGCGCGCGCGGCTGATCGTCGCGGAACTCGCCGCCGATCCCGCCTGTACGGCGCTGAATGCCGATTTATCCGCGCTATTGCGCGAACTGGGCGTGCCGGCCGACCGCCGGCCGTTCCGGCCGCATGTGACGCTCGCGCGGCTGCCGCGCGATGCCGACGGACAGCCCGCGCACGGCGGCGCGACCGGCCGGCCGGTCGCGGTGCGCTTCGTCGCGCTGACGCTGTTCGAAAGCCGGCTGTCGCACGACGGTGTGTCGCATGTGCCGATCGTGTCGGTGCCGATCGGGCGGGCGTAGAGGGAAGGGGGGCGAACGAGAGAAGGCCGACGCGGTGTGCGCCGGCCTTTTGTTTTTGCGCTTACGCGGCAACCTTGTCGGTGTCGGTCACGCGCTCGACGTTGATCATGCCGACGTGGAACGCGGCCAGCGACTCGCGGTGGGCGATGCTGACGATCGCGGCCTTCGGCAGCCGTTCGGCGAACAGGTGATAGAGCCGCGCTTCGTTGTCCGCGTCGAGCGCGCTCGTCGCTTCGTCGAGGAACAGGAAGTCCGGCTTGTGCAGCAGCACGCGCGCGCCGGCGAGACGCTGCTGTTCGCCGGGCGACAGCACGCGCGTCCAGTGGCCGGTCTCGTCGAGGCGACCGACGTAGTCTTCGAGGCGGCACGCGCGCAGCGCGTCGCGGCACGCGTCGTCGGTGAACGCGTCGGGCGCGGCCGGATAGGTGAGCGCGGCCTTCAGCGTGCCGATCGGCAAGTAGCTCGTCTGCGGCACGAACATCATCCGCGCGCCGACCGGCGCGTCGATCGCGCCGTCGCCGAACGGCCACAGGCCCGCAAGCGCGCGCATGAACGTGCTCTTGCCGGAACCCGACTTGCCGATCACGAGCCAGCGCGAGCCGGGTTCGATCGTCAGGCTGCCGATGTTCGCGAGCGCGGTGCCGTTCGGCAGCGCGAGCTTCAGCGACGATGTGGACAGCTTCGCGGCATCGACGTAGTGCAGGTTGATGCCGCCGTGCTCGGTTGCCGGCGACAGGCTTTCCTTCAGGTGCGACGTGCCCATCACGCGCTTGAATTCACGCAGACGGTTGACGGTTGCGCGCCATTCGACGAGGGTCGAGTAACTGTTGATGAACCACGAGAACGAATCGCTGACGGTGCCGAACGCGGACGAGATCTGCATCAGCACGCCGAACGAGAACGCGCCCGCGAAATAGCGCGGCGCGGCGACGACGAGCGGGAAGATGATCGCGATCTGCCCGTAGAAGCTCAGCACGAACGTGAGGCGCTTCGTGTACTTCATCACGCGCCACCAGTTGTCGCGAATGCGCATGAACAGGCTCTGCGCGTTGCGGGTCTCGGTTTTCTCGCCGTCGTAGAACGCGATCTGCTCGGCGTTCTCGCGCACGCGGATCAGCCCGAAGCGGAAATCGGCCTCGACGCGCTGCTGCTGGTAGTTGATCGACACGAGCGGGTGGCCGACCTTCTGGATGATCAGCGAGCCGACCACCGCGTACAACGCGGCCGCCCACACCATGTAGCCGGGGATCGTGATCGGCGTCGCGCCGAGCGAGAGCGTCAGCGCGCCGGCGAGCGACCACAGGATCGTGATGAACGACACGAGCGTGACGACCGTCGACAGCAGGTCGAGCGACAGCGCGAGTGTCGTCGTCGCGAACGACTGGAGGTCGTCGGTGATCCGCTGGTCGGGGTTGTCGGCGAGGCGGTCGCGTTCGATCCGGTAGAACGCGCGATCGCCGAGCCACTGGCCGAGAAAGCGATCGGTGAGCCACTGGCGCCAGCGGAACCCGAGCATCTGCCGCAGGTAGCGGCCATACACCGCGAGGATGATGAAGCCAAACGCGAGTGCCGAGAACTGCATCAGCAGGTTCGGGAAGTCGTGGACATCCTTCGACTGCAGCGCGTTGTAGAACTGCGCGTTCCACTTGTTCAGCTTGACGTTGATCCAGACGACGCAGAGATTGATCACGATGATCGTGACGAGCAACCCCCACGCGGTTTTCCATTCGGACGACACCCAGTAGGGCTTGATGAGGCTCCATGCGGATACCGGGCGCTCGTCCTGCGGCGCGTCTGAGGCGGAGCGGACGGGATCGATCGATTGGGTCATGTGCTTCCTGATGAGTAGCCGGCGCGCGGGCCGGGCGAAGCCGGGCGCGCGCCGCGATAAGGCATGCCGGGGCGCGGCGCCGACTGACGGCGGGCGCTCGGATGGTCGCCCGCGCGTCTTAAACGGCGCTTAAGGGCCGGCGGTGACACGGCAACCGGCCGCTCGCGCGGCCGGCCTGCGGGCATTGTGCCAGAGCGGCGCAGCGCGACGGCGAATTTGCCGCAAGGGGGACAGTTTGCGGCGCTTTCCGCTTTTATGGTCTAATGGCCGACGACGAAACAGGGGTGCTTCGAGCGCGGCCGACGGTTCATTCCGGGCGACGCGGCGAGGCTGAGAAAGACCCTTCGCACCCGATCCGGGTAATACCGGCGAGGGAAGTTTCTGATCCCGCCGGGCCGCGCTGGCCGCCATCCCACATGGTCAGCGCCCGAATCCCGCCCGGCCGGCCTTTGCTGCCGGTTTCGTCCTTTTGGGTACGCGCGTTGCGCGTTACGGAAGGAATGATGACCGCTCAATCTTCAGTCTTTTGCGCTGTTCCCGATCCGCTGTCGCGTGCGTTGGCACGGGACGGCGCGCGCGTGTCGACGTCCGTCGCACGAGCACGCGCGGTTCGCGGGGAGGGTGCGCGATGAACGTCCACGCTTCCCGGCCGGATTTCGCGGTGCTAGGCGGCGGCCTCGTCGGCCGGCTGATCGCCTGGCGGCTCGCGGGCGACGGGCATCGCGTCGCGCTGTACGAGCGCGGCGGCCCGGACGGCGAGCAATCGGCCGCGTGGATCGCGGCCGCGATGCTTGCGCCGCTCGCCGAGGCGGCGAGCGCCGAACTGCTGATCACCGAGCTCGGCGCCGCGTCGCTCGCGCGCTGGCCGCAATGGCTCGCGGAGCTGCCCGAACCGGTGTTCTTCCAGCATCACGGCACGCTCGTCGTCTGGCATCACGCGGATCGGGCGGAGGCGCCGCTGTTCGAGCGGCGCGTGCGCGCGAACGCGCCGGCCGAGCTGTTCGACGGCGGCTTCGTCACGCTGGCCGGCGCGCAGGTCGACGCGGCCGAGCCCGCGCTCGCGGGGCGCTTCGCGCGCGGCCTGCTGCTGCCGCGCGAAGGGCAGCTCGATAATCGTCAGGCGCTGCGCGCGCTGGCGGCGGGCCTCGCGCAGCGCGGCGTCGAGCTGCACTGGCACGCGACGATCGACGACGCGAACCGGCCCGACGCACATTTCACGATCGATTGCCGCGGTCTCGGCGCGAAAGCCGCGCTGCCCGCGCTGCGCGGCATCCGCGGCGAAGTCGCGCGGGTGCACGCGCCGGGCATCGGGCTCACGCGGCCCGTGCGGCTGTTGCATCCGCGCTATCCGCTGTACATCGCGCCGAAGCAGGACGACCTGTACGTGATCGGCGCAACCGAGGTGGAGGGCGAGGACATGTCGCCCGTCAGCGTGCGCTCCGCGCTCGAACTGCTGAGCGCGGCGTTCTCCGTGCACCCGGCGTTCGGCGAGGCGCGCATCCTCGAACTGAATGCGCAGTGCCGCCCGACGCTGCCCGACCACCGCCCGGCGGTGATCTGGGACGGCGCGACGACGCTCGCCGTCAACGGCCTGTACCGGCACGGCTTCATGATCGCGCCGGAAGTCGCGCATGCGGCGGTCGCGTTCGCGCAGGCCGCGCTCGGCGGCGCGTTCGCCGATGCCGATGCGTTCGCCGCATGGCGCGATGCCGCGCGCTGGCCGGCGCTCCTTCATCACCGCGACGACGTGCGCCAGCCGGCCTGATGCGCGCCGCCGACCGAATTCGATCAAGCCTCATGGACATCCAGATCAACCAACAGACCCTGACGCTGCCCGACGGCGCGACGGTGGCCGACGCACTCGCCGCGTTCGGCGCGCGTCCGCCATACGCGGTCGCGCTGAACGGCAATTTCGTCGCGCGCACGCAGCATGCGGCGCGCGCGCTCGCGACGGGCGACAAGCTCGACGTGGTGCACCCCGTCGCGGGCGGCTGAGCGCCGCCGGTTCGCCCCCGCTCTTCCAGGAAAACGACATGACGTCCCTCACTTCTGCCGACGCGCTGACGCTGTACGGCGAAACCTTCGCAAGCCGCGTGCTGCTCGGCACGTCGCGCTATCCGTCGCTGCAGTCGCTGTCCGATTCGATCGCCGCGTCGCGTCCCGGCATGGTGACGGTCGCGCTGCGCCGCCAGATGACGGGCGGCACCGCCGAAGCCGGCTTCTTCGACCTGCTCAAGCGTCACGCGGTGCCGCTGTTGCCAAACACGGCCGGTTGCCAGACCGTCGCCGAGGCGGTGACGACCGCGCATATGGCGCGCGAGGTCTTCGAGACCGACTGGATCAAGCTCGAGCTGATCGGCGACGACTACACGCTGCAGCCCGACCCGGTCGGGCTGATCGAGGCGGCCGCGCAACTGGTCAAGGACGGCTTCAAGGTGCTGCCGTACTGCACCGAGGATCTCGTGATCGGCCGGCGCCTGCTCGACGTAGGCTGCGAGGCGCTGATGCCGTGGGGCGCGCCGATCGGCACCGGCAAGGGCGTGGTGAACCCGTACGGGCTGCGCGTGCTGCGCGAGCGGCTGCCGGACGTGCCGCTGATCGTCGACGCCGGGCTCGGCGTGCCGTCGCATGCGTGCCAGGTCATGGAGTGGGGTTTCGACGGCGTGCTGCTGAACACGGCCGTGTCGCAGGCCACGCATCCGGAGATCATGGCGCGCGCGTTCGCGCAGGGCGTCGAGGCCGGCCGTGCGGCCTACCTCGCCGGGCCGATGGACGCGCGCGAGACCGCGCACGCGAGCACGCCGGTCGTCGGGATGCCGTTCTGGCACCAGGACGGGGGCGGCGCATGAGCGAGCGCTTTGCCGATGCGTTCTGGCCGCCGGCCGACGAGCTGGCCGAAGCGGCCGAGCGGATTCGCGCCCGCCTGGGCGACTGGCCGGCCGGCACGACGCCGTGGCGGCTGTGCGTCGCGGCGCCCGACGTGCCGGTCGACGGCGACGTGCTGATCGTGTCGGCCGGCGACCGTGCCGCGCAGGCGCGCGCGTCGGCCGCATCGCGCCCCGCGGCGCCGGATGCGGTCGCGATCGAGTTCGACGAACACGGCGCGACGCTGCATGCCGCGGGCGTGCGCCATGCGCTGGAAGCCGCGCATCCGCTCGGCGACGACTGGATCGCGGCACTCGCCGCATTCCTCGATTGCGGTTTCGCGCCGATCGACGCGCTGGTGCTGGCGCTCGCGTGGCGTGACGGCGACGAAACGCGCGGCGCGGATGCGTGGCCGGTCGACGCCGCGCGATTTCCGCGCGTCGCCGGCCTGGCCGCCGCGCCGGAGCCCGCATTCCCGCCGTGCCCCGCGCAACTCGGCCTGTATCCGGTCGTCCCCGACGCCGAATGGGTCGAGCGCGTGCTCGATTGCGGCGCGCGGACCGTGCAGCTGCGCGTGAAAGGCGCGCACCCTGCCGCGTTGCGCGGCGAAATCGCGCGTGCGGTCGCGGCCGGGCGCCGCTATCCCGATGCGCGCGTGTTCATCAACGATCACTGGCAGATCGCGGTAGAAGAGGGGGCGTACGGCGTACATCTGGGTCAGGAAGACCTGGAGACGGCCGATCTGGCCGCGATCGCGCACGCGGGCCTACGGCTCGGGCTGTCGAGCCACGGCTATTACGAAATGTTGCGGGCATTGCACGAGCGCCCGAGCTATCTCGCGCTCGGCCCCGTGTACGCGACCGCGACCAAGGCAGTTGCGGCGCCGCCGCAGGGACTCGCGCGGATCGCCCGCTATGCGCGCTTCGCGGGCGCGCGGGCGCCGCTCGTCGCGATCGGCGGCGTGGGCCTCGACGCGTTGCCTGACGTGCTCGCGACGGGCGTCGGCAGCGTCGCGGTCGTCAGTGCGATCACGGGCGCGATCGATTATCGGGCGGCGGTTGTTGCGTTGCAGCAATGTTTTGCCCGACAATTTGACAATCATTGACCGCAGGGCCTGGAACGCCGTCACGACATCATTCCAATGCAGGCCCTATAATTCGGCGTTCTGCGTTAAAGGACCGTCCGCTCCGTGAGCCCCACTCCTACCGAGACTCTGCTGGAACTTCGCGACGTCGACTTTGGCTATGGCGAGCGCCTCGTCCTGTCGAACCTGAACCTGCGCTTCGGGCGCGGCCAGGTCGTCGCTGTCATGGGCGGGTCGGGCTGCGGCAAGACGACCGTGCTGCGCCTGATCGGCGGCCTCGTGCGTGCAAGCCGCGGCCAGGTGCTGTTCGACGGCGCCGACGTCGGCGCGCAGACGCGCGACGGCCTGTACGCGCTGCGCCGCAAGATGGGCATGCTGTTCCAGTTCGGCGCGCTGTTCACCGACATGTCGGTGTTCGAGAACGTCGCGTTCGCGCTGCGCGAACACACCGACCTGCCCGAAGACCTGGTCCGCGACCTCGTGCTGATGAAGCTCAACGCGGTCGGGCTGCGCGGCGCGCGCGACCTGATGCCCTCCGAGGTGTCGGGCGGGATGGCGCGCCGTATCGCGCTCGCGCGCGCGATCGCGCTCGATCCGCAGCTCATCATGTACGACGAGCCGTTCGCGGGCCTCGATCCGATCTCGCTCGGCATCACCGCGAACCTGATCCGCACGCTGAACCAGGCGCTCGGCGCAACGTCGATCCTCGTCACGCACGATGTGCCGGAATCCTTCGCGATCGCCGATTACGTGTATTTTCTGGCCAACGGCGGCGTGCTCGCGCAGGGGACGCCCGCCGAGCTGCGCGCGTCCACCGAGCCGAGCGTGCGGCAGTTCATCGACGGCGCGCCGGACGGCCCGTTCAAATTTCATTACACGAGCCCGCCGCTGGCAGCGGATTTCGGGCTCGGCGGAGGGCGCGCATGATCAGCGCGATCGGACGTTACGTCATCGGCGGCCTCGAGCGCGCGGGCTACGGCACGCGGCTGTTCGTGCGCCTCGTGCTGGAATTCTTCCCGCTGCTGCGCCGGCCGCGGCTGGTCACGAAGCAGATCCACTTCCTCGGCAATTATTCGTTCGTGATCATTGCCGTGTCGGGCCTGTTCGTCGGCTTCGTGCTCGGCCTGCAGGGCTACTACACGCTGAACCGCTACGGGTCCGAGCAGGCGCTCGGCCTGCTGGTCGCGCTGTCGCTCGTGCGCGAGCTCGGCCCGGTCGTGACCGCGCTGCTGTTCGCGGGCCGCGCGGGCACGTCGCTCACGGCCGAGATCGGCCTGATGAAGGCCGGCGAGCAGCTCACCGCGCTCGAGATGATGGCCGTCGACCCGATCAAGACGGTGATCGCGCCGCGCCTGTGGGCCGGCATCATCGCGATGCCGCTGCTCGCCGCGATCTTCAACGCGGTCGGCGTGCTCGGCGGGTATTTCGTCGGCGTCGTGCTGATCGGCGTCGATCCGGGCGCGTTCTGGTCGCAGATGCAGGGCGGGGTCCAGGTGTGGGCCGACGTCGGCAACGGCGTGATCAAGAGCATCGTGTTCGGGTTCGCCGTGACCTTCATTGCACTGTTTCAAGGGTATGAAGCGAAGCCCACGCCCGAGGGCGTGTCGCGCGCGACGACCAAGACGGTCGTGTTCGCGTCGCTCGCCGTACTCGGCCTCGATTTCCTGCTGACCGCGCTGATGTTCAGCTAAGCCTCAGCCAAGCCAAATTTTGGGATGACGATGAAAAAGACTGCTCTCGACTTCTGGGTCGGCCTGTTCGTGGTGGTGGGCTTCCTTGCGGTGCTGTTCCTGGCGCTCAAGGTCGGCAACATGAGCTCGCTGTCCTTTCAGCCGACCTACTCGGTGCGGATGAAATTCGACAACATCGGCGGGCTGAAGCCGCGCGCGGCCGTGAAGAGCGCCGGCGTCGTGGTCGGCCGCGTGAAGGCGATCGGCTTCGACAGCAATACGTATCAGGCGCTCGTGACGATCGACGTCGACGGCCAATACCCGTTCCCGAAGGATTCGTCGGCGAAGATCCTGACGTCCGGCCTGCTCGGCGAGCAGTACATCGGCCTCGATCCGGGCGGTGACACCGAAATGCTGAAGTCGGGCGATACGATCACGATGACGCAGTCGGCGATCGTGCTCGAGAATCTGATCGGCCAGTTCCTGTACAGCAAGGCGGCCGACGCGGGCGGCGCGAAGCCGGCATCCGGCGCACCGGCAGCACCGGCAGCACCGGCCGCGCCCGCACCGGTCGCGGTGCCGGCGTCCGCGGTGGCCGGCTCGGCCGCCCAATAACCACACGAGAGAAAGACAAGAGGGAATGACCATGCAGACGATCCGCATCAGGCACGCCGCGCTCGCAGTGGCGGCAGTCGCCGCGTTGAGCGGTTGCGCGACCGTACAGACGCCGACCAAGGGCGATCCGCTCGAAGGTTTCAACCGGTCGATGTACAAGTTCAACGACACGGTCGACACGTATGCGCTGAAGCCGGTCGCGAAGGGCTACCAGTACGTGGTGCCGCAGCCGGTGCGCGACAGCGTGACGAACTTCTTCTCGAACATCGGCGACGTCTACATCGCGGCGAACAACATCGTGCAGCTGCGGATCGCGGACGGCGTCGGCGACATCATGCGCGTCGTGATCAACACGGTGTTCGGCGTCGGCGGCCTGTTCGACGTCGCGACGATCGCGAAACTGCCGAAGCACACGGCCGACTTCGGGATCACGATGGGCCGCTACGGCATGCCGTCGGGCCCGTACCTCGTGCTGCCGCTGCTCGGCCCGAGCACGCTGCGCGACACGGCCGGCCTCGGCGTCGACTACGTCGGCAACCCGCTCACCTACGTGAAGCCGGACGGCCTGAGCTGGGGCCTGTTCGGCGTGAACCTCGTCAACACGCGTGCGAACCTGCTCGGCGCGGGCGACGTGCTGGATGCCGCGGCGCTCGACAAGTATTCGTTCGTACGCAACGCGTACCTGCAGCGCCGCCAGATGCTGATCAGCAATGCGCGGGGCGAGGCCGCGGCGACGTCGAGCAACGACGCGCTGCCGAAGTACGAGCTGCCGGACGACGGCGCGGCACCGGCAGCAGCCGGCGCGGCCGGTACGGCGGGCGCGGCAGCGGTGGGTGGCGCGACGGCGCCGGCAGGCGCATCGGGCGCGGCGGTGCCCGCACCGGCGTCGGGTACGCCCGAAGCGCCGAACCCGGCCAGCGAAACGAACGTGCCGGCGATGCAGGTTGCGCCGCCGTCGCCGGGCGGGTTCCGCTTCCCGAGCATCCGGCTGCACTGACCCATTTACATTCGTTACAGCCGGAAACGATTCAGTCGGTAGCGTTCGCGAACTTGCGCGTAAGCTACCGGCTCCAACCTCCGCATCGACTCTTCATGCAGGTCACTATGATGAAAAAACTGTTCCTGATTCCCGTTTTCGCGGCGCTGTTCTCGTTCGGCAGCGCAGCTCACGCGCAAGTCGACCAGTCGAACCCGCAGGCGCTGATCAAGACGGCGACCCAGCAGGTGCTCGACGAGGTCAAGCAGCAGACGATCAAGCAGGGCGACACCAACCGCATCATCACCATCGTCAACAAGGACATCCTGCCGTACACGGATTTCCGTCGCACCACGCAGCTCGCGATGGGCCGCAACTGGCGCGCGGCGTCGGCCGAGCAGCAGCAGCAGGTTCAGGAGCAGTTCAAGCTGCTGCTGATCCGCACGTATTCGGGCGCGCTCGCGCAGCTGAAGCCGGATCAACAAATCCAGTACCCGCCGTTCCGCGCCGATCCGGCCGACACCGACGTCGTCGTGAAGACGGTCGCGCTGAACAACGGCCAGCCGGTCCAGATCGACTACCGCCTGTACAAGACGGCCAACGGCTGGAAGGTGTATGACCTGAACGTGCTCGGCGCGTGGCTGATCCAGACGTACCAGCAGCAGTTCAACGAGAAGATCCAGCAAAGCGGCGTGGACGGCCTGATCAAGTTCCTGACGCAGCGCAACCAGGAACTTGCCGCGGGCAAGCAAGCCTCGTGAGCGGCTTCGCGGCCGGCTCCTCGCTGACCGTCGCGAGCGCGAAGTCCGCGCTCGCGGACGGTCTCGCGCGCATCGACGCGGGCGCCACCGCCGTCGATTGCGCGGCGCTGACGCAGTTCGACTCGTCCGCGCTCGCCGTGCTGCTCGCATGGCAACGCGCCGCGAAAGCCCGCGGCGCGACCCTCGACATCCTCAATCTCCCCCCGAAGCTCGCCAGCCTCGCGAACGCCTACGGCGTCGACGCGCTCATCGAAGGCACCGGGCGACATTGACCCTGTCCGATCGAAGCCTGCCGCGCCAGCCGGCGCGCGCACGCTTCAGGCCGCGCGCCTTCAGCGCCGGCCCCTCCAGCCGGTTTGCCCTATAATCAAGCGTTTTGCGGGGCAGCCAATCGGCGTCCGGCCCCCATTTTCATCCGCAGCAAGCACAGAATAGGCGTCGCGGCCTTGGCGTCGCGCACAGTCATGTCAGCCATAGAAATCCGTCACGTCAAGAAGCGCTACAAATCGCTTCAGGCGCTCAAGGGCGTCAGCCTGTCGGTCGAGGAAGGCGAGTTTTTCGGTCTGCTCGGCCCGAACGGCGCAGGCAAGACCACGCTCATCAGTATCCTCGCCGGGCTCGCCCGGGCCGATGAAGGCAGTATCTCGGTACTCGGCCACGACGTCGTCAAGGACTTCCGCGGTGCGCGCCGCGCGCTCGGCGTCGTGCCGCAGGAGCTCGTGTTCGACCCGTTCTTCACCGTTCGCGAGACGCTGCGGATCCAGTCCGGCTATTTCGGGCTGCGCCGCAACGACGACTGGATCGACGAGGTGATGGCCAATCTCGACCTCACCGAGAAGGCCGACGCGAACATGCGCGCGCTCTCGGGCGGGATGAAGCGCCGCGTGCTGGTCGCGCAGGCGCTCGTGCATCGGCCGCCCGTGATCGTGCTCGACGAGCCGACCGCCGGCGTCGACGTCGAACTGCGCCAGACGCTGTGGAAATTCATCTCGCGGCTGAACCGCGAGGGCCACACGATCGTCCTGACCACCCATTACCTCGAGGAAGCCGAGTCGCTGTGCGACCGCATCGCGATGCTGCGTCGCGGTGAAGTCGTCGCGCTCGACCGCACCGACGCGCTGCTGCGCCGCTTCGCGGGACTGCAGCTGTACCTGCGGCTCGCGACGGGCGCGCTGCCTGCCGAGCTGCGAGCGCTGGAGACCGATCCGGCCGCACGCACGCCGGGCGAGCACCTGCTGCGTCTGACGAACTACGACGACGTCGAGCGCATCCTCGCGCAGTGTCGCGCGGCGGGCTGCACGTTCGACGAGATCGAGGTCCGCAAGGCCGACCTCGAAGATGTGTTCGTCCAGGTGATGAACGGGGCCGAGGTGATCGAGGGGCTGGCATGAATCAACAACCCACACGCGAACTGCGTTCGCCCGGGGAGGCGCGACCGCCCCGTTCCCTGCAAACGCCCGAGCCCGCCGTCGTGGCGGGCAGCGGGTTTCGCACGCTGTTCTACAAGGAACTGCTGCGGTTCTGGAAGGTGTCGTTCCAGACGGTGTGCGCGCCGATCGTGACGGCGCTGCTGTATCTGACGATCTTCGGCCATGCGCTGTCGGGCCGCGTCGAGGTGTATCCGGGCGTCGAGTACGTGAGCTTTCTCGTGCCCGGCCTCGTGATGATGAGCGTGCTGCAGAACGCGTTCGCGAACAGCTCGTCATCGCTGATCCAGTCGAAGATCACCGGCAACCTCGTGTTCATGCTGCTGCCGCCGCTGTCGTACCGCGACATCTTCGGCGCCTACGTGCTCGCGTCCGTCGTGCGCGGCCTCGCGGTCGGCGCGGGCGTGTTCGTCGTGACGATCTGGTTTGTCCCGATGCATTTCGCGGCGCCGTTGTTCATCATCGCATTCGCGCTGCTCGGCTCGGCGATCCTCGGCACGCTGGGGCTGATTGCCGGGATCTGGGCCGAGAAGTTCGACCAGCTCGCCGCGTTCCAGAACTTCCTGATCATGCCGCTGACGTTCCTGTCCGGCGTGTTCTATTCGACGCACTCGCTGCCGCCCGTGTGGCGCGAGATCTCGCGTCTCAACCCGTTTTTCTACATGATCGACGGCTTCCGTTACGGGTTCTTCGGCGCGTCCGACATCAACCCGCTCGCGAGCCTCGCGATCGTCACCGGTTTCTTCGTGCTGCTCGCGATCTTCGCGATGCGGCTGCTCGCGACCGGCTACAAACTGCGTCATTGATATCGACAGGCAGCGGCCGCCCCCGGGCGGCGCGCGCCGACAGGAGCCCCCTCATGTTGCCGACTCCCGAACAGGTCAAGCAATACATCGCCGGCGGTCTCGCCTGCACCCATCTGGAAGTCGAAGGCGACGGCCAGCATTTCTTCGCGACGATCGTGTCGGCGGCCTTCGAAGGCAAGCGGCCGATCCAGCGGCACCAGCTCGTCTATGCGGCGCTCGGCGATCGCATGAAACAGGAAATCCACGCGCTCAGCATGAAGACGCTGACGCCCGCCGAATGGCAGAACGCATAACCGGAACCACTGAGTGCAAGTCACCGTCAACGAGCGCGACGCCGTCCAGAGCGTCGCCACGGCACACCCGGCCGCCAACGGGGAATCGCAGGGACACGGGATGGACAAGCTGGTGGTCGAGGGCGGTCGCCGGCTTTCGGGCGAGATCGTCGTGTCGGGCGCGAAGAATGCCGCGCTGCCGATCCTGTGCGCGGGGCTGCTCAGCGCCGAGCCGGTCGAGCTCGACAACGTGCCGAACCTGAAGGACGTGCGCACCACGCTGAAGGTACTGAACCAGATGGGCGTGAAGAGCGAAACGGACGGCTGCCGCGTGCAGCTCGACGCGTCGCGCGTCGACAACCTCGTCGCGCCGTACGAGCTCGTCAAGACGATGCGCGCGTCGATTCTCGTGCTCGGGCCGCTGCTCGCGCGCTTCGGCGAGGCGAAGGTGTCGCTGCCGGGCGGCTGCGCGATCGGCGCGCGTCCGGTCGACCAGCACATCAAGGGCCTGCAGGCGATGGGCGCCGAGATCAGCATCGAGCACGGCTTCATCGAAGCGCGCGCGAAGCGCCTGAAGGGCGCGCGCATCGTGACCGACATGATCACGGTGACGGGGACGGAAAACCTGCTGATGGCCGCGACGCTGGCCGACGGCGAGACGGTGATCGAGAACGCGGCGCGCGAGCCGGAAGTGAGCGATCTCGCACACTTGCTGGTCGCGATGGGCGCGAAAATCTCGGGCATCGGCACCGATCGCCTGGTGATCCAGGGCGTCGAGCGGCTGCACGGCGCACGCCATTCGGTGATTCCCGACCGCATCGAGGCCGGCACGTTCCTGTGCGCGGTCGCGGCGGCCGGCGGCGACGTGCTGCTGACGGGCGTGCGCCCGCACATCCTCGACGCGGTGATCGACAAGCTGCGCGAGGCCGGCGTGTCGATCGAGGAAGGCGACAGCTGGCTGCGCGTGCGGATGGACCGCCGCCCGTCGGCGGTGACGATCCGCACGTCGGAATACCCGGCGTTCCCGACCGACATGCAGGCGCAGTTCATGGCCCTCAATTCGGTCGCGACGGGCACCGCGCAGATCGTCGAGACCATCTTCGAGAACCGCTTCATGCACGTGCAGGAGCTGAACCGGCTCGGCGCGAACATCACGATCGACGGCAACACCGCGCTCGTGACGGGCGTCGACAAGCTGTCCGGCGCGAACGTGATGGCGACCGACCTGCGCGCATCGGCGAGCCTCGTGATCGCCGGGCTGCGCGCCGAAGGCGAAACGCTCGTCGACCGCATCTATCACCTGGACCGCGGCTACGACCGCATGGAAACCAAACTGACCGCCGTCGGCGCGAACGTGCGCCGCCTCTCCGGGAGCCAAGCATGACCGCGCCGCTGACCCTCGCCCTGTCGAAGGGCCGGATTTTCGAGGAAACCCTGCCGCTGCTCGCCGCCGCCGGCGTGCAGGTGGCCGAGGATCCGGAAACGTCGCGCAAGCTGATCCTGCCGACGACCGATCCGAACCTGCGCGTGATCATCGTGCGTGCGAGCGACGTGCCGACCTATGTCGAATACGGCGCGGCCGATTTCGGCGTGGCCGGCAAGGACGTGCTGGTCGAGCACGGCGGATCGGGCCTGTACCAGCCGATCGATCTGAACATTGCGCGCTGCCGGATGTCGGTGGCGGTGCCGGCCGGCTTCGACTACGCGAACGCGGTGCGCCAGGGCGCGCGCCTGCGGGTCGCGACCAAGTACGTCGAAACGGCACGCGAACACTTCGCCGCGAAGGGCGTGCACGTCGACCTGATCAAGCTGTACGGCTCGATGGAGCTGGCGCCGCTGGTCGGGCTGGCCGACGCGATCGTCGACCTCGTCAGCTCGGGCGGCACGCTGAAGGCGAACAATCTGGTCGAGGTCGAGGAGATCATGGCGATCTCGTCGCGCCTCGTCGTGAACCAGGCTGCGCTGAAGTTGAAGCGCGCGGCGCTCAAGCCGATTCTCGACGCGTTCGAACGCGCGTCGCAGAATGGCAATTGAGCGCATCACCGTAACGGAACTCCCATGGCCATCACCATCCGCAAACTCGATTCGACGAGCGACGGCTTCGGCGCCGCGCTGCGCGCGCTGCTCGCGTTCGAGGCAAGCGAGGACGAAGCGATCGAGCAATCGGTCGCGCAGATCCTCGCCGACGTGAAGTCGCGCGGCGACGCCGCGGTGCTCGAGTACACGAACCGTTTCGACCGGCTGGACGCGAGCAGCGTCGCCGCGCTCGAACTGCCGCAGGACGCGCTGCAGACGGCGCTCGACGGCCTCGCGCCGAAGGCGCGCGCGGCGCTGGAAGCGGCCGCCGCCCGCGTGCGTGCGTACCACGAGAAGCAGAAGATCGAGTGCGGCACGCATAGCTGGCAGTACACGGAAAGCGACGGCACGGTGCTCGGCCAGAAGGTCACGCCGCTCGACCGCGTCGGCCTGTACGTGCCGGGCGGCAAGGCCGCGTATCCGTCGTCGGTGCTGATGAACGCGATTCCCGCGCGGGTCGCGGGCGTCGGCGAGATCGTGATGGTCGTGCCGACCCCGGACGGCGTGAAGAACGACCTCGTGCTCGCCGCGGCGCTGCTCGGCGGCGTCGATCGCGTGTTCACGATCGGCGGCGCGCAGGCGGTCGGCGCGCTCGCGTACGGCACGGCCACGGTGCCGGCGGTCGACAAGATCTGCGGGCCGGGCAATGCGTACGTCGCATCCGCGAAGCGCCGCGTGTTCGGCACGGTCGGCATCGACATGATCGCCGGCCCGTCGGAAATCCTCGTGCTGTGCGACGGCACGACCGATCCGAGCTGGGTCGCGATGGACCTGTTCTCGCAGGCCGAACACGACGAGCTCGCGCAGTCGATCCTGCTGTGCCCGGACGCCGCGTTCCTCGAGCGCGTCGAGAAGGCGATCGACGAGCTGCTGCCGACGATGCCGCGCCGCGAGGTGATCCGTGCGTCGCTCGAAGGCCGCGGCGCGCTGATCAAGGTGCGCGACATGGCCGAAGCGTGCCGGATCGCGAACGACATCGCGCCCGAGCACCTCGAGATTTCCGCGCTGGAGCCGCAGCAATGGGGCCAGCAGATCCGCCACGCCGGCGCGATCTTCCTCGGCCGCTACACGAGCGAAAGCCTCGGTGACTACTGCGCGGGCCCGAACCACGTGCTGCCGACGTCGCGCACCGCGCGCTTCTCGTCGCCGCTCGGCGTGTACGACTTCATCAAGCGCTCGAGCCTGATCGAAGTCAGCGCCGAAGGGGCGCAGACGCTCGGCGAAATCGCCTCCGAGCTCGCGTACGGCGAAGGGCTGCAGGCGCACGCGCGCAGCGCCGAGCTGCGGATGAAGGGGTGACACGCGCCGCGGCCGGTGCCGACGCATCGGCCGCGGTCGACGAGGAGACCCTGCGCACGGCGGCAGCCGCCACCGTGCCGAGACCATTTGACGCCGGCGCGAAGCACGCCGGCTTGAGACCATGACGACGCCCCAAGACATCATCCGCCGCGACGTGCTCGCGATGACGAGCTACCCGGTGCCCGACGCGAGCGGCTTCGTGAAGCTCGACGCGATGGAGAACCCGTATTCGCTGCCCGCGCCGCTGGCGGCCGCGCTCGGCGAGCGCCTCGCGCAGGTCGCGCTGAACCGCTACCCGGCGCCGCGCCCGGGCGCGCTGCTCGACAAGCTGCGCCGCGCGATGGGCGTGCCGGCCGCGTGCGACGTGCTGCTCGGCAACGGCTCGGACGAAATCATCAGCATGATGTCGGTGGCATGCGCGAAGCCGGGCGCGAAGGTGCTCGCGCCGGTGCCGGGCTTTGTGATGTACGAGCTGTCCGCGAAGTTCGCGCAGCTCGAATTCGTCGGCGTGCCGCTCAAGGCAGACCTGACGCTCGACGCCGACGCGATGATCGCGGCGATCGCCGAGCACCGGCCCGCGCTCGTCTATCTCGCGTACCCGAACAATCCGACCGGCACGCTGTACGACGAAGCCGACGTCGAGCGGATCATCGCGGCCGCGCAACACAGCCTGATCGTGATCGACGAGGCGTATCAACCGTTCGCGGAGCGCTCGTGGCTGCCGCGCGCCGCCGAGTTCGACAACGTCGTCGTGATGCGCACGGTGTCGAAGCTCGGCCTGGCCGGCATCCGCCTCGGCTATCTCGCGGGGCTGCCCACCTGGCTGACCGAGTTCGACAAGGTGCGCCCGCCGTACAACATCAACGTGCTGACCCAGGCGAGCGCCGATTTCCTGCTCGACCACCTCGACGTGCTCGATGCGCAGGCGGCCGAACTGCGTGCGGAACGCACGCGCCTCGCGCAGGCCGTGGCCGCGCTGCCGGGCGCGACGGTGTTCCCGAGCGCCGGCAATTTCCTGCTGGTGCGCGTGCCGGACGCGGCGGCGGTGTTCGATGCGCTGCTCACCGAGCGGGTGCTGATCAAAAACGTGAGTAAAATGCATCCGTTGCTGGCCGAATGCGTGCGACTGACCGTCGGTTCTCCCGACGAAAACGCGCGCCTGCTGGCTGCCTTGAAACTCGCGCTGCCCGGTTGAGCCCAGGGCGCGGCGGCGCGCGACGATCAATCCCCATTTACATCAGACTCAATCAAGGAATTGCCATGCGTGTGGCGGAAGTCGTTCGCAATACCAGCGAAACGCAGATCCGTGTGAAGCTCGATCTCGACGGTACGGGCCGGCAGAAGCTGGCCACCGGCGTGCCGTTTCTCGACCATATGCTCGATCAGATCGCGCGCCATGGTCTGATCGATCTCGAGGTCGAAGCGCATGGCGATACGCATATCGACGACCACCACACGGTCGAGGACGTCGGTATCACGCTCGGCCAGGCCGTCGCGAAGGCAATCGGCGACAAGAAGGGCATTCGCCGCTACGGCCATTCGTACGTGCCGCTCGACGAGGCGCTGTCGCGCGTCGTGATCGACTTCTCGGGCCGGCCGGGTCTCGAATTCCACGTGCCGTTCACGCGAGCGCGGATCGGTACGTTCGACGTCGACCTGTCGATCGAATTCTTCCGCGGGTTCGTGAACCACGCGGGCGTCACGCTGCATATCGACAACCTGCGCGGGATCAACGCGCACCATCAACTCGAAACGGTGTTCAAGGCCTTCGGCCGGGCGCTGCGTGCGGCGGTGGAGCTCGACGAGCGCGCGGCGGGGCAGATTCCGTCGACGAAGGGCAGCCTCTAACCTTCCGGACGGGCGCACGCCCAGGACAACCTCACGGCTTCGGCGCGGCGCGCCGGCTTGCGATGGATCTGCTCAAATCGTTCATTTCGCTGCTGGCGCTGATCAACCCGGTCGGCGCCGTGCCGTTCTTCCTGAGCCTGACCGCGCAGCAAACGGACGGCGAGCGGCGCCGCACGATCCGGATCGCGTCGGTGTCGGTGTTCTGCGTGATGACGGTGACGACGCTGCTCGGGCAGCAGATCATCGACTTCTTCGGCATTTCGGTCGGCTCGCTCGAAGTGGGCGGCGGGATCATCATGCTGCTGATGGCGATCAACATGCTGAACGCGCAGATCGGCAACACGCGATCGACGCCGGAGGAGCGCTACGAGGCCGAGTCGAAGGACAACATCGCGGTCGTGCCGCTGGCGATTCCGCTGCTCACGGGCCCCGGCTCGATCAGCACGGTGATCATCTATGCGGCGAACTCGCATCACTGGTATGAGCGGGCCGGGCTGGTCGCGATCGGCGCGGCCCTGGCTTTTCTGTGTTTCGTCGCGATGCGGCTCGCCGAGCCGATCGCGAACTGGATCGGCCGCACCGGCATCAACATCGCCACGCGGCTGATGGGTCTGATGCTGTCGGCGCTGGCGGTGGAATTCATCGTCAACGGACTGAGGGCGCTACTGCCTGCACTGAGATGAAAACTTCGATTGCGATTGTGGATTATGGAATGGGCAACCTGCGCTCGGTCGCGCAGGCGCTCAAGAAGGCCGAACCGGCCGCCGACGTGGCGATCGTCGACACGCCGGCCGCGATTCGCGCGGCCGACCGCGTCGTGCTGCCCGGCCAGGGCGCGATGCCGGACTGCATGCGCTGCCTCGGCGAATCGGGGCTGCAGGACGCGGTGATCGAGGCCTCGCGCACGAAGCCGCTGCTCGGCGTGTGCGTCGGCGAGCAGATGCTGTTCGACTGGAGCGCGGAAGGCGACACGAAGGGCCTGGGCCTGTTGCCCGGCAAGGTCGTGCGCTTCGAGCTCGACGGCCGGCTGCAGGACGACGGCTCGCGCTTCAAGGTGCCGCAGATGGGCTGGAACCGCGTGCGCCAGTCGCAGCCGCACCCGCTGTGGGACGGCGTGCCCGACGACGCATACTTTTACTTCGTACACAGCTATTACGTGAGGCCGGACAACCCGGCACATACGGTCGGCGAAACGGCATACGGCGCGCCGTTTACGTCCGCGGTCGCGCGGGACAATCTCTTCGCGACCCAATTCCACCCCGAGAAAAGCGCGGAAGTCGGGTTGCGTCTGTATCGCAACTTCGTACACTGGAAGCCGTGAGCGTCGCGTGCGTGCTACAGTCGGCGGGCCGGAACGGCCTGTCGCACGATGCGCGCACACGAAAGCGCCGAAAGAGTTGTACTAAACTAGCGAGGCGGCGCGGTACCGGATCGACCGGTGCGCGCCCGATTCTTTTCTTCTTCCACGACGACACCCGATTGCTATGCTGCTGATTCCGGCCATCGATCTCAAAGACGGTCAGTGTGTGCGCCTCAAACAGGGCGATATGGACCAGGCCACGATTTTCTCCGAGGACCCGGCGGCGATGGCCCGCAAGTGGGTCGATCTCGGCGCCCGGCGGCTGCATCTGGTCGACCTGAACGGCGCATTCGCCGGCAAGCCGAAGAACCTCGATGCGATCGAAGCGATCCTCGACGAAGTCGGCGACGAAATCCCCGTACAGCTCGGCGGCGGCATCCGCAGCCTCGAGACGGTCGAGAAGTATCTCGACGCCGGCCTGTCCTACGTGATCATCGGCACGGCGGCCGTGAAGGACCCGGGCTTCCTGCGGGATGCGTGCACCGCGTTCGCGGGCAACATCATCGTCGGCCTCGATGCGAAGGACGGCAAGGTCGCGACCGACGGCTGGAGCAAGCTGACGGGCCACGAAGTGATCGATCTCGCGCTGAAGTTCGAGGACTACGGCGTCGAATCGATCGTCTACACCGACATCGGCCGCGACGGGATGCTGCAGGGCATCAATATCGAGGCGACCGTGAAGCTCGCTCAGGCGGTCGGCATTCCGGTGATCGCCAGCGGCGGCCTGTCGAACCTCGCGGACATCGACAGCCTGTGCGAAGTGGAAGAGCACGGCGTCGAAGGCGTGATCTGCGGCCGTGCGATCTACTCCGGCGATCTCGATTTCGCGGCCGCGCAAAAGCGCGCGGACGAACTGAACGGCGAACTCGACAACGCGTAAGCGCGGTTGTCCCGTTCGCCGGGGCTGCCTGCTGGCGGCCCCGACCGGAAGCCTCGCGCGAGGCTTCCGTAACCGGCCGTCCCATCGCGGCCTTTGGCGCAACATCATGGCTCTAGCTAAACGCATCATCCCCTGCCTGGACGTGACCGCCGGGCGCGTCGTCAAGGGCGTCAATTTCGTCGAGCTGCGCGATGCCGGCGACCCCGTCGAAATCGCCCGCCGCTATGACGACCAGGGCGCCGACGAACTGACGTTCCTCGACATCACCGCGACCTCCGACCAGCGCGACCTGATCCTGCCGATCATCGAAGCCGTCGCGTCGCAGGTGTTCATTCCGCTGACCGTCGGCGGCGGCGTGCGCGCCGTCGAGGACGTGCGGCGCCTGCTGAACGCGGGCGCGGACAAGGTCAGCATGAATTCGTCGGCGGTCGCGAATCCGCAGCTCGTACGCGACGCGGCCGACAAGTACGGCTCGCAGTGCATCGTCGTCGCGATCGACGCGAAGCGCGTGTCGGCCGACGGCGAGACGCCGCGCTGGGAAGTGTTCACGCACGGCGGCCGCAAGAACACGGGCCTCGACGCGATCGAATGGGCGCGCAAGATGGCCGAGCTCGGCGCGGGCGAGATTCTGCTCACGAGCATGGATCGCGACGGCACGAAGTCGGGCTTCGACCTCGCGCTCACGCGCGGCGTGTCGGACGCGGTGCCGGTGCCGGTGATCGCGTCGGGCGGCGTCGGCTCGCTGCAGCACCTGGCCGACGGCATCAAGGACGGCCGCGCTGACGCGGTGCTGGCCGCCAGCATCTTCCACTACGGCGAGCACACGGTCGGCGAGGCGAAGCGCTTCATGTCCGATCAGGGCATTCCGGTGAGGCTGTGATGAATACGGAAACGAAAGCGCTGCCCGCGTGGCTCGACAAGGTCCGCTGGGACGACAACGGCCTCGTGCCGGTGATCGCGCAGGAAGCATCGACGAACGACGTGCTGATGTTCGCGTGGATGAATCGCGAAGCGCTCGCGAAGACGATCGAAACGCAGCGCGCGGTTTATTATTCGCGTTCGCGCAAGCGCCTGTGGTTCAAGGGCGAAGAGTCGGGCCACGTGCAGCACGTGCACGAGGTGCGGCTCGACTGCGACGAGGACGTCGTGCTGCTGAAGGTCGAGCAGGTGTCGGGCATCGCATGCCACACCGGCCGGCATTCGTGCTTCTTCCAGAAATTCGAAGGCACGGTGGACGGCGGCGACTGGGTCGCGGTCGATCCGGTGCTGAAAGACCCCGAACACATCTACAAATGACGCAATCGACCGAAGACACGCTGCTGCGCCTCGCGGCCGTGATCGATAGCCGCAAGGGCGGCGACCCCGATCAATCGTACGTATCGCGCCTGTTTCACAAGGGCGACGACGCGGTGCTGAAGAAGATCGGCGAAGAGGCGACCGAAGTCGTGCTGGCCGCGAAGGACGTGCGCCAGGGCGGCGCGCCGACGGCGCTGGTCGGCGAAGTGGCCGATCTGTGGTTCCACTGCCTCGTGATGCTGTCGCATTTCGACCTGAGCCCGGCCGACGTGATCGGCGAGCTCGAGCGCCGCGAAGGGTTGTCGGGCATCGAGGAAAAGGCGCTGCGCAAGCGCCGCGAGCGCGAAGAAAACGGCGGGTGACGGCTCACGGCCTGCCGCGCCGGCAACAGTGCGGTAAGCTGTAAGAATTGTCATCTGACGGGGGTAGCATCATGACCGATACGCCGAGCGAGTTTCCGACGCCGTCGCTGCCGGGCGCAGCGGACGCCGAGCGGTTGAAGGGCTTGCGCACGCTGACGCACGTGCTGTACGGCCTCTACGCGATTCATTGGCTGACGGGCGGCGTGACCGGCATCATCGCGATCATCATCAACTACGTGAAGCGCGACGACGTGGCCGGCACGCAGTACGCCGACCATTTCGAGTGGCAGATCCGCACGTTCTGGCGCGCGCTGATCGCCTACGTGATCGGCTTCGCGCTGATGTTCGTGGTGGTGGGATTCGTGATCATGTTTGTCACGTGGATCTGGACGCTGTACCGTATCATCAAGGGTTGGCTGTACCTGAACGACAACAAGACGCTCGATCCGCAGGCCTGGTTCTGACCCGCGCGCGGGGCGTTTCGCAGGAGCAACATGAGTCACGATCCGAATTGCCTGTTCTGCAAGATCGCGGCGGGCGAGATCCCGAGCGAGAAGGTGCACGAGGACGACGAATTCGTCGCGTTTCGCGACATCCGCCCGGCGGCCGAGACGCACGTGCTGGTGATTCCGCGCCGGCACCTGCCGACGCTGTCGGCGGCGAGCGAAGCCGATGCGCCGATGCTCGGCCGGCTGATGCTGCTCGTCGCGCGTCTGGCCGACCAGCTCGGGGTGGCCTACACGGGCGGCGAAACCGGTTTTCGCACGGTGATCAACACGGGCCCCGGCGGCGGGCAGGAGGTCTACCACCTGCACGCGCATATCCTGGCCGGTCCGCGCCCGTGGCTGCGGATGGGTTGACGTAGCGGGGCGTTTCCCCGCATCGATAGTCGAAGCCGGCGTGCCGCCGGCGATTTGCGCCGCCACGCGGCATGGTTGAGGAGAGGTTTCATCATGGGTGGATTGAGCATTTGGCACTGGCTGATCGTGCTGCTGATCGTCGCGCTGGTTTTCGGTACGAAGAAGCTGCGCAACATCGGCAACGACCTCGGCAGCGCCGTGAAGGGCTTCAAGGACGGCATGAAGGAAGGCGAGACGCCGGCGGATGCACAGCAGCTGCCGCGCACGGGCACGGTCGACGTCAACGCGAAGGAAACGACGCGTTCCGACTCGAACAAGGCGTAACGCCGGCAAGCTGACAGGCATACGCGATGCTGGATCTCGGTCTTTCGAAGATGGCGCTGATCGGCGTCGTCGCGCTCGTGGTGCTCGGCCCCGAGCGCCTGCCGCGCGTCGCCCGTACGGCCGGCGCATTGTTTGGCCGCGCGCAGCGGTACATCAACGACGTGAAGTCCGAGGTCTCGCGCGAAATCGAACTCGACGCGCTGCGGACGATGAAGACCGATTTCGAGTCGGCCGCGCGCAATGTCGAGACAACGATTCACGACAACCTGCGCGAGCACGAGAAGGAACTGAACGACACGTGGCATTCCGCGGTCGGCGGTCTTAACGAAGGCTCGGTCGATGCCGGCACGTACGGCTCCGACACCCCCGCGGCGCCGTCGTGGCGCGGCAGTACGGCCGCGCTTGCGCGCAAGCGTCGCAACTGGCGTGTGAAGCAGGCGGCGATGCCTGTCTGGTACAAGCGCGCGACGACCCGCCGCACGCACGTGCAGTCGGGCGCCGCGCGTGTCGCGCGCCACCAGCCGGCCAGCCTGCGCCGGCCGACGCGCTTTCTCTGAGTCGAGCGCATGCTCGCTCGTCAATCCTACCGAGGGCCGGTGTGAGCGACCCCCAGCAGAACCCGGGCGACGCCCCGGAAGAAACCTTCATTTCCCATCTCGTCGAGCTTCGCGATCGCATCATTCGCGCGGGGCTGGCCGTGATCGTCGTGTTCCTCGGGCTCGTGTACTGGGCGCCCGACATCTTCCGGCTGCTCGCGCGGCCGCTGATGGAAAACCTGCCGAAGGGCGGCAGGATGATCGTGACCGACGTCACCGGCTCGTTCTTCGTGCCGATGAAGGTCACGATGCTCGTCGCGCTGGTGATCGCGTTGCCGATCGTGCTGTACCAGATCTGGGCGTTCGTCGCGCCGGGCCTGTACCAGCATGAGAAGAAGCTCGTCATGCCGCTCGTCGGCAGCAGCTACTTCCTGTTCCTGTGCGGGATGGCGTTCGCGTACTTCCTCGTGTTCCCGACGATCTTCCGCGTGATGGCGCACTACAACGCGCCGCTCGGCGCGGAGATGTCGACCGACATCGACAACTACCTGAGCTTCGTGCTCGGGATGTTCATCGCATTCGGGGTCACGTTCGAGGTGCCGATCATCGTCGTGCTGCTCGTGCGGATGGGCGTGCTGACGCTGAAGAAGCTGAAGGAGATGCGGCCGTACGTGATCGTCGGCGCGTTTGTCGTCGCGGCAGTCGTCACGCCGCCGGACGTGTTCTCGCAGCTGATGCTCGCGCTGCCGCTCATCGTGCTGTTCGAGGTCGGGCTGCTGGCCGCGCGGTTCTTCGTGCCGAAGCCGACGACGGAAGAACCCGAGCCGGAGAACGGCGCCGCCAGTTGAGCAGGAAAGGGTGCGCGGTGGCCGGCATGCTGGCTGCCGTCGCAAGCAACATCGCAGCCGGCGAGCGGCGGGAAGGGCAGGTGGTGAGGGCGGGATCACGGCTTCACCGCGACGAAAGCGTTTCGTTGCAAAGCGGAAGGGCCGCGAATTGAGTCGACCCCCAAGCGTTGGATATCATTCCAGCCCTTGGGGGTTTTTCGTTTCCGGCTGCTGCGTGCAAGCGGCGCAGACGCGCCGCCCGGATGTCACTCGCTGTCGCTGTCCTGTTCGTCGAGCGCCTGCTTCGGCGGCGGCGGGCGCTTGCCGATCACGACGTTCACGTCGAATTCCTTGCCCTTGCGCACGACGTGCACCTTGGTCGACGTGCCCGGCTTGATCTGCGCGACGGTGTTCAGCAGCTTTGTGGTGTCGGTGATTTCGTCGCCGTTCACGCTCACGAGGATGTCGCCCGGCTTGATGCCGGCCTTGTCTGCCGGACCGCCCTGCAGCACGCCCGCGACGATCGCGCCCGTCTTCTGCTGGAGCCCGAACGACTCGGCGATTTCCGGCGTGACGTCCTGCGGCTCGACGCCGATCCAGCCGCGCGTGACCGAGCCGGTCGTGATGATGCTTTCGAGCACGGTGCGCGCGGTCGACACAGGGATCGCGAAGCCGATGCCGAGCGAGCCGCCCGAGCGCGAATAGATCGCCGTGTTGATGCCGAGCAGGTTGCCGTTCACGTCGACCAGCGCGCCGCCCGAGTTGCCGGGGTTGATCGGCGCATCGGTCTGGATGAAGTTCTCGAAGGTGTTGATGCCGAGGTGATTGCGGCCGAGCGCGCTGATGATCCCCATCGTGACCGTCTGGCCGACGCCGAACGGGTTGCCGATCGCGAGGACGACGTCGCCGACCCGCGACTGGTCGGAACGGCCGAGCGTGATCGTCGGCAGGTTCGTCATGTTGATCTTCAGGACGGCGAGATCGGTCTCGGGGTCGCTGCCGATCACCTTCGCGGTGGCCGTGCGGCCGTCGGCGAGCGCGACTTCGATCTGGTCGGCGCCGTCCACGACGTGCTGGTTCGTTAGAATGTAACCTTCAGGGCTCACGATGACGCCGGAGCCGAGGTTGGCGGCCGGTTCGTCCTGCTGCTTGCGTGCGTTGCGGTCGCCGAAGAAATAGCGGAACAGCGGATCCTTCGCCCGCGGATCGGGCGGCAGCGAGCCGTCCTTGCTGGAGAATACGTTGACGACGGCGGGCATCGCCTTTTGCGCGGCTTCCGCGTACGACGTGGTCGCCGGCGCTCCGCCGATGCCCGGCGCTACTTCCCGCAACGCAACGATCGGCGTGGCGAGCTGCTTGCCGAGCTGTCCTTGCCGTTGCAGCCATTGCGGCTTGAGCGTCACGACGATGAACATCAGCGCGAGCAGTACGGTCACCGCCTGCGCGAAGAACAGCCAGAAGCGTCTAAGCATCTGAATGGATTAGAGGTTTATATGGATCGGATCGAACTTGAATTGTACTTGAACAATACCCTTGAAACCGCGCGCTTCAAGGACTATTGCCCGAACGGCCTCCAGGTCGAGGGGCGCCGCAAGATCGAGAAGATCGCCACCGGCGTGACGGCGTCGGTCGCGTTCCTCGAAGCCGCGCTCGAATGGGGGGCGGATGCGGTGCTCGTTCATCACGGTTATTTCTGGCGCAACGAGGCGCCGCAGATCACGGGCCGCAAGTATCAGCGCCTGAAGCTGCTGCTCGCGAACGACCTGAACCTGTTCGCGTTCCATCTGCCGCTCGACGCGCACCCCGAGCTCGGCAACAACGCGCAGCTCGGCCAGAAGCTCGGGCTGATCGGCGATCAGCGTTTCGGCGACGGCGACCTCGGCTGGATGGCGACGCTGCCGATGCCCGTCACGCTCGAGCACTTCGTCGCGAAGGTTGAGCGCACGCTCGGCCGCACGCCGCTCGTGCTCGGCGATGCGGACATGCAACTGCGCCGCATCGCGTGGTGCACCGGCGCCGCGCAAAGTTATTTCGATGCCGCGATCGATGCCGGCGCCGACGTGTTCCTGACCGGCGAGGTATCGGAATCCGTCACGCACGCGGCCGCGGAGAGCGGCGTTGCGTTCGTTGCGGCAGGGCACCATGCCACCGAACGCTACGGAATCCAGGCGCTGGGACGCCACTTGTCCGAAGAATTCGATATCGAACACCTTTTTATCGATATTCATAATCCGGTCTGAACGACAGATTTGCGGCACCGCATCGAAATTTCACAATGTAGCAAGTGCTTAAAAGTGGAATGATTTAATTGCTCAGATAGTGCGGGAAAACCCTTAACTATCAATCACTTCGAAGGGATTTTCATCTCCGGGCCTTGTAAATGACGACTCCATTCGAGCAAACTAGCGGCGGAATGGAAAGTCGTGACGGAAAATCCAACTCAGAAGTGGGGCGTGTGATGCGAGACAAGGAAGAGAAACGCGTCGACAGCGGCCGCCGTACCTGGCTGATTGCGACATCCGTAGCAGGTGGCGTGGGAGGTGTCGCCACCGTTGTACCTTTCGCGGCGTCGCTTGCGCCGTCCGCGAGAGCGAAAGCGGCCGGTGCGCCGGTCGAGGTCGACATCAGCAGCCTGAAGCCGGGCGAAATGGTCACCGTGCCGTGGCGCGGCAAGCCCGTCTGGATCCTGAATCGCACTGATTCGATGCTGGCCGATGTGGTCAAGGCCGATAAGGAAGTGGCCGATCCGACCACGAAATCTCCGTATTCGATGCCGTTGCCCGCGTATTGCGCGAACGAATATCGCGCGCGGACCGATCGCAAGAACATTCTCGTCGTGATGGCCGTCTGTACGCACCTCGGCTGCACGCCTAGCCAACGCTTCACGCCGGGTCCGCAGCCGAACCTGCCGGACGACTGGCCGGGCGGTTTCCTGTGCCCGTGCCACGGTTCGACCTACGACCTCGCCGGTCGCGTGTTCAAGAACAAGCCGGCGCCTCAGAATCTCGACATCCCGCCCTACATGTTCACGTCGGCGACGACCCTCGTGATCGGCAAGGACGAGAAAGGAGAAGCGTGATGGCCGTCGACAACAAGGAAGTCTCCACCACAGGTCTCACCGGCTGGATCGACCAGCGCTTCCCGCTCACGTCCACCTGGAAGAAGCACGTTTCCGAGTACTACGCGCCGAAGAACTTCAACTTCTGGTACTTCTTCGGCTCCCTCGCGCTACTGGTGCTCGTCAACCAGATCGTCACGGGCATCTTCCTGACGATGAACTACAAGCCCGACTCGACGCTCGCGTTCGCGTCGGTCGAATACATCATGCGCGAGGTGCCGTGGGGCTGGCTGATCCGCTACATGCACTCGACCGGCGCGTCGATGTTCTTCGTCGTCGTGTACCTGCACATGTTCCGCGGGCTGATGTACGGGTCGTATCGGAAGCCGCGCGAGCTCGTGTGGATCTTCGGCTGCGCGATCTTCCTGTGCCTGATGGCCGAGGCGTTCTTCGGCTACCTGCTGCCGTGGGGCCAGATGTCGTTCTGGGGCGCGCAGGTGATCGTGAACCTGTTCTCGGCGATTCCATTTGTTGGCCCGGACCTGTCGCTGTGGATCCGCGGCGACTATGTGGTGTCCGACGTCACGCTGAACCGCTTCTTCGCGTTCCACGTGATCGCGATTCCGCTCGTTCTGGTCGGCCTCGTGATCGCGCACCTCGTGGCGCTGCACGAAGTGGGATCGAATAACCCGGACGGCATCGAGATCAAGGCGAAGAAGGACGCGAACGGTATTCCGCTCGACGGCATCCCGTTCCATCCGTACTACTCGGTGCACGATTTCTTCGGGGTCTGCGTGTTCCTGATGGTGTTCGCGCTGATCGTGTTCTTCTCGCCGGAAATGGGCGGCTACTTCCTCGAGTCGAACAACTTCGTGCCGGCGAACCCGCTGCAGACGCCGCCGGAAATCGCGCCGGTCTGGTATTTCACCGCGTTCTACGCGATGCTGCGCGCGACGACCGACCCGTTCAAGATCGTGCTGATGATCGTGATCGCGCTGCTCGGCGTGCTCGCCCTGGTCCGCGCGCGCGGCAAGTGGAAGATCGGCCTGCCGGTGCTGGCCGCGGCGATCGTCGTGTTCATGTTCCTGACGGAGTCGAAGTTCTGGGGCGTCGTCGTGATGGGCTCGGCGGTGATCACGCTGTTCTTCCTGCCGTGGCTCGACCGCAGCCCGGTGAAGTCGATCCGGTACCGGCCGTTCTTCCACAAGGTGTTCCTCGGGATCTTCGTCGTGGCGTTCCTGACCCTAGCGTTCCTCGGCACACGGCCGCCATCGCCGGTCGCGACGCTGATTGCGCAGGGCTGTGCGCTGATCTACTTCGCGTTCTTCCTCGGCATGCCCGTCTGGACGCCGCTTGGCACGTTCAAGCAGCCGCCGGAGCGGGTGCGCTTCAAGCCCCATTAATGTGAGCGAGGAGAGAACGACATGAAGAAACTGCTTTCGACGCTCGCACTGATCGGGGCGACGGCCGTTGCGCTGCTGGCGGCGCCGGCCGTGCGCGCGGAAGGTAATTTTCCGCTCGACCGGGCGCCCGATAACACGGAAAATCTCGTTTCGCTTCAGCACGGCGCGCAATTGTTTGTAAACTATTGCCTGAACTGCCACAGCGCGAACCTGATGCGCTACAACCGTCTGACGGATCTGGGCATATCCCAGAAGGAGATCGAAACGAATCTCCTGTTCACGACCGACAAGGTCGGGAACACGATGTCCGTCGCGATGCGGCCCGAAGACGCGAAGAACTGGCTCGGCACCCTGCCGCCCGACCTGTCGGTCGAGGAACGGGCGCGCGGCCGCGACTGGCTGTACACGTATCTGCGGAGTTTCTACCGCGACGATACGCGGCCGACCGGCTGGAACAACGCGGTGTTCGAGAACGTCGGCATGCCCCATGTATTGTGGCAACTGCAGGGGCGGCGCACTGCCAAATTCGAAGACAAGACGGACGAGGAGACGGGCGAGAAGGTCCACACGCTCGTCGGCTTCCAGCAGGTCACGCCGGGGACGTTGTCGCCGCCGGACTATGACGCTGCGGTGGCCGACCTGGTGGCCTATATGACATGGATGTCCGAGCCGGCCCAGCAGACCCGCAAACGCCTCGGCGTGTGGGTGCTGATCTTTCTCGGTGTCCTGACTTTCCTGGCCTGGCGGCTCAATGCCGCGTACTGGAAAGATATCAAGTAAACACGCCTGACCGGCGTGGGGCCGGCGCAAGGCGGAACCCGTGAAAGGGGTTGCGCCGCGTGCCGGCCCTCGGCTTTTTTGAGGAAACGCAAATATGATGGTTCTGTATTCCGGCACAACTTGCCCGTTCTCCCAGCGTTGCCGGCTGGTGCTGTTCGAGAAGGGCATGGATTTCGAGATCCGTGACGTCGACCTGTTCAACAAGCCGGAAGACATCTCGGTGATGAACCCGTACGGTCAGGTGCCGATTCTGGTCGAGCGCGACCTGATTCTGTACGAATCGAACATCATCAACGAATACATCGACGAGCGCTTCCCGCACCCGCAACTGATGCCGGCCGACCCGGTGCAGCGCGCACGTGCACGCCTGTTCCTGCTGAACTTCGAGAAGGAGCTGTTCGTTCACGTCAGCACGCTCGAGAACGAGAAGGGCAAGGCGGCGGAGAAGAATCACGAGAAGGCACGCCTCGCGATCCGCGATCGCCTGACGCAGCTCGCGCCGATCTTCGTGAAGAACAAGTACATGCTCGGCGAGGAGTTCTCGATGCTCGACGTCGCGATCGCGCCGCTCCTGTGGCGTCTGGATCACTACGGCATTGAGCTGTCGAAGAACGCTGCGCCGCTGATGAAGTATGCCGAGCGGATCTTCAGCCGCCCGGCCTATATCGAAGCACTGACGCCGTCCGAAAAGGTCATGCGTCGTTGATGATGCAATGAAGGCATGACGGAGCGGGCGGCGCGGCGTGCCGCGTGCCCGCTCCGGGTTCGAGGATTGTGATGCAAGAGATTTCAACGAAGCCATATCTGCTGCGCGCGCTGTACGAGTGGTGCACCGATAACGGTTACACGCCGCATATCGCGGTGAGGGTCGACAACTCGACGCGCGTGCCGCGTCAGTTCGTGCGTGACGGCGAGATCGTGCTCAACATCAGCTTCGAGGCGACGAGCCAGCTGCAGATGGGTAACGAGTGGATCGAGTTCACCGCCCGGTTCTCCGGGAAGGCGCACAAGATCGAGATTCCGGTGGCCAACGTGCTCGCGATCTACGCGCGGGAGAACGGGCAAGGGATGGCGTTCCAGGTCGATGCGGTGGCAGGCGAGGGCGCGGATTCGGGTGCGTTCGAAGACGATGCCGCGCCGGCCGACGAGGCATCCCGTGAAGAGTCGCCTGCGGTATTGACGCCTGTCGTCGATATCGGCGCGAACGAGGAGCCGTCCGAAGGTGCCGACGAACCGCCGAAAACCGACGGCGACGGCTCGAAAGGCGGCAGCAGACCTCGCCTCAAGATCGTGAAATGAGGTAGAATCTCGCGCTTACGCCGGCTTAGCTCATCTGGTAGAGCAGTTGATTTGTAATCATCAGGTGGCGGGTTCGAGTCCTGCAGCCGGCACCAATACCGAAGCGGGTCCCAGAGATGGGACCCGCTTTTTTTGTTCTACAAAAAGAAGATGTTAAAAAGACATATCGACGGCCGATCGGGGGGGCACACATGCCACCAAATCCTTGCAAGAGTTTTTGCTGGGAGATCTAACTGAATTCTCAGAAGCGGGTGGCATTCCACGTTTGGTGAGTGCCAAGACCTGGACAGCGCTGGTCAGCGCCTCGCTGATTATCAAGAAGAGCGGACGCGTTTGCTGCCAGAACCTTACCTGTGCAGCGACATCGATGCGACATTGCAATTTGTTCCTTCTGTCGACAAGCTGCATAGCGCGACTCGTCCAAGCGGCCCTCCTTGTCGACCTTGGATTGTGATTCGCCTTCTAGCCGTGAGTCTTTCCAGCAACGGAGCCAACATCCCAACTATCTCGATGCGCAATCGCGGTCCCGTTTTGTTCGACGTACTGCGATTACTTCGACACGTGTGCCACGCTCATCAATAGTCAAAACGTCTGCAGGCCGCTGACCGGTCAAGTAAGCTAGATCCGTTACCTCTCGAAGCGGTAAACCGACCATCTCTCGAACAGCGCGATAGACGTCATCATCCGCATACACGTCGCGACCGCTCTCCTTATGTTGCGTACACCGCATACGGTTCGATTTTTCAGTCACGCCTGTCCGCGTGCCTTATTGAAGATGTGGGAAAAGCGCGATTTCCCGATTAGCTGAAACCGGTGCATTTTTTTCGCTAATCAAGATGGCTATGACCGTGCAAGCACTTTGTCGCTTGAAGGGGCATTTGTGACCTTCCTGCAACCATCGCGTGGCTTCGCGCTTGATTGATTAGACAAATAATGCCAACCTAAATTATGAGAGCGGCTCGCATTGTCATTTGAACCTTCGGAGGACGTCGTGGAAGAGGGCAGCCATCGTATCCCGTACGCGTTACACCACAAAGATTGGGTATACGGAACGCAGAGCGCGGAAGAATTGCGGAGCACTGGGGAACCCATCGAGCCGCCCGAATATCGTCCGGAAATGGCCGGCAAAATATTCTGTCCGGCCTGCACGACTCCCCTGAGCAGGACCCCGAAGGCGGCGGATGTGTTTACAAACAGCCGAACAGCGCACTTCAAGCACCAGCCTGCGTTTAAGGACGTACCGTGCAGTCTGCGCACAAAACGTGGCCCAGGGTTGCACTACACCACTGAAGAAGAGCTGAAGCGCGCCGCCCAGAGCGAGGAACTGGTCATAGTTGGAGGGTGGCAGAATCAACCCCCCGTGCAACCAATCGACGAAATGGATCCCGATGGTGCATACAATCTCACACAAATCGAAGATCCCGACGGCCCTCTCACTGAAGTTCCGCTAGGTCGGCACACCGGTGAACGCTTCTTCTTGCCAAGTAAGCTGTCCACGGTACTGGCTATCTGCCGAAATTTCGATAGAAACCTTGCGCGCGGCTTCTTTTTCCCAGATAGCCAGTACGCAACGCTTCTGGTCGACAAACTTTTTGACATCGCCCTTTTGACGGACGAGCCGCCACCGAACGCTCACCTGTTCTATGGCCGGGTGCGTTCCGTGTCTCGCCTGAACCGCCGCGACAAGCTGACCCTAGAATCCGACGAAGGTATTCAAGTAAAGGTATATACATGGCCCGAACACAATGATCGCAAGAAGATCTCTAGTTCCGCCATTGGGCGCATGCTTTTGTTCTATGCGAGCCTCTACAAAGAGAATGATGGAATCCTTGCATGTAAAATAGACGCGTGGGGAGCCTACAGCTTGCTCCCGGAAAAATACGAGCATTGTTTGCCTGATTGATATCGGACTTCTCTGAAGTTGGGTTGTCCTCCCTTATTGAGGAACGCGCAGTTTTCATCACGACGCCTCAAATTGCGATCCTTGCAAGCTTGGATGCCGAGAAAATTCATTAAGTATTTTTGATCCCCACACGGGGTTTCTACAGTTCGACAATCCCCTGCAGCCGCTAGCAACGACCAGTGTTTCAGAGATACTCATTCGCCACATCTGTAGAACTGGTCATTAGCTAACCATTGATCTGGAAGTAAGCCCGAGAAGCTTTGTAATCATCAGGTGGCAGGCTCGACTCCTGCAGCACCAAATCCGAAAAGGGGTTACGGAATTTTTCCGTAACCCCTTTTCTTTTCGGCGCAATCCGTCTCGATCTGCCACGTCGCACTGATGGGCGAGCCTCCCGCGCCGGACAATCCCACCACCCAGCCCACCTCACTCCACCCCCTTCCCCTGTCACGCCCGCGTCACGCTGCGCCCCTAACGTTGCACATTCCCGTCGCGGCACCATCGTCGCGATCCGGGCGTGCGCACCCCGCACGCGACGCCGTGCCCGCGTCGCGCAAGCGGCCAACCGGGATCTCGCTCCCGACAGCGCACCGACCATTTACCGCGCCATTCCATTTGAAAACACGATCGACGCCGATTGAGTTGAATCGCGGACGATCAGGAGACACGGACCATGCTGAGTCCACATGAATTTTCGATGCTGCTGCGCATTGCTCGCGCGCCGGACAGCGTCGACCCGTCGAACCCGGCTTTCGCCGTGCTCGTCGAAAAGCGGCTCGTTGACGATACGCAGGTACGCGTGAATGCGGTGGCTGCACGCCCGGCGCTGACGCCGATCGGACAGCTGCTGCTCGCGCGCTTCGACGAAGCTGCCTGAGGGCAAACGAACAGACCCGCGGAAGAGCGTCACGCCTTCGCCGCAGCGAAGGACGTGACGCGATGAAAGCGCGGCGAACCGCTTACTGCGCGAGCGGCACCGTCACGTCGCTGCCGAACCAGTGCATCGAGATCTTCTTCAACGTGCCGTCCTTGCGCAGCGAATCCAGCGCATCGTTGATCGCCTTCTCGAACTTCGGATTGCCCTTGCGGAACGGGATCGCCATCTCCTGCTTGCCGCCGTTCAGCACCGCGCCCGAGCGCAGCGGCAGATTCGACGTCTTGATCATGTACGGCAGCATCAGGCGGTCGTCGAGCGTCGCCTCGATTCGGCCCGCGGCGAGGTCGCGCAGCTTTTCCGGCGCGCCCGGATACGTCTGCACCTCGATGCCCGGCACGCTGCGCGCCATCTGGTCGTAGTTGGTGCCGAGCGTCACGCCGAGCTTCTTGCCCTTGAAATCCTCGAGCGACTTGAAGTTGCGCGTGTCGTCCTTGCGCTGGATCAGCTGCGCGGCCGAGTACGTGTACGGCTGGCTGAAGTCGAGCACTTCCTTGCGTTGCGGCGTGATCGTGACCTGGTTGACGATCACGTCGAACTTGCCGGCCTGCAGCCCCGCGATGATCCCGCTCCATTCGGTCGGGATGAACTGCGTCTTCACGCCGAGCTTGCCGGCGACCGCATTCGCGACGTCGACGTCGAAACCCTCGAGCTGACCCGAGGTGCCGCGCGAGTTGAACGGCGGATACGTGCCTTCGAGCCCGACGCGCAGCACGCCGGCTTTCTTCACCGAGTCGAGCAGGTCTTCCGCGTGCGCGGCGACGGCCGTGAAACCGAGGGCCGACGCGAGCAGCAGCCCCGACAGCAGAAACTTCGAACGTTTCATCGCAGATCTCCAGTGTTCAGTGTGGTAATGGTGCGCCGGGCATCGAGCGTGCTCGGGCTGGGCCGGCATACGGGCACGTAGACACTACTCGCAACCAGCGCGCGCCGAAAGTCGAATTGGCCCTGATTGCAATCGATTTCAGCGGGCGGCGGTGCGGTGCAGCGTGACGACGCGGCATGGGATGCGTTTAGAAATGCGCTTTTAAATCAGGGCCATTTTTCCTTTCATGCCGTAATTTGTCTGTAAAATCGCGCGAGCGAAATCGCATTGCGCGCCATCCGAGGGCGCGTCACAAGAAGAAAAGGCCGTTGCCATGAACATGCAGAACACGATTGCCGCATTGCGCGGCGGGTTGCTTCAGCAGGACCGGCTGCTGAAGCTCGATACGCCATTGGGGGCCAACGTGCTGACCGTGCAGCGGGCGGCCGGCCGTGCCCGCATCGGGCGCGCATACGAATTCACGCTCGACGTGCTGTCGGTCGATGGCGATCTGGAACTCAAAAAACTGATCGCGCAGCCCGTTACGTTGTGGATCCAGCAAGGCGATCGCAGCTACCGGCCGGTCAACGGCTACGTCCATACCGCGCGCCGCCTAGGCGCCGACGGCGGGCTCACGACTTATCAGCTCACGTTCGCCGATTTCACCCATTTCCTGAAGTTTCGTCGCGACCAGCGCCTCTGGAACGACACGACCGTCGACCAGATCATCAGCGACGTGCTGAATCAGCATCCGCAAGCGCAGGGGCATTTTCGGTTTGCGCTGTCGAAGCCGCTGCCGAGCCGGTCATACACGCGTCAGCACGACACCGACTGGCATTTCGTGCACCGGCTGATGGAGAGCGAAGGCCTCTACAGCACGTGGCAGCAGGCCGACGACGGCAAGTCCCATACGCTCGTGATCACCGACAACCTGCAGGCGTTCGCGTCGCTGTCGCCGGAGACCGTGCGCTTCTATCGCGGCGGCGCGGCGAGCGAAGCCGACGCGTTCACGCAATGGTCGGGCACGCGCACGCTGCAGAGCGTGACGCGGACGACGCGCACGTTCGACTACAAGAATCCGTCGCAACCGTCGAACCCGAAGGGCACGACGCTGCCGACGATGGGCGGACAGGGCGAATTGCCCGACCAGCTCGAAGTCTACGAGTACACCGGGGCGTACACGTATCTGGACCAGACGCGCGGCGACCATCTGACGAAGATCCGCATGGAGGAATGGGAGTCGCGGGCGAAGCGCTTCCATGGCGCGGGCGGCGTGCGCGCGATCGATGCCGGCCGGCGCTTCGTGCTGTCGGATCATCCCGAGCACGATCGCGATCCGGCAGACCAGCGCGAGTTCGCGGCGATCGGTGTCGAGTGGTGGATCGAGAACAACTTGCCCGTCGCAAGCAGCAGCGCGGACTTTCCGTACAGCCTGCGCGAAGCGTTGACGCAAGCGCAGGAAGGCTACGGTGCCGATCCCGCGTTTCGCGTGCCGCATGACGACGGCTCGGTCGGCTTCTACCTCGTCGAAGTTGAAGCGCAGCGCGTGAGCGTGCCGTATCGCAGCCCGTTCGAACACGAGAAGCCGAAGATGCATCTCGAGACGGCGATCGTCGTCGGGCCGCAGGGCGAGGAAGTCTATACCGACGAGTTGAACCGGATTCGCGTGCAGTTCGTGTGGGACCGTCTGAACCCGGGCAACGAGAACGCGTCGTGCTGGGTGCGCGTGGTGCAGTCGGATACAGGTGGCGGCTACGGCGGCGTGCATGTGCCGCGCATCGGCGAGGAAGTGCTGATCGACTATGTCGGCGGCGATTGCGACCGGCCGCTCGCGGTCGGACGCGTGTACAACGGCGCGAACCAGCCGCAGTGGCATAGCGACGGGATTCTGTCCGGATATCGGTCGAAAGAGTATTCGGGCGGCGGCTACAACCAGCTCGTGATGGACGACGCGACCGGGCAGAACCGCGTGCAACTGATGAGCAGCAGCGCGAACAGCCTGCTGCATCTGGGCTACATCATCGACCAGAACGGCAATTCGCGCGGCTCGTATCTGGGCAGCGGGTTCGACCTGCGCTCGGATGCGTATGGCGCGGTACGGGCGAGCCAGGGCCTGTACGTCACCACCCATCCGAAGGCGCCGAACAGCCAGCCGCTCGACGTGAAGGAGGCGCAGCAGCAGCTCGTGACGGGGGAGAGCCTGGTCGAGGCGATGTCGGGCGTCAGCGAGCAGCATCAGGCGGAGAGCCTGAAGGACGCGCAAGACACGATGCGCGCGTTCACCGACGCAACGCAGAACAACGTATCGGGCAGCACGTCGGGCGGGCGAACGGCAGGCGGCGGCACGGGCAGCGCGAACGCATTCAAGGAGCCGGTGATGCTGTTCGGCAGCCCGTCAGGGATCGGGATGTCGACGCAACAGTCGCTGCACATGGTCGCGAACGATCACGTGAACGTCGCGAGCGGACAGAGCGTGCATGTCGCGGCGGGCAAGTCGCTGATCGGCAGTATTGGGCAGAAGCTGAGCGTGTTCGTGCAGAACGCGGGGATGAAGCTGTTCGCTGGCAAGGGCAAGGTCGAGATCCAGGCGCAGTCGGACAACGTCGAGGTGACCGCGCAGAAGGCGGTGAAGGTTGTGTCCGCAACCGACCGGATCGAGATCGCGGCTGATCAGGGAATTCTGCTGACCAGCGGCGGCGGGTATATCCGCATCCAGGGCGGCAACATCGAGATTCATACGCCGGGCGCGGTGGACGTGAAGGGCGCGTCGCATACGTTCGCGGGGCCGGCAAGCATGGGCTATCCGCTGCCGAGCCCGCGGCCGGATCAGCCGGGGCAGCTCGAGCTGATTCACAAGTACGTGAACGGCGAAGCGGTGAAGGGTGGGTTGTTCACGGTGAAAGACGTGAACGGCGCCGTGCTGAAGAAAGGCGCGCTCGACAACAGTGGCTATACGGTCGTGAGCGGTTTGCCGCCGGGCGCGGTACGCGTCGAGTTCGGGAAGGACCCGCGCGAGTCGGATCAGCCGGCGAATTACTTCAAGCAGGTGAAGTGGCCGGCAGAGCCGGTCGAGCCGTCGCCGGAAGCCGCGCAGGCAGCGGCGAGCGGGCAGCTTGCGAGCCAGTTGCAGGGAATGGCGCCCGCGGCGACCACGGCGGCGATGGGGCTCGCGAGCGGCGGCAGCGCGGGCGCTGTGCTTGGCGGCCTCGCGAGTTCCGCATTGCCGGCTGCCGCGAGTGCACTCGGTGGGGCGGGCGTCGTGTCGGCGTTGCGGACGGCGTCCAGCCTGAGCGGTGCAGCGAAGCAGGTGGCCGGGATGGTGCAGGCCGCACGTCAGGGTGGACTTGCGGCGCTGGCCGCGCCGGCCGCGAATGCCGCGTCCGGGGCGCTGCAGGGAGCGTTACCCGGCGTCGCTGGAATCTCGGGCAAGGGCGCCACGACGGTGGCGTCAGCCGCGGGCGGCATGAAGCTGCCGACCCCCGGGTTTGGCGGACCGCTGAAATCCTGAGAGGGCGGCTTGTCAGCCGTCTGAAAAAAACGAATTGAACGAAAAACGACATGGCACAACAACTTCCACCGGGCGCCGAGAAGGAACAGGCCGTTACCTGGCTCAGCGATGTTTCCCCCAAGGATGTCGCCGCGGGCGGCAACCGCTTCGATGCGTGGTTGCGACGGATCAGCGGCAACCACATCACGTTCGAGGACGTGAAGACCTTTGCTGGCGCGGTGCCGATCGTCGGCAACATCATGGCGATGGTCGACGCGCTCGGCGATATTGCCGAGATCGTCGAGAAGCGCGGCGGTCAGGTGCTCGACTACATGAGCCTCGCGATCAACCTGCTCGGCATCATTCCGATTCCGCCGACGCTCGCGCCGTTCCGGATGTCGGCGCGCCCGCTGCTCGCGCTCGTCCGTCACGAATTGCTGGCGACACGCAGCAATCTCGGCGCGGCGATCATCTCCGTGCTGGTCACGCATATCAACGCGACTTGCGCGACCGAGATCGAGGATTTTCTCAACAAGCTGAAGGCCGGCCTCGTCGAGCTGCTCGACGGATGCGCATCGAAAGCCGAGGAGATCATGCTCGCGCTGGCGACGGGCATGGACAAGGCGCTGCACGGGCAGCTTTTCGACGCCAACGCCAATCTGAGGCGCCAGCAGCAGCTCGCCAAAAAGCTGGCGGACGCCCGGCCGTGGTACAGCCCCAGCCGCGTCGGCGACGGCATCCAGTTCGCGTACGAAGGCACCAAGGCGCTCGGGAAGAAGGCCGTGAACAAGACGGCGGGCACCATGGCGACGCTCGCGCCCGACGCATGGCTCGAGCCGTTTCGCGGCACGGTGACGTTCCTGCGGACCGAGGCGCCGAAGATCGCGACGTCGATCCGTTCGCTCGCCGGCAGCGAAGAAGGCAAGATGATGTGGCTGGTCGTGCAGTTGATGGAGGCTGTCGCACGCGTCAAGGCACGCGCGAAGCTCCATGAGCAGAGTGCGGACGTCAAGGCGGCGGGGACGAGCCAGGCGAAGAAGACGCGCGGGCAGGAGGGGCTGGAGAAAACCAACGGGCAAGCCCCATCCGAAGGGCCGGGGAAGAGCGCGTGCAAGTCTTGTGGCGTCGGGGCATCGCCCGCATCCATCGATTTCGCGTTCGGTGACGAAACGTTCTCGCATGTTGATTTCGACCTGCCCGGCGCGCTGCCGCTCGTGTGGGAGCGGACGTACCGTTCCCGGCTTTCCGCGTATGACGACGGCGAACTGGGTGCGCGGTGGATTACCCCCTATACGACGCGAATCGACATCAAGAACGGTCAGTGGATCTATCGCGATGCGGAAGGGCGCAGCATCGAGTATCCGGCGCTTGCAGCCGGCGCGGTGCACGACGATCTGTCGGAGAACCTGACGCTGTCGCGGCTCGACGATACGTGGGTGACGATCGCATACGGCCACGCCGTGCTGCATGTGTACGAGCGCCGCGGCGACGCGTTCCGGCTCGCGATGCAGAAAGACCGCGCCGGAAATACGATCACGCTCGACTACGATGCGCTTGATCGCCTGGCGCGCCTGATCGACTCCAGTGGCAATGTGCTCGCGTTCGAGCACGACAAGCATGGCCGGATCCTGCAGATCGAGCACGTGCTCAAGGACGGTGCACGCCGTACGCTGGCGAGCTACGAGTACGACGCGGCAGGCGACCTCGTGCGCGCGGTCGATCGGCACGGCAATGCGCGGACGTATCAATATCGCCGTCACCTTGTGACGCGGTACACCGACCGCACCGGCCGCGGGATGACGCTCGAATGGGATGGTGCGGATGCCGACGACAACGCGAACGCGAAATGCATCCGTGAATATGCCGATGACGGCAGCCTCGAACTCCGGCTCGCGTGGAACCCGAATATCCGCCTGACCTATGTGACCGACGCGCTCGGTCAGATGACGCGCTACTACTTCAATATTCATGGTTACGTGTACCGGATCGTGTACCCGGACGGCAACCAGGAGTGGTTCCGGCGCGATGCGCATCACAACCTCGTGCTGCATATCCGCCAGGATGGCAGCATCGAGCGGCGGGAATACGACGCGCGCGGCAATCTGGTCCTGCACGAGCGTGCGGACGGCAGCGTCGTCGCGATGGCATACGACGACAAGGATCAGATGATCCGGCTCGTCGATCCGAACGGACACGTGTGGCAGCGCAAGTACGACGATGCGGGCAACCTCGTCGAGGAAATCGATCCGCTCGAGCACTCGACGAAGTACAAGTACAGCGACAAGGGATTGCCGACGCAGATCACCGATGCGAAGGGCGGCTCGAAGGTACTCGAGTACAACGAGGCGGGCCAGGTCACCCGCTATACCGACTGCTCCGGAAAGAAGACGGAGTGGCGGTACGACGATATTGGCCGCGTGATCGAGACCAAGGACGCATCCGGTGGCGTGGTTGCGTACGGTTATGGCGCGAATGGCCAATTGACGGAAATCCGTTCGCCGGCCGGTGTCGAACACGTGCAGTACGACGCCGAAGGGCGAATGCTCACGCATACGGATCAACTCAATCGATCGACGCGATATGGCTACGATGCGGTTGGCCGCATTGCGAGCCGCGCGGATGCGCTCGGGCAGACGATTGCGTATCGCTACGATCGTCTCGGCCGGTTGAGTGCGCTGACCGATGCCAACTTCGCGACGTACCAGTTCCACTATGATCCGGCCGGGCGGCTGATCGAGGAAGTTGCGTTCGACGGCAAGTCGACGCGCTATCAATACGATCCGGACAGCGGCCGCCTTGTTTCGGTCGATGAGGCGGGTTGCGTGACGTCGATCGATGTCGACGCAAACGGCCGTCTGCTGAAGCGGGTCGCGGGGGAGAGCGAGGAGCGGTTTGCCTACGACCCGAGCGGCCGGCTGATTGACGCCGCGAATCGATACAGCCGCGTGCAGTTCTTCTTCGATCCGATCGGCAATCTGGTGCGCGAGCATCACGCGTACGATCTGTTCGGCGAACGACGCAGCTACGTGTGGCATCACGAATACGACGAACTCGGCAACCGGCGACGGACCGTGCGGCCGGATGGGCATGCCGTCGACTGGCTGATGTACGGTTCCGGCCATGTGCACGGGATGCTGCTCGATGGCGAGGAACGTGTGCAGTTCGAGCGCGATGATCTTCATCGCGAGACGGTGCGCGTGCTGTCGAGCAAGATCGGTCAGCGCACGCACTACGATCCGGCAGGGCGCGTGCTGCAGCAGACGATTCAACGGTCGACGTCGCCCGCGCCGCTTGCCGAGCGGCGGTATCGCTATGACGCGGCGGGGCAGTTGTCGCGCATCGAGGATAGCCGCAAAGGTGGGATCGACTATCGATACGATCCGGTCGGACGGTTGATCGAGGCGATCAGTCCGGTCGCGAAGGAACGGTTCGCGTTCGATCCGGCGAGCAACATCATCGATCCGGTGCGGACCACGGAGACGCCGGCCTCTCGTCCGAGCCCGGTGCGGCCGGAAAGCACGTTGCCGGTCGAGGTGCCCAAGGTGCTGGGCAACCTGCTGAAGGCCTATGCGGGGATGCACTTCGAGTACGACGCGCGCGGGAATCTGGTGCGCAAGCGTACGCCGGCGGGTGAGCAGGAATACGAGTGGGACGAGTTCAATCGCTTGCTGTCTGCGCGGGTTGCGGAGACGTCGCGGCAGAGTCAGGCGCGGTATTTCTATGACGCGTTCGGTCGGCGCATTGCGAAGGAAGTGAACGGCGAGCGGACGGTGTTCGGGTGGGATGGGGACACGCTCGCGTACGAGAGCGATGGCGGGCGGGGCACGCACTATATCTACGAGCCGGGGACGTTCGTGCCGCTGGCGCAGTATGTGGCGCAGCCGGTCGACGGGATCGCGACGCCGGAGTGGAAGAGTACCGATCGGTATGTGCCCGAGGAGGATCCGCTGCAGAAGGTGCCGGAGCGGCGAGGCGGCGCGGTGCTGTTCTATTATCACTGTGACCAGATCGGCACGCCGCAGCTGCTGACTGATGGCGATGGTGACGTGGTGTGGGAGGCTTCGTACAAGGCTTGGGGGGAAGCGCGCGAGGTTATTGCGCGGGCGTCGAAGGCGGCGGGGATCGTGGTGAAGAACCCGCTGCGGTTTCAGGGGCAGCAGGTTGATGATGAGACGGGGCTCTCGTATAACCGGCACCGGTACTATGATCCGAGTACCGGCCGGTTTGTCAGCAACGATCCGATAGGGCTCCAAGGGGGGATCAACCTTTTCCAATATGCGGAAAATCCTGTCGTGTGGACGGATCCGCTTGGTCTCGCATCGAAGCTTTTGTGCCCTCTTTGCTGTGACGGATCACACGGGCGATCCAACAAGCAGGAAAGACTGAAGGCCCTAGCCGACGATCCGTTGCAACCAAGTTGGGTAAGAGGGTGGGTGCGAAATGAATTGAGGCACATCGCTACCGGCAATCGTACGTCGGTTCGGCTACCTGGCAATTCACGGAACTCCCGGACGCCTGGTAAGGAGCTTGCTCACGGGCGGGAGACTGAAGCAAAGAATGGTTACTGCTACAGACATTCTGAGTTGCAAGACGCCGACCTACATAAGACTCAGCATCAAATCGGAGGTTACTAATGACAGCACATCTAAAGAAGATAGAGAACGTGCTGCGACTCGATGCGCAATCCCGATGCGAATATTTCATTCGCAAGGTCGCCGATTTTGAAGTTGTCTGGAGCCTCTTTGATCAGGGGTGGGCCACTGCTCGCACGGGGGCGACGACAGTGGTGCCTTTCTGGCCTGAGGAGGAGTTCGCAAAGTTGTGCGCGACTGATGAATGGCAAGGATTTCGTCCAAAGGCGATTGCTCTAGACGATTTTCTAGAGCGATGGCTGCCAGGGATGGCGCATGATCAGCGAATTTGTGCTGTCTTTGCGGCACCGAGTGATCGCGGGACACTCATGGCGCCGATGGATCTCGAAAGATTGATCAGATTGGAACTGGAGCAATACGAGTAATACGGCGAAGGAATGCATCCTTATGAGACGAAGTTGCACGAAACCGCCTCGGTAGTACGTCCGGACTTGAGACGGTCCGTCGCCAAGGATCCGGGGCTCGGTCGCCGTATTGCGAAGGAGGCGAACGGCGAGCGGACGATGTTCGGGGGCGGGATGGTGACACCTTGGCGTACGAAAGCGATGGTGAGCATGGGATGCACTATATCTGCGAGCCGGGGACGTTGGTACCGCTGGCGTAGATGTGGCAGAACCTGTCGAGGGGGGCACCGCGCCGGAGTGGATGAGTACCGACCGCTATGTGCGAGAGGACGATCCGCTGCAAAAAATGCGAATTAGGGGGCAGTGGGCGAAAACCATATAAGTGAGTACCGGAAGTTATAGGGATGGCCCAGCATTCCCATGCACCCCACTGACACGCCGACTTCGAGCTATAAGAATTCTGCGGCCTCTCAACAGTATCGAGATCGCTTGACGAACTAGGAGTGCGTCCGGCAACTATCGGCAGGCGATGGCCACCGAAATTCTCGACCCTCGACGTGTTGTTCGCTCCGTCGGAGATCCAATCAAGTACAACGAAGCGATGCAAGAAGTGCTTGCATATGCAAAGTGCCGAGGTACGTTGAAAAAGTGAGGCGATGCAATGGCGGAGAATTTTTCTTTTGACCGATGGCGTGACTGTTTACATGCCTGTGCGGATTTCGCAAGCGAAGAAAAATGCGATGAATTCTTAGGGCTATTGAAAGCAGCTGAGGAGAACATGAGCTATGAAGTTGTAGTGGAACTTCTTAGAACGTTCTCGGATGCAGACGATTTTGGAATTCAAGATCGAACTCGAAATGTCGTGGAGGCGACCGATCGCCACATATTTTACCCCGCATTGATTCGTGAAATTGGTGGAATAATTGATCGAGCTCCTCAAAAACAATGGGCAGTTACGATTGTGGGGATTGAATTTGAATACGGAGATTTTGATTCTTTGATGAGAAATGTGCTGCAGTCGAGCGGCGAAGAGAGGGCTGGATTTATTTCGTTTCTGAAATCTAGCGAATTCATGAGCGAGTATCCGAAAGTCTCGAAGTACTTGATTGGTTTGTAGGGCATTTGGTCGACATGGTTGATGTACGGTTTCGGGCATGTGCACGGGATGCTGCTTGATGGCGAGGACGGTTGATCGGGGCGATCAGTCCGGTCGCGAAGCAACGGTTCGCGTTCGATCCTGCGAGCAACATCATCGATCCGGTGCAGACTAGGGAGACGCCGGCCTCTCGTCCGAGCCCGGTGCGGCCGGAAAGGACGTTGCCGGTTGCGGTGCCGGAGCGCCTGCGCATGGCGATTCTTGGACATGGGGCTGGACGCATATCAATGATTGAGGCAGAAATGTTGCAAACAGGTACCCGTACAAGTGTGCATGTTTCGCGGGAGCGATGTCGATGACGAGCGGAATCGAACGCATCACGAGGATGTTGGCGAACATGTCCGCCAACGAATGGAAGGGCGCCCTAGATTCCGTTCTGATCTCTGCGGATGTGGTTGAAATTCCTGGCTATCCTCGCGTTGAGCGAGCGTCTTTTGTCCTTGCTCAGGCGAAGTCGCGCCAGACCAATACTGCGAGTCTCAAATTGAAAACGTTTGGACTTGCTAGTTTGATAACGGAGCTGGAGGCGTTGCCGCCCGATACACCATTGCAGAATTATGGGATTAAGAACGGGGTATATACGGGTTCTTGCTTTGTACTGGACGGAAAGCTAGTCGGGTGTGAGTTTGTGGAGCGGGGCACCTCAAAGATCGTTCCATTTGCAGGATAGCGATCAGTTCGTGCGGTCGATTAGAGCATGTCTGCAACATGGGTCGCCGAACTCAACTAAGAAGAATAGGTCAGCGGAGGGGCGGACCTATCCGTCATTTTGTGGGCGGGGCATATCATGAGAGGTAAAGGTCATGGATATGCCGATGAAGAAGAAAAGACAAACTGTAGCGCGTCAGGCAGCGGCCCGAGGGCCGCCGCCCGAACTGCCCAAGGAACTACTTGACCAACTGGTCAAGGGGCCGATGACGCCGGCCGAGGTAGAGGATCTGATGCTGGCATTCAACAAGACGATCATTGAGCGCGCGATGGGCGCCAAGATGAATCTGCGTCTGGGCTACCCTCCGGGCCAACCCAAGCCGCCCGGGCAAGCCAACGAGCGCAATGGAGCCAGTGGCAAGACGGTCATCACCGATCGCGCCTGCTCCGGGTCGACGTGCCTCGTGACCGCGACGGCAGCTTCGAGCAGATCCTGATCCCCAAGCAAGAGCGCCGTTTCACCGGCTTCGACGAACGCATCATCGCGATGTACGCCCGCGGCATGAGCGTGCGCGAGATTCAGGGATTTCTGGCCGAGCACTATGGCACCGAGGTGTCGCCCGACTTCATCAGTTCGGTCACCGGCGAGGTGATGGTCGAGGCATTGAGCTGGCAGAACGCGGGAGCAAGCGAGGAACGGTTGGTCTACGATCGGAGCGGCAGGCTGATCGACGCGGTGAATCGATACAGCCGCGTGCAGTTCTTCTTCGATCCGGTCGGCAATCTGGTGCGCGAATATATGGATGATCATTACTGCTGCAACTATCAAAACAGGAAATGAATACGACAACGAAAGTGATGAATCCCCAGGCGATCACTTCAATTTATGGAGAATTTCCTTCTCTTATCGGAGCAGAGCTAACCGAGGTTCGTGTCGCTCGAGACGAGCCAAGGATATCGGTTAGGTTTGCAACGGAACGAAGACCGATAAAGCACCCTGCGCGGTGGCCGCAAAATTACGATGAGATTTATATCGGAATTTCGTTTGTTGGGGTGTGCGATTTTTCGTTTTTCCAATGGGGGCAAAAAAATATCGTGGAAGAGGTTGATTTAAAGGATATTGATGATCGGGTGTCCGTTCGGTTTTCTTGCAAGAACCAAGTTGCGTTGAAATTCTCATGCGATTGGATTCGTATTGAGGGCGTTGCCTGGGGGTATGTCGGGAGCCATTAATTGATAAATCAATCGATTTCGGTCACATATTTGAGGTGGCTCAAGTGTTGATTTGGCGAATGATATGGGGTGGCGAATATGTATACCGAAGTGATCTTTAGCAACAAGGGACCTAGGCCAGGAGATGGATATGTCGGCGGCGGCGTCAAGCTTCCTTCAGGCATTCAATGGCCAACTGGCGCTGACGAGCAGCCTTTGGTCCACCTATTTAGCGTGCCGGCAACATGGTTCTCCGATCAAGTGAGCGGTGCGCGATGGATATCCGTGTCTATTCCTTATGAGATGCGCACTGTGACTCATTACAGAAAACTTCGCGCGCGAGACGGGCGATCTGATGCAGTAGTGATTGCTTATGATGAAGGTGATTCTGAGCGACGCGAAAGCCAGGGTATTGTGCTGGAACGTGGAAGAATGGAGAGGGCGATGAGTAAAGAAATCGACGATGATGGAAATTTAGCGTCCAAGGTTGATGGTGTCGATGCTTGGCTCCAGTCGCCGATCAATATCGAAAGGTTTCGGCGTCGGCTTTCGATATACGGCGGTGATCTCGATTTGGCGCTTCCATTAACGACCGGTATTTTGTCTGATGGGGTGGGGTATTTGTTTTTATCGGAAGATGGTGGCTATGATGATGGGGGTGATTTTGGGAGGTTTTTCCTTCAATTGGGGTAAAGATTTGATGGGAGGTAATTGTCCGTATCAGATTATTCATTATCGAAATCCCCATTCGGTTTGGTCGGCGGCGTCAATAATGCTGATCAACAAGATTGCCTTTATCCACCGGCGAATCGGGCGCAGGTAACGCGTATGCGCAAAATCCTCTCGAGTGGACGGATGTCTTGGGATTGGTAGGGCTCAGGGAACAGATTCGAGAGGGGGATCGCTAAGCGACGTTCGGACCCGCTGTTGGTGTAAGCGTGAGGAAAATGGAATCGCCCAGCAATTGTGCAACTATGCAAACTTAAAAAGAGTGGGCGTGCGCGACTTGCACATAAATTGCGTAATCAGGCTCGCATTCGAGCCGGGCAAGGTGAAGGCGTGTACAACTACAGAATCGGGTCGTCCAAGCGATCGAGTCCGGTATTGGAAGACGATCGGGGATCTTGACTGCGATAAGGTACTTAACGATGCGGGAATTTAATTCGAAGAATTTGGACGCTCTGGATTTCGAGAGCGTTCGCAGTGCATTGCTGGTGGGGAAGGGGGGAATTTCCCTCCAAAAAGTCGTCCGTCTGCCGGAGGCTGATGTTTTATGTTGTGAGTATATGGGAAAGCAGTTCAATGTGAAATTTGATCTGGATTACGGAGTTTCTCTTGAGGCTGTGAGTGATTTTTCCGTTGATGAGCTTGAGGACATTGCTCGGATTTTGACGTGCTAGAAGATGGCGGGCTTCCAAGGGTGTTGTCGGCGAGTCGCTTCCCTCAGCACATCCTCGAACACCCCGGCGACTTCTCCGGCTGGCCGACGCCATGGACGCTCGATACAGAGGGCGCGTTCACCGAAAGCGCCGACCACACTGAAGCCGACATGCCGCCCGCCACGGCCCCGCAACCCGGCTGGCGCGTGACACTGAACAGCGCGAGGATCGAGGACATCGTGATCAACGCACATGACCAGGTCGACGAACCAACGGTCGCGCAATTGTTCGATGCATTCGTGTTCTACGTCGACAACGACGAGTTCATCCTGCTCTGACGACGCACGCACCGCGCCGCGCGCCACAGGAAAAAAAGACCGCCGACGAACTTACCCCACGAAGTTGGACGAATAAAGGCTAGGCGCCCAAAGACGGAGTTCTGTATTGCACGGGACTCAGTCCTGAGCACAATACTGTTATTACTGGGCAGCATATGGCGCCCGCGTCTACGGTTCAGAACACGATCCACGTCGATTTGCCGGATGCTACCGCAACGTACAAAGAGCAACCAAGCGTTTGGGACATCCCGATGGCGGGTATGACAAAAAATACCAACAGTTGCGTGACGCACGTCGGAGACATCTTGCGAGCGGGCGGTGCGCAGAATGTACCAACCACAACGCGCGAAACCATCAAGTGGATAATTGCGAACGGGAAACGTCAATAGGATGAGGCATGGGCAGGATACTTTGTAAATCGCATGGCGCGACCGATGTGATACACGTTTCGAGCGATATCGCGGCCGACATGAAAACGGATGCAGGGCGCCTGGAAATGCTCCGTTACGACATCGACTGGCTGGGAGACGGACGCCCCGACATTTCGTACTTCGTCTCGACGGAGGTCGCGAAACAATTTAGTCTGCCTGAGCCTGGTGATGCGCCGTTTGGACCGGATTTCGAGGAGAAACATGCGGCTGTCTTCGACAAGCTTGTCTCTGTTTGCGCCAAGTGTTTTGGCGAGTATCAAAGCAGAATTGCCTGACCGGTAGGTGCTGAAAATGAATGATCGTGACGAGAAATTGCAACTGGTGCGTGAGGTAATCGATTTCGTTGTTGAACAACCCTATGATCCTGAAGTGCTTGCGAAATTTGTGTATCTAAAGTCCCTCGATGCGAGGGTGTATCGCTATGGGGATAAGAGGCTCAATGAAATATTTGATGTGCTCGGGGGGATGAGCGTAGGAGAAGAGTTTTTTTTATTCGAGAGAGGAAGTTTTGGAGATGCTCCATTCGTTCATTTCGGATAACGGATGATTCTTGTTAGGCAAGGATATTTCCTTCGAGGCGCTCGATGGAACTGGCGTGTTCGTCCGTAAGGTGCCACGCGCAATGGACTTCAGATTCTTTCTTTGCGAACGTCGCGACCTACACGTTCGAGGACGGCGTCCCCATCGTCGGCTTCACGGACCATGACCTTCCCACCGACTCGAACGCCTGAAGCAGGGGCTGACGGAGATCTTCGCGAGTCAGGCGATCACGCTGTGCCTCGATTGATGGGCGGCGGAGCATGAGTCGACAACGGTTGTAGGTCCAACCTCATGCGTGCGGAGTTGGCATAATGACGACTTGCCAAAGCGACCCTGCGGCGCCCCGCAAAGCACTTCCCGTTACAACTGTGCAACCCATGTCGACCACCGTCGCGACCACAGCGTCGCTGAAACACATTCTCGAAAGCCCGGGCGATTTCTCCGGATGGCTCTGTCTGCCGCCGATGCCATGGACGCTTGAGACAGAGGGCGCGTTCTCCGATGCCGCCACGCCGTCCGCGATCGCAACACAACCCGGCTGGCGCGTGACGCTGAACAGCGCGACGCTCGAAGACATCGTGATCAACGCCCATGACCAGGTCGACGAACCAACAGTCGCGCAATTGTTCGATGCATTCGTGTTCTACGTCGACAACGACGAGTTCGTCCTGCTCTGACGACGCGCGCAACGTGCCGCGCGCCACAGGAAAAAAGACCGCCGAGCGGTCCTTTTTCGATGAAGCATCAGCGCAGAACGAGACCAGCCCCTCAAGGCAACGAAATCGTCAAATTCGCAGACTCCGGTCCGACCTTGACGACTTGCGAGTAAGGCGCCAACGCCTGCAGCGTCTTGTCCTTGAGATACGTATTGAGCCCGAGAAACCCCAGCAGCGCCACGAGCGCGAACACCGCCCCGATCGCCCACACCGGCACCTCACGCTTCAACCGATGCGCGATCTGATCGGGCAGCGGCCAATGCGGCGCGAACGGCGCGCGCTTGCCTTTCATATGCGCGATCTCGTCGCCTAGCCGCGCGGTGAGATAAGCCAGCTTCTCCGGCCCCTCGAGCAGATACCTGCCCTGGAAGCCGAGCAGCAGGCACATATGAAACACCTCGAGCGACTGCAACCGCGCCGCGCCCTGCGCGCGACATTCCTCGAGATACTGAAAGAACTTCTCCCCCGCGAGCTGCTCGCCGAACAGCACGAGCTGCAGCGGCCGGCGCTCCCAGTCGGTCCGGATCTTGAACTGCGACGACAGCACCATTTCATCGACCGCCGCGCAATACGCGAACTTCGCGGCGTACACGTCTTCCGCGGCGATATTCAGCTTCTTCGCGCCGCGCTCGAAATCCGACAGGAATTCCTGGATCTTCGTGCTGAACTCGCTCGCGCTGTCCGGCTCGCGGCCGTTCTTGAGCAGGAACAGCATGAAGAACCCGTCGTACAGCAGGTCGACCAGCGAACGGGCCTGGAACGCGGCGTCGGTCGACGCCGGGGTCTGCAGCGGTGCCGGCGTGTTGTCGCCGAACAGGGAGGGCGCGTAGCTCATGAGGTGACCGCGATCAGTTCGAATTTCAGGTCATTGATGCCAGTCGGCGCGTAGATCATCGCGGACTGGGCCTGCAGCATGCGCTCGTACAACGCGCCGCGCGAATCGAGCGAGAAATAGCACGCGCCCGGCCGCACGGGGATCGCGGGCGGCACCTGCGGCGTGTACGACAGCCGCACGCCGGGCATCGCCGACAGCACGAGCTTGTCGACGTCGTCGGGCGCACCGACCTTGAAGCGGGCCGGCACGGCATCGATGAGCTCGACGTTCGGCATGTCCGCGGACACGGCCAGGTAGAACTCGGTCTTGTCGTCGATCTTGCCGGAATCGAGGCGGCCGAGGTGGAACGACGGACGCACCTCGTCGAGCGTGATCGCGAAGTAGCGCGTCGAAATCACGGTGTCGAGCAGCTCGCGCAGCATCAGGTCGAGACGCGCGAAGCTCGGGCCGGGATCGTCATGGCGATACACGGGCAGATCGGCGAGCGTATAGCCCTTCGAGAACGTCATCAGTTGCCCCGCGAGGCGCAGCAGTTCCTGGAACAGTCGTTCCGGATGCAGCGCCGCATGCTGGTGCAAGTGCGCGAGCGTCGCGAACGCGGCGTTCGCGGTATGCAGCAGCCAGAACGATGCGATGTCGCCCGAGCGGAACTCGATGATGTTCTTCGACGGCTCGCGGTGAAAACCGTACAGCGCGTTGACCTTCGCCTGCAGCGCGTCGACCAGTTGGCGCAAGCGCTGGTGGAGGATCGGCGAAGCCTCGATCGCGAGGCACGGCGGCACGAAGCTGTCGTCGATCTCGAACCCGGACGTCGCGGTGCGGCGCACGCGCACGAGCGGCACCGACAGCAGCTGGTCGCGCGGCTCGCTGTGCGCGATCAGCTTGACCTGCGTCTTCAGGAACGTGATGTCGGCTTCGGCGGCGTCGGTGAAGTTGTCGGCGACGCTCGTCTGCTCGCTGACGAAGCGCGTCATGAAGCCGGCGGCCGGATCGTCGCTGTAGTTGGTGCCGTTCTCGCGCAGCGGATGCAGCGCGAGGTAGAACACGAATTCGTTGATGCCGTCGGGCAGCGTGTCGAGCGCGATCGGCGGCGGCAAGTCGTCGGCCTGCGGCGCGGCATACAGCGCGCCGTCCGGGAACACGAGCGCGAGCTCGGCCACGCGCAGCACGTTGCTGCCGAGCGCATCGCGATCGATGCGCACCGAGCGCACGCCCCAGTTGTACGGCTGGATCGCCTGGATGGATTCGAACAGGCGCGCCTCGTGGTAGGCGTCCTGCCGCTGAAAGTGTTGAGGCCGGAGGAACAGCCCTTCCCCCCACAGCACCTTGGCCGAATAACTCATGTCAAATCCGGTTAATGTGGCGTTGCGATGTAATCGATTTGGTCATGCCCGAATTAACTCGCCAATTGTTAACTCTTGTTAATTGACATTCGCGCGTCATGTCTTTAACCGCAGCTGACCGACGAAAGCAAATTCAGCGGTTGCGAAGGCGCCCCTTGTTGCGGGGCGATCACGGAGCCATCGGTGACCGTCATCGCGCAATTATGCAGGCCGATGATTATGCCGGATTTCTCCGACTTCGCCGGGTCGAACGTCAGTTTCCATCGCTGGATGGCGGGATCGCGGAACAGCGCGACGATGCCGAATGCCTGCGCTTCGCGCGATACCTTTTCGGTCGCGATATAGCGCTGGCCCGGAATCAGCGTGATTTCACGCACGTTCAGCAGATCGGCGCCCAGCGCGGCCTTTTCCTTGGTCGGATCGGTGAACGCGTCGAACGGCGCCTGCTGGAACGAAGTCGGATCCTTCAGCGCGTAGAGTCTTACCACTAATGCGAGCGGCTTGCGATCGTTCGCGGCATTCAGGTTGGGCGCGGCGGCGAGCGTGAGCCCGATGTTGCGCGGGGGCTTCTGGGCATCCGGCAGATCGGGCTTGCCGACGCCGGCAGCCTGCAGCACGGCGCTCGCGGCGGAGCCGAGCAACGGGGCGGCCGCGCATCCGGCCAGGAGCGCGCAGGCAATGAGCGGCAGCGCATAGCGAATCATTGATCTCATCGTATTTCCGGCGTGCCGCCTTTAACTCCCCTGTCAAAACTACCGGGCTTTCCGCGCTCTCCGCGCCTGTCCGGCTTATCTGGTGTTCAACTATTAAGCAAACGTGCGGCGCAGCGCGCCTCCGGAAAATTTTTCCGTCGCCCCGGCGACGCCTGGCTGGCCAAGTAAAACTTGCGCATTCCGGTCGACGGGAAAGCCGCCGCCGGGCCTTTGCCGGAGGCGTTTCGAGGGGTAGCGCTCGGTTTTAAAAGGAATTACTCTGCACGCAGCGATTGAATTATGAAAAATTGATCGGTACTATACCCGCGCGCTTCATGCAAAGCAAAAGAACCAGATTCTCAACGATTTTAATACTCACGCGCCGGTGGATATAAGATGAAAGACCGTCTCTTCGCAAAACTTTCTGGGGTAGTGCTGGCTTGCGGCGTGATCGCCGGTTGCGCGAGCCAGCCGCCGGCGCCGACTGCCGAGGTGTTCAACAAGTCGCTGGCCGATGCGGACGCCGTTGCGAAGTCGGGTGACCAGGACAAGGCGCTCGGCCTGTACCAGCAACTCGCGAAGGCGGATCCGACGCGCGAGGAGCCGTGGTCGCGCATCGCGCAGATCCAGTTTGCCCAGAACCACTATGGCCAGGCGATCGTCGCCGCGCAGGAAGCGCTGCAGCGTGACGCGACCGACCGCCAGGCGAAGAGCGTGCTGGCCGTCGCGGGCCTGCGGATCGCGACGCAGTCGCTCGGCGAATTGCGCCAGGACGCATCGCTCGCGGGCGACGCGAAGTCGGACGCGCAGGCGCTCGCGAAGCAGCTGCGTGACACGCTCGGCGAATCGGCGCTGTTCCCGCCGGAGCAACGCGTCACGAAGGCGCGTACGCCGCGCCGTATCGTTCATCGTCCGAAGGCCGGTGCGGCACCGGCCGCTGAAGCGGCAACGACCGCGCCGACGCCGCCTGCGGCACCGCAGGCCGCCGCCGGGCAGAAGGGCGGGGCCGATCCATTCAGCGCGCTGCGCAACTGACCGCAACTGACGCGATAACCACAACTAACCTGGGAGCCGTCGAGATGGCCAAGAAAGAAAGCATTCAGAAAAGCTTGCAGAAAATTCGGCCGCCGCGCGTCCAATTGACCTACGAGGTCGAGAAGGGCGATGCGATCGAGGTGAAGGAACTGCCGTTCGTCGTCGGGGTCGTCGGCGATCTGGCGGGCCAGTCGGAAATCGAGCAGCCGAAGCTGCGCGACCGCAAGTTCGTCAATATCGACCGCGACAACTTCGACGACGTGATGAAGGCGATCGAGCCGCGCGCCGCGTTTCAGGTGGAAAACCGCCTGAGCCCGGAAGGCGGCAAGTTCGCGGTCGACCTGAAGTTCCGTTCGCTGTCGGATTTCAGCCCGGACGAAGTCGTCGAACAGGTCGAGCCGCTGCGCCGCCTGCTCGACGCGCGTTCGAAGCTCGCCGACCTGCGCAACAAGCTCGCCGGCAACGACAAGCTCGAGGATCTGCTGTCGGAAGTGCTGAAGAACACGCAGCAGCTGCAGGAGCTCGCGAAGGGCACGGGCGGCGACAAAGACGGCGAATGACGACGGAGTATTGAGATGAACCAGCAAACGGCTGCGGCCCAAGCGAGCGGCGCGGAATACGCCGCCGGGACTTCGTTGCTCGACGATATCGTCGAGAAGAGCAAGGTCGCGAAATCCGATTCCGAGCATGCGCGTGCGAAGGACCTGATCGGCGAACTCGTGCACCAGGTGCTCGACGGCACGGTGATCGTGTCGGACAACCTGTCGGCGACGATCGACGCGCGCGTCGCGGAGCTCGACCGCCTGATCTCCACGCAGCTCTCCGCGGTGATGCACGCGCCGGAATTCCAGCGCCTGGAAAGCACGTGGCGCGGGATGGACTACCTGGTCAAGGAAAGCAACACGGGCCAGACGATCAAGATCAAGGCGCTGCACGCCCCGAAGCGCGACCTCGTGCGCGACTTCAAGGGCGCGAGCGAGTTCGACCAGAGCGCGCTGTTCAAGAAGGTCTACGAAGAAGAGTTCGGCACGTTCGGCGGCTCGCCGTTCGGCGCGCTGATCGGCGACTACGAGATCTCGCGCCAGCCGGAAGACATGTACTTCATCGAGCAGATGTCGCACGTCGCGGCCGCCGCGCATGCGCCGTTCATCGCGTCGGCGTCGCCGGAGCTGCTCGGCCTCGAGTCGTTCTCCGACCTCGGCAAGCCGCGCGATCTCGGCAAGGTGTTCGACACGGTCGAATACGCGAAGTGGAAGTCGTTCCGCGATTCCGAGGATTCGCGCTACGTCGGCCTCACGCTGCCGCGCTTCCTCGGCCGCCTGCCGTTCAATCCGAAGGACGGCCAGACCGCGGAGAACTTCAACTTCGTCGAGGATGTGGACGGCACCGAGCACGACAAGTACCTGTGGTGCAACGCGGCGTGGGCATTCGCGGCACGCCTGACCGCCGCGTTCGACGACTTCGGCTGGTGCGCGGCGATCCGCGGCGTCGAAGGCGGTGGCCTCGTCGAGGATCTGCCGACCCACACGTTCAAGACCGACGACGGTGAAGTCGCGCTGAAGTGCCCGACCGAAATCGCGATCACCGATCGCCGCGAGAAGGAGCTGAGCGACCTCGGCTTCATCCCGCTCGTTCATTGCAAGAACTCGGATTACGCTGCGTTCTTCGCCGCGCAATCGGTGCAGAAACCGAAAAAATACAGCACCGACAGCGCGAATGCGAATGCCGTCCTGTCCGCCCAGCTTCAGTACATCTTCTCGGTATCGCGCGTCGCGCACTACCTGAAGGCGATGATGCGGGACAAGATCGGCAGCTTCGCATCGGCGCAGAACGTGGAGACTTTCCTCAACCGGTGGATTTCGCAGTACGTCCTGCTCGACGACAACGCATCGCAGGAACAGAAGGCGCAATTCCCGCTGCGCGAGGCATCCATACAAGTGTCAGAGATTCCGGGGAAGCCGGGCTCGTATCGTTCGGTCGCGTTCCTGCGCCCGCACTTTCAGCTCGACGAACTCTCGATTTCTCTGCGACTTGTCGCTGATCTGCCCAAACCGGCAAATTCATAAGCGAGCAAATCGCCCGGGCGGGCCGCCTGGGTAGGACGTTAAAACCACCTCTTTGGGGAGTCGAAGGGCCATGTTACATATGCACTTGCAGTTTGGTAGTCCCGCGGTGAAGGGCGAGTCCGCGGACAAGGACCACCAGGGCTGGATCGAGCTGAAATCGTGGGATCACTCGATCGTTCAACCGCGTTCGGCAACCGCATCGACCGCTGGCGGTCACACGATGACGCGTTGCGAGCACGGCGACATGATTTTCACGAAGGAAATCGATTCGTCGAGCCCGCTGCTGTACCAACACGCTTCGGGCGGCACCACGTTCGACGAGGTGACGGTCCATTTCTCGCGCGCTGACGGTGAAGGCAAGCGCGTGCAGTATCTGGAAGTCAAGCTTAAGTACGTGATCATCTCGAGCATCGCCCCGAGCGTTCGCGAGGAAGGTCTGCCGCTCGAGACGTTCTCGCTGAAGTACGCAGCTGTGCAGTGGAAGCAAACCCAGCAGAAGATCGGCGGCAACCAGGGCGGCAACACGCAGGGCGCCTGGAGTCTGACGAAGAACGACAAGACCTACGCGGTCTAAGGTCGGTTGCGGCAACGGGGCGCGCTGCGTCCCGTTGCCGTTTTCGCTGTGCGAGCCGGCTGATGAAACGATTCGAACCCAGTTTTCTCGACAAGCTGTTCGACGACGAACCGCACCTGCCGGCCTCGGCAGCGATGCGGCAATTGTCGCTGGACGAGCTCAAGAACACGGTCGCCCGCGACGTCGAGGCGATCCTCAACAGCCGTATCGCGCACACCGAACTCGAACTGGCGGAGCTGCCGGAATGCCAGAAGTCGGTGCTGACCTACGGGCTGAACGATTTCGCGGGGCTGAGCCTCGCGAGTCATTACGACCGCGCGTTCATCTGCAAGTCGATCCAGCAGGCCATTGCGCGCCACGAGCCGCGGTTGCAGCAGGTGCAGGTGACGTTCGAGCTGAACGAGCAGTCGACCAACGCGCTTTACTTCGCGATCCAGGCGCTGCTCGTCGTGCATCCGGCCGAAGAGCCGGTGAGTTTCGACGCGATGTTGCAGCCGTCGACGCTGCAGTATTCGGTCACGCGCACACGCGCGGCAAGAATGCTGTGAGTCAAGCCGCCGAGCGGGCCGGACCGCCCGGTGGAGGAACAGGGTCCGGCAGGAAATATTGAGGTTCGGGGTCGTCGATGGAAGAATTGCTGCCGTATTACGAGCGCGAATTATCGTTTTTGCGGCGCTATTCGCGAGATTTCGCCGAACGCTATCCGAAGATCGCCGCGCGGCTCGCGTTGTCCGGCGAGCACTGCGAGGATCCGCACGTCGAGCGGATGATCGAGTCGTTCGCGCTGCTGGGCGCGCGCATCAACAAGAAGCTCGACGACGACTACCCGGAATTCACCGAAGCGCTGCTGGAAGTGCTGTATCCGCACTACCTGCGGCCGTTCCCGTCGTGCTCGATCGCGCAATTCACGCCGGCTTCGCCCGGCCAGCAGACCGAACCGGTCGTGATCGACCGCGGCACCGAGCTGAAGAGCCGTCCGATCCGCGGCGTGCAGTGCCGGTTCCGCACCGCGTACGACGTGACGCTCGCGCCGATCCGCATTTCGGAAGCGCGCTACATGCCGGTCGCGCTCGCGCCGAGCGCGACGGTGCTGCCGTCCAACGCGACGGGCGTGATCTCGATCACGTTCGAATCGCTCGCCGCGCAGCTCGATCTCGGCGCGCTGAAGCTGCCTACGCTGCGCGCGCACCTGCACGGCGAACAGTCGTTCGTCGCCGCGCTGACCGACTGCCTGTTCGTCAACGTGCTCGGCGCGTATGTCGAGCCCGAGCGCAACGGCCGCTGGACCGCGCTGCGCAAGCTGCCGATCGCGCACGCCGGCTTCGACGAGGACGACGCGCTGATCGACTACCCGGCGAAGTCGCACCCCGCCTATCGCCTGCTCACCGAATACTTCGCGTTCCCCGACAAGTTCGATTTCGTCGATTTCGACGTCGCGGCGATCGCGCGCGCGTCGGGCCGCTGCCAGCGCGCGACGCTGCATCTGGTGCTGCAGGACGTGCGCAGCGATTCGCACGTCGCGCGGCTGCTCGAGCTGCTGACGGCCAGCCATTTCCGGCTGTTCTGCACGCCGATCGTCAATCTGTTCCGCCAGCACGGCGAGCCGATCCGCATCACGCACCGCGCGGTGTCGTATCCGGTGATCGCCGAAGCGCGCCGGGCGTTCGCGTACGAGGTGTACTCGATCGATTCGGTGAAGCTCGTTCGGCAGCAGGCGCATGAGGAATCGGTGATCGAGTTCCGGCCGTTCTATTCGCTGCATCACGGCGAATCGGCGCGGATCGGTCATTACTGGTTCGCGCGCCGCAACGACTGGGTCGCGCAGAAAAGCCCCGGATACGAAACGGAGATCTCGATCGTCGACATCGACTTCGAGCCGACGTCGCCGCAGACCGACACGCTGAGCCTCGACCTCACCTGCACGAACCGCGATCTGCCGTCGATGCTCGCGTTCGGCCTCGAAGGCGGCGACCTGTTCCAGGAAGGCGGTGCGCAGACGAGCGGCATCTCGCTGCTGCGGCGCCCGACCCAGAGCGTGCGTTTCGAGCGCGGCCGCGCCGCGCACTGGCGGCTCGTGTCGCACCTCGCGCTGAATCACGTGTCGCTGGTCGCGCACGGGCTCGCGCCGCTCAAGGAAATGCTGACGCTGTACGATCTGCGGCGCACCGCCGTGTCGATGCGCCAGATCGACGGCCTCGCCGGCGTCGAGCAGCGCGGCGCCGTGCAGTGGCTGCCCGGCAAGCCGTTCGCGACCTTCGTGCGCGGCATCGAGATCCGGCTGACGATCGACGAGGAGCACTTCGTCGGCGCGAGCCTCGCGTCGTTCGTGCGCGTGCTCGACAGCTTCTTCGGGCTGTATGTCCACCTCAACAGTTTCGTTCAACTAGTCGTGGTGTCGAAGCGCACCGGCGAGGAGATCATCCGATGCAAGCCCCGAACCGGCGAATCGATCCTGGCGTAGTCGACGCGCTGCTCGACGAGCCGCACCGCTTCGAATTCTTCCAGGCGGTGCGCGTGCTCGAAGGGCTGTTCGCGCGGCAGGCGTCCGATGCGCCCGGCGCATGGCGGCAGGGCGACGTCGTCGCGCAGCACATCGAATTCCGCAACACGCTGTCGCTCGGCTTTCCGCCGAGCGAGATCGAAGGCGCCCGGTCGTTCCACGACGGCGGCGCGCTGCTCGATTCGGATGAGGAACGCGGCGCCGCGCTCGCGGCCGGCGAGCTCGGTCACGTCGAGCTGACGCCGGCGTTCTTCGGGCTGCTCGGCGCTCAGGGCGCGCTGCCGCTGCACTACACCGAGCAGATCGTCGCGCGCGAGCATTTGAAGCGCGACCACGCGGCACGCGCGTTCTTCGACGTGTTCTCGAACCGCGCGACCGCGCTGTTCTACGCGGCGTGGAAGAAATACCGGCTGCCGTTCCATTACGAACTCGATCGCGACGAGCGCTACCTGCCGCTCTTGCTCGCGATCGCCGGCGTGCCGAGCGACGAGATCCGCGACAACCTCGCGGCCGGCGCGGGCGGCGTGCTCGACGAGGCCGTCGCCGGCTACGCGCTCGCCGCGCGGCACCGGCCGATGTCGGCCGCGTACCTGCAGCGCGCGCTGTCCGACTACTTCCGCGTGCCGGTGAAGATCGACCAGTTCGTCGGCAAATGGTACGACGTGCCGCCCGACCAGTTGAGCGTGCTCGGCGAGGTCAACGCGGTGCTCGGCGCGACGGCGCTCGTCGGCGAACGTGTGTGGCAGCGCGACATGCGCGCGCGGATCGTCGTCGGCCCGCTGTCCAAGCGCGACTACGAAGCATTCCTGCCCGGCGGCGCGCACGCCGTCGCGCTCGAGCGGATGCTGACGCTGCTCGCCGGCGTCACGCTCGAATACGAGGTGAAGCTCGTGCTGAAGCGCACCGAGGTGGGCGCGAGCGTGCTCGGCGCAGGCTCGCGGCTCGGCTGGGACGCGTTCCTCTGCACGCGCGACGCGCTCGACGACCGCTCGGACGCCCGCTACGAACTGCACGTGATTCACTGATTCCAAACGACAATAAACACCAATCGAACCTGAGATCGACGCCATGAGCACGCCTCTGAAGACCCTGATCACGAAACTGAACCCGCTGTGCCGGCACGCGACCGAGCGTGCGGCGAGCGCGTGCCTGGCGCGCGGCCATTACGAGGTCGATCTGGAGCACCTGTTCCTCGCGCTGCTCGACGAGGCGACGGGCGACCTGCCGCTCGCACTGCGCGCGAGCCGCGTCGATCCGCATGCGCTGCGTGCCGATCTCGAGCGCGAACTCACGCGGCTGAAGACGGGCAACACGCGCACGCCGGTTTTCTCCGTGCATCTGATCGCGCTGTTCGAGCAGGCATGGCTGATCGCGTCGCTCGATTCGCAGCTCGGCCGCATCCGCTCGGGGCACCTGCTGCTCGCGCTGCTGACCGCGCCCGATCTCGCGCAGTTCGCGCAGCGCATGTCGCCGCAGTTCGCGGAAATGAACGTGACGGACCTGAAGCACAAGTTCGACGAGATCATGGGCGGCTCGAGCGAGGCCGAGCCGCGCCAGCTGGATACGGAAGAGGGTGACGTCGCGCCGGCCGCCAACGGCGCCTTGCCCGCGGCCGGCCCGTCGAAGACGCCCGCGCTCGACACGTACACGACCAACCTCACGCAGCGTGCGCGCGACGGCAAGATCGATCCGGTGATCGGTCGCGAAGCCGAGATCCGCCAGGCGATCGACATCCTGATGCGCCGGCGCCAGAACAACCCGATCATGACCGGCGAGGCCGGCGTCGGCAAAACGGCGGTCGTCGAGGGCCTCGCGTTGCGGATCGCGGCCGACGACGTGCCGCCGCCGCTGCGTGGCGTCGCGCTGCACGTGCTCGACATGGGCCTGCTGCAGGCCGGCGCGAGCGTGAAGGGCGAGTTCGAGAACCGTCTGAAGAGCGTGATCGACGAGGTGAAGAAGAGCGCGCACCCGATCATCCTGTTCATCGACGAGGCGCACACGATCATCGGCGCGGGCGGCCAGGCCGGCCAGAACGACGCGGCGAACCTGCTGAAGCCGGCGCTCGCGCGTGGCGAGCTGCGCACGATCGCCGCGACGACGTGGAGCGAATACAAGAAGTACTTCGAGAAGGATGCGGCGCTTGCGCGGCGTTTCCAGGTCGTGAAGGTCGAGGAGCCGAGCGAGCCGCTCGCGGCCGCGATGCTGCGCGGGATGTCCGGGCTGATGGAGAAGCACTTCAACGTGCGGATCCTCGACGATGCGATCACCGAGGCCGTGCGCCTGTCGCATCGCTACATCAGCGGCCGCCAGCTGCCGGACAAGGCGATCAGCGTGCTCGACACCGCGTGCGCGAAGGTCGCGCTCGCGCACAGCGCGACGCCGGCGACGATCGACGACACGAAGAAGCGCATCGAGCGCATCGACGCGGAAATCGCGTCGCTGGAGCGCGAATCGGCGGGCGGCGCGTCGCACGACGAGCGGCTGCTCGAACTGCGCGGCGCGCGCGACACTGCGCTCGCGCAATTGGCCGAGGACGAGGCGCGCTATGAAGCCGAGCGCGTGATCGTCGCCGAGATCACCGAACTGCGTGATGCGCTCGACAAGGCGCGCGGCCCGTCGGAAGACGGCGAGCCGGTCGACGTGTCGGCCACTCGCGAGAAGCTGACGGAGCGCGTCGCGGCGCTGCACGCGCTGCAGGGCGGCGAGCCGATGGTGCCGCTGCAGGTCGACGGCCATGTCGTCGCCGAGATCGTCGCCGCGTGGACCGGCATTCCGCTCGGCCGTATGGTGAAGGACGAGATCGACACCGTGCTGAATCTGCAGCCGCTGCTGAGTGCGCGCGTGATCGGCCAGGACCATGCGCTGGACGCGATCGCGCAGCGCGTGCGCACGGCGACCGCGAACCTCGAGGATCCGAACAAGCCGCGCGGCGTGTTCATGTTCGTCGGGCCGTCGGGCGTGGGCAAGACCGAGACGGCGCTCGCGCTGGCCGACATCCTGTACGGCGGCGAGCGCAAGATGGTCACGATCAACATGAGCGAGTACCAGGAAGCGCACAGCGTGTCGGGCCTGAAGGGTTCGCCGCCGGGCTACGTCGGCTACGGCGAAGGCGGCGTGCTGACCGAGGCCGTGCGCCGCAACCCGTATTCCGTCGTGCTGCTCGATGAAGTCGAGAAGGCGCACCCGGACGTGCTCGAGATGTTCTTCCAGGTGTTCGACAAGGGCACGATGGACGACGCCGAAGGGCGCGAGATCGACTTCCGCAACACGCTGATCATCCTGACGTCGAACGTCGGGTCGGCCGCGGTGATGCAGGCGTGCCTGAACAAGCCGGCCGAGGAGCTGCCCGATCCGGACGCGCTCGCCGAGGCGCTGCGCCCGCAGCTGTACAAGACGTTCAAGCCCGCGTTCCTCGGCCGGATGAAGGTCGTGCCGTACTACCCGATTTCCGACGACGTGCTGGCCGAGATCATCGAGCTGAAGCTCGAACGGATCCGCCGCCGCATCGACGCGAACCACAAGGCCGCGTTCGAGTGGGACGAATCGCTCGTCGATGCGGTGCTCGCGCGCTGCACCGAGGTCGACTCGGGCGCCCGCAACGTCGACCACATCCTGAACGGCACGTTGCTGCCGGAGATCGCGGGCCACGTGCTCGGCCGGATCGCCGACGGCGCGGCCATCGCGCGCATCGCGGTGCGCGCGGACGAGGCCGGCGAATTCGCTTACACCGTCGAATGAGCACCGCCGCGCAACACGCATTGATGAACTGACCGAACCATGCCGATCAATCTTCCCGAGTTGCTGACGCCGATCAGCGATGCGTCGCCCAGCGGCGACGACCTGCTGTTCTCGAACGAATTCGACGCGATCCAGGACGCGCGGCGCTACGATGATCCGACGCTCGACCAGGGCGAGTGGGTGACCGAGATCAAGGAGGCCGACTGGGGCTTCGTCGTCGATCACGCGGGCGAGTTGCTGCGCACGCGCACCAAGGACCTGCGGCTCGCCGTGTGGCTGACCGAGGCGCTCGCGCTGGAGGACGGCATCACCGGCCTCACCGAAGGCTATGCGCTGCTGGAAGGCCTGTGCCGCGACTATTGGGACACCGTACATCCGCTGCCGGAAGGCGACGACGTCGAATACCGGCTCGGCAACGTCGCGTGGCTGTCCGGCCGCACGGCCGAGTTGCTGCGCGGCATCCCCGTGACGGAAGGCGCGTCGAACGCGTTCACCACGCTCGACTGGGAAGTCGCGCAGCATGTGGCGCAGGCCGTGAAGCGCGACCCCGAACACGCGGACGACATCGCACGCGGCAAACCGTCGGTCGAGCAGGTCGATGCGTCGCGGCGCGTGACGCCGATCGCGTTCTACACGACGCTGCTCGCGAATCTGAAGGCGTTCGAGTTCTCGCTCGATGCGTTCGAGGAGCGGCTCGTCGAACGTGCGGGCGATTCGGCGCCGAGCTTCCGGCAGGCGCGAGACGCGTTCGAGACCGTGTACCGGCTCGCCGAGCGCTTTGCGCGCGAGCAGGGCTATACGGGCAGCGCGCCGCATGCGCCGTCGGCACCGCAGGCGCAGCCCGAGCGCCTCGAGCCGAGCTTCGGCGACGCGTTCCCCATCCAGGAGACCCATGTGCAGTCGCAGACCGCTCCGCGTCCTCCGATGACGCAAATGATCGCCGGCATCCAGAACCGCGCGCAGGCCGTCGACCAGCTGCGCGCCGTCGCGCGTTACTTCCGGCAGACCGAGCCGCACAGCCCGGTCGCGTATCTCGCGGACAAGGCCGCCGAATGGGCCGACATGCCGCTGCACAAGTGGCTCGAGAGCGTCGTGAAGGACGACGGGTCGCTGTCGCATATCCGCGAGCTGCTGGGTGTGAGGCCTGATGAGCAGTCGTGAGGCAGTCGCGAGCGACGGCTTTGAGACCTGAGAGCGCGGGCGGGTTCGCGATGAACGAGGGCTGTCGCGGTGCACGCGCCGCTCGCGGACCGTTCTCCGCCGCGTTGCGAGTTGCCGCGGCAGGCTTGCTGTTCGTGTCGATGGCGGCGTGCAGCAAGTCCGATCCGACCTACACCAGCATTTCAACCGAGGCGCTGAACTACCTGCCGTACAACCTTGTTCGGTTCACGATCACCGATCAGTTTGGCAACAAGGCACGCGGTGGCGGTGATCTTGAACCTGGGGCAGGTGAAGGCAGCATCGCCTGCTGTTACTTGCTGAAGGGCACTGATTTCAAGGTTCAGTGGACCTATTACGATGCGGACGACTGGCGACCGGGCGAGCAGGTGAAGAAACAGCAGGCGGAGACGGACGTGTCGTTGCCGCCGACGAAGGAGCCGGATTCGATCGGCTCGCGCATTCTCGAGGTTCACTTCTACCCCGACCGTCATGTCGAACTGGCATTTCCCGGCGAGATGCTGGGCAGTACACGGTTGCCAATCGTGGACGTGTCGCGTGATCTGGCGAAACGATACGGCAAGCAGCTCGACAAGAAGTATCAGGACAACGACGCCCAGTCGCACCGCCGGATTTCGAGAACCGTTGCGGAAGCGTGGATCAAGTACCGCTTCACCGATCGCGGCGATCTCGAGCAATACGCGTATTACGCGCTTCTGGTGAACCCCCGGTTCGACGCACACCCGGAGGTGCAGAAACTCATCCAGTCAAGCAAGGGGAAGCCGGGCGCATTCGCGAAGGCGGCCGCCGTCCTGTCGCCGACGGTTGTGAAAGAGCTTGGGCAGAACCGATTCCAGGCGGTTGCGGTGCCGTCGATTCCAGCGGGGCTGGTGCCGCCGCGACGGGGGGACAATAGCCATGGCCGGAGCTAACGATCGAGACGCCATTCGACTCGATCCGGAGAGCAGGCTGTACTCGAACATCTCGCGTCTTTGTGATGCGCACCACCGTCCCGTGAATCAGTTCTGGTTCCAGCTCTACTATTCGCGCCCCGGGACGGATCCGACGCGGATACCAAGTCGAACGTCCGGCTCAATGCCTACCTCGCAGCGGGGAAAATGATCGGCAAGAAGGTTCTCGATGCAACGCGTTCGAGGCGACCAAGCGTGATCCGAAACCAGTCTTTCCGTATGCGTCATGAGCCGCTGACGCGATTGGATACTCGCCGCGTTCTGCGCTTTGCCGCGTCCCTTTTGCGCGCCTCGATCCACGGCAGCAGCGAAATACCCACCGCACACAGCATCAACCCGCCGACCACAGCGAACAGACCGAATCCAATTTCCCGTACCCACGCCCCGCCCACCACCGCGTCGTTGCGCCGGGCAATACCCGGAAACATCGATGAAACACGCAGGCCGTCGTTAGCGGCCGCGTTGCAGTACGTCTTCGTGAACGCGACAAACTGTTCGTGGCTGATGTTCGAGGCGGCCGAACGCGAATACACCGGCGACCCGGCAGGCTGCCACGTCGTATCGTACTGCTGCGTCTCTCCCACGCCATAGCGGAAGAGGGCGCGCGCCTCCCATGTCACACTGGATTTGCCATATCGCAGCGACACCTCACATCGCTCGACAACGGCGGGGACGTGAGGCCACGCACGAGCGCGAACGAGGATGGCCGAATTGATCGTGGCAGCTGCACCCGCCAGCACGAAGAACCCACCGACGACCAGAAGAATGGCCGACCGCAAGCAGCGCAGTGCGTATTTCACTGGAATATGGCTGGATTCAGTAGTCGGTCGGTCAGGCGACCGACTTGTTGACACTGCGGAAGCAGAATGGGGCGTGCGCAATCCGCGGAACGCGTCTACCGGTATCCTGCCCCCGGCTCGCCATGTCGCGGAATCGCCGCTTACTGCCCCACCCGAAACTCGATCCGTCGATTCCTCGCCCGTCCGTCCGCCGTATCATTCGGCGCAATAGGCTGATCCGGCCCGACCCCCGTCGTCGTCATCTGCTGCGGTGGGATGCTCTTCGTGATCAGATACCCCTTCACCGCATCCGCGCGCGCCTGGCTCAGCGCGATGTTCGACGTCCGGTTCCCCGAGTTGTCGGTGTGGCCGATGATGTCGACCGTGCGGTTCTGCAACTTCGACAGCGCGGCCGCCATCTGATCGAGAATCTGCCTGCCTTGGGGCGTGAGCGTCGCGCTGCCCGTCTCGAACTCGATCGTGCGGTTCGCGAGCGTCTGGTCGAGCAGCCCCTGCTCGGACGCCGACACACGCAGCCCGTTCTTGATCGTATACGTCGGGTTCAGCGTGTTCGCCATGTCGCTCGCGAGCTGCTGGCGCTGCGCTTCGTTATGCACCTCGCCCTTCACCTCGATCTGCGTGCCGTTGATCTTCAACTGGCCCTTGCTGATCTGCTTGAGCTGCGCGCCGAGCAGTTTCTGCACGTTCGCGCTCCAGTTCGGCGGCGTCGCGACGTCGCCGACCTCGATCTGGTCGACCACGTTCGCCGCGCCGTAGGTGTCGCGCAGCTTCTGCAACACGGCGGCCTTGGTCGCCTCGTCGGGCACCTTGCCGCCGGCCACCACCTGGCCGGGCGTCGCGTTCGCGGGCGGCGGCGCGATCGTGCCGGCCGTGCCGTGCACCACCGTGCCGGACCCCGCGGCCGGCGCGGCGGCGGGGTTGGTATTCGCGGGTAGGGCGGCGGTCGCGACCGTGCCGTTGCCGACCGGCGTGACGGTCGCGCCGCCCGTGTTCTGCGCGTAGGCCGCGCCGCTGCCGACGAGCCCGGCGACGACGAGGGCGGCCACGAAGGGCGACAAGCGCGCGCGGCGGATGTGAATCGTGCGTTGCATCCGGTCAGCCTCCGATGAACGCTTCGCGGAATGCGTCGATGGCGACGCGCAGCGAGAGTTGCGGTTGGTCGAGGTAGCTGACGAGCTTGCTGATCTGCTGATCGTTTTGCGCATGGGCGTCGATCCACTCGGGATCGTCGATGTCGATGTTGTGGGCGGCGTAGGTCTGCGGGTCGACGACGCTCAGCAGCGTCTTCGAAGACGCGCCGTTGAAGCCGATGATCAACCGCTCGCGCTCGGCGATCGAGCCGATGAAGATCGCGAGCTCGAAGTCGGCCTGCGCGACGAACGGTGCGATCAGTTCGAGCCAGAACGCGGCGACGAGGCTGCGATAGAACGGATCGACCGGCAGCGGCAGCGTGAGGCCGCGCTCGATGTGCGACGAACCGCTCTGCATCACGGGCCGCAACAGCGAGCCGAGCGCGAGCATCGCGCCGCGCAGCCGGACCGGATGGCCGCTTTCGAGCAGCATCTGCTGCAGGCCGTACAGCGACTGGTGTTCGATGAAGTCGTTGAAGGTGCCGTCATGCGACGTGCCGGGGCCGCCGACGTCGATCGGCACCTGCGTGTCGCCGAGCGCCTGCAGCGCGCCGGGCGGTTCCTCCTTGGCCAGCAGCGGCGGAATCTGCGCGGCGACGCGCGACCACAGCCGCGCGAACGCGAGCGGGCTGCGCGCGAGGAACGCGAGCGGCCGGTCGACTTCCAGCGCGGTCGCGCCGAGGAACGGGAAGCGGCGCATCGACACGTCGTGGCTCGCGACCATGTGGCCCGCGATCGCGAGCTTGCTGCGCGAGCCGAGGAACGCGAAATGCATCGGCTTCGCATCCTCGTAGACGATCTTCCAGCGCGGATCTTCCGCGAGCAGTTCGAGCGCCTGCGCGATCCAGCGATCGAGCGTCTGCAGCAACTGCGGATTGTGCGGGCTCTTCACGAAGTCGCCGCGCGACGGAATCTTGCCGAAGTAGGCGATCTGCGCCTGAACGGTTTGCGTCATTGCGCCCCCTGTGCATTCGTTGCGGTGGCGGCCGTGACGGCCGGTGCCGCGGCCGGCGCGCCGTTGCCGGCCTGCGTCGCGTTCTGTGCCGCGCCCGCGCTCGCGTCGGCGACCGACGACGGCAGCTGCAGGCCGCGCAGGCTCTGCTGCTGCGGCTGGTCGCCGCCGCCGCCCGTCGGCTGCGACGTGCTGATGATACGCATCGTCACCGACACGTTCACGCTGCCCTGGATCCACGTGAGATCGAAGGTGCCGTCCGGACGGCGCTTGCGCTGCGCGGAGTTGATCAGCTTCTCGAGACCGTAGCGGCCCGGCTCGTTGACGAGCTGCACCGTGCGGCCGTCGAAGGTCGTCGCGGACAGCGTCGCGCCCGGCGACCCCTGCGGGTTCGGCCACACGAAATTGGTCCACTGCGGCGGCGTGTTGCGGTAGCGCAGTTGCTGGCCGTCGATCGCGATCGTGTATTCCGTCGTGCCCGTGCTCGGCTGCGGCAGGATCTGGAACACGGTCTGCGGTTCGGCCGCCGCGGCCGCGCCACCTGCGGCGCCGCCGGCGAGCGGGGCGACCCAGCGCGCGAAGCCGTTCGTGAAGTCAGGCGTGAGGCCGATGCCCATGTCGCCCCACGTGCGGGCCGCGAGCGTGTCGCCGCGGCGCACCGCGAGCGGGCCCAGCGTCGTGCCGACGAACTTGGCGATCGCACCGTCCGGGCCGAACACCTGCGCGATTTCGCCTGCGCCGGCCTCGACCTTCGCATTCGCGGCGAACGGGTACTTCGTCGCGAGCGAGCTCTGGAACGGCTGGTAGACCTGCGCGTTCCACACCTTGTTGACTTCGGCGCTGGCCGGCTGAATCACCACCGAGAACGCCTGCATCAGCGGGCGCACCAGCAGCGGACGCAGCGACTTGCGTTGCGAATCGGTGAGGCCGGTCAGCATCTGCTCGTCGACGAACTTCAGCGAATCGGCGAGTTCCGAGCCGTTGCCGTCGAGCGTCTGCTGCATCAGCTGGCGCGCGCCGGGGCCGGGGTCGCCCTGGTTCTTGATCACGTTGAAGCGCGTGCGCACCTTCGACAGCGAATCCATGTAGCCCTTGAGCATCGACGTGCCGTCGTGCGTCGCGACGATCCGCGCGAGCCCGATGAACTCCTGGCCGATCGGACCCATCGGCACCTCGGCCGGATTGCCGTTGATGTCGATGTTCGCGGCCGCCATCTGGCCGGCCTGCGAGCGCGTGAACAGTTGCTTGACCCAGTTCACGACACCCGTCTGCGCCTTCTTGATCGTCACGTTTGCGAGCGACGGGTTGTCCCACGACGTCTGGTCGTACGCGGTCTCGAGGATCTTGCGGATCGGCGAATCCTGCGGATCGCCGAGGCGGTTCATCCCGTCGACGGCCTGGCCGAAGCTGCTGAAGCCCTGCACCGCGATGCCCTGCATGAACTTCTGCCAGTGCTGTGCGTATTCGGTCTTGTACATCCCGACGAGGGTCTTCTGGATCTGCTCGGGGCTGCCTTCGAGCGTCAGGTCGTCCTGCGTCGACGTGTTCAGCACCCAGTCCTTCGCCTGCAGCTCCTTGGTCGCCGCGTCGCGGATCGCCGGCTGCACGTAGTCGAACCAGGCTTCACGCGTGAACGTGCCCGGAATCGCGTAGCTGCCGGCGACCAGCCCCTGGTTACCGTCGCCGACGATGCGCGCGATGGTCATCGGCGCGAAGCGGGTCGACGCGCGGGCCTTGATTTCCTCGTAGACGCGCTGGCGGGCCGGCATGCCGCGCACGACGCGGCGCAGGTTCTCGCGAGTCTGATCGACGAGCGCGAGGTTCGCGTCGATCATCGGCCAGTCGTCGTCGGTCACGCGCGATAGATAGAACGAGATCATGCGCTCGGCGCTCTTGATCATCTCGTCGCGCGGCATGTTGCCGCGATTCGTCTCGAGCCAGCCGCGCCAGAAGCGGGCGAGCTGGTCGGTCAGGTGCGCCTGTTCGACATGACGCTTGTCGGACAGCATCAGGTAGGTCTTCAGCGCGTTGTACGCGTCCTGCACGTTGGTCGGCGACGCGTCGCTGTACAGCCCGCCCTGCGGCGCAGCCGGCTGTTGCGGCGCGGCGGCCGCTGCGGCGGATGCGCCTTGCGCGGCGCCGGCCGGCGGTGCGGCGCCCGGCGGGTTGGTCGAGACCGGCACCGCGCCGCCCTGCACGGCACCCGATTCGGGCGGGCGCGTCATCGGCACGAGCTGTTCGGGGTGCGCGTTCACGTCCTTCATGAACGACGCCAGGTTCTGCGAGACCGGCGCGAGCAGGATCTGGCGCACGCCGTTGTAGTACTCGGTCAGCAGATGCTGCTCGAGACGGTCGCCCTGGTACAGGCCGAGCGACACCGACACCGGCTTGTCGCGGCGGAACTGCTCGAGCTGTTCGATCCGGTCTTCCAGGATGTCCATCGCCTGCAGGCGCGACTGCAGGTCATTGCGGCCCTGCTGAAGGCGCGTGACGTTGTCGAGGTCGGCCTGTACGTTCGCGACGAGCTGCTGGTTGCCGATCGTCGACCAGGTCCAGCCGCCGAGGGCGAGCGCGAGGGCCGCGACGAAGCCGAAGAAGGTCGCGTAGCGCAGCCGGGTCTTGGTCGGGCTCGCGAACTGGCGCACGGTCTGGCGGTCCGCGAAGATCACCTTGGAGAACAGGTCGCGCAGGAAGAAGCCGTTCTTCGAGAACGCGCTGTGCGGCTTCGGCAGCGCGTTCGCGTCGAGGCCGAAGCGGTGCGCGATGCGCTGCGCGGCGGCGCTGTTGGTTTCGCCTTCCTGCAGCGCGCTGGTGAAGTAGAAGCCGCGGAAGATCGGCTTGTACTGGAACGGGTTGTTCTCGAACAGCGTCGCGAGGAACGCGCGCAGCGACGGCTTGATCGTCGAAAATTCGAGCGGGAAGCTCAACTGGCCCGGCGACAGCTGGTTGCCGCGCGACAGCGACAGCTGCGCGACGCTGATCTCCTTCAGCCCTTCGTACAGCTCCTCGAAGCGCTCGTCGAACAGCGCGACGACGTCGCGCTTCTCGTCCGGCTCGTAGGGCAGGGTGGCGCCCCACACGCGGTCGTACTCGTGCTTGTCGCTGCTGCTGAAGAATTCGGTGAAGCCGGTGATCAGGTCGGCCTTCGTGAACATCACGTAGACCGGCGCGAACACCTCGAGCTTTTCGGTCAGCTCCTGAACGCGCTGACGGAGGTTTTTCGCGAGGTTGATCGCAAATTCGGGGCGGTTGCCGGTGAGTTCGGCGATGCTCGCGGTGACGATGATGCCGTTGATCGGCGCCTTCGGACGGTAGCGTTTCAGCAGGCCGAGGAAGCCGAGCCATTCGCTGCGGTCTTCCTCGTGCACCGAGTAGCGGCCGGCCGTGTCGAGCAGGATCCCCTCGGTCGTGAAGAACCAGTCGCAGTTGCGCGTGCCGCCGATGCCGTGGATCACGGCGCTGTTCTTGTCCGCGAACGGAAACTGCAGGCCGGAGTTCAGCACGGCGCTGCTCTTGCCCGCGGCCGGGTTGCCGATCACGATGTACCACGGCAGTTCGTACAGCGCGGAGCCGCCCGACACCTGGCCGATCTTCGACGTCTTGATCGTCTTCACCGCGTCGGACAGGCGCGTGCGCAGCACGTCGAGGTCGGCGGTCTTCGAGTCGGGCGCGAGCGCGGCCGCGGCCGGCGCGGCGATCTTGCCGGTTTCCGCCTGCTCCTCCAGCACCTGGCCGAGTTGCTGGTTCGCGCGCTTCACGCGCCAGCGGCGCCACAACGCGACGCCGAGCCACAGCACGAGGATCGCCGCGAAGGCGAGCGCCGCCCACAGGAGCGGCAGCTGCAGCATGTCGGCGACGATGAAGAGAATCGCCGCTAGCGCGACGATCCCGACAATCGAGAGCGTACGCGGATGAGTCAGCACGTTGAGGATGCGTTGCATAGGACGTTCAGGTTCCGGTGCGATTCAGTGAGGCGACGCAGGCGCGCCGAGCGGCAAGGGTGGCGCTGCGATGTGTCGCCATGCTGTCAAACGGGATGAAGGGGGCTGGCATCAATGCGCCCGCGGCATCGGAGAAGGCGCGCGCAATAACGAAAGGACGCTGTGAGAATTAAAACGGATGCGGCGGCCTGAAAAAATCGCGCACCGGAATGCCCGATCGATTGCGCCGCCCAAATCGTTTCCTGCCGGGTGATTAAAAAGCCCCATGCCGCCCTCATTATTTCTTGTCCGGCAGCCGTGACTAGCTGCCGCGTCCCAGTTTAAAACCGGGTTTATGGTATTCCACGTGCCCGAGATCCATCATCTTCCATCGGCCGCCCCAGGTCAGTCCGACCTGCTCGGCAACCTGGCCGTACAACTGGTAGCCGCGCATCGCCCACGGATCTTTCTCGGAAATGACCAGCTTGCCGTCGCGCAGGAACGCGTTGTCCGTCGCGAGCCCGAACTGGTGGTAACTCTGGAAGGCCGCCGCATTGGTCACGTTGGTGCCCATCTGCGCGAGCCGGTTCTGCCGTTCCGGACTCCGATAACCTTCCAGCAGCGCCATCTCGTAACCATATTGTTCGTGCATGATCTTGTAGACCAGCAGCAAACGCGTACGGAAATCGGGATCCAGCAGGTTCCAGTCGCGGCTCGCATCCTTCAGCGCCGGCCGCACCTGTTCGACTTCCTTCGTGGCAAAGACTTCCGGCGGCAACGGCGGCGGCGGCACGAGTTGTTCGCCCTGCAGCAGCGCGGCGATCTTCTCGTCTGGCACGCGCGCCGTGTCGTCGTACTGAAATAATTGCCGACCGCGTAACGCAATGGCCACCAATGGCGGCGTCGCAAGAATACCTGCCGACACCATAATCATCAAGCGCCGCCGAACCAGTAAATTTTGCACGCCACTTAATGCGCCGCGCGTCGCGGTTGCCGATTTAACAATTTGACTGCGCGTGCGTGCGGCGCGATCGTTCGCGCGGCGCGTCATGCGGCCGTGAAACTGGGCGACCGATTCGAAAACGGTCGCCCGGATACCCGGTAAAAGCAACAGGGCCGCGACCGCGACGGCAAGGGCGAAATAGGCGACGAGTGCGACGGCAATCAAGGAAATCCCCGGAAATTGGAATTGATTGTGTTTTGCAATGCTTGCTCTTAGAATCAGGCTGCCTTGAGAGGCCGGGCTATATTATCGCGGTGAATTAAACCAGGATTCAATGAGACGCTGAATGAGTGCGCCGGAAAATTCAAATTCGAAAACCCCGCCCAGCCTGCTGTCCGATACCAAACCGGCAGGCGGGGGCGGGCCGCAGCAATCGCGCATTCTCGCGAATCTGGAAGGACGTGTCACGCCGCCAGCCGAGGCCCCGCGCCGTTCGCTGAAGGGGCCGATCGCGGCCGTCGTCGCGCTCGTGGTCGCCGTCGGCGGCTGGGGCGCGTGGCGCTGGCAGCAGCAATCGGGCGAGCAGGCCGTCGTCGCCGCCGCGCCCGTGCCGGCACCGGCGAAGGTCGAGACGGCCAGCGGCGGCGCCCCGCAGGTCGCGCAGAATGCAGCGTCGGCCGCGCCCGCCGCGCAACCCGCGACGATTGTCAATGACGATGCCGCGTCCCAGACCGTTGCGTCCGCATCCCCTGCGTCGGGCGCCGACAGCAGCCGCTTGTCGCGCGCGCTCGCGAGCGGTGCCGACGATGCATCGGGCGCAGCCACGGCAGGCGCCGCCACAGCAGGCGCTGCCACGGCCGCCGCCGCAGCGGCGACGAAAACGGCGAAGGCCGACACCGCGAAGGGCGACAAGGTCGCCGCACACGGCAAGGCCGATGCGAAGGCCGACACGAAGGCGGATGCCCGCAAGCATCACAAGGAACAGCAGGCGGAGCTCGCGCAGGCGAAGAAGCGTCGCGAAGCGACGACCCGTACCGCGAGCGCGAAGGCGTCCGGCAAGGACGATCCGGATGCGGATCTGCTCGCCGCGCTCGTCGCCCGCACGAAGCCGGCCGACAAGAAGGCCGCCGCACAGAAGGGGCAGGCCGTGCCGACCAAGACGGCCGCCACGACGGGCGGTTCGCTCGCATCGCGCGTGAAGGATTGCTCGGAGCGCGGTTTCTTCGAGGATCAGCTGTGCCGCTGGCGCGTCTGCGACGGCCACTGGGGCAAGGATCCGGCCTGCCCGACCGCCGCGCAGTCGGAGCCGCGGCAGTAATCTTCGGCTTCGCGCCGGCTCGCTTATCGCACATGCGCCGCCCAATGGGCGGCGCATTGCTTTTTGGGATAGGCTGACGAGGCCGGGACGGTGCGTATGTGACAGTGTCACGAGAACGTCACATCCGTCGGGCATACGTTTCGTTTCATTTCCCGGCGTGGCGCCGCGAGGCGCGATGCGCGGCGCGGCGCGCGCCGCACGACCTTCGACACGATGGACCTGATCGTACAGACTTACGGTGCCGATACGTCCGGCATGGTGTGCGGATTCCGCTTCGTCCCGGGCGGAGCGGGCGTGATGCTCGACGCCGAAGCGGCCGCGGCATGGCTGCGCACGTGCCGCGCGCGCGATGCGAGCGCCTCGGACGATTTCGTCTGGCTGCATTTCAATCTGGCGCACGGCGCGAGCGAGCGCTGGATGCGCACCCACCTCGGATTGCCCGACAGCTTCTTCGAATTCCTGCACGAAGGGTCGCGTTCGACGCGCATCGAGCAGGAGGACGGCGCACTGCGTGCGATCGTCAACGACGTGATGTTCAATCTCGAACTGACGCCGTCGGAAATCGCGACGCTGTTCGTGCACGTCGAACGGCGCATCATGGTCACCGCGCGGCTCAAGCCGCTGCGCTCGGTCGACACGCTGCGCGCAGGCGTGCGCGACGGCGAGCGGTTCCGGTCGCCGGTCGAGCTGCTCGTGCACCTGCTGCACGACCAGGCCGACCTGCTGATCCAGATCATGCGGCGCACGAGCGTCGACGTCGATCGCATCGAGGATCGCTTCCTGTCGCAGCGGCTCACGTCGAATCGCGTCGAACTCGGCGCGATGCGCCGCACGTTGACGCGCCTGCAGCGCATGCTGGCGCCCGAGCCCGGCTCGATCTTCCGGCTGCTCGCGAAACCGCCCGCGTGGCTGCATCCCGAAGACGTGCAGGAGCTGCGCGAGTCGACCGAGGAGTTCTCGCTCGTGCTCGCCGATCTGTCCGGGCTCAACGAGCGGATCAAGCTGTTGCAGGAAGAGATCGGCTCACGCCTCGACGAGCAGAACAACCGGACGCTGTTCACGCTGACGCTCGTGACCGTGATCGCGCTGCCGATCAACATCGTCGCGGGCTTCTTCGGGATGAACGTCGGCGGCGTGCCGTTCTCCGAGAACAAGCACGGCTTCTGGCTGATGGTGCTGCTCGTCGCGGGCTTTACCGCGCTCGCCGCGTGGTGGGCGTTTCGTCGGCGCGACGATCGCTAGCTAGTCCTTGCCGGTGCGGCGCGAACGATACCGACAAAAAAACAGGCCCCGCATGCGGGGCCTGCCGAAGGACGTGAGGACTTGAACGCCGGCCGGCGCCGCGAACCGCGCGGCACCGGCCGGCCGGACAACGTTACTGAACCAGCGTCTTGCGCGGCTTGAACATGCCCTGATAGCGCAGCGACGGACGTTCCTTCGCCGTCGGCGCGATGCCGCCGAAGCTCGGCGTCTGGCGCAGCTTCATCGCGGCCGGCGAAGCGACCGAGCCGATCGACGTCGAACGCGAAGCCGGCGCGAGGTTGTTCGCGACGAGCAGCGCGGCCTCGCTCTTCAGGTTCGCGAGCAGCACCGGATCGGTCGAGCCGTTGACCTGCGTGAGCAGGCCGCTCCACGCGGCGTCGCTGTAGTTCACGACGTAGTAGTCGAGGCCGCTCGGATCGGCGACCACGCCCGTGCAGCCGTCGATCCGCGTCTGCGCCTGCGTATCCTTCAGCGCGAGCGTCGTGTGTTTCGCGAGACCCTGGCCGTACGCGAGCGTGATCGGCACCGTCCATTGCAGGCCCGGATACGCGTTCTTGTTCGGGAACGGCTGCTGTTTCAGCGTGACGATCGTCTGGTTCTTCGTCATGTCGCACTGCGTGTCGAGCGAGATCAGGGGCACGCCCGTCTGGCGCACGTAGCTGTCGCCGATCGGGCCGACCGACTGGCCGCTCGCCTTCGACAGCGCATCCCACAGGCGCTTCGGCGTGCCGTTGCCGAACGAGTAGTCGACCAGATACTGCTGCAGGCCCTGGCGCAACGTCTGCTCGCCGAGATAGTTCTCGAGCGTCTTCAGCACGTGGCCGCCCTTGTCGTACGTGAACGCGCTCGCGCTCAGCACGAAGTCGTTCGACGCCCAGTCGTTGAAGTTCGGCGCGACCGGGAACGCGTTCGGGCCGATGTCGCGATTGATCACGCGGTACTTGTTCTTCACCTGGTCGAGCCAGCTGAACTCGTCGGGGAAGAACTGGATCGTGGTCTTCGTCTCGAAGAACGTCGCGAACGACTCGTTGAGCCAGACGTTGTCCCACCAGTCGGTCGTGACGAGGTCGCCGAACCACTGGTGCGCGACTTCGTGCGTGAGCACCTCGTTACCGTAACGCGACATCGGCTGGCCCGGCTGCGGCAGGATGTCGTCGGCGAACTCGAGGATCGATCCCCAGTTCTCCATCCCGCCGAAGTTCAGGTCCTTCTGCTCCTTGAACGCGTCGTTCGCGGCGACCGTATCGAACTTCGTCAGCGGCAGCGGGATGCCCGTGTAGCGGTAGTAGTAGTCGAGCGCCTGCTTGGTGCGGTCCATCGCGGGCTTCGCCCAGTCGCTCATGCCCGGCGGCGTGAACACGCGCAGGTGCAGGCCGCCCTTGCCGCCCGGCAGCGGGCTCGAGAAATCGTCCTCGTAGGTGTCGAACATGCCGCCGCCGAAGAACAGCAGGTACGACGGCATCGGCGGGGTCTTCTCGAACTGCACGAGCTTGTAGCCGCCGCCGACGTTGGTCGCCGGCTTCTCGGCCGCGTTCGACACGACGCGCCAGCTTTGCGGCACTTCGGCCGTCACTTCATAGGTCGGACGGAACGCCGGCTCGTCCCAGCCCGGGAACCACTGGCGCGACAGGTTGGTTTCGCCCTGCGTGAGGATCGCGCCGCTCGTCTTGCCGTCGGTGCCCTTCAGGTCGACGCGGAACACGCCTTCCGCGGCCGAGCAGCCCGGATACGGATCGTCGCCGCAACTGCCGCCCGTCTGCGTGGCCGGATCGTCGTACGACTTGAAGTTGATGATGCCCGACCACTCCATGTGCAGCGAATAGTTGCCCGGCGCGATCGTGCCGGCCACGGGGCGCAGCTGGTAGAAGTCGCCCTTGTCCTGCGGCGTCGCGATCAGCTGGATGTTGCCCGGCTGCAGCGTGATGCGGCCGTTCGTGAACTTGATCCGGTGGCCGGCGATCACGATGTTGTTGACCGGCTTCAGCACCTTGATTTCGACGTCGGCGCGCCCGTCGAACGCGTCCAGCGCGTCGTTCGGGCGGAACCACAGCCGGTAGTTGACCGGTACCACGGTGTCCGGCAGCTCGACAGGCGACACGCTCTTGTCGACATTGGACGCGCTCGGCGGCGTGTTGGCGGCGGGCGCCGAGCCCGAGTGCGGCGCGCCGGCCGAGCTGAGTGCGGAAGCCGAGCCCACGCCGCCGTCGTCGCCGCCGCAACCGGCGAGTGCGAGTGCGGCGACCAGCGGTAGATAACGCATCTTGTGAATGTTGATCGACATGACTGAAACCTCGATTGTTGAAAGAATCGTTCAGTGCTGCGAAAACGCCGGCAAAGACAATCCCTCGCCGTTAATCAGCGGCGATGAGAAATGCCAATGACGGATTATTCGAAAAGACGGTCAGTCGACTACGTGAAGGTAATCATCGTTTACTGCCCCCTCTGTGTTTCCGGATGTCGGTTAACTTGCCGGTTCAAAATGGCCGTGCGCGTGTTGTACTGAATTGATTTCGCGCGCACGACACGCGGCCGCCCGCCCTGCACGGGCGTGCATTCCCTTTGAACCGACGACCCACGGGGCTGGCCGTACCAGGCCGCCGGACGGAAGGACGGCGTGTCGCCGTTCCGTAAAATCGCCGTCATGCGGCATCAAGGTTTGTCGGCCTGCTCGAAGGATGCGTAAATATACTTGATGGTTTTGGGTTAAGGAAACGAAAAAATTAGAAAGTGGCTCGATTGAGTTTTTCGTGTGCCATTGAATGCAGGCAGGCATTAATTCACTTTCCGTTTAGCTCCCGCTTTCCGTAGTTTTAATCTATTAACGATCTCGGCGCTACGCGAAAACTACGAATTCCGGGGTGGCGGGGCGCGCTCGGTACAATGCATCGACAACCTGTCGATCGATTGCCGCAAGGAGGCCAGCCGATGCCACGAGCCCTGTTCCTTATCGCGCCGCTGCGCGCCGTGCTGCTGCTGTTCGCCGCCGCCTTCGTGCTCGGCGGTTGCGCGGGCTTCACGCGCGAGCCCGTGAGCGTGTCCGTCGCCGGGCTCGACCCGCTGGTCGGGCAGGGCCTCGAGATGCGCTTCAGCCTGAAGCTGCGCGTGCAGAACCCGAATGACACGCCGATCGAATACGACGGCATTTCGGTCGCGCTCGACCTGAACGGCACGCCGTTCGCGAGCGGCGTCAGCGATCGCTCGGGCGTCGTGCCGCGTTTCGGCGAGGCGGTGATCGACGTGCCCGTTTCGGTCTCGGCGTTCGCCGCCGCGCGGCAGGCGTGGAACCTGCCCGGCGCGGCGGCCAGCGGCGAGCTGCCGTACGCGTTGCGCGGGCGGCTCGCGGGCGGTGTGCTCGGCAGCGTGCATTTCCGCGACGCGGGCACGTTGCGCATGCCGGCGACGCCGGGATGGGGCGGGTAGATGTGCTGGCAACGTCGGCCAAATGTCACGAAAAGTTGACGAATTAACAGTCTTCAACAGTCTGCTTGGCGGAAGTTGGATTGTGGTGGTTGCGGCTCCTACACTGGTCAATGTCCGAGGGTCGGACGTTCTTTTAGGAGAGTAACCACATGGCTGCAAAGTTCGAGATCAAAAAGGCGACGAACGGTCAGTACTTCTTCCATTTGAAGTCGGCGAATGGCGAGATCATCCTCGCGAGCGAGCGGTACGAGGAGAAGCGCGGCGCGCAAACCGGCATCGCTTCCGTCCGCGAGAATGCGCCGCTGGACGAACGTTATGAGCGGAAGGTCGCGCACAACGGCGAGTACATGTTCAACCTGAAGGCCGCAAACCGCCAGGTTATCGGTACGAGTGAAACGTACAAGAGCACGCAAGGCCGCGACAACGGTATTGCTGCCGTCAAGCGCGACGCGCCTGTCGCAGAGACTTTCGATCTCGCCTGATAGACGATCGTGCCGCGGCAAACGCCTTCGGGCGGGCGCCGCGGCCCCCGTTTTTGCGAGGCCGGACAAAGCGCGGTATGGTGTCGTCCGCGCGGTGAATTCTCGCCGCCTGTCTGAAGCCAACCGTAGCCGAGCTCGCGTGACCGATTTCCCCGTTTTCCACTGGACCGACGCCGACGGCGCCGAACATGCCGTGCGCTGGCGCTCCGAAGCCGGCGTGCAGCCGCCGAAGCGCGCCGTGCCGGCCGATGACCGCCTCACCGCCGATGCCGCGTACCGCCTCGCATGCGAGGGCACCGCGCTCGTCTGGCAGGGCGACTTCCAGAATGCGCGCCAGCTCGTGCAGGCGATGGCCCGCCGCGTCGAACGCAAGCCGAAGAAGGCGAAGGCCGCGGCCGGCGCCGACGCATTCAACCTGCATCGGCTCGCGCAATCGCAGCGCGCCCGCACGCTCGGGATGCTGCTGATCCCGCTCGATGCCGACTACAGGATCCCGCTGCGCCGCGCGCCCGACGTGCGCGCCGCGTGCGAGGAAGCGTACGGGCCGGGCGGCGCGCCGTCGGTCGTGTCGCTGCGCGAACTGCTCGGTCTCGTCGGCGCGCACGAATGGCGCAAGAAGGGCGTGCCGATTCCGGCGCTCGGCGGCGCGCCGATCCATCCGCATTACGGCGTGTTTTCGCCGGTGCGCGGCGAATACGTCGAACTCGTCGCGCGCGCGCCGCTGCCGGCGACGTCGCTCGCGTTCGACATCGGCACCGGCACCGGCGTGCTCGCGGCCGTGCTCGCATCGCGCGGCGTCGAGCGTATCGTCGCGACCGACCAGGATCCGCGCGCGCTTGCGTGTGCACGCGAGAACATCGCGCGGCTCGGCCACGCCGATCGCGTCGACATCGTCGAAGCCGACCTGTTTCCGGCCGGCCGCGCGCCGCTCGTCGTGTGCAACCCGCCGTGGGTGCCGGCCCGCCCGAGCGCGCCGATCGAATATGCGGTCTACGATCCCGACAGCCGCATGCTGCGCGGTTTCCTCGCCGGGCTCGCCGACCATCTCGAACCGCGCGGCGAAGGCTGGCTGATCCTGTCCGATTTCGCCGAGCATCTCGGCCTGCGGCCGCGTGAAACGTTGCTGCAATGGATCGATGAAGCCGGTCTCGTGGTGCTCGGCCGCGAAGACATCCGCCCCGCGCATCCGAAGTCGACCGACGCGGACGATCCGCTGCACGCGGCACGCCGCGCCGAGCTCACGTCGCTCTGGCGGCTCGGCGCGCGGGCCTGATCGCGCATTTTCGGTAAACTGTCGCCATTCCTCACGAATTCACGCCGCCGGGCCGTGGTCACCCGACCATGGCCCGGCGCCGCTTCACGATGTCGAACAAGACCTACGAAATCCGTCCGGAGCAGTCCGTCGAGCTGTTGAAGGAACTGCACATCCTGACCCGCGACGGCAAGCTGAACCAGGACAGCCGCCGCAAGCTGAAGCAGGTCTATCACCTGTTCCAGTTCATCGAACCGTTGCTCGCGAGCGTGCAGGCCGACAAGGGCGCCGTCACGCTCGTCGATCACGGCGCCGGCAAGTCGTATCTCGGCTTCATCCTGTACGACCTGTTCTTCAAGCAGCAGCCGGGGCACGGCACGCCGGCGTTCGCGTCGCACGTGTACGGCATCGAGACGCGCGAAGAGCTCGTCACGCGTTCCACCGAGCTCGCCGCGCGACTCGGATTCGGCGGGATGTCGTTCCTGAACCTGTCGGTCGCCGACTCGATCACGTCGCCGAAGCTGCCCGAAACGGTCGATGTCGTGACCGCACTGCATGCATGCGACACGGCGACCGACGACGCGATCCGGTTCGCGCTCGCGAAGCGCGCGCAGCACATCGTGCTGGTGCCGTGCTGCCAGGCGGAGGTCGCGGGCGTGCTGCGCAGGAACAAGGGCAAGTCGCTTGCGAATGCGCTGACGGAAGTGTGGCGGCATCCGCTGCATACGCGCGAATTCGGCAGCCAGATCACCAACGTGCTGCGCTGTCTGCAGCTCGAGGCGCACGGCTACCAGGTCAGCGTGACCGAGCTGGTCGGCTGGGAGCATTCGATGAAGAACGAGCTGATCATCGCGCAGTACAAGAACCTGCCGCGCCGCAAGCCCGGCGAACGGCTGAACGAGATCCTCGGCATGTTCGGGCTCGCCGAACTGAACGAGCGCTTCTTCGTGCCGGCGCCCGCGGCGGCGGAAGGCGAGGCCGTCGAGCCGGCCGCCGACTGAGGCCGACTGCGGTCGACTGACGCGCGCGGCCCGTTGGCCGCGCGATGGCCGGCCGTCGCGCGACGCGTCAGACGTCGCCGCCCGGCCGGCGCATCCATTCACGCCAGCCGTCGTGACCGAGGCGGCGCAGCGTTTCCTGGTTTTTCTCGTAGATCGCGGACGCGTCCGGAAACGCGTCGACCGCGCGCGCGATGCTGTCCTCGCGCAGCAGGTGCAGGATCGGATACGGCGCGCGGTTCGTGTAGTTCTCGATGTCGTCGGCTTCGCTGCCTTCGAACCGGTACTCGGGATGGAAGCTCGCGATCTGCAGCACGCCGTCGAGCCGCAATTGCTGCACGAGCCGCTCGGCGAAGAACAGCGCATCGTTGTAGTCGACGAAATCCGCGAACGCGCGCGGATAGATCACGAGCGTCGTGTCGACCTGCTGGGGATCCGCCGCCTCGAGCGCGCGCAGCTCGGTTTCGAGGTCGGCGAGTGCGTCCTCGAGCGTCGTCGCTTCGCTGATTGCATAGCGCACCTGTTCCTTCACATAGACGCTTTTCGCGAACGGGCACAGATTGAGTCCGATCACCGCGCGCGCGAGCCAGTGCCGCGTGGCGGCGAGGATGTCGTCGTGCGAGTCGGGGCGGGTGTCGGTCATGGCGAAGGCAATCGGGCGAAGCGGCAGCGAGGGCCGCATTGTAGCTGGAGCGGACCGGCGGGGTTCGGGCGTGCGCCGCCCGTCACGCGCAGCCGGCTTCGATCAGCTGCGTGACCAGCGCGGGCGCGGTGCCGATCGGCGTTTCGCCGTGCCGATACGTCTGGCTGGCCGCGTAGATGCCTTCGACCACCAGCGCGAGCGCATCGGCGAGCGCTTGCGGCTGCCGTGCGCCGGCGCTGTCGCACAACGCGACGAGCCGCTTCATCAGCTGTTCCTTGTTCTGCGCGACGCGCTCGCGGGCCGGGTGCGAAGCATCGGGGAATTCGGCCGCGACGTTGACGAACGGGCAGCCGCGATAGTCCTTCTGCGTCGCGCGCTCCGCGAGATCGACGAAATACTGGATCAACTGCGCCTTCGGCTGGCCCGGATGCTTCGCGATGCTCGAATCGAAACGCTCGAAGAAGCACGCATCCATTCGCTCCAGATACGCGAGGATCAGCTCGTCCTTCGACGAGAACTGGCGGTACAAGCTCATCTTGTTGACGCCCGCGAGTTCCACGACCGCCTCGACACCGACCGCGCGCACCCCTTCCTTGTAAAACAGCTCCTCGGCGGCGCGCAGCAGATGTTCGTGCGCCGCGGCCGCGGCGATCGGCCGGCGCGTGCGGCGTGCCGGCGGCTTGTTGACGGCCTCGATGCCCGACATGATGACCCTCGACTGCGTGATGGAATTGCTTGACATGTTACCGACTGGTAACTACGATCGCAACACACTTGTGACCGAGCGGTAACAATGCCGAGCGGATCAACAGACAAATGCCAGTGTCGGCCCAGGTCAGCCGACGCAGCGTGCGGCGGAGGTGGCCTGGTGGTGAGGCGGGGCGGGCGCGCGGGCGCCGGGCCGGCAACTGGAGAGCGACAACATGAATTGGGCGGTGACACGAATCGGCGGGCGCTTCCACTACGGATGGCTCGCGGCGGCGGTGGTTTTCCTGATCCTGCTGGCGGCGGCCGGCACGCGCGCGACGCCGAGCGTGCTGATGGTGCCGCTCGAGCGCGAACTCGGCTGGAGCCGCGCGGCGATTTCGCTGGCGATTTCGGTGAACATCGCGCTGTACGGCCTGACGGGCCCGTTCGCGGCCGCGGCGATGCAGCGTTTCGGGCTTCGGCCGACGATCCTGACTGCGCTGGTGACGATGGGCGCGGGCGTCGCGCTGTCGTCGATGATGACGCAGAGCTGGCAGATGGTCGTGATCTGGGGGCTGATGGTCGGCTGCTCGACGGGCGTCGTCGCGTTGACGCTGTCCGCGACCTTCGTCACGCGCTGGTTCCATGCGAGGCGCGGGCTCGTGATGGGCATCCTGACCGCGAGCACGGCAACCGGCCAGCTCGTGTTCCTGCCGATGCTCGCGGCGATCGCGCAGCGCCACGGCTGGCGGCCGGTCGTACTCGTCGTTGCGGTCGCGGCCGCGATCGTGATTCCGCTGGTCGCGTTCCTGCTGCCCGAGCGGCCGGCGGACGTGCAGTTGCGCCCGTACGGCGAGCCGGCCGATGCGCCGGCCGCGCCCGACGCGACGAAGGAGAACCCGCTCGCGGTCGCGTTCCGCACGCTGCTGATGGCGAGCCGCTCGCGCGACTTCTGGCTGCTGTTCTTCAGCTTCTTCATCTGCGGCGCGAGCACCAACGGCTATGTCGGCACGCACCTGATCGCGATGTGCAGCGACTACGGGATGACCGAAGTGCAGGGCGCGTCGCTGCTCGCCGCGATGGGCGTGTTCGACTTGTTCGGCACGACGCTGTCGGGCTGGCTGTCCGACCGCTACGACAACCGCGTGCTGCTGTTCTGGTATTACGGGCTGCGCGGGCTGTCGCTGATCTACCTGCCGCATGCGTTCGGCATCGATTTCTTCGGGCTGCCGCTGTTCGCGATGTTCTACGGGCTCGACTGGATCGCGACCGTGCCGCCGACCGTGCGGCTCGCCACCGATGTGTTCGGCAAGGCCGCGGCGCCGGTCGTGTTCGGCTGGATCGTCGCCGGCCACCAGCTCGGCGCGGCATTCGCGGCGCTCGGCGCAGGGTTGCTGCGTGCGAGCCTCGGCACCTATACGATCGCGTCGATGATCTCGGGCGGGCTCTGCATCGTCGGCGCGCTGATCGTGCTGCGAATCAATCGCGGCCCGTCCCGCGCCGCCGCGCAGGCCGCCTGAGCGGCGCTTCGGCCGGCCCGTGCGCGGCTGCGCGGCCGGGGCGGCCGCGTCGAGGAAGCCGAGCCGTCGTTCCGAGGCGGGACGGCAGACGGGAGTTCCTCTGGCCGAACGGAAGTTGGGCGGCCGGTCAATGCAGGATCGCTGATTTGCATTGCGCGGGACGATCGGGCGCGTGATGGCTCAAGCGGTTATGCTTGCGGTTCGGCGCGCGTTCGCGCCCCTTCATCGATGTCAGCGAGGAACCGCATGTCTGTCAAACCTGCTCCCACCACTGTTTCGATTCACGAACTGATCGCGGGCCGCTGGAGCCCGCGCGCGTATTCGGACGAGCCGATCAGCGCCGCCGATCTGCACGCGGTGCTCGAAGCCGCGCGCTGGGCGCCGTCCGCATACAACGCGCAGCCGTGGCGCTTCATCGTCTTCGATCGCACGCAGGACGAAGCAGCGTTCAAGCGCGCATTCGCGACACTGGTGCCGTTCAACCAGGCCTGGAACGCGCCGGCGCCGGTGCTGATCGCCGTGACTTCGCACACGCTCACGCCGAAGGGCGAGCCGGCGTCGACCGCACTGTATGACGCGGGCGCCGCGGCGATGTCGCTGGTGCTGCAGGCGCACGCGCTGGGCCTTGCCGCGCACCAGATGAGCGGCTTCGACGCGAAGGCGTTCCGCGACGCGTTCGAGATTCCGGCCGACGTCGCCATTCCGGCGCTCATCTCGCTCGGCCACTACGGCAACGTCGACAAGCTCGATCCGGTGCTGCGCGACCGCGAAAAGGCGCCCCGCACGCGTCACGCGCTCGGCGAGGTCGTCTATGCGGGCGCATGGAAGAAGGGTTTCGAAGCGGTAGCCTGATTCCCGGGGCAGGCGGCGGGGTGCGTTTGGCCTCCGACCGCACCTGTCGCCCCTGACGCGCCTGCCGGCGCGCCCCATCCCCGCCCCTCCGGGCCGGTTGCACCGTACCGCTGGCCGGCCCCGGTTGTGATCCGGCGGGCTTCATGTTAAAAAGCCCGTCCTTTCCGTTTTCCGCGCCGGCCATGCTGCGGCACCTTCCGATGACTTACTGCGCGATCGATTTCGGCACGTCCAATTCCGCCGTGGCGCTGCCCGACGGCGATGGAATGCGCCTCGCGCCCGTCGAGGGCGACCACCTGACGCTGCCCACCGCGATCTTCTTCAACAACGACGAGCAGACGGTCGAATACGGCCGGGCCGCGCTCGCGTCGTATATCGACGGTTTCGACGGCCGGCTGATGCGCTCGATGAAGAGCATCCTCGGCTCGCCGCTCGCGGAAACCACGACCGATCTCGGCGACGGCAGCGCGATGGCGTACACGGAGATCATCGCGCGCTTCCTGACGCACCTGAAGCGCAAGGCCGAGGCACGCGCGGGCGCGCCGATCGGCCGTGCGGTGCTCGGCCGGCCGGTGTTCTTCGTCGACGAGGATCCGCGCGCCGACCGCCTCGCGCAGGACCAGCTCGAAGCGGCCGCGCGGTCGGTCGGTTTCACCGACGTGCATTTCCAGTACGAACCGATCGCGGCCGCGTTCGACTACGAGTCGCGCCAGCAGGCCGAACGGCTCGTGCTGGTTGCCGACATCGGCGGCGGTACGTCGGACTTCTCGCTCGTGCGGGTCGGGCCGCAGCGGATGGCGCGCCTCGAGCGCAAGGACGACGTGCTCGCGCACCACGGCGTGCACGTCGCCGGCACCGACTACGACCGCCGCGTCGAACTGGCGGCGATCCTGCCGGCGTTCGGCTATCGCGCGCTCGATCCCGAGGGGCGCGAGCTGCCGAACCGGATCTACTTCGACCTGGCGACCTGGCACCTGATCAACACGGTCTACACGCCGAAGCGGCTGGGCGAGCTGAAGCTGATGAAGCACCTGTACCAGGATGGGCGGCAGTACGACCGGCTCACCCGCGTGGTCGAGCAGCGGCTCGGGCATGCGCTGATGGCACGCGCGGAAGAGGCGAAGATCGGCGTGGCGGCGGGCGGGGAGACGATGATCGACCTGAACGACGTGGAAGAGGATCTGCAGATCGCGTTCGACGCCGAACGCCTCGTCAAGGCGAGCGTCGACGACACCGCGCGCATCGTCGACGCCGCGCGCGAAACGGTGCGGCTCGCGGGCGTTGCGCCGCGCGACCTCGGCGCGCTGTATTTCACCGGCGGCTCGACCGGGCTCGCGTTTCTGTCGGGTGCGCTCGCCGGCGCATTTCCGGACGCGCAGCCGGTGTTCGGCGATCGCCTCGCCAGCGTCGCGACGGGGCTCGGCATTCACGCGCAGCGGCTGTTCGGCTGAACGAAGATAAGCCGAACGTGCGGCAGCCGAATCGCTGCCGCGCCATAAAACAAAAAGCCCCGCCGAAGCGGGGCTTTTTTACACGAATTAATCGCGCCGAACTTAGACCGGACGGATGTTCGCAGCTTGCAGACCCTTCGGGCCCGTCTTCACTTCGAATTCAACCTTCTGGTTTTCTTGCAGCGTCTTGAAGCCTTCGACGCGGATTTCCGAGAAGTGCGCGAACAGATCGTCGCCGCCGCCTTCCGGGGTAATGAAGCCGAAGCCCTTTGCGTCATTGAACCACTTGACGGTACCGGTTGCCATGTTACTTATTCCTAAAAAGATAAAACGGGGCCGAGGCCCATGGGGTGCGGAAAATCAAGGAAGGGGGTAATAGGACCAACCGGAGTACCGTTGATGGGCGAACTACGAAAGAACCAATTCACTCGCCGCTTGAAATCCTGCAACGTTGTTTATACGGCTAATCGCTCACGCGGTCAACCGGATTTCCATACACTCAGGGTTATTGCGGAGTTCAGGTTTACAAACCTTGCAAACGACGCGAATTTTTTGTAGGGGACGATCGATTTTGGCGCCATCTTGCAGGTGCAACCGTTAAACTACGCGCCGCTGGAGGGGTTGCCCTGATCGGGTAATCCCTTCCCCCAAAATGACGCGCGCGGTGCTGTCCGAGCCGATCCCGGACAGCTGGCCGACCACGCTTTTTGAGACACAGGAGAGGATGTGAAGAGTTCTATTCAACGGAACATCGGCCCGTTTGCACTGATGCTGACGGGCCTGGGTTCGATTATCGGCTCGGGCTGGCTGTTCGGCGCCTGGAAGGCCGCGAAGATCGCCGGTCCGGCGGCGATCTGCGCATGGATCATCGGCGCGGTCGTGATTCTCGCGATTGCCCTCACGTACGCCGAACTGGGCGCGATGTTCCCCGAGTCCGGCGGCATGGTGCGCTATGCGCGCTACTCGCACGGTTCGCTGGTGGGCTTCATCAGCGCATGGGCGAACTGGATCGCGATCGTCTCGGTGATTCCGATCGAGGCGGAAGCGTCGATCCAGTACATGAGCACGTGGCCGTATCCATGGGCGCACGCGTTGTTCGTGAACGGCGAGTTGACGACACCAGGCCTGCTGCTGTCGGCCGTGCTGGTGGTCATCTATTTCATGCTGAACTACTGGGGCGTCAAGGCCTTCGCGCGGGCAAACACCGCGATCACTATCTTCAAGTTCCTGATCCCCGGCCTCACGATCCTCGGCCTGATGCTCGCGAGCTTCCACTCGGAGAACCTCGGCACCGCATCGAACGCGAGCTTCGCGCCGTACGGCTGGTCGGCCGTGCTGACCGCGGTCTCGACGAGCGGCATCGTGTTCGCGTTCAACGGCTTCCAGAGCCCGGTGAACCTGGCCGGCGAAGCGCGCGATCCGTCGCGCAGCGTGCCGTTCGCGGTGATCACGTCGATCCTGCTCGCACTCGTGATCTATGTGCTGCTGCAGATGGCCTACATCGGCTCGGTGAATCCGGTCGACGTCGCGAAGGGCTGGGAGCACTTCAACTTCTCGTCGCCGTTCGCGGAACTCGCGATCGCGCTGAACCTGAACTGGCTCGCGATCCTGCTGTATGTCGACGCGTTCGTCAGCCCGAGCGGTACCGGCACGACCTACATGGCGACGACCACCCGGATGATCTACGCGATGGAGCGCAACAACACGATGCCGAAGATGTTCGGCAACGTGCACCCCATCTACGGCGTGCCGCGCCAGGCGATGTGGTTCAACCTGCTCGTGTCGTTCGTCTTCCTGTTCTTCTTCCGCGGCTGGAGCTCGCTCGCGGCGGTGATCTCGGTGGCGACGGTGATTTCGTACCTGACCGGCCCGATCAGCCTGATGGCGTTGCGCCGCGCGGCGACCGACATCGAGCGTCCGCTGTCGATTCCGCTGATGAAGCTGATCGCGCCGTTCGCGTTCGTCTGCGCGTCGTTGATCCTGTACTGGGCGAAGTGGCCGCTGACCGGCGAAATCATCCTGCTGATGATCGTCGCGCTGCCGGTGTACTTCTTCTTCCAGGCCAAGTCCGGCTGGAGCGGCTGGGGCGCCGACCTGAAGGCCGCATGGTGGCTGGTCGCGTACCTGCCGACGATGGCCGTGCTGTCGCTGATCGGCAGCAAGGAGTTCGGCGGCCATGGTCTGATGCCGTACGGCTGGGACATGGTGATCGTCGCGGCGATCTCGCTGGTGTTCTACTTCTGGGGCGTGAACACGGGCTACCGGACGCAATATCTCGACGAGCGCGAAGCGCACGACGAGATCCTCGAAGGGGTCGGTGTCTGAGGCCTGACCTGCCACCGGAATCGGCGGTGGCGGAAAGCGCATAAAAGCCCGTCCGAGCGATGCTCGGGCGGGCTTTTTGTTTGGGGCGCGCCGGTTGTGCCGGTTCCGTTGGACTCAGGCGGCCGCGCTCGAGAACACGTAGTTCGTCATCGCGAGCACGCGTTGATACGTGCCGAGCGACTGGATGCCGAGCCGGTAATCGTCGTCGGCCGCACCCAGCGCGGTGAACACCGGCAGCAGGTGCTCGTCGGTCGGATGCATCAGCGCCGCGTGCGGCGCCTGGCGGCGATAGTCGAGCAGCGCGTCGACATCGCGCGCGGCGAGCTTCGCCTCGAACCAGTCGGTGAACTCCGCGACGCGCGGGTCCGCATCCTCGGGCGCCGCGCCGAAATCCGCGGCGCGCAGGTTGTGCGTGATCTGACCCGAGCCGATCACCATCACGCCTTCGTCGCGCAGCGGCCGCAGCGCGCGACCGAGCGCGAAGTGATGGGCGGCGTCCGCGCGCGGCTGAATCGACAATTGCGCGACCGGCACGTCGGCTTCCGGGAACATCAGCAGCATCGGCACCCACGCGCCGTGATCGAGGCCGTGCTCGGTCGTCGCGGTCGCGATGCCGGCCGCATTTAGCAGCGCGGCCGCCCGCTCGGCGACCTCGGGCGCGCCCGGGGCCGGATAGCGGATCTCGTACAGCGCACGCGGGAAGCCATGGAAGTCGTGGATCGTTTCAGGATGCGCGGCCACGCTCGCGACCGGCTGCTGCGTGCCCCAGTGGGCGGACAGCATCAGCACCGCGCGCGGGCGCGGCAATTCGGCACCGAGGTGCGTGAACGCGCCGGACGGCAGCGTCGGGTCGATCGGCAGCGTCGGCGCGCCGTGGGACAGGTAAAGCGAAGGCAAGCGGTTCATGGTGGGGAGCCTGCAAAAGGGTTTGCCTCTGACTATAGGCGCGCACCACGTATTGATAAATTAGCCGCGAGGAATTTAATTGAATCGTGCTGGTTGTTAATGCGGGTGCTTCCGCGTGCGCAAGGGTAGGCGGGAGCTTGGAGTGGCTGGATCGAGCCGGGAAGCCGGCTGAATCGGCGAAGATGCATGAGGAACGGCGCACAAGCGCCAAGTCGAGCCGCTTACTGCGCGGGCCGGATGCCGGCCCACGGCGTCGTCATCGGTGCACTGAGCGCGAACAGGTCGAGGACGCGCGTGACGGTCTGGTCGACGAGTTCCTCGATCGTCTTCGGCATCGCGTAGAACGCGGGCAGCGGCGGGAACACGATGCCGCCCATTTCGGTCACGGCGGTCATGTTGCGCAGATGCGCGAGGTTGAACGGCGTTTCGCGCACCATCAGCACGAGACGGCGGCGTTCCTTCAGCGTGACGTCGGCCGCGCGCGTGATCAGATTGTCCGACAGCCCGTGCGCGACGCTCGCAAGCGTCTTCATCGAGCAGGGTGCGATCACCATTCCGTCGGTCGCGAACGAGCCCGACGCGATCGTCGCGCCGACATCGCGCACCGAATGCACGACATCCGCACGGCTTTCGACCTCGGCCTTTGTCAGCTTCAGTTCATGCTGGATATTGAGCCAGCCGGCGTTCGAAACGAGCAGATGCGTTTCGACGCCGCCGGCGGCGCGCAGCAATTCGAGCAGCCGCACGCCGTAGACCGCGCCGGTGGCGCCGGTGATCGCAACGATCAGCCGGCGTGGCGGCGCGCTGGGAGATGCCATCGGGAAGGGGACGTTACGCGGCGGCGAACAATTGCTGCAGTTCGCCCGACTGGTACATCTCCATCATGATGTCCGAGCCGCCGACGAATTCACCCTTCACGTACAGCTGCGGGATGGTCGGCCAGTTCGAGAATTCCTTGATGCCCTGGCGGATTTCGTCGTCTTCCAGCACGTTGACCGTCTTGAACTGGTCGACGCCGCAGGCTTTCAGCACCTGCACGGCGCGGCCCGAGAAGCCGCACATCGGGAATTGCGCGTTGCCCTTCATGAAGAGCACGACCTGGTTTTCGTCGACGATTTGCTTGATACGTTGTTGGGTGTCCATGACTGACCTTGCGTTTGCGGGGCGTTAGATCGAAATGATAGCGGATTTCAACCGGGCGGGCCGGCCATCAGCCGGGCCGGCGGCCGCCGGTCGTGCGTTCGATCGCGGCCAGATCGGCGAGCGATTCGACCGCGACGAAGCCGCGCGACACGAGTAGCGCGCGCACGGCTTCGGCCTGGTCGTAGCCATGCTCGATCCAGAGCGTGCCGCCCGGTTTCAGGAAAGCGCCGGCGCCTGCGACGATCGTGCGGATCGCGCTCAGGCCGTCGGCGTCGTCGGTGAGCGCGCCGCGCGGCTCGAAACGCAGGTCGCCCTGCGCGAGGTGCGGATCGTGCTGCGCGATGTACGGTGGGTTGCTGACGATCGTGTCGAACGCGAGCGCCGGATCGAGCGCCGCATACCAGTCGCTCTGCAGCCAGTGCAGCGGGCCGCCGGGGCGGCGCGCGTCGAGCAGCTTGTCCGCGTTGCGCCGGGCGACGTCGAGCGCGGCCGGCGACCGGTCGAGCGCCCATACGCGTGCGTCGGGCCGTTCCGCGGCGATCGACACGGCGATCGCGCCGCTGCCGGTGCCGAGATCGAGCACGGCCGGATGCGGCCGACCGTCGATCGCGTCGAGCGCGGCTTCGACGAGCAGTTCGGTTTCCGGGCGCGGAATCAGCACGTCGGGCGTCACATCGAACGGCCGGCCGAAGAATTCGCGCATCCCGACGAGCTGCGCGACCGGCTCGCCGGCCACGCGGCGCGCTTCGAGCGCGCGGTAGCGCTCGATCGACGCGGGCTCGAGCGGGGCGTCGCCGCGCGTGATCAGCTGCGTGCGGGTCCAGCCGAGCGCGTGCGCGAGCAGCACGCGCGCATCGACCGCGTCGAGCGGCGACGCGCGCAGCAGATCGTCGGCGGTGGTGTCGGGCATCGCGGCCTCAGTCGGTGTCGCCGAGCGACGCGAGCAGTTCAGCCTGGTGCTCGGTGACGAGCGCGCCGATCAGTTCGTCGAGATCGCCGTCCATCAGCGCCTCGAGCCGGTACAGCGTCAGGTTGATCCGGTGGTCCGTCATCCGGCCTTGCGGGAAGTTGTACGTGCGGATCCGTTCCGAGCGGTCGCCCGAGCCGATCAGGCTCTTGCGCGTCGCTGCTTCCTTCGCGTGCTGCTCGTGATACTGCTTGTCCTTGATGCGCGCGGCGAGCACCTTCAGTGCGCGATCCTTGTTCTTGTGCTGCGAACGGTCGTCCTGGCACTCGACGACGATCCCGGTCGGGATGTGCGTGACGCGCACCGCCGAATCGGTCTTGTTGATGTGCTGGCCACCCGCGCCCGACGCGCGGAACGTGTCGATCCGCAGGTCGGCCGGATTGATCTCGACCTCGCCGATCTCGTCGGCTTCCGGCATCACCGCGACCGTGCAGGCGGACGTGTGGATGCGCCCCTGCGTTTCGGTGGCCGGCACGCGTTGCACGCGATGGCCGCCCGACTCGAACTTCAGGCGCGAGTACGCGCCCTGGCCGGCGATTCGCACGATTACTTCCTTGTAGCCGCCGAGATCCGACGCGCTTTCCGACATCATCTCGACCTGCCAGCGCTGGCGCTCCGCGAAGCGCAGGTACATGCGCAGCAGATCGCCTGCGAACAGCGCCGATTCGTCGCCGCCGGCGCCCGCGCGGATTTCGAGGAAGATGTTGCGATCGTCGTTGGGGTCCTTCGGCAGCAGCATCTTCTGCAATTCGGCTTCGAGACGGACCATGCGCTCACGTGCGCTGCGGATTTCGTCTTCGGCGAAATCGCGCATCGATGCATCGGCGAGCAGTTCCTGTGCAGCCGTCTCGTCGTTGCGCGACTGGCGCCACAGCGCGTACTGCTCGACGACCGGGCCGAGTTCCGCGTGTTCGCGCGTGAGCCTGCGGTACTGGTCGAGGTCGGCCGTGACGTTTTCGCGGCTCAACAGGTCGTTCAGTTCGGCCAGCCGGGTAGACAGCTGGTCGAGCTTGCGTTGCATGCTCGTCTTCATGGTGTGGAGCGGCGCTCCCGGGCAAAAGGGGTATTCGGAAAGGATAGGCCGGCTCGCGGCCGGCGGCAGGGCAACCGGGCGGCGCTAGTGGCCGGACTGGTCGTTCGAGCGCGGCGCGTGCTGGTAGAAGCCGCGCATCAGGTCGATCAGCGAATCGCGATCGGCGCCGTTCACGCGGTTGAGCGCGCTCGTCGGGCCGTGGATCAGCTTGTTGGTGAGCGCCTGCGACAGCGCTTCGAGGACGGCGGCCGGATCGTCGCCGCGTGCGAGCAGCTTCTGCGCTTTCTCGACTTCCGCGCGGCGCAGCGCGTCGGCCTGCGTATGCATGTGACGAATCACCGGCACGACGCTGCGCGTGTCGAGCCATTGCATGAAATTCTGGACCCGCGTCTCGATGATCGTCTCGGCCTGCGCGACCGCGGCCTGACGCGATGCGTTGCCTTCGCGCACGATCGCGCCGAGATCGTCGACGGTGTAGAGGAATACGTCCTTCAGCTTGCCGACTTCCGGCTCGATGTCGCGCGGCACCGCGAGGTCGACCATGAAGATCGGCCGGTGGCGGCGCGCCTTCACCGCGCGCTCGACCGCGCCGAGGCCGATGATCGGCAGCGTCGACGCGGTGCACGACACGATGATGTCGAACTCGTGCATCCGCGTGGGCAGGTCCGACAGCGGCATCGCGCGGCCGTTGAAGCGTTCGGCGAGCCGCTGGCCGCGTTCGGCCGTGCGGTTCGCGATCACGAGCTCGCGCGGGCTTTGCGCGGCGAAGTGGGTCGCGCACAGCTCGATCATTTCGCCGGCGCCGATGAACAGCACGCGCTGATCCGACACCGTTTCGAAGATGCGCTGCGCGAGACGCACCGCGGCGGCGGCCATCGACACCGACTGCGCGCCGATCTCGGTCGTGCCGCGCACTTCCTTCGCGACGGCGAACGTGCGCTGGAACAGCTGGTTCAGATAGGTGCCGAGTGCGCCGGCTTCCGTCGCGGTGCGCACCGCGTCCTTCATCTGGCCCAGAATCTGCGTTTCGCCGAGCACCATCGAATCGAGGCCCGACGCGACGCGGAATGCGTGCCGGACCGCTTCCGACTGCGGCAACGCGTAGACGTGCGGCGCGAGTTCGTCGACCGAAATGCGGTGGTACTCCGACAACCAGCGAATCGCTCCCTCGCGCGCGGCCCGATCGTCGGTCGCGCAATAGAGTTCGGTGCGGTTGCAGGTGGAGAGGATCGCCGCTTCCGGCGCATTGGGCGCGTGCGGGCCGAGGAACACGTTCTTGAACGTGACGAGAGCCGGCTTGATTTGCTCGAGCGGAAACGCCACGCGTTCGCGCAGAGCGACAGGCGCAGTGTGGTGGTTGATTCCGATCGTGAGGAGTTGCATATCGCGGGCTATCGTTTAGCCCCATATTATAGCGTTTCGGCGATTTCCTCACTCGCGGCATACCGGGCATCAGCGTGGCGTGGCCTCGAATTTGGGGGCTCGATCGGTACGCGGTCGAGCTGATAGCCGTAGCCGTAGAGCGGCAGAAGCCGGTAGCCGTGCTCCGGAAGCAGCTGCAGCTTGCTGCGCAGCCGTGACGCATGGGTGTCGAGCGTGCGCGACTTCATGTCGCGCCGGCGGGCCCAGACGGTTTCGAGGATATGGGCGCGCGACACGGGCCGGGACAGATTCGCGAACAGCAGCTGCGCGAAGCGGAACTCCTTCGGCGTGAGTGCGACGACCGCGTCGCCGAAGCGCACGAGGCTGTGGGTCGCATCGAATGCGTATTCTCCGAACATTTCGCGGGAGCGATTCGGCGGCCGCCGGACGCCGGCGCGCCGACTCAGCGCATTGACCCGTGCAAGCAGCTCGGGCCCGCTCACGGGGCGCACGAGGCAGTCGTCGGCGCCCGCGTGCAGGCACGACACGACCTCGCTTTCGCGCGGCAACTGCATCACGGCGATGGCCGGCAGCCCGGGCAGGATCGCCTGCGCGCGCGGAATGACTTCCTCCGCGGGCTGATCGCCGGCCCAGTTGCCGGTGATCAGCATGTCGCAGGTATCGGTGGCGAGCCACTCGAAGAATGCCGCGCTGGACGGAAACGCGTGGCACACATGACCGCCGGCGAAGAGCAGGCGGTTCAGGAGCGCAGCATGACGTGCCTCCGGCTCGATCAGGGCGATTCGCATGAGGATTTCTTCAATACGGCTGCCGGTGCGCGCTTGCCATAACGTCGGGTCGGCCCCTACACTCGAATGTTCGCGGCGCCCGGCTGATCTCGGGTTCGATGGATGAATCGATGCTAGCCGCTGGCAACGTTCACGCCTATGGGACGAATCTGAATTTATAGAAGGCGTCGAATGAACTGGTTTGGAATCCTTGTCCTGGGAGCGGCCGTCGGGCTGTTCGGCCGGTGGCTGCATCCGATGCGGCGCACGGGCCGGCCGGCATGGTGGATCGTGGTGCTGGTCGGCATCGCGGGGGCCGCCGCCGCGCGCATGGCCGGCAACCTCTCTGGACTGTTTTACGATGGCGAAACGCTCGAATGGCCGGTCTGCACCGGCGTCGCGTTCCTCGCCGTAGCCGTGACGGTCGCCCTGTCGGCACGTCGCGAAAGCGCTCAGGTGAAATCATGAATGCCCGTCTCCCCGAAGTCTCGCCGGTGCCGGCCCGCCTCGCGCTGCTGCGCGGCGCGATGGTCCGCGAGGATCTGGCCGCCTATCTCGTGCCGTCCGCCGATCCGCACCTGTCCGAGTACCTGCCCGAGCGCTGGCAGGCGCGCCGCTGGCTGTCCGGTTTCACGGGCTCGGTCGGCACGCTGGTCGTGACCGCCGATTTCGCGGGCTTGTGGGTCGACAGCCGTTACTGGGTGCAGGCCGAGGCCGAACTCGCCGGCACGGGCGTCCAGCTGATGAAGATGACGGGCGGCCAGCAGAGCGCACCCCACGTCGACTGGCTCGCGCAGAACGTGCCGGCCGGTGCGACGGTCGGCGTCGACGGCGCCGTGCTCGGCGTCACGGCGGCACGCGCGCTGACGGCCGCGCTGAGCGCGCGCGGCATCGCGCTGCGCACCGACCTCGACCTGCTCGACGCGATCTGGCCGGAGCGCCCGGGGCTGCCGGGTGACGCGGTGTTCGAGCATCTCGCGCCGCAGGCCGACACGACGCGCGCGAGCAAGCTCGCCGAAGTGCGCCGCGCGATGCACGCGCAGGGCGCGCAATGGCATTTCGTGTCGACGCTCGACGATCTCGCGTGGCTGTTCAACCTGCGCGGCGCCGACGTCAACTTCAACCCCGTGTTCGTCGCGCACGCGCTGATCGGTGCCGATCGCGCGACGCTGTTCGTCGCCGACGGCAAGGTGTCGCCGGCGCTGGCCGCGTCGCTCGCGCGGGACGGTGTCGAGGTCCGCGCATACGATGCAGTGCACGCGTCGCTCGCGGCGCTGCCCGACGGCGCGACGCTGCTGATCGATCCGCGCCGTGTGACGTTCGGCACGCTCGAGGCCGTGCCGGCCGGCGTGAAGCTGATCGAGGCGGTGAACCCGTCGACGTTCGCGAAGTCGCGCAAGACATCCGCCGAGATCGAGCACGTGCGCGTGACGATGGAGCACGACGGCGCCGCGCTTGCCGAATTCTTCGCGTGGTTCGAGCAGGCGGTGAACCGCGAGACCGTCACCGAGCTGACGATCGACGAGAAGCTAACGGCCGCGCGCGCACGGCGCCCCGGCTACGTGTCGCCGAGCTTCGCCACGATCGCCGGCTTCAACGCGAACGGCGCGATGCCGCACTATCGTGCAACGCCCGAGTCGCACGCGACGATCGCCGGTGACGGCCTGCTGCTCGTCGATTCGGGCGGCCAGTACACGACCGGCACCACCGACATCACGCGCGTCGTGCCGGTCGGCACGCTCAGCGACCTGCAGCGACGCGATTTCACGATCGTGCTGAGGTCGATGATGGCGCTGTCGCGCGCACGCTTTCCGCGCGGCATCCGCTCGCCGATGCTCGATGCGATCGCGCGCGCGCCGATGTGGGCGGCCGGGCTCGACTACGGCCACGGCACCGGCCACGGCGTCGGCTACTTCCTGAACGTGCACGAGGGCCCGCAGGTCATCTCGCACTACGCGCCGGCTGAGCCGCACACGGCGATGGAAGAAGGGATGATCACGTCGATCGAGCCGGGCGTGTATCGGCCCGGCAAATGGGGCATCCGGATCGAGAACCTGGTCGTGAACCGCGCGGGCGGGCAGACCGAGTTCGGCGACTTCCTCGCGTTCGAGACGCTCACGTTGTGCCCGATCGACACGCGCTGCGTGCTCGTCGAGATGCTGCATGAAGAAGAGCGCGCGTGGCTGAACGCGTATCACGCGACCGTCCGCGAGCGTGTCGGCCGGCACGTGAGCGGCGACGCGAAGGCGTGGCTCGACGCGCGCACGCAGCCGATCTGACGCAATACGCGATACCGGCCGCACGACGGCCGGACCTTGACCGAGAGGGCAACCGATGGCAGACACCGCAGTGATCGTGATCGACATGCAGCGCGGGCTGGTGCAGCGGGCGCGGCCCGCGTACCGGCTCGACGACGTCGTAACGGGCATCAACCGGCTGACGGCAGCGGCGCGCGCGGCCAACGCGCCCGTGTGCTTCGTGCAGCACGACGGCGATGCGGACGACGACATCGTGCCCGGCACGCCCGGCTGGGAACTGCATGAGGACTTGATCGTCGGAGGCGCCGACTGGCGCATCCGCAAGCAGGTGAGCGATTCGTTCCACGACACGCCGCTCGCCGCGCAGCTCGACAGCCACGGTGTCCGTTCGGTGCTGATCTGCGGCTATGCGACCGAGTTCTGCGTCGATTCGGCCGCCCGCCGCGCGGCACTGCTCGGCTACCGGACGACCGTCGTCTCCGATCTGCACACGACGAACGAGCGCACGCACCTGTCGGCCGCGCAGATCGTCGCGCATCATCACTTCGTGTGGGAAAACAATACGCTGTCGGGTAACGCGGTGCGGCCGCGTCCGCTCGCGGACGTGCTTGCAACGGAGTTCGCATGACGATCAAGGCCGTGGTGTTCGATTTCGGCGGCGTGCTGATCGACTGGAGCCCGGAATATCTGTACCGGCAACTGATTCCGGACGAAACCGAGCGTCGCTGGTTCCTCACGCACGTGTGCGCGATGGACTGGGTGATCCGCCAGGACGGCGGCCAGACGATCGACGACGGAACGAGCGAGCTCGTCACGAAGTTTCCGGAGCACGAGGCGCTGATCCGCGCGTTCTACGCACGCTGGCACGAGATGATCGGCGGCGTGCTCGACGACGGCGCCGCGCTCGTCGACCGCCTCGACGCGCAAGGGATGCCGCTCTTCGGGTTGACCAACTGGTCCGCGCAGACCTTTCCGTATGCATGGGACAACTTCCCGGTGCTGCGGCGCTTCAAGGACATCGTCGTGTCGGGCCGCGTGAAGCTCGTGAAACCCGATCCGGCGATCTATCGCGAAATGCATGCGCGAATCGATCCGCATCTGCCGGGCATCGCGCCGCACGAGCTCGTGTTCATCGACGACAACGCGAACAACGCGGCGGCCGCGACGGCGCTCGGCTGGCATGGCATTCATCACACGAGCGCGGCCGCGACCGAGGCGCGCCTGCGCGAACTGGGCGCGCTCGCGTAGGCGGCCGAACCGCAGCCGGACAAAAAAAGCGGGCCAGCGGCCCGCTTTTTCGTTTTGCCGATCCGGCGGCGGCCGCTTTCGGCACCGGCCCCGCGTCGCCGCAGTGCCGGGTGCCCGGGCCGCGCCGTTCAGCGGCTGATCGGCTTGTAGCGCAGGCGCTTCGGCTTCGCGGCTTCTTCGCCGAGGCGTGCACGCTTGTCGGCTTCGTATTCCTGGTAGTTGCCGTCGAAGAACGTGACCTGCGAATCGCCTTCGAACGCGAGGATGTGCGTCGCGATCCGGTCGAGGAACCAGCGATCGTGCGAGATCACCATCACCGAGCCGGCGAACTCGAGCAGCGCGTCTTCCAGCGCGCGCAGCGTTTCGACGTCGAGGTCGTTCGACGGTTCGTCGAGCAGCAGCACGTTGCCGCCGCAGATCAGGGTCTTCGCGAGGTGCAGGCGGCCGCGTTCGCCGCCGGACAGGTTGCCGACGATCTTCTGCTGGTCGCCGCCCTTGAAGTTGAAGCGGCCGATGTACGCACGCGACGGCGTTTCGTACTTGCCGACCGTCAGCACGTCGGCGCCGCCCGAGATTTCCTCGAACACCGTCTTCGAGCCATCGAGCGCGTCGCGGCTCTGGTCGACGTACGCGAGCTTCACGGTCGGGCCCATCACGACTTCGCCCGAATCCGGCTGTTCCTTGCCGGTCAGCATCCGGAACAGCGTCGACTTGCCGGCGCCGTTCGGGCCGATGATGCCGACGATCGCGCCGGCGGGGATCTTCAGGTTCAGGTTGTCGATCAGCAGGCGGTCGCCGAACGCCTTGCTGACGTTCTTGAACTCGATCACTTCATTGCCGAGGCGGTCGCCGACCGGGATGAAGATTTCCTGCGTTTCGTTGCGCTTCTGGTATTCCTGGCTATTCAGCTCCTCGAAGCGCGCGATACGCGCCTTCGACTTCGCCTGGCGGCCCTTCGGGTTCTGGCGCACCCACTCCAGTTCCTTCTTGATCGCCTTCTGGCGCGCCGATTCCGATGCTTCTTCCTGCTTCAGGCGCTCTTCCTTCTGGTCGAGCCAGCTGCTGTAGTTGCCCTTCCACGGAATGCCGTGGCCGCGGTCGAGTTCGAGAATCCACTCGGCTGCGTTGTCGAGGAAGTAGCGATCGTGCGTGACGGCGACGACGGTGCCCGGGAAGCGCACCAGGAACTGCTCGAGCCAGTCGACCGATTCGGCATCGAGGTGGTTGGTCGGCTCGTCGAGCAGCAGCATGTCCGGCTTCTCGAGCAGCAGCTTGCACAGCGCGACGCGGCGCTTTTCGCCGCCCGACAGGTGCTCGATCTTCGCGTCCCACGCCGGCAGGCGCAGTGCGTCGGCGGCCACTTCGAGCTGCTGCTCAGGGCTGCCGCCGTCGCTCGACGCGAGGATCGCTTCGTATTTCGCCTGCTCGGCCGCGAGCGCGTCGAAGTCGGCGTCCGGCTCCGCATACGCGGCGTAGATTTCCTCGAGCTTCTTGTTCGCCTGGAACAGGTCGCCGAGGCCTTCCTCGACGGCTTCGCGCACCGTCTTCGTCGGGTCGAGCTGCGGTTCCTGCGGCAGGTAGCCGATGTTCAGGTTCGGCATCGGCGTCGCTTCGCCTTCGATGTCCTTGTCGACGCCCGCCATGATGCGGATCAGCGTCGATTTGCCCGAGCCATTCAGGCCGAGCACGCCGATCTTGGCGCCGGGAAAGAACGACAGCGAGATGTCCTTCAGGATCTGGCGCTTGGGCGGCACGATCTTGCCGACCCGGTTCATCGTGAAAACGTATTGGGCCATTTGGGTGTGAAAGTCAGAATGGGTTGAGACTGCCTCGCGGCGCATGGGCCTGCGTGGCGTCGGGTGATTCGGTACGGAGCGTGCCGCGCGGGGCGTGGCGGTGTCGCCGCGGGTTGGCGGCGCGAGCGCGTATTGTACTTCGCCGCCGGCTGCCGCTGGCACCGCGCCGGCCATTCGGCCGACCCGCGTTCACAGCCACGCGGCGACGCCGCCGTGCCCCGAACAGGTGCCGCGCCGATGGCGGCTGAAGCTGTACGTGCCGTCGCGGCAGCGCGCGCTCGCGCCCTCGGGCACGCGGCCCGATTTCGAATGGGCCGGCGCATGGACGGTGTCGCCGTCGCGATTGCGGTACGTGTCGTGCCGGTCGAGGTCGGCTTCGTTGCTGTAGCCGTAGCCGGGTGGCGCGCGATACGCGTGCGCCGCAGGCGGCACGGCGGCGCACGCGGCGAACAGCGCGGCGGACAGGGTCGCGATGCGCATCGCGCGGCGGAGCTGGGCAGGCATGGTCTCTCTCCGGATGTTGTTATCTGCTGTCGATCCCGGGCCGCATGTTAGCCGATCGGCCGAAGATCGGTGCCGCTGCGCCGAGGTGCGACGACGCTACGCCGCGCCGGTCATCGATGCCGCGCCGTCGGCTTGCGCGGCCGCGAGAATCCAGCGGCGGAACGCTGCGACTTTCGTGCGTTCCGCGTGATGCGGCGGATAGACGAGGTAGTACGCGAAGTCGTCGAGCCACGCGATGTCGGCAAGCTGCACGAGCCGGCCGCTCGCGAGCTCGGTGCGCACCATCGCCGCCGGCAGCAGGCCCGCGCCCTGGCCGGCGAGGATCGCCTGCAGCAACAGGCCGGAATCGTCGAACGCGGGGCCGCGCGGCGGACCGAAATCGTCGATCCGCTGCGCGTCGAACCAGATGTGCCAGCCCTTGCGCTCCGCGTCGTGCAGATGCGGCCATCCGGCCAGGTCGGCGGGCGTGGCCGGCATGCCCAGCCGCGCGACGAGGGCCGGTGCCGCCAGCGCGACGATCTCCACCGTCAGCAGCCGTTCGCTGCACAAGCCGATGTAACGGCCGAGACCGTGGCGGATCGCGACGTCGACGCCGTCGCGCGAGAAATCGGCGAGTGCATGGCTCGTGACGATCTGCAGGTCGATGTCCGGGCACGCGTCGCGGAACTGCGCGAGGCGCGGCACGAGCCACGCGGACGCGAAAAACGGCGTGACGCTCACCGTCAGCACGCCGCTGTCGGCGGCCCCCGACACGCGCTGCGACGCGTCGGCGATCTGCCGGAACGCGTTGCGCACGGGCGGCAGGTAGTCGCGGCCCGCGGCGGTCAGCAGGATGCCGCGGTTCACGCGCTCGAACAGCTGCACGCCGAGGTGGCGCTCGAGCGTGCGGATCATCTGGCTCACCGCGCCGGGCGTGACCGACAGCTCTTGCGCCGCGGATTTCACCGACAGGTGGCGGGCCGCCGCCTCGAACGCACGCAGCGCGTTGAGGGGCGGCAGGCGGGAACGGTTCATTCAGTTTTTCTAAAGCGAAAGGCCGATGAAATATCGTTTGAGGCAATGAGTACGCGCGAGTACCGTTGTCGCATCGGATCGCATTCGCCGCGACCGACTTGCGGCGATCGAGGCGATCAACATAGTTCAACTATATCCATCAGGCAATCCGGGCGCCGCGCGGCGTCCGGCGGAACCCGGGAGGAGCATCGTCATGAGCGGCCCGCGCGCATCGCGCGTCTTCTACGGCTGGTATGTGGTGGCGGCCGCGTTCGCCGTCACGTTCGTCGGCTTCGGCAGTGCGTACACGTTCAGCGCGTTCGTCGAATCGCTGCAGCGGGATTTCGCCGCGTCGCGCGGGCAGATCTCGCTCGTGTTCTCGCTGGCCGGCTTCCTCTATTTCGGCTTCGGCATCGTCAGCGGCCCGCTTGCCGATCGCTTCGGCTCCCGACGGCTCGCCGTCGCCGGCATGTTGCTGACGGCCGCCGGTCTCGCCGCAGCCGGTGCCGCGCATACGCTGCTGCAGGTCTATGTCGCGTACGGGCTGGGTGTCGGCTTCGGCGTCGGCTGCGCGTATGTGCCGGCCGTCGGTGCCGTGCAACGCTGGTTCGTGCGGCGGCGCGGCTTCGCGTCGGGGCTCGCGGTCGCAGGGATCGGCGTCGGCACGCTGGTGATGCCGCCGCTCGCGTCCGCGCTGATCGCGCACGTCGGCTGGCGAGGCGCGTATGTCACGTTGGCGGCGATCGCGGTGGTGGTGGGCGCGGGCATGTCGCTGCTGATCGAGAACGACCCGCGCGGGCGCGGCTTGCTGCCCGACGGCGATGTGGCGCGTAAGCAAGCGGGCGATGCGCTGCCCGGTGCCGCGTCAGCGGTGCCGGCCGGTGCGACCGTGCGCGAGGCCGTCGCGTCGCGGCCGTTCGCGAGCCTCTACGCGGCGTGTCTCGTGTGCTCGTTCGGCGTCTTCGTGCCGTTCGTGCACCTCGTGCCGTACGCGCTCGATCATGGCGTCGCGCCGTCGACGGCCGTGCTGCTGCTCGGCGCGATCGGCGTCGGCAGCACGGCAGGACGGTTCTTCCTCGGCGGCCTCGCCGATCGCTTCGGCCGCCGCGCGTCGCTGCTCGCGATGTTCGCGGGCATGGCCGTCGCGCTCGTTGCATGGGCCGGTGCCGGGAGCGTCGCGACGCTCGCCGCGTTCGCACTCGTGTTCGGCGTGTTCTACGGCGGCTGGGTCGCCGTGCTGCCCGCCGTCGTAATGGACTACTTCGGCGGCCGCAACGTGAGCGCGATCATAGGCGTGCTGTACACGAGCGTTGCGTTCGGCACGCTGATCGGGCCCGCCGCGGCCGGTTTCATCTATGACGCGGGCGGCGGTTATCTCGTGCCGATCCTGGCCAGCGCGGCCGCCAATGCGATCGCGTTCGCGATCGTCGCCACCACTGGGCGCGCGCCGCTGATGGCGCGCGCGGCCGGCCGCTAGGCACACGTGGCCGGCCGCGCGGCCACGCGCTTGCGGCTAGGCGTCATCCACGATTTCCGCTACGGTGTGCGGGGCGTCGATCATCGACGGACGGAGGCGCATCGTGACATTCGACGAAGTTCGACGGATCGCGCTGGCATGGCGCGGTGTCGAGGAGGGCACGTCGTACGGCACGCCCGCACTCAAGGTGAAGGGCAAGATGCTCGCGCGCCTGCGCGAGGACGGCGACACGCTCGTCGTGAAAGGCGTCGGCCCCGACGAGCGCGCGTGGCTGATCGAATCGGAGCCCGACGTGTATTACGTGACCGACCACTACGCGGGCTGGCCCATCGTGCTGGTGCGCCTGTCGGCCGCGCATCCCGACGCCGTGAAAAATCTCCTTCTGCGAGAATGGCAGGCGATCGTGCCGGCCAAATGGCGGGACGAAGCGCCAGGCGGCGCGAACTGAGCGTCCGGCGCGGGGCCGGTGCGCGGCAAACGGGCTCTTCGGCGGATCGGTCCGCCGCCACGCCGGGGGGGCAGCCTCGCCTTCGATTGCCTGATCCCGGCGGGCGCGCCGAGGGACGCCTAACCGGACCAACCGTTGCATCGATTCACATCGATGCAACAAGTGGTTCCATCGAAATTCTTCAATTGGTTCTTAGTGAAGAACCGTTTGATGCTTACACTCGTTCGCTTCGAAGGCGGCTGACCGACAGCCGACGGAAAGGGCGCACGCGATGCGCCGGCATCCCCGCGTGCCGCATCGCACCCGCAGCTTCGCAGACTGCGTCGCGCACCGACCGAAACAGGCTCGATCCGGCTTCCTTGCCCGCATGCCGCGCACGCGCGGCGGGCTGCCGGGTTCAACAACGACAACTCCCCGCGCCGCCTTCACGAGACCCCCGGTCGTACCGGAATCGTTTTTTGGAGAGAGACATATGAGTGGAAGCAACACAGGCCTCGGCACGGGCCTGAAGCAGCGTCACGTGACGATGATGTCGATTGCCGGCGTCATCGGCGCGGGCTTGTTCGTCGGCTCCGGCCACGCGATCGCCGAGGCCGGCCCGGCTTCGATCCTCGCGTATGCGATCGCGGGCATGCTGGTCGTGCTGGTGATGCGCATGCTCGGCGAGATGGCCGTCGCGCATCCGGACAGCGGTTCGTTCTCGACCTATGCCGATCGCGCGATCGGCCACTGGGCAGGCTTCACCATCGGCTGGCTGTACTGGTGGTTCTGGGTGCTCGTGATCCCGATCGAGGCGACGGCCGCCGCGACCATTCTCAATGCGTGGTTCCCCGGCGTCGCGACCTGGATCTTCGCGCTCGGCATCACGCTGCTGCTGACGATCACCAATCTCTTCTCGGTCAAGAACTACGGCGAATTCGAATTCTGGTTCGCGCTGATCAAGGTCGTCGCGATCGTCGTGTTCCTGTGCATCGGCGGTGCGGCGATCGTCGGCATCGTGCCTGCGCCGGCCGTGTCGGGCGTGTCGAACCTGTTTGCGCATGACGGCTTCATGCCGCATGGCGCCGGCGCGGTGCTCGCGGCGATGCTGACGACGATGTTCTCGTTCCTCGGCACCGAGATCGTGACGATCGCGGCCGCCGAATCGGATAACCCGCAACGCCAGATCGTGCGTGCGACGAATTCGGTGATCTGGCGGATCACGCTGTTCTATCTCGGCTCGATCCTCGTCGTCGCGGCGATCGTGCCGTGGAACGATCCGCTGCTGCCGAAGCACGGCTCGTATCAGCGTGCGATGGAGCTGATCGGCGTGCCGAACGCAAAGGCGATCATCGACGTGATCGTGCTCGTGTCGGTCGCGAGTTGCCTGAATTCCGCGCTGTACACCGCGTCGCGGATGCTGTTCTCGCTGTCCCGGCGCAAGGACGCGCCCGCGTTCCTGCACCGCACCGATTCGACCGGCACGCCGCGTGCGGCCGTGCTCGCATCGACGGCGTTCGGTTTCCTGACCGTGATCGCCAACTACCTGATGCCGGAACAGGTGTTCGGCTTCCTGCTGGCGACGTCGGGCGCGATCGCGCTGCTCGTGTATCTCGTGATCGCGATCTCGCAGCTGCGGATGCGCAAGACGCTCGAATCGGGCGGCGCCGACCTGCCGCTGCGGATGTGGCTGTTCCCGTGGCTCACGTGGGCGGTGATCCTGTTCATTTGCGGTACGCTGACCGTGATGTTCGTCAGCGAGGAACACCGGATGGAAGTGGGGGCGACGGCCGTGCTGGCGTTGATCGTGCTGTTTGCCGCGTGGCTGAACAAGCGGGGGCGTGATGCGCGGGTCAGTGAAGGGCGGCGCGTGTCGGCGATGTGATGGAGTGAAGTGATGGCGGGCGGAAAGCCCGCGTCGCGAAACATGGCCCGATCGGTAATTTTCCGGTCGGGCCGTTTTTTTATCCAATGCGGCGGCTGAAGGTAACGTGTGACACGTTGTGAGAGACGAGAAGCAAGCCGTAATTAGCGCGTAATAATCGAACTCGTCTGATTTCATCGACAAAGACTTGCTCTTACATTGATCGCTTCGATTACCGAGGTGAATCGATGAATGAATCAATTTGGGGCGCCTTGTCGATGGTCGGCATTATCGGGCAGGGCCTGATATCCAATTGCGCGAGCGATACGCTTTTTCATTCGTCGACCGTGTCGAAGTCGAAACAATGACTGGGCGTTCGACAACTCGCGTCAGCATCGCTTTCTCCGCCCACGACGGATTCCGGCTCAACGGCACCTATTTCCCGGCGGCCGACGGCGATCGTTCCCCCGTGCTCATCTGCCCTGCGACAGGAATCCGGCAGTCTTTTTACTTCCCGTTCGCGGATTGGCTGAGCAAAGCCGGTCATTCGACGTTCGTATTCGATTACCGAGGGATCGGCGCGTCGCTCGATACCGGTCACGTCCGCGATTCCCGTGCGCGGAAACAGGACTGGGGGCAACTCGACATGCCGGCGGCGCTCGACTGGCTCCTTGGCGAAACCGGTGCGCGCGGCGCACATTTGATCGGACATAGCGCAGGCGCACAACTGGTCGGCCTGATGCCGAATCATGCGTCGGTTCGTTCGTTGTGCGCAATCTCCGCGTCTTCCGGCTATGTCGGCAACATTCGCTGGCCAAAACGTTTCGCGGCCTTGCTGCTTGCGCATATGTATGTGCCGCTTTCCATTCGTTTGCTCGGGTACGTTCCGGCTAAAGCACTCGGCTGGGGTGACGATCTGCCGCCGCGCGTCGGAATTCAGTGGGCCCGATGGTGCAGTCGGCCGGGATATGTGGCAAACGAATTCGGATCAGGGGTGGCGCGCCACTACTACGACGAATTTACCGCTCCCGTCATCGTTGTGGCCGCAACCGACGACCCCCTTGCCACGCCAGCCAATATCGCAGACTGGCTGCGCCTGCTGCCGAGAGCGAAGTCCGACGTCCACTTCATCCATCCCGACAACCCCGACGGCCGAGCAATCGGGCACGTCGGCATGTTCCGGCGCGAGCATTCGTCGCTGTGGCCGGAACTCACCAGGGGATTGCTGCGCTGACAGCACGTGTCGCTTTCACCCTCTCATCAGGAGACCACGATGGATGATTCAAGTGAAATGAAATCGCGCTTCAAGGCCGTCAGAAACGAGGCGAAGGAGACGCGTGCGTCGCTTTACCATCTCACGAATCAATGCAACCTTCGTTGCAAAGGGTGCTGGTTTTTCGAGAACGAATTCGATACGGCATCACACGAGTTGAACGATGCGCTTCGCTTTGAGCAGCGTGTGAGGGAGGAGGCTGCGCGCGGGATCAATGCGCCGCTGTTGATCGGCGGCGAGCCCGCATTGCATCTCGATCGGATACGGATGTTCCGGAAACACATGCCGAAGGTATCCGTATCGACGAACGGGCTTCGAAGAATCCCGTATGAAGGTTTCGAGGACATCACCATCGCGATTTCCGTATTTGGCGGTGGGCCACTCGACGACGAATTGCGTGCGATCGGCCCGAACGGAAAGCGCTTCACCGGCTTGTTCGGCAAGGCATTGGCAAACTATCGCGACGACGAGCGTGCGGGTTTTGTCTACGCAGTGACGATTGACGGTATTGCGTACATCGAGGAAACGGTGCGCAAGATTCGAGATAATGGGAATCGGTTGCTGTTCAATTACTACAGCCCCTACGACATTGAAGGTCCGCTGCGGCGGCGGGGGGAGGAGCAGTTGCTGGACGTGCTGCTCGACTTGAAGGCGAAATACCCTGAAACCATTGCAAGCCATCCCTATTATCTGGCTGCCCTGATGCGGGGCGAGACCGCTTGGGGAGTATTCAATGCTGCGAGTTGTCCGAGCGTCAGTGAGGATCATCCGCAAAACGTGGATCGTTTCGCATCAGGGTGGCCCGCACTACCGAGCTTCAATGCGTATCGCGCCGATTTTGCCTCGCTTGCGCGCTGTTGTACGTCAGGAGAATGCGCGAAGTGTCGCGACAGTCAGGCCGTGATTTCCTGGTTGCTGGTCAACGCCAGACATGTACTGAAGGAAGACGACGGGCTCCGGACATGGACGGAGGTGGCGGAAAGCTATTTCAGTCAGTTTGTCTGGTCGAAATACCATCCGCGCAACCGTATCGAGCACGCGTCGGTTCGCGCAATCCAATGCGACAGCGTCGAGTAGTCAGCATGCCGCTGGCATAGCCGGATCGAAACCCGACGAGCCTGTTACGACGCGGCCGGTGTGCCGAAAAGAAAAAAGCCCGCATGAGCGGGCTTTTCTCTGAAGCGATCACGCAACGTTCAGACGTTGAACAGGAAGTTCATCACATCCCCGTCGTGCACGACATATTCCTTCCCTTCCGCGCGCATCTTGCCGGCTTCCTTCGCACCCTGTTCGCCCTTGTAGGAAACAAAGTCGTCGAACGCGATCGTCTGCGCGCGAATGAAGCCGCGCTCGAAGTCGGTGTGGATCACGCCGGCCGCTTGCGGCGCCGTGTCGCCGATGTGGATCGTCCACGCGCGCACTTCCTTCACGCCCGCGGTGAAGTAGGTCTGCAGGCCGAGCAGCTTGAAGCCCGCACGAATCACGCGGTCGAGGCCCGGCTCTTCCATGCCCATGTCGGCGAGGAACGCTTCCTTGTCCGCATCGTCGAGATCGGCGATTTCCGCTTCGATCGCCGCACACACCGCGACCACCGGCGAATTCTCGCTTTCCGCGTACTTGCGCACCGCATCGAGGTGCGGGTTGTTCTCGAAGCCGTCGTCCTTCACGTTCGCGACGTACATCGCCGGCTTCGCGGTGATCAGGCAGAACGGCTTGAGCAGCGCCTGCTCTTCGTCCGACAGATCGAGGCCGCGCACGGCCTTGCCCTGGTCGAGGTGCGCGCGCACCTTCTCGAGCACTGCGGCGAGCTTCACCGCTTCCTTGTCGTTGCCCGACTTCGCGGCCTTCGAGTAGCGCGTGAGGGCCTTCTCGACGGTGGCGAGGTCGGCGAGCGCGAGCTCGGTGTTGATCACTTCGATGTCGTCGATCGGGCTGACCTTGCCGGCGACGTGGATGACGTTGTCGTCCTCGAAGCAGCGCACGACGTGCGTGATCGCATCGGTTTCGCGGATGTTCGCGAGGAACTGGTTGCCGAGGCCTTCACCCTTGCTCGCGCCCGCGACGAGGCCGGCGATGTCGACGAATTCGACGACGGCCGGCACGACGCGCTCGGGCTTCACGATTTCGGACAGCGCCTTCAGGCGCGTGTCGGGCACTTCGACGATGCCGACGTTCGGCTCGATCGTGCAGAACGGGTAGTTCTCGGCGGCGATGCCGGCCTTGGTCAGCGCGTTGAACAGGGTGGACTTGCCGACGTTGGGCAAGCCGACGATGCCGCATTTGAGGCTCATGGAATCCTTCGGACCGGTGAGGCGGCGCGGCCGGACAAAGCGCGGCGGCGCGGGAAAAATAGGGACGGCCGGCGCCTGCGATGCGGCGGGCCGATGTTCGAAGCCGCTATTGTACCGTGCCGACGCCCCGGTTTCCGGCCTTCCCCCGAACGCCCGATGCGACGGGCCGCCGCGCCGCCGGGCCGGCCCGCGATTCTGCTGATTTCCCGCAAAGTCCGGCCGCGTAAGGGATTGGCCCCGCGGCTATAATGCCCGCCATGACTGCCCACCACACCTTCGACGTCGCCGTGGTCGGCGGCGGGCTCGTCGGCAAGACGGCCGCGCTCGCGCTGACCCAGTCCGGCTACAAGACCGCCTTGCTCGCCCAGCCGGCGGCGCCGCGCCCCGCCGATCTCGCGTTCGACACGCGCATCTACGCGCTGTCGTCCAGCTCGCAGGCATTGCTGGAGCGGCTGCGGGTCTGGCAGGCGCTCGACCATGGCCGGCTCGCGCCGGTCTACGACATGCGGGTGTACGGCGACGCGCATGCGGAACTGCATTTCTCCGCCTACCAGGCGTCCGTTCCGCAACTCGCCTGGATCGCCGAATCGTCGCTGATCGAGACGTCGCTCGACGCCGCGCTGCGGTTCCAGCCGAACCTCACGTGGTTCGATGCGCGCGCGCAAGGCTTCGACGTGCGCGACGATGCAGCCGTGCTCACGCTGTCGTCGGGGCAAGTGCTCGAAGCGGACCTCGTGGTCGGCGCGGACGGCGCGCATTCCTGGGTGCGTTCCCAGATGGGGGCGAGGATCGAGCGGCGCGATTACCGTCAGACGGGCGTCGTCGCGAACTTCAAGGCATCGCTTCCGCACCGCGAGACCGCCACCCAATGGTTCCGCGACGGCGAGATCATCGCGCTGCTGCCGCTGCCGGATGGTCACGTGTCGCTCGTGTGGTCCGCGCACACCGCGCACGCGGACGAACTGCTCGCGCTCGATCCCGCGCAACTCGCGGCCGAAGTCGAGCGCGTATCGCACGGGCAGCTCGGCACGCTCGAATGCGTGACGCCGGCCGCCGGTTTCCCGCTCGCGCTGCAGACCGTCGACAAGCTGATCGCCCCGCGCGTCGCGCTCGTCGGCGATGCCGCACACCTGATCCACCCGCTCGCGGGGCAGGGGATGAATCTCGGCTTGCGCGACGTCGCGGCGCTCGCCGATGCGATCGCGAACAAGGAATCCTTCCGCAACCTCGGCGACACGGTGCTGCTGCGCCGCTACGAGCGTTCGCGCCGCGAGGACATCCGCGCGCTGATGGTCGCGACCGACGGGCTGCAGCGGCTGTTCGCGGTGCCCGGCTCGTTCGCGAAGGCGGTGCGCAACGCGGGCATGGCGTTCGTCGGCGCGCAGCCGCTCGTGAAGCGCTGGCTCGTATCGGCCGCGCTCGGCTGATCGAACCTTCGCGCGCCCGGCCTGTCGGACAGGGCTCCGTTACGGCGTACACTGTGACGTGCACTCCGATTGAGCTGAAGGAACAACAGGATGAAAAAAACGATCCGCATCGCGTCGCTGGCGCTGGCCGTCACGATGGCGACGCTTGGCTGCACCGCGCAGGCCGACCAGACCACCGACAAGTTGAAAGCCACGCTGCAAGCGCGTCTGGGCAGCGACGCGCCGATCAAGAGCGTGTCGAAATCGCCGGTCGCGGGCCTGTATGAAGTCAACCTCGGCACGCAGATCATCTATAGCGATGCAGCCGGCGACTACGTGCTGCTCGGCGACCTCGTCGACACCAAGACGCACAAGAATCTGACCGACGCGCGCCTGTCCGACCTGAACAAGATCGACTTCGCGAGCCTGCCGCTCGCGAACGCGATCAAGGTCGTCAAGGGCAACGGCGCACGCAAGATCGCGGTGTTCTCCGATCCGAACTGCCCGTACTGCAAGCGGCTCGAGACGACGCTTCAGTCGGTCGACAACGTGACCGTCTACACGTTCCTGTACCCGGTGCTGTCGCCCGATTCGACCACGAAGTCGAAGGCGATCTGGTGCGCGACCGACCGCGCGAAAAGCTGGGAGGGCTGGATGCTCGACCATCGCGCACCGTCCGGCGCCGGCAACTGCGATACGAGCGCGCTCGACAAGAACCTCGCGCTCGGCCGCGGGATGAACGTCACGGGCACGCCGACGATCTTCCTGCCCGACGGCCGTCGCCTGCCGGGCGCGGTGTCGGCCGATCAGCTGAACCAGGCGCTCGCGTCGAGCAAGTAACCGACCGGCACGCCGGGCCGCATGGCCCGGCCAGCGAGGGGCGCCCGTGGTATCTGCCGGCGCCTCTCTTCGTTTCCGCCGCCATATTCCGTCCGATTTCCGACCGATTGCCACGATGACCCAGCCGATCCGTTATTCGATTGCCCCGAAAGATCTTGCCGCGCACCTGTTCGAAGTGTCGGTGACGGTCACCGATCCCGATCCCGAAGGCCAGCGCTTCTCGCTGCCGGTATGGATTCCCGGCAGCTACCTCGTGCGCGAATTCGCGCGCAACATCGTGACGCTCGCCGCGTTCAACGACGCGGGCCGCAAGGTGCGGATCGCAAAAACCGACAAGAACACGTGGCAGGCCGCGCCGGTGAACGGCACGCTGACGCTGCGCTACGACGTGTACGCGTGGGATCTGTCGGTCCGCTCCGCGTATCTCGACGAATCGGGCGGCTTCTTCAACGCCACGGCCGTGTTCCTGAGCGTCGCCGGTCGCGAGGATGCACCGTGCGAAGTCGACATCGCGAAACCGGCGGGCGCGGCGTTCCGCACGTGGCGCGTCGGCACGTCGCTGCCCGAGGCGCGCGGCACCAGGCGTTACGGGTTCGGCGCATATCGGGCCGCGAACTATGACGAACTCACCGACCATCCGGTGACGATCGGCGAATTCGCGCTCGCGACGTTCGACGCGCACGGCGTGCCGCACGACATCGTGATCGCCGGGCGCGTGACGCAGCTCGACATGGAGCGGCTGCGCGCCGACCTGAAGCGCGTGTGCGAAGCGCAGATCGCGCTGTTCGAGCCGAAATCGAAGAAGGCGCCGATGGACCGCTACGTGTTCATGACGCTCGCGGTCAGCGACGGCTACGGCGGCCTCGAGCACCGTGCGTCGACCGCGCTGATCTGCAACCGCACCGATCTGCCGGTGAAGGGCCGGTCGGAAACGACGGAAGGCTATCGCACCTATCTCGGCCTGTGCAGCCACGAGTATTTCCACACGTGGAACGTGAAGCGCATCAAGCCGGCCGCGTTCGTGCCGTACGACCTCGCGCGGGAGAACTACACGTCGCTGCTGTGGCTGTTCGAGGGCTTCACGTCGTATTACGACGACCTGATGCTCGTGCGCAGCGGGCTGATGTCGCAGGACGACTATTTCGCGGCGCTCGGCCGTACCGTCGGCGGCGTGCTGCGCGGCACGGGGCGCCTGAAGCAAAGCGTCGCGGACAGCTCGTTCGACGCGTGGATCAAGTATTACCGCCAGGACGAGAACGCGACCAACGCGATCGTCAGCTATTACACGAAGGGTTCGCTCGTCGCGCTCGCGTTCGATCTCGCGATCCGCGCACAGACGCGCGACCGCAAGTCGCTGGACGACGTGATGCGTCTGCTGTGGCAGCGCTACGGCCGTGAGTTCTATCGTGGCAAGCAGGCGGGCGTCGAGGAAAACGAGGTCGAGGCGCTGATCGAGGAAGCGACGGGCGTGGCCCTCGGCCGACTGTTCGCCGACGCCGTGCACGGCACGCGCGACCTGCCGCTCGCCGAACTGCTCGCGCCGTTCGGCGTGACGCTCGCGCCCGAGGTCGCGGCTGGCGCGGCCGCGAAACCGACGATCGGCGCGCGCCTGCGCGGCGGCGCGGACTGCACGCTGGCGGCGGTGTACGAGGGCGGCGGCGCGCATCGCGCGGGGCTGTCGGCCGGCGACACGCTGATCGCGCTCGACGGGCTGCGCGTCACCGGCACGAATCTCGACACGCTGCTCGCGCGCTACCGGCCGGGCGACAAGGTCGAGGTGCACGCATTCCGCCGCGACGAGCTGCGGACCGCGAAGCTGAAGCTGGACGGGCCTGAGATCATGCGCTACCGGCTTACAGCGGACGCGAAACCGGCCGCCGCACGCAAGTCCCGGGAAATCTGGCTCAAGGGCTGATCCTGCACGAGCGGCTTTAGGGGCGCGACCATCGATTGTTCTGCTGGTGCAACAATCCGTCGCCCCTGAGCCGCTTTTTCACGACGATGCGGCCACGCACAATGGCGTCACTCGCGCTACCGAAGCGCAGCCCAACTGGAGCCTGACATGACGACCATTCTGCAAATCAATTCCGCGGCGCGCTCGCAAGGTGCGCAATCCACGCTGCTGGCCAACGAACTGACGGCAAAGCTGCAACAATCGAACGCCGGCGCCAACGTCGTGGTTCGCGACCTGCTGGCCGACGGTCTGCCGCACCTCGACGAATCGGTACTCGGCGCATTCTTCACGCCGGCCGACCAGCGCAGCGCGGAACAGAATGCGATCGTCGCGAAGAGCGATGCGCTGATCGCCGAACTGCAAGCCGCCGACATCATCGTGATCGGTGCGCCGATGTACAACTTTGGCGTCTCGTCGCAACTGAAGGCGTATTTCGACTGGATCGCCCGCGCAGGCGTCACGTTCCGCTACACCGAGAACGGTCCGGAAGGGTTGATCAAGGGCAAGAAGGTTTACGTGGTGACGGCACGCGGCGGCAAGTACCTCGGTACCCCGAATGACAGCCATACGCCGTACCTGCGCACGTTCCTCGGCTTCATCGGCTTGACCGACGTGAGCTTCATCCACGCGGAAGGCCTGAACCTCGGGCCGGATTCGCAGAGCGCGGCACTCGCCAGCGCACGCGAAGCGATCGCTGCCGCGTAAGGCCCGCGCGGGTGCATCGCACCCGCGTTGCGTCGCCGGATGAAAGAACGCCGCGTCCCGAAAGGGCGCGGCGTTTTGCGTGGTGCGGGTAAAAGAGGAACGCGATTACGCGAGCGTTTCGGCCACTTCAGGCAGGCGCCAGTCGACCGGCTCGCGGCCCGCTTCGACGAGATAGTCGTTCGCGAGCGCGAAGTGGCGGCAACCGAGGAAGCCGCGGTGCGCGGACAGCGGTGACGGATGCGGCGCCTCGAGAACGCAGTGGGCGCTCGCATCGAACAGCGCGCGCTTGGCCTGCGCGTGCGCGCCCCACAGCATGAACACGAGCCCGCGATGGCGATTGGCCAGTTCGTGGATCAGCGTGTCCGTGCATTGCTCCCAGCCGCGCTTCGCGTGGCTCGCAGCCGCGCCGCGCTCGACCGTCAGCACGGTGTTGAGCAGCAGCACGCCCTGGCGCGCCCACGTGTCGAGGCAGCCGTGACGCGGCGTGTCGTGGCCGAAATTCGCGGCAATTTCCTTGAAGATGTTGCGCAGCGACGGCGGCGTGCGGACGGCCGGCGGCACCGAGAACGCGAGGCCGTGCGCCTGCGGTGTGCCGCGATCGTCACCGTGGTAAGGGTCCTGGCCGAGGATCACGATCTTCACGTCGTCCGGGCTCGTCAGGCGCAGCGCGCGGAACACGTCGGTCGGGTAGACCGTCTTGCCGGCCGCGCGCTCGTCGTCGACGAAGCGGCACAGCGGCGCATATGCGTCGCTGTCGGTGAACGGTTTCAACACGTCGCGCCACGCGGCCGGCAGCGCGTCGAACTGCGCGGCGAGGTGAGGAATGTTCGCGACAACGGGGCGCGCGGGCTGCGGCGCGGCGGAAACCGGGGCGGTTGCCGCGGCCTTCCTCGCGGGTTTGCGCCCGGCTGCGGCCGGCGCGGGCGCCGTAGCGGAAACATCGTCCTGCGCCGTTTCCGGCACGGGATCGTCGAACAGCGACGCCTGCTGCGGCGTGCGGAGAGTCTTGCGGGTTGCCATGCGTGATGCGTGTTTATTGCGCGCGCAGCCGGTAGCCGCGCTGCGCCTTGCTGATGTTTTCGGGGGCGAGGCCCGGCAGCGCCTGCTGCAGTTCGGCGGCGAGCGTCGCGAGCGCCGCTTCCGGGCCGTCGATCAGTTCGAGTTCGATTTCGCTGATCGGTTCGCGGCGCGTATCGTTTTCCGTCTGGACGACGATCTCGCCGACGTCGACCGCGGCCTCGACGGTTGCGCCGCCGATTGCGATGCGCCACAGCGTACGCGAAAAATCCGTCCGGAACAGTGCGTGCAGCGCCGGCGCCGCGTCGCGCAGTGCGGCGGCAGCGTCCGGCACGTCGCACGCGGCGACGAGCGCGTCGATTTCGAGCGCATCGCCGGCAACGGGCAACTCCCATTCATGGCGACTATGCAGGCCGTCTTGCGCGCTGCCGACGGTCTTGAAGGTCTGCAGCCAGCCATGCGGCGTGCGGCGCACGCGCACCGCGCTCTTCGAACGGGCCAGCGCGAGATCGGGCGTGTCGTAGTAGACGTTCGCGAGCGTGATGACGTCGCCGGCTTCGCCAGTCAGCGTCTCGAAAAAGCGCCGGGCGGCATCGGCCTGACCGGCCGGCAGCGCGAGCTTGATTTCCGTTTCGATCGCCATCAGAAGAACATCCGCGCGAGTTCCTCGCCCGGCTGGTCGGCGCGCATGAACGCTTCGCCGACGAGGAACGCGTTCACGTTCGCCGCGCGCATCGTGTCGACGTCGGTGCGCGACAGGATCCCAGACTCGGTCACGACGATGCGTTCCGGCGGAATCATGTCGAGCATGTCGAGCGTGGTCTGGATCGACGTCTCGAACGTGCGCAGGTTGCGGTTGTTGATGCCGAGCAGCGGTGTCTTCAGCGTCAGCGCCTGTTCCATCTCGTCGCGGTCGTGGACTTCGACCAGCACCGCGAGGCCGAGCGAGTGCGCATACGCCTCGAGATCCTGCATCAGCGGCGTGTCGAGCGCGGCCGCGATCAGCAGGATCGCGTCGGCGCCCATCGCGCGTGCTTCGAGGATCTGGTACGCGTCGACGATGAAGTCCTTGCGCAGCACCGGCAGCGTGCAGGCCGCGCGCGCTTCCTCGAGGTAGCGGACGCTGCCCTGGAAGAACTGCTCGTCGGTCAGCACCGACAGGCACGCGGCGCCATGTGCCGCATACGAGCGCGCGATGTCGGCCGGCACGAAATGCTCGCGCAGCACGCCCTTCGACGGGCTCGCCTTCTTCACTTCGGCGATCACCGCCGCGTGGCCGGCCGCCTGCTTCGCGCGCAGTGCGCCGACGAAGTCGCGCAGGTCACGCGCCGATGCTTCCAGCTTCAGTGCCTCGAGCGGCGCGCTGCGCATGGCCGCCGCGATTTCTTCGCGCTTGACGGCGATGATTCGGTCGAGAATGTCGCTCATGTGGGTTCCTGCTTGATTCGTAAGGGGAGTCAGCGCTTGAACTGCTGCGTGAAGCGCACGAGTTCGTCGACCTTCGCGCGCGCCTTGCCGCTCGCGATCGCTTCGCGGGCGAGCTGGATGCCGTCCGCGATCGATTCGGCGATATTGGCCGCGTAGAGCGCGGTGCCCGCGTTCAGTGTAACGATTTCGCGTGCGACGCCCGGCTGGTTGTCCAGCGCGCCGAGCAGCATCGTGCGCGATTCCTCGGCATTTTCCACCTTCAGCGTGCGGTTCGACACCATCTGCAGGCCGAAGTCTTCCGGATGGATCTCGTATTCGTGCACCTTGCCGTCGCGCAATTCGCCGACGAGCGTCGCGGCGCCGAGCGACACTTCATCCATCCCGTCCTTGCCATACACCACCAGCACGTGCTGCGCGCCGAGACGTTGCATCACGCGCACCTGGATGCCGACGAGGTCGGGGTGGAACACGCCCATCAGCTGGTTCGGCGCGCCGGCCGGATTGGTCAGCGGGCCGAGAATGTTGAAGATCGTCCGCACGCCGAGCTCGCGGCGCACGGCCGCGATGTTCTTCATCGCCGGGTGGTGGTTCGGCGCGAACATGAAGCCCATGCCGGTTTCGGCGATCGACGCGGCAACCTGGTCGGGCTGCAGGTCGATGTTCACGCCGAGCGCGTCGAGCACGTCGGCGCTGCCGGACTTGCTCGACACGCCGCGGTTGCCGTGCTTCGCGACCTTCGCGCCGGCCGCTGCCGCGATGAACATCGACGCGGTCGAGATGTTGAACGTGTGCGAGCCGTCGCCGCCCGTGCCGACGATGTCGACGAAGTTCGAGTTGTCCTGCACCTCGACGTGATTCGCGAATTCGCGCATCACGGTCGCGGCGGCGGCGATCTCGCCGATCGTCTCCTTCTTCACGCGCAGCCCGGTGATGATCGCGGCCGCCATCACGGGCGACATGTCGCCGCGCATGATGAGCCGCATCAGATGCAGCATTTCGTCGTGGAAGATTTCGCGGTGCTCGATCGTGCGCTGCAGCGCTTCCTGCGGGGTAATCGTCATCGTGCGTCTCCCGTCAGGCGGCCGGCGCGGCCGCGTGGGCCGCTGCGCGATTCTGCTTCAGGAAATTCTCGAGCAGCGCATGGCCGTGCTCGGAGAGGATCGATTCCGGGTGGAACTGCACGCCCTCGATCGGCAGCGTCTTGTGGCGCACGCCCATGATCTCGCCGTCGTCGGTCCACGCGGACACCTCGAGGCAGTCGGGCAGCGACTCGCGTTCGATCGCGAGCGAGTGGTAGCGCGTGACGTCGAAATGCTTCGGCAGGTCGGCGAACACGCCGCGGCAGTCGGTTTCGATCCGGCTCACCTTGCCGTGCATGATGGTCTTCGCGCGCACAACGCGGCCGCCGAATGCTTCGCCGATCGCCTGGTGGCCGAGGCAGACGCCGAGAATCGGCTTCTTGCCCGCGAATTCGCGCAGCACGTCGAGCGTGATGCCCGCGTGCTGCGGGTTGCTCGGGCCGGGCGACAGGCAGATGGCGTCGGGGTTCAGCCGCGCGATGTCGTCGAGCGTGATTTCGTCGTTGCGGTACGTGTGCACGTCCTCGCCCAGTTCGCCGAAATACTGGACCAGGTTGTAGGTGAACGAGTCGTAGTTGTCGATCATGAGCAGCATGGTCAGTCTCCGGTCAGAAGTCGCTATCGAGGCCGTCCTGGACCTGTTCGGCCGCACGCAGCACCGCGCGCGCCTTGTTTTCGGTCTCTTGCCATTCGGATTCGGGCACCGAGTCGGCGACGACGCCGGCCGCCGCCTGCACATACAGGTTGCCGTTGTGAATCAGGCCCGTGCGGATCGCGATCGCGAGATCCATCTCGCCGGAGAACGACAGGTAGCCGACGGCACCGCCGTACAGCCCGCGCTTGACCGGCTCGAGCTCGTCGATCAGTTCCATCGCGCGCACCTTCGGCGCGCCGGACAGCGTGCCGGCCGGGAACGTCGCGCGCAGCACGTCGTAGTTCGTCATGCCGGGCTTCAGCTTGCCTTCGACCGAGCTGACGATGTGCTGCACGTGCGAGTACTTCTCGATCACCATCTTGTCGGTGACCTGCACCGAGCCGATCTGCGCGATGCGGCCGACGTCGTTGCGCGCGAGGTCGATCAGCATTACGTGCTCGGCGATTTCCTTCGGATCGTTCAGCAGTTCGGTCGCGAGTTCCGCGTCGCGTTCGGGCGTATTGCCGCGCGGGCGCGTGCCGGCGAGCGGACGGATCGTGACGATCTGGTCTTCGCCGCGCTTTTCCTGGCGCACCAGGATTTCCGGCGACGCGCCGACCACGTGGAAATCGCCGAAGTTGTAGTAATACATGTACGGCGACGGATTCAGCGAGCGCAGCGCGCGATACAGCGACAACGGATTGTCGCGGTACGGCTTCGTCAGCCGCTGGCCGACCTGGATCTGCATCAGTTCGCCGGCCGCGATGTATTCCTTCGCCTGGCGCACGGCGGCCAGATAGTCTTCCTTCTTGAATTCGCGGAACGTCTCGGTGCGCACGCTCGCCGACGTGACGGGCGGCTGCACGGTCGTGCGCAGGCGCTGCTTCAGCTCGCGCAGGCGCTGCTTCGCCTTCGTATAGGCCTCGGGCTGGGCCGGATCCGCATAGATGATCAGGTAGAGCTTGCCGGCGAGGTTGTCGATCACCGCGACTTCTTCGGTGAGCAGCAGCTGGATGTCGGGCAGGCCGAGATCGTCGCGCGGCGCGGTGTTCGCGAGCTTCTTCTCGATGTAGCGCACCGCGTCGTAGCCGAAATAGCCGGCGAGGCCGCCGCAGAAGCGCGGCAGGCCCGGGCGCTGCGCGACCTTGAAGCGCGCCTGGAACGACTCGATGAATTCGAACGGGTCGCCGTCGTGGGTCTCGACGACCTCGCCGTCGCGCACCACTTCGGACACGCCGTTGCGGGTGCGCACCAGCGTGCGTGCAGGCAGGCCGATGAACGAATAGCGGCCGAAGCGTTCGCCGCCGACCACCGACTCGAGCAGGAACGAGTTGGCGCCCGCACGTTCAGGCTGGGCCAGCTTCAGGTAGAGGGACAGCGGTGTTTCGAGGTCGGCGAGCGCTTCCGCGATCAGCGGGATACGGTTGTAGCCTTCGTTCGCGAGCGATTGGAATTCGAGTTCGGTCATGTTCCGGTCCTGTTCGGGACGAGCGGCGGTGTGCGCCAGGGATCACTTGACGCTGCGCGGGCTGCCGTCGGCGAAAGGGCGGTCGATCGAGAAGTGCCTGTTGCCGGCCGGCATTCCGGGCGTGAGCGTCGCGAGCCTGCGGCCGATCCTGAACGCAAGCGTTCGGGCGCGGTGGAACTCGAGGTGGTGCGACGATCGGCGCGCGGATGCGCAGCGAGATAAAAAACGGCGCTGAAGACGTGCCTCAGCGTACCTCATCGAAGAGGTTAGCGCGACCAGCGACGCCAGGGCCAGGCTCCCCGGTCGATGCTGCTCAGACTCCGTTTTTTATTCAGAAACATGCGGATGGAAGAAATAATCAGATGGTTGGCCGGCCGGCGTTGTGCGCGGTGATCGCGCGTGCTGCGACCAGCAACGAATCGACTATACCATCCGAATTTATCGTTTGTATAGCTTTGCCGTGGTTGTACCCGTACGGCACCGTCAGCGTCGCCATGCCGGCCGCACGGCCCGCCAGCGCGTCGTTTTCCGAGTCGCCGATCGCGACCGCCGCGTCCGGCGCGACGCCGAGCGCGTCGCAGGCCGCCAGCATCGGCAGGGGATCAGGCTTCTTGCGCGCGACGCTGTCGCCGCCGAGCACGATGCCGAAGCGATCGATCAACCCGTATTGCTCGAGCAGCTCGACCGCGAAGCGGTGCGGCTTGTTCGTCACGCACGCGAGCCGGATGCCGGCCGCGCGCAACGCGTCGAGGCCGGCCGCGACCTCGGGATAGAGGCGCGTGTGACGGCCGTTGATCTTTGCGTATTCGGTCTGATAGATCGCGAGCGCGTCGTCGAAGCGCGCGTGCGCTTGGTCGGGCGTGAAGCGCGGCTTCAGCACGCTCTGGATCAGATGCTCGGAGCCCTTGCCGACGTAACCGATCACCTCGTCGCGCGACGTGGCCGGCGCGCCGAGCTGCGCGAGCATGCCGTTCAGCCCGGCCGTGAAATCGTCGGCCGTATCGACCATCGTGCCGTCGAGGTCGATCAGCGCCGCGTCGATGCGCGGCGCCGCGAAACGGATCGGGCCGTCGGCTTCGGCCGGTGCCCGGCCCGCCAGCGAGGAATCGGCCACGGCGTCAGCTCCGCTCGACGGTCGCGAGCGCGGCGCGCATCTCGTCGATCACCGTGCGGTAGTCGGGCTTGCCGAAGATCGCCGAACCCGCGACGAAGGTGTCCGCGCCGGCTGCCGCGATTTCCGCGATGTTGTCGGCCTTCACGCCGCCGTCCACCTCGAGCAGGATCTCGCGGCCGGTGCGCTCGGTGTACGCGTCGATGCGGGCACGGGCCTCGCGCAGCTTGTTCAGCGTTTCCGGAATGAACGACTGGCCGCCGAAGCCGGGGTTCACCGACATCAGCAGCACGAAGTCGAGGCGGTCCATCACGTGGTCGAGATAGTTCAGCGGCGTGGCCGGATTGAACACGAGGCCGGCCTTGCAGCCGTGATCGCGGATCAGCGACAGGGTACGATCGATGTGGTCCGAGCCTTCCGGGTGGAAACTGATCAGGTTCGCGCCGGCTTTCGCGAAATCGGGCACGATCCGGTCGACCGGGCGCACCATCAGGTGCACGTCGATCGGCACCTGCACGTGCGGGCGGATCGCCTCGCACACGAGCGGGCCGATCGTCAGGTTCGGCACATAATGGTTGTCCATCACGTCGAAGTGAATCCAGTCGGCGCCGGCGGCGACCACGTTGCGGACTTCTTCGCCGAGCCGTGCAAAGTCGGCCGACAGGATGCTGGGAGCGATGCGAAATTGAGTCATGACAGGGGAGCGGGGACGCTGCGGCGCAAAACCGTCATTCTACCGTCCGGCGACCCGCTGCGCGGCGACAGGCCGTGCGGTGGCGGCCCGATTGCGCATAGAATGCCGAACCAATGCGGCGCGCCCGCGGCCCGGCCGCTCGAATCGGCGCGGGCGCTTACCTACAGCGGAAACATCATGAGTCAGTATCAGTTCACCGTTTCGGTGAAAACCAGCTACCTGCCGGAACAATCCGACCCCGATCGACGTCAATACGCATTCGCGTACACGCTGACCATCCGCAATACCGGGCAGGTCGCGGCGCAGCTGATCGCGCGTCACTGGATCATCACGGACAGCGAGAACCACGTGCAGGAAGTGAAGGGGCTCGGCGTCGTCGGGCACCAGCCGCTGCTGCAGCCGGGCGAACACTTCGAATACACGAGCTGGGCAGTGATCGCGACGCCGGTCGGCACGATGCGCGGCGCGTACTTCTGCGTGGCGGAGGACGGCGAGCGGTTCGAGGCGCCGGTCGAGGAATTTGCGCTGCACATGCCGCGCACGCTGCATTGAGCGTGCGAGGGCGGTCAGCGCGGCTGGCGGTCGTTGCCGCGGGCGTGCTTCTTCCTGCCCGACGACGTCCACACGACGATGAAGATCAGCAGGGCGAGCGCTACGAAAGCTTCGAGCGCGAAGATGAGCATCGGATATTGGTCGAGAAAATCTGACATGGCGGTTTCCATCAAGAACGGACATTGTATGTGGTTTGGGCCCCGGCTGGCCGGCTGGATTGCGGCGGCCGCGACGGCCGCACTGCTTGCCGCGTGCGGCGGCGCGCCGACGCGGACGTCGACGCTCAAGCCGCCGACCGGCACGGCGATCGTGCCGGGGCAGATCGCCGCGAAGCGGCTGACGCCGGTCGCCTGGCAGCAGGTGCCCGGCTGGCAGGACGATTCGCTGATCGGCGCGGCGGCCGCGCTGCGGCAGAACTGCGTGCGGCTCGCGCGCCAGCCGGCGTGGCAGCGCGCGTGCGCGGCGGCCGATCGCCTCGACGAACTCGACGTTAGCGGCGCGCGTGCATTCTTCGAAACGTATTTCACGCCGTTCCAGCTGGCGAACACCGACGGCACGCTCGACGGGCTCGTGACCGGCTATTACGAGCCGCTGCTGCACGGCTCGCGCGTGCGTCGCGGTCCTTACCAGTACGCGCTGTACCGCTGGCCGGCAGGCTATCGCGCCGGCGCCGCGCTGCCCGCTCGCGCGCAGCTCGAGCGCGCCGGCATCCTGAACGGCAACGAACTCGTGTGGGTCGACGATCCGATCGAGGCGTTCTTCCTGCAGGTGCAGGGTTCCGGACGCGTGCTGCTCGACGACGGCTCGGTGATGCGGGTCGGTTTCGGCGGGACCAACAACCAGCCGTACCGTTCGATCGGCAAGTGGCTGCTCGATCGCGGCGAGTTGACGCCTGCACAGGCGACGATGCAGGGCATCAAGGCGTGGGCGAAGGCGAACCCGACTCGCGTCGACGCGTTGCTCGACACGAATCCGCGCTTCGTGTTCTTCCGTGACATGCCGACCAAGGAAGATGCGCCGCACGGCGGCGCGGACGGCCCGATCGGCGCGCTCGGCGTGCCGCTCACGCCCGAGCGTTCGATCGCGGTCGATCCGTCGTCGATCCCGCTCGGCACGCCCGTGTTCCTGCAGACCACGCGTCCGTTGACGAATACGCCGATGAACCGGCTCGTGTTCGCGCAGGATACGGGCTCCGCGATCCGGGGCGGCGTGCGGGCCGACTATTTCTGGGGGCTCGGCGACGACGCCGGCGATCAGGCCGGGCGGATGAAGCAGACCGGCCGGATGTGGCTGCTGTTCCCGAATTCGTGATGCGCGGCGGTGCCGGCGTGCACGTGTAGCCGGGCATCGAACGAAACAGCCCGATCGGTTTGGTGGCCGGTCGGACTGTTTTTTTGTGCAAGCGATTCCTGCTTCGCGAGGCGATGGGGCCGCGGCGGGTGTCAGCCCTTGCGCTTGTCGATCACGCGGCGCGCCTTGCCGACCGAGCGCTCGATCCCGTTCACGGGCAGCACGTTGATCACGGCCGTCACGCCGATCAGCGACTTGATGTCGTGCGCGAGCGCTTGCCTGGCCGCATGGATCGCCGCGGTGTCGGGGGCCGTTTCGGGACACGGCTCGACGTTGAGCGTCAGCACGTCGAGCGGCCCTTCCTTCGTCAGCACGATCTGATAGTGCGGCGCGAGCGCGCGCTGCTTCAGCAGTTGTTCCTCGATTTGCGTCGGAAAGACGTTGACGCCCCGCACGATCATCATGTCGTCCGAACGCCCGGTGATTTTTTCCATCCGGCGCATCGTGCGCGCGGTGCCGGGCAGCAGACGCGTGAGGTCGCGTGTCCGGTAGCGGACGATCGGCAGCGCTTCCTTCGTCAGCGACGTGAACACCAGCTCGCCGAGTTCGCCGTCCGGCAGTACTTCGCCGGTCTCGGGATCGATGATTTCCGGATAGAAGTAGTCTTCCCAGATGGTCGGGCCGTCCTTGGTCTCGACGCATTCCGACGCGACGCCCGGACCCATCACTTCGGACAGCCCGTAGATATCGACCGCATCGATGCCCATGCGCTGCTCGATGGCCACGCGCATGTCGTTGGTCCACGGTTCCGCGCCGAAGATGCCGATGCGCAGCGAGCTTTGCGCGGGATCGAGGCCCTGGCGCTCGATCTCGTCGGCGATCGACAGCATGTAGCTCGGCGTCACCATGATGATGTCGGGGCGGAAATCCTGGATCAGCTGCACCTGCTTCTCGGTCTGGCCGCCGCCGAACGGGATCACCGTCAGCCCCGCGCGTTCGGCGCCGTAGTGCGCGCCGAGCCCGCCCGTGAATAGCCCGTAGCCGTAGCTGACGTGAACCTTGTCGCCGCGGCGCGCGCCGGCCGCGCGGATCGAGCGCGCGACGAGATTCGCCCACGTGTCGATGTCGCGCGCCGTGTAGCCGACGACGGTCGGCTTGCCGGTCGTGCCCGACGACGCGTGAATGCGCGAGATCTGATCCTGCGGCACCGCGAACATCCCGAATGGATAGCTGTCGCGTAGGTCGCTCTTGGTCGTGAACGGGAAGCGCGACAGATCCGCGAGCGTTTTCAGGTCGTCGGGATGCACGCCCGCTTCGTCGAATTTGCGGCGATAGACGGGGGAGTGCTCATACGCATGCCGGAGCGACCATTTCAGGCGTTCGAGTTGCAGCGCGGTCAACTCGTCGCGTGAGGCGGTCTCGATCGGCTCGAGCGGTAGCGGGGTGGTCATGCGTGTCTCCAGTGATTGTTATGAGCGAGCCGTGCGCGTCAGCGGTCTTCCGGGAGGACCGTGCCCTTGATTTGGGCCGATTTGCCGCGAAACATGGCGACCGTTTCGCCTGTCTGGTTCGTGACGCGGATGTCGTAGATGCCGTACCGGCCGTTGCGCGTCTGTTCGATCGCCTCGGCCGTCAGCTGGTCATTGCCGTATACAGGGCGCAGGTATTCGATCGAGCAGCCCGCCGCGACGGTATTCAGGTTGTACGAGTTGCACGCGAACGCGAACGTCGAATCGGCGAGGGTGAAGATGATGCCGCCGTGGCAGGTCTGGTGTCCGTTCAGGAATTCCGGCCGTACGCGCATTTGCAGGCGAGCGTAGCCGGCGCGCACTTCGGCGATTTCCATGCCGAACGCGCGGCTGCAGGCGTCCGCATCGTACATGGCCTGCGCCGTCGCACGGGCGAGCGCATCGGGGGCGAGCGTGTCGGTGGACGTGGTCATGTCAACGCCCCTCGAAGCGCGGCGCGCGCTTCTCGATGAACGCCTGTACGCCTTCCGCGTAGTCGGCCGACTGGCCGAGCTTGCGCTGCAGGTCGCGCTCGAGGTCGAGCTGCTGGTCGAGCGTATTCGTCATGCTGTCGCGCATCGCCTGCTTGATCGATGCGATCGCGAGCGTCGGCTGCTGCGCGAGCTGGTTGGCGACCTGACGGGCCGACGCGGCGAGCGCATCGTCGTCGATCGCGCGCCAGATCAAGCCCCATTGTTCGGCCTGTTCGGCCCCGAGCTTGTCGCCGGTCAGGGCGAGCCCGAGCGCGCGGGCCATGCCGACGCGTTGCGGCAGGAACCAGGTGCCGCCCGAATCGGGTACGAGCCCGATCTTGACGAAGGCCTGGATGAAACTGCTCGAGCGCGCGGCAAATACGATGTCGCATGCGAGCGCGAGATTCGCGCCGGCGCCGGCCGCCGTGCCGTTGACGGCGGCGATCACCGGAATCGGCATGCGTTGCAGGCGGCGGATCAGCGGATTGAAATGCTCGTCGATCAGCGTGCCGAGGTCGGTGGACGCGCCTGGCGTGAAGTCGAGGTCGGCCAGATCCTGGCCCGCGCAGAAGCCGCGCCCCGCACCCGTCAGGATCAGCGCACGCGCGCCGCTCGCGTCGACTTCATCGAGCGCCGACTGCAGTTCGCGGTGCATCGCCCGCGTGAAGCTGTTCAGCTTGTCCGGACGGTTGAGGGTGATCGCGGCCACGCGGGCCGCCTGATCGATATCCAGCTGGATCGCCTGATATGACATGCAGAGTCTCCTTCATGACTTCGTTATAGGCGCGCGGCGCGTCGGTTACACGCGTTCGATCGCGATCGCGATGCCCTGGCCGACGCCGATGCACATCGTACAGAGCGCAAAGCGGCCGCCCGTACGCTCGAGTTGGTGAAGCGCCGTGGTCACGAGCCGCGCACCCGATGCGCCGAGCGGATGGCCGAGCGCGATCGCACCGCCGTTGGGGTTCACGCGCGGATCGTCGTCGGCGACACCGAGCATGCGCAGCACCGCGAGACCCTGCGACGCGAACGCTTCGTTCAGCTCGATCACGTCGAACTGGTCGATCGTCATGCCGAGCTGGCGCAACAGTTTCTGCGTGGCCGGCGCCGGGCCGATACCCATCACGCGCGGCTCGACGCCGGCGCTCGCCATGCCGACGACACGCGCGCGGCGGCGCAGCCCATATTGATCGGCGGCTTCCGCGTTGGCGAGCAGCAGTGCGCATGCGCCGTCGTTGACGCCTGACGCGTTGCCGGCCGTGACCGAGCCGTCGGGACGCACGACGCCCTTCAGCTTCGCGAGCGCTTCGAGCGATGTTTCGCGCGGATGCTCGTCGAGCGATACGACGAGCGCGTCGCCTTTTTTCTGCGCAATCGTGACGGGGACGATTTCGGCGGCGAGCGTGCCGTCCTGCTGCGCACGCGCGGCCTTCTGCTGGCTGCGCAGCGCGAATAGATCCTGGTCGGCGCGGCTGATGTTGTAGTCGACCGCGACGTTCTCGGCCGTCTCGGGCATCGAATCGACGCCGTATTGCTGTTTCATCAGCGGATTAATGAAACGCCAGCCGATCGTCGTGTCGAAAATCGCAGCCTGGCGCGCGAATGCGCTGGCGGCCTTGCCCATCACGAACGGCGCGCGCGTCATGCTTTCGACGCCGCCCGCGATCATCAAGCGTGCCTCGCCCGCCTTGATCGCGCGCGCGGCCGTGCCGACGGCGTCCATGCCCGAGCCGCATAACCGGTTCAGCGTCGTGCCCGGCACGGCGGTCGGCAAGCCCGCGAGCAGCGCGGACATGCGCGCGACGTTGCGGTTGTCTTCGCCGGCCTGGTTCGCGCAGCCATAGATCACGTCGTCGATCGCCGACCAGTCGACGTTCCGGTTGCGTTCGATCAGCGCCTTGAGCGGCACCGCGCCGAGATCGTCGGCACGAACGTCTTTCAGGGCGCCGCCGTAGCGGCCGATGGGTGTGCGAATCGCATCGCAGATGTAGGCGTCGGTCATGGATATGTCGATGTGCAACGAACCCGCCGGGTGGCGGATTCGTTCATGGTAGGGAATGTGGCGGCGTTTGCACGTCGGCCATTCGGGTTATGCAGTCTGGCTGACTTCCGCGGGCACTGCCTTCGGCGCAACATGGACGCGGCTTTGCACCACGCGGAACCGGTTGGCGACGAACGCCGGGTCGGCCAGCGCCGCGTTTGCGGCCGGGTTCGCACCGGTGCCGTGGAAGTCGGAGAACGCGGCCGACTGGTTGACGAACACACCACCCGTCAGGTTGATCGATAGTGCGACGCCGCCACGCACCGCCGCATCGTGCGCGGCGTCGAGGATCTTCTCGTCGGTGCTGTAGACGGAGAGCGTCAGCGCGCCATGCTCCGCGGCGATTTCGCCGGCGAGATCGAGCGACTGGGCGGTCGAGTCGGTCGCGATCACGAACGAGATCGGGCCGAACCACTCCTGCGTGAATTTCGCGCGGTCGGCCACGTCGAGCTGCAGCACCAGCGGCGTGCGCACGCGCGCGTCGGCGAACGCCGGGTGCTGGAGCGTCTGGCTGTCGGCGAGCACGCGGCCGAGCTTGCGGGCATCGCCGATGCGCGCGGTCACGCCGTCGTTCTGGATCGCGCCGATCAGTTCGACCGAGCGAGCCGGGTCGCCGGTCAGCTTCTGCACGGACACGGCGATCGCCTGCGCGACTTCGTCGAAGCTTGCGTGGCCGTCCGCGGTCCGGATGCCGTCGCGCGGCACGTAGATGTTCTGCGGCGCGGTGCACATCTGGCCGGAGTACAGCGCCAGCGAGAACGCGATGTTCTTCGCCGCGGCCTTCAGGTCGTCGGTCGAGTCGATCACGATCTGGTTGACGCCGGCCTTCTCCGTATACACCTGGGCCTGATGGGCATGGCGTTCGAGCCACGTGCCGTTTTGCGTGCTGCCCGTGAAGTCGATCAGCTTGATTTCAGGACGCAGCGCGAGGTCCTGGACGAGGGCGCCGTCGTTCGGTTCGGTTGCGAGGAGCGTGATGACGTTCGGATCGAAGCCTGCCTCGCGCAGCACGTCGCGGGCGATGCGAACCGTGATCGCAAGCGGCAGGATCGCACCCGGGTGCGGTTTGACGATCACCGTGTTGCCGGTCGCCAGGTCGGCGAACAGGCCGGGGTAGCCGTTCCACGTCGGGAACGTGCAGCAGCCGAGCACGAGGCCGGTGCCGCGCGGGACGATCGTATAGCGCTTGTGCATCGCGAGCGGCGGGTTCTTGCCTTGCGGCTTTTCCCAGTGCGCATCGGCAGGGATGCGACGCAGTTCGTCCCACGCATAGGCGACTGCTTCGAGTGCGCGATCCTGCGCATGCGGGCCGCCGGCCTGGAACGCCATCATGAACGCCTGGCCCGTGGTGTGCATCACGCTGTAGGCAATCTCGAAGCTTGCACGGTTCAGCCGCGCAAGGATTTCGAGGCTGACGCCGATCCACGCGCTCGGGCCGGCTTCGCGCCATGCCCGCTGGGCAGCTGCGGCCGCTGCAATCAGCTCGTCGGGCGTCGATTTCGGATAGCGGACGCCGAGTGCGATCCCGTACGGCGACTGCTCCGCGCCCACGGTCCCGGCGGACGCCGGCTGGTCGAGCACGAACGTGTTGCCGAGGTGTGCTTTGAACGCCGCTTCGCCATCGGCGTTGGCGCTTTCCCCGTACACTTTGGGACTCGGCATCTCCGCGAACGGGCTCCAGTACCCGCGGCTCTCGATGGCGGCGAGGGCGTGTTTCAGCGTGTCTTCGTGCTTCGTGAACAGTGCATGGGTCATGACGGCAGCCTGATGGACGTTGAGAGGGATCGGATCGATTAATTAACCGACCGGTTGGTCGGAGAATGGTAGCATCAATCTATTCGCGTGTGCGAGGCGTTTCTCATTTCATTGATCGAGGAGAAATAGATGTCTTACGAGAACATCCTGGTGGAGACCCGGGGGCGTGTCGGGCTGGTCACGCTCAACCGCCCGAAGGCGCTCAATGCGCTGAACGATGCGTTGATGGATGAGTTGGGCGCTGCGCTGAAAGCGTTCGACGCGGACGACGAGATCGGCGCGATCGTCGTGACGGGGAGCGAGAAGGCGTTCGCGGCCGGGGCCGACATCGGCATGATGGCGACCTATTCCTATATGGATGTGTACCGCGGCGACTACATCACGCGTAACTGGGAGACGGTCCGCGAGATCCGCAAGCCGATCATTGCTGCCGTGGCGGGGTTCGCGCTCGGCGGCGGCTGCGAGCTCGCGATGATGTGCGACATCATCTTCGCGGCGGATACAGCCAAGTTCGGCCAGCCCGAAATCAAGCTGGGCGTGATGCCGGGTGCGGGCGGCACGCAGCGCCTGCCGCGCGCGGTGTCGAAGGCGAAGGCGATGGACATGTGCCTGACCGCGCGCTTCATGGATGCGGCCGAGGCTGAGCGGGCCGGGCTCGTTTCGCGCGTGCTGCCGGCCGACAAGTTGCTCGACGAAGCGATTGCCGCGGCGACGACGATCGCCGAGTTTTCGCTGCCGGCGGTCATGATGGTCAAGGAGTCGGTGAACCGTGCGTATGAGACGACGCTGGCCGAGGGCGTTCATTTCGAGCGTCGGCTGTTCCATTCGCTGTTCGCGACCGAAGATCAGAAGGAAGGGATGGCGGCATTCGTCGAGAAGCGGAAGCCGGTATTCAAGAACCGCTGATCCGGTGGCGACGGGTGTCGGTCGCCGGCAGGATCTTCTGGTGCAACGGACCCCAAGCCCCCGTGCGCGGCAGCGCACGAGGGCTTTTTCAAAATATTTTCACAAAGGGGTTGCATAGGCAGGGGCGGGTGCTTAGAATCACGCCTCTTTCGCGCTAACGGAAACGCGGTGCGGGAAGGAAGGGACGCGGTGCTGACGGGGAAGGTTGTAGAAGCCCTGGCGCACACGAAGTTGAGCCCCTCGCCGTCGCAACGAAGCAGTTCAGAAAGTTGTTGACGAGCGAAGAAAGACGGTTCATAATCTCGCTTCTCTGCTGCTGAAAACGCAGCGCTGCTGGGAAACAGAAGGTTTCTCGCAGAAATGCTCTTTAAAAATTAACAGCCGATAAGTGTGGGCGCTTGATGGCAGCGAGCTGATCCTCGGATCAGATAGCGAAAGTATCAAGAGTCTCACACTAAAGTAAGTCAGGTTTATGAAGTGATTCATATTCCTGTCAGCTTTGAGTGAGCGACCGGTTCTTAACCGAACCGAAAACAGTAACAGGTTTAAACTGAAGAGTTTGATCCTGGCTCAGATTGAACGCTGGCGGCATGCCTTACACATGCAAGTCGAACGGCAGCACGGGTGCTTGCACCTGGTGGCGAGTGGCGAACGGGTGAGTAATACATCGGAACATGTCCTGTAGTGGGGGATAGCCCGGCGAAAGCCGGATTAATACCGCATACGATCTACGGATGAAAGCGGGGGACCTTCGGGCCTCGCGCTATAGGGTTGGCCGATGGCTGATTAGCTAGTTGGTGGGGTAAAGGCCTACCAAGGCGACGATCAGTAGCTGGTCTGAGAGGACGACCAGCCACACTGGGACTGAGACACGGCCCAGACTCCTACGGGAGGCAGCAGTGGGGAATTTTGGACAATGGGCGAAAGCCTGATCCAGCAATGCCGCGTGTGTGAAGAAGGCCTTCGGGTTGTAAAGCACTTTTGTCCGGAAAGAAATCCTTGGTTCTAATATAGCCGGGGGATGACGGTACCGGAAGAATAAGCACCGGCTAACTACGTGCCAGCAGCCGCGGTAATACGTAGGGTGCGAGCGTTAATCGGAATTACTGGGCGTAAAGCGTGCGCAGGCGGTTTGCTAAGACCGATGTGAAATCCCCGGGCTCAACCTGGGAACTGCATTGGTGACTGGCAGGCTAGAGTATGGCAGAGGGGGGTAGAATTCCACGTGTAGCAGTGAAATGCGTAGAGATGTGGAGGAATACCGATGGCGAAGGCAGCCCCCTGGGCCAATACTGACGCTCATGCACGAAAGCGTGGGGAGCAAACAGGATTAGATACCCTGGTAGTCCACGCCCTAAACGATGTCAACTAGTTGTTGGGGATTCATTTCCTTAGTAACGTAGCTAACGCGTGAAGTTGACCGCCTGGGGAGTACGGTCGCAAGATTAAAACTCAAAGGAATTGACGGGGACCCGCACAAGCGGTGGATGATGTGGATTAATTCGATGCAACGCGAAAAACCTTACCTACCCTTGACATGGTCGGAATCCTGCTGAGAGGTGGGAGTGCTCGAAAGAGAACCGGCGCACAGGTGCTGCATGGCTGTCGTCAGCTCGTGTCGTGAGATGTTGGGTTAAGTCCCGCAACGAGCGCAACCCTTGTCCTTAGTTGCTACGCAAGAGCACTCTAAGGAGACTGCCGGTGACAAACCGGAGGAAGGTGGGGATGACGTCAAGTCCTCATGGCCCTTATGGGTAGGGCTTCACACGTCATACAATGGTCGGAACAGAGGGTTGCCAACCCGCGAGGGGGAGCTAATCCCAGAAAACCGATCGTAGTCCGGATTGCACTCTGCAACTCGAGTGCATGAAGCTGGAATCGCTAGTAATCGCGGATCAGCATGCCGCGGTGAATACGTTCCCGGGTCTTGTACACACCGCCCGTCACACCATGGGAGTGGGTTTTACCAGAAGTGGCTAGTCTAACCGCAAGGAGGACGGTCACCACGGTAGGATTCATGACTGGGGTGAAGTCGTAACAAGGTAGCCGTATCGGAAGGTGCGGCTGGATCACCTCCTTTCCAGAGCTTCTCGCAAAATTGAGCGCTCACGCTTATCGGCTGTAAATTAAAGACAGACTCAGGGGTCTGTAGCTCAGTCGGTTAGAGCACCGTCTTGATAAGGCGGGGGTCGTTGGTTCGAATCCAACCAGACCCACCATTGTCTGACGTGTCGGTGGTCGTTAGCGCTTCAGCGCTTACGAGTACCTCTACCGCTAGGCTGAAACCTGAGGTCATCTGTACATGGGGGCATAGCTCAGCTGGGAGAGCACCTGCTTTGCAAGCAGGGGGTCGTCGGTTCGATCCCGTCTGCCTCCACCAATCACCAACGCTAAGGGCTTGGTTCAGACACTGAACCGAGAATTTTGCATTGGCGATTGAGCCAGTCAGAGTGATATCAACAGATATCGGCTGTCGTTCTTTAACAATCTGGAAGAAGTAAGTAATTTGGATAGCGGAAGCGTCTTGAGATGGACGTGGAAACTATCCGGGTTGTGATTGTATCGATGTATCTCAAGATGATTCGAACTCTATGTTTGACTCAATTGGAATACGGCACAACGCGAGAACTCAACCTGTAGCGACTGTCGATGAGACAGACTCGTTATAGGGTCAAGCGAACAAGTGCATGTGGTGGATGCCTTGGCGATCACAGGCGATGAAGGACGCGGTAGCCTGCGAAAAGCTACGGGGAGCTGGCAAACGAGCTTTGATCCGTAGATGTCCGAATGGGGAAACCCACTCCTTTTGGAGTATCCATGGCTGAATACATAGGCCATGCGAAGCGAACGCGGTGAACTGAAACATCTAAGTAACCGCAGGAAAAGAAATCAACCGAGATTCCCAAAGTAGTGGCGAGCGAAATGGGATGAGCCTTGTACTCTTTATTTGTATTGTTAGCCGAACGCTCTGGAAAGTGCGGCCATAGCAGGTGATAGCCCTGTAGGCGAAAACAGTATGAAAGAACTAAGTGTACGACAAGTAGGGCGGGACACGTGAAATCCTGTCTGAAGATGGGGGGACCATCCTCCAAGGCTAAATACTCGTGATCGACCGATAGTGAACCAGTACCGTGAGGGAAAGGCGAAAAGAACCCCGGGAGGGGAGTGAAATAGATCCTGAAACCGCATGCATACAAACAGTCGGAGCCTCGTAAGGGGTGACGGCGTACCTTTTGTATAATGGGTCAGCGACTTACGTTCAGTAGCAAGCTTAACCGTATAGGGCAGGCGTAGCGAAAGCGAGTCCGAATAGGGCGTTCAGTTGCTGGGCGTAGACCCGAAACCAAGTGATCTATCCATGGCCAGGATGAAGGTGCGGTAACACGTACTGGAGGTCCGAACCCACTAACGTTGAAAAGTTAGGGGATGAGCTGTGGATAGGGGTGAAAGGCTAAACAAACTTGGAAATAGCTGGTTCTCTCCGAAAACTATTTAGGTAGTGCCTCGTGTCTCACCTTCGGGGGTAGAGCACTGTCATGGTTGGGGGGTCTATTGCAGATTACCCCGCCATAGCAAACTCCGAATACCGAAGAGTGCAATCACGGGAGACAGACATCGGGTGCTAACGTCCGGTGTCAAGAGGGAAACAACCCAGACCGCCAGCTAAGGTCCCCAAATATAGCTAAGTGGGAAACGAAGTGGGAAGGCTAAAACAGTCAGGAGGTTGGCTTAGAAGCAGCCACCCTTTAAAGAAAGCGTAATAGCTCACTGATCGAGTCGTCCTGCGCGGAAGATGTAACGGGGCTAAGCTATATACCGAAGCTGCGGATGCGAGCTATGCTCGCATGGTAGGAGAGCGTTCCGTAAGCCTGCGAAGGTGCGTTGAAAAGCGTGCTGGAGGTATCGGAAGTGCGAATGCTGACATGAGTAGCGATAAAGGGGGTGAAAGGCCCCCTCGCCGTAAGCCCAAGGTTTCCTACGCAACGTTCATCGGCGTAGGGTGAGTCGGCCCCTAAGGCGAGGCAGAAATGCGTAGCTGATGGGAAGCAGGTCAATATTCCTGCACCATTGTTAGATGCGATGGGGGGACGGATCGCGGAAGGTTGTCCGGGTGTTGGAAGTCCCGGTCGCTGCATTGGAGAAGGCACTTAGGCAAATCCGGGTGCGTAATTCAAGGGTGTGGCGCGAGCTCCTTAGGGAGCGAAGCAATTGGAAGTGGTTCCAAGAAAAGCCTCTAAGCTTCAGTCTAATGATGACCGTACCGCAAACCGACACAGGTGGGCGAGATGAGTATTCTAAGGCGCTTGAGAGAACTCGGGAGAAGGAACTCGGCAAATTGGTACCGTAACTTCGGGATAAGGTACGCCCTTGTAGCTTGATGCGCCTGCGCGCAGAGGGTGAAGGGGTTGCAATAAACTGGTGGCTGCGACTGTTTAATAAAAACACAGCACTCTGCAAACACGAAAGTGGACGTATAGGGTGTGACGCCTGCCCGGTGCCGGAAGATTAAATGATGGGGTGCAAGCTCTTGATTGAAGTCCCGGTAAACGGCGGCCGTAACTATAACGGTCCTAAGGTAGCGAAATTCCTTGTCGGGTAAGTTCCGACCTGCACGAATGGCGTAACGATGGCCACACTGTCTCCTCCCGAGACTCAGCGAAGTTGAAGTGTTTGTGATGATGCAATCTACCCGCGGCTAGACGGAAAGACCCCATGAACCTTTACTGTAGCTTTGCATTGGACTTTGAACCGATCTGTGTAGGATAGGTGGGAGGCTATGAAACCGGAACGCTAGTTTCGGTGGAGCCGTCCTTGAAATACCACCCTGGTTTGTTTGAGGTTCTAACCTTGGCCCGTGATCCGGGTCGGGGACAGTGCATGGTAGGCAGTTTGACTGGGGCGGTCTCCTCCCAAAGCGTAACGGAGGAGTACGAAGGTACGCTAGGTACGGTCGGAAATCGTGCTGATAGTGCAATGGCATAAGCGTGCTTAACTGCGAGACCGACAAGTCGAGCAGGTGCGAAAGCAGGTCATAGTGATCCGGTGGTTCTGTATGGAAGGGCCATCGCTCAACGGATAAAAGGTACTCTGGGGATAACAGGCTGATACCGCCCAAGAGTTCATATCGACGGCGGTGTTTGGCACCTCGATGTCGGCTCATCTCATCCTGGGGCTGTAGCCGGTCCCAAGGGTATGGCTGTTCGCCATTTAAAGAGGTACGTGAGCTGGGTTTAAAACGTCGTGAGACAGTTTGGTCCCTATCTGCCGTGGGCGTTGGATATTTGAAGGGGGCTGCTCCTAGTACGAGAGGACCGGAGTGGACGAACCTCTGGTGTACCGGTTGTCACGCCAGTGGCATCGCCGGGTAGCTATGTTCGGAAGAGATAACCGCTGAAAGCATCTAAGCGGGAAACTCGCCTTAAGATGAGATATCCCTGGGGACTAGATCCCCTTGAAGGGTCGTTCGAGACCAGGACGTTGATAGGTCAGGTGTGTAAGCGCAGTAATGCGTTCAGCTAACTGATACTAATTGCCCGTAAGGCTTGATCCTATAACAAGTCTGTCTCGATAGCCGTTAGCGCTTCAGCGCTTACGGATATCGAGCGTCGAGTGCCAGGCACTCGACGTACTGCGGTTGAACTACCGCGTATGTGTGAGATACAGCTCACAACCTAAATTACTGCTTCTTCCAAGATTGGTTCTGTTGGCCACGCCAGCAGAACAACCCCCTTTGCCTGATGACCATAGCGAGTCGGTCCCACCCCTTCCCATCCCGAACAGGACCGTGAAACGACTCTACGCCGATGATAGTGCGGATTCCCGTGTGAAAGTAGGTAATCGTCAGGCTCCCTAAGCCAGAAACCCCCGCCCGACAAGGCGGGGGTTTTTGCATTGGCGCGGCGGAAACGCGATGGATCCAGCTCAATGTACTGGCCTATTCGTCTCTATCTCCGATCAAACCTGCGATCAGCGCCGGCGCAGCGAAGCCGCCATCACGGTTGCATCTACACCCGTACCGCCGCACCGGCCGTTCGAAGCCGCTCAACCGTCGATATCCACCATCCCCCGCTTCTGCTTTTCTCCAAAATAGACGGGAAATTCATACGAATTGACGTCTTCTTCGGCCCGTCCACGTAAAATTTGCGAATCCCCTCCACGCAGTCGCATCCGAAACGATGAACGCCGCCACTCAGATAGCTCGGGCCGTATGCCCACACGATTGTCCGGACACCTGCGCAATGCGCGTGACCGTCGAAAACGGCCGGGCGATCAAGGTCACGGGCGATCCCGACCATCCGCCCACGCAAGGCGTGTTGTGTACGAAAGTCAGCCGATACGCGGACCGCGTTCATCATCCGGACCGTCTTACCGTTCCGCTCAAGCGCGTCGGTGCGAAGGGAGAAGGGCGATTCGCGCCGATCAGCTGGAGCGAAGCGCTCGACGAGATCGGCCGTCGGCTCGGTGAAATCGCAGCGCGCGCGCCGGAGGCGATCCTGCCGTACAGCTATGCGGGAACGATGGGGCTCGTGCAGGGTGAAGGCATTGCGCAGCGCTTCTTCCACAAAATCGGCGCGTCGCGGCTCGAGCGGGCCATTTGCTCCGCGGCCGGCGCGGCCGGGCTGCGCTATACGTACGGCGGAAACGTCGGCATGCATCTCGAGCATTTCGAGGAAAGCGAGCTGATCCTGATCTGGGGCGCCAATCCCATCGCATCGAGCCTGCATTTCTGGACCCGCGCGCAGGAAGCCAAGCGTCGCGGTGCCCGTCTCGTTGCGATCGATCCGTACCGCTCGCTGACGGCGGAGAAATGTCACCAGCACATCGCCTTGAAACCCGGCACCGATGGTGCGTTCGCGCTCGGGATGATGCATGTGCTGATTACCGAAGATCTGCTCGATCACGACTACATCGCGCGTCATACGCTCGGCTTCGAGGCACTCAAGGCGCGAGCCCTGTCCTATCCGCCGGAACGTGTCGCCCGGATCTGCGGCATCGAAGCGTCGGAGCTGATCGAACTCGCACGTCGTTACGGCGCGACTCGCAAGGCAGCGATCCGGCTCAATTACGGGATGCAGCGCGTCCGCGGCGGCGGCAATGCCGTGCGCGCGGTCGCGAGCCTGCCTGCGCTGACGGGCGCGTGGCGCGACCGGGCAGGGGGCCTGCTGCTGTCGTCGTCGGAATCGGCGCCGGTCAATCACGCGGCGCTGCTACGCCCCGATCTCATGCCCGGCTGGCCGCACAAGCTGCCGCGCAGCATCAACATGAACACGATCGGCGATGCGTTACTGAATCCTGGCGACGCGGCTTTCGGGCCGAAGGTCGAAGCGGTGATTGTCTACAATTCGAATCCGGTCGCCGTCGCGCCCGACTCGTCGAGAGTAGCGGCGGGCTTCGCGCGCGAAGATCTGTTCACCGTCGTTCTCGAGCACTTCAAGACCGATACGGTCGATTTCGCCGACATTGTGTTGCCGGCCACGACCCAGCTCGAGCATCTCGACGTCCACAAGTCGTACGGCCACACCTATGTGATGGCAAATTTGCCGGCGATTCCGCCGGTCGGCGACGCACGGCCAAACACCGAAATCTTTCGTGGCATTGCCCGCAGCATGGGGCTCGACGAGCCCGCGCTGTTTCACAGCGATGAAGAGGTCGCGCAGGCCGCCCTCCGTTGGGACGACCCGGCGCTCGACAGCAATTGGGATACGTTGAAGCGTGCCGGCTGGCTGAAGCTCAAGGTGGCGGACGCGCCTTTCGCGAACGGTGGCTTCCGTACGCCGTCCGGCAAATGCGAGTTCCATAGCGCGCGACTCGAACAGATGGGCATGGACCCGGTGCCCGATTACCTGCCGCCGTTCGAATCGGCGGAGGCCGCGCCTGAACTCGCCGCCCGCTATCCGCTCGCGATGATTTCGCCGCCGGCGCGGCACTTCCTGAACAGCACGTTCGTCAACGTGGACAGCCTGCGCAGCACGGAAGGCCAGCCGCACCTCGACTTGCATCCGGCCGACGCCGATGCGCGCGGCATCCAGGAGGGCGATGTCGTACGCATCTTCAACGATCGCGGCTCGATGCAGGCAGTTGCGAGAGTGACCGACCGCGCGCGACCAGGGCTCGTCGTCGGGCTGTCGATCTGGTGGAAGAAGCTATCGACGGATGGGCGCAACGCGAATGAAGTGACAAGCCAGGCGCTGACCGATCTCGGTAACTCGGCGACGTTCTACGATTGTCTGGTCGAAGTTGAGCGGATTTGACCGAACTTCGAGATATGATCAGACGAAATCGCTCGAAAGTTGGAAGTGAGCATCTAACCCTGTTGTCGCGGGACCTGCGAGCCGTTACGATGCGTTTTAGCACGACCATTCGAAAATCTGTGAGGAGACGCGCAGTATGGAAAAAATTTGGCTGAAATCATACCCACCCGGCGTTCCAGCCGAAATTGACGCGTCCCCATACCCCTCCATTCCGGATCTCCTCGACGAAAGCTTCAAGCAGTATCGCAACCGCAAGGCGTTCGTCTGCATGGGCAAGAGCATCACGTACGGCGAGCTCGATGCGCTGTCGCGCCAGTTCGGCGCATGGCTGCAGTCGCGCGGTCTGGCGCGCGGCGCGCGCGTGGCGCTGATGATGCCGAACGTGCTGCAGTATCCCGTGGCGATCGTCGCGGTGCTGCGCGCGGGCTACACCGTCGTCAACGTCAACCCGCTCTATACGCCGCGCGAGCTCGAACATCAGCTGAAGGACAGCGGGGCGGAGGCGATCGTCATCCTCGAGAACTTCGCGTCGACGTTGCAGGCCGTCATTGCGAATACGGCGGTCAAGCATGTCGTGGTCGCGTCGATGGGCGACCTGCTGGGCATCAAGGGCTGGGTGGTCAATTACGTCGTGCGCAACGTGAAGAAGATGGTGCCGGCCTGGCAGCTTCCGTCGTTTACGCGCTTCAAGGCCGCGCTGTCGGAAGGCGCGCGCCAGACCTTCAAGCCGCAGAAGCTCGGCCCCGACGACGTCGCGTTCCTCCAGTACACGGGCGGCACGACGGGTGTCGCGAAGGGCGCGACGCTGCTGCACCGGAACATCGTGTCGAACGTGCTGCAGGCCGGCGCGTGGCACCATCCGGCGCACGAGAAGTACCCCGACGTGAAGCAGTTCGTGACGGTCGTCGCGCTGCCGCTCTATCACGTGTTTGCGCTGACGGTCTGCGGGTTCCTGACGATGCGCACGGGCGGTATGGGTATCCTGATTCCGAACCCGCGCGACATCGGCGGCATGATCAAGGAGCTGAAGGGTTACCAGATCTCGACGATCCCGGCCGTCAACACGCTGTACAACGCGCTGCTGAACCATCCCGAATTCAACCAGCTCGACCTGTCGAAGCTCGCGATCGCCAACGGCGGCGGCATGGCGATCCAGGAAAGCGTCGCGAAGCGCTGGTATGAGAAGACCCATACGGCGATCGTCGAAGGGTATGGCCTGTCCGAAACGTCGCCGGTCGCCACCTGCAATCCCGTGACGGCGACCGAGTACAGCGGGACGATCGGCTTGCCGCTGCCGTCGACCGAGGTTGCCATCCGCGACGATGCCGGCGCGGACGTCCCGCTCGGCGAGCCGGGTGAGATCTGCATCCGCGGACCGCAGGTCATGGCCGGCTACTGGAACCGTCCGGATGAAACCGAGAAGGTCATGTTCCCGGACGGTTTCTTCAAGACCGGGGACGTCGGCGTGATGGACGCGCGCGGTTACGTGAAGATCGTCGACCGGAAGAAGGACATGATCCTGGTATCCGGCTTCAACGTGTATCCGAACGAGGTCGAGGACGTGGTGGCGTCCCACCCGGGCGTGTTCGAGGTGGCGGCGGTCGGCGTGCCGGACGAGCACTCGGGCGAAGCCGTGAAGCTGTTCGTCGTGAAGAAGGATCCGACACTGACCGACAAGGACATCCTCGCGTACTGCAAGGAGCGGCTCACCGGCTACAAGCGGCCGAAACTCGTCGAGTTCCGCACGGAGCTGCCGAAGACGAACGTCGGCAAGATCCTGCGGCGCGAATTGCGCGACGGACGCGCGTAACACCGAAGTCGAACAACGAGCCCGGCCTGTGCCGGGTTTTTATTTGTGACGCCGGCATGAGGGCTGCCACGCACCGATGCGGCTATTGCCAGAACGACGCGCGCTCGACCGGGCGCGTCGCAGCCGACGGAACGCCTTAACGGGGGTGCCAGCGCGCAGATGCCGCTCGGTGCATTCCGCGAGCAATCGGCTAAGGCGTGCGCGTCGATGGAGCATCCCAAACGGTACATTGCAGTCAACGCGATGTGCTGCGACCGTCCCGCTCACCGCTTCGCTTCCCGGCTCCACAAAGAAAAAGGCGCCCGAAGGCGCCTTCAATATGCTGCGGCTTGTCAGGCAAGCTGATTAGAACTTGTGACGGATGCCGACGCGAGCTGCGACCTGGTTGCTGGTCGTCGACGGGTCGAGACCGTTGATCGAAGCATGTGCCTGAACGACGTTGCCTGCTGCGTCGAGCGCGTTGCCCGATGCATGCTGATACACGCCGATCACGTAGACGTCCGTGCGCTTCGACAGGAAGTAGTCGACGCCCAGCGAGCCCTGGTGGTACTTGGCTGCCGAGTTGCCGTCGATCTTGCTGCCTTGCGTGTAGTCGTACGCGGCGCCGACGATCAGCGCCGGGGTCAACTGATACTTGAAGTTGATTTCGCCGTTGTTGAACGTCGCGGTCTGGTTCACGAACGGACCCACCGAGAAGCCCTTGAACTTCGTGTTCGAGTACGTCGCGCCGATCGTCGCCGCGCCGAACGTATATGCGCCGCCCGCACCGATGACCTGGTACGTGTTCGCGCTGTTCGCGTACGCGCCGTACACCGGCGACGACACGGCCGTCGTGGCAGCCGACGCGCCGGTGTTGAACATGCCGCCGAAGTTCGCCGGCGTGCGTGCGTTCAAGTAGCCGACACCCAACACCAGCGGGCCGTTGTTGTAACCGGCGCCGAGCGACCAGACCTGGTTCCGCGAGAACTGGCCGGCCTGACCGCCGAAGCTGTACATGCCGCCGAACGAGAAGCCGCCGTAGGTCGGGCTCGTGTACTTGACCGCGTTGTTCACACGGTATGCGTTGTTGAAGTTGTCGAGGTCGCCCGGGTGAGCAGCGATGTAGCCGCCCCACTGGTCGCCTGCCTCGAGCGGGCCGACGAAGTCGACGACGGAGTCGTACTGACGACCCAGCGTGACCGTACCGAACTGGCTCGACAGGCCGACGTAAGCCTGGCGGCCGAACATCAGGCCGCCCTGGCCGAGCCTGCCGGAGTTGACGTCAAAACCGTTCTCGAGCACGAAGACCGCCTTCAGGCCGCCGCCCAGATCTTCGGTGCCGCGCAGGCCGAAGCGGCTGCCTTGCATCACGCCGCTCGACAGACCGTACAGATGGCCGCCCTTCGCATTGTTGTTGAAGATGAAGCCTTCATCGATGATGCCGTAAAGCGTCACGCTGCTTTGCGCATGAGCTGCGCCAGCGAACGCGCCCAGCGCGACGAGCGCGAGAAGCGACTTTTTCATTAACGGATCTCCAAGAATCACTGAATTTTTTTGGCGGGGCGGATAGTTATGTTCTGTTGACGGGCCCCACCAACTTCGCAAGAAGTCGCACGTAATGTAGCAAAACCGATTTTTCGGACAAAGCGAAATGCCGTCGCTCAAGGTCGCCATGTTTCCTTTATGCAACAATGGTTAAAATCACGGGTTAACCGCAATTTCCGCTGAATAATCAAGTCGGTTACGCAGCGGAGCACGTGCCTTTGCCGCCCGCGGCGGCACACGCAGCCAGGAGAACAGGATGGTGTTGGATGAACTGATCAGCGAATTCGATCGCGGCTTGCGCTCGCTGACCGGCATTAGCCGGATGAGCCGCCCGGTGCCCGTGCCGGCAGAGCCGACCGTCGGCGAACTGACGCCCGCGGAGCGCGCGCATGCCGCCGGGCTGATGCGCGTGAACCACGTCGGCGAGGTCTGTGCGCAAGCGCTTTATCAGGCGCAGAAGCTGACCGCGCGCTCGGCGTCGTCGAAGGCAATGTTCGAGGAAGCCGCGCGCGAGGAGGAGGATCACCTCGCGTGGACCGCGCATCGGCTGAAGGAACTCGATTCGCGTCCGAGCCTGCTCAACCCGCTGTGGTATGCCGGCGCGCTCGCGATCGGCGTCGCGGCCGGCACGCTGGGCGACAAGGTCAGCCTCGGCTTCATGGCGGAGACGGAGCGTCAGGTCGAAAGCCACCTCGACGGCCACCTTTCCGAGTTGCCGGCCACCGACACGGCGTCGCGCGCGATCGTCGAGCAGATGCGGGTCGACGAGGTCAAGCACGGCAAGGCCGCGACCGACGCCGGCGGCATCGAACTGCCGCTGCCCGCGCGGATGCTGATGCGCGCCGCGTCGAAAGTCATGACGCGCACAGCGTACTATCTCTGACATCCGGGGCCGGCGCGACGCACGACGCCGCGCCGGTCCGCCGAACCCGATACCGCCCGTTTTTTCCGCGTTTTCCCGCCCCCGAAAGTCCCGTCCGCACGCCAGTCTGGCCCGCCTTTCTCACGTATCACCTTCACAAGCTTCCCTAGCCCATTCATTTATAACGGTTTTTGGTATGAGGGGTGGCATGAGCATGTGCGCGTAAGTCCTTGTTCTAACTAACAAAATTCGTCAAAAAAGCGGGCCGCTCCCTTGACCGTGCCAAACCCTTCCTCTAAAGTGGGAGACAGTGTGAGAAAGTGTATTTTTGTGTGATTTGGCGGGCTGTTCGGGCTAAATTCTTGAGCGTTGGGCGGGTGCTTCGGTGCCCTGAACGGGAGAGCGGAAAGTGTTCCAAGGGGCGTCGGCGCTGACGCTCGATGCGAAAGGGCGGATGTCGGTGCCGTCTCGCTATCGCGAAGCGCTGCAAGGACAGGCAGAAGGACGGGTGACTGTGACCAAGCACCCGGACGGCTGCCTGTTGCTGTTTCCGCGCCCCGAATGGGAAGTATTCCGCGCCAAGATCGCCGCGCTGCCGATGGACGCCCATTGGTGGCGGCGGATTTTTCTCGGCAATGCGATGGATGTCGATCTCGACAGCGCGGGCCGGATTCTCGTATCGCCCGAGCTGCGGATGGCAGCCGGACTGGAAAAGGAAGTCATGTTGTTGGGAATGGGTAGTCACTTCGAGCTGTGGGATTCGCAGACCTACATCGCGAAGGAGCAGGCAGCGATGGCGCAGGGCATGCCCGATGCGCTCAAGAACTTTACGTTCTGATTGCGGTGACGGAGACGCCCGCGATGGGAAATGAATTGCAGCATCGGACCGTGCTGTTGGACGAAGCAGTCGAGTCGCTCGTGACGCGGCCGGACGGCATTTATGTCGACGGCACGTTCGGGCGCGGCGGCCACAGTCGCGCGGTACTCGCGCGGCTGGCGGAGGGCGGCCGGCTGATCGCGTTCGACAAGGATCCGAGGGCGATCGAGACGGCGCAGCGCATCGAGGATGCGCGCTTCTCGATCGTGCATGACAGCTTTGCATCGATGCGCGACGCGCTTGCGGCGCGCGGTATCGAGAAGGTGTCGGGTGTGTTGCTGGACCTGGGCGTGTCCTCGCCGCAGGTGGACGATCCGGCGCGCGGTTTCAGCTTTCGCGCCGATGGTCCGCTGGACATGCGAATGGATCCGACGCGTGGGGAGTCGGCGGCCGAATGGCTCGCGCGGGCTTCGGTGCAGGAATTGACGGAGGTGATACGGGATTATGGGGAAGAACGGTTTGCTTTTCAGATTGCAAAGGCGCTTGTTGCTCGCCGGGCAGAGTCCGACCGTCTTGGGCCTCTCGACACCACGGGCGAGCTTGCCCAAATCGTGGGTCACGTCGTCAAAACCCGTGAGAAGGGCAAGGATCCGGCAACCCGCACCTTTCAGGCTATACGGATTCACGTCAATCAAGAGCTTGCGGACCTGCAAGTCGTACTAGACGCGGCATTGTCGTTGCTGGAGCAAGGGGGGCGGCTGGTGGTCATCAGCTTTCATTCACTCGAGGACCGGATCGTCAAGCGATTCATGCAGGCGCACGCGAGTGCGCCCGCGGTCGATCGTCGCCTGCCGATCCGTGCCGTCGACCTCCCGAGCCCGCCGCTCAAGATAATCAGCCGTCAATTCCCGAGCGAAGCGGAAGTCGTCGCGAATCCGCGCGCCCGGTCGGCCGTGATGCGCATCGCGGAGCGCGTCACGCCATGAGCCGCTTCAATATCTTCCTGCTGATCATCGTGATGGGTTGCGCGCTGTCGGTCGTCAACTCGACGAACCAGCAGCGCCAGATCTTCATCCAGCTGCAGCGCGCGCAGTCGCAGGAGCGTCAGCTCCAGCAGGACTATGCGCAGCTTCAATATCAGCAGAGCGCGCTGTCGAAGACGTCGCGCATCGAGCAACTCGCGAACGATTCGCTGAAGATGCAGCCGATCACGACGGGCCGCACCCAATACCTGACGCTGCCGCCGGGCGCCGTGAAGGCGATCGACGCGCCGATTCCCGCGTCGGCCGACGCGGCCGCCAAGGGCCACGGAGGCGCGCGATGAAGCCGTCGCAAAAGCGCCAGGACGTGAAATTCTCGTCGAGCCCGGTGCTCGGCGTGCACCTGCCGATGTGGCGCTCGAAACTCGTCGTGTTCATGCTGTTCATGGCGTTCGTCGCGCTCGCCGCGCGGGCGTTCTGGATCCAGGGGCCCGGCAACGCGTTCTATCAGAAGCAGGGCGAGAGCCGCTATCAGCGCACGCTCGAGCTGCCCGCCACGCGCGGCAAGATCCTCGACCGTAACGGGCTCGTGCTCGCGACGAGTCTGCCCGTGCGCGCGATCTGGGCGATTCCCGACGCCGTGCCGGACGATCTCGGCGCGGACAAGATCAACCAGCTCGGCAAGCTCCTCGGCATGACGCCGAAGGAACTGCGCGTGAAGCTGTCGGAAGACAAGGGTTTCGTCTACGTGAAGCGCCAGGTGCCGATCGACGTCGCGGACAAGGTCGCCGCGCTCGATATCCCCGGTATCTATCAACGCAACGAGTACAAGCGCTTTTATCCGGAAGGCGAGATCACCGCGCACCTGATCGGCTTCACGAACGTCGAGGACGAAGGTCAGGAAGGCGTCGAGCTCGGCGACCAGAAGCTGCTGTCCGGCACGTCCGGCGTGCGTCGCGTGATCAAGGACCGGCTGGGGCACATCGTCGAGGACGTCGCCGAACAGGTTCCCCCGCACAACGGGACGGACGTCGGCCTGTCGATCGACAGCAAGATCCAGTACATCGCCTATGCGAACCTGAAGGCCGCCGTCGAGAAGTTCAAGGCGAAGGCCGGCGCGGCGATGGTCGTCGACGTGCGCACCGGCGAGGTGCTCGCGCTGGTCAACTATCCGACCTACAACCCGAACGACCGCTCGCGGATGACGGGCGAGCAGTTGCGCAACCGGATCATGACCGACGTGTTCGAGCCGGGCTCGATCATGAAGCCGTTCACGGTATCGCTCGCGCTCGACCTGCACCGCGTGACGCCGAACACGCTCGTCGAGACGGGCAACGGGCATTTCGTGCTCGACGGCGCGCCGATCACCGACGACGCGGGCTTCGGCACGCTGACGGTCGGCGGCGTGATCCAGAAGTCGAGCAACATCGGCGCGACGAAGATCGCGATGACGATGCGGCCCGAGGAAATGTGGAATATGTATACGAGCATCGGCCTCGGCCAGGCGCCGAAGGTCGGGTTCCCGGGCGCGGTAGCCGGCCGCCTGCGTCCGTGGAAGAGCTGGCGCCGCATCGAGCAGGCCACGATGTCGTACGGCTATGGCCTGTCGGTGTCGCTGTTCCAGCTCGCACGCGCGTACACGGCGATCGCGCACGACGGCGAGCTGATGCCCGTGACCATTTTCAAGACCGACCCCAATCAGCCGATCGCCGGCACGCGGGTGTTCAACCCGACCACCGCCCGCGAAGTACGCGCGATGCTCGAGACGGTCGTCGCGCCGGGCGGCACGTCGCCGGACGCCGCCGTGCCGGGCTATCGCGTCGGCGGCAAGAGCGGTACCGCGTACAAGCATGAAGGCCACGGCTACACGCGCAAGTACCGCGCGTCGTTCGTCGGGATGGCGCCGATGCCGAATCCGCGCATCGTCGTTGCAGTGTCGGTCGACGAACCGACCGCCGGCAGCCACTTCGGCGGCCAGGTGTCCGGCCCCGTATTCTCGGCGATCGCCGGCGATACGATGCGCGCGCTGAACGTGCCGCCGAACATGCCGATCAAGCAGCTGGTCGTGTCCGACGACGCACCGGGCGCGCCCGCCAAGCCGGGTCCGCAAAAGCTCGCCGCGGGCAGCGGTGCGAAGCATATGATCGTATCCAGCACGACACGTAATTCACCAGGAGTTGTTCGATGAGCGCCGCTCGCAGTTCCCATCCGGCGCATCAGCAGATCGCAGCCGCGCTTGCGTGGCTGCGCCAGCATGTGGCCCCCGCGGCGCAACTGCATGCCGACACGCGCAGCCTGCGGGCCGGCGACGTGTTTCTCGGCTATGCGGTCGACGGGGCAGACAATCGCGCCTTCATTGCCGATGCCGTCGCGCGTGGCGCGGCCGCCGTGCTGTATCAGCCGGAAGGCCTCGCGGCCGCACCGGCCGTGCCCGTCGCACTCGCGGTGCCGGCGCTCGACCAACTGGCCGGCGAGATCGCCAGCGGCTGGTACGGCGACCCGAGCGACAGCATGCTCGCAATCGGCGTGACCGGCACCAACGGCAAGACGTCGTGCACGCAATGGATCGCCGCCGCGCTGACGGCGCTGCACCAGCCGTGCGCGGTGATCGGCACGCTCGGCAGCGGCATGCACGGGCATCTGGTGCCGACCGGCTTCACGACGCCGGACGCGCCGCAGCTGCAGCGCAGCCTCGCGCAGTTGCACGACGCGGGCGCGAAGGCCGTCGCGATGGAAGTGTCGTCGCACGCGTTGCATCAGGGCCGCGTGAACGGCACGGCATTCGACATCGCCGTGTTCACGAACCTCACCCAGGATCACCTCGACTATCACGGCACGTTCGACGCGTACGAAGCCGCGAAGGCGAAGCTGTTCGCGTGGCGCGGCCTGCGCGCGGCGGTCGTCAATCGCGACGACGCAGCCGGCCGCCGCCTGCTCGAGAAGCTGGCCGGCCGCGTGCGCACGATCGCATACGGAATCGGCGACGCGCAGGCGCCCGACGCCGATCGCGAGCTGGTCGCGCTCGACGTGCGCGCCACCGCCACGGGCACGGCATTCCACCTGCGTTCGTCGTGGGGCGACGCTGACGTCGAGGTCGGTACGCTCGGCGCGTTCAACGTCAGCAATCTGCTCGCGGTGCTCGGCTCGCTGCTCGCGGCCGACGTGCCGTTCGACGCGGCGGTCGCGGAGATCGCACGGCTCGAGTCCGTCAATGGCCGCATGCAGCGCCTGGGCGGCCGGCTGCAGAACGACGAACCGCTGGTCGTGATCGACTATGCGCATACGCCCGATGCGCTCGAGAAGACGCTCGACGCGTTGCGCCCGATCGCGGCCGCACGCGGCGGTCGGCTCGTGTGCATGTTCGGCTGCGGCGGCGATCGCGATGCGACGAAGCGCCCGCTGATGGGCGTGATCGCCGAGCGGCTCGCCGATGAAGTCGTCGTCACGAGCGACAACCCGCGCAGCGAAGATCCGCAGCGAATCATCGACCAGGTCATCGCGGGCATGACGGCGCCCGATCACGCGCGCCGCATCGAGGATCGCGCAAGCGCGATCCTGCAGGCCGTGCGTGGCGCCGCCCGCGAGGATGTCGTCGTGCTGGCCGGCAAGGGTCACGAGGCGACGCAGGAAATCATGGGCAAGAAGCGCGCGTTCTCCGATCAGGATCACGCACGGCTCGCGCTCGCGGCACGCGCGACGCACGTCAAGGGAGGCGCTGAATGACGATGCTCAGTCTCGGCGAAGCCGCCCGCCTGATTCCTGGCGCCACCGTCCACGGCGATCCGGACACGACGTTCGAGCGCGTGTCGACGGACAGCCGCACGGTCGGCCCGGGCGACTTGTTCGTCGCGCTGAAGGGCGACCGCTTCGACGCGCACGACTTCCTCGGCGACGTGGCCGCGCGTGGCGCAGCCGCGGCGCTCGTCGCGCACGTGCCGGCGGGTCTCGCGATGCCGGTCGTCGAGGGCGGTGAAACGCGTGCCGCGCTCGGCGCGCTCGCGCACGGCTGGCGCAAGCGCTTCGCGGTGCCGCTCGTCGCGGTGACGGGCAGTAACGGCAAGACGACCGTCAAGGAAATGATCGCGTCGATCTTCGCGGCGGCAGTCGGCGCCGACGCGCGACTGGCGACGGCCGGCAACCTGAACAACGACATCGGCGTGCCGCTGACGCTGCTGCGCCTGTCCGGCGCGCATCGCGTCGCGGTGATCGAACTCGGGATGAACCATCCGGGCGAGACGGAAATCCTCGCGCGCCTCGCGGCACCGACCGTCGCGCTCGTCAACAACGCGCAGCGCGAGCACCAGGAATTCATGGCCACCGTCGAAGCCGTTGCGCTCGAGCACGCGGCCGTGATCCACGCGCTGACGCCGGACGGCGTCGCGGTGTTCCCGGCCGACGATGCGTACGCGAGCATCTGGCGCGTCGCGGCGACCGGCAACCCGATCCTCGATTTCGCGCTGCACGATGGCGAACGGCAGGTCGAAGCGCAGGTCACGGGCCGTCTGCACGGCGGCGAGCTTGCGATCGACACGCCGTCGGGCGCGGTAACGGTGCGGCTGCGCGCGCTCGGCGAGCACAACGCACGCAACGCATTGGCTGCTGCTGCTGCTGCGCTCGCGGCCGGTATCGAACTGGCCGCGATCAAGCAGGGCCTCGAATCGTTCGAGCCGGTCAAGGGGCGTCTGCAGGTCCGCCAGGCGGACGTCGGCAGCCTCGCGGGCGCGACGGTCGTCGATGACACCTACAACGCGAACCCCGACTCGATGCGCGCGGCGATCGACGTGCTGGCCGCGCAACCGGCGCCGCGCGTGTTGGTGATCGGCGACATGGGCGAGGTCGGCGACGAAGGCCCGGCATTCCACCGCGAGATCGGCGCGTATGCGCGCGAGCGCGGCATCGATGCGCTGTTCGCGCTCGGCGACGCGTCGCGCGATGCGTGCACGGCGTACGGCGACACGGCCCGCCATTTCGGCGACGTCGGCGCGCTGTTGACTGCGCTGCTCGCGGCGGGCTACGGCGCGCAGGCCACGGTGCTCGTGAAGGGCTCGCGGTACATGAAGATGGAGCGCGTGGTCGACGCGCTGACGAACCAATCCGCGGCGGGCACGGTGCCCGCCGCACACTGAGTAGAAGGAAGGAAGCATGCTGCTGGCGCTGGCGCAATGGCTGCAGGGCGACGCAAGCTTTTTGCGCTTGTTCACGTACCTGACGTTCCGTGCGGTGATGGCTACCATCACCGCGCTCGGGATCGGGCTCGTGTGCGGACCGTGGGTGATCCGCAAGCTGACGCAAATGAAGGTGGGGCAGGCCGTGCGCAAGGACGGCCCGCAGAGCCACCTCGTGAAGTCCGGCACGCCGACGATGGGCGGCGTGCTGATCCTGATTGGCATCGCGGTCGCGACGCTGCTGTGGGGCGACCTGACCAACCGTTTCATCTGGATCGTGATGCTCGTCACGTTCGGTTTCGGCGTGATCGGCTGGGTCGATGACTATCGCAAGGTCGTCTACAAGGATCCGCGCGGGATGTCGTCGCGCGAAAAGTATTTCTGGCAATCGGTGATCGGGCTGTTCGCGGCGGTCTACCTGGCATTCAGCGTGTCCGAGGCGAACAACGTGCGCGTGTTCGACCTGTTCATGGCGTGGGTGCGCAGCGGCCTGTCGATGGGGCTGCCCGCGCGTGCCGACCTGATGCTGCCGTTCTTGAAATCGATCAGCTACCCGCTGGGCGTGTGGGGCTTCATCGTGCTGACCTACTTCGTGATCGTCGGCGCGAGCAACGCGGTGAACCTCACTGACGGCCTCGACGGCCTCGTGATCATGCCGGTCGTGCTGGTCGGTGGGTCGCTCGGCGTGTTCGCGTATGTGATGGGGAGTTCGGTCTATTCGAAATACCTGTTGTTCCCGCACATTCCGGGCGCGGGCGAACTGCTGATCTTCTGTTCGGCGATGGGGGGGGCAGGGCTCGCGTTCCTCTGGTACAACACGCACCCCGCGCAGGTGTTCATGGGCGACGTCGGCGCGCTGGCGCTCGGCGGCGCGCTCGGCACGGTCGCGGTGATCGTGCGCCAGGAAATCGTGCTGTTCATCATGGGTGGCATCTTCGTCGCGGAAACCTTGTCGGTGATGCTGCAGGTGTCGTGGTTCAAGTACACGAAGAAGCGTTACGGCGAAGGGCGGCGCCTGCTGAAGATGGCGCCGCTGCATCACCATTTCGAATTGTCCGGCTGGAAGGAAACGCAGGTGGTGGTGCGTTTCTGGATCATCACGCTGATGCTGTGCCTGTTCGGTCTGTCCACCCTCAAGTTGCGGTAAAGGAAAGGTAAAAGGATGTCTGGCGAGATGTTTGGAGATCGGCAGCGGCCGATGGTGCTCGTACTGGGGCTCGGGGAATCGGGCCTCGCGATCGCGCGATGGTGCGCGAGGCACGGGTGCCGGCTGCGTATTGCCGATACCCGCGAGGCGCCGCCTAACCTTGCCGCGCTGCAGGCCGAAGGCATCGATGCCGAGTTCGTCGGCGGGCCGTTCACGCCCGCGCTGCTCGACGGCGGTGTCGAGATCGTCGGCCTGAGCCCTGGCCTGTCGCCGCTCGAACCGGCACTCGCCGCGCTGATCGCGGCCGCGAACGAGCGCGCGATCGCGGTGTGGGGCGAGCTCGAATTCTTCGCGCAGGCGCTGCGCGCGCTCGGCACGAGCGGCTACCAGCCGAAGGTGCTCGCGATCACCGGCACCAACGGCAAGACCACGACGACGAACCTCACGGGCCTGCTGTGCCAGCGTTCGGGCAAGAAGGTCGCGGTCGCCGGCAACATCAGCCCGGCGATGCTCGACCGGCTCGCGCGCGCGATCGACGAGACGGCGCTGCCCGACGTCTGGGTGCTCGAACTGTCGAGCTTCCAGCTCGAGACGGCGCGCACGTTCGCGCCCGACGCGGCCGCGATTCTCAACATCACGCAGGATCACCTCGACTGGCATGGCAGCTTCGACGCGTATGCGGCGGCGAAGGGCCGGATCTTCGGCGCGACGACCACCCGCGTGCTCAATCGCGACGATGCGGCCGTGATGAAGTTCGCGCCGGCCGCCGGCGCGGCCGATGCGGCGCGCACGGTCACGTTCGGCCTGAACGAACCGGCGCAGCAGGGCGACTACGGCCTGTCGCGCGACAACGGCATCGCGTGGCTGGTCGAGGCGGTCGACCGCGACGCGCCGGACGAGACGACGAGCCGCCGGCGCAAGCGCGACGGCGCGCATACGCCCGACATTGCACAAAAGCGCCTGATGCCGGCCGACGCGCTGCGCATCCGCGGGCTGCACAACGCGGCGAACGCGCTGGCCGCGTTCGCGCTCGCGCGTGCGATCGACCTGCCGGCCGCGCCGCTGCTGCACGCGCTGCGCGAATACCGCGGCGAAGCGCATCGCGTCGAAGTGATCGCGACGATCGACGACGTGGACTACGTCGACGACAGCAAGGGAACCAACGTCGGCGCGACGGTGGCCGCGCTCGACGGACTCGCGCAGAAGATCGTGCTGATCGCGGGCGGTGACGGCAAGGGGCAGGATTTCGCGCCGCTCGTCGCGCCCGTCGCGCGGTGGTGCCGCGCGGTGATGCTGATCGGCCGCGATGCGCCGGCGATCCGCGACACGCTCGCCGAGACGGGCGTGCCGCTTGCCGACCACGCGACGCTCGAGGCGGCGGTGCATGCGGCGGCCGAGCTCGCGGAGCCGGGCGACGCGGTGCTGCTGTCGCCCGCTTGCGCGAGCCTCGACATGTTCAGGAACTACGCCCACCGCGCTGACGTGTTCCGCGCGGCCGTGGACGAAATCGCCATCGACAAAGGAGCGACGACATGAGCTGGTCCGATCGCCTCGTCTCCCGTTTCAACGACCGGCGCGGCACCGGCGGCAATGCCGCGGGCGGCCGCGTCGCGTCGGCCACGCGCGCCGCGACGGGCGGCCTCGCCAGCGTCGTCAACGGCGTGCGGCCGAGCCGCTCGCGGATGCTCGATTTCGACTACTCGCTGCTGTGGGTCGCGATCGCGTTGCTCGGGCTCGGCGTCGTGATGGTCTATTCGGCGTCGATCGCGATGCCCGATTCGCCGAAATACGCGGCGTATCACGATTACGCGTTCCTGATGCGTCACTGCGTGTCGCTTGGTGTCGCGTTCATCGCGGCGGTGATCGCGTTCCGCGTCCCGGTGTCGACGTGGGACAAGTACGCGCCGCATCTCTTCCTGATCGCGCTCGTCGGGCTCGTGATCGTGCTGATTCCGCACGTCGGCAAGGGCGTGAACGGCGCGCGCCGCTGGATTCCGCTCGGCATCACGAACATGCAGCCGTCGGAAATCATGAAGCTCGCGGTGACGATCTACGCGGCGAACTACACGGTGCGCAAGCAGGAATACATGCAGAGCTTCGCGAAGGGCTTCCTGCCGATGGCGTTCGCGGTCGGTCTCGTCGGCGCGCTGCTGCTGCTCGAGCCGGACATGGGCGCGTTCATGGTGGTCGCCGCGATCGCGATGGGCGTGCTGTTCCTCGGCGGCGTGAACGGCAAGCTGTTCGGCGGCCTCGTCGCGACGGCGGTCGGCACGTTCACGATGCTCGTGTGGCTGTCGCCGTGGCGTCGCGAGCGGATCTTCGCGTATCTCGATCCGTGGGACGAACGCTACGCGCAGGGCAAGGCATACCAGCTCACGCACTCGCTGATCGCGTTCGGCCGCGGCGAGTGGTTGGGCGTGGGCCTCGGCGGCAGCGTCGAGAAGCTGAACTACCTGCCCGAAGCGCATACCGACTTCATCCTCGCGGTGATCGGCGAGGAGCTCGGCTTCGTCGGCGTGCTGGTCGTGATCCTGCTGTTCTACTGGATCGTGCGCCGCGCGTTCGAGATCGGCCGCCAGGCGCTCGCGCTCGACCGCACGTTCGCGGGCCTGACGGCGAAGGGCATCGGCATCTGGTTCGGTGCGCAGACGTTCATCAACATGGGCGTGAACCTCGGCCTGCTGCCGACCAAGGGCCTGACACTGCCGCTCGTGAGCTACGGCGGTTCGGGCATTCTGCTGAATTGCGTCGCGCTCGCGGTGCTGCTGCGGGTCGATTATGAAAATCGCGTATTGATGCGGGGAGGGAAGGTATGACCTCCCCGTGTCAGTACGCGATTTCGGCGAAGGCTAACTTCGTGCGCGCAGCGTGCGAAGTTAAGCGTAGCGGCCGTAGCCAAAACATTGATTCATTCTTGCTCATGCGCGGAGGAAAGGTATGACCGCGTCGCGACGCACGCTGATGGTGATGGCAGGCGGCACCGGGGGCCACGTGTTCCCGGGGCTCGCTGTCGCGCACCGGATGGAAGCGGCGGGGTGGCGCGTCGTATGGCTCGGCAATCCGGCCGGAATGGAAGCGACGCTCGTGCCGAAACACGGCATTCCGATGGAATACGTGCGCTTCGGCGGGCTGCGCGGCAAGGGCCTGAAGACCAAGCTGACGCTGCCGTTCAATCTGCTGCGCGCGTGCTGGCAGAGCCTCGGCGCATTGCGCCGCGTGCGGCCCGACGTCGTGCTCGGGATGGGCGGCTACATCACGTTCCCGGCGGGTGTGATGGCCGCGCTGTCGGGCCGTCCGCTCGTGCTGCACGAGCAGAATTCGATTGCCGGCCTCGCGAACAAGGTGCTCGCGAAATTCGCGAAGCGCGTGCTCGTCGCGTTCCCCGGCGCACTGCCGCACGCGGAATGGACCGGCAACCCGATTCGCGCGGAACTTGCGCGCACGGAAACGCCCCAAGCACGCTATGCATCGCGCAGCGGCCCGCTGAACCTGCTGGTGGTCGGCGGCAGCCTGGGTGCGGCCGCACTGAACGAAGTCGTGCCGCGCGCGCTGGCGCTGCTGGCGCCGGGCGAGCGCCCGCGCGTCGTGCACCAGGCCGGCGCGAAGCACATCGACGCGCTGAAGGCGAATTACGAAGCGGCCGGTTTCGCGGGCGGCGACGCCGTGCGGCTCGTGCCGTTCATCGACGACATGGCAAGTGCGTACGCGGCGGCGGATCTCGTGATCTGCCGGTCCGGCGCGATGACGGTGTCGGAGATCGCGGCGGTGGGCGTGGCGGCGCTGTTCGTGCCGTTCCCGTACGCGGTCGACGATCACCAGACGACCAACGCCGCGTTCCTCGCCGATGCGGGCGCGGCGGTGCTGGTGCAACAACGCGACCTGTCGGCGGAGTTGCTCGCCGACTGGCTGCGCAGCCAGTCGCGTGCATCGCTCGCGGACATGGCGGAGCGTTCGCGCTCGCTGGCCAAGCCCGAGGCCACCGACGAAGTCGCGCGCATCTGCGCGACGGTGGCCGGCGCGAACCTGGAAGAAATCAAATGAAACACATCGTCAAACAGATTCATTTCGTCGGGATCGGCGGCGCGGGCATGAGCGGCATCGCCGAAGTGCTCGTCAACCTCGGCTACGAGGTCAGCGGCTCGGACCTGTCGCGCAACGCGGTGACCGATCGTCTTGAGGCGCTCGGCGCGCGGATCGCGATCGGCCACGACGCGGCGAACATCGCGGGCGCGAACGCGGTCGTCGTGTCGACGGCCGTGCGCTCGGACAATCCCGAAGTCCTGGCCGCACGGCACCAGGGCGTGCCGATCGTGCAGCGCGCGGTGATGCTCGCGGAGCTGATGCGCCTGAAGCAGGGGATCGCGATTGCCGGCACGCACGGCAAGACCACGACGACGAGCCTCGTCGCGAGCGTGCTCGCGGCGGGCGGCCTCGATCCGACCTTCGTGATCGGCGGCCGGCTGATCAGCGCCGGCGCGAACGCGCGGCTCGGCACGGGCGACTTCATCGTCGCCGAGGCCGACGAGTCGGACGCGTCGTTCCTGAACCTGTATCCGGTGATCGAAGTCATCACGAACATCGACGCCGACCACATGGACACCTACGGCCACGATTTCGCGCGGCTCAAGCAGGCGTTCATCGAATTCACGCAGCGCCTGCCGTTCTACGGCAGCGCGGTCGTGTGCGTCGACGATCCGAACGTGCGGCAGATCATCCCGTTCATCTCGAAGCCGGTCGTGCGCTACGGCCTGTCGCCGGATGCGCAGGTGCGCGCCGAAGACATCGACGCGCGCGACGGCCGCATGCACTTCACGGTGATCCGCGAAGGTCGTGCGCCGCTCGCGGTGGTGCTGAACCTGCCGGGCCTGCACAACGTACAGAACGCGCTCGCGGCGATCGCGATCGCGACCGATCTCGGCGTGTCGGACGACGCGATCCAGCAGGCGCTGGCGGAATTCAACGGCGTCGGCCGGCGCTTCCAGCGCTACGGCGAGGTGCCGAGCGCGGACGGCGGCCAGTACACGCTGATCGACGACTACGGCCACCACCCGGTCGAGATGGCCGCGACGGTCGCGGCCGCGCGCGGCGCGTTTCCGGGCCGCCGCCTCGTGCTGGCGTTCCAGCCGCACCGCTACACGCGCACGCGCGACTGTTTCGACGACTTCGTCAACGTGCTGTCGACGGTCGACGCGCTGGTGCTGACGGAAGTCTATGCCGCCGGCGAAGCGGCGATCACGACGGCCAACGGCGACGCGCTGTCGCGTGCGCTGCGTGCGGTGGGGAGGGTCGACCCGGTGTTCGTCGCGTCGGTCGACGACGTGCCGGACGCCCTGGCGGGAGTCGCCCGGAACGGCGACGTGGTGATCACGATGGGCGCGGGTTCGATCGGCGGCGTGCCGGCGAAGATCGTGCAACACATTCAACAGAAGGCATGACATGAGCGGAATCGATCCGAAACGTTTCGGCAAGGTGGCAGTGTTGTTCGGCGGCGAATCCGCCGAGCGCGAGGTGTCGCTCACCTCGGGCCGCCTCGTGCTGCAGGGCCTGCGCGACGCGGGCATCGACGCGCATCCGTTCGACCCGGCCGAGCGGCCGCTGTCGGCACTGAAGGATGAAGGCTTCGTGCGCGCGTTCAACGCGCTGCACGGCGGCTATGGCGAGAACGGCCAGATCCAGGGCGCGCTCGATTTCTACGGGATCCGCTACACGGGCAGCGGCGTGCTCGGCTCGGCGCTCGGCCTCGACAAGTTCCGCACGAAGCTCGTGTGGCAGCAGACGGGCGTGCCGACGCCGCCGTTCGAGACGGTGATGCGCGGCGACGACTACGCGGCGCGCGCGACGGACATCGTCGCGAAGCTCGGCCTGCCGCTGTTCGTGAAGCCGGCGAGCGAAGGCTCGAGCGTCGCGGTGCTGAAGGTCAAGACGGCCGACGCGTTGCCCGCCGCACTGTCGGAAGCCGCGACGCACGACAAGATCGTGATCGTCGAGAAGAGCATCGAAGGCGGCGGCGAATACACCGCGTGCATCGCCGGCGATCTCGATCTCCCGCTGATCAAGATCGTGCCGGCGGGCGAGTTCTACGACTACCACGCGAAGTATGTCGCCAACGACACGCAGTACCTGATTCCGTGCGGGCTGCCGGCGGAGCAGGAAACCGAACTGAAGCGCATCGCGCGCCGCGCGTTCGATGTGCTCGGCTGCACCGACTGGGGCCGCGCGGATTTCATGCTCGACGCCGCCGGCAACGCGTATTTCCTGGAAGTGAACACGGCCCCCGGGATGACCGACCATTCGCTGCCGCCGAAGGCCGCGCGCTCGATCGGCATCAGCTATTCGGAGCTGGTCGTGAAGGTGCTGGCGCTTACGCTCAACGACTGACGCAGGAACGGAACGACGTATGTGGAACAACGTTCGCCAACTCAACCTTGCCGCCAGCGCGCTGTACGCGCTGCTGCTGCTCGTGTTGGCGGCGGCCGGCTGCTACTGGCTGATCCAGCGTCCGACGTTCGCGTTGCGCGAGATCCGGATCGACGGCGACACCGAGCACATCAACTCGCCGACGGTGCGCGCGGGCGTGGTCGGCCGGCTGAAAGGCAATTTCTTCACGGTCGATCTCGACTCGGCGCGGGCCGCGTTCGAGCAGATGCCGTGGGTGCGTCACGCGAGCGTGCGCCGGGTGTGGCCGAATGCGCTGGCTGTCACGCTCGAGGAGTACAAACCGCTCGGGACCTGGGGCAGCGCGCAGCTCGTGAGCGTCGACGGCGAGCTGTTCACCGCGAACCAGGGCGAGCTCGATCAGGAACTGCCGGCGTTCGACGGCCCGGAGGGCAGTGCGAAGGAAGTCGTCACGCGGTATCGCGACTTCGCGAATTGGTTTGCGCCGCTGAAGGCGGCGCCGGAAGAAGTGACGCTGTCGGCGCGCTACGCGTGGACGGTGAAGCTGTCGAACGGCATGCAGGTCGAACTGGGCAAGGAGCGCACCAGCGAGACCCTGCATGACCGGAGCCAGCGCCTCGTCGCCGCATGGCCGGCCGTCACGGAGCGTTGGGGCAACGACATCGAGTACGCGGACCTGCGTTATCCGAACGGATTCGCGATTCGTGCGGCAGGCATGCGGTTCCTGACCGATACCGACAAGCGCAAGAAGTAACGAGAGATCACACGCAAGAGCACTTTATGAGCAAAGACTACAAGGATCTGCTGGTTTCCCTCGACATCGGCACGTCGAAGGTGGTGGCCATCGTCGCCGAGCTGAAGGGCGAAGGCCATTACGAGGTCATCGGCCTCGGCCAGAGCGAATCGAAAGGTCTGAAGAAGGGCGTGGTGGTCAACATCGAGGCCACCGTGCAGTCGATCCAGCGCGCGCTCGAGGAAGCCGAGCTGATGGCCGACTGCAAGATCACCAACGTGTTCACGGGGATTGCCGGCAGCCACATCCGCAGCTTCAACTCGAGCGGGATGGTCGCGATCAAGGACAAGGAAGTCACGCAGACCGACGTCGCGCGCGTGATCGAGACCGCGAAGGCGATCAACATCCCGACCGACCAGCAGGTGCTGCACATCCTCACGCAGGAATTCATCATCGACGGCCAGGAAGACGTGCGCGAGCCGATCGGGATGAGCGGCATCCGCCTCGAGGTGAAGGTGCACATCGTGACGGGCGCGGTCAGCGCCGCGCAGAACATCGTCAAGTGCGTGCGCCGCTGCGGGCTGGAAGTGAACGACCTGATCCTGCAGCCGCTCGCGTCGTCGCTGGCCGTGCTGACGGAAGACGAGAAGGATCTCGGCGTGGTGCTGGTCGACATCGGCGGCGGCACGACCGACATCGCGATCTTCGCCGAAGGCGCGATCCGCCATACCGCGGTGATTCCGATCGCCGGCGACCAGATCACGAGCGACATCGCGATGGCGCTGCGCACGCCGACGCCGGACGCGGAAGACATCAAGGTCGGCTACGGCATCGCAAAGCAGGCGCTCGCCGATCCGGACGAGATGGTCGAAGTGCCGGGCCTCGGCGAACGCGGTCCGCGCACGCTGTCGCGCCAGGCGCTCGCGGCGGTGATCGAGCCGCGCGTCGAGGAACTGTTCTCGCTCGTGCAGCAGGTCGTGCGCGAGTCGGGTTACGAAGAACTGCTGAGCTCCGGCGTGGTCATTACCGGCGGGGCTTCGATGATGCCGGGCATGGTCGAGCTCGGCGAAGACATTTTCCTGAAGCCGGTGCGCATCGGCGCGCCGGAATACGCGGGCGGCCTCGCCGACGTCGTGCGCAATCCGCGCTATTCGACGGCGATGGGCCTGCTCGTCGAAGGCAGTGCGCAGCGCATGCGCGGCCGCAAGGTCGCCGTGCAGTCCGGCAACGCGGGGCAGATCTTCTCGCGGATGAAGGAATGGTTCCTGAGCAATTTTTGAGCACCCCACGGCTCGGTACGCCGAGCCTGCCCCCGACGGGGGCCAGGAAAACGCGGGGCGGCCCGACGTTGTCCTGAGGATGAACCGAATCGAAATTCGCGCCGGTGCCGGCGGCTGGCGCGCGACAGGGGGTTGCCCGATCTCCTGCCGAATAACGGCCGAGTAGTCTTATTTTCTTGACGGAGGCAACAATGGAATTCGAAATGCTGGAAACCGAAACCAACGGCACCATCATCAAGGTGGTCGGCGTTGGCGGCGCTGGCGGCAATGCCGTTCAGCACATGATCAACCGCGGCGTGCAGGGCGTCGACTTCATCGTGATGAACACGGACGCCCAGGCGCTGTCGCGTTCGCGCGCATCGTCGGTGATCCAGCTGGGCAATACGGGCCTGGGCGCCGGTGCGAAGCCGGAAATGGGCCGTGCCGCGGCGGAAGAAGCGCGTGAGCGCATCGCCGATGCACTGCGCGGCGCGCACATGGTGTTCATCACCGCTGGCATGGGCGGCGGCACGGGCACGGGCGCGGCGCCGGTGGTCGCGCAGATCGCGAAGGAGATGGGCATCCTGACGGTTGGCGTCGTCAGCAAGCCGTTCGAATTCGAAGGCGGCAAGCGCATGCGCGTCGCGGAAGCAGGCTCGCAGCAACTGGAGGATCACGTCGACTCGCTGATCGTCGTCCTGAACGACAAGCTGTTCGACGTGATGGGCGATGACGCCGAGATGGACAAGTGCTTCCAGTGCGCGGACGACGTGTTGAACAACGCGGTCGCGGGCATTGCCGAAATCATCAATGTCGATGGTCTCGTGAACGTCGACTTCGAAGACGTGAAGACGGTGATGGGCGAGCAGGGCAAGGCGATGATGGGCACGGCGACGGTCGCCGGCGTCGATCGCGCACGCCTCGCGGCGGAACAGGCCGTGGCGAGCCCGCTGCTCGAAGGCGTCGATCTGTCGGGCGCGCGCGGCGTGCTGGTCAACATCACGTCGAGCCGCTCGCTGCGCCTGTCGGAAACGCGCGAAGTGATGAACACGATCAAGAGCTACGCGGCGGAAGATGCGACGGTGATCTTCGGTGCGGTGTACGACGACGCGATGGGCGATGCACTGCGCGTGACGGTCGTGGCGACGGGTCTGGGCCGTGCGGCGAAGAAGCAGCAGTCGGCTCCGATGACGCTGCTGCGCACGGGTACCGACAACCAGCCGGTCAGCGCGGTCTCGCACGGTTACGCGCAGCCGCAACACGTCAGCACGGCCGACTACGGCGCGCTCGATACGCCGGCGGTGTGGCGCAACTCGCGCGAAACCGCGGCATCGCACGTGCAGGCGCTGCAGGAGAAGGGTGTCGATACGTACGACATCCCGGCTTTCCTGCGCAAGCAGGCTGACTGACGACGCACACAGGCGAAGCCGCGGCGCAATCGCTGAGATTGCCGCGGTAACGCCGGCGTGACGGATGCCACGGACCACGACAGGCCGCGTCGGATGCGACGCCGGGCCGGGAAACGTGCCCTCTTCGCATGAGCGGAGCGGGATGGGACGTGCTGTCCGCAATACGCTGAAAAACCGTATCGCTATGAGGGACCAGCCATGATTCAAGTGGGCGACGCGCTGCCCGACGCGCAATTGTTCGAGTTCATCGACGACGCGCGCGCAGGCTGCACGCTGGGGCCGAACGCCTTCAGCGTGCGCGATCAGGTGGCGGGAAAGCGGGTGGTGATCTTCGGATTGCCCGGTGCTTTCACGCCGACCTGTTCGGCGCAGCATGTGCCGGGCTATGTCGAGCACGCCGAGCAACTGCGCTCGGCGGGCATCGACGAGCTCTGGTGCGTGTCCGTCAACGACGCATTCGTGATGGGCGCATGGGGACGTGATCTGCACACCGCGGGCAAGGTGCGCATGATGGCGGACGGCAGCGCTGCTTTCACTCATGCGCTGGGGCTGACGCAGGATTTGTCCGCGCGTGGCATGGGAATCCGTTCCCTGCGCTACGCGATGGTGGTCGACGACGGTGTGGTCAAGACGCTGGCCGTCGAAGCGCCGGGCAAGTTCGAAGTGAGCGATGCGGCGAGTGTTCTCGCGACGTTGACGTCCTGATCGTGCGGTGTGCCGTTGCCTGCCGGCAACGCTGCTCACCGCCGTCGGGGCAGTTGTAACACGGGCCGATGACCGGAAACGCCTCCGTTCCGGGCATCGGCCCGTCCCGTATCGGCGCGGGTAAACAGTCGAAACAGATTGATACGCAGTTTCCAACAGCGTTGAATAGGGAATTACGCTATAATCTCACCTATCGAATATAACTCCTGATTGATATTCTCAATCAAGTTGAAGAAGACCATGCTGAAGCAGCGCACCATCAAATCGATCGTGAAGACCGTGGGTATCGGTCTGCACTCGGGCCGCAAGGTTGAACTGACGCTCCGTCCGGCCGCGCCGGGCACGGGGATCGTTTTCTCGCGCGTCGATCTGCCCACGCCTGTCGACATTCCGGCATCCGCGATGTCGATCGGCGACACGCGGCTCGCGTCGGTGCTGCAGAAGGATGGCGCGCGCGTGTCGACCGTCGAGCACCTGATGTCGGCGTGCGCCGGCCTCGGCATCGACAACCTCTATGTCGACGTGACGGCCGAGGAAATCCCGATCATGGATGGCAGCGCCGCGTCCTTCGTGTTCCTGATCCAGTCCGCGGGCATCGAGGAGCAGAACGCGCCGAAGCGCTTCATCAAGGTGACCAAGCCGGTCGAAATCCGCGACGGCGACAAGTTCGCGCGTCTCGAGCCGTATTTCGGCTTCAAGCTGAAGTTCACGATCGACTTCCGTCATCCTGCCGTCGACAAGACCGGCCAGGAGCTCGAGGTCGACTTCGCGAACACGTCGTACGTGCGCGAGATCGCGCGCGCGCGCACGTTCGGCTTTGCGCACGAAGTCGAAATGATGCGCGAGCTGGGTCTCGCACGCGGCGGCAGCATGGACAACGCGATCGTGCTCGACGAATACCGGATCCTGAACAACGACGGGCTGCGCTACGACGACGAGTTCGTGAAGCACAAGATGCTCGACGCGATCGGCGACCTGTACGTGGTCGGCCATCCGCTGCTGGCGTCGTACACGGCATACAAGTCGGGTCACGGGCTGAACAACGCGCTGCTGCGCGAACTGCTCGCCCACGAAGACGCGTACGAGATCGTCACGTTCGACGATCCGCAGGCCGCGCCGAAAGGATTTGCGTTCGACGCGCAGACGGCCTTCGCCTGATCGGCGTTCGTCCCGAGCGAATAAAAAAAGCGACCTCCGGGTCGCTTTTTTGCTGGGCGGCCGCGGTCGGCGGCGCGTTCAGCCCGACGACTTCGCGCCGTGCCGCGCGGCCATCCGCGCGAGCGCGGCCTGCAGCGGCGACGGCTCGAGGTGATCGGCGAGTTCGCGCAACGCGGCCGCGCCGACGGTCGTCATGCGCGCCTGTTTCACGTGCGGCGGCTCCGGCGCGTCCTTCGGCCGCACGCGCACGCGCAGCGCCGACACCGGCCAGCCCCGCTTCTGCAGCTCGGCGAGCAGCCGCGGCTCGACCTGCCGCAGCCGGGCGGCGAGCGCATTGTGCGCGGCAAAGAGGGTCAGGGTGCCGTCCTTGATCGAGCCCGGTTCGACATGATTCGCAAGATAGTCGGGCAGGAGCGCGGTGAGGTCGCGCTGCAGCGACGCCACCTGTTCGACGCCGGCGCGCAGCGCGGCGAACGCGTCGGTGCGGTTGAGCACCTCGGACACGGGTTGGGGGCGATACGCGGAGAGCGGGCCGAAACGCTTGGAAAATCGGTTCATCGAGGCATTCTTCGGGCGCGCACCTGCGCGGACGTTGACGCCGATTGTACCCGCGCCGGCGCGCGCACGGGCGGCTTTCGGGCCGTGCGCCCGGTGGCCCGCGCGGGTCCGCCGCGCGGCGCGCGTCCAGCCGGCACACGGGCGCATGCGTCCCCGCGTGCTAAAATTCCTCGTTTGATTCCACTAATTCGCTAAGCCGCCGAGGCTCGGGCGTCGGGGCGCGCAACACGCGCCGGGCGCCGGTGCTGCGACGCAGGATCCGATCCGATGACAACCGGTTTTCTCCAGAAAATTTTTGGCAGCCGCAACCAGCGGCTCGTCAAGCAATATCAAAAGACCGTCGAGACGATCAATGCGCTCGAAACGCAGATCGAGCAGCTGACGGACGACCAGTTGCGCGGCAAGACGGACGAGTTCCGCCAGCGGGTCGCGGCCGGGGAGTCGCTCGACAAGCTGCTGCCCGAGGCGTTCGCGGTCTGCCGGGAGGCGAGCCGCCGCGTGCTGAAGATGCGCCACTTCGACGTGCAGCTGATCGGCGGCATGGTGCTCCACTACGGCAAGATCGCGGAAATGCGCACCGGCGAGGGCAAGACGCTCGTCGCGACGCTGCCCGTGTACCTGAATGCGCTGGCCGGCCGCGGCGTGCACGTCGTGACGGTCAACGACTACCTCGCCCAGCGCGACGCCGAATGGATGGCGCGTCTCTACAACTTCCTCGGTCTGTCGGTCGGCATCAACCTGTCCGGCATGGAGCACGAGCAGAAGCAGCAGGCCTACGCGTCGGACATCACCTACGGTACGAACAACGAGTTCGGCTTTGACTACCTGCGCGACAACATGGTCTACGAGACCGAAGCGCGCGTGCAGCGGGCACTGAACTTCGCGGTCGTCGACGAAGTGGACTCGATCCTGATCGACGAGGCGCGTACGCCGCTGATCATCTCGGGCCAGGCCGAAGATCACACCGAACTGTACGTGCGGATGAACGCGCTGCCGCCGCTGCTCGAGCGCCAGATCGGCGAGGAGAAGGCGGACGGCACGGGCGTCGAGAAGCCGGGCGACTACACGCTGGACGAAAAATCGCGCCAGGTGTTCCTGACGGAGTCGGGCCACGAGAAGGCCGAGCGACTGCTCGCCGAGTGGGGCCTGATCGGCGAGGGCGAGAGCCTGTACGCGCCGCAGAACATCACGCTGATGCACCATGTGTATGCCGCGCTGCGCGCGCACACGCTGTTCTACAAGGACCAGCACTACGTCGTGCAGAACGGCGAAGTGGTGATCGTCGACGAATTCACGGGCCGCCTGATGGCGGGCCGCCGCTGGTCCGACGGCCTGCACCAGGCGGTCGAGGCGAAGGAACACGTGAAGATCCAGAGCGAGAACCAGACGCTCGCCTCGATCACGTTCCAGAACTACTTCCGGATGTACGCGAAGCTCGCGGGCATGACGGGTACGGCGGACACCGAAGCGTACGAATTCAACGAGATCTACGGCCTCGAGACGGTCGTGATCCCGACCAACCGCCCGCCGAAGCGGATCGACAAGCAGGACCAGATCTACAAGACCGCCAAGGAGCGCTACGACGCGGTGATCCGCGACATTCGCGAGTGCTACGAGCGCGGTCAGCCGGTGCTGGTCGGCACGACGTCGATCGAGAACTCGGAACTGCTGTCGCACCTGCTGAAGCAGGCCGGGCTGCCGCACGAAGTGCTGAACGCGAAGCAGCACGAGCGTGAAGCCGCGATTGTCGCGGAAGCCGGCCGTCCGAAACGCATCACGATCGCGACCAACATGGCCGGCCGCGGTACCGACATCGTGCTCGGCGGCAACGCGGAGAAGCAGGCGGCGTTCATCGAAGCCGACGAAGCGATCCCGGCCGACGAAAAGGCGCGCCGCATCAAGCAGCTGCACGACGAGTGGGAGACGCTGCACGAGCAGGTGAAGGCCGCGGGCGGCCTGCACATCATCGGCACCGAGCGCCACGAATCGCGCCGGATCGACAACCAGCTGCGCGGCCGTGCGGGCCGCCAGGGCGACCCGGGTTCGTCGCGCTTCTATCTGTCGCTGGACGATCCGCTGCTGCGCATCTTCGCGGGCGACCGCGTGCGTTCGATCATGGATCGCCTGAAGATGCCCGAAGGCGAGGCGATCGAGGCCGGCATCGTCACGCGTTCGATCGAATCCGCGCAGCGCAAGGTCGAGGCACGCAACTTCGACATCCGCAAGCAGCTGCTCGAATACGACGACGTGTCGAACGACCAGCGCAAGGTGATCTACCAGCAGCGCAACGAACTGCTCGAAGCCCACGACATCACCGAGACGATCTCGGCGATGCGTCACGGCGTGATCACCGAAGTCGTCCGCCAGTTCGTGCCTGAAGGCAGCATCGAGGAACAGTGGGACGTGCCCGAGCTCGAGGAAGCGCTGCGCAACGACTGGCAGCTCGACCTCGCGATCCAGGAAATGGTGAACGAGTCGTCGTCGATCACGGCCGACGAGATTCTCGACGCCGTGACGACCGCCGCCGACGAGCAGTACGAGGCGAAGGTCGCGATGGTCGGCCGCGAATCGTTCAGTGCGTTCGAGCGTTCGGTGATGCTGCAGACGGTCGACCGCCTCTGGCGCGAGCACCTCGCGGCACTCGACCACCTGCGTCAGGGCATCCACCTGCGCGGCTATGCGCAGAAGAACCCGAAGCAGGAATACAAGCGCGAAGCGTTCGAGCTGTTCGCCGCGATGCTCGATGCGATCAAGCAGGAAGTCACGCGCATCGTGATGAACGTGCAGATCCAGTCGCCCGAGCAGCTCGAGGAAGCCGCCGAGCAGATCGAGGAGCGCACCGGTCATCTCGAGAACGTCGAGTATCAGCACGCCGACTACGCGGAATCCGGCGCGCCGGTGGCGAACGTCGCGGCCGCCACGGCGGCCACCGCGACGGCTGACATGGTCGGCAGCGCGATGACCCACGGCCACGCCGGCGAGCTGCCGAAGGTCGGTCGCAACGACCCGTGCCCGTGCGGCAGCGGCAAGAAGTACAAGCAATGTCACGGGAAGCTGTCATGATCGGCGGCGGCGCGCATCGGCGTGCCGCTTCATCCGCAGCTTCGAGTCAGTGAAGTGAGTTGCGGCGGCCGCTCGTGCGGCCGTCGGTTCTTCCAATCAATGCCGGCGCGTGCCGGCATTTTCCATCCGGCAGGTGTGCCCCATGGCTGTCAATTTTCCGTCGATCGATCCCGCCCAACTGCATCCCGTCGCCGGCGTCACGCTCGGCTGGGCGGAAGCGAACATCCGCAAGCAGAATCGCAAGGACGTGCTGGTCATCTCCGTCGACGAAGGGGCGACGGTCGCCGGCGTATTCACCGAGAACCGCTTCTGCGCCGCACCGGTAATCGTATGCCGCGAGCATCTGGCCATCGTGCGTGCGGGCGGCGCGGGCATCCGTGCGCTCGTCGTGAATACGGGCAACGCGAATGCGGGCACCGGCGAGCCGGGTCTCGCGCACACGCGCGAAACCTGCGCGGAACTCGCGCGCCTCGCGGGCATCGACGCCGCCCAGGTGCTGCCGTTCTCGACCGGCGTGATTCTCGAGCCGCTGCCGATCGACCGCCTGAAGGCCGGGCTGCCGGCCGCGCTCGCGAACCGCAAGGCCGCGAACTGGTACGACGCCGCGCAGACGATCATGACGACCGACACGCTGCCGAAGGCCACGTCGCGCCAGGTGACGATCGACGGTCACACGGTCACGCTGACGGGCATCAGCAAGGGCGCGGGCATGATCAAGCCGAACATGGCGACGATGCTCGGCTTCCTGGCGTTCGATGCGAACGTCGCGCAGCCGGTGCTCGACACGCTCGTGAAGGAAGTGGCCGATCGCTCGTTCAACTGCATCACGATCGACGGCGACACGTCGACGAACGACTCGTTCATCCTGATCGCGTCGGGCAAGAGCACGCTGCCCGCGATCACGTCGACCGACTCGCCGGCCTATGCGGCACTGCGCGAAGCGGTCACGCAGGTCGCCCAGGTGCTGTCGCAGCTGATCGTGCGCGACGGCGAAGGCGCGACGAAATTCATGACGGTTCAGGTCGAAGGCGGCAAGAGCGTCGCCGAGTGCCGCCAGATTGCCTACGCAATCGGTCATTCGCCGCTGGTGAAGACGGCCTTCTACGCATCCGACCCCAACCTCGGCCGGATTCTCGCGGCGATCGGCTATGCGGGCGTCACGGATCTCGACGTCGACAAGATCGATCTCTATCTCGACGACGTGCTCGTCGCGAAGGCCGGCGGCCGCAACCCGGCCTACCAGGAAGAGGACGGCCAGCGCGTGATGAAGCAGAGCGAAATCACGATCCGCGTGCTGCTCGGCCGCGGCGACGCGCAGGCTACCGTCTGGACCTGCGACCTGTCGCACGATTACGTGAGCATCAACGCGGATTACCGCTCCTGATCGGGAGCGCTCGGACGACATGGACAAGCTCGAACAGTTTCTGACGCGTGCCGAAGCGCTGCTCGGCCGCCTCGAGGGGATGCTGCCGCCCGCACCGGCGGCGGTCGACTGGAATGCCGCCACCGCGTTCCGCTGGCGCAAGCGCCAGGGGCGCGGCTATCTGCAGCCGGTGCCGGCCGCGTCGTCGATCACGCTCGACGATCTGCACAACATCGATCGGCAGAAAGGGCTGATCGAACAGAACACGCGACAGTTCGTGCAGTGCAAGCCGGCGAACAACGTGCTGCTGACCGGTGCGCGCGGCACCGGCAAGTCGTCACTGATCAAGGCGTGCCTGAACGCCTATGCGAAGGACGGGCTGCGCCTGATCGAAGTCGACAAGGACGACCTGCACGATCTCGGCGACATCGTCGACCTGATCGCGCAGCGTCCGGAGCGGTTCATCGTGTTCTGCGACGATCTGTCGTTCGAGGAAGGCGAATCGGGCTACAAGGCGCTGAAGGTCGCGCTCGACGGCTCGATCGCCGCGCAGTCCGACAACGTGCTGATCTACGCGACGTCGAACCGCCGCCATCTGCTGCCCGAGTACATGAGCGACAACGAGTCGTACAAGCATCTGCCGGACGGCGAGATCCATCCCGGTGAAGTGGTCGAGGAAAAGATTTCGCTGTCGGAGCGCTTCGGCCTGTGGGTCAGCTTCTACCCGTTCAAGCAGGACGACTATCTCGACATCGTCGCGCACTGGCTGCGCCATTTCGGCTGCGCGGACGGCGAGATCGAGACGGCGCGCGGCGACGCGCTCGTGTGGGCGCTCGAGCGCGGTTCGCGCTCGGGACGCGTCGCCTGGCAGTTCGCGCGCGATTGGTCGGGTCGCAAGGAGCAGGCATGAGCACGGATTCCGCAGTGGGCGCCGTGCGCGCGCCCGACGGCCGCAAGGTGACGGAAGTCGCGGTCGGCGTGATGGTACAGCCCGGCGACGCGGTCGGCCGTTGCCGCTACCTGCTTGCGCAGCGGCTGCAGGGCAAGCCGTACGAAGGCTACTGGGAGTTCCCGGGCGGCAAGCTGGAAGCCGGCGAGAGCGTCGAGGACGCGCTGGCGCGCGAGCTGCACGAGGAACTGGGCATCGTCGTCACCGCGAGCCACCGCTGGCATACGCTCGAGCACGACTATCCGCATGCATACGTGCGGCTCTATTTCTGCAAGGTGACGGGCTGGACGGGCGAGCCGCACAGCAAGGAAGGCCAGGCGTTCGTGTGGCAGCAACTGCCGGTCGACGTCGCGCCGCTGTTGCCGGCGGCGCTGCCGGTGCTGGAATTGCTCGAGAAGGAAGCGGCGTCGCAATGACGCCGCGGCGGCTCGCCTGAAAAGCGGGCCGCATCCGCCTGCGGCGGTACCGCGCGCCGCTCAGCTGTCGCGGCGGTCGTCGGTGCCGTCTTCCTCGGACGACGGACCTTCGTCGGAGGACCCGCCGATCCGGTACTTTTCCGCGGCCCATGCGCCGAGGTCGAGCTGCTTGCAGCGGGCCGAACAGAACGGGCGGAACTTGTTTTCAGGCGTCCAGCGCACTTCTGCGCCGCACGAAGGACATTTCACAACGGTAGTCATACGAAAGCGTCGAACCGGCGCGGGGCCGTTACAGATTGCACAGTGTCAGATGGAACGGCACGTCGATGTCCACCGCGCGCGGCCGCACGTCGCCGTCCTGCATGGTGAACCGTACCCACAGCATGTATTTGTTGGCGCTCGCTTCGGGAATCACGCGCAGTTCGGGCGGCACGCGCACCTGCATCAGCTGGTAGCTGCGCCCCGACAGCATCTGCTGGTAGCTGCCCTGCATCGCCATCACCTTCGATGCCTGACCCGATTCGCGAGCGAGCCGCAGCACGATTGCCGCCGCATCGCGCAGCGGCAGCAGCGGCATGATCCATTTCGCGATGTCCTGGCGCCGCTGTTCCGCGGGCCATTGCTGCCACGCATAGTACGACGGCAGGTCGAACTTGCACGTGCCGCCGGGAATCACCGCGCGGCTGCGGATGCTGGCGAGCCACTCGTTGTCGACCAGGTGCTGCCCGGTCTTGCCCTGCATCTGCGCAAGATTGGCGAGCGTCTGCTCGATTTCACCGAGCACGGCTTCGAGCGCATTCTGTTCGATGCCCGGATTGCCGCGAAAGGGAGCGAGCGTCTGACGTTGACGTTCGAGCTCCTTCATCAGATCCGATTTCAGGTCCGCGCGGCCCGTGACCTCGGCGATTTCGAACAGCGTCGTCAGCGCGACGTGATGTTCACGCGGGTCCTCCTGAGCCAAGAAGAACGCGAAGCGCTCGAACAAGTCTTCGAGGCGCAACAGCGTGCGAATTCGCTCGTTGAACGGATACTCGTAAAGAATCAAGCGCGCTCGCCTCTCGGGGTAGGAATTGAAACAATGCAGGACATTCTAATGCTCACTCTCTACCCTAGCAACGCGCCAATTTCGTACACCATCACGATTGCGGCGGCGGTCAGTGCGCGGCGGCCGCGAATCCGAGATAGCGTTGGTGCAGTGCATCGACCTGCGCGGCAAGCGTATCGGGCGCCGTCGCATCATTGACGATCACGTCGTCGGCCGCCGCGAGACGCGCTTCACGCGTCGCCTGTCTTGCGATGATCGCTTCGACCTGTTCGCGCGTGAAACCATTGCGCCGCATCACACGTGCGATCTGCGTTTCGACCGGACAGTCGACGACCAGCACACGATCGCAGCGCGCCTTCCAGTTACCTGACTCCACGAGCAGCGGTACGACGAAGATCACGTACGGGCCCCGCGCTTCACGGGCCTCGCGATCGGTCTCCGCGCGGATCAGCGGATGCGTGATCGCTTCGAGGCGCCGGCGTGCGTCGTCGTCGCTGAAAATCAGTGCGCGCATCTTCGCGCGATCGAGCGAGCCGTCGGCCGCGACGAAGTCCGGCCCGAATGCGTGTTCGATCGCCGGCATCGCGAGACCGGCCGGCGCGGTGATGCGGTGCGCGATCAGGTCGGTATCGACGAGCGATGCACCGCGTGCGGCGAACAGGTCGGCGACGGTCGTCTTGCCGCTGCCGATGCCGCCGGTGAGTCCTATTGCAAACATGTGAGCCTCCGCCGGGCCGCCACGAGGAGACGAGCGTCGTCCCCGCGACGCAGCGAACAAGTCGGACGGGTTCGGTGCGTCATGTCAGCCGCCGAGCGCCAGATAGAAAGGGGTGCCGAAAAACAGTGTCGCGACGCCGCCGGCCGCGAGGAACGGGCCGAACGGAATCGGCTCCTCGAAGCGCATGCGCCCGCGCCAGGTTGCGACGAGCCCGACGATCGCGCCCGTCACCGCGGCGAACAGCACGACCTGCGGCAGCGCGGCCCAGCCCATCCATGCACCGAGCGCGGCGAGCAGCTTCAGGTCGCCGAAGCCGATGCCCTCGATGCCGCGCAGCCATTTGAATAGCCAGTAGATCGACCACAGGAACAGGTAGCCGGCCATTGCGCCGACCACGGCCGAACGCAGCGACGTGAACGTGCCGCCGAGGTTCAGTGCGAGCCCTGCCCACAGCAGCGGCAGCGTCATCGAATCGGGAAGGTAGCCGGTCTGGATGTCGATCGCGCTCATCGCGAGCAGCGCGGCGCAGAGCCCGAACGCGGCGAGTGCGGCGGCGGTGGGGCCGAACGCGGCGAGCGAGCCGGCGGCGAGCAGCGCACCCGCGACCTCGACGAGCGGATAGCCCACGCCGATCGCATGGCCGCACTGGCGGCAGCGTCCGCGCAGCATCAGGTAGCTGACGAGCGGGATGTTTTCCCACGCGCGCAGCACGTGGCCGCAGTGCGGACAGGCGCTGCGCGGGCGCCACAGATCGTAGTGCGGCGGATAGCCGTCGTCGGGCGCGGCGCTCGCGCTGCCCGTCGCTTCGGCGATTTCGGCCTGCCATGCGCGCTGCATCATCACCGGGATCCGGTGCGCGACGACGTTCACGAAGCTGCCGACGCACAGCCCGAGCACGACGGCGAACGCATATTGCACCGCGGGCGGCAGCATCGCCAGCGCGAGCAACGTGCTGTCGGGCGAATCGAAAACGGTGGTCAGGGGCGCGGGCGTCATGGGCTCGGGTTCGGGCTTGAAAGGCGACAGAAACGGTTGCGATGCTACACCACGTTGCCCAGCTGAAGGATGGGCAGATACATCGCGATCACGAGGCCGCCGACGAGGGCGCCCAGCACGATCACGATCAGCGGCTCGCCGAGCGCGGCGAGTGCATCGAGACGCGCGTCGAGCTGACGCTCGCAGAGCGCGGCGATGTCGGCGAGCATCGTATCGAGTGCGCCGGTTTCCTCGGCGACGGCGATCGGCTGTACCACGTCGTCCGGGAAGCAGCCTGCCGCGTGCATCGCATCGGCAAGACGCGCGCCGCGCAGCACGCGCGCGGCGATTTGCGCGGTGGCCTGCTCGAACACCGGGTGGCCGGCCGTGCGTTCGAGCGTGGCGAATGCATCGGCGAGCGGTACGCCGGCACCGAGCAGCGTGGCAAGCGAGCGGCACCAGCGCGCGGCTGCGAACCGCGTGAGTGCGCTGCCGACCAACGGCGCATTCAGCACGTGCCGCGCGGCCGTGTAGCGCAGCGACGGCGAGCGCCGCAGCGCGTGGCGTGCGACGAGCCCCGCCACCGCGGCGCCCGCGACGAACGTGCCGCCCCAGGCCGATGTCGCGGAGGACAGGGCGAGCAGCGCGCGGGTCGGCGCCGGCAGTGCCGCGCCGAATCCGTCGAAGATCTGCCGGAACGTTGGCACGACCCATACCATCAGCGCGGCCGAGATCGCGAGCGCGAACACGATGACGGCGACCGGGTAAGCGAGTGCGGCACACAGCTTGCGCCATTGCGCGTCGGCGCGTTCGCGGTGCTCCGCGACGCGGGTCAGCACGACGCCGAGCGCTCCCGATGCTTCGCCGACCTCGATCAACTGGCGATACAGCGTGCCGAACTGGGACGGATAGCGTGCCAGCGCGGCGGCGAAGCGCTGCCCGCCGACAATCTCGCGTGCGAGACCTGCGGCGATGCGCGGGAGCCCGTCGCGCGTGCGGGTGCGGGCAAGCATCTCGAGCGATGGTGCGAGCGGCAGGCCGGCTTGCAGCAGGCTCGCGAGCTGACGCGTGAAGCGCGTGACCTCGCGTGCGCCGGCCGCCGGCGGCCGGGCCGTGCCGCGGATGTCGAGCGACAGCACCGCGACGCCGTCGCGCGCGAGCGCCGCACGTGCGGCGGCTGCATCGAATGCGATGACGTTGCCGCGGCACGGCGTGCCGTCGCGACGACGGCCGCGCCACGCGAAGCGGGTTTCGTGAGGCGGCGCATGCATGGCGATCACGCGTCGGGCGTCGCGGCCAGGGCTTCCGCGACGCTCGTCGTGCCGTCGCGAACGTGCGCGAGTGCCGCGTCGCGCAGACTGCGCACGCCTTCGGTCGCCGCGCATTGCGTGAGCGCACCGACGCTTGCGCGCGCGACGATGCGTTCGGCCATCTCCGGTGAAACCGGCATCGTCTGATGCAGGCCGATGCGGCCTCGATAACCGATACCGTGACAGGCGGCACAGCCGCGTGCGACGAACGGGCGCCATCCGGATGCCAGTGCCGCCGGATCGCAGCCCGCGTCGCGCAGCGCGTGCGCCGGCGCGTCCGAACGCGTGCGGCAGCTCACGCACAGACGCCGCACGAGCCGCTGCGCGGTGACGAGGCGCAACGCGGCGGCCAGGTTGTACGGCGCGACGCCGATATCGAGCAGTCGCGCGACAGCGGCCGGCGCATCGTTCGTATGCAGCGTCGACAGCACGAGGTGCCCGGTCTGCGCGGCCTTGATCGCAACGTCGGCCGTCTCCGCATCGCGAATCTCACCGACCATGATGACGTCCGGATCCTGCCGCAGCAGCGCGCGCAGCGCCGTGGCGAAGGTCAGCCCGGCTTTCTCCACCACGCCGACCTGGTTGATGCCGTCGAGCTGAATCTCGGCAGGATCCTCGACCGTGCAGACGTTGTGCGCGTCGCGATCGAGCATCTGCAGCGCGCAGTAGAGCGACAGCGTCTTGCCGCTGCCGGTCGGGCCGGTGACGAGCACGAGACCGTGCGGCGCGCGTATCGCGGCCTCCATCGCCGCGGCCTGTCGCGCGTCGAAGCCGAGGCGCGCGAGCGTGAGGTCGGGCGGCAGCGTTTCGAGGCGGCGCAACACGAGTTTCTCGCCGAACAGCGTGGGCAGCGAACTGACCCGGTAATCGCCTCGCAGGCCTGCGTCGACCGCGATGCGCAGCCGGCCGTCCTGCGGAAGCCGGCGCTCGGCGATGTCCATGCGTGCGAGCACCTTGATGCGCGTCACGAGCGCGTCGCGCAGATGGACGGGCGGTCGCGCGTGTTCATGCAGGACGCCGTCGATGCGCAGGCGAATGCGCCAGCCTGCTTCGAATGGTTCGACGTGGATGTCGGACGCGTCGCGCACGCGGGCGGCATGAAGCGTGTCGGTCAGCAGCCGTACGGCGGGCGAGTCGTCGAGTTGCGCCGCATCGAGCGAATGGGGCGGGTCGGCGGGCGATGCGTCGGTGGAGGCAGGTGGCCGCTGCATGTGTGGCGGCGCCCCGGGAGGTGGGAAGTGCATGTGAGCCGGCGCTCGGCCGCCTGTTGATCGTGACCGGTCAATGGTCGCGTATCGCGGGCGGCGCCGACAGTCGGCCGTTCGGCTAGCGCGCGACGGCGCGTGAGCGCGTGCTGCGCGGCTTGAAGAGCTTGACGGTGCGCACGGCCTGGTCGTCGCTGCGCATGACTTCGAGCATCACGTCGCGGATTTTCAGGCAGACGTCGCCGTCGGGAATTTCCTCGAGGATCTCGAGGATCAGGCCGTTCAGCGTCTTCGGCCCGTCGGTCGGCAGTTGCAGGTGCAGCCAGCGGTTCAGTTCGCGCAGCGGCATCCTGGCCGCGACGATGCATTCGCCGTTGTCGTCCCAGCCGCCCGCGCGTTCGCCGCGCGGCATCGACGTCGTGAATTCGCCGATCAGTTCCTCGATGATGTCCTCGGGCGTGACGAGCCCCTCGAGCTCGCCGTACTCGTTGACGACGAGCGCGGTGCGCTGCCGGCTTTCCTGGAAATACTGCAGCTGCTGGACGACCGGCGTGCCCGACGGCACGTAGTACGGCTCGGCGAGCAGCGTGCGCAACGTTTCGCGGTCGAAATCCTGGTTGTGCAGCGCGGTGAGCGTCTTGCGCACGTGCAGCACGCCGAGCACCTTGTCGATGTCGCCTTCGTAGACGACCAGCCGGTTGTGATAGCAGGTCTCGAGTTGATGCAGGATGCCGTCGAGCGGCGCGTAGAAGTTGAGCGACTCGATCTGGCGGCGCGGCACCATCACGTCGTCGACCGTGATGTTCTCGAGGTCGAACAGATTGAGCAGGATGCTGCGGTGCTTGGTCGGCATGAAGCTGCTCGACTCGAGCACGATCGCGCGCAGTTCGTCGGCCGACATCCGCTGGTCGCGGCCCTTCTTCGTATTGATGCGCAGCACCCAGAGCACGCCGTTCGCGAGCGCGTTGACGAACCAGACGATCGGCTTGAACACGCGCATCAGCGGCGCGATCACGAGACTCGCGGGCAGCGCGATGCGCTCGGGAAAGGTCGCGCCGACGATCTTCGGCGCGATTTCCGCGAACACGATGATCAGGAACGCGACGATGCCGGTCGCGATCGACAGCGCGAGGTTGTTACGGCCGAACGTGTGCAGCGCGAGCGATGTCGTCAGGACCGGGATGATCGTGTTGAACAGGTTGTTGCCGATCAGGATCACGCTGAGCAGCAGGTCGGTGCGCGTGAGCAGACCTTGCGTGGTTTTCGCGCCGAGCACGCCCTGGCCGGCGAGATGCTTCAGCCGATGACGGTTGAGCGCCATCATCGCGGTCTCGGAAATGGAAAAGAAGCTGGAGCAGAGGAGAAGCAGGAAGACGGCGCCGATTTGCGCCCATAAGGGAATTTGGTCCACGCGTCAGAATGGGCAGTGAAGGACAGGGATGGAGGGAATATAGCAGAGGCCGGCGGCCGTGATGTGTCGCGCGCGGCACGAGGGCCCGCGCGATGAGGCTAAAGCAGGCAAAAAAAAACCGTGCACGCGGTGCACGGTTTTTTTAAATCTGGTCGGGGTGAGAGGATTCGAACCTCCGGCCTCTACGTCCCGAACGTAGCGCTCTACCAGGCTAAGCTACACCCCGATTTGGACTCTTCCGACTTCGCCGTCTTCTTCAAGACCGCTGCGTCGTCGAGCAAGAACATAACTATAGCGATGTTTTTTTAAAAAGGGAATACCTTGGCGAAGAAATTTTTCGAGGCAGGATATCGCCTCGTGTTTTCCGCGCGCTTACGACTGCCGCGACGTCGAGTACGAGCACAACGCGAGCAGGCTTTCCTTGTAGATCGAATCCGGGAACGCAGTGATCGCGGCAGCGGCGGCCTGTGCTTCCTGGCGCGCGCATTCGAGCGTGTGGTCGAGCGCGCCCGAACGCGTGATCGCGTCGAAAATCGTGTCGAAGCGATCGGTGCCGCCTTGTTCGATCGCCTCGCGGGCGAGCGCCGACTGTTCGGGCGTGCCGCGTTCGATCAGATAGATGAGCGGCAGCGTCGGCTTGCCTTCGCGCAGGTCGTCGCCGGCATTCTTGCCCATCGCTTCGGCCGTGCCCGCGTAGTCGAGCCAGTCGTCCATGATCTGGAACGCGGTGCCGATCCGGCGGCCATATTCGGCCGCGGCGGCTTCGGTCGGCGCATCGGCGCCCGCGAGCACCGCGCCGAGGCGGGCCGATGCTTCGAACAGCTTCGCCGTCTTGTAGCGGATCACCTGCATGTAGCGCGTCTCGTCGACGTCCGCGTCGTGCATGTTCAGCAACTGCAGCACTTCGCCTTCGGAAATGATCGTCGTCGCTTCCGACAGGATTTCCATCACGCGCATCTTGCCGACGCCGACCATCATCTCGAACGAGCGCGAATACAGGTAGTCGCCCACCAGCACGCTCGCCGCGTTGCCGAACAGCGCATTGGCCGTCTGGCGGCCGCGCCGCAGCTCGGATTCGTCGACGACGTCGTCATGCAGCAGCGTGGCCGTGTGGATGAACTCGACGACGGCGGCCAGCACGTGCCGCTGGTGCGACGTCTCGCCGAGCGCGCCGGCGACGAGCAACAGCAGGGCCGGACGCAGCCGCTTGCCGCCCGCGCCGATGATGTACTCGGCGATCTGGTTGATCAGCAGCACGTCGGACGCGAGGCTTTGCCGGATAACGCGATTCACCTGCTCCATGTCGCTTGTGATCGGGGCGAGCAGGTGGGCGGCGCTGAGGGTGGGGGAGGCGGTGGACGACGACATGATGATCGAAATGGGTGATGCGGCGGATTATAAGTCCAATCCGCGATATCCCGGTCTGTCGGACGCGCGTGCACCGTGATTTTGGCCGTCCGGCCAGGGCCTGCGCGCGGCAATCGCGGATCGGCTTTGACTTGGGTGCTAAGCCCATGTATAATCACGTGTTTTCCGCGCGTGGTGTGCGGAAAATTTGGATCCAGAGTGAGGTTCTCAATGTACGCGGTCATAAAAACCGGCGGCAAGCAGTACAAGGTTGCCGTTGGCGAAAAACTCAAAGTAGAACAGATACCGGCTGACATTGACGCTGAAATCACGCTCGACCAGGTTCTCGCAGTGGGCGAAGGCGAATCGATTAAGTTCGGTACGCCGCTGGTCAGTGGGGCTTCCGTCAAGGCCACCGTTGTGTCGCACGGTCGTCATGCCAAGGTCACCATCTTCAAGATGCGTCGCCGGAAGCACTACCAAAAGCACGGCGGCCACCGCCAGAACTACACTGAGCTGCGCATCGACGCGATCAACGCGTAAGCGCCTCGGTAAAGGAGCAATCAGATGGCACACAAAAAGGCAGGCGGCTCTTCCCGGAACGGCCGCGACTCCGAGTCGAAACGTCTCGGCGTGAAAGTGTACGGCGGCCAGGCGATCAACGCTGGCGGCATCATCGTGCGTCAGCGCGGTACGCGCATGCACGCTGGCGAGAACGTCGGCATGGGCAAGGATCACACCCTGTTCGCGCTGGTCGACGGTCACGTCAAGTTCGCGACCAAGGGCGCGGACAAGAAGCATCTGGTCATCGTTGTCCCGGCGGCTGCCTAAGTTAGTTAGGCACCCACGGGCTTCGTAGCCGAAAGGCCCCGCAGTCTTCGCGGGGCCTTTTTTTATTTGGCCGCCGGGCGCATGTGCGCGCCGGCGGCTGTCGCGAAGCGGCGGGCAATCGGCCGAACGGCAGATTGTTCAAGCGTGCCGGCGCGCGGCACAATAGCGGAAATACTGGTCGGAGTAACGAATGAAGTTCATTGACGAAGCACGAATCGAAGTCATCGCCGGCGACGGAGGTGATGGGAGCGCGTCGATGCGCCGCGAAAAGTTCGTTCCGTTCGGCGGGCCGGACGGCGGCGACGGCGGCCGGGGCGGCAACGTCTACGCGATTGCCGACCGCAACATCAACACGCTGATCGACTACCGTTACGCGAAGAAGCACCTGGCGCGCAACGGCGAAAACGGTCGCGGCTCGGATTGCTACGGCAAGGGCGGTGACGACGTCACGCTGCGCATGCCGGTCGGCACGGTCGTGACCGACATGGATACCGGCGAGCTGATCGCCGACCTGACCGAGCACGGCCAGCAGGTGATGCTTGCGCAAGGCGGTGCCGGCGGCCTCGGCAACCTGCATTTCAAGTCGAGCACGAACCGTGCGCCGCGCCAGAAGACCGACGGCAAGCCGGGCGAACGGCGCATGCTGCGGCTCGAGCTGAAGGTGCTCGCCGACGTCGGGCTGCTCGGCATGCCGAACGCAGGCAAGTCGACCTTCATCTCGTCGGTGTCGAACGCGAAGCCGAAGATCGCCGACTATCCGTTTACGACGCTCGCGCCGAACCTCGGCGTCGTGCGGGTCGGCCCGAGCAAGAGTTTTGTGATCGCCGACATCCCGGGGCTGATCGAGGGCGCCGCCGAAGGCGCGGGCCTCGGCCACCAGTTCCTGCGACATCTGCAGCGCACGGGCGTGCTGCTGCATCTCGTCGATCTGGCCCCGTTCGACGAAAACGTCGACCCGGTCGCGGAAGCGAGGGCAATCGTCGGCGAACTGCGCAAGTACGACGAGGCGCTCTACGAGAAGCCGCGCTGGCTCGTCCTCAACAAGCTCGACATGGTGCCGGAAGACGAGCGTGAAGCGCGCGTCGCCGATTTCCTCGCCCGCTTCGAGTGGGACGGCCCGGTATTCGAGATTTCGGCGCTGACGGGCCAGGGCTGCGAAGCGCTGTGCTACGCGATCTACGATTACCTCGCCGAGCATTCGGACGCGCATCGCGCGGCGGAAGAGGAAGATCTGGCCACGGACGTGCGGTTCCGCGACGCGCCGCCCGCCGATGGCGGGGCGACGCCCGGCGACGACGCCTGAGCGGACCCGAAACGCACCGGGCATCGCGCCCGGTGCCGGAATTCAATCGCGCCCGGCCGGGCAGGCATCAGATACAGGAGACGGCGCACGATGCGTTCGATCATCGCGGATTCGAAGCGATTGGTGGTGAAGGTGGGCTCGAGCCTCGTGACCAACGACGGCAAGGGGCTCGATCATGCTGCAATCGGCCGCTGGGCGGCCCAGATCGCCGCGCTGCGCGCGCAGGGCAAGGAAGTGGTGCTCGTCAGTTCGGGTGCGATTGCCGAAGGGATGCAGCGGCTCGGCTGGAGCAAGCGTCCGCGCGAGATCGACGAGCTGCAGGCTGCCGCCGCGGTCGGCCAGATGGGGCTCGCGCAAGTCTATGAAAGCCGCTTTACCGAGCACGACATCCGCACCGCGCAGATCCTGCTCACGCACGCCGACCTCGCAGATCGCGAACGCTACCTGAATGCACGCTCGACGCTGCTCACGCTGCTGCGGCTCGGCGTCGTGCCGATCATCAACGAGAACGACACGGTCGTCACCGACGAAATCAAGTTCGGCGACAACGACACGCTCGGCGCACTCGTCGCGAACCTGATCGAAGGCGACGCACTGATCATCCTGACCGACCAGTCGGGGCTGTTCACCGCCGATCCGCGCAAGGATCCGAACGCGACGCTCGTCGCGGAAGCCAGCGCGGGCGCGCCGGACCTCGAGGCGATGGCGGGTGGCGCAGGCTCGAGCCTCGGCCGCGGCGGGATGCTGACGAAGATCCTCGCGGCGAAGCGCGCGGCGCACAGCGGCGCGAACACCGTGATTGCGAGCGGCCGCGAAACCGACGTGCTGGTGCGGCTCGCGGCCGGTGAGGCGATCGGCACGCAGCTGATCGCGCGCACCGCGCGGATGGCCGCGCGCAAGCAATGGATGGCCGATCACCTGCAGGTGCGCGGGCACGTCGTGATCGATGCGGGCGCGGTCGAGAAGCTGACGGCCGGCGGCAAGAGCCTGCTGCCGATCGGCGTGATCGGCGTGCAGGGTGCGTTCGCGCGCGGCGAGGTCATTGCCTGCGTTGGCCCCGACGGGCGTGAAGTGGCGCGCGGCCTCACGAACTACAGCAGCGCGGAAACGAAGCTGATTCATCGCAAGCCGAGCGGCGAGATCGAGACTGTGCTCGGCTACATGCTGGAGCCGGAGCTGATTCACCGCGACAACCTCGTGCTGGTGTAACGGTTCGGCCCGGCGTCGCGAGACAGCCAAAAAGCTAAAAAGCCCGCATTTGCGCGGGCTTTTTCGTTGCGACGAAGCGGAGCAGGACCGGCCAGGCGGCCTGCGTTGCGCCGTCAGCGCAGCTGGCTCATCGCCGTGCGGTGGAACTTGATGTTCTCGATGATCTGCTTGGTCGTGCCCTGCGGCATCTTGTTCGAGCAGAAGTAGTCCTGGTACAGCGCCGAGTGATACGAGTTCAGTTCGCCGTTCTCGATGCGACGCCAGTCGTTCTCGACCGTGCGGTCCCAGCCGTCGTGATCCGAATTTAGGCCTGCATACTGACGCCATTCGTAGGTGTCGCAGCGGATGCCTTCGTAGTTCACGTTGCGCGCGCCGGCCGGGCTCGTGATGACGACTGCGTAGCGCACGATGCCGTCGGTGCCGACCGCGAGCGACTTCGCATCGACGAAGAACTTGAGCGGCGTGTTCTGCGACACCGTGAACGGCAGCAGGTCGCCCGCTTGCGGCAGCGGCGGCAGCGTGTCGACCGGGTTTTCCTTCCACTCACCCTTACGGTCGAGCAGATAGACGAACTCGCTGTCGTCCTTGTTGGACGGCGCTTTCGAATTGGCGCAACCGGCCAGCGTGGCCACCGCGACAACCGATGCGAGCGCGAGAGCAATCGCTTTCAATATGCATTCCTCGTAAAAAAAGGGCGCGACACCAAGGTCGCGCCCGGTCATGCAGTCCGACTGGTCATTTGCCGACGATCACGCGGGGCGGCATCTCATCGAGCGTGCTCGCCTCCACTTCGATCTCCGAACAGACCACCGATGTGTCGACAATCGTCAGCGTCTGCTGGGACTGCGTGCCGATCACGCGCGGATAGCGCGACGACGGACGCGGCCCCTGCGGCTTGTCGGCTCGCTGCGCCGGGCGGCGCAGGAAGCGTGACAGTTCCGTCAGCGCCAACTGATAGACATCCCGCTTGAACTCGATCACCGCATCGAGTGGCACCCAGTACTCGTTCCAGCGCCACGCATCGAACTCCGGGTGATCGGTCGCGCGCAAGCAAATGTCGCAATCGCGTCCGACCATCCGCAGCAGGAACCAGATCTGCTTCTGGCCGCGGTAATGGCCGCGTACTTCGCGTTTGATGAACTTGTCAGGCACCTCGTAACGCAACCAGTCGCGGGTGCGGCCGATTATCTTGACGTGTTCCGGGTGCAGGCCGGTTTCCTCGTGCAGCTCCCGGTACATCGCCTGCATGGGGGTCTCGCCGTACTTGATCCCACCTTGAGGAAACTGCCAGGAATGCTCGCGGAGCCGCTTGCCCCAAAACACCTCGTTGCGCGCGTTCAAGAGGATGATGCCGACGTTCGGGCGAAAGCCTTCACGATCCAGCATACAACCACCTTCGAATCCTTTAAAATTGCTTTGATTATAAACAGATAACGGGCGCTGCGCACCGTGACGGAGCGAATCCGCGCGGGGTACGGCGGCTGAATTGTCCCTGATTTGTCTGCTACGTCATCTGCGCCATCGTCGTTCGTCGCGCGCAGCTTTTTCACCTTGAAACTTTTTCGGGCGCCCCGCCTGGGGGCGCCGTATTTGGAACCGTCCGCATGAAAGCTTCCCGTTTCTTTATCGGCACCCTCAAAGAAGCACCGGCCGACGCAGAGATCGTCAGCCACAAGCTGATGGTGCGCGCCGGCATGATCCGTCGTGTCGCCGGCGGCATCTATAACTACCTGCCGGTCGGCCTGCGTTCGATTCGCAAGGTCGAAGCGATCGTGCGCGAGGAAATGAACCGGGCAGGCGCCATCGAGCTGCTGATGCCGGCCGTGCAGCCGGCCGAGCTGTGGCAGGAGTCGGGCCGCTGGGAACAGTACGGCCCCGAGCTGCTGCGCTTCAAGGACCGCAAGGACAACGACTTCGTGATCGGGCCGACGCACGAGGAAGTGGTCACCGACATCGCGCGCAACCAGATCAAGAGCTACCGGCAGATGCCGGTGAACTTCTACCAGATCCAGACGAAGTTCCGCGACGAGATCCGTCCGCGCTTCGGCGTGATGCGCGGCCGCGAATTCCTCATGAAGGACGCGTATTCGTTCGACAAGGACACGGCCGGCCTGAACGAGTCGTATCGCAAGATGTACGACGCGTACGTGCGCATCTTCACGCGCCTCGGCCTCGAGTTCCGGGCGGTCGCGGCCGACAGCGGCTCGATCGGCGGCAACTTCTCGCACGAGTTCCACGTGATCGCTGATACCGGCGAGGACGCGATCGCGTACTGCCCGACGTCCGACTTCGCGGCGAACATCGAAGCGGCCGAGGCGCTGCCGTTGATCGCCGAGCGTGCCGCACCGGCCGAAGCGATGGAGAAGGTCGCGACGCCCGGCAAGGCGAAGTGCGAAGCGGTCGCCGAACTGCTGGCAATCCCGCTCGAGCGCACGATCAAGTCGATCGTGCTCGCCACCGAGAACGAAGGCGCCGAGCCGACCATCTGGCTCATCATGCTGCGCGGCGACCACGACCTGAACGAGATCAAGGTGTCGAAGCTGCCGGGGCTGAAGAACCACCGCTTCGCGACCGAGCAGGAAATCGTCGACTGGTTCGGCACGCCGCCGGGCTATCTCGGCCCGGTCGGCACGAAGAAGCCGGTGAAGGTGATCGCCGATCGCACGGTCGCGAACATGAGCGACTTCGTCGTCGGCGCGAACGAGGTCGACTATCACATCGCGGGCGTGAACTGGGGCCGCGACCTGCCGGAACCGGAAGTCGCCGATGTGCGCGACGTGAAGAAGGGCGATCCGTCGCCGGACGGCAAGGGCACGATCGACATCTGCCGCGGCATCGAAGTCGGTCACGTGTTCCAGCTCGGCACCAAGTATTCGGACGCGATGGGCGCGACGTTCCTCGATGAATCGGGCAAGCCGCAGCCGATGCTGATGGGCTGCTACGGCGTCGGCATCACGCGGATTCTCGGCGCGGCGATCGAACAGAACTTCGACGATAAGGGCATCATCTGGCCCGAGTCGATCGCGCCGTTCGAGGTCGTGCTGTGCCCGATGGGCTACGATCGCAGCGACATGGTCCGCGAGGCCGCCGACAAGCTGTACGCGGAACTGGCCGCCGCCGGCATCGACGTGATCCTCGACGATCGCGGCGAGCGCCCGGGCGTGATGTTCGCCGACTGGGAACTGATCGGCGTGCCGCATCGCCTGGTGATCGGCGAGCGCGGCCTGAAGGAAGGCAAGATCGAGTACCAGGGCCGCCGCGACGCGGAGGCGACGCTGCTGCCGGCGGACGAGGCTGCGGCGACGGTGACGGAGAAGATCCGCGCCGCGCTCGCGCACTAAGCGCCGCGACCGGGGGACACGGTGGAATACACCTTCCTGTCGGCCACCGTGCTCCTCGTGCTGATTACGGATCCACTCGGCAACATCCCGCTGTTCATCACGGCGATGCGGGACGTGCCGCGCGAGCGGCGCGTGAAACTGATCCTGCGCGAGGTGGGGATCGCGTTCGTGATCCTGCTGTTCTTCATGGTGGTCGGCGACCGCTTCCTGCGGATGATGAGCCTCACCGACCTGTCGCTGCGGCTCGGCGGCGGGATCGTGCTGTTCCTGATCGCGCTGCGGATGATCTTTCCGCATCCGGACGGCGCGCTCGGCACCGATCCGCGCGCGGGTGGCGAACCCTTCATCGTGCCGCTCGCGATTCCCGCGCTCGCCGGGCCGTCCGCGCTCGCGACGGTGATGCTGCTGACGTCGCAGGCGCCGGGCAAGATGTTCGAGTGGGTCGGCGCGCTGACGGTCACGATGATCGTCTGCGCGATCACGCTGGTGCTGGCCGAACGGATCCAGCAGTGGCTCGGCGAGCGGACCGTCGCGGCGTTCGAGCGGCTGATGGGCCTCGTGCTCGTCGCGATCTCGGTCGAGATGCTGCTGGCCGGCGTGCGGGCGTTCGTGCACCAGCTGTAGCACGGGCGGCGCGGCCGACAAAAAAAGCGGCGCTCCGGGAAACCGGAGCGCCGCTTTTCTTTATTGCCGGCCGGGCGGTCAGACGTTGGCGGTCAGCGCGCGGATCGTCGGCAGGTTGCGCCAGTAACCCTTGGCGTCCATCCCGCAACCGAACACGTAGCGGTCGGGCACCGGGAAGCCGCAGAAGTCGGGATGCAGCGGTTTCGCCTTCGCGAGCGTCTTCTCGCACAGCACGGCGGACATGAAGCGCGTCGCGCCCATGTCGAGGATGCGGTCGCGGATCGCGGCCATCGTCTCGCCTTCGTCGAGGATGTCGTCGAGCACGAGCACGATCCGGTCCTTCACCGATTCGCGCGGCGCGACGCGCCAGTGCATCTCCGGGCTGCCCTGCGTCGTGTTGCGGTAGCGGGTCAGGTGGATGTAGTCGAATTCCAGCGGGAAATCGAGGCGCGGCAGCAGCATCCCGGTAAACACGGCGGCGCCGCCCATCACCGAAAGAACGAGCGGGAACGCGTCGCCGATCTCGGCGCGGATCGCGTCGGCCATCCTGGAGATCGAAGCATTGACGGCGTCTGCCGAGACGATCTCTTCGGAGTGGTCGAAAATGTGGAGGGCTTCTTCGCGGTTCATGTGTTCTGGCGAGCAGTCGGTATACAAATAAGAATGAAGCAGAACGGACGGCGCGCGCTACAGCAAAAACCCGCGCGCCGGCCGATGGGCGCGATCAGCGCATGCCGGGCATCATGCCCTTCAGGCCGCGCATCATCTTCTGCATGTTGCCGCCCTTCAGCTTCTTCATCATCGTACGCATCTGGTCGTACTGGTTCAGCATCCGGTTGACTTCCTGCACCGGCACACCCGCGCCGGCCGCAATGCGGCGCTTGCGCGTCGCCTTGATGATTTCGGGTTTCGCGCGCTCGGCGGGCGTCATCGAGCTAATGATGCCTTCCATCCGGCGGATCGACTTCTCGGCCTGGCCCATGTCGGCGCCGGCCGCCGCCTGCTGGAATTGCGCGGGCAGCTTGTCCATCAGCGACGACAGGCCGCCCATGTTCTTCATCTGCGAGATCTGCGCGCGGAAATCGTTCAGGTCGAAGTCGCCGCCTTTCTTTACCTTGTCGGCGAGCTTCTGCGCGGCCTGCACGTCGACGCCGCGCTGCGCTTCCTCGACGAGCGCGAGGATGTCGCCCATGCCGAGGATCCGGTTCGCCATGCGATCCGGGTGGAACACCTCGAGGCCGTCGAGCTTTTCGGCGACACCGACGAATTTGATCGGCTTGCCCGTGATGTGGCGCACCGACAGCGCGGCACCGCCGCGCGAATCGCCGTCGAGCTTGGTCAGCACGACGCCGGTGAGCGGCAGCGTGTCGTTGAACGCCTTCGCGGTGTTGACCGCATCCTGGCCGAGCATCGCGTCGACGACGAACAGCGTTTCAGCCGGCTTCAGCGTGCCGTGCAGCGCGGCGATTTCCTGCATCATCGCCTCGTCGATACCGAGGCGGCCGGCCGTGTCGACGATCAGCACGTCATGGTAGTGGCGCTTCGCCCAGTCGACGGCCGCGACCGCGATATCGACGGGCTTCTGGTCCGGCGTGGACGGGAAGAAGTCGGCGCCGACCTGTTCGCTCACCGTTTTCAACTGCATGATGGCGGCCGGGCGATACACGTCGCACGAGACCGTCAGCACCTTTTTCTTGTGCTTCTCGCGCAGCAGCTTCGCGAGCTTGCCGACGGTCGTGGTCTTGCCGGCGCCCTGCAGGCCCGCCATCAGGATCACGGCGGGCGGCGTGACCGCGAGGTTCAGCTCGGCGGCCTTGCCTTCGTAGTCGCCGCCGATCACGGCGGTCAGTTCCTTCTGGACCACGCCGACGAGCGCCTGACCCGGCGACAGGCTGCTGATCACTTCCTCGCCGAGCGCCTTTTCCTTGACCTTGGCGATGAATTCGCGGACGACGGGCAACGCGACGTCGGCCTCGAGCAGCGCGAGACGCACCTCGCGGAGCATTTCCTGGGTGTTCGCCTCGGTAAGCCGGGCCTCGCCGCGCAGCGTCTTGACGACGCGCGCCATCCGTTGAGTGAGATTGTCGAGCATGGGGAGCGTTGGACAGTGGGGCCCGAAGGCGCAACGGAACCGAACAAAGGGAGCCGTCGCGGGAAGGGGGCCTAGTGTAAACTTCGAACATGGATATTGTACTGTATGCCCTCACCGCATTCCTGTACGGCGGCCTCGCCGTCGCAGGCTGGCGCACGCACCGCCAGGGCGCGACGCCGCTCGTCGCGAGCGTGCCCGCCGTGCCGGTTCCGGCGTCCGCCGCGTCGGGGATGAGCGCGGCCGGCCGCGCGCTGCTGTTCGCGGCGCTCGTCGCGCACGGCGTGCTGCTGCACATGACGATCTTCCCGCACGACGCGATGATCTTCGGGTTCGCGTTTGCGTTGTCGGCGATGTTCTGGCTCGGCGCCGGCATCTACTGGATCGAGAGCTTCTTCTTCCCGCTCGACAGCCTGCGCCTGCTGGTGCTGCCGCTCGCGTGCGGCGCGTCGCTGCTGCCGCTCGTGTTCGGCGGCGTGCGGGTGCTGCCTTATGCCGCGGCGCCGCTGTTCAAGATGCACTTCCTGATCGCGAACATCGCGTACGGCCTCTTTGCAATCGCCGCGCTGCACGCGGTCCTGATGCTGATGGTCGAGCGGCGCCTGCAGTCGCTCAGGAGCGGCGGGCGCGACGGCTCGACCGGCTGGATCGCGAGCTGGCTCGAAACGCTGCCGCCGCTGCTCACGCTCGAGAAGCTGCTGTTCCGCCTGATCGGCGCCGGCTTCGTGCTGCTGACGCTGACGCTCGCATCGGGGATCCTGTTCAGCGAGCAGGTCGATGCGCGCGCGATGCGGCTCGATCACAAGACCGTGTTCGCGGTGCTGTCGTGGCTGATGTTCGGCGGCCTGCTGGTCGCCCGCAAGACGTCGGGCTGGCGCGGGCGCGGCGCCGCGCGCTGGGTGCTCGTGTCGTTTGCGGCGCTGCTGCTCGCGTATGTCGGCAGCCGGTTCGTTTTCGAGGTGCTGCTGCACCGCTCCGTGGTTTGAACGCAGGTTTCCGATGCGACAGATTCTTCTCCTGATTCTTCTTCTCTTCGCGGGCTCGTGGCTTGCGCGCAAGCTGCGCCAGGCCCAGGAGCAAGCGCACGCGCGCACCGGCCGCGGTGACGGCGCCGACGCGCCCGGTCACGGCGGCGCGGGTGCGGCACGCCCGAACGGCGGCACGCGCTCGCTGCCCGAGCCGATGGTGCGCTGCGCGGAATGCGGCGTGCATGCGCCGAAGGGCGACGCCGTCGCCGCGGGCGGCGAATACTTCTGCAGCACCGACCATGCGCGGCGCCACGGCGCACGCGCGAGCGGCCACGACGCGCGATGAGCGACGCAGCGCCGCTGTCGGTCGACGCACACGGCTGGGTGCGCGAAGCGCGCCATGCGCCGTCGCCGAATTTCGAGGCGCGGCCCGCGGGCGCGGTGCCGACGCTCGTCGTCGTCCACAACATCAGCCTGCCGCCCGGCGAGTTCGGCGGCGACGCGATCGAGTCGCTGTTCCTGAATCGCCTCGATTGCGATGCGCATCCCTATTACCAGAGCCACCTGCGCGGCGTGCGCGTGTCCGCGCACTTCCTGATCCGCCGCGACGGCGAGCTCGTGCAGTTCGTGTCGTGCGACGAGCGCGCATGGCATGCGGGCTCGTCGGAATTCTTCGGCCGGCCGCGCTGCAACGATTTCTCGATCGGCATCGAGCTCGAGGGCGCGGACGACGTGCCGTTCGACCCGGCGCAGTACGCGACGCTCGGCGTGCTCGCCCGCACGCTCGCCGCGCGCTACCCGATCGATGCGGTCGCCGGGCATTCCGATGTCGCGCCGGGCCGCAAGACCGACCCGGGTCCGCATTTCGATTGGCAACGCTTCGCAGGCGATGCCGGCTTTTCGGCCGAATACTTTCCTTTCCGTCAGCACTGAGCGCAGGGTTTTCGAGCCCGCGAAAAAAATTTTTCCGACCAATGCCTTGTCACGTCTGCGCCTGCGCGGGGCGGGGGTGATGTCAATACCTTCAGCGCAAATTATCCGTTTTGACCTCGTCCGAATGTCCACTATACTTGGTGCCAGTTGAGCGGTTCTGTACTAGATATAGTGTGTGTCGCAGGGGAAACCCGAGCGGCACCGGCCGGCGGCCAACGCCGGCGGACAGGGTTCTCAGGGCGGCGCGCCAGGGCCGGGCGGTCCGGGCGTCGCGATCAAGCGCAGCGAACTTCGACGGGGCAGGGGTACACATGACGAAGCACACGACCGGCTCGGTTGTCGCGCATCGACCGCACCGGCGTCCCCGCCGCATCGCTCGCCTCTTACCGCTCGCGCACTCCATCGCGCAGCGTTCGTTTTAATCCGCGGTTCTCTCCGCACCATCCAACACCAGGAGCTTTGCACATGCAAACCACCGACAACGCGACGTCCCAGTACGAGAGCGCCTCGAGCCGTCCGCTCGGCGGGACCGAACAGGGCGCGAAGGCGCTCGCGCCGCAGGCCACGTTCGCCGACTACAAGGTGATCCGCCGCAACGGCAGTGTGGTGTCGTTCGAGCCTTCGAAGATCGCGATCGCGGTGACCAAGGCTTTCCTGGCCGTCAACGGCGGGCAGGGCGCGGCATCGGCGCGCGTGCGCGAGCAGGTCGAGCAGCTCACGCACAACGTCGTGCGCGCGCTCGTGCGCAGCCGTCCGAACGGCGGTACGTTCCATATCGAAGACATCCAGGACCAGGTCGAACTCGCGCTGATGCGCGGCGGCGAGCACAACGTCGCGCGTGCGTACGTGCTGTATCGCGAGAAGCGCCACCTCGAGCGCCAGCATGCGGGCGAAGAAGCGGCCGCAGCGGGCGGCGAGGCGAGCGCGGGCATCAACGTGGTCGACAACGGCGTCACGCGCCCGCTCGACATGAACGCGCTGCGCGAGCTGATCGTGTCGTCATGCGCCGGTCTCGGCGCTGCGGTTAACCCTGAGCCGATCGTCGCGGAGACGGTGAAGAACCTGTACGACGGCGTGCCGATGAGCCAGGTCTACGACTCGGCGATCCTCGCGGCGCGCACGATGATCGAGAAGGACCCGGCGTACAGCCAGGTCACGGCCCGCATCCTGCTGCACACGATCCGCCGCGAGATCCTCGGCGAGGAAGTGCTCCAGGCCGAGATGACGACCCGCTACACGGAATACTTCCCGCAGTTCCTGAAGCGCGGCGTCGATGCCGGCCTGCTCGACGACAAGCTGCTGCAGTTCGACCTGAAGCGTCTCGGCGAAGCGCTCGACGCGAACCGCGACCTGCAGTTCGGCTACCTCGGCCTGCAGACGCTGTACGACCGCTACTTCCTGCACGTCGAAGGCACCCGCATCGAAATGCCGCAGGCATTCTTCATGCGCGTCGCGATGGGCCTGTCGCTGAACGAGATCGACCGCGAAACGCGCGCGATCGAGTTCTACAACGTGCTGTCGAGCTTCGACTTCATGAGCTCGACGCCGACGCTGTTCAACTCGGGCACGCACCGCTCGCAGCTGTCGTCGTGCTACCTGACGACGGTCGCGGACGACCTCGACGGCATCTATGAAGCGCTGAAGGAAAACGCGCTGCTGTCGAAGTTCGCCGGCGGTCTCGGCAACGACTGGACCCGCGTGCGTGCGCTCGGCTCGCATATCAAGGGCACGAACGGCAAGTCGCAAGGCGTGGTGCCGTTCCTGAAGGTCGTCAACGACACGGCCGTCGCGGTCAACCAGGGCGGCAAGCGCAAGGGCGCGGTGTGCGCGTACCTCGAATCGTGGCACCTCGACATCGAGGAGTTCCTCGAGCTGCGCAAGAACACCGGCGACGATCGCCGCCGCACGCACGACATGAACACGGCGAACTGGATTCCCGACCTGTTCATGAAGCGCGTGATGGAAGGCGCCGACTGGACGCTGTTCTCGCCGTCGACCTGCCCGGATCTCCACGACAAGTTCGGCGCGGAGTTCGAGGCGGCTTACACGGCTTACGAAGACAAGGTCGCGCGCGGCGAGATCAAGCTGTTCAAGAAGATCCCGGCGCAGCAACTCTGGCGCAAGATGCTCGGCATGCTGTTCGAAACGGGCCACCCGTGGATCACGTTCAAGGATCCGTGCAACGTGCGTTCGCCGCAGCAGCACGTCGGCGTCGTCCATTCGTCGAACCTGTGCACGGAAATCACGCTGAACACGAGCGACACCGAAATCGCGGTGTGCAACCTGGGCTCGGTGAACCTCGTCGCCCACCTGGTGAAGCAGGCCGACGGCAGCTACGCGCTCGACCACGACAAGCTCAAGCGCACGATCAGCGTCGCGATGCGCATGCTCGACAACGTGATCGACATCAACTACTACGCGGTGCCGAAGGCGCGTAACTCGAACCTGAAGCACCGTCCGGTCGGCATGGGCATCATGGGCTTTCAGGACTGCCTGCACCTGCTGCGCACGCCGTACGCGTCGGAAGCGGCCGTCGAGTTCGCCGATCGCTCGATGGAAGCGGTCTGCTACTACGCGTACTACGCGTCGACCGAGCTGGCCGAGGAACGCGGCCGCTACTCGAGCTACCGCGGCTCGCTGTGGGATCGCGGCATCCTCCCGCAGGACACGCTGAAGCTGCTGACGGAAGCACGCGGCGGCTACGTCGAGGTCGACACGTCGGAGTCGCTCGACTGGACGACGCTGCGCTCGCGGATCGCGGCACACGGCATGCGCAACTCGAACTGCGTCGCGATCGCGCCGACGGCGACGATCTCGAACATCATCGGCGTGTCGGCGTGCATCGAGCCGACCTTCCAGAACCTGTACGTGAAGTCGAACCTGTCGGGCGAGTTCACGGTGGTCAACGAGTACCTCGTTCGCGACCTGAAGGAACGCGGCCTGTGGGACGAAGTGATGGTCGCCGACCTGAAGTACTTCGACGGCATGCTGTCGCGCATCGACCGCATCCCGGCCGACCTCCGCGCGATCTACGCGACCGCGTTCGAAGTCGACCCGACGTGGCTTGTCGAAGCGGCATCGCGTCGCCAGAAGTGGATCGACCAGGCGCAGTCGCTGAACATCTACATGGGCGGCGCGTCGGGCAAGAAACTCGACGAGGTCTACAAGCTCGCGTGGCTGCGCGGTCTGAAGACGACCTACTACCTCCGCACGATGGCGGCGACGCACGTCGAGAAGTCGACGGTCGCGCACGGCGCGCTGAACGCGGTGCCGACGGGCGGTGCGGGCGGCTCGAGCAGCGGCGGCGCGCAAGGCGCGGCAGGCGGGTTCGGTGCGGCAGGCGGCGATGCATCGTCGGGCGCGGTCAATGCGGCAGCGGCGCTGGCGCCGGTCGAAGCAGACGGTCCGGTATGCACGATGCGTCCGGGCGATGCGGGTTTCGACGAGTGCGAAGCCTGTCAGTAACGCAGCGCGTATGAACTAAGGTTCGTGCGGCGCGCACGACAACCGATGGAGGTTGAAGTGTGCGCCGCTCTCAACTAAAAAAATGATAAGGAATCTGTAACGCGCCACTCGCGTTGCAGGCAGTGACGAGCGATCGAAACATCCCCGACGACGTCGCGTTTCGATCAGCGTTCGATGCGTCGAGCGCACCTCGCGATACGTGTGCGACACGCGTCGCGCTCTGCATGAACGACGATGCGTTGCTCAAAGTGTTGTATCGAGGTCGCAACGCGAATCGAAAAAAGGATTTTTCGTGAGCGAACCCTTTTATCGCTCAGGAAAAGATGGTACAAACCGTTCTAAATTGATGGTGAGAATTTATGCTCAACTGGGATGACGAGAAGACTGCCGTAACCCCCGCGAGCGGAGCGCAGCAGAACGCGTTGCGCACCTCCGCTGGGATGGCTGTCGGACTGCAGGCGACAGCGCCTGCCGCCCATCAGGTCCGCGACATTTTCGAAGGCGATCTCGCGGTGCCGCCGCAAGCATCGGCTGTTCCCGCTGCGGGTTCGGAAGCGCGGGTCAACGTTGCGGACAAGCGCATCATCAACGGCCAGACTGACGTCAATCAGCTGGTGCCGTTCAAGTACAAGTGGGCGTGGGAAAAGTATCTGGCCGGTTGCGCGAACCACTGGATGCCGCAGGAAATCAACATGTCCCGCGACATCGCACTGTGGAAGGACCCGAACGGTCTGACCGAGGACGAGCGCCGCATCGTCAAGCGCAACCTCGGCTTCTTCGTGACGGCCGATTCGCTCGCCGCGAACAACATCGTGCTCGGCACGTACCGCCACATCACGGCGCCCGAGTGCCGGCAGTTCCTGCTGCGCCAGGCGTTCGAAGAGGCGATCCACACGCACGCGTATCAATACATTGTCGAATCGCTCGGTCTCGACGAAGGCGAGATCTTCAACGCGTACCACGAGGTTACGTCGATCCGCGCGAAGGACGAATTCCTGATCCCGTTCATCCACACGCTGACGGATCCGGCCTTCAAGACCGGCACGCTCGAAGCGGACCAGAAGCTGCTGAAGTCGCTGATCGTGTTCGCCTGCATCATGGAAGGCCTGTTCTTCTATGTGGGCTTCACGCAGATCCTCGCGCTCGGCCGCCAGAACAAGATGACGGGTGCTGCAGAGCAATATCAGTACATCCTGCGCGACGAGTCGATGCACTGCAATTTCGGCATCGACCTGATCAATCAGATCAAGCTCGAGAACCCGCATCTCTGGACCGCGGAATTCCGCGCCGAGATCCGCGAGCTGTTCAAGCAGGCTGTCGAACTCGAATACCGCTACGCCGAGGACACGATGCCGCGCGGCGTGCTGGGTTTGAACGCGTCGATGTTCAAGAGCTATCTGCGCTTCATCAGCAACCGCCGTTGCCAGCAGATCGGCCTCGACCCGCTGTATCCGAACGAGGAAAACCCGTTCCCGTGGATGAGCGAGATGATCGACCTGAAGAAGGAACGCAACTTCTTCGAGACGCGTGTGATCGAGTATCAGACGGGCGGCGCGCTGTCCTGGGAATAACCCGCAGCAGCGAACCCGTCACATGATGTGAGCAGCCGGCGGCCTCTCGGCCCCGGCCCAAGGTTTAGGAGCAAGAACGCCTGATGCAAAGCATGCCCGGTGCCTTAACGGCCCAACGACATGATCGGCACTTTGCGAACCCTTCAGTGGGATGGGCAAACTTCCCTCCGGAAAAAGCGGACGGCCGTGTGGCGGTCTGCTTTATCAAGCGATTAGGGGTAGCGGCGCGAGGTGCGCCGGCTACCGACTTGATTTGGCGCGCGAGGCCATGGGGTCACGCGCGCCATACCGTATTCATTAGCGTAAGCGCGCGGTATCCGCGTACGCCGATGAATAGCCCGCTTCGAAGCGCACGTGCTGAACAGCGTCCGCGGGAAGCGGGTTTTGACGAAGGGTGTAGTTTGAACTGACTCTCATCTGAACCTGAAGGAGAACAACATGGCTACTGCCAAGAAAAAACCGGCTGCGAAGAAGGTTGCTGCCAAGAAGACCGTTGCGAAGAAGGCTGCTCCGGCCAAGAAGGCTGCCGCGGTGAAGAAGGTTGCTGCCAAGAAGGTCGCGGTGAAGAAGGTTGCCGCGAAGAAGGCAGCACCGGCGAAGAAGGCCGCTGCGAAGAAGGTCGCGGCCAAGAAGGTCGCAACGAAGAAGGTTGCAGCCAAGAAGGTCGCTGCCAAGAAAGTCGCGGTGAAGAAGGTTGCCGCGAAGAAGGCAGCACCGGCGAAGAAGGCCGCTGCGAAGAAGGTTGCAGCCAAGAAGGTCGCAACGAAGAAGGTTGCTGCGAAGAAGGCCGCACCGGCGAAGAAGGCTGCTGCGAAGAAGGCCGCGCCGGCGAAGAAGGCTGCCGCCAAAAAGGCTGCGCCTGCGAAGAAGGCCGCTGCGAAGAAGGCTGCGCCTGCCAAGAAGGCTGCCCCTGCGAAGAAGGCTGCCGCACCGAAGGCTGCTGCCCCGGCGAAGAAGGCTGCTGCTCCGAAGAAGGCCGTCGTGAAGAAGGCTGCACCGGCAACCACCGCGTCGACCGCATCGGTTGCGCCGGCATCGGGCGTGAAGACCGCGCTCAACCCGGCAGCGGCATGGCCGTTCCCGACCGGCAGCCGTCCGTAATCGCGGCTGGCCAGTACCACCCGGACACTCATGCGGTGTCCGTGGGTTGAGTAGCGCTACTCAATCGATCCCGCCATCTGGCTCAGGTGGCGGGATTTTTTTCGTCCGTATTCATCGAAGTGCTGACCAGCGGCCGGCGGCCGGCAGCGAATAGCGGACGAAAAAAAACGCATGTGCAGCTTCGCACATGCGTTCGACCGCGGCTTGCGCCGCGTGCTGAGGATGCTCGTTAGTGCGTGACGCGCGTGACGCCGCCGCTCGACAGCAGTCGCACACGCTCGCCGGCGCGGAACATTTCGCCGCTTGCCGCCTGCGTGATCGAGCGCAGGTCGCCGTTATCGAGGCGCACGGTGATTTCGACACCGTTCGCCGTGCCGAGGTTTTCGCCGACCGCGTTGCCCGCGACCGCGCCGACGAGGCCGCCCGCGATGGCCGTCAGGATCGACCCCTTGCCGCCGCCGATCGCGCTGCCCGCGACCGCGCCGAGCGCGCCGCCGCCGAGCGTGCCGATCGCGCTACCGCCGCCGTCGGACTGGATGCGCACCGCACGGACGCTTTCGACCGTACCCATGCGGACGGTCTGCTCGCGCTGCGCCTGGCCGACGCTATAGACATCCGCCGAGCCCGGCGCCGTGAAGCAGCCGGCGAGCGTCAGCGTGGCGGTCAACATGGCCGCGAGCGTGAGGGTTTTTTTGGTCAACATCTTTGCTCTCCCACAATATTCATTTGAGACTGTACCCGAAGGCAGCCTCGAAGCGCGCGTCGATTTCGGCGCGCGTCAGTGCGTAAGTCTGGGGCCCCTGGTGGGCAATCTTGATCGAGCCCATCAGGCTCGCGAGACGGCCCGTGGTTGCCCAGTCGAGGCCATTCTCGATGCCGTACAGCAGGCCGCCCCGGAAGGCGTCGCCGCAGCCGGTCGGATCCACGACACGTTCTGCTTGCACGACCGGAATCTGTTCTTCGCCGTTTTTGTGAAGAATGGTCGAGCCGTGCTCGCCGCGCGTGATGATCAGCGCCTGAACCCGGCTGGCGATGTCCTGTTCGGACCAGCCCGTCTTGTCGCTGACGAGCTTGCCCTCGTAGTCGTTGACCGCGACAAAGGTCGCGAGTTCAATGATGCGGCGCAGCGTCGCACCGTCGAACAACGGCAGGCCTTGGCCCGGATCGAAGACGAACGGGACGCCGGCCTTCGCGAATTGCTCGGCGTGCTGGACCATCCCGTCGAAGCCGTCCGGCGCGACGATGCCGAGCTTCACGCCCGCCACTTCGTCCGCGCGGTTCAGGTGCGACACCATCATCGCGCCCGGGTGGAATGCGGTGATCTGGTTGTTGTCGAGATCGGTCGTGATCATTGCCTGCGCGGTGTGCGCTTCGGGCACCACGCGCACGCTGGCCTTCGACAGGCCGAGGCTGTCGAGACGCTCGAGATAGCGATCGGCGTCGTTCGCGCCGACCGTCGCCATGATGCGCGCGTCGCCGCCGAGCATGTGCAGCGCGTAAGCGATGTTCCCCGCGCAACCGCCGAATTCGCGACGCATCGTCGGCACGAGGAAGCTCACGTTCAGAAGGTGAACCTGGTCGGGCAGGATGTGCTCGCGAAACCGGCCTTCGAAGGTCATGATGTTGTCGTAGGCGAGCGAGCCGCAAATCAGCGTAGTCAAGGCGTGCGTTCCTGTAGAGAGCAAAGGGGAGCGGCCACCCGGCCGGCGCGCGCAGGCCGTCCGGCCTCGCGCGGCAGGGCGGGTGGCAGCGGATTACTTCAGTGCGGCGAGTGCTGCGTCGTAGTTCGGCTCGTCCTTGATCTCGTCGACGAGTTGCGCGTGGATCACCTTGTCCTGCGCGTCGAGCACGACGACCGCGCGGGCCGTCAGGCCGTTCAGCGGGCCGCTCGTCACGTCGACGCCGTAGGCGTTCGCGAAGGCGCGGCCGCCGCGGAACGTCGAAGCCGTCACGACGTTCGCCAGGCCTTCGGTCGTGCAGAAGCGCGTGGCGGCGAACGGCAGGTCGCCCGACACGACGACCACGACCGTGTTGTCCAGCGACGACGCGGCTTCGTTGAACTTGCGGGTCGACGTCGCGCAGGTCGGCGTGTCGAGGCTCGGGACGATGTTCAGCACCTTGCGCTTGCCGGCGAAGCTGGCGAGCGACAGATCGGCGAGGTCCTTGCCGACCAGCTTGAAGTCGGGGGCTTGCGAGCCGACGGCCGGGAACGTGCCGGCGAGATCGATCGGGTTGCCACCCAGCGTAACTTTGCTCATGTTCGTGCTCCGAAATAGCGCGCCGCTGCGGCGCGCGGGTTGAGACGGCGCGCATGCGCGCGCCGCGGGGCGTCACGGATAGAAGATCTGGACGCGGAAATTCGAGGCGGGCGTGCCGTTCGTGTCGAGGCGGACGACCATCGTCTGCGTCGAGCCGGGCGGCAGCCCGGCGTCGATCGGCGTGCCCGGACGCACGTAGTCTCGCGGCGCGAGCACGCGGCGCACGGTCACGTGATTCGTGTCGTCGAGCAGCGTCAGCTCGAGCGACGGATAGGCGAGCGCGACGCGGTAGCGGTTCGTCAGCGGCACCTTCAGCTCGAGCGTGCGCGGGCCGTCGATCTGGCGCAGGTCGGTCGCGTCGAGCCGCAGGCCGTCGATCGCGCGCGGCGGCGTGAGCCTGCAGCCGAGCGGCGCGCACGCCTGCCGGAACCAGCTCTGCGTGACCGGCCAGTAGATCATCACGGTTTCGCGCTGCCACCACGCGAGTTGCGCGACGAGCAGCACCGCGAGCGCCGCGGCGACGAGCCCGCCGAAAAAGCCGCCGAGCATCCCGCGTCGCGGCGGCGCGCCCGTCTCCCGCGTCTCGCGCGTCACGGCGAAATGCGGGCGGTCGTCATCGGTTAGCGCGGCGGGGAAGGGGAGGGCCGGTTGGGCGGCCGGTTGGATGTCCGGTTCGGCGGTCGGTTCGCTGGCGGCCGCGGTCGGTGCGGGCGCGCGTTCGTCGGCGTGGGTGTCGGGTCCGGATTCGGGTGCCGATTCGGGTTCGGATACGGCTTGCGCCGGCCTGAACGCGAAGCGCGGTTCGCGCGGTGCGTGCTCGTCGTCGGGCACCGCGAAGCGCGCGTTGCCAACCGGTTCAGCGGGCTCCGCTGCGGCTGGTTCGGCCGACGGCGTGTGCGCGACGAAGCGCGGTTCACGCAGGTCCGGCTCGGCGGTGGGCGCGGCGAACGACGTGCCCGACGCGTCGGTTTCGTGCAGCGTCGCGTCCGGCTCGGCCGCTTGCATGTGCGCGGCGTCCAGCTCGGCAGGGGCGGAGGCAATCGGTGCGGGCGTGCCGGAAAGGCGCACGACACCGGCTTCGATGGCCGGCAGCGCGAGCGGCACCAGCGGCTCGGCGCGCACGGTCTGCACCGTGTGCTGCAACGATGGATCGACGCCGGCATCGAGCCACGGCGCCCACATGTCCCAGCCTTCCGGCTTGTAGTCGATATCGGATGCTGACTTGACGGGGGCGTCGGTGGCGAAGAGCCGCGCGGGGGCGGCGTCGGGTGCGGCGTCGGATTGCGGGGCGGCGGCGCCCGGCCCGGCCGGTGCCGCTTCGGTCAGCGCCGGGTCGGGCTGCCGAGCCGGATCAGGTACGAGCGACTGCGCGGCGTTGAAGACCTGCTGGCAGTGTCCGCAGCGCACGAGCCCGTCATGCAGCGAGAGCTGTTCCTGCTGCAGCCGGAAGACGGTTTCGCAATGAGGGCAGCGCGTCGCAAGAAGCATGTCGAGCCGGGCGGCCTGCTGGCCAGAGTGAAGGACAGCGCTATTCTAATGGCTTTCGCGCCGGGTTCCGGCGAGGCACACCCAACCTTCGTGTTCGCGCCAGACCGAGATGTCGACGTAGCGCGCATAGACGGCCGCGACTTCGTCCGCCTGGCGCGCGAGCACACCCGACAGCGCGATGCGCCCGCCCGGTTTCACCTTCGACGCGAGCATCGACGCCATCAGCTTCAGCGGGTTCGACAGGATGTTCGCGACGACGATGTCGAATTCGCCGGCCGGGCACGCGTCGGGCAGCCCGTACGTGACTTCCGCATGGTTGCGTTCGCTGTTCTGGCGCGCCGACTCGACCGCCTGCGGATCGATGTCGATGCCCACCACGGGGTTCGCCCCGCATTTGCGCGCGAGGATCGCGAGAATGCCGGAGCCGCAGCCGTAGTCGAGTACCGACTGGCCGGGCTTCACCGACTGCTCGAGCCATTCCATGCACAGGCGCGTGGTCGGGTGGCTACCGGTGCCGAACGCGAGACCGGGGTCGAGTTCGAGGATCAACGCGTCGGGGTCGGGCGCGTCGTGCCACGACGGCACGACCCAGATCCGCTCGCCGATCGGAATCGGCTCGAATTGCGACTGCGTGAGCCGCACCCAGTCCTGTTCCTCGACTTCGCGCACGTCGAACTTCGGGGTTTCAGTGACGCCGATGTCGTTCACGGCCGCCGCGAGCAGCACGGCCGGCTCGTGATCGGGCGACAGCAGCGCGATCACGCGCGAGCGCTGCCACGCGGTGCGATCGGGAACCAGGCCGGGCTCGCCGAAGAGCGGCTGTTCGTCGGGCGTGTCGGCATCGGCGTCTTCGACGGACACCGACAGCGCGCCGAGTTCGAGCAGCGCGTCGGACAGCGCCTCCGCATGCTCACGGGCCAGTTCGACGACGAGTTCGCGATAGCTCATGCTTACGCTTCTTCCGGTGCGACCTGCTGCTTCTGGGCGAGCCGGTGTTCGAGGTAGTGGATGCTGGTGCCGCCTTCGACGAACTTCGAGTCGATCATCAGCTCGCGGTGCAGCGGAATGTTCGTGTGGATGCCTTCGACGACCATTTCCGACAGCGCGATGCGCATCCGGCGGATCGCCTGGTCGCGTGTCGCGCCGTAGGTGATCAGCTTGCCGATCATCGAATCATAGTTCGGCGGCACGAAATAGCCATTGTATGCATGCGAGTCGACGCGCACGCCGGGGCCGCCCGGCGTATGCCACGACGTGATCCGGCCCGGCGACGGCGTGAACTTGAACGGATCTTCCGCGTTGATCCGGCATTCGATCGCATGTCCGCGGAACTGGATGTCGCGCTGGCGCAGCGCGATCTTCTCGCCGGCCGCGATGCGGATCTGTTCCTGCACGATGTCGACGCCGGTGATCATCTCGGACACCGGGTGCTCGACCTGCACGCGCGTGTTCATCTCGATGAAGTAGAACTCGTTGTTCTCGTACAGGAATTCGAACGTGCCCGCGCCGAGGTAGCCCATCTTCTTGCACGCGTCCGCGCAGCGGTCGCCGATGCGCTCGATCAGGCGGCGCGGAATGCCGGGCGCCGGCGCTTCCTCGATCACCTTCTGGTGACGGCGCTGCATCGAGCAGTCGCGCTCGCCGAGCCAGATCGCGTTCTTGTGCGCGTCCGACAGCACCTGGATTTCGATGTGGCGCGGGTTCTCGAGGAACTTCTCCATGTACACCTGCGGGTTGCCGAACGCACGGCCGGCTTCCTCGCGGGTCATGTTGACCGCGTTGACGAGCGCGGCCTCGGTGTGCACGACGCGCATGCCGCGCCCGCCGCCGCCGCCCGCTGCCTTGATGATGACCGGATAGCCGATCGTGCGCGCAATCTTGACGATCTCCTTCGGATCGTCCGGCAACGCGCCTTCCGAGCCTGGCACGCACGGCACGCCGGTCTTGATCATCGTCTGCTTCGCGGTGACCTTGTCACCCATCATGCGGATCGTTTCCGGGCGCGGCCCGATGAACGTGAAGCCCGACTGCTCGACGCGCTCCGCGAAATCGGCGTTCTCCGACAGGAAGCCGTAGCCGGGGTGAATCGCCTCGGCATCGGTGACTTCCGCGGCGCTGATCAGCGCGGGCATGTTCAGGTAGCTCAGGTTCGACGGGGCGGGACCGATACAGACGGCTTCGTCCGCGAGGCGCACGTACTTGGCTTCCTTGTCGGCTTCCGAGTAGACAACCACCGTCTTGACGCCGAGTTCGCGGCACGCGCGCTGGATGCGCAGCGCGATTTCACCGCGGTTGGCAATGAGGATTTTTTCAAACATAGCGAGTATTCGTCTCTTCGAGGGGCGCGCGAACGGCGCCTGGCGAGCATCGGCGGCGCGCGGCCGGCAGGGCCGCGCGGCGGACTTAGCCGATCACGAAAAGCGGCTGGCCGTATTCGACGGCCTGGCCGTTCTCGACGAGGATTTCCTTGACGACGCCGGCCTTGTCCGACTCGATCTCGTTGAGCAGCTTCATCGCTTCGATGATGCAGATCGTCTGGCCTTCCTTGACCGTGTCGCCCACCTGGACGAACGGGTCGGCGCCGGGCGACGGCGCGCGATAGAACGTGCCGACCATCGGCGACGTCACGACGTGGCCCTGCGGGACGGCCGGTGCGGCTGCCGCGCCTGCGGCCGGCGCGGCGGCGCCGTCGGTCGGCAGCGCGGCCGACGGAGCGGGCGCGCTGACCTGCGGGGCAAACCCAGCCGTCTGCTGCACGTAGACCGGCGGCGCGTTCTTGACGATGCGCACCTTGCCTTCACCTTCCGTGACTTCCAGCTCGGAGATGCCGGATTCGGAAACGAGGTCGATCAGAGTTTTCAGCTTACGAAGATCCATCGGGAATTCCCCTTTCAATACGTGAAAGCGCCGGTTAGGGGCCGGCGCTGAATCTAGATCGCGAAATCAGCCGCGCGACGCGCCTTGCAGCTTGTCCAGCGCGTACTCGAGCGCGTACAGATAACCTTTCCAGCCGAGCCCGCAGATGACGCCTTCGGCCTGGTCGGAAAAGTAGGAGTGATGCCTGAACGCTTCGCGGCGGTGCACGTTCGACAGGTGAATCTCGACGAACGGGATGCCTACGCCGGCGATCGCGTCCCGGATCGCGACGCTGGTGTGCGTATACGCGGCGGGATTGATCAGGATGAAATCGGTCTGTTCCTCCCGCGCGGCCTGGATGCGGTCGACGAGCGCGCCTTCATGGTTGCTCTGGAACGACGACAGCTCGGCGCCGGCTTCCTGCGCCCGCGCGGCAAGCGCCTGATCGATCTGCGCGAGCGTGACGCGGCCGTACACCTCCGGTTCCCGGGTGCCGAGAAGGTTCAGGTTGGGGCCGTGCAGCACCAGCAATCGTGTCATGGTCGCTTCTATTTCTGCGGAATTGCGCGAACTTTAGCGCTATTTAGAGAAATTTGTCTAGTTTTGCCGAACGGCCAGGCGCGCCGGACCTGCAAGAATTACCGGCAGGACCGCAAAGTATCAGCGAATTTCCGTGAAATTGCGGCGATCGACGCACAAATCGCCGCCAACGTGCGGGCGGCCGTTCAGGACGATCACAGCGCGTCGAGGGTCTTTCTCAGCTCGGCCGGCTGGATTTGTCCTAATTTTGTCTCGCGAATCTTGCCGGTTTCGTCGATGACGACCGTAAACGGCAGCGCGCCGGCCGTATTTCCGAAATTTCGGGCCAGATCGGCGCCCGCATAACCGCTGACGAAAACCGGATAGTCGACCTTCACCTTCTGGAGAAAGTTCTTCACGTTCTGATCGGAATCGACGCCGATCCCGATGAAGCGGACGCCTTTCTGCTTGTATTGATGCGACAGCGCGACGAGCTCCGGCATCTCCTCCACGCACGGGCCGCACCACGACGCCCAGAAATTGACCACGACCTTCTGGCCCTTGAAGGAGGCGAGCGACGCCGGCTTGCCGTCGACGCCGGTCAGCGACGCGGCCCACAGCTGGTCGACCGGGTTGCCCTGCGCGGCGGGCGCCGCGACGGCGACGCCGTCATCGGCGCTGCCGCCGCGGAACCAATGGCCGGCGGCGAGCCCGCCGGCGACGGCGGCGGCCGCGACCACCGCGAGCGCCAACATGCGTTTCGTCATCATCGTTGAATCATTCCGGTTCGGAAGGAGCGTTGCTGGCCTCGAGCAGCGCGCGCAATGCGGTGGCATCCGCGCGCGCGACCCGGCCGCGCGCGTCGGCCTTGACCGCACCGCGCAGGTCGTCGCTCGCGTAGAGCGCGACGTGAATGCCGATCGCGTCCACGTCGCGCCGCGGGCGCCACAGGAAGCTGAGCGTCTCGACGTCGGCGCGGCCGGCGAAATGTCGCGTCTCGGATACGTCGTACTGAACGTTCTGGTTCAGCAGGTAGATCGCGACGTCCTTCGGGTTGTCGGTGAATATCTGCAAATGGATGTCCGAATGCTCGTTCGCGGTACCGTGCAGCACCGCGCCCGTCACATACGGATTGAACTCGGCGAGCCGGCGCATCCAGTCGAGCGCGAGCTCGCGCAGGCGGCGCAGTTCGTCCGGCTGCGTGTCGCTCTGGAACAGCGCGAGGTACTCGCGCAGCTCTTCCTCGATCAGGTCGTTATCGGGCAGCCATTCGCCGGCAACGCGCGTATCGCCGAACAGCTGGCGCGCGGCCTTGCGCTTCGCGCTGGCGTAATCGAGGCCGTCCTCCGCGATCAGGCGGGCGGCGGACTGGGCGATTTCCTCGCGGGCGCGCCGCGGGTCGACAAGAGGTTTGCGAGACATGATCCGGCAATCATACTCGATCGCCGTCGCGCCCGAATGCGGTGCCGCCGCGTGCCGGGCAGCATCCGCGATCCGTCGTTCGGGCCGCCGGGCACGGCGGGGCGTCAGTTACAATGGCGGTCTTTGTGTCGCGGCGAAAGTCGTTGGCCGGGCGGCCTGTCCGGCGTGCCGCAGACCTTCCTTTCCGAATCGACGGCGCCCGGCGGCGCGAAAGCATTCATCTATGCACATCCACATTCTTGGCATCTGCGGCACCTTCATGGGCGGTCTTGCCGTGCTCGCGCGCGAGGCGGGCCACACGGTGACGGGTTGCGACGCGGGCGTCTATCCGCCGATGAGCACGCAGCTCGAGGCGCAGGGCATCACGCTGATCGAGGGCTACGGCGCCGAGCAGATCGACCTGAAACCCGACCTGTTCGTGATCGGCAATGTCGTGACGCGCGGCAACCCGCTGATGGAGGCGATCCTCGATCGCGGCCTGCCTTACGTGTCCGGCCCGCAATGGCTCGGCGAGCACGTGCTGGCGGGCAAGTGGGTGCTGGCGGTCGCGGGCACGCACGGCAAGACGACCACGTCGTCGATGCTCGCGTGGCTGCTGGAAGATGCCGGCCTGAACCCGGGCTTCCTGATCGGCGGCGTGCCGCTGAACTTCGGCGTGTCGGCCCGGCTGACCGATTCGAGCTTCTTCGTGATCGAGGCCGACGAATACGATACGGCGTTCTTCGACAAGCGCTCGAAGTTCGTCCACTACCGGCCGCGCACCGCGGTGCTCAACAATCTCGAATTCGATCACGCGGACATCTTCCCGGATCTCGCCGCGATCGAAACGCAATTTCACCATCTCGTGCGTACCGTGCCGGGTGTCGGCCGGCTCGTGACCAACGGCCGCTCCGACGCGCTGGAGCGCGTGCTTGCACGCGGCTGCTGGAGCGAGGTCGAGCGCTTTGGCGTGGACGGCGGCTGGCAGGCGCTGCCGGCCGAGGACGGCGTGCCGGTCGACGAACGGTTCGCGGTGTATTCGCAGTCGGAGCGCGTCGGTGAAGTCGCGTGGCAGGTGCAGGGCGACCACAACCGGATGAACGCGCTCGCCGCGATCGCCGCCGCGCGCCACGTCGGCGTGCCGCCCGCCCAGGCCGCGGAATCGCTCGCATCGTTTCGCAACGTGAAGCGGCGCATGGAAGTGCGCGGCAGCATCGACGGCGTGACCGTGTACGACGACTTCGCGCACCATCCGACCGCGATTGAAACCACGATCGCCGGCCTTCGTGCGCGCATCGGCCGACAAAATTCCCGCATTCTCGCGGTGCTCGAGCCGCGCTCGAACACGATGAAGCTCGGCGTGATGAAGGCGCAACTGCCGGCCAGCCTCGCGGACGCCGATCTGGTGTTCGGCTATGGCGCGCCTGCCGGGCGCGACGTGCTCGGCTGGAACCTCGCCGACGCGCTCGCACCGCTCGGCGACAAGGCCCGTGCGTTCGACGATCTCCATCTGCTGGTGAAGTCGGTCGTCGAGGCCGCGCGCCCGGGCGACCACGTGCTGGTGATGAGCAACGGCGGCTTCGGCGGTGTGCACCAGAAGCTGCTCGACGCGCTCGGGAGCCGCGCGTGATCCTGTACCTACACGGGTTCCGGTCGTCGCCGGAGTCGCAGAAGTCGCGGCTGCTCGCCGCGCGCATGGCTGAGCTCGGCCGCACGCACGAATGGCGCTGCCCGTCGCTGTCGGTGTCGCCGCTCGATGCGATCGCCGTGGCGGAAGCCGAGGTGGCCGGGGCGCGCGACGTGACGGTGATCGGCAGCTCGCTCGGCGGCTACTACGCGACCTGGCTGGCGGAAAAGCACGGCTGGAAGGCGGTGCTGCTGAATCCGGCGATCGTGCCGCAACGCGATCTCGAACAGTATCTGGGCGAACAGCCGTTGTGGCACGGCGGCGGCTCGATCGTCGTCGAACGCCGTCACCTGCAGGAGCTCGATGCGCTGCGCGTGCCGGCGATTTCGCGTCCCGAGCGCTACTATCTGTTCGCGGCGACGGGCGACGAAGTGCTGGACTACCGCGAGATGCTCGCCCACTACCCGGGCGCGAAAACGCGCGTGATCGAAGGCAGCGATCACGGAATCAGCGAATTTGCCGACTATGTCGACGACGTTCTCGCTTTTTGCGACGACACAACGTCATGAGCCCGGCGTCATGCCGATCGAATTCCCATCATCATGCGGCGCCGCCAATGCGGCGCCCGGCAGTCTGAACGAGAGTACTGAGTGAACGTTTTCTTCGAGGAATCGGGCAGTTTCAAGGCGGGCAGCGTGCTGTCGCGCCAGGGCGACGCGTTTCAGGTCGAGTTGCCCGGCGGGCGGCGGGCGAAGGTGCGCGCAAAAGACGTGCTGATCGAATTCGAGAAGCCGGCCGCGAGCGAACTGATGCAGGAAGCCGACACGGCCGCGCAGCAGATCGACCTGGATTTCCTGTGGGAATGCGCGCCGGCGGAAGAATTCACCTACACGGCGCTGGCCGCGGAATACTTCGGCGCGACCTACGGGGCGGTCGAGCGCGCGGCGCTGGTGCTGCGGCTGCACGGCTCGCCCGTCTACTTCCGCCGCAAGGGGCGCGGCCAGTACCAGCGCGCGCCGGAAGATCAGCTCAAGATGGCGCTCGCGTCGCTCGAGCGCAAGCGCCAGCAGGCGCTCGTCCAGGTCCAGTATGAAGAGGAGCTGAAGGCCGGCAAGCTGCCGGAGGCGTTCGCGGGCAAGGTGCTCGGGCTGCTGACGCGGCCGGACAAGAATTCGATCGAATACAAGGCGCTCGAGGCGGCGGCCGGCGCGCGCGGCGTGTCGCCGGCGCGGCTGATGCTCGACTGCGGCGGCGTCGCGTCGGCGCGTGCGCTGCACGAGGCGCGTTTCCTCGCAGAATTTTTCCCGCACGGCACGGGCTTTCCGCCCGTCACGGTCGGCCCGCTGCCGGACGACCTGCCGCGCGCGGACGTCGAGGCGTTCTCGATCGACGACGTCACGACGACCGAAATCGACGATGCGTTCTCGGTCGAGCACCTGGCCGACGGTCGCGTGCGGATCGGCGTGCACATCGCGGCGCCGGCGCTCGGCATCGTGCGCGGCGACGCGGTCGATGCGATCGCCCGTACGCGCCTGTCGACCGTCTACATGCCGGGCGACAAGATCACGATGCTGCCGGACGACGTCGTCGACGTGTTCACGCTGAAGGAGGGCGACTACCGCCCGGCGCTGTCGCTGTACATCATCGTCAACCGCGAGACGCAGGACATCGTCGCGAACGAGACGCGCGCCGAACTCGTGTACGTGAAGAGCAACCTGCGCCACAACACGCTCGACGAGCTCGTCAACGAGGAGACGCTCGCGGCCGGCACCGGCGACTACCCGCACAAGGACGACATCGCCGTGCTGTGGCCGCTCGCGCAGGCGCTGTTCGAGAAGCGCCAGGTCGCGCGCGCGGGCTATGGCCTGAAGCGCGAGGTGCAGCGCAACACCGACTACAACTTCTACGTCGAAGGCGAGCACGTGACGATCACGCCGCGTCGCCGCGGGTCGCCGCTCGACCTGATCGTGTCGGAGCTCGCGATCCTCGCGAACTCGACGTGGGGTGCGTTCCTGCACGATCACACGGTGCCGGGCATCTACCGCTCGCAGCGCGGCTTCGGCGCGCCGGGCCCGAAGCGCACGCGGATGCAGACGTCGGCCGCGCCGCACGAAGGCCTCGGCGTCGCGCAGTACGCGTGGAGCACGTCGCCGCTGCGCCGCTACGTCGACCTCGTGAACCAGTGGCAGCTGCTCGCGTGCGTGCAGCACGGCGTCACCGCGAAGCTCGCCGCGCCGTTCAAGCCGAAGGACGCCGACCTGTACGCGGTCGTGCAGGGCTTCGACGACACCTATACCGCGTACGCCGACTACCAGCGCCGGATGGAATACTTCTGGTGCCTGCGCTGGCTCGCGCAGGAGCAGAAGAAGCAGGTCGTCGCGAGCGTCGTGAAGGGCGATCTCGTGCGTCTCGAGGAAATTCCGCTGCTGCTGCACGTGCCGGGGCTCGGCGTGCATGCGCGCGGCACGCGCGTGCTGCTCGACGTGATGTCGCTCGACGAGCTGACGATCGAGGCGTCGGTGCGACTGCTGAACGTGCTCGACGCGCCGACCGTGACGAGCGGCGAGGCGGCCGAGGACGAAGACGAAACCGAAGGCGGCGACGACACGCTGGTCGATGCGGAAGACGCGTCGGCGCAAACCGAGGCCGAAGCGCTGGCCGAATCGGACGGCGCGGCGGCCGAAGGCGGCGATGCCGCGACCGGCAACGGCCAGGCAAGCGAAGAGGGCCGCGCATCATGACCGCGATCGCGCCGACGAGCGGCGTCGACCGCTACGTGGTGTTCGGCAATCCGGTGGCGCACAGCAAGTCGCCGTTCATCCACGCGCAGTTCGCCGCGCAGACGGGCGAGGCGATCACTTACGAGCACCGGCTCGCGCCGGTGGACGGCTTCGAGGCCGCCGTGCGCGCGTTCGTCGCCGAAGGCGGGCGCGGCGCGAACGTCACCGTGCCGTTCAAGCTCGACGCGCATGCGCTCGCCGACACGCTGTCGCCGCGCGCGGCGGCGGCCGGCGCGGTAAACACGCTGCGTTTCGACGCCGACGGCCGCATTTACGGCGACAACACCGACGGTGTCGGCCTCGTGCGCGACATCGAATCGAATCTCGGCGTGTCGCTCGCAGGCGCGCGCATCCTGCTGCTCGGCGCGGGCGGCGCCGCCCGCGGCGTCGTGCTGCCGATGCTCGAGCGCGCACCGCTGTCGATCACGATCGTGAACCGCACCGCGAGCAAGGCCGAGACGCTCGTCGGTCAGTTCACGCAGGCCGCGCACGATGCGGGCTGCGTGCTGGCGGGCGGCGGCCCGGACACCGTACGTGCCGAACCGTACGACGTGATCGTCAACGCGACGGCCGGCAGTCTCGATGCGGCGCTGCCGGAGTGCGACGCTGCCGCGTTCGGTGCCGGCACGCTGGCCTACGACATGATGTATGGCGCGCAGCCGACCGTGTTCATGCAGCATGCGGCGTCGCTCGGCGCACGCACGGCCGACGGTCTCGGCATGCTGGTCGAGCAGGCGGCCGAATCGTTCTTCATCTGGCGCGGCGTGCGGCCGGACGGCGCACCCGTGCTGGCCGCGCTGCGCCAGGCGCTCGCGGCGGCCTGAGCGGAGCGCGGCAGGTGGCGGCGGTAAGCGGCATGCGGCGCACGCGCACGGTCAGCCCGACCCGCTGGATCGTCTATGCGGGTTCGGTGTTCGCGGGCGCGTGGCTCGCGACGCAGCTGTTCTATCTCGTGCAGATCGCGCTGTGGTCGTTCATCAATCCCGGTTCGACCGCGTTCATGCGTACCGACGCATGGTGGCTGTCGCGCGACAAGCCGCCCGCGCAGGTCCAGCACCAGTGGGTGCCGTACGACCAGATCTCGCGCAACCTGAAGCGCGCGCTGATCGCGTCGGAGGATTCGACCTTCGCGACCAACAACGGCTACGACGTCGACGCGATCCTGCAGGCGTGGGAGAAGAACAAGGCGCGCGGCCGGATCGTCGCGGGCGGCTCGACGATCACGCAGCAGCTCGCGCGCAACCTGTTCCTGTCGCGCGAGAAAAGCTACATCCGCAAGGGGCAGGAGCTGATCATCACGTGGATGCTCGAGACGGTGCTCGACAAGGAGCGGATCTTCGAGATCTACCTGAATTCGGTCGAATGGGGCCGCGGCGTGTACGGCGCCGAGGCCGCCGCACGCTATTACTACCGGATTCCCGCGAGCCGGCTCGGCGCGTGGCAATCGGCGCGCCTCGCGGTGATGCTGCCGAAGCCGCGCTGGTTCGACGCGCACCGCGGCTCGGCCTATCAGGCGCAGCGCGCGGCCGTCATTGCCCGCCGGATGGGCGCGGCCGAGCTTCCGCAATCGCAGTGAGGCAGTGAGCGGCGCGCTCGCGCCGTTGCATTGTCCATTCCGTCGCCGGCGCGCGATTGGTGCGCTGCAGCGCATGCGTATCGCCCGGATTTCGGGTCGCATTGTTTAGACGAAATCGTCTATTTCGCTTTACTGAGCAATCCCCGCAGCCGCGCGGTTTTGTTTGCCGATATGGCACGAAATCCGCGCGGTTTCTCCGTTTCAACGGTCACGCGCCACACGCTGAAAGCCGGCTGAAAAACGATGGTGTGCGAATCGAAGCATTCCTGAAAGGTGTGCGCCGCACCGACCTTCGCTCGAATATTTCCAAATTTTTCAAAGCCGACCCGCTCGCGTATATTGGCCAGCGCCTCGGCTTATCGGCCGCAATCGAGGCGGGGGGCGGCGTACCCGGCTGCTCGACACAAAAAACATTCGAGAGAAGGAAAGCAACGATGCCAGCGAGCAAAGCGAAGCTGTTGTTGGGAGTTGTGTTCTCTTCGCTGATTCTGACGGCCTGCAACGACGACGTGACGTCGTCCGCCGCAACCGGTGCCGCCAACTCAGCCGATCCCGCCGCTCAGGTGGACAGGCCGTACAACGATCCCAATAGTTATTCGTCGAGCGCGACCGCGTCGCTCGACGCGTCCGCCGCGGTCGAGAAGGCCGCCGTCACCCATCACCAGATCACGCTGAACGGCCACACGATCCGCTACACGGCCACCGCCGGCCACCTCGTCGCGCGCAATCCGCAGACGGGCGCGCCCGAAGCATCGTTCTTCTACATCGCGTACACCGCCGACAACCAGCCCGCCGCGAAGCGCCCCGTCACGTTCCTGTACAACGGCGGCCCCGGTTCCGCATCGGTGTGGCTGCATCTCGGCTCGTTCGGTCCGAAACGGATCCAGACGGGCGACCCGAACGCGAACACGTCGACGTTCCCGTTCGTCGACAACGCGGAGAGCCTGCTCGATACGACCGACCTCGTGTTCGTCGATGCGATCGGCACCGGCTTCTCGGAAGCGATCGCGCCGAACACGAACCAGACGTTCTGGGGTGTCGACCAGGACGGCGGCGCGTTTCGCGATTTCGTGATGCGCTACCTCGCCGTGAACCAGCGCAACGATTCGCCGAAATACCTGTTCGGCGAATCGTATGGCACGCCGCGCACCGACGTGCTCGCGAACCTGCTCGAGACGGCCGGCGTGAAGCTCGCCGGCATCGTGCTGCAGTCGTCGATCCTGAACTACAACGCGAACTGCGACATGGCGAGCGACTACATCGGCAACTCGAACAACGGGTCGAGCCCGGTGAGCTGCGCGGGGTTCGTGCCGTCCTACGGCACCGTCGGCGCGTACTACCAGCTCGACAATCCGAATCCGTCGAGCCTGCCGCAGTATGCGGACCAGATGCGGCTGCTGACGGCCGGCAGCTACGCGCCTGCCGTGAACGCGTATCTCGCGAGCCACACGCCGCCTCCGCCGACGCTCGTCACGACGATGGTGAATTCGACCGGCGTGAAGCAGTCGCTGTGGAATGCGGACTTCAACGTGGTCCCGACGTTCTTCGACAACAGCTTCCAGGTGGCGCTGATCCCGGGCACGCTGATCGGCCGCTACGACGCACGCGTGAACGTGCCGTCGTCGAGCCCGCTCGCGGCCGACGGCGACCCGTCGAGCACGTTCATCACGAAGCCGTTCACCGACACGATCGGCAGCTACCTGCCGAACGTGCTGAAGTACAGCGCGCAGTCCGCGTATTCGCTGAGCAGCAACGCGATCAACACGTGGGACTGGTCGCACGACGGCCTCGCGATGCCCGACACGATCCCCGATCTCGCCGCGGCGCTGACGCTCAATCCGTCGCTGAAGGTGCTGTCGCTGAACGGGTATCACGACATCGCGACGCCGTTCTACCAGACCGAGCTGGACCTCGCGCGGCTCGGGTCGCAACCGAACCTGACGATCAAGGACTATCAGGGTGGACACATGGTCTATCTCGACGATACGTCGCGTCCGCAGGAGAAGGCCGACCTCGTGACCTTCTACAACGCGGCCGCGCATTGATGCGATGGGCGGGCCCGGCGACGCGCGCCCGTGGTGGCGCCGTTGGCCGGCCGTCGACGACCTCATTCCAGACTGGAGCCTGACATGAAGAAACGTTTCATCGTCGTTGCCGCGGCGCTTGCATGCGCCGGCGCTGCAACATTCGCATCCGCGTTCGCGCAGGCGAGCGACGCCGCCACTCCGGCGCGCGCGCGCCAAGCGCAGCTCGGCGATCCGTACGTGCCGCCGGCCGCGCGCAAGCCGACCGCCGGCACGCAGACGACGGGCGCCGCGCTGCACGCGCAGGTGGTGCGCAAGCTCGCGCGGCAGTTCGGCACGGCCGATACGGAGAACACCGGTTCGATCACCGAAGCGCAGGCGCGCGCGGCGGGCCTCGGCTATGTGGCAAACCACTTCCGGCAGATCGACGCGAGCGGCAGCGGCCGCGTGTCGTTCTCCGACGTGCAGCGCTACATGCAGGCGCGCAGCACGAACCAGCAATAAGCAAGGCGCGCATGGATAACGGGGGCGGAACCCGCGACGCGTCGGGTTCCGCCCCCGTGCACGTGGCGCGGCCATTTCGGCGCCATCGCCGGCTTTTCTCATTATCTGGACAACGCATTCAAATATTGGAGACGAGTGCGTGCGCTCCTACAATCCGAAGCACATCGACAGCTTCGGACCCACGCATCGCGCGGCGCCCGAGCACACGGAGACACCTTCCATGAAGTTCGCCGGGCGCTTTCCTCGGTGCATCGACCGCCGCGTTGCCGCGACGCCCGACCTCGTTCCGGCTTCGCGACCGCCGCTTCACCGATTCCGCTGAAGAAGCCCGTTCCATGACCAAGATGCCCGAATCCCTTGCCCTCGACGCCCGGCGTGCGACGCCGGACGATGCGCCGCTGACCGACAGCATCGGCGCGACCAGCACGCCGCTCGACCTCGCCGCGCAGCAGGCCGGCACGCAGACGCTGTTGCGCGGCCTCGCGATCCTCGAAGCGATCGCGAACGGCGCGCGCGACATGCGTGCGATCGGCGCCGCGCTCGGCACGACGCGCAGCACGACGCACCGTCTCGTCAGCAGCCTCGTGCAGGCGCGCTACCTGCGACAGGTGCAGGGCGGTTACCTGCTCGGCCCGAAGCTGATCGAGCTCGGCACGATCGCGCTCGAGCAGATGCCGCTCACGGCGGTCGCGCGGCCCCACCTCGAAGCGCTCGCGGAAGCGACGCTCGACACGATTCACCTCGGCGTGCGCGACGGCGACGACGTGCTGTACATCGACAAGATTCCCGGCACGCGTGGCCTCGAGATGCGTTCGCGCGTCGGCCACCGGATGCCGCTCGCCTCCACCGGCATCGGCAAGGCGATGATGCTCGACCTCGATCCGGACGTGTGGCGCTCGCTGTTCGAAGCCGCGCGCCGCGCACTGGCCGGCGTCAATTTCAAGCCGGACAACCGCCCCGAGACGAGCGCGTTCCTGCAGCGCATGGCGCACTACGCGGCCGGCGGCTACACGTTCGACCTCGAGGAAAACGAGGCGTCGATCCGCTGCGTGGCCGCGCCGATTCGCGACGCATCGGGCGCGGTCGTCGCGGCCGTGTCGGTCGCGAGCACGATTCCGTACATGCCGCACGACCGGATGGATGAACTGATTCCGCTCGTGCAGCGTGAAGCGCGAGCCATTTCCGCTGAACTGGGCTGGAGCCCGCCGCAAGGTACCCGCAGGATCAAACGATGACCCATTCGACCCGGACCGCTCCGGACGCCAACTCCGCCGCCCCGTCGCTGATTGCGCTCGACTGGGGCACGACGTCGCTGCGCGCGTATCTGTTCGATGCGCACGGCGCGCTGCTCGACACGCGCAGCCGCGCGGCGGGCGTGATGCACGTGCCGGCCGGCGGCGCGCGTGCGTTCGACGTCGTGTTCGAGGAAGCGTGCGGCGACTGGCTCGACCGCGCGCCCGGCGTGCCGGTGCTGGCCGCCGGGATGGTCGGCAGCGCGCAGGGCTGGCGCGAGGCGCCGTACGTCGCGGTGCCGGCCGGCGCCGATGCGCTCGTCGCGGGCCTCGTCACGGTGACGACGGCGCGCGGCACGGCGGTGTCGATCGTGCCGGGCGTGATCGCGACGGGCGAATTGCCCGACGTAATGCGCGGCGAAGAAACGCAGATATTCGGCGCACTCGCGAACGATTCTCTGCTTGATGCCGATCGTTCAGGGCTACTGATCGGCTTGCCGGGCACGCATGCGAAGTGGGCGTGGGTGAAGGACGGGCTCATCGAGCGCTTCCAGACCTTCATGACGGGCGAGCTGTTCGCGGCGCTGCGCGATCACACGATCCTCGGCCGCACGATGCGCGCGAGCCCGTCGCCCGACCGCGCGGCATTCGCGCGCGGCGTCGCGGTCGCCCGCGGCGCGCAGCGCGCGGGGCTGCTCGCGACGATCTTCAGCACGCGCACGCTCGGCCTGACCGACCGGCTCGCGCCCGATGCGCAGGGCGACTACCTGTCCGGCCTGCTGATCGGCCACGAACTCGGCGCGCTCGACGCGATGCTCGCGGAGCGCGGTGTCGCGCTCGCGAACCAGCCGCTGCTGCTGATTGGCGACGACGGATTGTGCGCGCGCTATGTCGATGCGCTGCGCGTGTTCGGCTGCCTGCATGCGCGCGTCGTCGCGCAGGCGACCGAGCGCGGCCTGTGGTGGATCGCATCGCGTGCCGGACTCGTGCGCGCGGACGGCGAGCCCGTCTGCGCCGATCAATGAACCGATTTGAAGAGGAACCATCGATGTCGTCCGAACTCACGTTGCCCGCGCCGTACACGCCGCATCCCGCGTTGATGCGGGCGTTCGACGCGTGCCCGCTGATCGCGATCATGCGCGGCATCACGCCCACCGAAGCGGCCGACCACGGCCTTGCGCTGCACGAAGCCGGCGTGCGGATCGTCGAGGTGCCGCTCAACTCGCCCGATCCGTTCGACAGCATCGCGGCGCTGCGCCGCGCGTTGCCGGACGACATGATCGTCGGCGCGGGCACCGTGCTGCGCGCCGAATTCGTCGACCGCGTGCAGGACGCCGGCGGCACGCTGATCGTGATGCCGCACAGCGACGCGGCCGTGATCCGCCGCGCGCGCGAGCGCGGGCTCGCGAGCGCCCCGGGCGTCGCGACGCCGACCGAGGCGTTCGCCGCGCTCGCGAACGGCGCCGACGTGCTGAAGATGTTCCCGGCCGAGCAGCTCGGCGTGCCCGTCGTGAAGGCGTGGCGCGCGGTGATCGACCGCGCGGTGCCGCTGCTTCCGGTCGGCGGGATCACGCCGGATAACATGCAGCCGTTCCTCGCGGCCGGTGCCAACGGCTTCGGCCTCGGCTCGGCGCTGTACCGGCCCGGCCAGTCGGCGGACGCGACGCTCGCGAATGCGCGCGCGTTCCAGGCCGGCCTGCGCGCGGCGCTGGGCGGAGCCGCATGATGGGACGGCTCGCGGGCAAGGTCGCGGTGGTGACGGGCGCGGGCCGCGGGATCGGCGCCGCGATCGCGCAGGCGTTCGCGCGCGAGGGCGCGGCCGTCGCGCTCGTCGACCTCGACTTCCCGCAGGCGCAGCGCACGGCGGCCGCGATCGCCGCCGGCATCGACGGCGCGCGCGTGCTCGCGCTGCATGCGGACGTCGCGCGGCAGGACTCGGTGCGCGACGCGTTCGCGCAGACCGAAGCGGCGCTCGGCCCGCTCGACGTGCTGGTGAACAACGCCGGCATCAACGTGTTCGCCGATCCGCTGACGATGACGGACGACGACTGGCGCCGCTGCTTCGCGGTCGATCTCGACGGCGTGTGGCACGGTTGCCGCGCGGCGCTGCCCGGGATGGTCGAACGCGGCCGCGGCAGCATCGTGAACATCGCGTCGACGCATGCGTTCCGGATCATTCCCGGCTGCTTTCCGTACCCGGTCGCGAAACACGGCGTGCTGGGCCTCACGCGCGCGCTCGGCATCGAATATGCGGCGCGCAACGTGCGGATGAACGCGATCGCGCCCGGCTACATCGAGACGCAGCTCACGCGCGACTGGTGGGATGCGCAGGCCGACCCGGCCGCGGCGCGCGCCGAGACGCTCGCGCTGCAGCCGATGAAGCGGATCGGCAAACCGGAGGAAGTCGCGATGACGGCCGTGTTCCTCGCGTCCGACGAGGCGCCGTTCATCAATGCCGCGTGCATCACCGTCGATGGCGGGCGCGCGGCGCTGTACCACGATTGACGCAACGATTCGAAAGACCGCACGTGCGACGGCCGCGCGCACGCTGCGTCGAAACCAACAAGCGGCTGCATCCCGTTCGATGAAGACAAGGAGACACTGGAGATGAAACGCAGAACGTTCGTAACGCTGGCCGCCGCGGCGGCGGTGGTGATGGGCAGTCCGGTCGCGCACGCGGCCGATCCGGTCAAGATCGGCTTTCTGGTGAAGCAGCCGGAAGAGCCGTGGTTCCAGGACGAATGGAAATTCGCCGAGATGGCCGCGAAGGACAAGGGCTTCACGCTCGTGAAGATCGGCGCGCCGTCGGGCGAGAAGGTGATGAGCGCGATCGACAACCTGTCCGCGCAGAAGGTGCAGGGCTTCATCATCTGCACGCCCGACGTGAAGCTCGGGCCGGGCATCGTCGCGAAGGCGAAGTCGCACAACCTGAAGATGATGACGGTTGACGACCGCCTCGTCGACGGCGCGGGCAAGCCGATCGAGTCGGTGCCGCACATGGGGATTTCCGCGTACAACATCGGCAAGCAGGTCGGCGACGGCATCGCGGCCGAGATCAAGAAGCGCGGCTGGAACATGAAGGAAGTCGGCGCGATCGACATCACGTACGAGCAGCTGCCGACCGCGCACGACCGCACGAGCGGCGCGACCGACGCGCTGGTGGCGGCCGGCTTCCCGAAGGCGAACGTGATCGCGGCGCCGCAGGCGAAGACCGACACCGAGAACGCGTTCAACGCGGCGAACATCGCGCTCACCAAGAACCCGCAGTTCAAGCACTGGGTCGCCTACGGCCTGAACGACGAAGCCGTGCTCGGCGCGGTGCGCGCGGCCGAAGGGCGCGGCTTCAAGGCGGACAACATGATCGGCATCGGTATCGGCGGTTCCGACTCGGCGCTCAGCGAATTCAAGAAGCCGCAGCCGACGGGCTTCTACGGCACCGTGATCATCAGCCCGAAGCGCCACGGCGAGGAAACCTCGGACCTGATGTACGCATGGATCACGCAGGGCAAGGCACCGCCGGCGCTGACGCTGACGACGGGCATGCTCGCGACGCGCGACAACGTGTCGAAGGTGCGCGACGAGATGGGGCTCGCATCGAAGTAAGCGGCTTGCCGGCTGCCGCGGCGATGCGGCAGCCGGCGATCGATGGATCTGCAAAGTGGGGAGACGACGTGTCAGCGGCACTGCGTTTTGACAATATCGGCAAGGTATTTCCCGGCGTGCGCGCACTCGACGGCATCTCGTTCGACGTGCATGCGGGCGAGGTGCATGGCCTGATGGGCGAGAACGGCGCGGGCAAGTCGACGCTGCTGAAGATTCTCGGCGGCGAATACCAGCCCGATGCGGGCAGCGTGCTGGTCGACGGCCAGCCCGTGCATTTTTCGAGTGCGGCCGCGTCGATCGCGGCCGGCATTGCGGTGATTCACCAGGAACTGCAGTACGTGCCCGACCTGACGGTCGCGGAGAACCTGCTGCTCGGCCGCCTGCCGAACGCGCTCGGCTGGGTGAAGAAGGGCGAGGCGAAGCGCCATGTGCGCGAACGGCTCACCGCGATGGGCGTCGATCTCGATCCCGACGCGAAGCTCGGGCGGCTGTCGATCGCGCAGCGGCAGATGGTCGAGATCTGCAAGGCGCTGATGCGCAACGCGCGCGTGATCGCGCTCGACGAGCCGACGAGCTCGCTGTCGCATCGCGAGACCGAGGTGCTGTTCAAGCTCGTCGACGACCTGCGCGCGCAGGGCCGCGCGCTGATCTACATCTCGCACCGGATGGACGAGATCTACCGGCTGTGCGATGCATGCACCATCTTCCGCGACGGGCGCAAGATCGCGTCGCACGAATCGCTCGCCGACGTGCCGCGCGAGCAGCTCGTCGCCGAGATGGTCGGGCGCGAGATTTCGGACATCTACCATTACGCGCCGCGCGCGCTCGGCGACGTGCGGTTTTCGGCCGAAGGCGTCGACGGCCCGGCGCTGCGCGAACCGGCGAGCTTCTCGGTGCGCGCGGGCGAGATCGTCGGGTTCTTCGGGCTGGTCGGCGCGGGGCGCAGCGAACTGATGCGGCTCGTGTACGGCGCGGATCGCCGGCGCGCGGGCGAGCTGACGCTCGACGGCAAGCGCATCGACGTGAAGCGCACCGGCGACGCGATCCGCCACGGCATCGTGCTGTGTCCGGAGGACCGCAAGGAAGAAGGGATCATCGCGATGGCGTCGGTCGCGGAGAACATCAACATCAGCTGCCGCCGCCATTCGCTGCGCGCCGGGCTCTTCATCGACCGCAAGACCGAAATCGAGACGGCCGACCGCTTCATCCAGCGGCTGAAGATCAAGACGCCGAACCGCCGGCAGAAGATCCGCTTCCTGTCGGGCGGCAACCAGCAGAAGGCGATCCTGTCGCGCTGGCTCGCGGAGCCCGACCTGAAGGTCGTGATCCTCGACGAGCCGACGCGCGGGATCGACGTCGGCGCGAAGCACGAGATCTACGACGTGATCTACCGGCTCGCGGAGCGCGGCTGCGCGATCGTGATGGTGTCGTCGGAACTGCCGGAAGTGCTCGGCGTGTCCGACCGCATCGTCGTGATGCGCGAAGGCCGCATCGCGGGCGAGCTGGCGCGCGCGCAGGCGAACGAGCATGCGGTGCTCAGCCTCGCGCTGCCGCAGACGAGCGTCGCCGAGGCGGCCTGACGCGGTGTCAGGTCGCCGCGGGCGATGCAGGATATTCGAATCGATCACGCGCGGCGCGGGCCGCGCGATGCAGGAGCAGGAGACACAACCATGCAAGTCCGGGAAAACCTCGCCAGCGCAGCCGTGAAGCCGTCGGCCGACGCGCTGGTTCCACAGCAGAGCGACCGCCAGAAGTGGTGGCAGCACCTCACCGAATACAGCCTGATCGCGATCTTCGCGGTGATGTTCGTCACGATGTCGCTGACGGTCGATCACTTCTTTTCGATCGACAACATGCTCGGCCTCGCGCTGTCGATCTCGCAGATCGGGATGGTCGCGTGCACGATGATGTTCTGTCTGGCCTCGCGCGACTTCGACCTGTCGATCGGCTCGACCGTCGCGTTCTCCGGCGTGCTGTGCGCGATGGTGCTGAACGCGACCGACAACACGTTCGTCGCGATCATCGCGGCGGTCGCGGCCGGTGCGGCGATCGGGTTCGTGAACGGCGCGGTGATCGCATACCTGCGCATCAACGCGCTGATCACGACGCTCGCGACGATGGAAATCGTGCGCGGGCTCGGCTTCATCGTGTCGAAGGGGCAGGCGGTCGGCGTGTCGTCGGACACGTTCATCGCGCTCGGCGGGCTGTCGCTGTTCGGTGTATCGCTGCCGATCTGGGTCACGCTCCTGTGCTTCATCGTGTTCGGCGTGCTGCTGAACCAGACCGTGTACGGCCGCAATACGCTCGCGATCGGCGGCAACCCGGAGGCGTCGCGCCTGGCGGGGATCAACGTCGAACGCACGCGCGTCTATATCTTCCTGATCCAGGGCGCGGTGACGGCGCTCGCCGGGGTTATCCTCGCGTCGCGCATCACGTCGGGCCAGCCGAACGCCGCGCAGGGCTTCGAGCTGAACGTGATCTCCGCCTGCGTGCTCGGCGGCGTGTCGCTGATGGGCGGCCGCGCGACGATCTCGGGCGTCGTGATCGGCGTGCTGATCATGGGCACCGTCGAGAACGTGATGAACCTGATGAACATCGACGCGTTCTACCAGTACCTGGTGCGCGGCGCGATCCTGCTCGCGGCCGTGCTGCTCGACCAGCTGAAGAACCGCGGCGTACGCGACTGACCGATTCCACGGAGACGATTCGCATGACCATCGAAACTTCCGCGCAGGATCCGCGCGCCGCGAGCGACGCGCGCTATGCGCGCTACCCGAGCCTCGCGGATCGCGCGGTGCTGATCACGGGCGGTGCGACCGGGATCGGCGCGGCGTTCGTCGAGCACTTCGCGCGGCAGGGCGCGCGCGTCGCGTTCGTCGATCTCGACGCGCAGGCGGGCCAGGCGCTCGCGGAGAGCCTCGCGCAGATGCCGGAGGTACGCCACGCGCCGCTGTTCCTGCCGTGCGACCTGACCGACATCGACGCGCTGCGCCATGCGATCGACGCGATCCGCGCGCGGATCGGCGCGATCGCGGTGCTCGTGAACAACGCGGCGAACGACACGCGCCACGCGATCGCCGACGTGACACCCGCGTCGTTCGACGCGGGCATCGCGGTGAACCTGCGCCACCAGTTCTTCGCCGCGCAGGCGGTGATCGACGACATGAAGCAGCGCGGCGGCGGCGCGATCATCAATCTCGGCTCGATCAGCTGGATGCTGAAGAACGGCGGCTATCCCGTCTACGTGATGGCGAAGGCGGCCGTGCAGGGGCTCACGCGCGGGCTCGCGCGCGATCTCGGCCCGTTCGGGATCCGCGTGAATTCGCTGGTGCCCGGCTGGGTGATGACCGACAAGCAGCGCAAGCTCTGGCTCGACGACGCGGGCCGCGCGGCGATCAAGGCGGGCCAGTGCATCGACGCCGAGCTGCTGCCTGATGATCTCGCGCGCATGGCGCTGTTTCTCGCGGCCGACGACAGCCGGATGATCACCGCGCAGGACGTGGTGGTCGACGGCGGCTGGGCCTGATTGTAGGTATGGGTGCTGGGGTTCGCTCGGCACCGTGCGACGACCCGTATCGTTTCATCGACGAAGGAAAGGAGTTCACCATGACCGCCACGTCCTCGCGCACCTTGTCGTCCACGAGCCAGTCGCGCCGCGCGCGCCTGGCTGCCGCCGCGCAGCCGGTCAGCGCCGGCCCGCAGACCGCCGCGTTCGCGCAGGGCGTCGGCGCCGCGCATGCGGCGGCCGTCACGCTGTCGAACGCGGCGCTGCGGCTCGACGTGCTGCCGCACCTCGGCGGCGGCATCGCGCGCTTCGACTGGCGCGGCGACCACGGCGCGCTGGTGCCGGTGTTCCGCCGCTGCGAGCATCCGGAAACGGCCACGGACCCGAACGAACTCGCGTGCTATCCGCTGCTGCCGTATTCGAACCGGATCGGCAACGGCCGCTTCGAATGCGACGGGCGCAGCGTCGCGGTGCCGCGTAATCGTCGCGACGAGCCGCTGCCGATTCACGGCGACGGCTGGCTCGCGCCGTGGCAGGTGGACGACGCGACCGACACGACGCTGCAGCTGTCGCTCGATCGCGCGAGCGGTGCGCCGTATGCGTTTCGCGCGATCCAGTCGTTCGCGCTCGACGACACGACGCTGGCGATCGCACTGACGATCGAGAATGCGGGACGCGCGCGGCTGCCGTTCGGTCTCGGCGTGCATCCGTTCCTGGTGCGCGACGACGTGACCGAGCTTGCCGCGGCCGCGGGCGGGCTGTGGCTGTCGGGCGCCGATTTCCTGCCGGTGCGGCACGTGAGCGTGCCGCCGGCCTGGCAGTTCGGCGTCGCGTATCCGTTGCCGGCGACGCTCGTCAATCACGCGTTCACCGGCTGGGGCGGCCACGCGGCGGTGAGCTGGCCGCGCCGCGGGCTGTCGCTGACGGTGGCGGCCGACGCCGATGCGTACGTGCTGTATACGCCGCCCGGCGAGGATTTCTTCTGTTTCGAACCCGTCGATCATCCGATCAACGCGGTGAATTTGCCCGGGGGTGCCGCCGCGCACGGCATGACGCTGCTCGCGCCGGGCGAGCGGCTCACGCGGCGTTTCGCGTTCACCGTCGAGCGCGCCGATGCACGCGTCGATGCGGCCGCGCGCGAAGGGCGCCGGCGACGCGGGTAAAATACGCGGTCTACCAACGGTTTGCCGCGAGTATCCGCCATGTCTTCCCCGCTTACTTTCATCGAATCGCTGCGCGCCGCGTGGCAGCGCACGAATTCGCTGCTGTGCGTCGGCCTCGATCCCGAGCCGTCGCGCTTTCCCGTGCAGTTCGACGGCCAGCCCGACGCGATCTTCGAATTCTGCCGGCAGATCGTCGACGCGACCGCGCCGTATGCGAGCGCGTTCAAGCCGCAGATCGCGTACTTCGCCGCGCATCGCGCCGAAGACCAGCTCGAGCGCCTGATCGCGCACATCCATCTCCAGCATCCGGGCCTGCCCGTGATTCTCGACGCGAAGCGCGGCGACATCGGCAGCACCGCCGAGCAGTACGCGCGCGAGGCGTTCGAGCGCTATCGCGCGGACGCCGTCACCGTGAACCCGTACATGGGCTACGACTCGGTCGAGCCGTACTTCGAGCATGAAGGCAAGGGCGTGATCGTGCTGTGCCGCACGTCGAACCCGGGTGGCTCGGATCTTCAGTTCCTCGACACGAACGGCCGGCCGCTGTACCAGGTCGTGGCCGATCTCGCGGCGAACAAGTGGAACGCGAAGAACGGCCAGCTCGGCCTCGTGGTGGGCGCAACGTTCCCGAACGAAATCGAGATCGTGCGGGGGATCGTCGGCGACATGCCGCTGCTGATTCCCGGCATTGGCGCGCAGGGCGGCGATGTGGAGGCCACCGTCAACGCGGGCCGCACGGCCGACGGCACCGGGATGATGATCAACTCGTCGCGCGCGATCCTGTACGCGAGCAAGGGCGAGGATTTCGCCGAAGCCGCGGCGCTTGCCGCGCAGAAGACGCGCGACACGATCAACGCGCATCGCTGACATACCGGCCGCCCGTCCGGGCGGCCTTTCACCGCCGCGCCCGCATTCGCGGGCCGCGCGCGTGCCTCCCGCGCCTGCCGCATTGGCGCACGCGAGCAATTTCCCGTCGCTTTCCCACCGCATGCCCGCGCCGCAATCGCGCGATGCTGCCGGGGATCAGGCCCTCGTCATCGATTTGTCACCACACTGTCACGAAAGGGAGCGACGTCATGCCCAAGCTGTCCCGCCGTATTCTGAGCGCGCTTGCCGCGTCGTTGTGCATGTCGTTCGCCCACGCGGCGGACCTGTCGCACTGGCCGGCGGACAGCGCGAAGGCGCTGAACGCGATGATCGCCGCCCATGCGAATCGCGGCGACTACGCGGTGTTCGACGCCGACAACACGACCTACCGCTACGACCTCGAGGAATCGCTGCTGCCGTATCTCGAGAACCGCGGCGTGCTCACGCGCGACTCGCTCGATCCGTCGCTGAAGCTGATCCCGTTCAAGGATTCCGCCGACTACAAGGAATCGCTGACGAGCTACTACTACCGGCTTTGCGAGATCGACGACCTGGTCTGCTACCCGTGGATCGCGCAGGCGTTCGCGGGGCTGTCGCTCGCGGACCTGAAGCGCCACGTCGACGCGATGCTCGCCGACGGCAAGCCGGTGCCGATTCGCTACTGGCAGGGCGACAAGGTCGTCGACGGCGCCGCGAATCCGCCGCGCTTCTTCCGCGGGATGCAGGAGCTATACAACGCGCTGCGCGAGAACGGGATCGAGGTCTACGTGATGACCGCCGCGCACGAGGAACTCGCGCGGCTCGTGCTGTCCGATCCGAAATACGGCTACAACGTGAAGCCGCAGAACGTGATCGGCGTGACGACACTGCTGCGCAACCCGGCGACGGGCGCGCTGACGACGTCGCGGCTGCAGATCAAGGCCGGCAAGTACGACGAGGCCGCGAACCGCAGCCTCGTGATCACGCCGTTCCTGATGAACCCGATGACGTGGTACGAAGGCAAGCTCGGCTCGATCGTCGGCTGGATCGACCAGTGGAAGAAGCCGGTGCTCGTCGCGGGCGACACGCCGACGTCCGACGGCTACATGCTGCTGAATGCGACCGACGTCGCGCGCGGCGGCGTGCGCGTCTGGGTCAACAAGAAGGACAAGCAGATGGCGCAGATCCGCGCGTGGTCGGACGAATCGGCCGCGAAGCAGAAAGCGCTCGGCCTGCCGGTGACGGCGGACAAGAACTGGATCGTCGTGAAGCCCGACGCGATCCAGTAAGCGGGGAGGGGCGCAGGCCGCCCCTGCCGGTGCGGCGGCAAATCAGCCTGGGTTCAGCCTTTGATCAGCCTTCGCGCTCGTCGAGCAGCTTCAGCAGCCCGCGCAGCGCATGCACGGCGGCCTGCGTGCGAATCTGCTCGCGGTCGCCCTTGAACACGCGCGTCTCGACGTCGGTATGCAGCCGGTTGCTCCATGCGAACGACACGGTGCCGACCGGCTTTTTCTCGCTGCCGCCCGCCGGGCCGGCGATGCCGGTCACGGACAGCGCGACCTGCGCGCGGCTGTTGCGCAGCGCGCCTTCGGCCATCGCGCGCGCGACCGGCTCGCTGACGGCGCCATGTTTGTCGATCAGGTCGGGCGGCACGCCGATCATCTCGATCTTGGCCTGGTTCGAATACGTGACGAAGCCGCGCTCGAACCACTGGCTGCTGCCGGAGATGTCGGTGATCGCCGCGGCGATCATGCCGCCCGTGCAGGATTCGGCGGTGGCGAGCGACAGGTGCTCGTCACGCAGCTTGTTGCCTGCGCGGATCGCAAGCTGGTGGACGACGGAATCGGTTGGCATGCGCGTCGGGAAACGGGAGTCGGGAACAACGGTCAGCTGACGGCGGAGCGCCACAGGGCGATCACGAGCAGCGTCATGAACGCGGCGATCAGGTCGTCGACCATGATGCCGAGCCCGCCTTTCACGCGACGATCGAAATAGCGGATCGGCGGCGGCTTGAGCATGTCGAAGAAGCGGAACACGACGAACGCCCACAGCTGACCGATGAAGGTCGCGGGCGTGACGAACAGCATCACGAGCCAGATCGCGACGATTTCGTCCCAGACGACGGCGCCCGGATCGGTCGTGCCCATCCTGCGTGCGGTGAAGCCGGTGATCCACGTGCCGGCGACGAACCCGACCGCGATCAGCGCCCACCATTCGGGCACCGTCAGGTAGCCGTTCAGCACGACGAACGTCAGCCAACCGAACAGCGAGCCGAACGTGCCGGGCATGAACGGCGCGAGCCCGCTGCCGAAGCCGAGCGACACGATGTGCGCCGGGTGCGACAGCATGAAGCGCACGGTGGCGCGCTGCGGCGCGTTCCGGGCGGCGCCGGGCGCGGCCGCGTTCGGTGCGGTCGTCGGGTCAGTCTGCATGGAAGTGGTCGAAACCGTGCAACGTGAGAGTCAGGGGCGTGCCGGCGGCGTCGCGCCACGCGATCGCGGGCTGCTCCGACGGCGAGGACAACGCGTGTATTGTACCGACTCGCGTGACCCGAACGCCGCTGCTTGCACCCGCCGCCTCCACCGCCGCGCGGGCCGCGGCCGGTGCCGTGAAGCACAGTTCGTAGTCGTCGCCGCCGGCCAGCGTGCAGCGTCGCTGCACGTCGGGCGGCAGCGTCGCGAGCGCGGACGAGCGCGGCACCGCGTCGGCGTCGATGTCGGCGCGCACGTTCGAGCGGGTCAGGATGTGCTGAAGGTCGCCGGCGAGGCCGTCCGAGATGTCGAGCGCCGCGTGCGCGACGCCCGCGAGTGCCATCCCGAGCGCGATGCGCGGCTCGGGGCGCTCGAGCGCCTGCCGGAACGCGGCGGCTTCGGCCGCGCCGGCGCTCCATTCGCCGCGCGCGAGGCCGAGCCCCGCGCGGGCGTCGCCGAGCGTGCCGGACACCCACACATCGTCGCCGTCCCGCGCGGCATCGCGCCGCAGCGCCGCATCCGGCGCGACTTCACCGAACACGGTCACGCACAGGTTCAGCGGCCCGCTCGTCGTGTCGCCGCCGATCAGCTCGCAGCCGAACCGTTCGGCGAGCGCGAACAGCCCGTTGCTGAACGCCTCGAGCCACGCGGCGTCGGCGCGCGGCAGCGCGCACGCGAGCGTGAACGCGCGCGGCTCGGCGCCCATCGCCGCGAGATCCGACAGGTTGACCGCGAGCGTCTTGTGGCCGAGCGCGTCGGGCGCGACATCGGCAAAGAAATGGCGGCCTTCGACCAGCATGTCCGTCGAAATGGCCAGCAATTTTCCGGATCGCGGTGCGATCAGCGCGCAATCGTCACCGATGCCGAGGGTCGACGCACGTGCGCCGCGGGCCGCGCGGCGCGCGAAGAAGCGATCGATCAGCGAAAACTCGGACAAGGCGGCTGGCACGGCGGACGGACCCGGAAAGCGGTGAAAGGAACGGCATTGTACGCAGCGAACGGCGCCGTTCCTGCACCGTTCAGACCATTTTTGTCGCGGCTGTCGCACCCGAATCGCCGGTCTGGCGGCCTTGGATTGGCGCTACAATGCCGTCGAACAGTTATTCTAATCCGCCCGCCAAGAGACACATGTCGACCCAAGCCTCCTCCAAAGCCAAGCTCCGCGAAGCCGCTCTCGATTATCACGAATTCCCGACTCCCGGGAAGATCGCGATCGCCCCGACCAAGCAGATGATCAACCAGCGCGACCTCGCGCTCGCGTATTCGCCGGGCGTCGCGTATGCGTGCGAGGAGATCGTCGAGAACCCGCTGAACGCCGCGCGCTTCACCGCGCGCAGCAACCTGGTCGGCGTGGTCACGAACGGCACCGCGGTGCTCGGGCTCGGCAACATCGGCCCGCTCGCGTCGAAGCCGGTGATGGAAGGCAAGGCCGTCCTGTTCAAGAAGTTCGCCGGCATCGACGTGTTCGACATCGAACTGAACGAGTCGGACCCGCACAAGCTGGTCGACGTGATCGCCGCGCTGGAGCCGACCTTCGGCGGGATCAACCTGGAAGACATCAAGGCGCCGGACTGCTTCATCGTCGAGCGCGAAGCGCGCAAGCGGATGAAGATCCCGGTGTTCCACGACGACCAGCACGGCACCGCGATCGTCGTGGCCGCGGCCGTCACGAACGGCCTGAAGGTCGTCGGCAAGGACATCAAGAAGGTGAAGCTCGTCGCGTCGGGCGCCGGCGCGGCCGCGCTCGCGTGTCTGGACCTGCTCGTCGACATCGGGCTGCCGATCGAGAACATCCTGGTGACCGACCTGGCCGGCGTGGTCTACAAGGGACGCACCGAGCTGATGGATCCGGACAAGGAGCGTTTCGCGCGCGAAACCGAAGCCCGCACGCTGGCCGAGGTGATCGAAGGCGCGGACATCTTCCTCGGCCTGTCGGCCGCGGGCGTGCTGAAGCAGGAGATGGTGAAGGGCATGGCCGAGCGCCCGCTGATCCTCGCGCTCGCGAACCCGACGCCGGAAATCCTGCCGGAACTGGCGCTCGAAGTGCGCCCCGACGCCGTGCTGGCCACCGGCCGCACCGACTATCCGAACCAGGTCAACAACGTCCTGTGCTTCCCGTTCATCTTCCGCGGCGCGCTCGACGTCGGCGCGACGACGATCACGCGTGAAATGGAGATCGCGGCCGTCAACGCGATCGCCGAGCTCGCGCAGCAGGAGCAGAGCGACATCGTCGCGACCGCGTACGGCATTCAGGACCTGTCGTTCGGGCCCGACTACCTGATTCCGAAGCCGTTCGATCCGCGCCTGATCGTCAAGATCGCGCCGGCCGTCGCGCAGGCCGCGATGGACGGCGGCGTCGCGACGCGCCCGATCGAGGACATGGAAGCGTACCGCGTTCACCTGCAGCAGTTCGTGTATCACAGCGGCACGACGATGAAGCCGATCTTCCAGATCGCGCGCGCCGCGCCGGCAGAGAAAAAGCGCGTGGTGTTCGCGGAAGGCGAGGAAGAGCGCGTGTTGCGCGCCGTTCAGATCATCGTCGACGAGAAGCTCGCGACGCCGATCCTGATCGGCCGCCCGTCGGTGATCGAGCACCGTATCCAGCGCTACGGCCTGCGCCTCACGCCGGGCACCGACTTCACGGTCGTCAACACCGAGCACGACGAACGCTACCGCGACTTCTGGCAGACGTACTACAAGATGATGTCGCGCAAGGGCATCAGCGAGCAGCTGGCCCGCGTGGAAATGCGCCGCCGCACGACGCTGATCGGCTCGATGCTGGTGAAGAAGGGCGAAGCGGACGGGATGATCTGCGGCACGATCAGCACGACGCACCGCCACCTGCACTTCATCGACCAGGTGATCGGCAAGCGCCCGGGCTGCAGCGTGTACGCGGCGATGAACGGCCTCGTGCTGCCGGGTCGCCAGATTTTCCTGGTCGATACGCACGTGAACGTCGATCCGACGCCGGAGGAACTCGCCGAGATCACGATCATGGCTGCGGAAGAAGTGCGCCGGTTCGGCATCGAGCCGAAGGTCGCGCTGGTGTCGCACTCGAATTTCGGCACGAGCAACGCCCCTTCGGCGAAGAAGATGCGCGATACGCTCGCGATCCTGCAGGAACGCGCGCCGGAGCTGAAGGTCGACGGCGAAATGCACGGCGACGTGGCGCTCGACGCGGCGCTGCGCAAGGAAATCCTGCCGGAATCGACGCTCGAAGGCGACGCGAACCTGCTGATCCTGCCGAACATCGACGCCGCGAACATCGCGTACAACCTGCTGAAGACGGCCGCCGGCAACAACATCGCGATCGGGCCGATCCTGCTCGGCGCGGCGCAGCCGGTGCACGTGCTGACCGAATCGGCGACGGTTCGCCGCATCGTCAACATGGCGGCGCTGCTGGTCGCCGACGTGAACGCCGCACGCTGAGCCGGAACGAACGCGCGGCGCCGGTCAACCGGTGCCGTGCGTCGGGCGAAATTGTAAACAAAAGCAAAAAGAGGCGTGCCCGCAAGGGGCACGCCGTCAGGTAGGGCGCAAACGCGCTTCCTATAAGCAACAGCAGCATCTCTCCACTCCGGGTAGCGAGCGCGGCAAGGAGGCAGGGTCTTGCCATGCGAGAGATGCCGCGCGTATTTTATCCTATGTAAGATAAATGCAGTCTTATTTCGGTAAAAAATGCGCGATTTCGGGCGGCGTCAGGCTTTCGATTCCCAAACGAACATTGATTCGCAAGGACAATAGCGCTACGCTAACGCCTTTGGTTGGTCGTCAACTACTTGATTTAACAGCGGGAACCCTGGTTCATGGCACGCAAGTGGCTCCGCAACGGCGCGCTGGCGTCCGTCTTCGCGATGTTCGCGATGGGTATCGTCGGTACACCGACGGGCAGTCTGGTTTCCGCCGCTTACGCACGGCAGGCCGTTTCGGCCGACCTGGCCGTCGGCGGGGTCGATACGATCCCGACCGCCCGTCTGCCGCGCGAGGCCGTGACCACGCTTGGCCTGATCGGCACCGGTGGCCCCTATCCGTACGAGAAAGACGGCGTCGTCTTCGGCAACCGCGAGCGGATCCTGCCTAAGGCGAAGCGCGGCTACTACCACGAGTACACGGTGCCGACGCCGCGCGCACGCAATCGCGGCGCGCGCCGCATCGTCTGTGGCGGGCCGTTGCGCCGGATCGACAACTGTTATTACACGGACGACCACTACAACAGTTTTAAACGTATTGTTGAATGACTTCGGGATGAATGGCATGAGCGACTCCATCTACGCGCACGACACGGCGGGGGCGGAACTGTTCGCGGCCGGCGACGGCAATCTGTTCCAGCGCGTGATGCAACTACACGCGGTGGCGCAGGCTGGCGGCGCGTCGGAGCAACAGGAAGCCGAGCCCGGGCTTTCATCGAACGAGGAGCCTATGAGCCTTTTCACGACCGTGCGACCCAACCTCGTGCAGTCGATCCGCGCGTTCCGCGTGCAGGATCTCGCCGACGAAGCCAGCCGGCTCGGCCAGCATTTCCTGTACGCGTATTGCGGCGCAGCGCAGTCGAAGCAGGAGGTGATGGAGACGATCGCGACGTCGTTCCTGTTTCCGAAGCATTTCGGGAAGAACTACGACGCGCTGTACGACTGCCTGACCGACCTCGTCGCGAAGGCCGGCGCGCAGCCCGGTTTCGTGATCGTCCTCGAAGGGCTGCCGATCGCGCAGAAATTCGACAAGGAAGGGCGCGAGACGCTGCTCGACGTGTTCCGCGAAGCCGCCGAGTTCTGGGCCGAGCGCAAGGTCGCGTTCCGCGTGTTCTATTCGTTCGCGTAAGCACGTATCCATCGGCCGCGCACCTGCGGTCGATTTGCCGAAAAGCCCGCGTCGAGCGGGCTTTTTTGCGTCCGCGCGAGGCGGCACCTCCCGCCCGTTACCACCCGCCCCAGCGTGCCGCGAGCGCCGCGAGCACGGCCGCGCCGGCCGTCTCGGTGCGCAGCACGCGTGGCCCGAGCGACAACGCGGTGAACCCGTGCGCGCGGGCCACGTTTTCTTCGTCCGGCGACAGTCCGCCTTCCGGCCCGATCAGCAGCGTGACGGCTGCCGCGGGCGGCGCGTCGGGCAGCGACGCGAACGGAATGCTCGCGCGCGGCGACAGCAGCAGCCGCAGCTCGCCGTCGGCCGGCGCGGCCGGCAGCGTATCGAGCCACGCGCCGAAGCCGCGTACCGGCGCGACGTCGGGCACACGGTTGCGTCCGCACTGTTCGCACGATGCGCGCACGACACCGCGCCAGTGCGCGACGCGCTTGTCCGCGCGTTCGCCCGACAGTTTCACGACGCCGCGCGCGGTCGTCAGCGGCACGACCGCCGCGACGCCGAGCTCGACGGCTTTCTCGATGACCCAGTCCATCTTGTCGCCGCCGGCGATGCCCTGCGCGAGCGTCACGCGATACGGCGGCTCCGCCTCGGCCGGGTCGAACGCCTCGATCTGCGCGAGCGCGTTGCGCTTGTCGATCTCGACGAGCCGCGCGCGGTACTGGCCGCCGCTGCCGTCGAACAGTGCGAGCGTGTCGCCGGGCTGCAGCCGCAGCACCTGCGCGTGACGCGCGACCTCGGCCGGCAGCGTGAGCGTCGCATCGGCGCGCAGCGCCGCTTCGACGAAGAAACGCGGCAAGGCCGCGGTGGTGGTGGCTTCACTCATGTTTGGCGCGGCTCCGTTCATGCGCTCAGGCGGCAACCGAGCGCCCACCGGTAGCCGTTGAGATCCTCGACCTGCGCGAAGCGGTCGCCCCAGAACTGGTCCTGCGGTGCGGTCAGCGACTTCGCACCCGCGTCGAGCGCGCGCTGCCAGGTCGTGTCGACGTCGTCGACATACAGATAGAACGATTGCGGGGCGGTTGCGTCCGCACTCTTCGGCGTGAGCGCGGTCGAGCCGAATGCGCCTTCGGGCGCGAACATCACGATCATCTGCCCGCGGTAGGTCATCTCGACGTGCATGATCGCGCCGTCCTCGTCGTGGACGTCGCGTAGCTCGAAGCCGAATGCGGCTTTGAAGAATTCGATGGCCGCCTGCGCATTGCGCACGGCCAGATAGGGTGTCAACCAAGGCACGTTGGCCGGACGTGGATCGGTCATGAAAATCTCCTGTCGAACGGTGTTGGCGCTTGAGCGGCTACGCCGGTCCCATGCTTTGCGGTCCAATGGGTATGGGCGCCCGGGCCCCCGGTCCCGCGCCATGTCGCGGATACCGACGCAGGCCCTGAGCGTCGCAGGCCTAGCGCGGTAAAACGCGCGATCAACCTGCGAAACGATGCGTTCGCCCGTCAGCTCAGCGGCGAACGCCCAGTGTATCGCGCAGCGCGCACGGCAGGGCAAAGAGGGCCGCATGAAGTCGCGCATCGTAGTAGCGCAATCCCTGCACGCGGCGTGCGGCGAGGCGTTCGTCGACGTCGTGCGCGAACAGCGCGGCCGCATCGAGCGTATCGCTCGCGATCGCCATCAGCCATTGGGAGCCGTAAAGCGGCACATGCGCGGACAGCGGATCGACGAACGCGAAGCTCGCGCGCAGGTCGTCGAGCAGCGCCGCGATGCGCGCCGCGTGGAACACCGGCGAGCCGAGGTGCATCGAGATCGCGCCGCGCGGCGTGAGGATCCGCTTGAGCTGCGCGTAGAACTCGCGCGTATAGAGGCCGGCCGCGGGCGAATCGGGCGGCGTGAGGTCGAACACGACCAGATCGAAATGCTCGATGGTCGACGTGACGAAATGCGCGGCGTCGCCGATCACGACCTCGACGCGCGGGTCGTCGAGTGCGCCCTGGTGCACGTCGTCGAGATAGCGGCGCGCCATGCCGACCACTTCGTCGTCGAGCTCCGCGACGACGACCCGCTCGATGCACGCGTGCTTGAGCAACTGGCGCGCGGCGCCGCCGTCGCCGCCGCCGAGCACGAGCGCCTTCTTCGGGCACGGATGCGCGAGTGCGGCCGGGTGCGTCATGCACTCGTGATACACGAATTCGTCGCCGACCGACGTCATCGGCCGGCCGTCCAGCGTAAACAGGCGGCCGAGCTGCGGCGTTTCCCAGACTTCGATGCGCTGGTGCGGCGACGCGACGTGCGCGAGCCGGCGTGCGTTGGGGAAGCCGTAGGCGGCGTCGGGGGTGGGATGGAAGAGGAGAGTCGTGCTCACGGGTGGGCCGCCGGGGGCGGGGAGTTCCGACGCCTGAATTATAGGAGGCGCGCGGTTGTACGGAAAAGCGTGCCGGAACACCGCGTATCGACAAGGGAAATGTCGGCCCATCTGTTAAAATGACGAGCTTTGCAGCCCCGTCCGTAGGCTCCGTCCGCTTCGCGTCCGTCAGGCGCCGCACCGCGCGCCGGGAACGATTGACGCTCGAGCTTCCGGATGCCGCCGTGCCCCCGTTTCCTCGACTCGTTCTCCGGACTCGACATGACGACTTCGTCTCCCGCCTCTACCACTCTGATGGCCAACGCGATCCGTGCGCTCGCGATGGACGCCGTCCAGCAAGCGAACTCCGGCCACCCCGGCATGCCGATGGGCATGGCCGAAATCGGCGTTGCACTCTGGTCGCGCCACCTGAAGCACAACCCGACGAACCCGCACTGGGCAGACCGCGACCGTTTCGTGCTGTCGAACGGCCATGGCTCGATGCTGCTGTACTCGCTGCTGCACCTGACCGGCTACGACCTGCCGATCGAAGAGCTGAAGAACTTCCGCCAACTGCACTCGAAGACGCCGGGCCACCCGGAATATGGCATCACGCCGGGCGTCGAGACGACCACCGGCCCGCTCGGCCAGGGTCTCGCGAACGCGGTCGGCATGGCGCTGGGCGAAGCGTTGATGGCCGACGAGTTCAACCGTGACGGCGCGAAGATCGTCGATCACCACACGTACGTGTTCCTCGGCGACGGCTGCCTGATGGAAGGCATCTCGCACGAAGCCTGCTCGCTCGCGGGCACGCTGAAGCTGAACAAGCTGATCGCGCTGTACGACGACAACGGCATCTCGATCGACGGCGACGTCGTCAACTGGTTCCACGACGACACGCCGAAGCGCTTCGAGGCATACGGCTGGAACGTGATCCCGAACGTGAACGGCCACGACGTCGACGCGGTCGACGCGGCCATCGCGAAGGCGAAGCTGTCGGACAAGCCGACGATGATCTGCTGCAAGACGGTGATCGGCAAGGGCGCGGCGACCAAGGCCGGCGGCCACGACGTGCACGGCGCGGCGCTCGGCGCGGAAGAAATCGCGAAGACGCGCGAAGCGCTCGGCTGGAAGTGGGAGCCGTTCGTGATTCCGCAGGAAGTCTATGCGGCCTGGGACGCGAAGGAAGCCGGCAAGCGTGCCGAGACCGAATGGGATGCGACGTTAGCGCAATATCGCGAGAAATTCCCCGCGCAAGCCGCTGAATTCGAGCGCCGGATGGCCAACCAGCTGCCGGCCGACTGGGCCGAGAAGGCCGCGGCGATCATCGCCGGCGCGAACGAGCGCGCCGAGACGGTCGCGACCCGCAAGGCTTCGCAGCAGGCCATCGAAGGGCTCGCCGCCGCACTGCCGGAACTGCTCGGCGGCTCGGCCGACCTGACCGGCTCGAACCTGACCAACTGGAAGGCATCGAAGGCGGTGCGCGCGAATCCGGAAGGCGCGGGCGTGCTGCTCGGCAACCACATCAACTACGGCGTGCGCGAATTCGGCATGAGCGCCGCGCTCAACGGCCTCGCGCTGCACGGCGGCCACAAGCCGTTCGGCGGCACGTTCCTGACGTTCTCCGACTACAGCCGCAACGCGCTGCGCGTCGCGGCGCTGATGAAGGTCCCGACGATCTTCGTGTTCACGCACGATTCGATCGGCCTCGGCGAAGACGGCCCGACGCACCAGTCGATCGAGCACGTGTCGAGCCTGCGCCTGATCCCGAACCTCGACGTGTGGCGTCCGGCCGACACGGTCGAGACGGCCGTCGCATGGACTCACGCGGTTGCCGCCGACCGTCCGTCGAGCCTGATCTTCAGCCGTCAGAACCTCGCGTTCAACCCGCGTACCGATGCGCAGATCGCGAACATCGAGAAGGGCGGCTACGTGCTGAAGGACTGGGACGAAGAGATCGTCGCGCGCAAGATCATCCTGATCGCGACGGGCTCGGAAGTCGAGCTCGCGATGAAGGCCGTCGAGCCGCTCGCGCAGCAGGGCATCGCGGCCCGCGTCGTGTCGATGCCGTCGACCAACGTGTTCGATCGCCAGGACGCCGAATACCGCGAACGCGTGCTGCCGCACGGCGTGCGCCGCGTCGCGATCGAAGCGGGCGTGACGAGCTTCTGGCACAAGTATGTCGGCCTCGAAGGCGGCGTCGTCGGGATCGACACGTTCGGCGAATCGGCACCGGCCGGCGTGCTGTTCAAGTACTTCGGCTTCACCGTCGAGCACGTCGTCGAGACCGCGAAGGCCGTGCTGGCCTAAAAGCATACGCGACGCGCGCCACCCGTCGCGCGCGTCGCACCGTGAAGCTGCACGTAACTAATTTTTTTCAGCCATCAGGAGATAGACCATGACGATCCGCGTCGCAATCAACGGCTACGGCCGCATCGGCCGCAACACGCTGCGCGCGTTTTATGAAAACGGCAAGAAGCACGATCTCGAGATCGTCGCGATCAACGACCTGGGCGACGCGAAGACCAACGCGCACCTGACCCAGTACGACACCGCGCACGGCAAGTTCCCGGGCGACGTGTCGGTCGACGGCGACTACCTCGTCGTGAACGGCGACAAGATCCGCGTGCTGGCCAACCGCAATCCGGCAGAACTGCCGTGGGGCGAGCTCGGCGTCGACGTCGTGATGGAATGCACGGGCTTCTTCACGACGAAGGAAAAGGCGAGCGCGCACCTGAAGGGCGGCGCGAAGAAGGTGATCATCTCGGCGCCGGGCGGCAAGGACGTCGACGCAACGATCGTCTACGGCGTGAACCACGACGTGCTGAAGGCCGAGCACACCGTCATCTCGAACGCATCGTGCACGACGAACTGCCTCGCGCCGCTCGTCAAGCCGCTGAACGACCGCATCGGCCTCGAAACCGGCCTGATGACGACGATCCACGCTTACACGAACGACCAGGTGCTGACGGACGTCTATCACGAAGACCTGCGTCGCGCGCGTTCGGCCACCCACAGCCAGATCCCGACGAAGACGGGCGCTGCGTCGGCCGTCGGCCTCGTGCTGCCGGAACTGAACGGCAAGCTCGACGGCTACGCGATCCGCGTCCCGACGATCAACGTGTCGATCGTCGACCTGTCGTTCATCGCGAAGCGTGACACGACGGTCGAGGAAGTCAACGCGATCATGAAGGAAGCATCGGAAGGCGGGCTGAAGGGCATCCTCGGCTACAACGACGCGCCGCTGGTGTCGATCGACTTCAACCACAACCCGGCTTCGTCGACGTTCGACGCGACGCTGACCAAGGTGTCGGGCCGCCTCGTCAAGGTGTCGAGCTGGTACGACAACGAGTGGGGTTTCTCGAACCGCATGCTGGATACGGCAGTCGCGTTCGCGAACGCGAAGTAATCCCGCACGTTGCGCAGCCGCCGCATGGCGGCCTGCGCGGCGAACGAGCCCGGCCCGGTTTTTCCGGCCGGGCTTTTTTTATTTCACGGGAAGAGCCGCGACGGTGCCGGCGGACGGCGTCGGGAAGAAGATGCCCGCGCGCTGCGCGGCGTTCGCGATGTGCGTCTCGATCGCGAGGCCGGCCGCGGCCGCATCGCGGGCGATCAGCGCGTCGAGGATCGCGCGGTGCTCGTGCCACGTCGACAGCAGCAGCTCGCGCCGGTAGAACGGCATGCGCTGGCTTTCCTTCATGATGTCCGCGCTGCTGCGCAACACCGACTCGATCGCCGCGTTGCCGGCGAGATGGATGATCCGCATGTGGAAGTCGAAGTCGAGCCGCGACGCTTCGTCCAGCTCGCTGTCGGTGAGCGCGACGTGGAGGTCGGCGAGGTTGTCCTCGAACCAGGCGATGTCGTCGTCGCTGACGACGTGCGCGGCCATGCGCGCGGCGAATCCTTCGAGCGCATAGCGCATCTGGTACGTGTCGGGCGGCGACGACTGCTCGGCGAACTGCCACGGATGGGCGGCGCTCGCCTGCGCGCTTTCGACATAGACGCCCTTGCCGGCGCGGATGCGCAGCATCCCGAGCGCCTCGAGCGTGGAGAGCGCCTCGCGCAGCGACGCACGGCTGATCTCCAGCTCCTCGGAGAGCTGGCGCTGGGCCGGCAGCAGGCTGCCGACCGGATAGACGCCTGCCTCGATCCGGTCGCGGATCGTCGCGATGGCGGCGTCGGTCACGGTGTGCGGAACGTTTTTCATGATGTGAGCGTTTGGCCGGTCTGACCGGCATTGTAATCCGCACGCGTGCGGTGCATCGGCGCCCTACGGGTAAGCCACGATCCGCCCCTGTTTGGTGCGCCGGAAATTCGGGGCGATGGGGGCGGGAAATCCCTATTTTGATCGTCCTTGACGCCACTATATCGGCTTCCTACTATCCACCATAACATCACTGGTCTTACCAGTATGAACAGACGAAACTGCAACCGTTGGATCGGGAGAGCGCCGTGTCGAAATTCCTCAATTCGCTGTTTGGCCGGGTAGTCGTCGCATTGATACTGGGGGTCGCGCTCGGCGCGTTTTTCCCGCATTTCGCCGAGTCGCTGCGACCGCTCGGCGACGGCTTCCTGAAGCTCATCAAGATGGTCATCGGCCCGATCGTGTTCTGCGTCGTGGTGAGCGGGATGGCCAATGCGGGCGACCTGAAGAAGGTCGGCCGGGTCGGCCTGAAGGCCGTCATCTACTTCGAGGTGATGACCACGCTCGCGCTCGGCATCGGGCTCGTCCTCGCGTGGCTCACGCGCCCGGGCGTCGGGATGAACATCGACCTGCGCTCGCTCGATGCAGCGTCGCTCTCGTCGTACGCGAAGAACGCCGAAAGCCTGAAGGACACGGCCGGCTACCTGATGAAGATCATCCCCGAGACCGCGATCGACGCGTTCGCGAAGGGCGACATCCTGCAGATCCTCGTGTTCGCGGTGCTGTTCGGCTCCGCGCTGTCGCTGCTCGGCGACAAGGCGCAGCGCGTGAACAGCCTGATCGAGGAACTGTCGCACGTGTTCTTCCGCATCATCGGCTTCATCATCAAGCTCGCGCCGCTCGGTGTGCTCGGTGCGATCGCGTTCACGACCGGCAAGTACGGCGTCTCGTCGCTCAAGCAGCTCGGCTACCTCGTCGCGGTGTTCTACCTGAGCTGCATCGTGTTCGTCACGGTCGTGCTCGGCGTGGTGATGCGGCTCGCGGGCTTCTCGGTGTTCAAGCTGATCCGCTACCTGCGCGAGGAACTGTCGATCGTGCTCGGCACGGCGTCGTCGGACGCGGTGCTGCCGCAGGTGATGAGCAAGCTCGAATACATGGGCATCAAGGATTCGACGGTCGGCCTCGTGATCCCGACCGGCTATTCGTTCAACCTCGACGGCTTCTCGATCTACCTGACGCTCGCCGTGCTGTTCATCGCGCAGGCCACCAACACGCCGCTGTCCACGCATGACCTGATCGTCGTGCTGCTCGTGTCGCTCGTCACGTCGAAGGGCGCGCACGGGATTCCGGGTTCGGCGATCGTGATTCTCGCGGCGACGCTGTCGGCGATTCCCGCGATTCCGGTGCTCGGCCTCGTGCTGATCCTGCCGGTCGACTGGTTCGTCGGCATCGCCCGCGCGCTGACCAACCTGATCGGCAACTGCGTCGCGACGGTGGTCGTCGCGGTGTGGGAGAACGACATCGACCGGGCCCGCGCGACGCGCGTGCTGAACCGCGAGCTGCGCTACGTGGCGGTCGACGCGCAGGGCAGCAGCGCACCGGTCGCCGGCGACCAGGCTCACGCGCTCTGAGCATCACGCGCGCGCAGCGGCTTTCCCGGCCGCTGCGCGCGATTGCATTTCCCGCGGCCGGCGCCACGACGCGCCGGCCCATCTCGAAAAATAGTGGAGACGACATGGCAGCCCCCATCCTCGATCCGAACGCGCCGGCTTTCACGCGGCGCTACATGAACCTCGCCGACCCGCGCCTGGGCGCGCAGGCGCTCTTCGCGAGCGACGAATTCTTCGCGCCGAAGGAGCGCATGCTCAATCCCGAGCCGGCCGTGTTCATCCCCGGCAAGTATGACGATCACGGCAAGTGGATGGACGGCTGGGAAACGCGCCGCAAGCGCACCACCGGCCACGACTTCTGCGTGGTCCGGCTCGCGCGGCCGGGCGTGATCTACGGCGTCGATCTCGATACGAGCCACTTCACCGGCAACTTCCCGCCGGCTGCGTCGATCGACGCCTGCGCGGTGGACGGCGATACGCCGCCGGAGGACGCCGAATGGCGTACGCTCGTGCCCGCGACGACGCTGCAGGGCAATTCGCATCACTATGTCGGCGTCGACGACGCGCAACCGGTCACGCACCTGCGCGTGAACCTGTATCCGGACGGCGGGCTCGCGCGCCTGCGCGTGTACGGCCAGCCGCAGCGCGACTGGCGCCACGTACCGGCGGGCGAGCTCGTCGATCTCGCGGCGATCGAGAACGGCGGCTACCTGGTGGCCGCGAACAACCAGCACTTCGGCGCGGCCTCGCAGATGCTGATGCCGGGGCGCGGCGCGAACATGGGCGACGGCTGGGAAACGCGGCGGCGCCGCGAGCCCGGCAACGACTGGGCGATCGTCGCGCTGGCGCGGCCGGGCATCATCCGGCGCGTCGAGGTCGATACGGCATTCTTCAAGGGCAACTTCCCCGACCGCTGTTCGCTGCAGGCCGCGCGGGTCGCGGGCGGCACCGACGACTCGCTCGTCACGCAGGCGATGTTCTGGGCCGAACTGCTCGGCGAGCAGAAGCTGCAGATGGACCACGTGCATACGTTCGACCAGCTCGCGGCACTCGGCCCCGTCACGCACGTGCGCTTCAACATCTTCCCGGACGGCGGCGTGTCGCGCCTGCGTCTGTGGGGCGAGCCGGCTTGAAGGAGGGCAACGGCATGAGCGGACCCCATATCCTGCGCGTCGAGCGCCTGACCCGCGAAGCGTTCGCGCCGTTCGGCGACGTGATCGCGCTCGAAGGCGCGCGGCATTTCCCGATCAACGGCGGCACGACCGAGCGCTTTCACGATCTCGCGACGATCGACGTCTGCGCGGACGGCGGCCGGCCGCTCGTCAGCGTGTTTCGCGCGCAGCCGCGCACGCTGCCGGTCGCGATCACGCTGATGGAGCGCCACCCGCACGGCAGCCAGGCGTTCATCCCGCTCGCGGCCGTGTCGCGCTACGCGATCGTCGTCGCGCCGGCCGGCGAGTTCCGGCCCGACGCGATGCGCGCGTTCCTGGCCGAAGGCTGGCAGGGCGTGAATTACGCGAAGGGCGTCTGGCACCATCCGCTGCTCGCGCTCGACGCGGTGAGCGACTTCGTGATCGTCGACCGTGGCGGCCCGCAGCCGAACTGCGACGAGATTCCGCTCGACGAACCCTGGGCGCTCGAGTTCGAGCCGGCCTGCGCGAGCGCGACCTGACGCACGGCGAAGGGCCGCATCAGGCGTCGACGATCGCGCGGCGGCTGCACGGCCCGCCGCCGCACGCTCGATTGAAAACATCGTTCCGACCCGGCCCGCAGGCCACCCGCGGGCCGTTTTTCATTCCGGCTCCGAAAACGACACGGCCCGGGCGGCGGGATGCCGGCCGGGCCGTGGCGCTTGTGCGAAGGGTTCGATCAGTGCTTGCGGTGCGGGCAGTTCTCCGTCGTGCACGAACCGTACATCGCGAGCGAGTGCTCCTGGAGCCGGAAGCCGCGTTCCTTCGCGATCGCCTGCTGGCGGCTTTCGATCTCGGCATCGAAGAACTCCTCGACGCGGCCGCAATCGAGGCAGACGAGGTGATCGTGGTGCGAACCTTCATTCAATTCGAACACGGCCTTGCCGGATTCGAAGTTGCTGCGCGTGAGCAGGCCGGCCTGCTCGAACTGCGTCAGCACGCGGTAAACGGTGGCGAGCCCGATGTCGAGCTGCTCGTTGAGCAGGTTGCGGTAGACGTCTTCGGCAGTCAGGTGACGCACGGGGCTTTGCTGGAAGATCTCGAGAATCTTGAGGCGCGGTAGGGTGGCCTTTAGCCCGATATTCTTGAGATCCGTCGGATTGGTCATGGCTAGGCATCCCTAGAGTACAATGCAGGGCTTCATGTTACCGGCTTTTCGCCGTTCCAGAAACACGCGCGGCTCGCGACGCGGGCCTGCACGGTGACGGAAATGTTCCCGGAATCTCTTTCGCACTTTCAGAGGAGTCGCATGCGGAGTGCCATCATCGCTGCCGCCGCCGTTGCCGCGCTGGCTGGTTGTTCGTCGTACGACAGCGTGACGCAGCGTATCGCGCAGAGCATCACGCCCTATCGGATCACCGTCGTGCAGGGCAACTTCGTGTCGCAGGAGAAGGCCGCGCAGCTGCAGGCCGGCATGACGCGCGAGCAGGTCCGCGCGCTGCTCGGCACGCCGCTGCTGGCCGACATGTTCCATGCCGACCGCTGGGATTACCTCTTTTACTTCAAGCGCGGCTCGACGTCCGTCGTCCAGCAGCGCGATCTCGTGCTGACGTTCGCGAGCGATCGCCTCGCGAGCTGGACCGGCGCCGACAACCTGCCTTCCGAGCTCGACCTGCTGGCCGATATCGACGGCGACCGCGGCGGCAAGAAGGCGAAGGCCGCCGCCGAGGCGAAGCGGGCGGCCGAGGCCGCTGCTGCCGCGAGCGCCGCGCAGGCTGCCGAGGCCGCGAGCCCGTCCACCGGGCTGGCGTCCGGCGCGGTGGTCGACCAGGATGCGAACGCCCAGGCGGCGCGCGCGGCGAACCGCGCGACCAACCAGGTATCGGGGCAGGGCTCGGCCAGCCGCCGCTTCACGCCGTCCGCGCAGGCTTCGGGCGGCGCGCCGGTGCCGGGCGGCCAGCCGCCGGGCGCCGCGCCGGCGATCCAGCCGCAGTTCCAGTTCCACCGCCCGCCGCAGCCGAACGTGTCGAACGAAGCGGCGCCGCCGGTCGGCCCGCAAGGCTCCGACAACCTGCAGAACCAGCCGCTCACCGCGCCGGCGCAGTAAACGTCCGGCATGCGGAAACAGGGCGGCATGCGCCGCCCGCCTTTAGACCTGTCGTGTAGAAAGCCATGAAGATTGCGATTGCCGGTGCATCGGGCCGTATGGGCCGGATGCTGATCGAAGCCGTTCTCAATGATTCCGACGCGCAGCTCGTCGGCGCGCTCGACCGCGCCGATTCGCCGTTCCTCGGCCAGGACGCGGGCGCGTTCCTCGGCAAGGAAACCGGAGTCAAGCTGACCGACGACCTCGATGCCGTGTTCGCGCAGGCTGACTACCTGATCGACTTCACGCGGCCGGAAGGCACGATTGCGCACGTCGCGGCCGCGCTGCGCCACGAAGTGAAGCTCGTGATCGGCACGACCGGCTTCACCGCCGAGCAGAAGGCCGAGCTGCAGGCCGCCGCGGCCCGGATCGGCATCGTGTTCGCGGCGAACATGAGCGTCGGCGTGAACGTCACGCTGAAGCTGCTCGAATTCGCGGCGAAGCATTTCTCGCACGGCTACGACATCGAGATCATCGAGGCGCACCACCGTCACAAGGTCGACGCGCCGTCGGGCACCGCGCTGATGATGGGCGAGGCCGTGGCCGGCGCGCTCGGGCGCTCGCTGGAGGACTGCGCGGTATACGGCCGCCAGGGCGTGACGGGCGAACGCGATCCGTCGACGATCGGCTTTGCGGCCGTGCGCGGCGGCGACATCGTCGGCGATCACACCGTGCTGTTCGCCGGGATCGGCGAACGGATCGAGATCACGCACAAGTCGTCGAGCCGCGTGTCGTACGCGCAGGGTGCGCTGCGTGCGGTCCGCTTCCTGTCGGCGCGCGGCGCCGGCCTGTTCGACATGCAGGACGTGCTCGGCCTGCGCTGACCCTCACGGGGAAACTCCGATGGCCATTCCCACCGGCGTTGTCCACTACCTCGAAAGCGGCGATGCGATCACGCACGCCGTCGCCTATGTGCTGCTGGCGATGTCCGTCGCCAGCTGGTGCTTTCTCCTGATGAAGGCCTGGCTGCTGGTCCGCGCGAAGCGGCAGGGGCCGCGCGCGCTCGCCGCGTTCTGGCGCGCGGCGTCGCTCGACGCGGGCATCGACGCGCTCGCCGGCGCCGATCGCGAGCGCGTGTTCGTGCCGCTCGCCGAAGCCGCGCGCGACGCGGCCGACGAACACGATCCGGCCGCGCTGGCCGCGCGCGTCGAGCGCAGCGAACGCGTGCTGCGCGCGCTGCGTCACGCAATGCTGCGCTCGCAGCGGCGTCTCGAGTTCGGTCAGGTGCTGCTCGCGTCGATCGGCAGCACCGCGCCGTTCGTCGGGCTGCTCGGCACCGTGTGGGGCATCTATCACGCGCTCGGCAGCATCGCCGCGAGCGGACAGGCGCAGATCGAGAACGTCGCGGGGCCGGTCGGCGAGGCGCTGATCATGACCGCGTTCGGGCTCGTCGTCGCGATTCCCGCGGTGCTTGCCTACAACATCCTCGGGCGGCTCGTGCGCCAACTCGCCGAGGAACTCGACGGCTTCGCGCGCGACCTGCACGTATTCGTGTGCGCGCAGGGCGCCTGACGCGCAGCCGGGAGGAGCGACCATGGCATTCGGCGGACTGGAGCACCACAAGACATCCGCGCCGATGGCGGAGATCAACATGACGCCGCTGATCGACGTGATGCTCGTGCTGCTCGTCATCTTCATCATTACCGCGCCGCTGATGACGCACGCGATCCGGCTCGACCTGCCGAAGGTCGCGGCCGGCGTCGCGCGCGATACGCCGCAATCGGTCACGCTGTCGATCGACGACGCCGGCAAGCTGTACTGGGACGACACACCCGTCGCACTCGACGCGCTGCCGGCGCGCTTTCAGGCCGCCGCCGCGGGCGCCGCGCCGCCCGAGCTGCGGCTGCGCGCGTCGCGCGCGACCCGCTACGACGTGATCGCGCAGGTGATGGGCGCCGCGCAGGCCGCGGGCCTCACGCGAATCGGCTTCGTCACCGACGTGCCGCCGGCGGGCGCCGCCGCGCCGGCCGCCGCGGGCGCGAAACCCTGACCTGCCGGCCGCCTGCGAGCCCGGCGCAGGCAAGAATGCGCCGCGGCCCGCGAGACCCGGCCGTACCGCCCGCCACGGACGGTATAATCGTCGTTTCCGCCCGGTTGGCAGGGTTTCGCCGGGTAACCTGGAGACCTTCCGGGTTACCCGGCGAATATCCGGAACCATGATGCAGGCCCGAGAACCGTGAGCCTGCTCCCGCCGCCGGGCTGCCCGATTTCGTCCACTTCCGCGTGCCCGCCTCGTGGCGCGCTGCTTAAAGCCTAGTCCGAACCACACCATGCACGAGAGATACGTACCCGCCGACGTCGAAGCCGCCGCCCAGGGCGACTGGCGCGCAGCCGATGCCTACAAGACGAGGGAAGATTCGCAGAAGCCGAAGTTCTACTGCGTGTCGATGCTGCCGTATCCGTCCGGCAAGCTGCACATGGGTCACGTGCGCAACTACACGATCAACGACGTGATGTACCGCTATCTGCGGATGAACGGCTACAACACGCTGATGCCGATGGGCTGGGACGCGTTCGGGATGCCGGCCGAGAACGCCGCGATGGCGAACGGCGTGCCGCCCGCGAAGTGGACCTACGACAACATCGACTACATGAAGGGCCAGATGCAGTCGATGGGCCTCGCGATCGACTGGTCGCGCGAAATCGCGACGTGCAAGCCCGACTACTACAAGTGGAACCAGTGGCTGTTCCTGAAGATGCTCGAGAAGGGCATCGCGTACAAGAAGACGGGCACCGTGAACTGGGACCCGGTCGACCAGACCGTGCTCGCGAACGAGCAGGTGATCGACGGCCGCGGCTGGCGCTCGGGCGCGCTCGTCGAGAAGCGCGAGATCCCGATGTACTACCTGCGGATCACGCAATACGCCGATGAACTGCTGAACGATCTCGACGGCCTCGGCTGGCCCGAGCGCGTGAAGATCATGCAGCAGAACTGGATCGGCAAGAGCTTCGGCGTGAACTTCGGCTTCCCGTACGAACTCGACGGCGAGAAGGCGCTCCTGCGCGTGTTCACGACGCGTGCCGACACGATCCTGGGCGTCACGTTCTGCGCGGTCGCGGCCGAGCACCCGCTTGCCACGCGCCTCGCGCAGGGCAAGCCCGAACTGCAGGCGTTCATCGACGAATGCAAGCGCGGCGGCGTCGCCGAGGCCGATGTCGCGACGATGGAGAAGAAGGGCGTCGCGACGGGCTTCTCGGTGTCGCACCCGCTCACGGGCGAGCCGGTCGAGGTCTGGATCGGCAACTACGTGCTGATGAGCTATGGCGAAGGCGCGGTGATGGGCGTGCCGGGCCACGACGAGCGCGATTTCGCATTCGCGAAGAAGTACGGCCTGCCGATCAAGCAGGTGATTGCGAGCGAAGGGCAGACGTACTCGCTGGATGCGTGGCAGGAGTGGTACGGCGACAAGGAAACCGCGGTCTGCGTGAACAGCGGCAAGTACGACGGCCTGCGCTACGCGGATGCGGTCGACGCGGTCGCGGCCGACCTGAAGGCCGGCGGCTACGGCGACAAGCAGGTCACGTGGCGCCTGCGCGACTGGGGCGTGTCGCGCCAGCGCTACTGGGGCACGCCGATCCCGATCATCCACTGCCCGTCGTGCGGCGACGTGCCGGTGCCGGAGCAGGACCTGCCGGTCGTGCTGCCGGAAGACCTCGTGCCGGACGGCTCGGGTAACCCGCTCGCGAAGTCGGAAGCGTTCCTGAACTGCTCGTGCCCGAAGTGCGGCGCGGCCGCGAAGCGCGAGACCGACACGATGGATACCTTCGTCGATTCGTCGTGGTATTTCTCGCGCTACACGGCGCCGGACGCCGACACGATGGTCGACGCGCGCACCGATTACTGGATGCCGATGGATCAGTACATCGGCGGCATCGAGCACGCGATCCTGCACTTGCTGTATTCGCGCTTCTGGACCAAGGTGATGCGTGACCTCGGCCTCGTGAAGTTCGGCGAGCCGGCGAAGAACCTGCTCACGCAGGGGATGGTGCTGAACGAGACGTTCTACCGCGAAGACGCATCCGGCAAGAAGACCTGGTACAACCCGGCCGACGTGACGGTCACGCACGACGACAAGGGCCGCCCGGTCGGCGCGACGCTGAACACGGACGGCCAGCCGGTCGTGCTCGGCGGCATCGAGAAGATGTCGAAGTCGAAGAACAACGGCGTCGATCCGCAGGTGCTGATCGACCAGTACGGCGCCGATACCGCGCGCCTGTTCACGATGTTCGCGGCGCCGCCCGAGCAGCAGCTCGAGTGGTCGGGCGCGGGTGTCGAAGGCGCGAGCCGCTTCCTGCGCCGTGTATGGAGCTTCGGCGCGACGAATCGCGAGGCGCTCGCTACGCGCGCGGGCTTCGACGCGGCCGCGCTCGGCGACGCCGACAAGGCGCTGCGCCGCGAAATCTACAGCGTGCTGAAGCAGGCCGATTTCGACTACCAACGCCTGCAGTACAACACGGTCGTGTCGGCCGCGATGAAGATGCTGAACGCGATCGACGGCGCGAAGGGCGCGACGCCCGCCGTGCTGCGCGAGACGTACGGCGTGCTGCTGCGCGTGCTGTACCCTGTCGTGCCGCACGTCACGTTCGAGCTGTGGAAGGCGCTCGGCTACGCGGACGAATTCGGCCCGCTGCTCGACGCACCGTGGCCGAAGGTCGACGAGGCCGCGCTCGAGCAGGCCGAGATCGAACTCGTGCTGCAGGTGAACGGCAAGGTGCGAGGCGCGCTGAAGGTCGCGAAGGACGCGAGCCGCGAGGCGATCGAAGCCGCGGCAGTGGCCGACGAAGCGTTCGCGAAGTTCAGCGACGGCAAGCCGGCGAAGAAGATCGTCGTCGTGCCCGGCCGCCTCGTGAACATCGTCGTCTGACGGCCATTGGCCGTCGGGCGCACACAGAAGGAGCGAAGGTGATCCGCAGATCGTTTTTGGGGCTCGTCGGCAGCGCGGTCGCGCTGTCGGCATGCGGTTTCCAGTTGCGCGGCAGGCAGGACTACGCGTTCAAGCGCCTGCTGGTGGCCGGCGCGCCGGCGCCCGTCGAGGCGCGGCTCGTGCGCCTCGTCGAGGCTGGCAGCGACACGAAGATCGTCAAGTCGATGGACGAAGCCGATGCCGTGCTGCGCATGTCGGAGTCGCGCGGGCAGAACACGCTGACGCTCAACAAGTACGGCTCCGCGCAGGAATATGCGCTCTACTACACGTTGAATTTCACGCTGACGAGCCAGGACGGCACGCTGCTGATCCCGCCGAGCGCGATCGCGCTGAACCGCGCGATGACGTACAGCGATCAGTACACCAACGCGAAGGCGCAGGAAGCCGAGATTCTGTACGCCGACATGCAGAACGACGCGGTCGACCAGCTGATGCGGCGTCTCGCGATCGTCCACTCGCTGACGCCGGCGCCGGAGGACGTGGTGCCGGGCGTCGCGCCGCGCGCGCCGCTGCCGCCGCCGCCGCTGTAATCGCCGGCGCACGCACCGATGCAATTGCGACTTGATGCGCTGGAGCCGCACCTCGCGAAGGGGATGGCCGGGCTCTACACCGTCTACGGCGACGAGCCGCTGCTCGCGCAGGAAGCGTGCGACCGCATTCGTGCGGCCGCGCGCGCGGCCGGCTTCACCGAGCGTTCGGTGCATACGGTCGAGCGCGGCTTCGACTGGAGCGTGCTGCTCGGCGCGACGCAGGCGATGTCGCTGTTCGGCGAGCGCCAGCTGATCGAGCTGCGCATTCCGTCGGGCAAGCCCGGCAAGGAAGGCGCCGATGCGCTGAAGACGCTCGCGGCGACTCCCAACCCCGACGCGCTGATGCTCGTCACGTTGCCGCGCCTCGACGCGGCAACGCAGAAATCCGCATGGTTTACCGCGCTGCAGAACGGCGGCGTCGCGCTGAAGATCGATCCGGTCGAGCGCGCGCAGCTGCCGAACTGGATCGGCCAGCGTCTGTCGATGCAGGGCCAGCGCGTCGCGCCCGGCGACGACGGGCGGCGCGCGCTGCAGTTCATCGCGGAGCGCGTCGAGGGCAACCTGCTCGCCGCGCATCAGGAAATCCAGAAACTCGGGCTGCTCTATCCGCAGGGCGTGCTGTCGTTCGAGCAGGTGCACGACGCGGTGCTGAATGTCGCGCGCTACGACGTGTTCAAGCTGAACGAGGCGATGCTCGCGGGTGACGCCGCGCGGCTCGCGCGGATGATCGACGGGCTGAAGGGCGAGGGCGAGGCGATCGTGCTCGTGATGTGGGCCGTCGTCGAGGAATTGCGCACGCTGCTGCGGATCAAGCGTGGCACGACGGCCGGCAAGCCGCTCGCCACGCTGCTGCGCGAGAACCGCGTGTGGGGCCCGCGCGAGCGGCTGATCGGCCCCGCGCTGAACCGCGTGTCGGAACCCGTGCTCGAAAAGGCGCTCGCGTTCGCCGCGAAACTCGACCGGCAGGTGAAGGGGCTGTCGGCGATCACGCCGGGCCGCCGCTCGCAGGACGATCCGCCGCCCGACCCGTGGGACGGCCTGTTCCAGCTCGCGATGACGGTGGCGGGCGCCCGCGGCGAGCGACCGCCGCCCGCGGGTCGCGTGCGGCGTTAAGCCGGGCCTTCAGCGCACGCATCGCAACCCGCTTACAATGTTTCGGTAAGCCGGCGCGGCCGGCCTGCCGCCGCGCCTCACGCTTCCCCACGAATTCACGCCGCGCCAAGCGGCTCGCTTCTCGAGTCACACGATGGATATCGACCAGTACATGACGGACCTGGGCCGCCGTGCCCGGCACGCTTCCCGCGCGATGGCGCGCGCCAGCACGGCCGCGAAGAACGCGGCGCTCGACGCCGTGGCCCGCGCGATCGAGCGCGATGCGCAGGCGCTGAAGGATGCGAATGCACGCGACGTCGCCCGTGCCCGCGAAAAGGGGCTCGACGCGGCGTTCATCGATCGCCTGACGCTGTCCGACAACGCGCTGAAGACGATGGTCGAAGGTCTGCGCCAGGTCGCGTCGCTGGCCGATCCGATCGGCGAGATCGGCAACCTCAAGTACCGCCCGAGCGGGATCCAGGTCGGCCAGATGCGCGTGCCGCTCGGCGTGATCGGCATCATCTACGAGTCGCGCCCGAACGTGACGATCGACGCGGCCGCGCTGTGCCTGAAGTCGGGCAACGCGACGATCCTGCGCGGCGGCTCCGAGGCGCTCGAATCGAACGCGGCGCTCGCGAAGCTGATCGGCGAAGGGCTCGAGGCGGCCGGGCTGCCGCAGGATGCGGTGCAGGTCGTCGCGACCGCCGATCGCGCCGCGGTCGGCAAGCTGATCACGATGACCGACTACGTCGACGTGATCGTGCCGCGCGGCGGCAAGAGCCTGATCGAGCGCCTGATCAACGAGGCGCGCGTGCCGATGATCAAGCACCTCGACGGCATCTGCCACGTGTATGTCGACGATCGCGCCGATCTCGCGAAGGCACTGACCGTGTGCGACAACGCGAAGACGCACCGCTACGGCACCTGCAACACGATGGAAACGCTGCTCGTGGCGAGCGGCATCGCGGCGACGCTGCTGCCGCCGCTCGGCAAGCTGTATCGCGACAAGCAGGTCGAGCTGCGCGTCGATGCGGCCGCGCGCGCGGTGCTCGCCGAGGCGGGCGTCGGCCCGCTCGTCGATGCGACCGACGAAGACTGGCACACCGAATATCTCGCGCCGGTGCTCGCGATCAAGGTCGTCGACGGCCTCGACGCCGCGATCGAGCACATCAATCACTACGGCTCGCATCACACCGATGCGATCGTCACCGAGGATCACGACCGCGCGATGCGCTTCCTGCGCGAAGTCGATTCGGCCAGCGTGATGGTCAACGCGTCGACGCGCTTCGCGGACGGCTTCGAATTCGGCCTCGGCGCCGAAATCGGCATCTCGAACGACAAGCTGCACGCACGCGGCCCCGTCGGCCTGGAAGGGCTCACGTCGCTGAAGTACGTCGTGCTCGGGCACGGCGAAGGCCGTCAGTAAAGCGAGGCGCACAATTGATGGCAATGCTCTGGGTCAAGACGTTCCATATCGTTCTGATCGCCGCGTGGTTCGCGGGGCTGTTCTACCTGCCGCGCATCTACGTGAACCTGGCCATGGAGACCGATCCGGCCGCGGTGCGGCGCCTGCTGCTGATGGCGCGCAAGCTGTTCCGCTTCATGACGATGATCGCGGTGCCGGCGCTCGCGTGCGGGCTGTGGCTCTGGCTCGTGATCGGCATCGGCCAGGGGCAGGGCTGGATCCACGCGAAGGTGACGGTGGTGCTGCTGCTCATCGTCTACCACGCGTATTGCGGCCACCTGCTGCGCGTGTTCGAGCGCGGCGAGAACCGCCGCACCGACAAGTGGTATCGCGTGTTCAACGAGCTGCCGGTGCTCGGCATGCTCGCCGCGGTCGCGCTGGCCGTGATCAAGCCGTTCTGAACCCTGCCAGCGGCTCTTCTGACGAGCATGCCGGCGATTGATCGACGCACACATGAAAACACGGCGCCCTTCAGGGCGCCGTTTTCATATGCGCGTCGTGCGCGTCAATCTTTCGTCGGGTCGTCGATCCGGCGGCGCGTGATCGCCTCCTTCGCGCGGCCGACGCGCTCCATCAGCGCCGGCCCGCGCGACAGCGCGACGCCGACCGCGAGGATGTCGCCGATCGCGAGGTGCGACATCCGCGACGTCATCGGCGAGAACACGTCGGTTTCCTCGGCCACGTTCGACGCGAGGCTCACCGTCGCGAGTTTCGCGAGCGGCGAATGGCTCTGCGTGATCGCGACGACCTTCGCGCCGCACGCGAGCGCGGAGCGCGCGGCATCGACGATGTCGCGCGTGCGGCCGGTGTTCGAGATCGCGACGACGACGTCGTGCGGCCCGAGCAGCGCCGACGACATCGAGAACGTGTGCGGGTCCGAATACGCGACGCTCGGCACGCCGAGCCGGAAGAACTTGTGCTGGATGTCCTGCGCGGCGATGCCCGAGCCGCCGGCGCCGTAGAACTCGATGCGCGACGCGTTCGACAGCAGCGAGATCGCATCGGCGACGCTGCCGGCCGACAGGCTGTTGCGCACCTCGATCAGCGCCCCGATCGTGCGGTCGAACACCTTGCCGATGATGCCGGGCGCGGGCTCGTCGGGCTCGACGTCGCGATACACCGACGACACGCCGGGCGCCACGCTCTGCGCGAGCCGGATCTTGAATTCGCGAAAGCCGCTGCAGCCGAGCGCCTGGCAGAAGCGCGCGATGGTCGGCTGGCTGACGCCGGCGCGGGTCGACAGCTCGGTCATCGCGAGGTCGAGCACCTCGCGCGGCGCGGCGAGGATGTAGTCGGCGAGCTTGCGCTCGGACGGGCGCAGTTCGGCGCGGATCGCTTCAATGCGAGGCAGCATGGGGCGGCGGATGGAAATGGGGTTCGGGTAGGGAGTGTATCGCAATCGAATTGTAGAAAATCTACATGAAAATGCTAGCTCCAACGCCGGTAATTTGTGCTTCAGTCGGGGTGATGAATTAGGGTTTTCACTAGGTAAAGCCTTACTGGTGGCGGGAATGTGGGTTGCACGTCGGTTGATCTGCATTGCGTCTATGTAGTTTTTCTACTAGACTTGCTTCGTTCGTTCGACGTACTCGACCGTCCCCACGATTCCAACCGCCGGTGTCGTCCGGCATACAGGAGCGCCCAGCATGACGTCGCTGCACCCCACTCTGGCGAAAGTCACCGAACGCGTGATCGCCCGCAGCCAATCGACCCGTTCCGCCTATCTGCAGCGCATCGACGGCGCGCAAGGCAAGTTCCCGGCGCGCGGCGCGCTGTCGTGCGCGAACCTCGCGCACGGCTTCGCGGGTCTCGAAGGCAGCGACAAGTTCCAGATCAAGGCAATCCGCGAGCCGAACATCGGCATCGTGTCCTCGTACAACGAGATGCTGTCCGCGCACGCGCCGTACAAGGATTTCCCCGACATCATCAAGGCCGCCGCGCGCGAGAACGGCGGCGTCGCGCAATTCGCGGGCGGCGTGCCGGCGATGTGCGACGGCGTCACGCAGGGCAACCCCGGGATGGAGCTGTCGCTGTTCTCACGCGAGGCGATCGCGATGGGCACGGCGATCGCGCTCACGCACAACATGTTCGACACGGCGCTCTGCCTCGGCATCTGCGACAAGATCGTGCCGGGCCTGCTGATCGGCGCGCTGCAGTTCGGCCACCTGCCGACCATCTTCGTGCCGGCCGGCCCGATGACGAGCGGCCTGTCGAACGACGACAAGGCGAAGATCCGCCAGCAGTTCGCGACGGGCCAAGTGGGCCGCGACGCGCTGCTCGAAGCCGAATCGGCCGCGTATCACGGCCACGGCACCTGCACGTTCTACGGCACCGCGAACAGCAACCAGATGCTGATGGAGCTGATGGGCCTGCACCTGCCGGGCTCGGCGTTCGTCCATCCGCACACGCCGCTGCGCGACGCGCTGACCGCCGAAGCCGCGCGCCGCGTGCTCGACCTGACGGTCGAGCGCGGCCAGTACACGCCGATCGGCCATGTGATCGACGAGAAGGCGATCGTCAACGGGATCGTCGCGCTGCTCGCGACAGGCGGCTCGACCAACCACACGCTGCACCTCGTCGCGATCGCGCGTGCGGCCGGCGTGCTGATCGACTGGAACGATTTCGACGAGCTGTCGGCCGTCGTGCCGCTGCTCGCGAAGATCTACCCGAACGGCAAGGCGGACGTGAACCATTTCCACGCGGCGGGTGGCGTTGCGTTCCTGGTGCGCAACCTGCTCGAAGGCGGGCTGCTGCACGAAGACGTGACGACGGTCGCCGGCCGTGGCCTGTCGCACTACACGAAGGAGCCGAAGCTGATCGACGGCAAGCTGACGTGGGTCGACGGCACGGCCGAGAGCCACGATACGAAGGTGCTGCGCGGCATTCGCGAGCCGTTCCAGCCGGACGGCGGCCTGCGCCTGATGCAGGGCCGGCTCGGCCGCGGCGTGATCAAGATTTCGGCGGTCGCGCCCGAGCACCGCAAGGTGACGGCGCCCGCGATCGTGTTCGATTCGCAGGAAGCCGTGCAGGCGGCATTCGATCGCGGCGAGCTGAAGCGCGATTTCGTCGCGGTCGTGCGCTTCCAGGGCGCGCGCGCGAACGGGATGCCCGAGCTGCACCGTTTGACGCCGCTGCTCGGCGTGCTGCAGGATCAGGGCTTCCACGTCGCGCTCGTCACCGACGGCCGCATGTCCGGCGCATCGGGCAAGGTGCCGGCGGTGATCCACGTGTCGCCGGAAGCGCTGCTGGCCGGCCCGCTGGGCAAGGTGCAGACGGGCGACACGCTCGTGATCGACGCGGAAGCCGGCATTCTCGACATCGAGGTCGACGAAGCCGAGTGGCAAGCGCGCGCGGTCGCGCAGCCGCTGCACCAGGCCGACAACGAGACGGGTTTCGGGCGCGAACTGTTCGGCGTGTTCCGCGCGGCGGCCGCGCCGGCCGAGCAGGGCGCATCGGTTTTCGGAACGCTGGTCGGCGAAACGGCCGTCGGCGTCGCTGCATGAATTTCAAGGAGTGTCTTCAATGAAGAGGATTGGCGAAATCGTGAAGCTGGGCCCGGTGATTCCGGTGCTCGCATTCGACTCGGTCGAGCAGGGTGAACATGTGTCGCGCGCGCTGCACGCGGGCGGCGTCAAGGTGCTCGAGATCACGCTGCGCACGCCGGCGGGCCTGGAGGCGATCCAGCGCGCGAGCCAGCTCGCGCAGGACATCGTCGTCGGCGTCGGCACGATCACGAAGCCCGAGCACTGCGCGCAGGCGAAGCGCGCGGGCGCGAAGTTCGGCGTGTCGCCGGGCCTGACGAAGGACCTGCACCTCGCGTCGCTCGACGCCGATCTGCCGCTGCTGCCGGGCGTGATGACGCCGAGCGACATCATCCAGGCGCTCGAATTCGGCTACGAGATCGTCAAGTTCTTCCCCGCGCAGCAGGCTGGCGGCGTGCCGATGCTGCAGGCGTTCCACGGCCCGTTCCCGGCGCTGAAGTTCTGCCCGACGGGCGGCATCACCGCCGAAAGCGCGCCGAGTTTCCTGAAGCTGCCGAACGTCGTGTGCGTCGGCGGCTCGTGGCTCACGCCGAAAGCCGCGCTCGCCGCGCAGGACTGGGCCGAGGTCACGCGCCTCGCGCAAACCGCGAGCCAGCTCCCCCGCTAAGACTTGTACGAAATGATCGTTTGGCCCTCGGTAAGCAAGCGCTTAGTGCTTGTTTTACCGAGGGTTTTTGCTGATGGAACCGGTTCTATCCGTGGGTCGCAAAGATAAGTAAAATTCAGCGTCCTTCACGGGGGGTACCCCCGTGTTCCGGAGACCTGCATAGCCGGGCATACTCGCAACACCTCGCCCGGTTCGAACAAATTCTAGGAGGAGTGCCACATGGGGGCTGTCCAAGGCAGCATGCTGCTCGTATTCACGCTGATCGCGATCGCCGCGCTGATCCTGATGATCGCGCGCTACAAGATCTACCCGTTCCTGGTGCTGATCATCGTTTCGCTGGGCCTCGGTCTCGTCGTCGGCATGCCGATGGACAAGATCGTCAAGTCGTTCGAAACGGGCACCGGCGGCACGCTCGGCCACATCGCGATCGTCGTCGGCCTCGGCACGATGCTCGGCAAGATGATGGCCGAATCGGGCGGCGCCGAACGGATCGCGACCACGCTGATCGACTGGTTCGGTGAAAAGAACATCCACTGGGCGATGATGTTCGTCGCGATCATCGTCGGCCTGCCGGTGTTCTTCGAAGTCGGTTTCGTGCTGCTGATCCCGATCGCGTTCAACGTCGCGAAGCGCACCGGCAAGTCGCTGCTCGTCGTCGGCCTGCCGATGGTGGCCGGCCTGTCCGTCGTGCACGGGCTGATCCCGCCGCACCCGGCCGCGCTGCTGGCCGTTCAGCAATACGGCGCCGATATCGGCAAGACGATCGCCTTCGGCCTGATCGTCGGCGTGCCGACCGCGATCATCGCCGGTCCGCTGTTCGCGCTGGCGATCTCGAAGTTCGTGAAGCTGCCGGAAAACAATCCGCTCGCCGCGCAGTTCGTCGATACGCACACGGAAGGCCGCAAGCGCGAACTGCCGAGCTTCGGCATCACGCTGTTCACGATCCTGCTGCCCGTCGTGCTGATGCTGGTCGGCAGCTGGGCCGACCTGGTGTTCGCGCCGAAGTCGCTGCCGAACAACCTGCTGCGCTTTGCCGGCAACTCCGACGTCGCGCTGCTGATCGCCGTGCTGGTGAGCTTCTTCACGTTCGGCAAGCTGCAAGGCTTCAACCGCGACCAGATCCAGAAGTTCTGCGGCGAGTGTCTGGCGCCGATCGCCGGCATCACGCTGATCGTCGGTGCGGGCGGCGGCTTCGGCGGCGTCCTGCGCGACAGCGGGATCTCGCAGCAGATCGTCGAGACCGCGAAGCACGCGCATCTGTCGCCGCTGCTGCTCGGCTGGTTCGTCGCGGCGCTGATGCGTCTCGCGACGGGTTCGGCGACGGTCGCGATGACGACGGCCTGCGGCATCGTCGCGCCGATCGCGGCGGCGTCCGGCGCGGCGGTCAGTCCGGAGCTGCTGGTGCTCGCGACGGGCTCGGGCTCGCTGATCTTCTCGCACGTGAACGACGGCGGCTTCTGGCTGATCAAGGAATACTTCGGGATGACGGTCGGTCAGACGTTCAAGACCTGGTCGCTGCTTGAAACCATCATCTCGGTGCTCGGTCTTAGCTTCACGCTGCTGCTGAGCCTGGTTTTGTAACAAAGGGGTAGTCAATGATTCTGATCGCAATGGGCGTGTCGGGCGCGGGCAAGTCGCGAATCGGCGAAATGCTGGCGGAACGCCTGTCGTGCAGCTATACCGATGGCGACGCGTTTCACAGCGCGGCGAACAAGGAAAAGATGCATCACGGCATTCCGCTGACCGACGACGACCGCTGGCCGTGGCTGCGCACGATCCGCGCGGCCATCGAGGAAAAGCAGCGCGCCGGCGAGACGGCCGTGTTCACGTGCTCGTCGCTGAAGCGGTCGTACCGCGACGTGCTGCGCGGCACCGACACCGACGTGCGGTTCGTGTATCTGAAGGGTTCGTTCGAGGTATTGCAGGAGCGCCTGAAGAGCCGCACCGGCCATTTCTTCGATCCGTCGCTGCTGAAGAGCCAGCTCGACACGCTCGAGGAGCCGGGCCCGGACGAAGCGATCGAGGTCAGCATCGAGTTGACGCCCGAACAGATCGTCGATGAAGTGATGGTGAAGATCGGCTTCGCGCAGCAGCACTGAGCGCGGTTTGCCGCCATCTTCATGAAAAAGGCGCCTTCGGGCGCCTTTTTTTGTTGGCGGCGCGCGCCGGTCAGGCCGCGTGCGCGTGCCGCGCGATGCCGTCGAGCAGCACGTCGAGCATCGTGTCATGCACCACGGCCGGATCGAGCCGCGCATAGAGCGGCGCGGCCGATTTGACGAGCGGATGCGCGGTATCGGACAGCGCATCCATTTCCGCGAGCTCGACGTCGTTCGCGGGCCGCGTGAGGCCGCCGGCCTCGGCGGCGGCGAGCCCGATCACGCTCGCATACCAGCCGACGCATACGGCCGGCAGCGCGGTGCGCGCGATGCCGGCGTCGGCCAGCGCGCGATGCACGGCCTCGATGTGCGCGAGATCGGCCGGCCCCGTGCTCATGTGCCGCTGCAGCAGCGCGAACGCGGCCGGGTAGCGCAGCGCGAGCGCGCGGTACTGGCGCGCGAGATCGCGCAGCCGGTCGCGCCATGGCAGCGTGTCGTCGACCGGTACCAGCGAGCGCGACAGCGCATTCGCGATCGCACGGGTCAGGCCGTCCTTCGACTTGAAGTGATACAGCACGCTCATCGGGTCGCAACCGACCGACTGCGCGAGCTTGCGCACGCTGAATGCGGCTTCGCCGACCTCTTCGAGCAGCGCGAGCGCGGCCGCGACGATTGCGTCCTTGTCGAGGCCGCGCGGGCCTTGGGCGGGTTTGTCTTTCATGGGGCGGTGGTGGCGGGCGACTGTCAGCTTGACGAAAGCATATTCTACGCTGTAGAATTATTTCTGCGGTGTAGAAATTGGGTGTCCCGGCACCTTTCAATACGTGCTTTCGCACAGTCCCGGGATCCAGGCAGGCACACGTGCCTGCCGTCAACACGGGCAATCGCGCCCTTTATCTCGTTGACACCCAAGTGGAACCGGCTGCCCCACCCGCGAAGCCTCACGGCCCTTCGACTGGCGGCCCAAGACCATGCAAGTGCAATCATGACCACCTACAACAAACCCCTGATCCAGGGCGAATCGCGTTTCGACCAGACGCAACTGAACATCGAAAAGGACAACTGGAACTGGAGCGAGCCGTCCCGCTACGACGGCGAGCGTCCGGCCAACTGGTACGAGGCGTCGCTGTCGCGCCACGAAAACAGTGCGCCGCTCGCGCACGACGCCGTGTGCGACGTGCTGGTGATCGGCTCCGGGCTGCTCGGCGCATCGGCCGCGCTGCATCTCGCGGAAGCGGGCGTCGACACGATCCTCGTCGACAAGCATCACGTCGGCTCCGCGGCGTCGGGCCGCAACGGCGGCCAGCTCACGCCGGGCCTCGCGCGCTGGGAAGCCGCCGACATGATCGACTACCTGTCGCACGACGATGCGAAGCGGCTGTGGCGCTTCGCATCGACCGAATCGATGGACCTGATCGATGAAATCGGCGCGCGTTACGCGCTCGACCTCGATCGCAAGCGCGGCCACGTGACGGCGGCGGTCCACCCGGGCCACATGAGCGCGCTGCTCGACGGCGCGGACGCCCGCCGCCATCTCGGCGACGCAGGCGTGACGCTCGTCGGCCGCCATCAGCTGCACGACGAATATGTGCGCTCGGGCCTGTATCACGGCGCGGCGATCGACGCGCTCGGCGGCCAGCTTCATCCACTCGCGCTGGTGCGCGGCCTCGTGCACGGCTTCCAGTTGAACGGCGGCGCGCTGTACGAGGGCACCGAGGTGCTCGAGCTCGACGAAACGCCCGCGGGCGTCGTCGCGACGACGCCGGGCGGCACGATCACCGCGCGTCGCGGCGTCGTGCTCGCGCTGCACAACACGACGTTCCGGCTGCTGGACGACGGCGGCGCGACCACCGTGCCGTTCTTCACGTATGTGAGCGTGACGGCGCCGCTCGACGTCGATGTCGCGACGCTGATGCCGGCCGGCATGCCGGTGTACGACACGCAGTTCCAGATCGACTACTACCGGCCGGTGCGCGGCAACCGGCTGCTGTTCGGCGGGCAGGGCACCGGCTCGTGCTGGCCGCAGCAGGACGTCAACGCGTATCTGCTGACGCGGCTGAATACCGTGTTCCCGCAGCACGACGGCCGCTTCGCGCTCGACTACTGCTGGAGCGGCGTCAGCGACTTCACGCTGAACGGCGCGACCGACAGCCGCAAGACCGACGGCCGCGTGCCGATGTACATGGTGCAGGGCTGGAGCGGGCACGGCGTCGCGCAGACGGTGCGGATCGGCAAGGCGATCTGCGACGATTTCGTCGGACGCAACGACGACTTCTCGATGCTGACCGGCATCGACCATCGCGAGATTCCGCTCGGCCGGCAGTTGTCGCCGATCGCGATTCCGGCGGCGAAAGCGGCGATGAGTGTGATGAGCGCGCTGAATCCGGGGCGGATGATCTCGTTCTGAGGTGCCGGTTTTCCGACGCGCTGGCCGCGCGCCGGCCGCCAACGAAAAAGCCCGATGCGAACTTGCTCGCATCGGGCTTTTTTTCCGTCCGTTTTCCGTCCGGTAACGGCGGCGCTTACGCGATCCGCTTTGCCAGTTCGACGGCCTTGCCGATGTACGACGCAGGCGTCATCGCGAGCAGGCGATCCTTCGCGTCCTGCGGGATCGCCAGCGTGCCGACGAATTCCTGCAGCGCTTCGCGCGTGATGCCCTTGCCGCGCGTCAGTTCCTTCAGCTGCTCGTACGGGTTCTCGATGCCGTAGCGGCGCATCACCGTCTGCACCGGCTCCGCGAGCACTTCCCAGCAGTTGTCGAGGTCTTCGTTCAGGCGCTGCGGGTTCACTTCGAGCTTGTCGAGGCCGCGGATCAGCGAGTCGTACGCGAGCAGCGAGTAGCCGAGCGCGACGCCCATGTTGCGCAGCACCGTCGAGTCGGTCAGGTCACGCTGCCAGCGCGACACCGGCAGCTTGTCGGCGAGGTGGCGCAGCGTCGCGTTTGCGAGGCCGAGGTTGCCTTCCGAGTTCTCGAAATCGATCGGGTTGACCTTGTGCGGCATCGTCGACGAGCCGATCTCGCCGGCCTTCGTCTTCTGCTTGAAGTAGCCGACCGAGATGTAGCCCCACACGTCGCGGTCGAGGTCGAGCAGGATCGTGTTCGCGCGAGCGACCGCGTCGAACAGCTCGGCCATGTAGTCGTGCGGCTCGATCTGGATCGTGTACGGGTTGAACGTCAGCTTCAGGCGGTTCTCGATCACGTCGCGCGAGAACGCTTCCCAGTCGAATTCCGGATACGCGGACAGATGCGCGTTGAAGTTGCCGACCGCGCCGTTCATCTTGCCGAGGATCTCGACCTTCTCGATGCGCGCGATCGCGCGGGCGAGGCGCGCGGCGACGTTCGCGAGTTCCTTGCCGAGCGTCGTCGGGCTGGCCGGCTGGCCGTGCGTGCGCGACAGCATCGGCTGCTCGGCGTGCGCATGCGACAGCGCGACGAGGCGCTGATGGACCGTGTGCAGCGCCGGCAGGATCACGTGCTCGCGCGCGCCGGCGAGCATCATCCCGTGCGACGTGTTGTTGATGTCTTCGGACGTGCACGCGAAGTGGATGAATTCGCTGGCCTTTTCGAGCTCGGCCTGGCCCTTGACCGATTCCTTCAGCCAGTATTCGACGGCCTTCACGTCGTGGTTCGTCACGCGCTCGATTTCCTTGATGCGCGCGGCGTCGTGCGCGGTGAAGCGCTCGGCGAGCTGCAGCAGGAATTGTTCGGAGGCGTCGGAGAAGCGGGGGACTTCCGCGAAGCCGGCGCGCGACAGCGCGATCAGCCAGTGCACCTCGACGGTGACGCGGTGGCGCATGAAGGCGGCTTCGGAGAGCCAGTCGCGCAGCGCTTCGGTCTTGCTGGCGTAGCGGCCGTCGATGGGCGAGAGCGCGGTGAGGGCGAAAAGCGTATCGGGACGAGTGTCGGACATGATCGGGCTGGGCCTTGGAGCCGGGGCGAACGAGGGGGAGGAGAATCCGGCATTTTACCATTGGCGCGGGTCGATTCCGGCCGAACCGGTCCGGCCGGCCCTGCTGCGGGCGATCGGCGTGCACCCAGCGGCCGGCCGTCGCGCATCCGGCCTGGCGGCGGGCACCTGGGCCGGCTCGCCGGGTCCGCCTGTCACACCGCCGCCGCCCGCCGGCCCCGCCGTCGACCCCACCGTCGACCCCACCGCCGACCCACACCCGCCCGCCGGTAGAATGCAGGCTTCATCCCGACCGCCGCCCGCCGCGCCCGCCTGCATGGAACTGAAATGGCTCGAAGACTTCGTCTCGCTCGCGGAAACGCGCAGCTTTAGCCGGTCCGCCGAACTGCGGCACGTGTCGCAGCCCGCGTTCTCGCGGCGCATCCAGGCGCTGGAAGCCTGGCTCGCGACCGAACTGATCGACCGTTCGGTCTATCCGACGCGGCTCACGCAGGCCGGCCAGATCTTCTACGAGCAGGCGCTGACGATGCTGTCGCAGGCGCACGAGGCGCGCACGCTGCTGCGCGGCCACGTCGGCGCGCCGGTGCCGACGATCGAGTTCGCGGTGCCGCACACGCTGTCGCTCACGTATTTCCCGCGCTGGCTGCAGCGGATCGAGGCGAAGATGGGGCAGGTCCACACGCGGCTGCGCGCGCTGAACGTGCACGATGCCGTGCTGTCGCTCGTCGAGGGCGGCTGCGATCTCGTGATGGGCTACCACCACCCGAGCCACCCGGTCGCGCTCGACCCGGCGCGCTACGACATGCTGATCCTCGGCAGCGAGCCGATCAGCGCGTTCTCGGCGCCGGGCCGCGCCGGCCGGCCGCGCTACACGCTGCCGGGCACGGCCGATGCGCGCGTGCCGTACCTGTCGTATACGCCGAACGCGTATCTCGGCCGGATGACCGAAGTCATCGTTGCGAACGCACCGACGCGGCTGTTCCTCGATCGCGTGTACGAAACCGACATGGCCGAAGGGCTGAAGGCGATGGCGCTCGCGGGCCACGGCGTCGCGTTCCTGCCGCACAGCGCGGTCGAGGACGCGGTGGCCGGCGGCCGGCTGATCCGGCTCGACCGTTCCGCGCGCGGCGGCACGCATCCGTACACGCTGACGATGGAGATTCGCCTGTACTGCGACAAGCTCGCGCTGCAGGGCGACGATCCGCGCCAGAAACTGGTGCGCGCGTTGTGGGAAGTCGTGCGCGACGAACTACGCGACACGGCCGAATGATGGAACCGAGCACGGCCGCGCGCGCCTGACGACGAGCTTGCCGCGCCTGTCGGACAGCTGTCCGGCGAGCGTCCCGCATATTGCACCAACGATTTTCGCGCAGCGCGATGCACGACCGATCGCGGGCGTTCTTGCGCAAATCGACCATGGATTTGCGAAAAATCCCGATCATGCAAGAAACGCATAATCGAATAAGCAAACGGCATTGGATAAAAAAAATGGGTTTTTCGACAATGTGCGCAATCCGTTGAACGTTGGAGCATCCATGTCTTCGCAACTGCAGTCCATCCCGTCCTACCTGCACGCCGACGATCTCGGCCCGTGGGGCAACTACCTTCAGCAGGTCGATCGCGTCGCACCGTACCTCGGTTCGCTGTCGCGCTGGCTCGAAACGCTGAAGCGTCCGAAGCGCATCCTGATCGTCGACTGCCCCATCGAGCTCGACAACGGCACCGTCGCGCACTTCGAAGGCTATCGCGTGCAGCACAACGTGTCGCGCGGTCCGGGCAAGGGCGGTGTGCGTTACCACCAGGACGTGACGCTGTCGGAAGTGATGGCGCTGTCGGCATGGATGTCGGTGAAGAACGCGGCCGTGAACGTGCCGTACGGCGGCGCGAAGGGCGGCATCCGCGTCGACCCGCGCAAGCTCTCGCGCGGTGAGCTCGAGCGCGTGACGCGCCGCTACACCAGCGAAATCGGCATCATCATCGGACCGAACACCGACATTCCGGCGCCGGACGTCAACACCAACGAACAGGTGATGGCGTGGATGATGGATACCTACTCGATGAACCAGGGCCAGACGTCGACCGGCGTCGTGACCGGCAAGCCGATCTCGCTCGGCGGTTCGCTCGGCCGCAAGGAAGCGACGGGCCGCGGCGTGTTCGTCGTCGGCTGCGAAGCGGCGAAGAAGAAGGGCCTGGAAATCGAAGGCGCGCGCATCGCGGTGCAGGGCTTCGGCAACGTCGGCGGCATCGCGGCGAAGCTGTTCCAGGAAGCGGGTGCGAAGGTGATCGTGGTGCAGGATCACACGGGCACGATCTACCGGCCGGCCGGCCTCGATTCGAACAAGCTGCTCGACCACGTGGCACGCACGGGCGGCGTCGCGGGCTTCGAAGGCGCCGAACCGATGCCGAACGACGAGTTCTGGACGGTCGAGACCGACATCCTGATCCCGGCGGCACTGGAAAACCAGATCACCGAGAAGAACGCATCGAAGATCCGCACGAAGATCATCGTCGAAGGCGCGAACGGCCCGACGACGACGGCGGCCGACGACATCCTGAGCGCGAACGGCGTGCTCGTGATCCCGGACGTGATCGCGAACGCGGGCGGCGTGACCGTGTCGTACTTCGAGTGGGTGCAGGACTTCTCGAGCTTCTTCTGGACGGAAGACGAGATCAACCACCGTCTCGAGCGCGTGATGCGCGAAGCGTTCGCCGGCGTGTGGGCGGTTTCGGAAGAGCACAAGGTGTCGGTGCGTACGGCGGCGTTCATCGTCGCGTGCAAGCGCATCCTGATGGCGCGCGAAATGCGCGGCCTGTACCCCTGATCGGGCGTCGCCGATCGGCCATTGCCGATCGGCGATCGGTTGACTACGATCACAGCGTGACGCAATCCACCGATTGCGTGCATGATCCCTCGCGGGCGGTGCCGAATCCGGCACCGCCCGCGCGTGCATTCATGCGTCACAAGCGCGCCCGAAGCCGGGAGGAAGGCTTCGTACAGGGCGATTCGTAGTGCGGTAAACAACCAGTTCTTTCAAAAATATTACTTTGATACACTGGCGCGGGTTTTAGCAAAGGAGATGACCAAAATGAAATACCACAAGGCAGTCCTGATGGTCGCGGCGCTGTGCGCGTTCGCGAGCGGCGCGCATGCACAGGAGACCGGCACGCTGAAGAAGATCAAGGACACGGGCGTGATCGCGCTGGGGCACCGCGAATCGTCGATCCCGTTCTCCTACTATGACCAGAACCAGCAGGTCGTCGGCTATTCGCGCGAATTCCAGATGAAGGTCGTGGACGCGGTGAAGAAGAAGCTGAACCTGCCGAACCTGCAGGTCAAGAACATCCCGGTCACGTCGCAGAACCGCATCCCGCTCGTGCAGAACGGCACGGTCGACATCGAGTGCGGCTCGACGACCAACAACACCGAGCGTCAGCAGCAAGCCGCGTTCTCCGACACGATCTTCGTGATCGGCACGCGCCTGATGACGAAGAAGGATTCGGGCGTGAAGGACTTCGCCGACCTGAAGGGCAAGACGGTCGTGACCACCGCCGGCACGACGTCCGAGCGCCTGCTGCGCAAGATGAACAACGACAAGCAGCTCGGCATGAACATCATCAGCGCGAAGGATCACGGCGACTCGTTCAACACGCTCGAGTCGGGCCGCGCGGTCGCGTTCATGATGGACGACGCGCTGCTCGCGGGCGAGCGCGCGAAGGCCAAGCAGCCGGGCGAGTGGGTGATCGTCGGCACGCCGCAGTCGGAAGAGGCTTACGGCTGCATGATGCGCAAGGGCGATACCGACTTCAAGAAGGTGGTCGACGACGCGATCTCGCAAGTCGAGAAGTCGGGCGAAGCCGCGAAGATCTACGCGAAGTGGTTCGAGAGCCCGATTCCGCCGAAGGGGCTGAACCTGAACTTCCCGCTGTCCGATTCGATGAAGAAGCTGTACGCGAACCCGAACGACAAGGCGCTCGACTGACCACACGGACGTTGACGCAGTAATGACGCTACTGAAACGGAAGAGGCCATGCTTCTTCCGTTTCTTTTTGCTGGAGTCTTGCCTATGTCTTACCACTGGAACTGGGGCATCTTCCTGAGCCCCGTCTCGACCGGCGAGCCGACGACTTATTTCGGATGGCTGATGTCGGGCTTCTGGGTGACGATCGAAGTGTCGCTCGTCGCCTGGGTCATCGCGCTGATCGTCGGTTCGCTGTTCGGCGTGCTGCGCACGGTGCCGAACAAATGGCTGTCCGCGATCGGCACAATCTATGTGTCGATCTTCCGGAACGTCCCGCTGATCGTGCAGTTCTTCATCTGGTACCTCGTCGTGCCCGAGCTGCTGCCCGCGTCGGTGGGCACCTGGATCAAGCAACTGCCGCCGACCACGCAGTTCTTCACCGCGTCGATCGTCTGTCTCGGCCTGTTTACCGGTGCGCGCGTGTGCGAACAGGTGCGCTCGGGCATCAACGCACTGCCGACGGGCCAGCGCGCGGCCGGCCTCGCGATGGGCTTCACGCAATGGCAGACGTACCGCTACGTGCTGCTGCCGGTTGCGTACCGGATCATCGTGCCGCCGCTCACGTCCGAGTTCCTGAACATCTTCAAGAACTCCGCCGTCGCGTCGACGATCGGCCTGCTCGACCTGTCCGCGCAGGCGCGCCAGCTCGTCGACTACACCGCGCAGACCTACGAGTCGTTCATCGCGGTGACGCTCGCGTACGTGGTCATCAACCTCGTCGTGATGTCGTTCATGCGCTGGATCGAAGGCCGCACGCGGCTGCCCGGCTACATCGGAGGCAAGTGATGCATCAGTTCGACTGGAGTAGTATTCCCGGCGCGATGCCGACGCTGTGGTCCGGCGCGATCGTCACGTTCAAGATCACGCTGATCGCGATCGTCGTCGGCATCGTCTGGGGCACGCTGCTGGCGCTGATGCGGCTGTCCGGCGTGAAGCCGCTCGCGTGGTTCGCGAAAGCGTACGTGACGGTGTTCCGCTCGATCCCACTCGTGATGGTGCTGCTGTGGTTCTTCCTGATCGTGCCGCAGGTGCTGCAGGGCGTGCTGGGGCTGTCGCCGACGATCGACATCCGGCTTGCGTCGGCGATGGTCGCGTTCTCGCTGTTCGAAGCCGCGTATTATTCCGAGATCATCCGTGCCGGCATCCAGGCGGTGCCGCGCGGGCAGATGAACGCCGCGTTCGCGCTCGGCATGAACTACGCGCACGCGATGCGCCTCGTGATCCTGCCGCAGGCGTTCCGCGCGATGGTGCCGCTGCTGCTCACGCAGGCGATCGTCCTGTTCCAGGATACGTCGCTCGTGTACGTGATCAGCCTCGCGGACTTCTTCCGCACGGCCGCCAACGTCGGCGATCGCGACGGTACGACCGTCGAGATGGTCCTGTTCGCGGGTGCATGCTATTTCGTGATTTGCTCGGTGGCGTCTGCCCTCGTCAAAGGTCTCCAGAAAAAGGTCACAAGATGATTTCCATCAAGAACGTTTCGAAGTGGTACGGCCAGTTTCAGGTCCTCACCGATTGCACGACCGAGGTGAACAAGGGCGAAGTGGTCGTCGTGTGCGGTCCGTCGGGCTCGGGCAAGTCGACGCTGATCAAGACCGTCAACGGCCTCGAGCCGTTTCAGCAGGGCGAGATTCTCGTGAACGGCCAGTCGGTCGGCGACCGCAAGACGAACCTGTCGAAGCTGCGCTCGAAGGTCGGGATGGTGTTCCAGCATTTCGAGCTGTTCCCGCACCTGTCGATCACCGAGAACCTGACGCTCGCGCAGATCAAGGTGCTCGGCCGCGGCAAGGACGAAGCGAACGACAAGGGCATGAAGCTGCTCGATCGCGTCGGCCTGAAGGCGCATGCGCACAAGTTTCCGGGGCAACTGTCGGGCGGCCAGCAGCAGCGGGTCGCGATCGCGCGTGCGCTGTCGATGGACCCGATCGCGATGCTGTTCGACGAACCGACGTCCGCGCTCGATCCGGAGATGATCAACGAAGTGCTCGACGTGATGGTCGAGCTCGCGCAGGAAGGGATGACGATGATGGTCGTCACGCACGAAATGGGCTTCGCGAAGAAGGTCGCCCATCGCGTGATCTTCATGGACAAGGGCGCAATCGTCGAGGACGACCGCAAGGACGATTTCTTCTCGAATCCGCGGTCGGATCGCGCGAAGGACTTCCTCGCGAAAATCCTGCACTGAGCGTTCGTGCATCGCGCGCTTCGTGTGCGCGAATGCGGAAAACCGCCCGGCCGAACGCCGGGCGGTTTTTTTTCGTCGGCTGCGGACCGACGGACGGGCCCGCGTCGCGCGTTACCAGCTGTAGCGGTAACCGACCTGCCCGGTGACGCCGCGCCGGTAATCGCCACCGAGGTTGCGCGCATATTTCACGTTCGCGTACAGCTCGCCCGACTTGCCGAAGCCCGCGGTCACGCCCAGGCCCAGCTCGTACCACGTGCGGCCCAGGTGCGTCGCGAACGGCGTGCCGCCGACCACCGTCTGGCCCGGCGACAGGAAGTCGTGCAGCACGTCGGCCGTGAAGTACGGCGTCGCGGCGCCGCCGCCCGCGTTCGCATCGAGGTTCGGCCGGAAGATCCGCACGCCGACGCGCCCGCGCAACGCGTTCGTCGTCGTGCCCGATACGGCCGACACGTTGTCGTTGAACCCGTTCAGTTTCAGGTACTGGTACATCAGCTGCGCCTGCGGCTCGACCGCGATCGGCGTGCCGCCGATCCCGAACGGCTTGCCGACTTCCTGCGACAGCGCGATGCCGAAGCCGTTCTGCGATGCGTCGTTGCCGTAGCTGTCGCGATAGCGGTTGCCGTAGTGCGTGACCTGGCCGACGCTGTCGAAGTAGGTGCCATCGGCCAAGTAGCGCGTCCAGTAGCCGCCGACGCTCTGCGCGTGCATCTCGACCGAGCCCGTCGACGTCGACAGGCCCGGCGTATCGGCACGCGCGATGTCGTCGAAGCTCGCGTTCGCGACGCCGATGCTCGCCGTCACGCCCGCGTGCGTGCTTCCGCCGGCCGCAGCCTGCTCGAGCGTCCAGTCCTTGCCGAACTGCGCGAAGAACGTGCGCTCGTCGGCCGCGAAGCGGCCCGCGTTCGCGTCGAGGCTCTGTCCGCCGATGCGGCCCCACACGCCGTCGCGGTTGCCCGGCGCCTGCTTCTCGAGGTTGTAGATGTCGCCGACGCGTTCGTGCAGCTTGCCGAGCGTCGAGAAACCGTAGTCGGCGTTCAGCAGCGGCGTCATCGCATAGCCCGCGACGCCCGGGCGATACGCGAGATTGCCGCCGTTGCCGTTGCCATTGGCGTTCCCGTTCCCGTTGCCGGACGGATGAATCGCATCGTCAGGATCCGTCGGGTCGAGTTGCGAGCGCAGGTACCAGCCGTTCGCGTCGCTCTGTCCGCCGCGATAGAGCCGGTATTCGTATGCGCCGGCCTGCACCGGCCCCGCGAGATGGAACGCCGACGCGGCGGTCGTGCCGCCGTTGGCCGTGACGACCACCGGAATTCCGTCGCCGGTCGTCTGCGCGCCGGTGCCGGCCGTGTTCGCGATCTTCAGCCCCGTCGTGCCGCTCGCGGTGCCGCCGTTCACGATCAGCCGGTCGGTCGGCGACGCATCCGCGCCGAGGTAGGTGTTCAGCGCGATCGTGCCGCCGTAGCCGACGTAGCTGCCGGTGGTCAGCGTCCGGTAGCTGCCTGCCGCCGTCGGCGCGCCGGACGGTGCGGCGAATGCAACGAGGCCCGCATTGTTCAGGCTGCTCAGCACGGAGCTGCCGGTCATGCGCCACGTGCTCGTGCCGTCGACGGTCAGCGCGACCGGGTCGATCTTGCCGGTCAGCGTCGTGCCGTTCGCCAGGAACACGTTGCCGTTGCTAGACGCGTCCGACACGATGTCGCCGCTCAGGTTGACCGCCGATGCGTTGAAGGTCGCCGTGCTGCCGTTCGCGAGGTCCAGCAGCGTGCCGTTGCCGGCCGTCACGACGGTGCCGTTGCGCACCGCGATGTCGACCGTACCGCCGCGTGCGGCGAATGCCGGCCCGGCGACGGACGCGACGCTGCCGCCGTCGACCAGCACCGCGCTCGTCGCGCCGGTCGCGAGCGTGTCGGTGCTCAGCACGCCGGCGGTCGCGCCCTTGAGCGTCGTGCCGGTCAGTGCGAGCACGCCGCCGCTGTCGACGTTCGCGCCGCTGCCGGCCGCGCTCGCGATCGACGACCCCGTGTCGCCGATGCGGCCGCCGTTCTGCGCGACGAGGCCGTCGGCCGCCGCACCCGCCGTGGAAACCTTCGCGCCCGACAGCCACGCGCTCGCGCCGCTGCCCGCGACGATCGCGTGCGCGCCGGCGCCCGTCGTCGCGACCGTCGTGCCGTTGGCCGCGAGCGTCGAATCCGCGCCCGCCACGACGAGGCCGCGTGCGTTGTCGCCGGCGGTGCGCACGACGGTCGCCGCATCGGTCGCGATGCGCGCGCCGGCGCCCGTCGACGAGAGCCCGTCGGCGCCGTTGCCGGTCGTGCCGATCTGGGTGCCCGACAGCGCGATCGTCGTGTTCGTGCCGAGGTTGTCGATGCCCTTGCCGGCGCCGCCCACCGCGATCGACGTCGGGCCGGCCGCGATCCCGCCGTCCGCGACGCTCGCATCGACCCGCACGCCGTCGGCGCTGCCGTTGGCGATGACCGTGCCCGCGCCGGACAGCGCGACCGACGCGCCCGCGCCGGTCAGGTGCACGCCCGCGACGCCGTCGTCGGCCTCGATCGTGCCCGAGTTGGCGAGCGTCGCCGACGCGCCCTGCACGAGCGCGCCGGTGCCGTTCGACACGCGGATCGCCGATGCGTTGTTCACCGTGCCGAGCGCGCCGATCACGACGCCCGTCGAGCCGGCGCCGGTCAGCAGCACCGAGCCGCGGTTCTCGAGCGTGCCGAGGTTACGGGCGACGAAACCCGTCACGCCCGCGCTCGACGAGGCGACCGCGGCAGCGTTGGCCAGCGTCGTCGTGACCGGCGCGCCGGCATTCGCGCCGGCGAGGTCGTGCGCCTGGCCGTCGACGACACCGGCGATCGCGCCGGCCGCGTTCAGATTGATCGTTGCGGCGGCGTCGATCGAGCCCTGCGCGCCACCTTCGACCGCCACCGCGATGCCGTTCGCGCCGTTGACGTTGTAGGTGGCGTTGCCGGTCGACAGCGTCGTGCCGGCGCCGGTCGCGAGCACGCCGCGCGCACGCTGGCCGGTCACGTCCGTCGTCAGCGTGCCGGCGGCCGACGCGCCCGTATAGGCCGCGCCGCCCGCGATCCGGAACAGCGTCGAATCGTCGGTATCGACGCTCAGGTGCTGCGCGGCGACGTTGATCCTCGCGCCCGCGCCATACGCATAGAAGCCGATCTGGTTCGTGCCCGACATGAAGCGGGGCACCGCGTTCGCGCCGACGTCGATGGTCGCGCCCGAGCGCGCATGGACGCCGATCGCGCCGTTGCCCGTCAGGTTGAGCGCGCCGTCGACCGTGGCCTGCGCGCGCGATCCTTCTGCCCACACGCCGTAGTTGCGCGTGTCCGATGCCGGATCGAGCCAGCCGGCCACGTTGATCGTGCCGGTCGACGTCGCGGCCGTGGCCGTCGAGGTGCCGACCACCATGATGCCGATCCCGTTCACGCCGTTCAGCGTGATCGTGCCCGTGTTGGTCACGGTCGCGGCCGTGTTGGCCGCGAGCATGCCGACGTTCGCGAGCGGCGTGCCGGGCGCCGCGCCGTTCACGACGATCGAGCCTGCGTTGCGCAGCGTGCCGGACGACGAGCCGACGCTCGCCATCCCCGCGCCGTTCTGCGTCTGCGAGCCGATCACGATCGAGCCGAGGTTGCTGGCCGTGCCCGACGCGCCGAGCAGGATCCCGTACGCGCGCGCGGACAGCGCGACGTCGTTCGCCGCTGCCCCCGGTGCGTACTGGGCCGCACGGCCGAGCTGGATCGTGCCGCCGGCGTCGTTCGTGAAGGTGCCGCCGGCCGCGAAGCCGCCGATCACCTGGCTGTCGAGCGTCGTCGCGTTGACACCCACGTTGATCGTGCCGGCGTTCGACGCGTTCGCGCCGCCCGTCACGGCCACCGCGTAGTTCTGCAGGTCGGGGCGGTTGCCGTCGAGCGTCCAGGCGCCGACGTTCATCACGCCGTTGTTCACGAACGTCGTGCCCGTGCCGCTTGCATACACGCCGTTGCCCTCGGTGTACGCGTGGAACCCGAAGTTGTCGGGCGGCGTGCTGCTGCTCGTGTCGACGTTGTCGCCGGACGCGTAGCCGGCCGAGATCACGCCGTTGTTGACGCCGCTCGCGCCGCTGAGCAGGCGCACCAGCGTGAAGTCGCCGGACAGGCGGCCGTCGTTGACGAAGTGCGCGCCGTTTTCCGCGAGGACGGCCGAACTCGATTCGATCGTGTTGGTGCCGCGGAAGTCGATCTGGCCGTCCTTGCCGATCTGCAGCGTCGCGTTCGCGCCCGTGCCGTGCATCACCGACAGATGGTCGATCGGCAGCGTGTTCTTGTCGCCGGCCGACACGTTGTTCGCGTACTGGAAGGTTTCCTGCGTGAAGGTGACGGCCTGGCCGAACGCGGTGTCGTACGCGGCTTGCGTGCCGAGCGCGCCGCTGCGCACGGCGCGCGCGAGGAAATCGTTGTACGCGGCGAGCGACGCGGCGTCGCTCACGGTCCACGTGCTGCCGTCGAACGCGGTGAAGGTGCCCGCATAGGTCGGCACGTCGAGCTGGACCTGGCCGACGGCGCCGCCGCTCGCGAGATAGTCGCCGGTGCCGAGCCAGATCTGGTTGCGCGAATTCCAGTTGACGACGCTTTTTGCCGAGCCGGTGCCGTCCGCGAAGGTCAGGTCGGTCTGCTTCGGCGCGATCGAGATCGCGTTGCCGGCCGCGTCGGGCGCGTTCGCCGGATTGCCGATCGACACGTTCAGCGTGCCGCCGGTGTTGTCGACGGTGCCGAGTCGAAGGTTCACGTACTGGTTGCCGTTCACGTCCTGGTAGACGGGCACGTTGGTCGCGCCGGCCGTCGACGCGGCGAACGCGGACGAGTCGTAGGTGGCGATCGACGTATGGGTACCCGTGATCGAGTCGGGCGTGCTGACGCTCTGCGTCTTGCCGCCGAGCGACAGCAGCGGCTGGTTCGGGTTGCCCGACACGATCGACGTATTGCCGATCGGCGTGAGCGTATAGCCGGGGTCGCCGCCGGCGCTCGTCCATGCACCCGTCACGCCGACCGTGTCGCCGCCCGACACGGTCGTGGCGCCGGCCAGGTTGTCATTCACGGTCGGGCTGTAGCTGCCGAGCGCGCAGGTGCCGCCGCTCGCGACCGCGGAGCCGTCGCCGCACGTCGAGGCGTACGCGGAGCCGGCCGACAGCGCGGCCAGCGCGGCGCCGAGCGCGGCGACACGCAGCGGCGAGCGACGGGCCGCCATGCGGCCGGCACGGCGGCTTGCGCCCGATTCGCCGCCCGAACGCTTGCCGCGCGCCCGGGCCGTTTCCGCGACCGCCACCCAGCAGCCGGCGGCTTCGCTCCATATCGATCGAAATGAGTGATTCACGACAAGCCCCTCTCTCTTTTTTGAAGTGGTGTCCACCGCGGTGCGGTGAAAGCGCATTCCACGGCGGGAAAATGGCTCGAATGGGCGTGCGGCGGCCGTTGCCGCATTGCGGATGTCGCGCCAATCGTGATCCGTTACACCGGGGATGGGGCGAGTCTACTAATGGAGTTGGCGGTCGATTATCAAAAAAATAACGAATGTGGCGATAATGCCGATTTCATTCGGTATTTTTTGGTTGTGTGGTTAGTCGAACTGAAAGCCTTGTGGGGTAAGGGTTTGGTGGATTTTAAGGGGCCGCATGTTTATGCCGTGCGTCGGTGGCCTGCCGCACTGTTCGCGGAAAATTGCCGCGATAAAATGGGGCTTCCGGATTATGTAATTGTGAGTACGGATATTTATTTGTTTCGCGGATGTATTATTTTCGCTTGAACGTTAATAAAATCAAGTGAATGTTGCGCGAAGCCGGTTCGATACGCGCAAATGTGGTTCGGATGAAACGAAAGCCAGAGCGCGAATGGAAAAGCGGGGTGATTTTCCGCGAGAGTGCGCGGCCCGGATTCGGGCGCGGATAATCGGTCATGCCAAGCCGACGTGACCGGCGATCACGCCGTCGCGTGGCGACAAGGGAAGCAGGTGCGCGCGTGGCTCAGAAATCGATCGCGTCGTCGCCGTCGTCCGGGGCGCCGGCCGCCAGCGCTTCGCGAATCACACCGCCGCACGGCGCGGACGCCGATGCATCGAGCGCCGGGTTGCGCAGCTTCTCGAGCACGCGCTCGGGCACCGGAATCTGCATCCGCGCGGCGACGTCGCCGCACTGGAACATGATCAGCTCGCCCGGTTCGAACGACGTCCAGATTTCGTTGTCGGTCAGCGGCTGGGTGGCGATCACCGCGACGCGATCCTCGGGCGTCGTGTATTTCGCGAAGTCGATCGACAGGTCTTCGTCGACCAGGTGCGCGGTCGAGAACGGCCAGCGCCGCACGAGGTAGTGCAGCCGCGTCGAGCAGTGCGCGAAGAGCGCCTGGCCGTTCGACATCAGAAAGTTGAACACGCCGTGATCGGTAATGCCGCGCGTCAGCTCACCGACGCGCTCGAACAGCTCCGGCAACGGCGGCTGCGCGCCGGGGAACGCTTCGCGCAGCCCCTGCATCAGCACGCAGAACGCCTTCTCGCTGTCGGTCGTGCCGACCGGATGGTAGACGCTGCCGTCGAGGTCGGGTTCGTAGTCCTGCAGATCGCCGTTATGCGCGAAGATCCAGTGCCGCCCCCACAGCTCGCGCATGAACGGGTGGCTGTTCTCGAGCAGGATGTGACCCTGCGTGGCCTTGCGGATGTGGGCGATCGTGTTCTTGGACTTGATCGGGTAGCGCTTCACCATTTCGGCGAGCGGCGACGTGGCCGAGGCCTGCTGGTCGATGAAGAGGCGACAGGCCTTGTCCTCGAAGAACGCGATTCCCCAGCCGTCGGCATGGTGATCGGTGAGGCCGCCCCGGGCCGCGAAACCTGTGAAGGAGAATGTGACGTCCGTCGGCGCGGCGCAGTTCATTCCTAGGAGTTGGCACATTTTACTTGGGGGCGGGGGCGGAAGCGGGGTAACCAACCGGGGGAACCCCGGTACAATGTGGTTTCTAGCATATCACCGAGCCTTGAGCGGTAAAAAGCGGATTCCGCCGGCCGAAGGCCTCGTGTTGCGGTTTGCCGTCAGTCGGTCCGCGCACGTGCGTTCCGGCCCCGCAGATGGCCAGCCCGTTCCTCACGACGCCTCTATGACTGCCTCGAACGCTTCCTCTCCGGCGACGCTCACGCTCGCCCGTCCCGACGACCTGCACCTGCACCTGCGCGACGGCGACATGCTGGCCGCAGTGCTGCCGCATACCGCGCGCCAGTTCGCCCGCGCGATCGTCATGCCGAACCTGAAGCCGCCCGTCACGACCACCGCGCACGCGCAGGCCTATCGCGAGCGGATCCTGGCCGCGCTGCCGGCCGGGATGTCGTTCGAGCCGTTGATGACGCTGTACCTGACCGACAACACGGCGCCCGACGAAATCCGCCGCGCGCGCGACAGCGGCTTCGTGCATGGCGTGAAGCTGTATCCGGCCGGCGCGACGACGAACTCCGACCACGGCGTCAGCGATCTCGCGAAGTGCGCGAAGGCGCTCGAGGTCATGCAGGAAACCGGCATGCCGCTGCTCGTGCACGGCGAGGTGACCGATCCGTCGGTCGACATGTTCGATCGCGAGAAGGTGTTCATCGATCGCGTGATGACGCCGCTGCGCCGCGATTTCCCGGGCCTGAAGGTCGTGTTCGAACACATCACGACGAAGGACGCGGCCGACTACGTGCGCGACGCCGACGCGGCGCCGGGCCTGCTCGGCGCGACGATCACCCCGCAGCACATGCTTTACAGCCGCAACGCGCTGTTCGTCGGCGGGATTCGCCCGCATTACTACTGCCTGCCGGTGCTGAAGCGTGAAACGCATCGCGTCGCGCTCGTCGAGGCCGCGACGTCGGGCAACCCGCGCTTCTTCCTCGGTACCGACAGCGCGCCGCACGCGCGCGGTGCGAAGGAAACCGCGTGCGGCTGCGCGGGCTGCTACACGGCGCTGCACGCGCTCGAGCTGTATGCGGAAGCGTTCGACCAGGCCGGCGCGCTCGACAAGCTGGAAAATTTCGCGAGCCGCTTCGGCGCGGATTTCTACGGGCTGCCGCACAGCACCGAAACCGTCACGCTGCGTCGCGAGACCTGGGAATTGCCGCGCGAGGTGTTCGCGGGCGATACGCCGGTCGTGCCGCTGCGCGCCGGCGAGGCGATCGGCTGGAAGTTCGCGTGACCGGGGCGGCCGGCGCACCGCCATGTGAGGCCGGCCAGACGGCCGGCGGCGCGCGGTGCTAGAATGCGCGTCGCAAAGTAGGCCAGGCAGTCGCGGCCTCGCCGCCTTCGGGCTGGCGGGGGCGAGGAAAGTCCGGACTCCACAGGGCAGGGTGATGGCTAACGGCCATCCGTGGCGACACGCGGAACAGGGCAACAGAAAGCAAACCGCCGATGGCCCGGCGCAAGCCGGGATCAGGTAAGGGTGAAACGGTGCGGTAAGAGCGCACCGCGGCGACGGCGACGTTCGCCGGCACGGTAACCTCCACCCGGAGCAATTCCAAGTAGGCAGGCGCGCATTTTCGGATGCAGGACGGGGCCCCCGTCTCGTCTGCGGGTAGGAAGCTTGAGCGCGTCAGCAATGGCGCGCCTAGAGGAATGGCTGCCACGCGCTGCGCGCTTCGGCGTGCAGCGTGCACAGAATCCGGCTTATCGGCCTGCTTTGCCGTTCGAATGCGAAAGGGCCGGCGCTCCACCAGGAGCGCCGGCCCTTTTTTTCACGCGTGGCTGCCGTTCGTTCAGTCCGCGACGATGTCGAACGAATGCGTGAGTTCGGCCGTCTTCGCGATCATGATCGACGCGGAGCAGTACTTGTCGTGCGACAGGTTGATCGCGCGCTCGACCGTGGCCGGGTTCAGGTTGCGGCCCGTGACGGTGAAGTGGAAGTGGACCTTCGTGAACACCTTCGGATCTTCGCTCGCGCGTTCGGCCTTCAGCGTGACCGAGCAGCCGGTGACTTCCTGGCGGCTCTTCTTCAGGATCAGCACGACGTCGTATGCGGTGCAGCCGCCGGTGCCGACCAGCACCATTTCCATCGGGCGCGGCGCGAGGTTATGGCCGCCGCCTTCCGGCGCACCGTCCATCGCGACGAGATGCCCGCTTCCGGTCTGGGCGGAAAACGCCATGCCGTCCTGACCCATCCAGCTTACTTTGCATTCCATGCTTGCACTCCAGCGTTGCCTGATTCGGATTCGATCCGGCATTGTAGCCCGCCGGGCAATGGTCGGCTGATGCGCTGCACGACGCGAAAGGGCGGGCCGGGGCGTGCGGCGGCCAGTGGGGTGCGGGGCACCGATTTCCCTGAGGGTTTTAGGGGTTTTACTCTAGCTTCGATGGGCTTCTGCGCGTGCGCTCGCTAACCAATCTATTGATTTTAAAGAGAAAACCCGATTTGACTCGCGAAATGGCGTTCATCCCACATTGTGGTTTCAGATTTCTTAATGCGAATTTTCTTGTGAAGTCGACGCCCCATTCGTATAATGAGCCTCATTGGTTGTCGCGGTGCGACAATCTCCGCATGTCTCCTCCACCCTCCTCCTGAGGTGGATTAAGCCCGAACCAGCCGTTCGGGCTTTTTTTCGTCCCATGCAATGAGCAGCGCGCAGTTTGCGCGCTCCGACATCCGTTACGGGTGGTGATTACGCGGGCTGCCGTGCGGCCGGCCGCGACGCCGCGTCGGGGGGCGACTCCGCGGCACGGGCAGCAGGCGCCGGCGCGGGGGCGCCTGAGGCATCGCTGTGACCGCGCGCGCAGAAGTGCTGCACGCGCGCGCGTACCGCGCGCAGGCGGGCCACGCGATCTTCGGCATGGGCGCCGCGGGCCTCCGCGATGCGCGCGTCGAGTGCGTCGAGCTTGGCTTCGCAGCCGGCCGGGGCCGCGATGGCGGGCGCGACGGCGGCCAGCCATCCGGCCGCGAGAATAGGCGTAAGTCGTTGTTTCATCATGCTTGTTGGTCGTTTTTCCGTGGTCGGCCGATCGGGCGCGGCAAGGTCTGGTGCCGCGCGTCGATGGGTGCCTCCCCGGGCGCTCGGTTCGCCTGGTGTGTCGGGGCACGACCGAATTCTGGCTCATTTCGGGCGCGGCCGGTGCGGGACGTGGATTCCCTTTGACCGCGTTGCCGTATTTCCTTTATAATTCAGGGCTTTTCCGCATTCATGCCCACGGAAAAAGAAACAGGGAGAGCCTGCACCGCGCCTCGAAGCGCACACAGACAAGCAGGAAGAACACATCGGGCAAAGCATTTTTTTTGGATCGATCATGAAGACGTTTTCCGCAAAAGCCCATGAGGTGACGCGCGAATGGTACGTGATTGACGCGACGGATAAGGTTCTCGGCCGTGTTGCCAGCGAAGTGGCACGCCGTCTGCGCGGCAAGCACAAGCCTGAGTTCACCCCGCACGTCGACACTGGTGATTTCATCATCATCATCAACGCGAGCAAGTTGAAGGTCACGGGCAACAAGACTCTCGACAAGAAGTACTACCGTCACTCGGGCTACCCGGGCGGTATCTATGAAACGACGTTCGGCAAGATGCAAGAACGCTTCCCGGGCCGCGCGCTCGAGAAAGCGGTCAAGGGCATGCTGCCGAAGGGCCCGCTCGGCTACGCAATGATCAAGAAGCTGAAGGTCTACGCTGAAGCCACGCATCCGCATTCGGCGCAACAGCCGAAGGCGCTCGAGATCTAAGGGGAGCCCATATGATCGGTAACTGGAACTACGGTACGGGCCGCCGCAAGAGCGCTGTCGCACGTGTCTTCATCAAGGCTGGCAAGGGCGACATCATCGTCAACGGCAAGCCCATCGCTGACTACTTCTCGCGCGAAACGTCGCTGATGATCGTGCGTCAACCGCTGGAACTCACGAACCACGGCCAGACGTTCGACATCAAGGTGAACGTCACGGGCGGCGGTGAAACGGGTCAGGCAGGCGCAGTGCGCCACGGCATCACCCGTGCACTGATCGACTACGATGCGACGCTGAAGCCGTCGCTGTCGACCGCAGGCTTCGTCACGCGCGATGCACGTGAAGTCGAGCGTAAGAAGGTTGGTCTGCGCAAGGCACGTCGCGCAAAGCAGTTCTCGAAGCGTTAATTCCGCTTCATGGCCTCGCCGCTTTCGGGCGGCGTCCGCCGAAAAAACCGCCAGCTTTCGCGCTGGCGGTTTTTTTATGCCCGCGCGACGGCCACCCGCGGGGCCACGCGATTGAAATCAACAAGAACCTATTGATTTCATGGACATCAGCACGATCTTCTGATCGGCCCTACAATAGCGGCTAAAGCTTTTTGGAGAGTTCGCATGAACGCTGTTACCGAATCCGCAGCAACGACGGCCGAAATGCCGGTACCGTTCGTCTTCACCGACGCCGCGGCCGACAAGGTCAAGCAACTGATCGACGAAGAGGGCAATCCCGACCTGAAGCTGCGCGTGTTCGTGCAGGGTGGCGGCTGCTCGGGCTTCCAGTATGGCTTCACGTTCGACGAGGAAGTCAACGAGGACGACACCGTGATGAACAAGAACGGCGTCCAGCTCCTGATCGATTCGATGAGCTACCAGTACCTGGTCGGCGCCGAGATCGACTACAAGGACGACCTCAATGGCGCCCAGTTCGTGATCAAGAACCCGAACGCCACGACCACCTGCGGGTGCGGCTCGTCGTTCTCGGTCTGAGCATCCGGCAGATCCGCGCCGGTTCGCCGATATGAAAAACGGGGATTCATGCCCCGTTTTTTTCATTCCCGTCTGCGATGCAGCGCCCGCCGCGCGGCGGGCATCGCGTCAGCGCGGATAAAGTGCGCCGAGCACGCGGTTGCCGGCCGCGCCGGTCACCGTCGCGAGGTTGCCGGGCTCGCGCCCCGTGAAACGGTACGCGAGCCACGCGAAGGCGAGCGCCTCGACCTGTTGCGGCGGCACGCCGAGCGCGGCGGTCGTATCGACCGAGGCCAGCACGCCGGCCTCGTGCAGCGCGTGCCTGAGCGCGTCGAGCAGCACCGGGTTGCGTGCGCCGCCGCCGCATACGAAAAGGGCCTTGCAGCCCGATGCATGCGTGGCGACCTCGCGGGCGACCGACACGGCAGTGAGCGCCGTGAGGGTTGCCTGCACGTCCTGCGGCGCAACCTGCACGAACGCGGCGAGCTTCGCGTCGAGCCACCCGGGATTGAACAGGTCGCGGCCGGTGCTTTTCGGCGGTGCCGCTGCAAAATAGGGCTCGTCGAGCAGTGCGTCGAGCAGCGGCGCATGCACGGTGCCGCGCGCGGCGAACTTGCCGCCGTCGTCGTACGGCTTGCCGAGATGGCGGGTCGCCCATTCGTCGAGCAGCGCATTCGCGGGGCCGCAGTCGAAGCCGCGCACGTCGCCGCCTTCGCCGGGCAGGATCGTGATGTTGCTGATCCCGCCGAGATTGCAGACGACCCGCGTCTCACCGGGCGCGCCGAACACCGTCGCATGGAACGCCGGCGCGAGCGGCGCGCCGTGGCCGCCGGCGGCCACATCGCGGCTGCGGAAATCGGCGATCACGTCTACCTGAGTCAGCTCGGCGAGCAGCGCCGGGTTGTTGAGCTGCCGCGTATAGCCGCGCTCCGGGCGATGACGCACCGTCTGGCCGTGCACGCCGATCGCGCGAATCTCGTCGCGCGACAGCCCGGCGGTGCGCTGCAATTCATGGCAGCACACCGCGTAGCGCGCGACCAGCGCGTTCGCCGCGAGCGATTCCCGGTCGATTTCGTCGTCACCCGGCTGCTGCAGCGCGAACAGCGCGTCGCGCAGCGATTGCGCGAAGCCGACGAACGCTTCCGCGAGCACGACCGGTGCGTGGCCGGTTTCGAAACGCACGGCGACGCCGTCGACGCCGTCCATGCTGGTTCCCGACATCAGCCCGAAGTAGATGCCGTCGGCCGGATGGGCAGGTTGCGGATGTCGTTGCGGCACGTTGGGTTCTCCTGGATCGAGCGGCGCGGGCCGGTGCCACGCGCCTTGCGCCCGATTATCCGCGCAACCTGACGCATCGTTAAGCGATGCACGCGCAAGTTATGGGAAAATCCCTGTCTTTGCGACATTCTTCCCGGCACCGATGAGCACCGAACCCAGTTCCAAGCCTGTTTTCCCGATCACCGACGAAGTCCGTCATGCGCTCGCCGTCACGAAGCGCGGCGTCGACGAACTGCTGATCGAGGAAGAGTTCGCGCAGAAGCTCGCGCGCAGCGCGGCCACCGGCACGCCGCTGCGCATCAAGCTCGGCCTCGACCCGACCGCGCCCGACATCCACATCGGCCATACGGTCGTGCTGAACAAGATGCGTCAGCTGCAGGACCTCGGTCATACCGTGATCTTCCTGATCGGCGATTTCACGTCGCTGATCGGCGATCCGTCGGGCCGCAACGCGACGCGTCCGCCGCTCACGCGCGAACAGATCGAATCGAACGCGAAGACCTATTTCGAACAGGCCGCGCTCGTGCTCGACCGCGAAAAGACCGAGATCCGCTACAACAGCGAATGGTCGATGCCGCTCGGCGCGGACGGGATGATCAAGCTCGCGTCGCGCTACACGGTCGCGCGGATCCTCGAGCGCGAGGACTTCACGAAGCGTTTCCAGGGCGGCGTGCCGATCTCGATCCACGAATTCCTGTACCCGCTGATGCAGGGCTACGACTCGGTCGCGCTGAACGCCGATCTCGAGCTCGGCGGCACCGACCAGAAGTTCAACCTGCTGGTCGGCCGCGAACTGCAGAAGCAGTACGGCCAGGAACAGCAGTGCATCCTGACGATGCCGCTGCTCGAAGGCCTCGACGGCGTCGAGAAGATGTCGAAGTCGAAGGGCAACTACGTCGGCATCAGCGAGAAGCCGACCGACATGTTCGGCAAGCTGATGAGCATCTCGGACACGCTGATGTGGCGTTACTTCGAACTGCTGTCGTTCCGCAGCCTCGACGAGATCGCCGGCTTCAAGCGCGACGCCGAAGGCGGCCGCAACCCGCGCGACTTCAAGGTGCTGCTCGCGCAGGAAATCGTCGCGCGCTTCCACTCGCAGGCCGACGCCGAGCGTGCGCTCGACGACTTCAACCACCGCGCGAAGGGCGGCGTGCCGGACGACATCCCGTCGGTCACGCTCGCGGGCGCGCCGCTCGCGATCGGCCAGTTGCTGAAGCAGGCCGGCCTCGTGCCGTCGACGAGCGAAGCGCTGCGCAACATCGAGCAGGGCGGCGTGAAGATCGACGGTGCGACCGTGTCCGACAAGGGCCTGAAGGTCGAGGCCGGCGAGTTCGTCGTCCAGGTCGGCAAGCGCCGCTTCGCGCGCGTCACGCTGAGCGCATGATCGCGCTGATCCAGCGCGTGAAGCGTGCCGACGTGCGCGTCGGCGACCGCACGACGGGCGAGATCGGCGCGGGCCTGCTCGCGCTCGTCTGCGCGGAGCGCGGCGACAACGAGGCCGCGGCCGACAAGCTCCTCGCGAAGCTGCTCGGCTATCGTGTGTTCAGCGACGCGGCCGGCAAGATGAACCTGCCGGTGTCGAACATCGATGGCGCCGGTGGCGCTGGCGGCCTGCTGCTCGTGTCGCAGTTCACGCTCGCGGCCGATACCAACAGCGGGCTGCGGCCGAGCTTCACGCCGGCCGCGCCGCCCGACGAAGGCGCGCGCCTGTTCGACTATTTCGTCGCGGCCGCGCGCGAGCGCCATCCGGTCGTCGAGACGGGCGAGTTCGGCGCCGACATGCAGGTGTCGCTCGTCAACGACGGCCCCGTGACGTTCTGGCTGCAAGTGCGGCCCTGACACTTTCCCGGAGACGCGCCGCGATGGCCACCACGCAGATTCTGTTCATTCGCCATGGCGAAACGGCCTGGAACCGCATCAAGCGCATCCAGGGCCATATCGACATTCCGCTGGCCGAAACGGGGCTCGCGCAGGCGCGGCGGCTGGCCGTCCGGCTCGCGCGGGAAGCGCGCGAAGGGCAGCGGATCGACGCGATCTATTCGAGCGACCTGATGCGCGCGCAGCAGACCGCGCAACCCTTTGCCGATGCGCTCGGGCTGTCGCTGCAGTTGCGCGAAGGGCTGCGGGAACGCGCGTACGGCGTGTTCCAGGGGCATGACAGCACCGAGATCGAGACGCTGTTTCCGGACGCCTACGCCGCGTGGCAGACCCGCGACCCAGGCTTCGCGCCCGACGGCGGCGAGTCGCAGAGGGAGTTCTATCACCGTGTGCTGCATGCGCTCGAGCCGATCGTCGCGGCGCATCCGGGCGGCCGGATCGCTTGCGTCGCGCACGGCGGCGTACTCGACTGCGTGTACCGCTTTGCAAACGGTCTCGAGTTGTCGGCACCGCGCAGCTATCAACTGCTCAACACGAGCATCAACGTCGTCGATTACGTCGATGGCCGCGCGCAGGTCGTGCAATGGGCCGACGTGTCGCATCTGGACGCCGCGAGCGACGACGACGGGTATCGCAAGGTGCTCTGATCAGGTCGTATCGCCCCGGCCTGACCTGGCCTGATGGGCCGGGGGCGCTTCGTACGAGCGTGCGCTAGGGCAAGCGCGTCAGCTTGTCACCCGTATTTCCCAGCAAATCGAAATGATCCGAAGGATCGTCAGGCGGGCGGATTGCCGTCGGGCGGTGGCGCGGCTGCGCGGCGGCGTGCGCGTTTCGACGCGCCGTTGACGAGCGCCCAGCGCAGCACGGGGGCGACCGCCCGGACCCCGGGCCGGACCACCGCACGTCGCAGCGGCGCGAACGTCGATACACCGAGCATGCGTTGCGCCCACGGCGGCAGCAGGTCGATACCCGCATGCATGATCAGCGACGCGGCCGGCCGCAGCGCGGGCGTCGCGACCGGCACGTTCAGCAGGATGTCCATCACTTCGAAGGTGCGCGGCCCGGCCGCGAGCTCGGGCTGCATGCGAGCGAGATAGGCCGCCACCTCGACCCGCGAACGAGGAACGTCGCGGGCGCCGAGCAGCTCGGCGACCAATGCCGTTTCAGCGTAGTAGCCGTCCTGCAACTCGCCCGGCAAGGACGGATTCACATAGCGCAGATGCGCGGCGAGGAAGCTCGATACTTCCGCGACATGCACCCAGGTCAGCAACGCCGGATCGTCGGCCCGGTACGGCCGGCCGTCGGGCGCGGTGCCCGATATGCGCGCGTGGATCGCTTTCACGCGCTCGATCAGCGCGAGTGCATCCGCGCGGCTGCCGAACGTCGTGCCCGTGATGAACGTGGCGGTGCGCCGCAAGCGACCGAGGATGTCGGTGCGAAACGACGAGTGATCCCAGACGCCCGCGAGCGCGAGCGGATGAAGCGCCTGCAGCAGCAGCGCGGCGATGCCGCCCGTCATCATCGACGTGAAATCGGCATGCACGCGCCAGCAGATGGCGTCGGGGCCGAACAGCCCCGGATCCCCGGGCGGCGACGACAGATCGAGAGACGGACCGCCGCCGCCTGCCGTCAGGTGCGTGACGCCGGCCACGAGCCGCTTGCGGATCGGCTCGGCCCAGCGCGGGCTGGGTACGGGGTGAGGGCTGGGCGGCGTGGTCATGGCTGGCTTGGCGCGGGCGGCCGGCTACTTTCCGGCGGGGGTGTCCCACATCCCGCGTTCGGCGTTGCCTGCATCGGGAGCGGAGAGTCCGAAATGGCGATACGTGAGCAGCGTCGCGACGCGCCCGCGCGGCGTGCGCTGCAGGAAGCCCTGCTGAATCAGGTACGGCTCGAGGACGTCCTCGATCGTGTCGCGTTCCTCGCCGATCGCCGCCGCGAGGTTGTCGATGCCGACCGGGCCGCCGTCGAACTTGTGCAGGATCGCCTCGAGCAGCTTGCGGTCCATCAGGTCGAAGCCGACCGGGTCGACGTCGAGCATCGCGAGCGCGGCGTCGGCGACGGCCGCGGTGATCTGGCCGTCAGCCTTCACTTCCGCGAAGTCGCGCACGCGGCGCAGCAGCCGGTTCGCGATCCGCGGCGTGCCGCGCGAGCGCTTCGCGATCTCCAGCGCGCCGCTCGGATCGATGTGCGCGTTCAGCAGCGACGCCGAGCGCCGCACGATGCGCGCCAGCTGGTCGGCATCGTAGAACTCGAGACGCGCGACGATCCCGAAGCGATCGCGCAACGGGTTGGTCAGCATCCCCGCGCGCGTGGTCGCGCCGACCAGCGTGAACGGCTGCAGGTCGAGCTTCACGCTGCGCGCGGCCGGCCCTTCGCCGATCATGATGTCGATCTGGTAGTCCTCCAGCGCCGGATACAGGATTTCCTCGACGACCGGCGACAGCCGGTGGATCTCGTCGATGAACAGCACGTCGTTTGCTTCGAGGTTGGTCAGCAGCGCGGCGAGGTCACCCGCGCGCTCGAGTACGGGGCCCGACGTCTGGCGCAGGTTCACGCCCATCTCGCGCGCGATGATGTGAGCGAGGGTGGTCTTGCCGAGACCCGGCGGCCCGAACAGCAGCACGTGGTCGAGCGGCTCGGAGCGGCGCTTCGCGGCCTCGATGAAGATCTCGAGCTGGCCGCGCACCTTTTCCTGGCCGACGTAGTCGTCGAGCTGGCGCGGCCGCAGCGCGCGTTCGAACACCTCCTCGTGCGACGAGGTGGGCGTGGCGGCGATGATCCGCTCGGCGGCGAGTTTGTCGGTTTCAATCATGCGGCCATTGTACCGCGCACCGCCACGCGGTCGAACTGGCCGAACGGCCGACTGGCGCGCGCCGCACGGCGGCGCGACACTGGTTCCGACAGCCGGTTCGGGCGCCTGCCCGGGCCGCCGTTACACCTTCGACAGTGCCTTGAGCGCGAGCTTGATGCCTTCGGACACGCCGGTGCCGGCCGGCACGTTCTTGATCGCGGCAAGGCCTTCCTTTTCGGAATAGCCGAGCGCGACGAGCGCGTTGAGGATGTCGGCCGCGTGATCGGACTGCGATGCGGCGCCGGCGAGCGCACCGAGGTCCGCGCCGAGCTTGCCCTTCAGCTCGAGCAGCAGGCGCTCGGCGGTCTTCTTGCCGATGCCGGGCAGGCGCGTGAGGCGCGCGGCGTCCTGCATCGTCACCGCCTGCGCGAGCTCCTGCACGCTCATGCCCGAAAGCACCGCGAGCGCCATGCGCGCGCCGATGCCCGTGATCTTCAGCAGTTCGCGGAAGGTCGTGCGCTCCTGCGGCGTCAGGAAGCCGTACAGCAGGTGCGCGTCCTCGCGCACGATCTGCTGCGTGAGCAGCACGACGCGCTCGCCCGTTTGCGGCAGGTTGTAGAAGGTGCTCATCGGCACGTCGATTTCATAGCCGACGCCGTTGCAGTCGACGAGCAGGTGAGGCGGGTTCTTTTCGAGCAGGATGCCGGCGATGCGACCGATCATGGATGGCGGGATGCGAGGAGGAAAGCGCGAGTGTAGCGCAGGTGCGGCGCGATGCCGATGGGTGGGCCGTCAAGTCGGGGCGATGCACCACGGGTGCGGGCCGCGCGTGGCTGCGCGCCGCATCGGGCGATTGGGCGATTGCGGGCCGTCGCGTCAGCCGACGAGCCGGCCGCGCCGCACGCGCAGCCCCTTTTTCGCGAGCGCCGGCGCGAGGCCGCCGATCGCACCGATGGTGCCGAGCGTACTGCCGCTGTGCGCATGGCAGATCGCCATCCCGAGCGCGTCGGCCGCGTCGCTGCCGGGCTGGCCGGTGAGGTTGAGCAGCCGCGTGACCATCTCCTGCATCTGCGACTTGGTCGCGCGCCCGTAGCCGACGACGGCCTGCTTCAGTTGCAGCGCGGTGTATTCGGCGACCGGCAGGCCGCCGGAGACGAGCCCGCAGATCGCGGCGCCGCGCGCCTGGCCGAGCAGCAGCGTCGACTGCGGGTTCACGTTGACGAACACCTGCTCGATCGCGGCCTGGTCGGGCGCGTGTTCGCGCACGAGCGTCGATACGCCCTGGAAGATCGTGCCGAGCCGCGTGGCCAGGTCGGCCGTCGGCGTGCGGATCACGCCGCTTGCGACATAGGCGAGCCGGTGGCCGCTGACGTCGATGACGCCGAAGCCCGTGACGCGCAGGCCGGGGTCGATGCCGAGAATTCGCATGAGTGAGGAGAAAAACCAGATGCAGCGATACTACAACGAATGGTGCGTGGCGCCGGCCGCATTGTCGCGTGCGCCGGCGGCGCGCAATAAAAAACCCGGCGGGTGCAATGCCGCCGGGTTTGCATGCGGCGGCCGCGCGGGCCGCGTGCGATCAGTGACGGAAGTGACGCACGCCCGTCAGGATCATCGCGATGCCGTGCTCGTCGGCTGCCGCGATCACTTCGTCGTCGCGCATCGAGCCGCCCGGCTGGATCACGCAGGTCGCGCCTGCCGCCACGACGACGTCGAGGCCATCGCGGAACGGGAAGAACGCATCCGACGCGACGGCCGAGCCGGCAAGAGTGAGGCCTGCGTTCTGCGCCTTGATGCTCGCGATGCGCGCGGAATCGACGCGGCTCATCTGGCCTGCGCCGACGCCGAGCGTCATGCCGTTGCCGCAGAACACGATCGCGTTCGACTTCACATACTTCGCGACGCGCCATGCGAACAGCAGGTCGTCCATTTCCTTCGCGCTCGGCTGACGCTTCGTGACGACGCGCAGCTCGCTCGGCTGCACGTTCTTCGAATCGAGCGACTGCACGAGCAGGCCGCCGCCCACGCGCTTCAGGTCGAAGGCGTTATGGCCGTCGCCCAACGCGATCTCGAGCAGACGCACGTTCTGCTTCGCGGCGAACACCTGCTTCGCGGCGTCCGAGAACGACGGCGCGATCAGCACTTCGACGAACTGCTTCGCCACCGCCTGCGCGGCCGCCTCGTCGACTTCGCGGTTGAACGCGATGATGCCGCCGAACGCCGACGTCGGGTCGGTCTGGAATGCCTTCGCGTATGCGTCGGCCGAGTCGTTGCCGACCGCGACGCCGCACGGGTTCGCATGCTTGATGATCACGCAGGCCGGCACGTCGAACGTCTTCACGCATTCCCACGCCGCGTCCGAATCCGCGATGTTGTTGTACGACAGCTCCTTGCCCTGCAGCTGGCGGTAGTTCGCCAGTGCGCCAGCCGGCGCCGCGAGGTCGCGGTAGAACGCGGCGCTCTGATGCGGGTTCTCGCCGTAGCGCAGGTCCTGCACCTTGTCGAACGCCATGTTCAGCGTCGCCGGGTACGCGCTGCGCGACGCGTGCTGCAGCTCGTCGGTCAGGCTCGTCAGGTAGTTTGTGATCGCGCCGTCGTACTGCGCGGTGTGCGCGAACACCTTCGTCGCGAGGCGGAAGTTGGTCGCGTAGCCGATCGCGTTGCCGTTCGCCTTCATTTCGTCGAGCACGACCGCGTAGTCGGCCGGATCGACGACGACCGTCACGTCGCGGTGGTTCTTCGCGGCCGAGCGCAGCATTGTCGGGCCGCCGATGTCGATGTTCTCGATCGCGTCGGCGAGCGTGCAGTCGTCCTTCGCGATCGTCGCGACGAACGGATACAGGTTCACGACCAGCAGGTCGATCGTCGGGATGTCGTGCTGCTCCAGCGCCTGCATGTGCTCGGGCAGGTCGCGGCGGGCGAGGATGCCGCCGTGCACCTTCGGGTGGAGCGTTTTCACGCGCCCATCGAGCATTTCCGGAAAGCCCGTGTAATCAGCCACTTCGGTAACGGGCAGGCCCGCGTCGGCGAGGAGTTTCGCGGTGCCGCCGGTCGACAGCAGCTTGACGCCGAGGTCGGACAGCGACTTCGCGAAGTCGACGATGCCGGTCTTGTCGGAAACGGAAATGAGCGCTTGCTTGATCATGATGGAACCACCAATAGCCAGGGAAACGGGGACGGGACGGCCGGCCTACAGCAGGCCGTGCTGCTGCAGCTTCTTGCGCAGCGTATTGCGATTGATGCCGAGGTACTCCGCGGCGAGCGACTGGTTGCCGCCGGCCTGTACGAGCACGACCTCGAGCATCGGCTTTTCGACGCAGGACATCACCATTTCATAGACGTCGTGCGGATTGGAGCCGTCTAGATCCCGGAAATACACGTCCAGGCTCTCGCGGACACATTGTTCGATGTTGTGCTTGCTCATGCTGCTAACTGGTTATGGTCGTCCGACTCGCCCTGGCCGTTTTCCTCTTCGTCATCGACGTAGACGAGGTGGTCCGACAGCGCTTTTTGCGCCTCGAAGAATGCATTGACGGCGGCGAGCTGCTCGCGGGTGGAATCGAGCGTGTTCATCCTGTGCCGGAACCCGTTGGCACCGGAAAGGCCGCGAGTGTACCAGCCGATGTGCTTGCGCGCAGTACGGACTCCCGTGAATTCACCGTAGAACGCGTAGTGGTCTTCCAGGTGTTCGTTCATCACGTGCTGGATCTCGTCGATCCGCGGCGGGGGCAGCAGCTCGCCGGTTTGCAGGAAATGATCGATTTCACGGAACAGCCACGGCCGGCCTTGCGCGGCGCGACCGATCATCAGTGCGTCGGCGCCGGTTGCGTCGAGCACGGCCTTCGCTTTCGCCGGCGACGTGATGTCGCCGTTCGCGACGACCGGGATGCGCACGGCCGCCTTCACGGCCGCGATGGTGTCGTATTCGGCGTCGCCGCGGTAGAGGTCGGCACGCGTGCGGCCGTGCACGGTCAGCATCGAGATGCCGGCCGCTTCGGCGAGGCGCGCGACCGTGATCGCGTTCTTGTGCTCGCGATCCCAGCCGGTGCGGATCTTCAGCGTGACGGGCACCGCATCCGGCCCGGTGCCCACCGCCGCGACCACGGCCTCGACGATCCGCTGCACGAGCGGCTCGTTCTGCAGCAGCGCGGAGCCGGCCGCGACGTTGCAGACCTTCTTCGCCGGGCAGCCCATGTTGATGTCGATGATCTGCGCGCCGTTGTCGACGTTGTAGCGGGCCGCTTCGGCCATCATCGCGGGATCGGCGCCGGCGATCTGCACCGCGATCGGCTCGACTTCGCCTTCGTGGTTCGCCCGCCGCATCGTCTTCGCGCTTTTCCACAGCTGCGCATTGGACGCGACCATCTCGGACACGGCGTACCCGGCCCCCAGCCGCTTGCACAGCTGGCGGAACGGACGATCCGTCACGCCGGCCATCGGCGCGACGAACAGGTTGTTACGCAAAACGTGAGAGCCGATAACGGGCATCGCAATGGCACCGCCCGCGAGCGCCGGGCGTCGCGGGCAAAAAAGGCGGAGGGAAAATGCGCATTTTACCGTATTCCCATGGCCCGCCGATTTGACCCGGTTTGCGTGCTCCGGCTGCGCGCAACCGACGTGCGCAACTCAAGCGCGATGCGCCGCGCGTCAGTTGCGCTGGCCGAACATCATCTGGCGCGCGATCGCCTTCTTCAGCGGCGGCACGAATTCGAGCGCGGTGAGCGCCGCGCCGCGCAGCAGCGGAAGGGGGCCTGCCTCGACCGTGAACAGGCGCGCGAGCGTGTCGGTCGCGCCGATCGTGAAGCGCCGGTCGAGCGCGCGCCGCGCGTTGAAGGTCGCGAGTGCGGTTGCTTCGAAGCCTTGCGTGGACAGCGAGTCGACGAGCGTGTGCGCATCGCGCAGCCCGAGGTTGAGGCCCTGGCCGGCGACCGGATGCAGCGTTTGCGCGGCATTGCCGACGATCGCGATGCGGCCGTTGACGAGCGTCTGCGCCGCGGTCAGCCCGAGCGGGAACGATGCGCGCGCGGCGATCGCGACGAACTGGCCCATGCGTTCGCCGAACGCGGCGCCGAGTTCGCGCAGGAACTCGGCGTCGGGGAGGGCGGCGCGGCGGGCTGCTTCGTCGGGCATGCAGCACCACACGAGCGAATAGTCGGCGCCGCCAAGCGGCAGCAGCGCTAGCGGGCCTTCGTGCGTGAAGCGTTCCCACGCGACGTTCGGGCGCGGCGCCGAGACGGTGACCGTGCCGACGATCGCGGTCTGACCGTAGTCCCGGCGATGCTTGCCGGTCTCAGCCTGCTGTTCGTGGAACAGCCCGCCTTCCGCGTTGATGACGATGCGCGCGCGCAGCGTGCGCTGGCCTTGCGGGCCGTCGAGCGTCAGCGTGACGCCGTCGGCGTCCTGTTGCGGCGCGCGCGCGGTGGTCGAAGTAAGCCAGTCGACGCGCGTGCCGCGTACCGCCTGCGCGAGCGCCTGCACGATCGAGCCGTAGCGCACCACGTAGCCGAGCGCGGCGAGGTCGTGCTCGTCCCGGTCGATCAGCGTGCGGCCGAAATGGCCGCGCTGCGACACGTGGATGTGTTCGATCGGCGTCGCGTCGGCCGGCCACGCGAGCGTGTCGAGCAGCACGCGGCTGCCGTGCGACACGGCGATCGCGCGCGGATCGTTCGCGCTCGCGGCCGGCTCGCGCGCGTCGATCAGCGCGATCGACGCGTGCTGCGTCGCGCTGCGTCGTGCGAGCCAGCCGGCGAGCGCGAGCCCGACGGGGCCCGCGCCGACGATGGCAAGGTCGTGGTCCGGCGTGGCCGGGGAGGAAGCGGTCGTCATCAGTGTTCGTGAAACGGGGTAACGGTCAACGGCGGGTCGGCGAGATCGATGGCAGCCTGCGGCACGCTCAGGCGGCGTGCGCCGCACCCGCGCGCATCAGCGCCTCGATCTCGGCGGCCGCCACCGGCACGTCGCGCGTGATCAGCTCGCAACCGTGCTCGCGCACGATCGCGTCGTCTTCGATGCGGATGCCGATGTTCCAGTATTCGGACGGCACGTCGTCGGCGGCCCGCACGTACAGGCCCGGCTCGACGGTGAGCGTCATGCCGGGTTTCAGCGTGCGCCACGGCAGCGCGCCGTTGGCGTCGCGCTCGGCGAGCCGCTCGCGGTAGTCGCCGCAATCGTGCACGTCCATGCCGATCCAGTGGCCGGTGCGGTGCATGTAGAAGCGTGCGTACGCGCGCTCGGCGATCACGTCGTCGACGCTCGCGAAACGGGTCTTCGGGATGATGCCGGTATCGAGCAGCCCCTGCGCGAGCACGCGCACGGCTGCGTCGTGCGGCGCCTCGAACGGCACGCCGGCGCGCGTCGCGTCGATCGCGGCCTGCTGCGCGGCGAGCACGATGTCGTACAGCGTGCGCTGCGCGGGCGAGAAGCGCCCGTTGGCCGGGAACGTGCGCGTGATGTCCGACGCGTAGCCGTCGAGTTCGCACGCGGCATCGATCAGGATCAGGTCGCCGTCCTGCGCGGCCGCGTTGCCGGCCGGGTAGTGCAGCACGCACGCGTTCGCGCCGGCCGCGACGATCGAGCCGTACGCGGGCGCCTGCGCGCCGTGCTTGCGGAACGTATAAAGCAGCTCGGCCTCGAGTTCGTATTCGCGGATGCCCGGGCGGCACGCCTGCATCGCGCGGCGATGCGCGAGCGCGGAGATGTGCGCGGCGCGCATCATGATCGCGAGCTCATGTTCGTCCTTCACGAGCCGCATGTCGTCGAGCAGCGGCGTGAGGTCGAGCATCGCGTCCGGCGCGGCGACACCGGCGCGCGCCTGCGCGCGCACCGCATCGATCCAGCCGGCGAGCTGGCGGTCGAACTCGGCCGATGCGCCGAACCGGTAGTGCACGGTGCCCGCATCGGCGAGCAGCCGCGGCATTTCGGTGTCGATCACGTCGACCGCATAGGCCGTGTCGAAACCGAACGCATCGCGCGCGGCCTCGGGCCCGTAATGGAAACCTTCCCAGATCTCGCGGTCGGCGTTCTTCGCGCGGCAGAACAGGATCGATTCCGGCGCGCCGTGCCTGGCCGCGTTCAGCACGAGCACGGCGTCCGGCTCGGTGAAGCCCGTCAGGTAATGGAAGTAGCTGTCATGCCGGTACGGAAAGGCCGTATCGCGGTTGCGCAGCATTTCCGGCGCGGTGGGGACGATGGCGACGCCGCCGCCCGCGGCGCGCAGTGCGGCAAGCACGCGTTCACGGCGCTGGCGGTAGACGTCGACGGCGATGGCGGTATCGAGGGGCGCATTCATTCGTGCGATTGTAGCGCCGCCGGGCGCGGCGCGTGAGGGCAGTGGCCGCAAGCGCCGCCGGACGGGGCTCGGCGACGGCTGTTGCAAACCATCCACAGGCCGGACGGGCGATTTTCTACCCGGCCGCGCCAGCCGGTTATGATCGACGACAACGTATACTCTCGGCGGTTCCCTTAAAAAGGCAGATGATGAAATTAATCGGTTCGCTCAGCAGCCCGTTCGTCCGCAAGGCGCGGATCGTGCTTGCTGAAAAGAAGATCGACTACAAGCTGGAGCTCGAGAACGTGTGGGCGCCGGAGACGAACATTCATGCATCGAATCCGCTCGGCAAGGTCCCGTGTCTCGTGATGGAAGATGGTGCCGCGGTGTTCGATTCCCGCGTGATCTGCGAATACGTCGATACGCTGTCGCCGGTCGGCAAGCTGATTCCGCCGTCGGGGCGCGAGCGTGTCGAAGTGCGTTGCTGGGAAGCGCTGGGCGACGGCGTGCTCGACGCGGCCGTCGCCATCCGTCTCGAACACACGCTGCGTGAAGAAGCCCAGCGCAGCGCGAGCTGGATCGCGCGCCAGCAGCGCAAGATCGACGACGGCCTCGTCGCGATGTCCCAGGGCCTTGGCGGCAAGACGTGGTGCGTCGGTAATCATTACACGCTCGCCGACATCGCACTCGGCTGCGCGCTCGGCTACCTCGACTTCCGGATGCCCGAGCTCAACTGGCGCGAGCGCCATCCGAACCTCGACAAGTATTTCGCGAAGCTGTCGCAGCGGCAGACGTTCGCCGACACGCTGCCGCCAGCCTGACCCGCTGCCGGCGGGCAGATCGAGCAGACAAAAGAAAAGCGCCCCGCGGGGCGCTTTTCTCTTTGGCGGATCGCCCGGGCGACGGGCGAGCGCAGGTCTTACGCGTCAGTCGATCGACGCGTAAACGGTTTCGCCGAGCACGAACGAATCGCTGCGCGCGATCGGCCACCACTTGTCGTACAGCGAATAGCCGCAGGTCTGGCCGTCGAGCAGCGCGCCGGGCTTCAGGTACTTCAGCAGCTGCGACATCAGCCGGACCTCGTGCGGCGCGACGCGCTGCACGATGTGATGCGCGCGCAGCTCGGACGGATGGCCGAGGCCGGCCGCCTGCACGAGCTCCTGCAGCGCATGCAGCGTATTGCGGTGGAAGTTGTACACGCGCTCGGCCTTGTCCGGCACGACGAGGGCGCGCTGGCGCACCGGGTCCTGCGTGGCGACGCCGGTCGGGCAGCGGTCGGTGTGGCAATGCTGCGCCTGGATGCAGCCGACCGCGAACATGAAGCCGCGCGCCGAGTTCACCCAGTCCGCGCCGATCGCGAGCGTGCGCGCGATGTCGAACGCGGTGATGATCTTGCCGCTCGCGCCGATCTTCACGCGGTCGCGCACGCCGATCCCGACGAGCGTGTTGTGCACCAGCAGCAGCCCTTCCTGCAGCGGCACGCCGACATGGTCGGTGAATTCGAGCGGCGCGGCGCCGGTGCCGCCTTCCGCGCCGTCGACGACGATGAAGTCGGGCACGATGCCCGTCTCGATCATCGCCTTCGCGATCCCGAAGAACTCCCACGGATGGCCGATGCACAGCTTGAAGCCGGTCGGCTTGCCGCCCGACAGCGTGCGCAGCCGCTCGACGAATTCGAGCAGCCCGCGCGGCGTCGAGAATTCCGAGTGCGTCGCGGGCGAGATGCAGTCCTTGCCCATCGGCACGCCGCGCGTCTCGGCAATCTCGGGCGTGATCTTCGCGGCCGGCAGCACGCCGCCGTGGCCGGGCTTCGCGCCCTGCGACAGCTTGATCTCGATCATCTTGACCTGTGGGTCGGCGGCCTGCTTCGCGAACTTGTCCGGGTTGAACGTGCCGTCGTCGCTGCGGCAGCCGAAGTAGCCGGACGCGATTTCCCAGATGATGTCGCCGCCGTTCTCGCGGTGGTACTTCGACAGCGAGCCTTCACCGGTGTCGTGCGCGAAACCGCCTTTCTTCGCGCCAAGGTTCAGCGAGCGGATCGCGTTCGCGGACAGCGAGCCGAAGCTCATCGCCGAGATGTTGAAGATCGAGATGTCGTAGGGTTGCGCGCGGTTTGCGCCGACCCGGATGCGGAAGTCGTGGTTCGGCAGCTTCGTCGGCGCGAGCGAGTGGCTGATCCATTCGTGCGCGACGGCCTTCACGTTCAGTTCGGTGCCGTACGGGCGGTTGTCGGCGACATTCTTCGCGCGCTGGTAGACGAGGCTGCGCTGCGCGCGCGAGAACGGTTTCTCGTCGGTGTCGTCCTCGACGAAATACTGGCGGATCTCGGGGCGGATGAATTCGAACAGGAAGCGGAAATGGCCCCACAGCGGGTAATTCCGCAGGATCGCGTGACGGTCCTGTTTCAGGTCGTACAGGCCGAGTGCGACGAGGGCGACGGGGATGATGATCCACAGCCAGGAAAGCACGTGGATCGACGCGAGGGCGGCCGCTGCGACGAGCAACAGCACGGCACACCACATCGCGAGGTAGCGTCTGGAAAGCATGGGGACTCCGTAAGAGAATGCCGCCATGCGTACGCTGCGCGGCGGCGCACCGGCCGCGGCGGAATCGTGTTCCGCCGGGCGCGGCGTGCCGCAAGTCTAAACCGAATGGATGTCAGCGTGCTTCGGCCAGCGCGCCGGTGTGGCCCGCCGCCGGTGCCGGCGCCGTCTGGCCGGGTTGGCCGGTGGCCGCGAACTCGATGATGCCGCCGCCCAGGCAGATCTCGCCGTCGTACAGCACGGCCGACTGGCCGGGCGTCACCGCCCATTGCGCGTCGTCGAACGCGAGCGAGAAGCGCTCGCCGTCGGCGCGGCCGAAGGAACACGCGGCGTCGGCCTGCCGGTAGCGCGTCTTCGCGCCGCACGAGAAGCCATCGGCCGGCGGCTCGCCCGCGACCCAGCTTACGTTGCCGGCGACGAGCTGGCGGGACAGCAGCCATGGATGGTCGTGGCCCTGCACGACGTACAGCGTGTTCGACGCGATGTCCTTCGCGGCGACGAACCACGGTTCGCCGCTGCCGTCCTTGCTGCCGCCGAGGCCGATGCCCTTGCGCTGGCCGAACGTGTAGAACGCGAGGCCGATGTGCTCGCCGATCACCTTGCCGTCCGGCGTCTTCATCGGGCCCGGTTTCGTCGGAAGATAGCGGTTCAGGAAGTCGCGGAACGGCCGTTCCCCGATGAAGCAGATGCCCGTCGAGTCCTTCTTCTTCGCGTTCGGCAGGCCGATCTGCGCGGCGATCTCGCGCACCTTCGTCTTCGGGATCTCGCCGAGCGGGAACATCGTCTTCGACAGTTGCGCCTGGTTCAGCCGGTGCAGGAAGTACGACTGGTCTTTCGTATGATCGAACGCCTTCAGCAGTTCGAAGCGACCGTCGCGCTCGCGCACGCGCGCGTAGTGGCCGGTCGCGATCATTTCCGCGTCGAGCGACATTGCGTGATCGAGGAACGCCTTGAACTTGATCTCGGCGTTGCACAGCACGTCCGGGTTCGGCGTGCGGCCCGCCGAGTATTCGCGCAGGAATTCGGCGAACACGCGGTCCTTGTATTCGGCCGCGAAGTTCACCGCTTCCACGTCGATGCCGATCAGGTCAGCAACCGACACGACGTCGATCCAGTCCTGGCGCGTCGAGCAGTATTCGCCGTCGTCGTCGTCTTCCCAGTTCTTCATGAACAGGCCGACCACGTCGTACCCTTGTTCCTTCAGCAGCCACGCGGTCACCGACGAATCGACGCCGCCCGACATGCCCACTACTACACGGCGCTTGGTCATTTGCTTACCGCCTGGCGGTCGAATGCGTCCGGACGCGGCGCGACCGAATGCGTATGCAGGAAATCGAGCGGAATGCGCCGCCCGGCGAGATAGTCGTCGACGCAGCGCATTACCGCCGGCGAGCGGTGGCGCTCGCTGCACGCGCGCAGTTCGTCGGCGCTCATCCACAGCGTCCGGACGATGCCGTCGTCGAGCACGTGGCCCGGCAGCGGCTCGCCGGCCGTGCCGCAGAACGTGAAGCGCAGGTAGGTCGCGCCGGCGGTGCCGGGGCGGTCGTAGTGCGCGAGATAGACGCCGACGAGCGCGTCGGGCACGAACGGATGCGCGGTTTCCTCGAGCGTCTCGCGGATCACGGCGTCGGCGAGCGTCTCGCCGGCTTCGAGATGGCCGGCCGGCTGGTTGATGCGCAGGCCCGTGGAGGTTTCTTCCTCGATCACGAGAAAGCGACCGGCGCGCTCGACGAGCGCTGCGACGGTCACATGCGGGGTCCAGATTTCGGGTTTCATGGTTCGGCATTTTACCGGTTGCGCCCGGACGCTGCCGGCCCCCTTCGTTGGACGGATCCGACCCTGGTCATTCGTGTCGTCGCTACGGGCGGCCGATTTGCCGTGGTGCGGATCGGCGGCGCGGCGCGCCCATTAGTGGCGAACGGCCGGAGCGGCCGGAACGGATCGAACGGCCCGAACGGATCGAACGACCCGAACGACCCGAACGACCCGAACGACCCGAACGACCCGAACGACCCGAACGACCCGAACGACCCGAGACGAACGAGACGAACGAGACGAACGAGACGAACGAGACGAACGAGACGAACGAGACGAACGAGACGAACGAGACGAACGAGACGAACGAGACGAACGAGACGAACGAAGCGAACGAAGCGAGCGGACCGCGCGGATCGAGCGGATCGAAGACGCCGAATCACGCCCCCATTTTTCACGGCGCGACGATCGCCGCGACACAGCCGGCGATCGTATCCCGCACGCGCACGATCGCCGGGTCGCGCTGCGTGCTCGTGCGCCAGCCGATCTCCACCGGGTAGCGCGGCAGCTCGACCGGGCACGCGAGGGCGCGCAGCGACGTCGACTGCGCGATCGCGCGTGCCGCGTGCGCCGGAATCGTCGCCACCGCGGCGGAACCGGCGAGCAGGTACGGCAGCGCCGCGAAGTGCGTGGTCGAGGCCACGACGCGCCGCTTGTGGCCGAGCGCGGCCAGCGCCTCGTCGACGATCCCGATCACGCCGCCCGACGACACGAGCCCGTGATCGCGCTGCAGGAACTCGGCGAGCGCGAGCGTGCGCGGCGCTCGCGCGCGGCCGGACGGATCGATCAGGCACGCGTAGCCGCCCGTCGCGACCGCGCGCCGGCTCAGGCCGTTGGCCGAGAACCCGCCCGACGCGATCGCGAGATCGACGCCGTGCCGCAGCAGCGCGTCGCCCGCGATGCCGCTGTGCGTCTGCCGGAAGATCAGCCGGATGCCTGCGGCTTCCCGCACGACCGCGTCGATCAGCGCGCGGCCGAGCGCGATCTCGAAGTCGTCCGACAAGCCGATCGAGATCGTGCGGCCGACCCGCTCGCCGCCGTCGGCCGCGATCGCGAGGCTTTCGCGGCAGCGGTCGAGCGCATCGGACAGGATCGGCTTCAGTTCGTCCGCGCGCGGCGTCGGCGCGAGCCCGCGGCCGGTGCGCACGAACAGCGGATCGGCGTAGATCACGCGCAGCCGCGCGAGCGCCGCGCTGACCGCCGACTGCGTGAGGCCGAGCCGCAGCGCCGCGCGGCTCGCGCCGCCTTCCTCGTACAGCGCCTCGAACACCTTCAGCAGGTTCAGGTCGAGCCCGGCGATATCATCCGCATTCATGTCAGTTATCGTTGTATCGATTTGATCGATGAAATGATATCGATAAAGATGGCGTCACCTCGTTCACCCGGAGACGCCTTCATGTCCACCTCAGTCATCGCCGCGCTGCAGATCGGCGCCTCGCCCGCCGGCACGCGCGCCACGCTCGACACGATCCTCGGCTACGAAACCGCGATCCGCGACAGCGGCGCGTCGCTCGTCGTGCTGCCCGAGGCCGTGCTCGGCGGCTATCCGAAAGGCGAGAGCTTCGGCACGCGGCTCGGCTATCGGTTGCCCGAAGGCCGCGACGCGTATGCGCGCTACGCCGCGCATGCGATCGACGTGCCGGGGCCCGAAACCGACGAACTGGCCGCGCTGTCGCAGCGTACGGGGGCGAGCCTCGTGGTCGGCGTGATCGAGCGAGGCGGCAGCACGCTGTACTGCACGGCGCTGTTCTTCGACCCGCGCGACGGACTCGTCGCGAAGCACCGCAAGCTGATGCCGACCGGCACCGAGCGGCTGATCTGGGGGCAGGGCGACGGCTCGACGCTCCCGGTGGTCGACACGGCCGCGGGCCGCGCGGGTGCCGCGATCTGCTGGGAGAACCACATGCCGCTGCTGCGCTGCGCGATGTATGCGAAAGGCGTGCAGATCTGGTGCGCGCCGACCGTCGACGAGCGCGACCTGTGGCAAAGCTCGATGCGCCACATCGCGCACGAGGGGCGCTGCTTCGTCGTGAGCGCGTGCCAGGTGCAGCCGTCGCCGCGCGCGCTGGGCATCGACGTGCCGGGCTGGGATCCCGAGCGGCCGCTGATCCGCGGCGGCAGCGTGATCGTCGGGCCGCTCGGCGACCTGCTGACGGAGCCGCTGATCGGCGAGGCGGGCCTCGTCACCGCGCGCATCGATACCGACGAACTCGTGCGGGCGCGCTACGACTTCGACGTGGTCGGGCACTATGCGCGCGCCGACGTGTTTTCGCTGCACGTCGACGAGCGGCCGAAGCGGCCGGTGGTGTTCGAAGGCTGACGGGCGTTGCCGGGGCGCCGACGTCCCGGCGCTCGAAGGGCGGCGCGGCTGGCGGGGCGGCATTCGGCTGCCGCCGCGCGCGTCAGCGCATCGGCGCTTCCGCGATCCGCATGTAGTCGGCGATCCGCCGGCCTTCCATGTCCGGAAACTGCTCGTGCACGGTGATGTCGCCCATGCGCGCGATGTCGAAGGTGCGGAAGTCGCCGCGCAGTTCGCACCACGCGCCGATCGTCCAGCGTCCGCCCCAGTAGACGAGCCCGAGCGGCCACACGCGGCGCCGCGTATGCGCGCCGAGCCGGTCGCGGTAGTCGAAGCTGACGATGTGGTGCGTGTCGACCGCCTGGTGGATCGCGTCGACCTTCGCGCAGAACGTCTCGTCGATGTGGAACGACGGCGCGAACACCGGCAGGCGGTCGAGCGCCGTGCGCTTGTCGGCCGGCATCGCCGACGCGATCTTCGCGAGCGCCGAGCGTGCGCCACCCGCGAAGCGTGCGCCGCCCCAGGTCTCGAGCATCCGCGCGCCGACCGCGAGCGCCGCGAGTTCCTCGGCCGTGAACGTGAGCGGCGGCAGGCTCGCGTTGCGGTTCAGCCGGTAGCCGATGCCGGCTTCGCCTTCGATCGGCACCCCTGACAATTGCAGGTCGCGCACGTCGCGATAGACCGTGCGCGGCGACACCGACAGCCAGTCGGCGAGCTGCTGCGCGGTCGTGAGACGCCGCCCGCGCAGCAGCTCGGCGATCTGGAACAGGCGGTCGGCACGGCGCGTCATGGCTGCACCTCGACTCCAACGGCGACGGGAACTTCGCGATGATAGCGCCGCGCCGGCAGGATCGTGGACGCGCTCAGTGGCATTTCGGCGCGTGCAGGCCGACGCGGTTGCCTTCGGTATCGATCAGGTAGCCGATGTAGCCGTAGTTGTTCGGCAACTCGACGACCGAGCCCTGCACGACGCCGCCCGCGCGTTTCGCACGTTCGAGCGCCGCGACGACCGACTCGCCGGCGTTCAGATACACGAGCACGCCGTTCGCGCTCGGCTTCATCTGCTGCGGATCGAACACGATGCTGCCGCCCGTGCTCGACGCTTCGTGATCGAACATGGCCATCGGCACGCCGCCGATGACTTCGCGCTGCAGCGTCGTTTGCAGCACGGTTTCGTAGAAACGGATCGCCCGGTCGAAATCGAGGGACGGGATGTCGAACCACGCGATCGCACGTTCGAGGGTGGCGGTTGCAGTTGCAGTTGCGGACGTCATGACGAGTTCCTTGTGTTGTTCGGGTTGTTGATGGAAACCAGCCTTGCATTGCGCCGGGATTGCAGTGTGATGGGGGGCTGCTGACAGCGTGCTGTCAGTAGTCGTGGCGGTGCTGACGAAAGGTGGCTTCGGCAGCTTCGCCGGCGTCCCGGCCGGGCGGCGCCGTCTGGGACGGGCGGATCGAAGCGCGGCGGGCGCGGCCCGGCATGCCTCGGCGCCGCGCAACGAAAAACGCCCGGCGGATGCCGGGCGTCGTCAGGGTGTCAGCAGGCGGCCGCAGCGGCCGCTTCGTGTGTCAGGCGTCGCCTTCCGGCGCGGCCGGGCGTGCCTTCACGCTGCCGGCGATCAGGTCGAAGCGGAACAGCCGGCATTCGAGCGCGCCGTTGAACAGCGGCGTCTTCGCCGATTCGCGCAGCCGCAGCATGCCCGGCAGCGACCGGTCCGACGTCAGCAGGAACGCCTGCCAGCCCGTGAAGCGCTGCTTGAGCGCATCGCCGAGCGCGTTGAAGAACTCGCTGTCCGGCGCGTCGGTGTGGGTGCGGCGGAATGCGTCGTCGTTGTCGCGGTTGCGGCCGGTCTCGCGTACCTCGCCGCGTGCACTGCGGCCGCGCACCTCGATCCGCTCGCCGTACGGCGGGTTCGCGAGGATGATGCCCGGGCCGTCGCACGGCGGCGTCATGCCGCGCGCGTCGACCTGCTTGAGCCATACCGACGGCACGCCCGCGCGCTCCAGGTTCGCGCGCGCCTTCTCGAGCATGTCGCCGGAGATGTCGCTGCCGTACACGCCGAGCGCCTCGCGCTTGCCGCGCGCCGCGCGCTTCGCGTCGAGCGCCGGGACCTTCAGGCCCTGCCATGCGGTGATGTCGTACTGCTTGAGCTTTTCGAAGCCGAAGCGGCGCTCGACGCCCGGCGCGACGCCGAGCGCGATCTGCGCGGCTTCCGCGAGGAACGTGCCGCTGCCGCACATCGGGTCGTACAGCGCGGTGCCGGGCGTCCAGCCCGTCAGGCGCAGGATGCCGGCCGCGAGGTTCTCGCGCAGCGGCGCCGCGCCCTTGTCGAGACGCCAGCCGCGCTTGAACAGCGGCTCGCCCGACGTATCGAGGTACAGCGTGCACTCGGTGGCCGTCAGGAACGCGAACACGCGCACGTCCGGCGCGCCGGTGTCGATGCTCGGCCGCGAGCCGGTCTTCTCGCGCATCCGGTCGCAGATCGCGTCCTTCACGCGCAGCGTCGCGAATTCGAGGCTCTTCAGCGGCGACTTGATCGCGGTGATGTCGACGCGCAGCGTCTGCGTCGATGCGAACCAACGTTCCCACGGCTGCTCGAGCGCGAGCGCGTAGACGTCCTGTTCGTTACGGTACGGGCGGTGCGCGATCTTCAGCAGGATCCGGCTCGCAATTCGCGAATGGAGGTTCGCGGCCATGCCGGCGGCCCAGCCGCCGCGGAAATGAACGCCGCCCGGCACCTGCGCGCCCGCGGTGAACGGCGCGCCGTCCAGATGGCGGCCGGCGATTTCGGCCAGCTCGGCGGCAAGCACCGCTTCGAGGCCGCGCGGGCAGGGAGCGAAGAATTCGTACAGGGTGGGCGAGGACATAAGACGGGTGAGGGCGTGCAAAAGTCCACCATTGTACGCGGCGCGGGCGGCCGCGGCCGGTGTTGCGTCCGATTCGGGGCACCGGCGCGCGTGCGCCGGCCGCGCCCGCGGGCCGGGCAGCCCGCACGGCGGCGCCCGGGCGGGGCGCCGCGCTACCGTCGCGCGGTCAGTGCGAGTCCGGCTGGCCGGCCCGCACGGCCGGTGCGCCGGCCGGCCAGAACAGCGCGGACGGCTTCGACAACACCGTGCGCACGATCGCGCCGACCAGCGCGCGCACCTTGGCGCGGCGCAGGCTGCGCGAGCGCACGGCCATCGTGAACGCGAGCGCGAAGCTCACGAGCACGTTGAGGATCGCCATGCTCAGCACGCCGGCGCAGGCCCACCACAGCTCCGGCGTACTCAGCGCGTCCTTGCCGAGCACGCCGAGCGCGATCCCGATCGAGCCGGCCGACAGCGTCACGTGCCGCACCTCGAACGGGAACAGGAACACGGTGACGATCGCCGGGACCAGGCCGAGCATCAGCCCGAGGCCGACGTTCGCGACCACGCCCGCGACGTTCGACCGGCAGAAATGCGCGAGCTTCGCGGCGCCCGAGGCGCCGAGCGTGAGCCGCAGCCGGCGGTTGTACGTGAGCGCGTCGCCGACCCGGTGCAGCACGAACCAGTTGTCGGCCCAGCCCGCGAGCAGGCTAGACGACCACAGCAGCACGCCCGTGAGCGCGGCATAGAACGGCGTCGGGCCCAGCAGCGAGAACGAATGCAGCGTGGCGTGCGCCTTTTCCGGCGAGATCAGGTTGCCGTGCAGCAGGTGGCTCGCGAACAGCTGCACGAGCAGGCACACGGGCAGCACGACGAGCACGTTGCCGGAGATCGCCGCCGCCTGCGTGCGGATCAGCGCGATCACCGACGCGACGAACGCCTTCACGCCTTCGTCGTGACCGGTTTCGTCGAGCTCGCGCGCGAGCGTCGGCGCGGTCATCGCGGGCTGCTTGGTCGCGAGCGTGAAGTGCAGGAAGTGCATCAGCATGAAGCTCGCCGCGTAGTTGATGCCCGCGAGCAGCCCTTCGAGCATCGACTGCAGGTGCGCGCCGGTGATCGCGAACTTCACGCACACGGTCACGACGGTGACGAGGCCGCCGCCCGCGGCCATCCGCAGCATCTTCAGGTATTCGGCGCGGCCGCGCGAGATGTAGTGCTCGCCGGTGTCCGCGTTGGTCTCGACCAGCTTGCGCGCGAACAGCGAGAAGTTGCTGCGCACGAGGTGCGACACGCTCTGGCTGTTCTGGTTCGCGTCGACGAGCTCGGCCGTCAGGCGCGCCATGCCGCGCAGGTCGTCGCGCGCCATCCACGCGTTGAGCAGCGTTTCGGCGCGCAGGATGCGCATGCGCATCCGCTCGACCTGGAACACGATGTCGACCGACACGCCGTTGCGGTACAAGTGCGTGAACACGTCGTCGACCGCGGTCCGGCATTCGTCGAGCAGCACGCGCAGGTAGTTCACCTCGTGCAGCAGCTTGCTCGGATCGCCGCCGTCCTCGACGGCCGCGTGCGCGGTCTCGACCGCGAGCATCGCACGCGTGAGGCGGTAGAACGGCTGCGTTTCGAGCGGCTTGCGCGCGTCGTCGTCGGACAGGCGGCTGCGCACCGTCTGCGACAGGCCGGTCGAGCTGATCTGGCAGGTCAGGTTGTGCAGCGCGGCCAGCAGGTCGCGCGAGAACGAGCCGGGCTCGTGGCGTTCTTCGTCGGTGACGTCGTACGAATTCAGGTCGGCGAGGCGGGCGAGCAGGTCGTCGGGCAGCGCGTCGATCCATTGCGCGTCTTCCGGCGCCGGGAACATCAGCGTGAACAGCGCGCTCAGCTCGCGGCGGTTCGGCGCGGGCGGGATCAGCGACGAGTCGATCCGCTCGAACAGCGCGCCGAAGAAACCGGAGTGCACCGGCATCCCCGCGTCGCACAGCAGCGAGATGCCGTCGCATTCGCGCAGGATCCCGCGCAGGATGCGCGCCGCGTGCGATTTCCACACGGGATTGCGGTCGAGCACGTGGAACAGGTAGCGCAGCCGCGCGTGTGCCGGATACGTGCGCGTGTCGGCGTCGTGCGCGGCCGTCGCGTCCGGCGCGGGCTGCACCGCGCCGTTGCGGCGCAGCCAGTGCGCGAGCTCGATCAGCCATTCGCTGCGCTCGGCGTACGACGCGTCCGCGTCGGCATGCGCGAGCAGCGCGTCGAGCTGGTGGCCCGTACTGCGCGACGCGCGCCACTTCTTGATCAGGGTCGTCAGGGAACGAAACATAAACGGAATAGCGAAAGCCCTGGACGGGCGGGTTCGGGGTGCCGGCCGGGAACACGGCACGGCGCCGGGGGAACGGTAAGGCTGGTCAGGTGGCCGGAAAATACGCGGCGACCCGCGATGCGGCTGCCCCGATGCGGTGCACGCGGTTCGCGCGCGGGCGCCCGGGAGACGCGGCGACCGGACCGAACAGGTGCGGATCGCCGCCGGCTGGCGCGCACGACAGGCGGCGCGAGCCGGAAAGTGCGTAGGATCGTCAATCGGGCGCGAAAACGCAAGCCGACCGAATGGCATGGCGCCGGTTCCGGCGGATTTTGACAAACAGTGCAAAGCGGCCGTCCGGCCGATGGATGATGCGCGGGGGCGGCTGCCGCGGCGATGGCGGCGGGGGCGCGTGCGCGGCGGCGTGCGCGCGGGTCGCCGCCGACGAGCGCTATCGGGCGGCGCGTGCCGAATCCGGTTGCCGGTGCGAATCCACCGGACGCCGGCCCGCGCGCAGCACGCTTACGCGCCGGACTTACCGCTCGCGCCCGCGTCGCCGCCTGGCGTCGGATTGGCCGGGCAGGGCAGCACGGGCGCGGCGGCCGTTGCCTTGGCCGACGCGGTCCGCGTGGCCGTCGCCGTCGCATCGCGCTGCGCGGCCATCGCGCGCACGCCGGCCGCAGCCTGCGACGCAATCACGTCGAGCGCGCGCCGGTGGCCGGCGACGAGCGCGTCGTAGCCATCGCCGACCGGTTCCGCGACGCTCGTGCGGCACGTCATCACCGCCTGCGTGCCGAGCGCGCGCACGCTCCACACCGCATCGATCGCCGCCCGCTTGCCGGGCCACGAATCGAAGCGCTGCAGGTTCACGCTGATCCGATAGACGGGCACGCCGACCGGGTACGCCGAATTCACGACGTCGATCGTGTCGAGCTGCGCGGCGAGATCGTCGGACAGCGCGCGGCGGATCTCGTCGGCAGGCGGCGCGGCCCAGCGCTCCTGTTCGAGCACGTCGACCTGCGCGCCATTCTTCTGCACGACGAGCTGATTCTTCGCGACCTGTTCGGGCACGCCGACGGACGGCACCTCGATCAGGAACGGCGGGTTGGCCGGCGCGGTGCGCACGGTGGCCGTGGCGCCGGCCGGGCTCAGCGTGTAGAACCGCGCGGGCGGCGAGCTGCACGCGGCGAGCGCGAGCACGGCGACAGCCGCCGCCGCGCCGCTCGCGAAACCGTTCACGCGTGTCGTCATTGTTGATCTCCTGGCTTGCCCTTGAGCAGCGATTCGGGGTGGCGCTCCAGATAGTCGGCGAGCGCGTTCAGGGATTGCAGCGTGCGCGTGAGTTCCTTCAGCGCGCCGCGCACGTCGGACTGCAGCGGCGAATCCTGCTGCAGCGTCGCCTGGGCGGTCGAGAAGGTCTGCTGCGCGGCCGACAGCGTGTCGCGCGCTTGCGGCGCGATTTGCGTGTCGAGCTGCTTGAACAGCTTGTCGGCGTTCGACAGCGCGCTGTTCAGGTTCGCGCCGATCTGGTCGAACGGCACCTTGTCGAGCTTCTTCGCGATGTCGGCGACCTGCAGCTGCAGCTCGTCGAGCGTGTTCGGCACCGTCGGCAGCTCGAGCGGCTGGCGAGTGGTGTCGATTTTCGCGGGCGGCGCTTTCGGGAAGAAGTCGAGCGCGACGTACAGCTGGCTCGTCAGCAGGTTGCCGGTGCGCAGCTGGCCGCGCAGCCCGTGCTTGACGAGGCGCTCGACGATGTCGCGGCGGGCCGGTTCGCCCTGGCTCTCGATCGTTTCGCGGAACCGCCGGCCAAGCCGCTCCGGATACACGTTCATCGTGACCGGCATCAGGAAGTTCTTGGTCTTCGGATCGTAGTCGATGCCGATGTTCGTCACTTCGCCGAGCACGATGCCGCGGAAGTCGACCGGCGCGCCCACGGCGAGCCCGCGCAGCGACTGGTTGAAGTTCATCACGACCTGCAGCGGCTGGCCGTCCGGATCGCGCATCGCGTCGCCCTCGTCGGAGCCGAGGCGGAACGTCGTGTTGTTCGGCGCGGTCGCGCCCGTGCCCTGGTTCGGCGGCGTCTGGAACGCGATGCCGCCGAGGATCACCGTCGCGAGCGACTGCGTGTTCAGCTTGAGGCCGCTCGAATCGAGTCGCAGATCGACGCCGCTCGCCTGCCACCAGCGCGAGTTCACGCCGACGTACTGGTCGTACGGCGCATTGACGAACACGTTGAAGGTGACGCCCGTGCCGTCCTTGTCGAGGGAGAAGCCGACCACCTGCCCGACCTGCACGCGGCGGTAGTAGACGGGCGAGCCGATGTCGACGGAGCCGAGCGAATCGCCGCGCAGCACGTACTGCGTGCCCTTCTGGTCGCCGGTCACGGCCGGCGGGGATTCGAGCCCGGTGAAGTCGGTCTGCGTATCTTGCCCGTGACCGCCGTCGACGCCGATGTACGCGCCCGACAGCAGCGTGCCGAGCCCCGACACGCCGGTCGCGCCGACGCGCGGACGCACGATCCAGAAGCGCGAGCCCTTGACCGCGAAATCCTCGGCTTCCTTCTTCAATTGCACCTGGACGAGCACGCGCGACAGGTCTTTCGACAGCTTGATCGTCTTGACCATGCCGATCTCGACGTCCTTGTACTTGACCTGCGTCTTGCCCGGCTCGAGGCCTTCCGCGCTGTGGAAGCTGATCGAGATTTCCGGGCCGCGTTCGCGCACGGACTTGACGACGAGGCCGATGCCGATCAGCGCGGCGATCAGCGGCACGAGCCAGACGAGCGACGGCAGCCAGCCGCTTTTCGTCGAGATCGACGGGTCGGGCGGCCGGGACGCGTCGTGCTGCGGGCCTTGCGGACTATTCATGGTGTTTCCCTGAGGTTTCGACTGGATCCCAGATCAGACGGGGATCGAACTGCATCGACGCGAGCATCGTCAGGATCACGACCGAGCCGAACGCGAGTGCGCCGGGGCCGGCCGTGATGACGGCGAGCGAACGGAAATGGACGAGCGCGACGGTTAGCGTCACGACGAAGATGTCGAGCATCGACCAGCGGCCGATCCGCTCGACGATCCGGTACAGCAGCGTGCGCTGCAGCGGCCGCCACGTGGTGCGGCGCTGCGAACTGATCACGAGGATCAGCAGCACGCCGAGCTTGAGCATCGGCACGAGAATGCTGGCGACGAACACGACGACGGCGAGCGGCCAGTCGCCCGACGTCCAGAAATAGATGACGCCGCTCATGATCGTGTCTTCCTGCGAGCCGACGATCGACGACGTGCGCATGATCGGCAGCAGGTTCGCCGGGATATAGAGGATCGCGGCCGCGAGCAGCAGCGCCCAGGTGCGCATGATGCTGTCCGGTGTACGGAAATGGAGCCTGCTGCCGCAGCGCGCGCAACGCGCATGCGGATGATCGATCGTCTGCACCAGCCCGCATGCGTGACAGCTGGCGTAGCCCTCGCGGGCCGCGTTCGGCGCCGTCATCGGCGGGGGTCTTGCGGCGGCGCGGCGCCGTCGGGCCGCCCGGGCGCGCGGCCGGCGCGCAGGTCGTCGGCGATGTCCCACAGCGTGCGCGGGTCGAACATCAGCACGACGGCCGTCATCAGCGTGAGCGCGCCGAACGCGAACAGCGCGGCGTCGGGCACGACGCGCGCGAGGCTCACCATCTTCACGATCGTCACGACGATGCCGAGCATGAGTACCTCGATCATCCCCCACGGCCGCACGAGCTGGATCGTGCGCAGCACCAGGTTGAGGCCCGGCGGCACGACGCCGCGGCGGATCGGCAGCAGCACGTAAAGCAGCGCGGCCATCTCGACGAGCGGGAACAGCACGGTCGAGCAGAACACCATGACGCCGACGACTTCCATGCCCTGGTGCCACAGCGACTCGATCGCGCCGAGCAAGGTCGTCTGCACGCGCGTGCCGTTCAGGTCCATCTCGAGGATCGGGAAGGTTTGCGCGATGATGAACGTGACCAGTGCCGCGACCGCGAGCGCGCTGATGCGCTCGATCTGCGTGGTGCTGTTGCGGTAGAGCAGCGCGTCGCAGCGCGGGCAGCGCGCGATTTCGCGACCGCTCAGGCGCGGTTTATGCAACAGTGCGTCGCATTCGTGGCAGGCAATCAGGTCGTATCGTTGCATGGAGGAGGCGGTTGCGTGACGGCGGAAACGTGTGCCGACGGGGCCGGAAGCCGCGCCAATCTTACCAAAACGGCCTTTTCGGCGCGTCAACGTTCCGTTATCGGGTGACCGGTCGGTAACATGGCATCAACATGGCGGCCGGCTGGCGCGCCTGTCCTCAGAGTCCGCGCAGCACAAAAGGTTGCGGTAGCATGGCGGCCGTGGCAAGCGTCGGACGAATTTACCGGCGCGGCCGTTCGCTCAACTGAGGAAACCAAGATGGCATCGAATTCGCTGCCGGCCCGGCCGGCACGTTACACGCAGACCGCGATCGCGCTGCACTGGCTGATCGCGCTGCTGATCGTCTGCGGCTTCGCGCTCGGCTGGGTGATGACGGACATCCCCGGTTTCACGCCGACCAAGCTGAAGTATTTCTCGTGGCACAAGTGGATCGGCGTGACGGCGTTCGCGCTGGCGGTCGTGCGCGTGCTGTGGCGTGCGACCCACGCATCGCCGCCACTGCCGGGCAATACGCCGGCATGGCAGCGGGCGGCGTCGCACGGCGTGCACTTCCTGCTGTACGTGCTGATGCTGGTGATCCCGGTGACCGGCTACTTGTACAGCTCGGCGTCGAACATCCCGGTCGTCTACCTCGGGATCGTGCCGTTGCCGCGCCTGATCGATCCCGATCCGGTGTTGAAGGAAACGTTCAAGACGCTTCACGTGTCTTTGAATTACATTCTGCTTGCGCTCGTTTCGCTGCACGTGCTCGCGGCGCTCAAGCACCAGGTGTTGGACCGCGACGGCCTGCTGTCGCGGATGCTTCCCTTTGCCAAATGAAGGATCCCATGAAAGTGTCTTTCTCCCGCTCCATGCTGACCGCGTTCGCCGCGGCGGCACTTGTCGCGTCGGGCGCGGCGCACGCCGACGTCGATCTCGCGAAGAGCAAGGTGTCCGCGGTGTCGAAGCAGATGAACGTGCCGACCGAAGGCGCATTCAAGAAGTTTTCCGCGCAGGTGAAGTTCGACCCGGCGAAGGCCGCGCAGGGCAGCGCGCAGATGTCGATCGACGTCGCGAGCTTCGACCTCGGCGACAAGATGTACAACGACCAGGTCGCGGGCAAGGACTGGTTCGACGCGAAGACGTATCCGCAGGCGACCTTCGCGTCGTCGGCGATCGCGCCGGCGGGCGGCAACAAGTACAACGTGACCGGCAAGCTGACGATCAAGGGCAAGTCCGAGACCGTCACCGTGCCCGTCACGGTCACGCAGAGCGGCGCGACGCAGACCTTCGACGGCGTGCTGCCGATCAAGCGTTCGGCGTTCAACGTCGGCACCGGCGAGTGGAAGGACACGTCGATCGTCGCCGACGAAGTGCAGATCAAGTTCCATCTCGTCGCCACGAAGTAAGCGGCGCGCTGTTGCATTACCCGAATGCCGCGCGAGGGCGCGGCGCTGTTCACAGGAGAATGAGTTTGAAAAAGCATCTGATCATCGCCGCCGGCGCACTGGCCGCCTCGCTGTCGTTCTCGGCATTCGCCGACACCGCGACGTACCAGTTCGACCCGAGCCACACGTACCCGAGCTTCGAGGCCGACCACTTCGGCGGCCTGTCGGTCTGGCGCGGCAAGTTCGACAAGTCGAGCGGCACCGTGACGCTCGATCGCGCGGCGAAGACCGGTACGGTCGACGTGACGACCGACATCGCGTCGATCCACACGGGCAGCACGAAGCTCGACGAGCACCTGCAGACGGGCGAATTCTTCGACGCCGCCAAGTTCCCGCAGGCGAACTACAAAGGCACGATCAAGTTCGACGGCGACAAGCCCGTGTCGGTGGTCGGCAACCTGACGCTGCATGGCGTCACCAAGCCGGTCACGCTGAAGATCGACTCGTTCAAGTGCATGCCGCACCCGATGCTCAAGCGTGAAGTGTGCGGCGTCGACGCGATCGGCGAATTCAGCCGCGACGATTTCGGCCTCGACTACGGCAAGCAATACGGCTTCAAGATGAAGACGAAGCTGCTGATCACGGCCGAAGCCGTCAAGCAGCAGTAACGCGCCCGGCCGCACCGGCCGCCGCGTTGCGTGTACACCGCCGCGCCCCGTTCCCGGGGTCGCGGCGGTTTTTTTTGCGCGCCTATAATCGTCGGCACAGCTCGCGGCGCGGGAACGGCGCGTCGGACAGAACGTATAACGACAAGGAGATCGCCGATGCACGCCGTCACGCAGTCCAGCTCCATTGCCTCGTCGCCGCGCGTGTGGCGCGCGGTGGTTGCCGCGTCGATCGGCAACGCGCTCGAGTGGTTCGACCTCGTCGTCTACGGCTTCTTCGCGGTGACGATCTCGAAGCTGTTCTTTCCGGCCGGCAACGACACCGTGTCGCTGCTGCTCACGCTCGGCACGTTCGGCGTGTCCTTCTTCATGCGTCCGCTCGGCGCGATCGTGCTCGGCGCGTACGCCGACCGCGCGGGCCGCAAGGGCGCGCTCACGCTGTCGATCCTGCTGATGATGGCCGGCACGCTCGTCATCGCGGTGCTGCCGACCTACGGGACGATCGGCGTCGCGGCGCCGCTGATCCTCGTCGCCGCACGGCTGATGCAGGGTTTCTCGGCGGGCGGCGAATTCGGCAGCGCGACCGCGTTCCTGGCCGAGCACGTGCCGGGCCGGCGCGGCTTCTTCGCGAGCTGGCAGGTCGCGAGCCAGGGGCTCACGACCCTGCTTGCCGCCGGTTTCGGCACCGTGCTGAACGCGCAGCTCACGGCCGAGCAGATGGCCGCGTGGGGCTGGCGCATTCCGTTCTTCTTCGGGCTGCTGCTCGGGCCCGTCGCGTACTACATCCGCTCGAAGGTCGACGAGACGCCCGAATTCCTCGCGGCCGAAAGCACCGCGACCCCGTTGCGCGACACGTTCGCGTCGCACAAGGCGCGGCTCGTCGCCGCGATGGGCGTGGTCGTGCTCGGCACCGTCGCGACCTATCTCGTGCTGTTCATGCCGACCTACGGCGTGAAGCAGCTCGGCCTCGCACCGTCGGCCGCGTTCGCGGCGATCCTCGTCGTCGGCGTGATCCAGATGGCGTTCGCGCCGCTCGTCGGCCACTGGTCGGATCGCTACGGCCGCGTGCGCGTGATGATCGCGCCGGCGCTCGGCATTCTCGTGCTGATCTATCCGGCATTCGCGTACCTAGTCGCGCATCCGGGCTTCGGCACGCTGATCGCGCTGCAGGTGCTGCTCGCGTTCCTGATGACCGGCTATTTCGCGGCGTTGCCGGGCCTGTTGTCGGAAGTGTTTCCGGTGCAGACGCGCACGACCGGGATGTCGCTCGCGTATAACGTCGCGGTGACGATCTTCGGCGGCTTCGGGCCGTTCATCATCGCGTGGCTGATCCGCGCGACCGGGATGAAGACCGCGCCGAGCTTCTACCTGATGTTCGCGGCCGTGCTGAGCCTCGCGGCGCTGTTCGTGCTGCGGCGGCGGTTCGGGTTCCGGTGAAGTCGCGGTGACGCGGGTGGAGGGTCGATCGCCGCTTGCATGAAAAAAGGCCGGTCCAACAGGACCGGCCTTCGTATATCAGCCGAAACGGCGCGGGCTCAAACCTGCGCGCCCGCGTTCGGATCGTCCGGATCGTGTGCGCCCTTCTTTTCCTTGATCAGGTCTTCGCGCTTGATGCCGAGCCACATCGCGAGCGAGCCCGCGACGAACACCGACGAGTAGATGCCGAACATGATGCCGACCGTCAGCGCGAGCGCGAAGTAGTGCAGCGTCGGGCCGCCGAAGAAGAACATCGACAGCACCATCATTTCCGTCGACGTGTGCGTGATGATCGTGCGCGACATCGTCGTCGTGATCGCGTGGTTGATCACTTCCGACACGCTCATCCTGCGTTCGCGGCGGAACGTTTCGCGGATCCGGTCGAAGATGACGACCGACTCGTTGACCGAATAGCCGAGCACCGCGAGGATCGCCGCGAGCACCGCCAGCGAGAACTCCCACTGGAAGAACGCGAAGAAGCCGAGAATGATCACGACGTCGTGCAGGTTCGCGATGATGCCGGCGACCGCGTACTTCCATTCGAAGCGGATCGACAGGTAGATCACGATGCCGATCACGACGCACGCGAGCGCGAGGAGACCGTCGGTCGCGAGCTCGCGGCCGACCTGCGGGCCGACGAACTCGACGCGCTGCAGCGACACGTCGGGGCTCTGCGCCTTCAGTGCGGTCATCACCTGATCGCTCTGCTGCGCGGACGTGAGGCCTTCCTTCAGCTGCAGGCGGATCAGCACGTTGCGCGACGTGCCGAAGTTCTGCACCTGCGCATCGGCGTAGCCGAGCTTGCCGAGCGTGGCACGCACGGGCTCGAGCTGCGCGGCCTGCTGGTACTGGACCTCGATCACCGTACCGCCGGTGAATTCGACGGACAGGTGCAGCCCGCGGTGGAACAGGAAGAACACGGCGGCGAGGAACGTGACCAGCGAGATCACGTTGAACACCAGCGCGTGCCGCATGAACGGAATGTCTTTACGGATGCGGAAAAATTCCATGGCTTCGTCTCCGGGGCCTTATTGGGTCGAGCCCGGTTTCTTCGGCGACACGCCTTGCTGCGCGCGGTTGCGCAGCTGCGGCTTGCCGGCGCGCGATGCGTTGCCCTTCGCGGGGGCGGCGAGCTTCGCGGCGCGCGCGGTGTCGGTCGATTCGTCGGCCGCGGTGAACGATGCGCCGGCCGTGGCGCCTTCCGGCCTCCACACCTGGCCGATCGCGAGCGACTTCAGTTTCTTGCGGCCGCCGTACCAGAGGTTGACGAGCCCGCGCGAGAAGAACACCGCGGAGAACATCGACGTCAGGATGCCGAGGCAGTGCACGATCGCGAACGCGCGAACCGGGCCCGAGCCGAACGCGAGCAGCGCGAGGCCGGCGATCAGCGTCGTGACGTTCGAGTCGAGAATCGTCGCCCACGCATGCGCGTAGCCGGACTGGATCGCGAGCTGCGGCGGCTGGCCGGCGCGCAGTTCTTCACGCACGCGCTCGTTGATCAGCACGTTCGAGTCGATCGCCATACCGAGCGCGAGCGCGATTGCCGCGATACCCGGCAGCGTCAGCGTCGCCTGCATCAGCGACAGCACCGCGACGAGCAGCAGCAGGTTCACCGACAGGCCGATCACCGAAATCACGCCGAACAGCATGTAGTACGCGATCATGAACACGGCGATCGCGCAGAAGCCCCAGATCACCGAGTGGACGCCCATCTTGATGTTGTCCGCGCCGAGGCTCGGGCCGATCGTGCGTTCCTCGATGATGTCCATCGGGGCGGCGAGCGAACCGGCGCGCAGCAGCAGCGCGAGGTCGGCCGCTGCCTGCGGCGTCGGCTGGCCCGTGATCTGGAAGCGGTCGCCGAGTTCGGACTGGATCGTCGCGACCGTCAGCACTTCGCCCTTGCCCTTCTCGAACAGCACCATCGCCATCGGCTTGCCGATGTTCTCGCGCGACACCGCGCGCACCGAGCGGCCGCCCGCCGAGTCGAGGCGGATGTTGACCGACGGACGCTGGTGTTCGTCGAAGCCGGCCGACGCATCGATGATGCGGTCGCCGGTGAAGATCACTTCCTTCTTCAGCAGCACAGGCGCCTGGTTGCCCTGCGTGAACAGCTCCTCGCCCGGCGGCACGGGGTCGTTCGGGTTCGGGTGCGTGTTGATCGGATCGGCGAGGCGCGCCTCGAGCGTCGCGGTGCGGCCGATGATGTCCTTCGCCTTCGCGGTGTCCTGCACGCCCGGCAACTCGACGACGATACGGTCGCTGCCCTGCTGCTGCAGGATCGGCTCGGACACGCCGAGTTCGTTCACGCGGTTGTGGAGCGTCGTCAGGTTCTGCTTGAGCGCGGCGTCCTCGACGGACTTCTGCACGGCCGGCGTGAACGTGCCGACGACCTGCGTGCCGCCGCCGCCGGGCTGGGTCGCCCATTGCAGTTCGGTGACGGAGGCAGCGAGCACCTTGCGGGCGTCTTCGGCCGTTTGCGCATCGCTGAAGTTGACGACGACGGACTGGTCGACGCGGCTCACGCCGCCGTCGCGGATGTTCCGGTCGCGCAGCAGCGCGCGTGCGTCGGATGCGTCGGAGTCGAGCTTCTTCGTCAGCGCGCCCGTCATGTCGACCTGGAGCAGGAAGTGGACACCGCCGCGCAGGTCGAGGCCGAGATACATCGGCAGCGCGTGCAACGCGGTCAGCCAGCGCGGCGACGCGCTCTGCAGGTTCAGTGCGACGACGTACTGCGGATCGTTCGGATCGGCGTTCAGCGATTTCTGCAGCAGGTCCTTGACGCGCAGCTGCGTATCGGTGTCCTTCAGGCGCACGCGGATGTTCGCGTTGGACGCCGTGTTCTCGAAGGTGATGTCGTCCGGCTTGATCTGCGCGGACGCGAGCGCGGATTCGACCTGGGTCAGCGTGGTCGAGTCGAGCTTGACCGTGGCCTTGCCGCTCGACACCTGCACCGCCGGCGCTTCGCCGAAGAAGTTGGGCAATGTGTACAGAAAGCCGATGGCGAGCGCCACGACCATCACGACATATTTCCAGAGTGGATAACGATTCATGAGGGGGCCGAACGGGTGGTTGGCGTGAAAGCGTCGCGTCCGGCGCCGCGGCGGCCCGCTCTCTCAGGCGGGCACGGCGCGGGGAGCCGGACGCTCGGTAAAAGCCTTACAGCGAGCCTTACAGCGACTTGATCGTGCCCTTCGGCAGAATGGTCGTGACGGCGGCCTTCTGCACGGTGATTTCGGTGCCTTCGGCGATTTCGACGCCGATGTAGCCTTCGGTGACCTTCGTCACCTTGCCGACGAGGCCGCCGCTCGTGACGACTTCGTCGCCCTTCGCCATGGCCGCGAGCATGTTGCGGTGTTCCTTCTGACGCTTCATCTGCGGACGGATCATGATGAAGTACAGCACCGCGAACATCAGGATGAGCGGCAGGAAGCTCATCAGGCTCGATTCGGCGCCACCGGCGCCTTGCGCGAAGGCATTGGAAATGAACGGCACGTTGGTCTCTCCGTAGGGGAAGATCGAAAAATAAGCCGGTTATTCTACCACCGGCCCCATGCGCAAACGGCGCGGCAAATGCGCTTTCGGATCAAGCTGTTAAAGCATGAACCCGCACCGTTGCGACTTGTTTGGAAAGGCAATTGTAATGTTTCGCGGTCGCGACCGGCACCTGGAACGCGTTATTTAGTACGCGTCCGATGTGACGGGCCGCGGTGCGGGCGGCGGCGCGGGCAGCCGGCCGCGTCAGTCGACCCCTCTCGCACGATCCTCCGCGAAGCGCTGCCGGAACGCGTCGAACGTATGGGTTTCGATCGCGTCGCGGATCTCGCCCATCAGCTGCAGGTAGTAGTGCAGGTTGTGGATCGTGTTGAGCTGCGCGCCGAGGATTTCGCCGACACGGTGCAGGTGATGCAGGTAGCCGCGCGAGAAGTTCTGGCACGTGTAGCAGCCGCAGCTCGCATCGAGCGGCTTCAGCGAGTTCTTGTGCGTCGCGTTGCGGATCTTCACGTCGCCAAAGCGCGTGAACAGCCAGCCGTTGCGCGCGTTGCGGGTCGGCATCACGCAGTCGAACATGTCGATGCCGTTTGCGACGCCCTCGACCAGGTCTTCCGGCGTGCCGACGCCCATCAGGTAGTGCGGCTTGTTGGCCGGCAGCTTCGGGCCGACGTGCCGCAGCACGCGCATCATGTCTTCCTTCGGCTCGCCGACCGATAGCCCGCCGATCGCGAGGCCGTGGAAGCCGAGCTCGGACAGCCCCGCGAGCGATTCGTCGCGCAGATCCTCGAACATCCCGCCCTGGACGATCCCGAAGAGGGCGTTCGGGTTGCCGAGCCGGTCGAACTCGTCGAGCGAGCGCTTCGCCCAGCGCAGCGACATGCGCATCGAGTCGGCCGCTTCCTTGTGCGTCGTCGGCACGCCGTTGGTCGCGTACGGCGTGCATTCGTCGAACTGCATCACGATGTCGGAGTTCAGCACCTTCTGGATCTGCATCGACACTTCCGGCGACAGGAACAGCTTGTCGCCGTTGATCGGCGACGCGAACGTGACGCCGTCCTCGGTGATCTTGCGCAGGTCGCCGAGCGAGAACACCTGGAAGCCGCCCGAGTCGGTCAGGATCGGCTTGTTCCAGCCCATGAAGCCGTGCAGGCCGCCATGCGCATCGATCGTGTCGAGGCCCGGGCGCAGCCACAGGTGGAACGTGTTGCCGAGGATGATCTGGGCCTTGATCTCGTGCAGCTCGCGCGGCTGGATCGCCTTCACGGTGCCGTACGTGCCGACCGGCATGAAGATCGGCGTCTCGACCACGCCGTGGTTGAGCTTCACGCGGCCGCGGCGTGCATGGCCGTCGGTCGTCAGCAGTTCGAATTCGAGCCCGTTGGCCGGGCGCTCTTGCACGGGCGCGTGCGTATCGTGGGATGAACCTTCGGTCATCGCGTCATTCTCCTTGCCACCGGAAAACAGTCCGGCGCATGTTGGACAGGCCACCGGATGCCCGGCGGCGGGAAAAGCGGGTGCGCGCCAGCGTGGCGCGCACAGCGGGAAATCTGAGGGCGACGGTCAAGCGGTGCGGGACCGTCGCGCCCGTCGCGCTTACGCTTGCGGTGCCTCCGGCGTGTCGCGCCGCGTGAGCAGCATCGCGTCGCCGTAGCTGAAGAAGCGGTAGCGTTCGTCGATCGCGTGCCGGTAGGCCGCGCGGATCGTCTCGACGCCCGCGAACGCGGACACCAGCATCAGCAGCGTCGACTTCGGCAGGTGGAAGTTCGTGACGAGCCGGTCGACGACCCGGAAGCGGTAGCCGGGCGTGATGAAGATGTCGGTCTCGGCCTGCGTCGCCGCGAGCGGGCGGCCCGCTTCGTCGGCGCTGCGCGCCGCCGCTTCGAGCGCGCGCATCGACGTCGTGCCGACCGCGATCACGTTGCCGCCGCGCGCGCGGGTCGCGGCGATCTTGTCGACGAGCGACTGCGGCAGGTCGTACCACTCGCTGTGCATCCGGTGCTCGGCGATGTTCTCGACGCGCACTGGCTGGAACGTGCCGGCGCCCACGTGCAGCGTCAGCGTCGCGCGCTCGACGCCCATCGCGTCGAGCTGCTCGAGCAGCGGCAGGTCGAAATGGAGCCCGGCCGTCGGCGCCGCGACCGCGCCCGGGTTGCTCGCGTAGACGGTCTGGTAGCGCGTCTCGTCGTTCGCGTCGGCATCGTGCTCGATGTACGGCGGCAGCGGCAGGCGACCGTGCTGCTCGATCAGCGTGAGACACGGCTGCGGGAAGTGCAGCGTGAAGAACGGTTCGACGCGCTCGCCGACCGTCACGTCGAACGCGTCGGCGAGGCGCAGCGTCGTGCCGGTGCCCGGCGACTTGCTCGCGCGGATCTGCGCGAGCGCCGTATGCGTGCCGGTCACGCGCTCGATCAGCACCTCGATCTTGCCGCCGCTGGCCTTCTGGCCGAAGAAACGCGCCTTCAGCACCCTGGTATCGTTGAACACGAGCAGGTCGCCGGGCGCGATGCACGACGGCAGCTCGACGAAGTTGCGGTCGACGAGGCGCGCGGGCTCGACGGTATGGTCGACCTCGAGCAGGCGGCTCGCGGTGCGCTCGGGCAGCGCGGTTTGCGCAATCAGCTCGGGCGGCAGATTGAAATCGAAATCGGAAAGCGTGAACATGCGGGCTGGTTCGAAACGGCCGGCGGGCGCCGCCGACAAGGCGGAAACGCATAATTGGGGCGCGCGAGCCGCTATGATGGCGGGATGCGCGGCCTGGCCGGCGTCGTTCGTTCGGACGACGTGAAAGCCGCTATTGTACTTGCCTTGCGAAGCACCCAGACGATCCGATGCCTGTGTCACCACGCCGTTCCTCCGCCGCCGTTGCCGATTCCGCCGATCCGTTCGACGCGGACGATGCCGCGTTACCCGCGCGAAGCGCGGGGGAGCGCGACTCCGACGCGCGCGCGGCGCCGAAGCGTGCGGGGCCGAAGCGCGGCGCCGACGGGCGGCTCGCGCAGCCGGCCGCCGCCGCGCCCGACGTCGAACCGGGCGCCGGCAGCGACGAGGCGGGCGTTGCGGCGGCATCGGGCGCGTCCGATGCATCCGGCGCGAAGCGCAAGAAGAAGCCGGCCGCCGACAAACCCGTGAAGACCGCCGACAAGCTCGCGAAGCTCGGCCTCACGCGCTCGATCGATCTCGTGCTGCATCTGCCGATGCGCTACGAGGACGAAACCACGCTCACGCCGATCGGCGAACTGCTGCCGGGCGGCATCGCGCAGACCGAAGGCGTCGTGTTCGACAACGAAGTCGCGTACCGGCCGCGCCGCCAGCTCGTCGTGAAGATCCAGGACGACGACGGCGAGCAGCTCGTGCTGCGCTTCCTGAATTTCTACGGCTCGCAGGTCAAGCAGATGGCCGTCGGCCAGCGGCTGCGCGTGCGCGGCGATGTGCGCGGCGGCTTCTTCGGGATGGAGATGGTGCATCCGGCCGTGCGCGTGGTCGAAGTCGATGCGCCGCTGCCGCAGGTGCTCACGCCCGTCTATCCGAGCACGGCCGGCGTGTCGCAGGCGTATCTGCGCAAGGCGATCGAGAACGCGGTCGAGCGCACGCCGTTGCCCGAGCTGCTGCCGCCCGAGATCGAGCGCGACTACCTGAAGCCGCTCGGCGTGCCGACGCTCGCGCAGGCCGTGCGGATCCTGCATCACCCGGGCGTCGATTCCGACGAAGCCGCGCTGATGGACGGCTCGCATCCGGCGTGGACGCGCATCAAGTTCGAGGAGCTGCTCGCGCAGCAGCTGTCGCTCAAGCGCGCGCACGAGGAGCGCCGCACGCGCACGGCGCCCGCGATGCCGCGTCGCGCCGCGACCGATGCCGACGCGCTGACCACGCGCCTCTACGCGGCGCTGCCGTTCACGCTGACGGGCGCGCAGGCGCGCGTCGTCGACGAGATCGCGCACGACCTCACGCTTCCGCATCCGATGCAGCGGCTGTTGCAGGGCGACGTCGGCAGCGGCAAGACGGTCGTCGCCGCGCTGGCCGCGACGCAGGCGATCGATGCCGGCTACCAGGCCGCGCTGATGGCGCCGACCGAAATCCTCGCTGAGCAGCACGCCCGCAAGCTGCGCGCGTGGCTCGAGCCGCTCGGCGTGTCGGTCGCGTGGCTCGCGGGCAGCCTGAAGGCGAAGGAGAAGCGCGCGGCGATCGAGGCCGCGGCGCTCGGCACCGCGCAGCTCGTGATCGGCACGCACGCGATCATCCAGGACACGGTCGAATTCGCGCGGCTCGGCCTCGTGATCGTCGACGAGCAGCACCGCTTCGGCGTCGAGCAGCGTCTCGCGCTGCGGGCGAAGGCCGCGAATGCGGCCAACGGCGCGCGCGATTTCCAGCCGCACCAGCTGATGATGTCGGCCACGCCGATTCCGCGCACGCTCGCGATGACGTATTACGCGGATCTCGAGGTGTCGACGATCGACGAGCTGCCTCCGGGCCGCACGCCGGTGCTGACGCGCCTCGTCGGCGACGCGCGGCGCGAGGAGGTGATCGCGCGCGTGCGCGAGGCCGCGCTGACTGGCCGCCAGGTGTACTGGGTGTGTCCGCTGATCGAGGAGAGCGAGACGCTGCAGTTGCAGACGGCCGTCGAAACCTACGAGACGCTGGCCGCGGCCCTGCCCGAGTTGAAGGTCGGGCTCGTGCACGGCAGGCTGTCGCCGGCCGACAAGGCGGCCGTGATGGAAGCCTTCACGCGCAACGAGGTGCAGCTGCTCGTCGCGACGACCGTGATCGAGGTCGGCGTCGACGTGCCGAACGCGTCGCTTATGGTGATCGAGCACGCGGAGCGCTTCGGCCTCGCGCAACTGCACCAGCTGCGCGGCCGGGTCGGGCGCGGCACCGCGGCATCGGTGTGCGTGCTGCTGTACACGGGCCCGCTGTCGCTCACCGGCCGCGAGCGGCTGAAGACGATGCGCGAGACGACCGACGGCTTCGAGATCGCGCGGCGCGACCTCGAGATCCGCGGCCCCGGCGAATTCCTCGGCGCGCGCCAGTCGGGCGCGGCGATGCTGCGCTTCGCGAACCTCGAGACCGACGGCTGGCTGATCGACCCGGCCCGCGACGCGGCGGCGCGGCTGATCGCCGCGTATCCCGACGTCGTCACGCAGCATCTCGCCCGCTGGCTCGGCGCGCGGGAGCAGTATCTGAAGGCGTGATCGACGTATTGAGGGCTAGACCGGAAATCGAAATTCGCCGCGCTTCGGCGCATTGCAATACTGAGAAACTTGGCGAATCGGTCCCAGTGGGTGTATAAATTAAACCTATCGCCTGTATATATCTGATTGACCCACAATGACCCTGACTGAACTGAAATACATCGTCGCGGTCGCGCGCGAGCGGCATTTCGGTCGCGCGGCCGAAGCCTGCTTCGTGAGCCAGCCGACCCTCTCGGTGGCGATCAAGAAGCTGGAAGACGAGCTGAACGTGCAGATTTTCGAGCGCGGCGCGAGCGAAGTGAGCGTGACCCCGATCGGCGACCAGATCGTCACGCAGGCGCAGCGCGTGCTCGAGCAGACCTTCGCGATCAAGGAGATCGCGAAGCAGGGCAAGGACCCGCTGGTCGGCCCGTTCCGTCTCGGCGTGATCTACACGATCGGGCCGTACCTGCTGCCGACGCTCGTCAAGCAGATGATCCAGCGTGTGCCGCAGATGCCTTTGATGCTGCAGGAGAACTACACGCTGAAGCTGCTCGAACTGCTGAAGCAGGGCGAGATCGACGCCGCGATCATGGCGCTGCCGTTTCCCGAAACCGGCCTGATGGTGCGGCCGCTGTACGACGAGCCGTTCGTCGTCGCGCTGCCGGCCGGCCATCCGTGGGAGAAGCGCGCTGAGATCGACGCCGAGGATCTCAAGCAGGAAACCATGCTGCTGCTCGGCAACGGGCACTGCTTCCGCGATCACGTGCTCGGCGTGTGCCCGGAACTGATGCGCTTCTCGCAAACAGCCGACGGCATCCAGAAGACCTTCGAGGGCTCGTCGCTCGAAACGATTCGCCATATGGTCGCGAGCGGGGTCGGCATCACGGTGCTGCCGCGGATGTCGGTCGCCGAGATCGGCCCGCGCGCGAACGGCCCCGACGCCGAACTGCTGTCGTACGTGCCGTTCAACGAACCGGTGCCCGATCGGCGCGTCGTGCTGGTGTGGCGCAAGAGCTTCACGCGGATGCCGGCGATCGACGCGATCAGCGACGCGATCGCCGCGTGCGACCTGCCGGGCGTCGCAAAGCTCGACATGCCGGCGACGATGAACTGAGCGCGCTGCGGCACGCATGACGGCATGATGAACGGGGCTTGCGACCCCGTTTATTTTTGCCTATCGCATAGATTATTTTAATTAAATTACAAAAGTCGATAGATATCGATACACTCTTCTACATGGATCGGCGTCGGCTCGCCAGCCCGATTCGCACCGTCAATGCAAGCGTCAAAGGAGGATGTCATGATGCGGTCGGTATTGCAGCACGCGCAACGGAACATCCCGTCGCGCGATGAAGTCCTGAATCGTGCGCGGGTGGCGGCCCGCAGCCTGCGCCCGATTGCGTTCGCATACCTGGCGGATCGTGTCTACGGCGGATGAGTGCCGCCGCACGCCGCTCCGGTGCCCCAGATTCCCGTTTCATCCCCCGCAATGCTCCACGAACCGCGCCCGGCAAGTGGGGGCTTACGAGCAAATAAAGGAGAAAAGCATGTCGACCGAAGCGAAATGTCCGTTCAACCACACGGCGGCCGGCGGCACGTCGAACAAGGACTGGTGGCCGAACCAGCTGAACCTGAACATCCTGCACCGGCACTCGGCGCTGTCCGATCCGATGGACAAGGATTTCGACTACGCACAAGCATTCAAGAAGCTGGACCTCGCGGCGGTGAAGCGCGACCTGCAGGCGCTGATGACGACGTCGCAGGACTGGTGGCCGGCAGACTTCGGCCACTACGGCGGCCTGTTCGTCCGGATGGCCTGGCACAGCGCCGGCACGTACCGGATCGCCGACGGCCGCGGCGGCGCGGGCGGCGGGCAGCAGCGCTTCGCGCCGCTGAACAGCTGGCCGGACAACGCGAACCTCGACAAGGCGCGCCGGCTGCTGTGGCCGATCAAGCAGAAGTACGGCCGCAACATCTCGTGGGCCGACCTGCTGATCCTGACCGGCAACGTCGCGCTCGAATCGATGGGCTTCAAGACCTTCGGCTACGCGGGCGGCCGTGCCGACACGTGGGAACCGGACGACGTCTACTGGGGTTCGGAAAAGATCTGGCTGGAACTCAGCGGCGGCCCGAACAGCCGCTACTCGGGCGACCGTGATCTCGAGAACCCGCTCGCGGCCGTGCAGATGGGCCTCATCTACGTGAACCCGGAAGGCCCGGACGGCAACCCCGACCCGGTCGCGGCGGCACGCGACATCCGCGACACGTTCGCGCGGATGGCGATGAACGACGAAGAGACGGTCGCGCTGATCGCCGGCGGCCACACGTTCGGCAAGACGCACGGCGCGGGCCCCGCGACGGACGTCGGTCCGGAGCCGGAAGCGGCGGGCATCGAGCTGCAGGGTCTCGGCTGGAAGAGCGCGTACGCATCGGGCAAGGGCCACGATGCGATCACCAGCGGCCTCGAAGTCACGTGGACGTCGACGCCGACGAAGTGGAGCCACGACTTCTTCAAGCACCTGTTCAGCTACGAATGGGAACTGACGAAGAGCCCGGCCGGCGCGCACCAGTGGGTCGCGAAGGGCGCGGACGAAGTGATTCCGGATGCGTTCGACGCGTCGAAGAAGCATCGCCCGACGATGCTGACGACCGACCTGTCGCTGCGTTTCGATCCGGCCTACGAGAAGATCTCGCGCCGCTTCTACGAGAACCCGGCCGAGTTTGCCGACGCGTTCGCGCGCGCCTGGTTCAAGCTCACGCACCGCGACATGGGTCCGCGTGCGCGCTATCTCGGCCCGGAAGTGCCGGCCGAGGAACTGCTGTGGCAGGACCCGATCCCGGCCGTCGATCACCCGCTGATCGATGATGCGGACGTCGCGGCGCTGAAGGCGAAGGTGCTCGCGTCGGGCCTGTCGGTCGCGCAGCTCGTGTCGACCGCGTGGGCGTCGGCCTCGACGTTCCGGGGTTCCGACAAGCGCGGCGGAGCGAACGGCGCGCGCATCCGCCTGGCGCCGCAGAAGGACTGGGAAGTGAACCAGCCGGCCGCGCTCGCCGCAGTGCTCGAGACGCTCGAAGGCGTGCGCAAGGCGTTCAACGATGCGCAGACGGGCGGCAAGAAGGTGTCGCTCGCCGATCTGATCGTGCTGGCCGGTGCGGCCGGCGTCGAACAGGCCGCGAAGAGCGCCGGTGTCGCGGTGACGGTGCCGTTCGCACCGGGCCGGATGGACGCTTCGCAGGAGCAGACGGACGTCGACGCGATGGCCGTGCTCGAGCCGGTGGCGGACGGTTTCCGCAACTACCTGAAGAGCGCGTACAAGACGCCGGCCGAGGCGCTGCTGGTCGACAAGGCCCAGCTGCTGACGCTGAACGGGCCGGAGCTGACGGTGCTCGTCGGTGGCCTGCGCGTGCTCGGCGCGAACGTCGGCGATGCGAAGCACGGCGTGTTCACCGATCGTCCGGGCACGCTGTCGAACGACTTCTTCGTGAACCTGCTCGACATGGGCACGGAGTGGAAGCCGGTGTCGGCCGCGAACGACGTGTTCGAAGGGCGCGATCGTGCGACGGGCCAGGTCAAGTGGACCGGCACGCGCGTCGACCTGATCTTCGGTTCGCACTCGCAGTTGCGCGCGCTGGCCGAGGTGTACGGCAGCGCGGACGCGAACGAGAAGTTCGTGCGCGATTTCGTCGCGGCCTGGAACAAGGTGATGAACCTCGACCGTTTCGACCTCGCGTGAACGTCGTGACGCGCTAGCGCAGTCACGTTGCAACGTGCAGCGGCCGGTCGCACGACCGGCCGTTTTTTCTTCCGATTCAAGGTCTTGTCGAAGGAGTGACGACCATGACGCAAATCGTGCTGAACATGCGCGCCGCGCTCGCGGCGCCCGAGCTGCGCACGCCGGCCGGGCTGGCGCGGCACATCGTCGGATTCGCGATCGTCGTCGGCGGTGCGGCCGAGCTGGTCGCGCAGGCGCTGCACGCGCTCGCGCCGATCGTCTCGAGTGCCGGCGGCTGAGCGCAGCGATTCGCTCGCCGCGCTAGACTGGCACGTGGCGACGGACGCCGCGCGGCGGCATGCCGGTTGCTCGCCGCATTTTCGCCGGTTCAACATTTCGAATGAGGAGTCCCGAAGATGGCCAAGAAAGGTAACGCCACGCAAATCAACATCGGCATCAGCGACAAGGACCGCAAGAAAATCGCGGACGGCCTGTCGCGGCTGCTGGCCGATACGTTTTCGCTGTACCTGAAGACCCACAACTTCCACTGGAACGTCACGGGCCCGATGTTCAACACGCTGCACCTGATGTTCGAAGAGCAGTACAACGAACTGTGGCTCGCGGTCGACCAGGTCGCCGAGCGCATTCGCACGCTCGGCGTCGTCGCGCCGGGCACGTTCGGCGATTTCGCGAAGCTGTCGTCGGTGCCGGAGGCGAACGGCGTGCCGGCGGCCGAAGAGATGATCCGCCAGCTCGTCGAAGGGCACGAGACCGTCGTGCGCACCGCGCGCGAAATCTTCCCGATCGCCGATGCGGCGAGCGACGAACCGACCGCCGACCTGCTGACGCAGCGTCTGCAGACGCATGAAAAGACCGCGTGGATGCTGCGGTCGCTGCTCGCGTAAGACCGGTGCGGCCGGTCGCGCGCCGCGCGGCCGGCGGGAGCGGGTGACCCGCGCCGAAGCGGCGCCGGGTTGCTATCCGCATCGGAGGGAATTCCGGCGACAGCGCGGTACGCGCTTGCCACGCATCTGTCCCTTGATTGACGTGCGGCCTGCCCGGCCCGCCTTCAGCGGGCCCCGGCGGCCGGCGCGCGGGTCGCGGCAGCCGTCGCGGGCCTGCCCGACATGACGTGACCCGCCGCTCGGCTCTAAAATGCCGGGGTTATCTTCCCGGTGCTTCGCCATGCTTGCCCGCTTTCCCCTGTATCTGCGGCTCGTCCGGATGGACAAGCCGATCGGCAGCCTGCTGCTGCTGTGGCCGACGCTCAACGCACTGTGGATCGCGTCGGACGGCCATCCGCGCTGGCCGCTGCTCGCGATCTTCGTGCTCGGCACGCTGCTGATGCGCTCGGCCGGCTGCGCGATGAACGACTATGCCGACCGCGATTTCGACCGTCACGTGAAGCGCACGGCCGACCGGCCGCTGACGTCCGGCAAGATCCGCGCATGGGAAGCCGTCGCGATCGCGGTGGTGCTGGCCTTCATCTCGTTCCTGCTGATCCAGCCGCTCAATACGCTGACGAAAGAGCTGTCGGTCGTCGCGCTGTTCGTCGCGGGCTCGTATCCGTTCATGAAGCGTTTCTTCGCGATTCCGCAGGCGTATCTCGGCATCGCGTTCGGCTTCGGCATCCCGATGGCGTTCGCGGCCGTGCAGGACACGGTGCCGATGCTCGCGTGGGTGATGCTGATCGCGAACATCTTCTGGTCGGTCGCGTACGACACCGAATACGCGATGGTCGACCGCGACGACGACATCAAGATCGGCATTCGCACGTCCGCGCTGACGTTCGGCCGCTTCGACGTCGCGGCCGTCATGCTCTGCTATGCGGCGACGCTCGGCATCTATGTGTGGATCGGCGTGACGCTCGGCTTCGGCCTCGCATATTGGGCCGGCTGGGCCGCGGCGGTCGGCTGCGCGCTGTATCACTACACGCTGATCAAGGACCGCGAGCGGATGCCGTGCTTCGCGGCGTTCCGGCACAACAACTGGCTCGGCGGCGTGCTGTTCGCGGGGATCGCCGCGCACTACCTGCTGGCGGGCACGGCAGGCAACTGAAGAGGCCGCGCCCGGCCGCGATGCCAACTAAAAAGCGGCCGAGGCCGCTTTTTTGTTGCCGGTGCCGGAAGCCCGGCGGAGCGTGCCGCGCTTACGCGCGGCCGAGCTCGTCACCCATTTCCTTCGCGCGTGCCTCGGCGGCCAGCGCGCCGCGCACGATCGCTTCCTTCACGCCCTGCGCGTCGAACGACGCGAGCGCGGCGGCCGTCGTGCCGCCCTTCGACGTCACGCGCTCGCGCAGCACGCTCGCCGGTTCGCCCGATTGCGCGGCGAGCTGCGCGGCACCCGCGAACGTCGCGACCGCGAGCGCGCGGCCCTGTTCGTCGTTCATGCCGAGGCGGCGCGCGGCTTCCTGCAGCGCTTCGATGAAATAGAACACATAGGCCGGGCCGCTGCCCGAGATCGCGGTGACGGCATCGAGCTGCGCTTCGTCGTCGAACCAGACGATCTCGCCGACCGCGCCGAGCACGTTCGACGCGAGCTCGCGACCGGCCGCGTCGACGCCCGGCAGCGCGGCGAGGCCCGTCACGCCCATGCCGACCAGCGCGGGCGTGTTCGGCATCGTGCGCACGACGCGCGCGTAGTCGCCGAGCCAGCGGGCGAGGTCGGTGCCGCGGATGCCGGCCGCGATGCTGATCACGAGCTGCGACGTCAGATGTGGGGCGAGCGCCTGCGCGACGTCCTTCAGTACCTGCGGTTTCACCGCCAGCACGATCGCGTCGTAGCCGGCGAGCGTCGCGTCGATGGCCGCGCCGGTGCGGATGCCGAATTGCTGCGCGGCGCGCGCGCGGACGTCCTCGTTGACGTCGATGGCATACAGGCCGTCAGCGGCGACGCCGCGCTTGATCAGGCCGCCGATCAGGGCCGCGGCCATGTTGCCGCCGCCGATGAATGCGATTTTCATGATGTCGATTGAGCAGGAGAGTGAACGGAAAGGCGGAACAGGGGAGGCGCTCAGTGCGAATAGTCGCGTGCGCCGAACAGCGCGGTGCCGACGCGCACGATCGTCGCGCCTTCGAGCACCGCGGCCTCGAGATCGGCGGACATGCCCATCGACAACGTGTCGAGCGGCAGGCCGTCGGCGCGCAGCGTATCGAACAGCGCGCGCAGCGCACGATGCGGCGCGCGCTGCGCGTCGGTATCGCCGGCCGGTTCGGGAATCGCCATCAGGCCGCGCAGGCGCAGCGTCGGCAGCGCGGCGACCGCGCGCGCGACCTCGGCCACGTCGGCCGGCGCGACGCCGCTCTTGGACGCCTCGCCGCTGATGTTCACCTGCACGCACACGTTGAGCGGCGGCAGGTGCGCGGGGCGCTGTTCGGCGAGGCGCTGCGCGATCTTCAGCCGGTCGACCGAATGGACCCAGTCGAACCGTTCGGCCACCGGGCGCGTCTTGTTCGATTGCAGCGGCCCGATGAAATGCCATTCGAGCCCGGTGCGCAGATCCGCGAGCGCGTCGATCTTGTCGATCGATTCCTGCACGTAGTTTTCGCCGAACGCGCGTTGTCCGGCCGCATGCGCGGCGCGCACGTCGTCGGCGGGAAACGTCTTCGACACGGCGAGCAGCGAGACGGTGGCGGGATCGCGGCCGGCCGCGCGGGCGGCGTCGGCGATGCGGCGGTGAACGGAGTCGAGACGGGCGGCGAAATCGGACATGACGGGCACGGAAGCAGGCACGAGAAGCGGATACCACGGCGGATACGGCGACGGATGCGGCACGGCACGCGCCGCATCGATGCGCCCATTATACGGACGCGATGCCATGCGCGACCGGCCGGGCCGGCGCCGCGCTAGCCGTACAGCAGATGCTCGACGAGTTGGATCCAGTGCGCGACCGGAATCTGCGTGCCGCTCTGCAGGTGCGCGATGCAGCCGACGTTGCCGGACACGATCATCTGCGGCTCGAGTGCCTGCAGCTTCAGCAGCTTCTGCTTGCGCAGCCGGTACGACAGCGACGGCTGCGTCAGCGAATAGGTGCCGGCCGACCCGCAGCACAGGTGGCTGTCGGCCGGCAGCCGCACCTCGATGCCGAGCGTCTCGAGCAGGCGCTCGACCTTGCCGCGCGACTGCTGGCCGTGCTGCAGCGTGCACGGCGGGTGGTACGCGACGGTATGGATCGCGCGGCGTCGCGCGAGCGTCGCGATCTCGGCCTCGAACGCGAGCAGCACGTCGGAGATGTCGCGCGTCAGCGCGACGATGCGCTGCGCTCTTTCCGCATAGGCCGGATCGTCACGCAGCAGGTGCGCATATTCGAGCACCGTCGCGCCGCAGCCCGATGCGTTCATGACGATCGCTTCGGCACCTTGCTCGATATACGGCCACCACGCGTCGATGTTGCGGCGTGCGTCGGCGAGCGCTTCGTCGTGATAGTTCAGGTGCAGGCGGATCGCGCCGCAGCAGCCCGCGTCGGGCGCGACGATCGTCTCGACGCCGAGTGCGTCGAGTACGCGCGCGGTCGCGATGTTGATGTTCGGCAGCATCGACGGCTGCACGCAGCCGCCGAGCATCAGCATCTTGCGCGGATGCGTGCGCTGCGGCCATTCGAGCAGCCGCTGGCGCGGCGGTACCTTGTCGCGCAGCCGTTTCGGCAACAGCGGCCGCACGTGCTGGCCGAGCCGCATGACCGGCGAGAACAGCGCCGCGTTCGGCACGAGGCTCGCGAGCACGCGGCGCAGGATTCGCTGCTGCACCGGGCGCTGCACCTGCGCCTCGACGTGCTTGCGGCCGATCTCGACGAGCCGGCCGTACTGAACCCCCGACGGGCAGGTAGTCTCGCAGCTGCGGCACGTGAGGCAGCGATCGAGGTGCTGTTGCGTGCTGCGCGTGACGGGCGCGCCTTCGACCATCTGCTTGATCAGGTAGATGCGCCCGCGCGGGCCGTCGAGTTCGTCGCCGAGCAACTGGTAGGTCGGGCACGTCGCGGTGCAGAAGCCGCAATGCACGCACTTGCGCAGGATCGCGTCGGCCTCGTCGCCGTCGGGCGTGTTGCGGATGAAATCGGCGAGGTTGGTTTGCATTTAGGGTCCGTTTACCTATGGAACGCGCATGCGTTGCCGTTCTCGCGGCAACCCCTAATTAAAAAATTCATTCCACGGGAATGCCCGAAATCGCCCGTATGGCGGCGTCGGTCGCCACTTGTTTGGCTCGGCCAAACGGCGCTCCTCACTTCTTGCCATACGCCCCGAAGGAAGTCCCCTTGGGGGACGAGCGATTTCGGGCATTCGCATGTGCGTTCCATAGGTAAACAGACCCTAAAGCTCGGGGTAGAGCCGCCCGCGGTTGAAGATGCGTGCGGGATCGAACGCAGCCTTCAGCCCGCGGTGAATCTTCATCAGCGGCGCGGGCAGCGGCGTGAACACGCCCGCGCTGCGGTCGTACGAGTCACCCGCGCGGAACAGCGTCGCATGGCCGCCGGCCTGCTTCGCGCTCATGCGCACCGTCTGCGCATCGGCGTCGGTGATCCACCAGCGCTGCGCGCCGCCCCATTCCATCAGCTGGGTGCCGGGCAGGTGCATCGGCTCGGTGATCGACGGCAGCGCGAGGCGCCATAGCGCATAGCCGGGCGGGATGCCGTTGAAGAACGGATCGGCATGCTCGCGCAGGCCGGCCCAGAAGCGCTCGGCCTCGACCGCGTCGACGACTTCGCCGCCGAGCAGCGTCTTCGCCGATTTCACGGCGGCCTCGGCGCCCGACAGCCGCAGCACCAGCGTGCCGTTGCGCCACGCGCTCGCGCTGACGGGCAGCGGATGGCCGCCCCATTCGTTGAGCTTGCGCACCGCGTCGGTCGCGGTCATCTCGAACTTCAGCGTGACTTCGGCGACCGGCACCGGCAGCACCTTGATCGACAGCTCGAGCATCAGCCCCAGCGTGCCGAGCGAGCCGGCCATCAGCCGCGACACGTCGTAGCCGGCGACGTTCTTCACGACCTGCCCGCCGAAGCGCAGCAGCTCGCCGCGCCCGTTCATCAGCGTGACGCCGAGCACGAAATCGCGCGGCGCGCCGCAGGTCGCGCGGCGCGGGCCCGCGAGGCCGGCCGCGATACAGCCGCCGACGGTAGCCGTGCGGCCGAAGTGCGGCGGCTCGAACGGCAGCATCTGACCGCACTCGGTGAGGGCGGTTTCAAGCTGCGCGAGCGGCGTGCCCGCGCGGACCGTGACGACGAGTTCGGCCGGGTCGTACGACACGATGCCCTGCAACGCGCGCGTGTCGAGTATTTCGCCGTCCAGCGCGTGGCCGTACCAGTCCTTGGTGCCGCCGCCGCGAATCCGCAGCGGCCGGCCGTCGGCACTGGCGGCGCGGATGCGCTCGGCCCATCCGGCGACGATGTCGTCCTCTTCCATGTTCTATTGCCGTCTCGTCTTGTTGTCCGGTCGATTGTACCGGGGTGGCGCGAATCCACATCGCGACTATCCCTAAGCCCCGTATCACGAACGCAGGCAGGCCAGCTGCGCGGATGGCCGGCGCGCGGGCAGGGCGGCACGTCGCGGCCCGCGCGTCGGCACGGGCTGCGCCGCCGCGCGGCGCTCAGAAGCGCGGCAGGTCGGGGTGCGGCAGCAGCCCCCCGCGCACGTGCTGGCGACCGTATTCCGCGCAGCGCGCGCGGGTCGGAATGCCCTTGTCGGGATTGAGCAGCCCGGCCGGATCGAACGCGCGCTTGACCGCGAAGAACGCGTCGCGCTCCTGCGGCGAGAACTGAACGCACATCGAATTGAGCTTTTCGATGCCGACGCCGTGCTCGCCCGTCACGCTGCCGCCGAATTCCACGCAGCATTCGAGGATTTCCGCGCCGAACTGCTCGGCGCGGTGCAGCTCGTCCGGATCGTTCGCGTTGTAGAGGATCAGCGGATGCATGTTGCCGTCGCCGGCATGGAACACGTTGATGCAACGCAATCCGTATTGCGTCTCGAGCTGCTCGATGCGCGCGAGCAGCGGGCCGATCGCGCGGCGCGGCACGGTGCCGTCCATGCAGTAATAATCGGGGGAAATGCGTCCGGCGGCCGGAAATGCGTTCTTGCGGCCCGACCAGTAGCGCAGCCGCTCGCTTTCGTTGCGCGACACCTGGATGCGCGTCGCGCCATGCTCGCGCAGCACGGCCGTCATGCGCACGACTTCCTCCGCGACTTCCTCCGGCGTGCCGTCCGATTCGCACAGCAGGATCGCCTTCGCGTCGAGGTCGTAGCCCGCGTGCGTGAACGCCTCGACGGCCTGGGTGGCCGGCTTGTCCATCATCTCGAGCCCGGCCGGGATGATGCCCGATGCGATGATCGCGGCGACCGCCTCGCCGCCCTTCACGACATCGTCGAAGCTCGCCATCACGAGCTGCGCGGTCTGCGGTTTCGGGATCAGCTTCAACGTGACCTCGGTGACGATCGCGAACATCCCTTCGCTGCCGATCATCACCGCGAGCAGGTCGAGGCCCGGCGTGTCGAGGCCGAGCGAGCCGAATTCGACGATCTCGCCCTCGATCGTGACCGCGCGCACGCGCATCACGTTGTGCACGGTCAGCCCGTATTTCAGGCAGTGGACGCCGCCGGAATTTTCCGCGACGTTGCCGCCGATCGTGCACGCGATCTGCGACGAAGGATCGGGTGCGTAGTACAGCCCGTAAGGCGCGGCGGCTTCCGAAATCGCGAGGTTGCGCACGCCGGGCTGCACGGTGGCCGTGCGCGCGTACGGATCGACCTCGACGATGCGCGTGAAGCGCGCGAGCGACAGCACGACGCCGTTGCCGATCGGCAGCGCGCCGCCCGACAGGCTCGTGCCCGCGCCGCGCGGCACGATCGGCACTTCCATGCGGCGGCAGATCTGCACGATCCGCTGCACCTGCGATTCGGTTTCAGGCAGCGCGACCGCGAGGGGCAGCCGCCGGTACGCGGACAGGCCGTCGCATTCGTACGGCGCGGTGTCTTCGTCGCGGAACAGCAGGCAGTGCGTGGGCAGCACGGCCATCAGCGCCTGCACGACTTCGCGCTGGCGCTGCGCGCGGGTCGCGCTCGACAGTTCGACGGAAGCGTTCATTGGGTCTCCTGCGGCCGCGCGGCGGCGCGCCGCCGTGTCAGCACGTGAAGATCTTGCCGGGATTCATCAGGTTGCGCGGATCGAGCGCGAGCTTGATCGCGCGCATCGCGTCGATCGCGTTGTCGCCGTGCTCCTTCGGCAGGAAGCGCATCTTGTGCAGCCCGACGCCGTGTTCGCCGGTGCAGGTGCCGCCGAGGCGCAGCGCGCGTTCGACGATCCGGTCGTTGATGCGCTCGGCTTCGTCGATTTCCTCGGGCTTGTCGGGATCGATCAGGATCGCGACGTGGAAATTGCCGTCGCCGACGTGTCCGACGATCGGGCAGGGCAGCGACGACGCACGCAGGTCGACTTCGGTTTCCTCGACGCACGCGGCGAGCTGCGAGATCGGCACGCATACGTCGGTCGTCACCGCGCGGCAGCCGGGTTTCAACTGCAGCATCGCGAAGTACGCGTTGTGGCGCGCGGACCAGAGGCGCGTGCGGTCCTCGGGGCGCGTAGCCCATTCGAAGCCCTGGCCGTTGTTCTGGCCCGCGAGCGCCTGCACGAGCTCGGCCTGTTCCTTCACGCCGGCTTCGGTGCCGTGGAATTCGAAGAACAGCGTCGGCGCCTCGGCGAGCGTCAGGTTCGAGTGGCGGTTGATCGAGCGCACCGCGAGCGCATCGACGAATTCGACGCGCGCGATCGGCACGCCGATCTGGATCGTCTCGATCACGGTGCGCACCGCGTCGCCCATCGACGGGAACGTGCAGATCGCGGCCGACACGGCTTCGGGCAGCGGATGCAGGCGCAGCGTGATCTCGGTGATCACGCCGAGCGTGCCTTCGGAGCCGACGAACAGGCGCGTGAGGTCGTAGCCCGCCGACGACTTGCGCGCGCGCGAGCCCGTCTTCACGACGCGGCCGTCGGCGAGCACGGCACTCAGGCCGAGCACGTTCTCGCGCATCGTCCCGTAGCGCACGGCGTTGGTGCCGGACGCGCGGGTCGCGGTCATCCCGCCGATGCTGGCGTCGGCGCCCGGATCGATCGGGAAGAACAGGCCGGTGTCGCGCAGCGCTTCGTTGAGCGCCTTGCGCGTGATGCCCGGTTCGACCGTGACCGTCAGGTCTTCCGCGTTGATCGACAGCACGCGGTTCATTTCCGACAGGTCGAGCGATACGCCGCCGCGCACGGCAAGCAGGTGGCCTTCGAGCGACGAGCCGGCGCCGTACGGAATCAGCGGCACGCTGTAGAGCGCGCACAGCGACACGACTTCGCGGACTTCATCCGCGCGGCGGGCGAACACGACGACGTCGGGGAGTTGCGGATCGAACGGCGATTCGTCGCGGCCGTGATGGGCGCGGACGGCGTCGGCGGTCGACACGCGCTCGCCGAAGGCGGCGCGCAGCGCATCGAGCATCGCGGGCGGGAGGGGGCGGCGCGTGGCGGCCGGCGTGTCGGGGTGATTCACTCGTGTCTCCTGACGGCTGCTTGTCGAACTTTCGGTTCATTCTACGCTGCAACGTCCGCTGCGGCCCTCGCCGCGGGCTGCGATAATCGCGTACCAACCCCACCTGGCCGCGCTGCGGCCGCGCACGAGAGGACATTCGCATGGGCCACCGCTTGAGCAAGATCGCCACGCGCACGGGTGACGACGGCACCACCGGCCTCGGCGACGGCCGCCGCATCGGCAAGGACGACGTGCGCATCGCCGCGATCGGCGACGTCGACGAGCTGAACTCGGCGCTCGGTGTGTTGCTCGCCGAGCCGCTTCCGGACGACGTCCGCACCGCGCTCGTCACGATCCAGCACGACCTGTTCGATCTGGGCGGCGAGCTGTGCATCCCCGGCCATGGGGTGCTCGACGACACGCATCTCGCGCGCCTCGACCGGTGGCTCGCCGACTACAACGCGACGCTGCCGCCGCTGAAGGAGTTCATCCTGCCGGCCGGCTCGCGCGCGGCGTCGCTGGCGCACGTGTGCCGCACTGTGTGCCGCCGTGCAGAGCGCTCGATCGTCGCGCTCGGGCGCACCGACACGCTCAATGATGCGCCGCGGCGTTACGTGAACCGGCTGTCGGATCTGCTGTTCGTGCTGGCGCGCGTGCTGAACCGCGCGGACGGCGGCTCGGATGTGCTGTGGGAGCGCGGGCGCGTGCGCTGACGCGCGGCATCGATTTCCGCACTGCGACAATTTGTCCGAGGGGCGCTTTAATTTTAAAGATGTATCGTATGTGCATGTTTAACGGAGAACGCACATGACCCACATCACCGCTGACCAGATGGCCCGTGTGAAGGCCACCGCCCCTGTCCTTGCCGAGCACGGCGCGACGATCACGAAGCACTTCTATCAGCGCATGTTCGCGCGTCATCCGGAACTGAAGAACCTGTTCAACCAGACGCACCAGAAGACCGGCAGCCAGCCGGAAACGCTCGCGAAGGCGGTCTACGCGTATGCCGCGAACATCGACAATCTCGGTGCGCTGGGCGGCGCGGTGTCGCGCATCTCGCACAAGCACGCGAGCCTCAATATCCGTCCGGAGCATTACCCGATCGTCGGCGAGAACCTGCTCGCGTCGATCGTCGAAGTGCTCGGCGACGCGGTCGACGCGGAAACGCTCGAAGCCTGGCGCGTCGCGTACGGCCAGCTCGCGCAGATCATGATCGGCGCCGAGGCCGACCTGTACGCGAACGCCGCATGGAGCGGCTTCCGCCCGTTCAAGGTCGCCCGCAAGGTGCGCGAAAGCGACGAGATCACGTCGTTCTACCTGACCCCCGCCGACGGCGGCGACGCGCCGAAGTTCGAGCCGGGCCAGTACATCTCGGTGAAGCGCTTCGTCGGCGAGCTGGGTGTCGACCAGCCGCGCCAGTACAGCCTGTCCGATGCGCCGCACGGCAAGTGGCTGCGCATTTCGGTGAAGCGCGAGGCGGGCAGGGCGGAAGCGATCCCGGCCGGCAAGGTGTCGACGCTGATGCACGATGGCGTGGAAGAGGGCGCGATCGTCGAAGTGACCGCGCCGATGGGCGACTTCTCGCTGAAGCGCGATGTCGAGACGCCGGTCGTGCTGATCTCGGGCGGTGTCGGCATCACGCCGATGATGTCGATGGCGTCGACGCTGATCGCCGAAGGCAGCAAGCGCGAAGTGCAGTTCGTCCACGCGTGCCGTTCGGGCGCGGTGCACGCGTTCCGCGACTGGCTGAACGACGCGGCGCGCGAGCACGCGAACGTGAAGCGCACGGTGCTGTACGAGCTGGTCGGCCCGAACGACCGTGCCGGTGTCGATCACGACCTCGAAGGGCGCCTGACGCCGGAGCGCGTGAAGCAGCATGCGCTGGTGCCGGATGCCGACTACTACATCTGCGGCCCGATCGCGTTCATGAAGGCGCAACGCGATGCGCTCGTCGCGCTGGGCGTCGCGCCGGAGCGTGTGAACACCGAGATCTTCGGCTCGGGTGCGCTCGAGTGATGCGCGAACGGACGGTCTCAGGCCAGTAAAAAAGCCCGGCGCGAGCCGGGCTTCGATTTTGTCGCGTGCATGACGATGTCAGGCACGCAGCATCAGCGTGGAGTGGTAGCGCCACACCTTCGGATCGGCGCTGACGAGCGGCATGCCTTCATGGAGTGCCTGCGCGATCATCACGCGGTCGAACGGATCGGCATGGTCCGGAAAATCCGGCAGCGCGGCGACTGCCTCGGCGTGATCGCTGCTGATCGGCAGCTCCGCAAAACCTGCAAGCCGAAATGCCGAACGCGCATCTCTCGGATGGACGGGCAGATTGCCTTTGCGATATTTGATCGCGATTTCCCAAATCGACGCGGCGCTGACGTACAGCGTGTTTTGGGGATGTTCGATCAATGCGGCCGCGGTTGCCGAAAGTTGCGGCGCGCCTTCAGCCGCCCAGAGCGCGATGTGCGTATCGAGCAGCAGCTTCACGGTGCAAGCCCTTGATCCGAGCTGGCATCGAAGTCGGCAGCGATCGATTCATCGCCGGCATTGAATGCCTCGACGGTTGTCGGGATGTTCAGCCCGGCAAGCAACTGACGGGCGGCGCCGATCCGCTTCGGCGCCGCGTAAGGAACGATTCGGGCAACGGGATGGCCATTGCGGGCGATCACGACTTCGGACTCGCGCCCCAATTCAATCGCTTCGACGAGGCTTGAGAGCCGCGACTTGGCATCGTGCATGTTGACGGTCGGCATGGCCGCCCCCTGGTTAGCTAGATGATATTAGCTAGTTTAACAGGGTGAATTGACGGCCGCAGGCTGACCGCATGGCCAAGCCGCCGGCAGGCGGGCCATGGCGGTTCAACCAGTTCACGTCCGTCAGTTCCCGCTGCCGCGCGCGACGCGGCGTGCCTTCACCGATTCCGCGAGGCCTTCGAGCACCTTCACGCTGTCGTCCCACGCGATGCACGCATCGGTGATGCTCTGGCCGTAGGTCAGCGGGCAGCCTTCCTTCAGGTCCTGACGCCCTTCGACGAGGTGCGACTCGATCATCACGCCAACGATGCGCTCGTCGCCGGCCGCGACCTGGCGGCCGATGTCCGCGCACACGGGAATCTGGTTCTCGTGCTTCTTCGAGCTGTTCGCGTGGCTCGCGTCGATCATCAGGCGCGCGGCGAGGCCGGCCTTGCCGATGTCCGCGCATGCGGCGTTCACGCTGTCCGCGTCGTAGTTCGGCGTCTTGCCGCCGCGCAGGATCACGTGGCAGTCCTCGTTGCCGGCCGTCGACACGATCGCCGAGTGGCCGCCCTTGGTCACCGACAGGAAATGATGCGGCTGCGACGCGGCCTTGATCGCATCGACCGCGATCTTCACGTTGCCGTCGGTGCCGTTCTTGAAGCCGACCGGGCACGACAGCCCCGACGCCAGCTCGCGGTGCACCTGCGACTCGGTCGTGCGCGCGCCGATCGCGCCCCACGAGATCAGGTCGGCGATGTACTGCGGGCTGATCATGTCGAGGTATTCGGTCGCGGCCGGCAGCCCCATCTCGTTGATCTGCAGCAGCAGTTCACGCGCGGTGCGCAGTCCTTCGTTGATCTTGAAGCTGTTGTCCAGGTGCGGATCGTTGATGAGCCCCTTCCAGCCGACCGTCGTGCGCGGCTTCTCGAAGTACACGCGCATCACGATTTCCAGCTCGCCCTTGAAGCGCTCGCGCTCCTTCACGAGCCGCCCCGCGTACTCGATCGCCGCCTTCGTATCGTGGATCGAGCACGGCCCGATCACGACGATCAGCCGGTCGTCCATCCCGTGCAGGATGCGGTGCATCGACTGGCGCGAGTGGTAGATCAGCTCGGACGCGGCCTCGGAGCACGCGAATTCGCGGATCAGATGGGCGGGCGGCGTCAGTTCCTTGAGTTCGCGAATGCGGACGTCGTCGGTGTTGTGCGGGGGCATGCTGTTTTCTCCTGTGTCGACCGGCTCGAGTGCTTCGGCACTTGCTCCGGCCCCATGCAAAGCTGTTGAGGGCGCCGCCTAATGACTACGCGTGCGGCAAATTCATCGATTCAGGCAATTCAGTGGTGTCGATCGGGGCCGCGGGACCGCTGCGGCGGCGACCGGCTGGCGAAGGGCGAAAAAAAACCGCCGGGTTCGCCGGCGGTTTTTCGGGAATTTCGGTTGCGCTTCACGCGCCATCAACCCTCTCGATCCGCCAGCGGTCTGAGATGCCAAAAAAAGTAAAAATAAAACTTGGCGGACATGACGGAGATTCGGTTCGTCAAAAAAGTTGATTCGGAATTTATACCGTGTCGCCGTGCGGCTGGCAAGCCGGGGCGTCAAAAAATGCGGACAATCCGCGCGTTTTTGTCAAAATGCACGGATTGTCTGCGTCGCGATGCGGTTATGCCGTACCGCCAACCGTCATCTTGTCGATCCGCAGGGTCGGCTGGCCGACGCCGACCGGCACGCTCTGGCCTTCCTTGCCGCACACGCCGACGCCCGAGTCGAGCGACATGTCGTTGCCGATCATGCTCACGTACTTCAGCGATTCCGGGCCGCTGCCGATCAGCGTCGCGCCCTTCACCGGGTAGGTGACCTTGCCGTTTTCGATCATGTACGCCTCGGACGCCGAGAACACGAACTTGCCGTTCGTGATGTCGACCTGGCCGCCGCCGAAGTTCACCGCGTACAGGCCGTTCTTCACCGACGCGATGATTTCCTGCGGATCCTTGTCGCCGTTGAGCATGTACGTGTTGGTCATGCGCGGCATCGGCAGCGCCGCGTACGATTCGCGCCGCGCGTTGCCGGTGACGGGCATCTTCATCAGGCGCGCGTTCAGCGTGTCCTGGATGTAGCCCTTCAGGATGCCGTCCTCGATCAGCGTCGTGCACTGCGTCGGGTTGCCTTCGTCGTCGATGTTCAGCGAGCCGCGGCGGTTCGGCAGCGTGCCGTCGTCGACCACCGTCACGCCCTTCGCGGCGACCTGCTCGCCGATGCGGCCGGCGAACGCCGACGAGCCCTTGCGGTTGAAGTCGCCCTCGAGACCGTGGCCGATCGCCTCGTGCAGCAGCACGCCCGGCCAGCCCGGCCCGAGCACGACCGTCATCGCGCCGGCCGGCGCGGGGCGGGCATCGAGGTTCACGAGTGCTGCATGCACGGCGTCGTCGACGTAGCGCGACAGCACGTCGTCGGTGAAGTACGCGTAGTCGAAGCGGCCGCCGCCGCCGCCGGAGCCGATCTCGCGGCGGCCGTTCTGCTCGGCGATCACCGTGACCGACACGCGCACGAGCGGGCGGATGTCGGCCGCGAGCGCGCCGTCGCTGCGCGCGACCAGCACGACATCGTATTCGCCGGCGAGGCCCGCCATCACCTGCGTGACGCGCGGGTCGCGCCCGCGCGCCATCTGCTCGATGCGCTCGAGCAGCTTGACCTTGGCGGTGGCGTCGAGCGATGCGAGCGGATCGGACGGCAGGTACAGGTCGCGGCCCGAGATGCCCGTGAGCGACGTCGCGGCCCGGATCTTCTGGCGGCCGCCGCCGGCCGCCGCGATCGCCTTGGTGGCCGCGGCCGCCTGCGCGATGGCTTCCGGCGACAGGTCGTCCGAGTAAGCGAACGCGGTGCGGTCGCCCGCGACCGCGCGCACGCCGACGCCCTGGTCGATGCTGAAGCTGCCCGACTTCACGATGCCTTCCTCGAGGCTCCACGCTTCGCTGCGGGTCGCCTGGAAGTACAGGTCCGCGTAGTCGACGCGATGCGTGAAGATGTCGGCGATCGTGCGCGTGAGCAGGCTCTCGTCGAGGCCGTACGGCGTGAGGAGGATGTCCTTCGCCAGCGCAAGATTGCGGATGCCGGGTTCGATGATGTTCATGCGGGTATCGAGGGTTCTCAAAAAGTTGTCGGGTGCGTTCTGGGCAGATGGGTTGGCCGGGCGGCGTTTCAAGCGCCGGGGCGGTTCAGCGGGTCAGGCCAGCACGCGATGTCGCCACGCGGGCAGGCTCTGGCGCACGTCGGCGATCCGCTGCGGATCGAGCGCGCCGGTCACGACGCTCGCGCCTTCGTCGCGGACCGCGACGATCTCGCCCCACGGGTCGATCAGCATGCTGTGGCCCCAGGTGCGCCGGCCGTTCTCGTGCTTGCCGCCCTGCGCGGCCGCGAGCACGTAGCACTGGTTCTCGACGGCCCGCGCGCGCAGCAGCATTTCCCAGTGCGCGCGACCCGTCGTATACGTAAACGCCGACGGCACGACGATCAGCGCGCAGTCGCCCATCCTGCGGTACAGCTCCGGAAAGCGCAGATCGTAACAGACCGACAGGCCGACCCGCCCGAACGGCGCATCGAACGTGACGACCGTCTCGCCCGCGCGGATCGTGCGCGCCTCGTCGAACGATTCGTCGCCTTTCTCGAAGTTGAACAGGTGGATCTTGTCGTAGCGGGCGGCCTCGTGGCCGCTCGGATCGAACACGAGCGTCGTGTTCAGCACGCGATCGGGTTCGGGCGCCTGCAGCGGCAGCGTGCCGCCGATCAGCCAGACGCCGTGACGCTGCGCGGCCCGCGCGAGAAACTGCTGGATCGGACCGTCGCGGTAGGTTTCGGCGAGCGCGAGCTTGTCGGTGTCGCGGTGGCCCATGAAGCAGAAATACTCGGGCAGCAGCACGAGCTGGGCGCCGTCGCCGGCCGCTTCCGCGATCAGGCGGCCGGCTTCGGCGAGATTGCGCGCGACGTCCGGCGTGCTCACCATCTGCAGCGCGGCGACCCGAAAGGGCGTGGCGGAACGGGTGTGATCGGTCATCGCTGGATCGATTGCGTCATAAATAGGGTGCGGCCCGGCACCCTGCGCGCGTCAATGGCTCGCCGCATCGGCCGGACCGTGATTCATCTTACCCTGATCGCCCCGCACCCGCTCGATGTGCGGATGCGCCCACGAGCCGGTGATCGCGTAGTCGATCGCGAACGCGTGTGACAGCGTCTCCGACAGCGCGTAGTTCGCGGCCAGCACGCCGACGCCGAGCAGCGGGTTGATGATCGCGGCCGCGATCGCCGCCGTGCCGGCGCCGATCTTCGGCGCGACGTGCGCGTGCAGGTCCTGCGTCTCGGCGCCGAGATCGACCGCGCCGCGCACCGTCACGTTCGCCGGCGCCGTCGTCATCGAGAAGTCGTCGGTGCGCGCGATCCCGTTCGAGATCCGGCTGGTGCCCGTGATCTTGTCGAACGGCAGCCCCTTGCCGACCACGTCGCGGAAATTCAGCGTCAGGAAGCGCGCGAGACTCTGCAGGCTCAGCACGCCGAGCAGTTTCGCGGCACCCGGATCGACCTTCAGGATCTGGCCGTGCTCGAGATCGACCGCGACCTGGCCGCCGAGCGACGGCAGATCGACCGCGGTCGGGCCGCCGCGCCAGCCGACCTTGCCGGTCACCGTGCCGTGGCCGTTCGCGACCGTGCGCGGCAGGCCGACGAGATCGAGCAGCGCGCCCGCGTTGCCGATGTCGAGCTTGAAGTCGAACACGCTGCGGCGTGGCGCATCGTTTTCGTCGACGCCGCGGGCCAGCGCACGGCGCGAGGTGCGCCAGTTGCCGGTCGCCGTCAGCTTCGCGGCCGGGTTCGCCAGCTCGAGCTTGTCGAGCTGCCACACCGGCGCGCCGTCCTCGTCGATGTTGCGCGCATTGACGACGAGCCGGCCGATGTCGTGATCGCGCGCGACGACCTGGTCGACGATCAGGTCGACCGACGGCATCGGCCGGTCGGTCGGCGTCGGCAGGTTCATCGCGCGGCCGACGAGGTCGTGCTGCGCGCTTTGCGGAATCACGAGCTTCGCGAGCCGCGCGTTCAGCACGCCCGCGCCGTTGTGGCCGCCGCCCTGCGCCCACGACAGGTAGCCCGAGACCTGATTCGACGCGATGTTCGCCTGCCACAGCTCGTCGACGTGCGACGCGCCGATGATCACGTTTTCCCAGTTGCGCTTGAGCAGCTTCAGCGTGCCGAAATGCAGCGCGAAGCGCTTCGGCGTGAAGCTCGCGACGTCGACGCGCGGCGCGGCCGGCTCCGGTGCGCGCGGGGTGTCGTGCTGCAGCGTGCGGGCCAGCGCGAGCCATGCGTCGGCGTCCAGTTCGTCGACGTCGACGGCGGCGCTCACGCCGTCCTGCGGCAGGTCGGGCATCCGGTGGATGCCCATCGCGCCGCGCACCGCGCGCAGCGGCTGGCCGCGCGTCGCGTCGAGCAGGTAGGTCGCGGACACGGGGCCGAGCGTCAGGTCGGCATGTTCGAGGCGCTTGCCGTCGGCCTCGGCGGCCGGCTGCAGCGTGAAGCGGAACGGCATCGGCGTGCCGGCCGGTTTCGCGAACGGCGCGGGGAAGTTCAGCGCGACGCCCGTCAGGTCGGAATGCGCGGTGACCTCCGGCAGGCGGCCCGGCGCGCCGCGCACGGCGACGTGGTACGGCGCGTCGCCGACCACGTGCTCGAGCAGCGCCGCGGCCGTGCCGTGCAGGTTCAGGCCGCGCGTGGCGTCGAGCGCGAGCTTGCCGTCGACGTTCACCGCGTACGGGCCATGCGACTGGAAGTTGCCGTTCGCGCGCACCGGGCCGCCGAGGAAGCGCCCCGACAGGTCGTGCAGCGACGCGCCGGCCTCGCTGAATCGCACGCTGCCGCGCAGCGCGGACAGCGGCGGCACGCCGTCGGTCGACAGCGTGTTGCCGCCGAACGCGAGGGCGCCTTCGACGTGCGTATGCGGATGCGGCACGCGCTGCGGAATCGTGATCTTGAGCGCGAGCGACGCGGGCCCCTGCGCATCGATCCGCTGGCCGATGTGCCCGCTCATCGTGCCGAGCGAGCTGTTGTCCGCGTAGTCAATCAGGTCCGCGAGCGGGCCTTGCGCATGGCCGTCGATGATGAGCGGAGACTTCGACGGGTTGCCGAGATCGTCGATCCGGCCGGCCACCTTGGTCAGCGCGACGCGCTTGTAGCGCGCGCGGGCGATGTCGAAGTGCAGCTTGTTCTGCGCGAGCTCGAACACGCCGTCGATCGCGTCGAGTGCCGGCCAGACGCTCGGCGTGCCGTTCGCGAGCTTGCGCGGCGGGTACGGCGTCGGCTCGAAGCGCCCGCCGGTGAACGGCGCGACGATATGGAACACGCCGGCATCCGGCTCGTGTGAGAACGGGAATTTCTCGAGCGGGCCGCGCGCGACGATCGACGCGCCCTTGGTCACCTGGCCGTCCTGCAGTGCATGGCCGAGATACGCGCGCAGGCGTTCGGACATCCCGGTCGGCAGGTAGCGCGGAATGCGCGCCACCGACGCGCGCGCGAAATCCGCGCGCAGGTCGAGCGAGCCGCGGCCGTGGCCGGGGTTCGTGTACGAGCCCGACACCGCGATTTCGGCATCCGGGTTCGAGACGAACAGGTCGGGCAACGTCACGTCGACGCGCGCGTGCTTGTCGCCCGGCGCCGGCGTGATCACCCATTTCGCGTTGCCGCGCAGCCGGTCGAAGGTCAGGCGCGGCCGGTCGAATTCGCCGGGCACCGTGACCGCGGCGTTGACCGTGTCGAAGTGCGCGCTGCCGCCGGTCTCGTTCGCATCGACGCGACCCCACAAATTCTCGACGCCCGGCCAGCCGGCGCGCGGGTGACCGCGCGGCGACAAGCCCGGCGGCGGCTCCTGCGCGGCGACGCTGATGCCCTGCAGATCACCGAGGAAGCGGTAGCGCACGATCGGCGCGGCGCCCATGCGCCGCTCTTCGTCGGCGAGCTCGGGCCGCGCCGGCTTCGCGCGCTCGACCTCGATGTGGTAGTTCGACACCATCCCGCGCGGGTCGAGCTTGATCAGCTCGTTGCGCAGGCGTGCCGGCAGCGGCAGCCCGCGGATGAACTCGCTGAGGATGCCGAGATCGACGCGGTCGCCGACGACGCTCAGCAGTTGCCCCTGGTCGGCGGCCGGTACGCGGTAGCGGGCGGTCAGCGTCGACAGCGCGAGCGAGCGCGCGAGCGGCGTGCCGTCCGGCAGCGGCGGCTGGCCGAGCTCCGCGTTGAAGCGCGTCAGGTGCAGCGTGTAGTCGCGGCCGGCGTTCAGCGCCATGTCCCAGCCGAACCCGACCGTCGGCACGTCGAGGCGCGGCTGGGTCGGCCGCACGCGCAGCACGACGTCGGCGCCTTGCAGGTCGCCGCCCGCGGAGCGCAGGTGGCCGTCCTCGAAGGTCGCCCAGATCGCATTGTCGATCCGGCCCGCATGGATCGTCAGCGGAATGTCGAGATAGCGGCCGAGGGTCTGCAGGTCGACCGGGCCGGTCGACAGGTACGCGTCGCCGGTCCAGTTCGTCGGCTTGCCGATCGGCTGGAGCGGCTTGTGCCGGAAGCGCGCGCGGAAATCGAGCGGGCCGAGCAGCAGCGTGCCGTTCGCGGGCGCCTGCAGCGCGGCCTTGTGCACGCGGCCGTGGTTGAGCACCGCGAGGCGAATGCCCGACAGCGCGAGTTCCGGTGCGTCGTGCTGCGCGTCGCGCCAGCGCAGCGTGCCGTTGCGCAGCACGATCGCTTCCTGCTTCAGCAGCCACGTGCTGAACGTGTCGTTGCCGCCATGGGTGGTCGCGACGCCGACGCCCGCGACGCTCAGCGAGCCGTCGGCCGCGCGCGCGACGACGAGGTCGGGGTGGTCGACGATCAGGCTCGACAGCGCGGGCGACAGCCGCAGCAGCGACATCCACGACAGCGCGGCCGTCGCGTGCGGGACCGACAGCGCGATCCGGCCGTCACGGCCGCGAATCGTCAGGTTGGTGACTTCGACGCCCGGCTGCATGCCGGACCAGTGGGGAGACAGTCTGCCGATCGACAGCTGCGCGTGGAGCTTGTCGGACACCGCGCGCTCGATGCGCGGGCGGAATTCGTCGATGCGCGGCAGCAGCACGTAGCGCAGCCCGAGGAACGAGGCGGACGCGACGAAGTAGGTGCCGATACCGACTGCCAGCGTCACCCTGAACACGCGACGCAGGACAGGATGATCGTGCTTCGGAGGTCCCGCTTCGGGCGCAGGTACGGCGGATTCCTGACGGTCGGACATGCGGCGGAAGGGCGGCGATATGGTAGTTTTGCAGACTGACGTTGAAATGTATCACAGGGGTTCGTGCCGGCGGCCGTTGGGGCAGCATGGCACGGGCTTTCCGGCGCGCGGTTTTCGCGGCGGCGCACCCGCGCCGCGATGCCGCGCCGAGTCCAAGGAGCCTGTCGGCAGCGGGGCGCGCATGCGTCGCCCCGCGGCGGCGGGCCTTACCGCCAGGCCCGCTTTTCGATGACCGACGCTTCCGCCCTGATCAGCCCATCCTACTCCCGCTATATCGCCCGCGCGGCCGCCGCGCGTCCCGCGCTGTCCGAGCGGATCGCCGCGTGGGCCGCCGCGCCGCTGTCCCGCGCGCAGCTCGACGCGCGCCTGAGCGAGCTGCTCGCGGCGCCGGCCGGCACGGCCGCGCCGAGCGACGAGCAGCTCAAGCGCGCGCTGCGGCAGTTGCGTGTCGAAGTGTTCGGCGCGGTCGCGGAGCGCGACCTGCGCGGCCTCGCGAGCGTCGCCGAGGTGACGGGCGCGATGACCCATCTGGCCGAAGCGGCCGTGCAGCGCTCGCTCGCGCTGCTGTCCGCCGAGCTCGAGGCGATGTACGGCGAGCCGCGCGGCGCCGACGGCCAGCGCGTCGTGCTCGGCGTCGTCGGGATGGGCAAGCTGGGCGGCCGCGAGCTGAACGTGTCGTCGGACATCGACCTGATCTTCGTCTACGAGGACGACGGCGAGACGGCCGGCGGCACGCGCTCGTCGCTGTCCACCCAGGAATACTTCACGCGGCTCGGCCGGCGCCTGATCGGCGTGCTGTCCGAGGTCACGGCCGACGGCTACGTGTTTCGCGTCGACATGCGGCTGCGCCCGAACGGCGATTCGGGGCCGCTCGTCTGCAGCCTCGGGATGCTCGAGGAATATTTCTACGTGCAGGGGCGCGAATGGGAGCGCTACGCGTGGATCAAGGGGCGGCTCGTGTCGGAAGGCGACAGCGACGCGGCGCGGCGGCTCGAGTCGCAGCTCGAATCGATCGTCAAGCCGTTCGTCTACCGCCGCTATCTCGACTTCGGCGTGATCGGCGCGATCCGTTCGCTGCACCAGCAGATTCGGCACGAAGCCGCGCGCCGCGCGTCGATGCGGCCCGACAAGGCCGACGACATCAAGCTCGGGCGCGGCGGGATCCGCGAGATCGAGTTCAGCGCGCAGGTGTTCCAGCTGATCCGCGGCGGCCAGGATGCGGGGTTCCGCGTGCGGCCGACGCTCGCGGTGCTGCGCCATGCGCAGGCGCGCGGGCTGATCGGCGAGGACGTGCGCGAGCGGCTGACCGACGCGTACAACTTCCTGCGCACGCTCGAGCACCGGCTGCAGTATCGCGACGACGCGCAGACGCATGCGATGCCGGTCGATCCGGACGAGCGCGCGGCGCTGGCCGCCTCGCTCGGCTTTGCGGACTACGCGGCGCTGATGACGGTGCTCGATGGCCACCGCACGTTCGTCGAGGCGCAGTTCGACCAGATTTTCGCGGACAAGGTGAGCGGCGGCCACTGCGCGGCCGGTGAGGACACGGCGGCCGCGTGGATCTGGAGCGGGGCGCTGGCCGACGACGGCGAGGACGACGCGCTGCTCGCGCGCCTCGACGGGCTGGGTTTCGCCGATCCGGCGGCCGTGCTCGCGCGGCTGCGCGCGATCTGGCAGTCGTCGCGCTACGCGGGCCTGCCGGAAAAGAGCCGGCAGCGCTTCGACAGCGTCGCGCAGCGCGCGCTCGAGGCCGCGCCGCGGATCGACGCCGCGCGCCGCGACGAAACCATCGTGCGGCTGTTCGACCTGCTCGAGACGGTCAGCCGGCGCGGCGTCTATCTCGCGCTCCTGACCGAGTACCCGGCCGCGCTCGACCGTGTGCTGTCCGTGCTCGGCGCGACGCGCTGGGGCGGCGGCTACCTGATCCGCCATCCGCAGCTGCTCGACGAACTGCTCGACGACGAAGCGATCGCGAGCCCGTTCGACTGGCCCGCGTTCAAGGATGCGCTGCGGGCGCGTCTCGCGGCGGCCGACGGCCCCGAGCAGCAGATGGACCTGTTGCGGCATGCGCAGCACGCGGAGGTGTTCCGCATCCTGCTGATCGACCTGGCGGGCCAGCTGTCGGTCGAGCACGTGAGCGATCGCCTGTCCGAGCTCGCCGACGCGGTGCTCGACGTGACGATCGAAGTGGTCTGGTCGCAGCTCGCGAAGCGCCATCGCGACGTGCCGAAGTTCGCGGTGATCGCGTACGGCAAGCTCGGCGGCAAGGAGCTCGGCTACGCATCGGATCTCGACCTGATCTTCCTGTACGACGATCCCGACGAGCGCTCGGCAGATGTCTACACGACATTTACGCGACGGCTGATTACCTGGCTCACGACCGCGACCGGCGCGGGCGCGCTGTTCGACATCGACCTGCGGCTGCGGCCGAACGGCGAGGCCGGGCTGCTCGTGACCGATCTCGACGCGTTCCGCCGCTACCAGCTGCGCGAGGGCGATGCGGCGAACACCGCGTGGGTGTGGGAGCACCAGGCGCTCACGCGCGCGCGCTACAGCGCGGGCGACACGCAGATCGGCATGGACTTCGAGGCGATCCGCCAGCAGGTGCTGACGACGCCGCGCGACGGCGACGTGCTCGCGAAGGAAATCGTCGACATGCGCGGCAAGGTGTTCGCGGGCCATCCGAACCAGACCGGGCTGTTCGACCTGAAGCACGATCGCGGCGGGATGGTCGACATCGAATTCATCGTCCAGTACTGGGTGCTGCTGCATGCGTCGAGCGATGCCGAGCTGATCCGCAACACCGGCAACATCGCGCTGCTGCGCGAGGTCGCGCGCTTCGGGCTGATGAGCGAGGACGAGGCCGAGCGTGTCGGCGCGGCGTACCGCAAGTACCGGAAGCTGCAGCACAAGCTGCGGCTCGACGGGATGGAGAAGGCGCGGGTCGATCCGGCCCTGGTGGCCGACGAGCGGGCGGCCGTGACGGCGCTGTGGACGCGGGTGTTCGGCGGCGTTTGACGGGCCTTCGGCCGTGGCGTGGGTTGCCCTGGAGGGGGCCGGTTTCGCCGCGTTGAGATTCGTTTGAGATTGTTTGAGCGGAAATGTCTGCATCGAAAGAATGCGGACTTTCCGTTCAACCGGCGCCGTGCGCCCTCAACGAGCTCGTCCCATCTTGAAACCGATTCGTGTTGTCTTTGCCACGACGGCGCTGTCCGCTGCCGTCGTCGGACTGTTCTCCGCTTCCGCCGGCGCCGCCGAGCCGGCATCCACATCACTCAAGAACCTGTCGCGCGGCGACGATCAGTGCCTGGCCTGGCAACCGGCCGACAACGCAGCGGTGTTCGCCGCGTGCGACGGCGGCGCCGCGCAGGACTGGACCTTCGAGCCGCGCGGCGGCTTTCAGCGCATCGTCAACACCGGCGCGAGCGCCGCGCGCGGCACCAGGATGTGCCTGCATTCGGCCGCGGGCGATACCGGCATGGGGCGTGTGGCGGTCGGCGTGTGCGGCGAAGGCGACCAGACGATGCGCGACTGGCGGGCGGATCGCGGCCTCGACGGCCAGGTGGTGTTCGGCAACCGGTACCGGATCAACACCGGCCGGACGGCCGAGGTGCTGGCCCCGCGCGACGGCGGCGCCGGCGTCGCGATGCAGAACGTGCGCGGCCAGCCGTCGTCGGTCTGGAGGTCGGCCGTGTCGATTGCGCCGTCGCAGCGCCCGCTGCTCGGCGACAAGTCCGTGCTGCTGATGGTGACGCACTTCAACGACTCGAAGCCTGCCGACAGCGAGGTCGTGCGCAAGGCGGTGTTCGGCGACGGCGATGACCATTCGTCGCTGCGGCGCTATCTCGAGGTCGCGTCGCGCGGCAAGCTGACGCTGCACGGGCAGACGCTGGGCGGCGTCAATCTCGGCGACCGGCCCGCCACGTGCGATTCGGGCGCGATCCGCACGGCCGCGCGCAACGCGGCGCTCGCGCGCGGCGTGAACCCGGACAAGTTCAACTACCTGTTCGTCGATCTGCCGAAAATGAGCAGTTGCAACTGGAGTGCTCTTGCCGCGACGCCGGGCAACTGGATTCTGTCGAACGCGAGCGGCCACGGCTACTGGATGTGGTCGCATGAGTTCGGTCACAACCTGGGCGCGAAGCATCCGGGTTCGCTCGTCGATTGCCCGACGCCGGGCGGCACGGTCGAGGTCGGCGGCGCGTGCCGCGTTGGCAAGGTCGATGATCCGTCGGACACGATGGGCGGCGGCGGTCGGCGTTTGTATCCGGCGAGCTATCAACTGTTCGCCGGCTGGCTGGGCGAGGCCGACGTGCCCGAGATCAACGGCAGCGGCACCTATCGGCTCGCGCCGCTGTGGGGCGATGCGCCGGGCGCGAAGGCGTACCGTATCGCGCGCGCCGACGGTTCGACGCTGTGGCTCGAGTTTCGCCAGCCGCTACGCGGCTTCGACGACTGGAAGGCGGACGATTCGTTCGTCAACGGCGTGATCGTGCGCACCGTCGCGCATGGCGGCAACGTGCTGACGAACACGCTGGTCGACGCGACGCCCGGCAGCGCGAACGGCATGAAGGACGCGCCGCTGATGCCGGGCCATGCGCTGCACGACACGTTGTCGGGCAAGATCGTCACCGTCAAGTCGGTCGGGCCGGACGGCGCCGTGGTCGAGGTGAAGAATGACGGCCTGCTGATGCCCGACGCGGTGGTCACCGGCCCGCAGCAGGCGGCCGCGGGCACTGCGGTCGTGCTCTCGGGCGCGTCGTCGGCCGGCGACGCATTGCGCTACAGCTGGGTGGTGCCGGTCGGCGTCGACGCGCAGCCGAACGGCGCGGAATTGCGTTTTGTCGCGCCGACGCTCGAACAGGATCGCGACTACGCGTTCGAGCTGACCGTGGCGAACGACAAGGGCTATACGTCGCAGGCGACCCACGTCGTCACGGTGAAGGCGCAGGAGATCGTCGCGCCGCCGCGCGCCACGATCAGCGGGCCGGCGTCGGTCGACGGCGGCGCAGCCGTCACGCTGTCCGGCGCGTCGTCGACGGGCAAGGGGTTGAAGTACGCGTGGACCGGGCCGGCCGGTGTGTCGATCACGCAGAACGGCGCGACCGCGACGTTCACCGCGCCGAAGGCGACCGACGAGCGCCGCTATGCGTTCAAGCTGGTGGTGACCGACGCACTGGGCCGCAAGGCCGACGCGACCCACGACGTGACCGTGCGTGCGTCCGCGGGCGAGGGCGCGGCTGCGTGGGATCCGAAGAAGACCTACGCGACACCGTGCCACGAGGTCAGCCATGCCGGCAAGACCTGGCTCAACGGCTGGTGGGTGCTTGGCGATGTGCCGGGCACGGGCGGCGAGTGGGGCGCATGGCGCGAGAAGGGCGTCGCGAACATGCACGCGATGTGCAAGAGCACGTAAGCGCAGCCGCGATGCGCCAGCGCGGGTGACCGCGCTGGCGCGAGTTGCGGCGCTGCGGAGCGATATGTTGCCGCGTTCCGGTTCCGGCCCGCTGCGGGCCTTGTACGCGCTTACGCGGCCAGCATTTCCTTCGCGTGCTTGCGCGTCGTCGCGGTGATCTCGAGGCCGCCGAGCATCCGTGCGACTTCCTCGACCCGGCTCGCCTTGTCGAGCGGGATGACCGACGACACGGTGCCGCCGCGGTCGTCGGCGCCTTTCGCGACCTGATAGTGATGGTCGCCGCGCGCGGCCACCTGCGGCAGGTGCGTCACGCACAGCACCTGGCGGTCGCGCCCGAGCTGGTGCAGCAGGCGGCCGACCACCTCCGCGACGCCGCCGCCGATCCCCGTGTCGACTTCGTCGAAAATCAGCGTCGGCGTCGGGCTTGCCGCGCTCGCGATCACCGCGAGCGCGAGGCTGATCCGTGCGAGTTCGCCGCCCGACGCAACTTTCGCGAGCGGGCGCAGCGGCACGCCGGGGTGCCCGGCGACCCGGAATTCGACCTGCTCGAGCCCATGCGGGCCACCGTCGGCGAGCGGCACGAGCGCGACTTCGAAGCTGCCGCCCGCCATCGACAGTTCCTGCATGCCGGCCGTGACGGCCGTGCCGAGCGCCTTCGCCGCCTGCGTGCGTGCCTTCGACAGGTGTTTCGCGTCGGCGAGATAGGTTTCCCATGCCTTCGCCTGCGCGGCTTCGAGCGCGCCGAGATCGGCGGCCGCGTCGAGCGCGGCGAGCTGCGCGCGGCGTGCCGCATGTTCCTCGTGCAGCGTGCCGGGCGGCAGCCGGAACTTGCGGGCGGTCGTGTGCAGCGCGTCGAGGCGCGCTTCGACCTGCGCGAGCCGGGCCGGGTCGAGATCGAGGCGCTGCGCGTAGTGCGACAGCGAATAGACGGCTTCCTGCAACTGGATCTCGGCCGGTTCGAGCGACGCGAGCGCATCGCCGAGCGCCGTGTCGTAGTCGGCCAGGTTACGCAGCTTCGACACGATCGCGCCGAGCTGCGGGAGCATCGCGTCGTCGGCCTCGGACAGCGCGTTGAGCGCGCCCTGCACGCCGGCGATCAGGTTCGCCGAATGCGACAGCCGCTTGTGCTCGCTGCCGACTTCGTCCCATTCGCCCGGTTGCGGCGCGAGCTTGTCGAGCTCGGCGAGCTGCCACGCGAGCTTTTCGCGCTCGAGCTGGAGTTCGCGCTCGTGCGCCTTCGCGGCGTCGATCGCCTGCGTCGCGTCGCGCCATACGCGCCACGCGCGGGCGACGTTCGCGGCATCGGCGACGAGCCCCGCGTGCGTGTCGAACAGCTCGCGCTGCGCGTCGGGGCGCATCAGCAACTGGTGCGCGTGCTGGCCGTGGATGTCGACGAGCATCTCGCCGAGCTCGCGCAGCTGCGCGAGCGTCGCGCTGGTGCCGTTGATGAACGCGCGCGAGCGGCCGTTCGCGTCGATCACGCGGCGCAGCATCACGGTGTCCTCGGCGTCGAACGCGTGCTCGTCGAGCCAGCGCGCGACGCGGTCGTGCGGCGTGAATTCGGCGGTGATGTCGGCACGGCCGCAGCCGGCGCGCACGACGCTCGCGTCGGCGCGTTCGCCGAGCGCGAGGGCGAGGGCGTCGATCAGGATCGATTTGCCGGCGCCGGTTTCGCCGGAAAAGACGGTAAAGCCGCTGTCGAATTCGAGATCGAGCGCGGCGACGATGACGAAGTCGCGAATCGAGAGGTGGCGGAGCATGGTGTCGGGCAGTGGTGCGTCAGGACGCCGTGTCGTCTTCGTTCGATGCGTGTTCGTTCCAGTGCAGCTTCTTGCGCAGCGTCGCGTAGTAGCTATAGCCGACCGGATGCAGGAACGGCACCGTGTGCTTCGAGCGGCGCACCTCGATCGTGTCGTTCAGTTCGAGCGCGGTGAACGACTGCATGTCGAAGTTCACGTTGACGTCGCGGCCGCCGACGATCTGGATCGCGATCTTCGAATCGTCGGGCAGCACGATCGGCCGATTCGACAGCGCGTGCGGCGCGATCGGCACGAGCACGATGCCCTGGAGTTGCGGGTGCAGGATCGGGCCGGCCGACGACAGCGCGTACGCGGTCGAGCCGGTCGGCGTGGCGACGATCAGGCCGTCCGAACGCTGGTTGTACATGAACCGGCCGTCGACCGACGCGCGCAGCTCGACCATCCCGGAAAAGCCGCTGCGGTTCACGACGACGTCGTTGAACGCGAGCGCGTGGTAGATCGGTTCGCCGTCGCGCACGATCCGCGCCTCGAGCAGCGAGCGCTCCTCGCGCTCGAACTTGCCCGACAGGATCACCGGCACGCGCGCCTGCATGTCGGCGGCCGCGATGTCGGTGATGAAGCCGAGCCGCCCGTGGTTGATCCCGATCAGCGGGGTCTTGTACGGCGCGAGCTGGCGGCCGATGCCGAGCATCGTGCCGTCGCCGCCGAGCACGACCGCCACGTCCGCGCGCGCCCCGATTTCGGCCGGGGTGAGCGCCGGATAGCCGGAGATGCCGATCTCGCGAGCGGTGTCGACTTCGAACACGACCTCGAAGCCCAGCTTCGCGATGCAGCCGGCCAGCGTGGTGAGCGGCTCGGCGATGCCGGGCGTGTTGCTCCGGCCGACGAGCGCGACAGTGTTGAACTGATTACCGGTTTTCATGCCGGCATTACACCATAGCTCGTTGACGAAAAGAACCGGTTGTGCGCAGACGGGGCCGGATCGGCCGGCCCGCGCGACTGGGGCCGCTGCCACTCGCCGTGCTGGCGCGGTTGCGCTAAAATTTTCCACCATGCTAGATCCTCGCGCACGAACCCTCCTGAAAACCCTGATCGAACGGTATATCGCCGACGGTCAGCCGGTCGGATCGCGCACGTTGTCCCGTTACTCCGGGCTCGAGTTGAGCCCGGCAACGATCCGCAACGTGATGTCCGACCTGGAGGAGCTCGGCCTTGTGTCGAGCCCCCACACATCGGCCGGCCGCGTGCCGACGCCGCGCGGCTATCGCCTGTTCGTCGACACGATGCTGACGGTCGAGACGCCGATCGACGCCGAGGCCGTCGCGCGGCAAGTGCAGCACACGCTCCAGGCCGGCGAACCGCAGCAGCGGGTGGTGGCGGCCGCCGCGAGCGTGCTGTCGAACCTGTCGCAGTTCGCGGGCGTCGTGCTGACGCCGCGCCGCAGCCACGTGTTCAAGCAGATCGAGTTCATGCGCCTGTCGGACAAGCGGATCCTGCTGATCATCGTCACGCCCGAGGGCGACGTGCAGAACCGGATGCTCGCGACGCCGCGCGACTATTCGCCGTCGCAGCTGACCGAGGCATCCAACTACATCAACGCGCATTTCGCCGGGCTGTCGTTCGACGAGGTGCGCCGCCGCCTGCGCGACGAGATCGACCAGTTGCGCGGCGACATGACCACGCTGATGCATGCGGCCGTGACGGCCAGCACCGAGGTGCCCGATACCGAGGACACCGTGCTCATTTCCGGCGAGCGCAACCTGCTCGAAGTGGCGGATCTGTCGTCCGACATGGCACGGCTGCGCAAGTTGTTCGACGTGTTCGACCAAAAGACGGGCCTCCTGCAACTGCTCGACGTGTCGAGCCACGCCCAGGGCGTGCAGATCTTCATCGGCGGCGAATCGACGCTCGTGCCGATCGAGGAGATGAGCGTCGTCACCGCACCCTACGAGGTGAACGGCCAGATCGTCGGCACGCTCGGCGTGATCGGCCCGACCCGCATGGCTTACAACCGCGTGATCCCGATCGTCGACATCACCGCGCGCCTGCTGTCGCTTACGCTGAGCCAGCAATAACCTGACCGGCACCGTCCCGCCATCGTGCCGCGGCGGCGCGCGCGCCGCCATTCGGCCGAACGGCCAGCCGACCCGAGCGGGGCGGCCCGCTATAATTGAGAGCCGTCCGACTGCGTGCCCCGAGCACGTTCCTGCCCATGCGTTTCGATCTTGAGCCGCCTTCGAGCGTCGCGGCCGCCCATCGTACCGGCGTGCTGCTGATCAATCTCGGCACGCCCGACGCCCCGACGCCGCGCGCGGTGCGGCGCTATCTGGCCGAATTCCTGTCGGATCCTCGCGTCGTCGAAATCCCGCAGGTCGTCTGGCAGGTACTGCTGCGCACGCTGATCCTGCCGCTGCGCGGCCGCGCGTCCGCGAAGAAATACGCGGCCGTCTGGATGCCGGAGGGTTCGCCGCTGCGCGTCTACACCGAGCGGCAGACCGAGGGCGTGCGCCATCTGCTCGCATCGAACGCCTATCAGGTGACGGTCGATTACGCGATGCGCTACGGCAGCCCGAACATTGCGCAGGCGCTCGCGCAGTTCAAGCGGGCGGGCGTCGAGCGCGTGCTGCTGATGCCGATGTATCCGCAATACTCGGCGTCCACCACCGCGACGGCATTCGATGCCGCGTTCGCCGCGCTCGCGCGGATGCGCAACCAGCCGGAAGTGCGCACGGTGCGGCAGTACGCCGACCATCCGGCCTATATCCACGCGCTTGCCGAGCAGGTGCGCCAATACTGGGCGCAGCACGGCCGGCCCGATTTCGCGGCCGGCGACAAGCTCGTGCTGAGCTTTCACGGCGTGCCGAAACGCACGCTCGACCTGGGCGACCCCTATCACGACCAGTGCCAGCAGACGGGCGCGCTGCTGATGGCCGCGCTCGGGCTGTCGACGCTCGAATGCCGCGTGACGTTCCAGTCACGCTTCGGCAAGGCCGAATGGCTGCAGCCGTACACGGCGCCGACGCTGCGTGAGCTCGGCGCGGCCGGCGTGCGACGAGCAGATGTGTTCTGTCCCGGTTTTACGGCCGATTGCCTGGAGACGATCGAGGAAATCGGGATGGAGGTGCGCGACGAATTCATCGCGGGCGGCGGCCAGGCGTTCCACCGGATTCCATGCCTGAATGGCGCGCACGCATGGATCGGCGCGCTCGGCGAGATCGTCGCCGAGAATCTGCAGGGCTGGCCGGTGAAGGCCGCGCAGCCCGACATGGTGAACTGAAGGTGAACTGAAATGACGGCCCAGCCCCTATGCGCACTGCGTTCGCCGTTCGAGCGGGCGGTCGGTCGCGATGGGGCGGCACGGCGGAGGCTGGCATGAATTACAAGATTTCGACGGAACCCGGCGCGCGGCTGCGCATCGACAAATGGCTGTGGGCGGCCCGCTTCTTCAAGACGCGCTCGCTCGCGTCCGACGCGGTCGACAAGGGGCACGTGAAGATCGGCGGCGCGGCGGTGAAGCCGGCGAAGGACGTGCGCGTCGGCGACGAGGTCGAGATTGCGATCGACGGTGTCGTCTGGCACATTGCCGTGCTGGGAATTTGCGACGTGCGCGGGCCGGCGAGCATCGCGCAGACGCTCTACGCGGAAACGGAAGCCGGGCGCGTCGCGCGGCTCGCAGAACTGGAACGGCGCCGCACGTATCGGGAGCCGGCGGCGGAACTGCACGGCCGGCCGACCAAGCGTGACCGGCGCATCATCGACAGATTTTCGGGTGGAAGCTGAACATCTGGTCGAACGTCGCCCGCGCGCTTCCGTATTCGGTCGTGCGGTCGGTGACGGCTCCGGACAGGCAGATGGTGGTGGTGCCGGCAATCAGTACCAGCGCGACCACCGATATGGCAAAGGTCAGTTTCACGGTACTCGCCTCGTGGGACGGTTGAATGCGGCGCCAGGTGAATGTCAGGCGGCGGTCAGCTAGGGGTAAACACGCTTTCCGACGCTTGAGTTGGAGTGTAGTGCAGCCCCTCGAGCCGAGCTAGTACTAGTCAGGTAAGCGTTGTTACCGGTCGTTTCGTCCGGTTTGGCGGCAAATGCGCGCAATGGGGCGGCGCGCAGCGCGGTTGTTTCGCGGCATTGGCGAATGCCGGCGAATAACCCTCTTGAAGTCGCAGTTTTCGCCCTTATTTGCACCATGAATGTGCGGTGCCGCCGGGTATACGGTCCGGCGGTTGCCGATTTGGCTTCAACCTCTAATCGACTTTCAGCGACATGGAAAACACGCAAGAGAACCCGGCTACCCCATCGGCCGATGACATCGGCAGCGAGAAGCAGGCGGCGCAAGGCGCTGCTCCCGCCGCCGAAGCAGCCGACGCGGCGCTCGCGGAGGCTCAAGCCAAGGTCGCCGAGCTGCAGGAGAGCTATCTCCGGGCGAAGGCCGAGACGGAGAACGTCCGCCGCCGCGCGCAGGACGACGTCTCGAAGGCGCACAAGTTTGCGATCGAGAGCTTCGCCGAGCACCTGCTGCCGGTGCTGGACAGCCTCGAAGCGGCCGTCGGCGACACGTCCGGCGACATCACGAAGGTGCGCGAAGGCGTCGAACTGACGCTGCGCCAGTTGACGAGCGCGCTCGAGAAGGGCCGCGTCGTCGCGATCAACCCGGTTGGCGAGAAGTTCGATCCGCACCAGCACCAGGCGATTTCGATGGTGCCGGCCGAGCAGGAGCCGAACACCGTCGTGACGGTTCTGCAAAAGGGCTACATGATCGCCGACCGCGTGCTGCGCCCGGCGCTCGTCACGGTCGCCCAGCCGAAGTAAGGCTGCCGCGATGATTCCCGCCGGCGTCGATCCGGCCGCGTTCAACGCGTTCGACATGCAGGCGCTGGCGCCCGACACGTTCGACGCCGGTGTCGCCGGCGCCGGCGACGCGCTCGCCGTGGTGTTCTTCTGGGGCGTCGACTGCTTCAATTGCGAGATCGCGAAGAAGGCGATGCTCGCCCAGCCGGACCCGATCCGTGCGCTGGGCCTGAAGTGGTTCCACTGCAACGTGTACGAATACCCAGAGCTTGGGCGCCGCTTCGGCCTGCACGGCGTGCCGACGTGGTTCTTCTTCCACCGCGGCAAGCGGCTCGGCCGCGCGACCGGCTGGCATGGCCTCGCACAGTTCCAGGCGGCGGTGTCGGCGGCGCGCGCGAAGTTCGCCGCGGCCGGCGCGCAGCCCGCGGAGCCCGACGGCGGCCTGCACGATCCAGCTACCGGCGGCGATTGAAAAAATTTAATATCCGCATCGCTGGGCGGGTCTTGAAAACGGGCCGGCCGGACGCATTTCGGGAACAGAGTTGAATTCAGGCGCGCGAAACCGCCCAAAAACGCGGGGTTTCGCGCAGCAAACAAGCATTTCTGGAGATTAGGAAAATGGGAAAGATCATCGGTATTGACCTCGGCACCACGAACTCGTGCGTCGCCATCATGGAAGGCAACCAGGTCAAGGTCATCGAGAACTCGGAAGGCACGCGCACGACGCCGTCGATCATCGCCTACATGGACGATAACGAAGTGCTCGTCGGCGCGCCGGCCAAGCGTCAGTCCGTGACCAACCCGCGGAACACGCTGTTCGCCGTGAAGCGCCTGATCGGCCGCCGCTTCGAGGAGAAGGAAGTCCAGAAGGACATCGGCCTGATGCCGTACGCGATCATCAAGGCCGACAACGGCGACGCATGGGTCGAAGCGCACGGCGAGAAGCTCGCGCCGCCGCAGGTTTCGGCGGAAGTGCTGCGCAAGATGAAGAAGACGGCCGAAGACTACCTCGGCGAGCCGGTCACGGAAGCCGTGATCACGGTGCCGGCGTACTTCAACGACAGCCAGCGCCAGGCGACCAAGGACGCCGGCCGCATCGCGGGCCTCGAAGTCAAGCGGATCATCAACGAGCCGACCGCGGCCGCGCTCGCATTCGGCCTCGACAAGGCCGAGAAGGGCGACCGCAAGATCGCCGTGTATGACCTTGGCGGCGGCACGTTCGACGTGTCGATCATCGAGATCGCGGACGTCGACGGCGAAATGCAGTTCGAAGTGCTGTCGACCAACGGCGACACGTTCCTCGGCGGCGAGGACTTCGACCAGCGCATCATCGATTACATCATCGGCGAGTTCAAGAAGGAGCAGGGCGTCGACCTGTCGAAGGACGTGCTCGCACTGCAGCGCCTGAAGGAAGCGGCCGAAAAGGCGAAGATCGAGCTGTCGTCGAGCCAGCAGACCGAAATCAACCTGCCGTACATCACGGCCGACGCATCGGGTCCGAAGCACTTGAACCTGAAGATCACCCGCGCGAAGCTGGAAGCGCTGGTCGAGGACCTCGTCGAGCGCACGATCGAACCGTGCCGCATCGCGATCAAGGACGCCGGCGTCAAGGTGTCGGACATCGACGACGTGATCCTGGTCGGCGGCCAGACCCGCATGCCGAAGGTGCAGGAGAAGGTGAAGGAGTTCTTCGGCAAGGATCCGCGCCGTGACGTGAACCCGGACGAAGCCGTCGCGGTGGGCGCGGCGATCCAGGGCCAGGTGCTGTCGGGCGACCGCAAGGACGTGCTGCTGCTCGACGTGACCCCGCTGTCGCTCGGTATCGAGACGCTCGGCGGCGTGATGACGAAGATGATCAGCAAGAACACGACGATCCCGACGAAGCACGCACAGGTGTATTCGACGGCGGACGACAACCAGTCGGCCGTGACGATCAAGGTGTTCCAGGGCGAACGCGAGATGGCGGCAGGCAACAAGCTGCTCGGCGAGTTCAACCTCGAAGGCATCCCGCCGTCGCCGCGCGGCGTGCCGCAGATCGAAGTGACCTTCGACATCGACGCGAACGGCATCCTGCACGTCGGCGCGAAGGACAAGGCGACCGGCAAGGAAAACAAGATCACGATCAAGGCGAACTCGGGCCTGACCGACGCCGAAATCGATCAAATGATCAAGGACGCGGAAGCGAACGCAGCGGAAGACCACAAGCTGCGCGAGCTGGCTGATTCGCGCAACCAGGGCGACGCGCTGGTCCACAGCACGAAGAAGGCGCTCACCGAGTACGGCGACAAGCTGGACGCGGGCGAGAAGGAAAAGATCGAAGCGGCGCTGAAGTCGCTCGAGGACGCGCTGAAGGATACGTCGGCCGACAAGGCGGCGATCGACGCGAAGGTCGAGGAACTCGGTCAGGTTTCGCAGAAGCTCGGTGAAAAGATGTACGCCGACATGCAGGCGCAGCAGGCCGGTGCGGCCGGCGCGGCGGGTGCAGCGGAAGGCGCGGCCCACGCGGGTGGTGCGCAGCAGGCCGCCGACGACGTCGTCGACGCCGAGTTCAAGGAAGTGAAGAAGGACTAAGCCAGGTTGCCATGGCACCGCACGCCGCGCGCGATATGCGCGCGGCGCGGTTGAACAGCGGTCTGTCTTTCCCTTCCGGATGGCCGGATCGACTCCACGCCTGGCGGGCTTCGCGGCCCTCCGGGCACATTTGTTTTTTGGCGGGTGCTGCGCGAGCCGTCCGCGGACGGCGCAGCGCCAGACGAGTCGAGAGACTTTACTGCGGGCGAAAGGAGCCGCCGCGCGTGCGACGCGCGAAGGCACATGAATCGATATGGCGAAACGGGATTACTACGAGGTTCTGGGCGTCGCGAAGAACGCGAGCGACGACGAAATCAAGAAGGCATATCGCAAGCTTGCGATGAAGTATCACCCTGACCGCAATCCGGACAGCAAGGATGCGGAAGAGCATTTCAAGGAGGCGAAGGAAGCCTATGAAATGCTGTCGGACGGCCAGAAGCGGGCGGCGTACGACCAGTACGGCCACGCGGGCGTCGATCCGAACATGGGCGGTGCGGGCGGCCAGGGTTTCGGCGGTTTCGCGGATGCGTTCGGCGATATCTTCGGCGACATCTTCGGCCAGGCCGCGGGCGGTGCCGCGCGCGGCGGCCGCGGCGGCCCGCAGGTGTATCGCGGCGCCGACCTGCGCTACAGCATGGAAATCACGCTCGAGCAGGCCGCGCACGGCTACGACACGCAGATTCGCGTGCCGAGCTGGGTGTCGTGCGAAGTCTGTCACGGCTCGGGCGCGAAGCCCGGCACGAAGCCGGAAACCTGCCCGACCTGTCACGGCCAGGGCACGGTGCGCATGTCGCAGGGCTTCTTCAGCATCCAGCAGACCTGTCCGAAGTGCCACGGCACCGGCACCTACATCCCGGAACCGTGCGTGCACTGCCACGGGTCGGGCAAGGTGAAGGAAACCAAGACGCTGGAAGTGAAGATTCCGGCCGGCATCGACGACGGAATGCGGATCCGCTCGGCCGGCAACGGCGAGCCCGGCATCAACGGCGGGCCGCCGGGCGATCTGTACGTCGAGATCCACATCAAGCCGCATTCGGTGTTCGAGCGCGACGGCGACGATCTGCACTGCCAGATGCCGATCCCGTTCACGACCGCCGCACTCGGCGGCGAGATCGAGGTGCCGACGCTGGCCGGCCGCGCGTCGTTCCCGGTGCCGGAAGGCACGCAGTCGGGCAAGACGTTCCGCCTGCGCGGCAAGGGCATCAAGGGTTTGCGTTCGAGCATCGCGGGCGATCTGTACGTACACGTGCAGGTCGAGACGCCCGTGAAGCTGACCGACCAGCAGCGCGACCTGCTCAAGCAGTTCGAGAAGTCGCTGGCCGAGGGCGGTGCGCGTCACAGCCCGCAGAGCAAGAGCTGGTTCGACCGGGTGAAGAGCTTCTTCGAGTAACGGCATGACTGAAGGCAACGAGAGCGCGTCATTCGCGCTCTTGGACGATTGCGACTCGACCGCGGTTGCGCGGTCGAGTCGTTTGTATTCCGGTTTCGTGCGCGAACGCGTCTGCACGGATCCGGCGCGGCTCGACGAAGTCGATGCGGCGGTGGCGCAGGACTTGCGCGACGGGCTGCATGCGGTGGTCGTCGGCGATTACGAATTCGGACGCAATCTGGAAAGAGCGCAGCCGGGCCATGCCCCGCTGCGCTTTTTGCTGTATGCGCGCTGCGAGCGCCTGTCGCGCGACGAAGTCGACGCGTGGCTCGCGCAGCAGGATGGCGGCGGCGCGCCGTCGATCGCGGGCGTCGCCCACGTCGCGAAGAGCGTGTCGCGCGATGTGTTCGACGCGGCGATCGCCGCCGTGCACGAAGCACTGCGCGCGGGCGACTCGTACCAGATCAACTATACGTACCGGCTGAATTTCGACATGTTCGGCACGCCGACCGCGCTGTACCGGCGGCTGCGCGCGCGGCAGCCCGTGCGTTACGGCGCGCTGATCGCGCTGCCTTGCGGCGCGTGGGTCGTGTCGTGCTCGCCGGAGCTGTTCGTCGAGAAGCACGGCGACGTGCTGCGCGCGCGGCCGATGAAGGGCACCGCGCCGCGCTCGGCCGATCCGCGTGACGATGCGGCGGCGGCCGCGTTCCTCGCGAACGATCCGAAGAACCGCGCGGAAAACGTGATGATCGTCGACTTGCTGCGCAACGACGTGTCGCGGATCGCGCGCACGGGCACTGTCAAGGTGCCGGCGCTGTTCTCGGTCGAGCCGTATGCGTCGGTATGGCAGATGACGTCGACGGTCGAGGCCGGCTGGCGCGACGGGACGACGTTCGCGCAGATGCTGCGCGCGCTGTTTCCGTGCGGATCGATCACCGGTGCGCCGAAGCACAAGACGATGGAACTGATCGACGCGATAGAGTCGACGCCGCGCGGCCTCTATACGGGCGCGATCGGCTGGCTCGATGCGCGGAAGGAAGATCAGTCGACAGGCGATGCGGGCCCGGGCGGCATGGCCGGCTGCGGCGATTTCTGCCTGTCGGTCGCGATCCGGACGCTCACGCTCGATGCGGTCGGTATCGATGCTATCGCAACGGTCGGCGCGCGCGACGCGGCGGCTCGCCGGGCCGGCCGGCGGCGCGGCACGATGGGGGTCGGCGCGGGCATCGTGCTCGACAGCGTGGCCGCCGACGAATATGCGGAGTGTGAATTGAAAGCACGATTCCTGACCGACGCCGATCCCGGCTTCCAGTTGTTCGAAACCATGGCGGCCACCCGTGCGGACGGCGTCCGGCATCTCGAGCGCCATCTCGCCCGGCTGCAGGGCAGCGCGGATGCGTTCGGCTTCCGCCTCGACGCCGACGCGTTGCGTCGCGAGGTCGACGCGCGCTGCGCGGCGCTCGACGGCGATGGCCCGTACCGGATGAAGCTCGCGCTCGCGAAGGACGCCGCGGTCGAGATCACGGCCGCGCCGCTGAAGCCGCTGCCTGCGGGGCCGGTCGGCGTGATGCTGGCGTCCGAGCACGGCTTTGCGCCGACCCGCACCGACGATGCGCTGCTGCTGCACAAGACCACGCGCCGTGCGGAATACGACCGTGCATGGCAGGCGGCGGAAGCGCTCGGCGGCTTCGACATGCTGTTCGTCAACGAGCGCGGCGAGGTGACGGAAGGCGGGCGCTCGAACCTGTTCGTGAAGCTCGACGGCCAGTGGGTGACGCCGCCGCTGGCGAGTGGCGTGTTGCCGGGCGTGATGCGCGGCGTGCTGCTCGACGACCGCGCGTTCGGCGCGGTGGAGCGTATCGTCACGCGTGACGACCTTGCGCGCGCGCAAGCGCTGCTGCTGACCAACGCGCTGCGTGGCGCGCTCGACGCGGTATTGACATGACGCACTGAGGGTTCGGGCAGCGTGCCCGAAGGACCGGTGCCGCACACCTTCGGCAACCGGGCGTCCAGACAAAAAAGCGCGGCACCCCACAAAGGGTGCCGCGCTTTTTTTGCATCGAGACGACGCCGGCGAACGAGTCGCCGGCCGCGCGTCAGAACGAATGTTCCGGGCCGGGGAACGAACTGTCCTTCACCGCGCGCACATAGGCTTCGACGGCCGCCTGGATGGTTGGCTGGCCCTGCATGAAGTCCTTCACGAAGCGCGGACGCTTGCCGGGGAAAATGCCGAGCATGTCGTGCAGCACGAGCACCTGGCCCGAGCAATCGGTGCCTGCGCCGATGCCGATCGTCGGAATCTTGAGCATGTGCGTGACTTCGGATGCGACGAGCGTCGGCACCGCTTCGAGCACGACGAGTTGCGCACCGGCATCCTCGACCGCGCGCGCGTCGCGCAGCAGTTGCGCGGCGCCGGCCTCGGTCTTGCCCTGTACCTTGAAGCCGCCGAACGCGTGCACCGACTGCGGCGTGAGGCCGACGTGCGCACACACGGGCACCGCACGCTCGACGAGGAAGCGGATCGTTTCGGCGAGCCACTCGCCGCCTTCGAGCTTGATCATCTGCGCACCGGCGCGCATCAGCTTCACGGCGCTCGCGAATGCCTCGGCCGGCGTGCCGTAGGTGCCGAACGGCAGGTCGGCGATGATCAGTGCGCGCGGCTGCGCACGCGCGACACAGGCGGTGTGGTACGCGATGTCGTCGAGCGACACGGGTAGCGTGGTCGTGTGGCCCTGCAGTACGTTGCCGAGCGAATCGCCGATCAGCAGCACGTCGACGCCCGAGCGGTCGAGCAGCGCGGCAAAGCTCGCGTCGTAGCAGGTGAGCATCGCGATCTTCTCGCCGGCATCGCGCATTGCCTGCAGCTTCGGCACCGTGACGGCAGGCCGGCTCGATTCCTGGAGATAGGTCATGGGAAATCCGGTTCGATGGTGAAAACGACAGGCGAGGACGCGTCAGCGCGTCGTCTCGCCCTTGACGAAAGATTCCTTGCGGCCGCGCATCGTCTCGATGCGCTCGATCAGCAGCGCGAGGTCTTCGGGGGAATCCTGCGGGTTCAGGTGTTCGGCTGCGACCGTCAGTACCGGCGTGCGGTCGTAGTGATAGAAGAATTCGTTGTATGCGTCGACGAGCGAGCGCAGGTACGCGTCGCTGATCTGCAGTTCCATCGGCAGCCCGCGCTTCTGGATGCGCGAGAACAGCACCTCGGGGCTCGCCTGCAGGTAGACGACGAGATCGGGCGCGGGCGCCTGCGGCACATCGAGGTGCGTCGCGATCGACCGATACAGCTGCCATTCGTCTTCCGGCAGGTTCAGCCGCGCGAAGATGTCGTTCTTCTGCGGCATGTAGTCGGCGACGACGGGCCGGCCCGTGTCGAGCGCGCCGATCAGTTCGCGCGCCTGCTGCGCGCGCTCCAGCGCGAACGACAGCTGCGCGGGCAGCGCGTAGCGCGCGGTGTCGCGGTAGAAGCGTTCGAGGAACGGGTTGTCCTGCGGGCGTTCGAGCAGCGCCTGCATCGACCAGCGCTCGCCGAGCAAACGCGCGAGCGTCGTCTTGCCGACGCCGATCGGGCCTTCGATCACGAGATAGCGATGGGGGGCGCGCAGGTCGGGTGCGGTGACGGTCAGCGGAGTGGGGTTCATGGGCAGCGGTTCTTGTCGGCGTCTGCGCCGGCGGCCAGGACTTTCTGCATCAGGCATTGACAGGTCTGCACCTTCTCGACGCGCTGGTCGGCGACGGCGGCGAGGAACGCATCGGCGCGGCCGCGCGCCGGGATGTCGAGCGCCGGCTCGATTTCGACGAGCGGCACGAGCGCGAAGGCGCGATCGGTGAGGCGCGGATGCGGGACGATCAGGTCGGGTTCGTCGATCGAGTCGGTGCCGAACAGCAGGATGTCGAGGTCGAGCGTGCGCGGCGCGTTGCGATACGGGCGCTCGCGCCCGAAGTGATGTTCGATCTTCTGGCAGAGCGCGAGCAGCTCCCGGGCCGACAGCGTCGTGTCGAGCTTGACGACGCAGTTGTAGTAATCGTCGCCGCCCGCCTCGAAGGGCGCCGTGCGATACAGGCTCGACTTGCCGAGGATCGAGATGGTGCGCTGCTGCGCAAGACACACCACCGCGTCCTTCAGGGTCTGGCGTGCATCGCCGAGATTCGCCCCCAGTCCGATATATGCAACCGTCATGGCATCACTTCCTACGTCGTTCGCCGGCGAGCGCGTCAGTCGTCGGAACCGCTCGCGGTACCGCCCGCGGTGTCCGGCGCCTGCTCGGCTGCGCCTTCGTCCGGCTTGCGGTTTCGCACACCACCGCGGCGGCGCCGCTTGCGGGGCGATTTTTCCTTCGAGCCGCCCTGCGTGAGGAGTGCCTCACGAGCGGCTGCGTCGCCTTCGATGAAATCCGTCCACCACTGGCCGACAGCTGCTTCCAGCTCGCCGGATTCGCAGCGTAACAGGAGGAAATCATACCCCGCTCTAAACCTTTGGTGTTCCAGCAGCCGCATCGCGCTGCGGCCCGAGCGTTTTTCGAGGCGCAACTGCAGCCCCCAGATTTCGCGCATGTCGGCCGAGTAGCGCTTGTGGATCGCGAGCTTCTCGGTCTGCATGTCGATCACGTCGTCCATCGCGCGATGGAGCGCCGGCACCGGGATTTCGCCTTCGGCCGTGTATTGTTCGAAGCGCTGGCGCATGTCGTGCCACAGCAGCGTCGCGAACAGGAAGCCCGGCGACACCGTCTTGCCGGCGCGCACGCGCGCGTCGGTGTTGTTCAGCGCGAGCGTGATGAACTTCTCGCCCTGCGGCTGTTCGAGCACGACGTCGAGGAGCGGCAGCAGCCCGTGGTGCAGGCCTTCCTTGCGTAGACGCTGCAGGCATGCGAGCGCCTGGCCCGACAGCAGCAGCTTCAGCATTTCGTCGAACAGGCGCGCGGCCGGCACGTTGTTGATCAGGTCGGCCAACGCGTTGATCGGCTCGCGCGTGTGCGTCTCGATCTCGAAGCCGAGCTTCGCCGCGAAGCGCACCACGCGCAGCATCCGCACCGGATCCTCGCGATAGCGCGTGGCCGGATCGCCGATCATCCGCAGCAGGCGGGCGCGGATGTCGGCCATCCCGTCGTGGTAGTCGAGCACCGTCTGCGTCGACGGGTCGTAGTACATCGCGTTGATCGTGAAGTCGCGGCGCGCGGCGTCTTCGTGCTGCTCGCCCCAGACGTTGTCGCGCAGCACGCGGCCGCTTGCATCCACCGCATGCGTGCGGCGATCGAGTTCGTCGCGCTTCAGCCGCTTCGGCGGCTCGGCCGCGGCGGCTTCGGGCGGCGCGTCGACCATGGCGCGGAACGTCGACACCTCGATCAATTCCTGGCCGAACTGCACATGGACGATCTGGAAGCGGCGGCCGATCAGGCGCGCACGGCGGAACAGGCGCTGCACCTCGGTCGGCGTCGCGTCGGTCGCGACGTCGAAGTCCTTCGGCGCGATGCCGAGCAGCAGGTCGCGCACCGCGCCGCCGACGATGAACGCGCGAAAACCCGCCTGCTGCAGCGTGTCGGTCACGCGCACCGCGTTCCGCGAGATCAGCGATGGATCGATCTGATGCACGCTGGCCGGCACGACGGTCGGTTCGTGATTGCTGCGCGTTTTTTTTGCAGCGCTGCCGCGGCTACCCTTCGCGGGGCGCGGAGCGGGGGCCGTTTCGACGGCGGGCGCCTCGACGGGTGACGTTTGTTCGGCATCGTCCTGGCCGAGCAGCTTGCGAATGAATTTTTTGATCACGACGTTCAGAAGAGATCCAGGATGCGCCAGCCGCGGTTGCTTGCATGCGCACGCAGCGTGTCGTCGGGGTTGGTCGCGATCGGGTCGGTGACTTTCTCGAGCAACGGAATGTCGTTGTGCGAGTCGCTGTAGAAGTAGCTGTGTTCGAAGTCGTCCCAGTGCTTGCCGAGCGACGCGAGCCATGCTTCGGTGCGCACGATCTTGCCTTCGCGATAGCTCGGCGTGCCGGTCGGCCGGCCCGTGTACGGCGAGTCGGGGTGCCCGTCGGTCGTTTCGACCTCGCACGCGATCAGCGTGTCGACGCCGAACGCGGTCGCGATCGGACGCGTGATGAATTCGTTGGTCGCCGTCACGACGCAGCACAGATCGCCGGCATCGACGTGCTTGCGCACGAGTTCGAGCGCGGCGGGCGTCATCGCGGGGCGGATCACCTCGTGCATGTACTGCTCGTGCCATTCGGCGAGCTGCGCGCGCGAGTACTTCGCGAGCGGCGTGAGCATCGCGCACAGATACGCATGGATGTCGAGCTTGCCGGCCTTGTAGTCGGCGAAGAACTGATCGTTCTGACGCGAGAAGCTTTCCGCGTCGACGATGCCGAGCTTCACCATGAAGCGACCCCATTCGTGGTCGCTATCGGTCGGGATCAGCGTGTGATCGAGGTCAAAGAGTGCCAGATTAGTCATGGATGCGCATTTTACTCGAAGCGGTTGGGGCCTGTGCCGGGCGGTGCGATGTCGTCGCCGGGGCGCGCCAGCATCCGGCGCAGCAAGGGCAGCGTGACGGCGCGTTTCTGCTCGAGCGAGAAGCGGTCGAGCGCGTCGAGCAGCGCCATCAGGCTCGGCATGTCGCGGCGGAAATGGGTCAGCAGGTACGCGGCGATGTCGTCGGTGAGCGCGATCCCGCGCTCCTTGGCCGCGAGCTTCAGCACGGCGATCTTGCCGGCGTCGGACGGCGGCGACAGATGGAACACGAGCCCCCAGCCGAGGCGCGTGCGCAGATCCTCGCGCACGTCGAGCGCGAGCGGCGCCGCGGGACCGGCCGCGACGAACGCGCTCGACGGGTGCGCGCGGACCTCGTTGAATAGGTTGAACAGCGCGACCTGCTGCGTGTCGCTCATCCGGTCGCAGTCGTCGATCGCGTAGATGCCGATGCGCGGGTCGAACGTGAACGCGCCGAGCGGGCTCTGCGGCGTCAGGTAGCGCGCGTAGCCGTACGACGCGTCGCTCACGAGCGCCTGCAGCAAGTGGGTGCGGCCGCTGCCGGGCTCGCCCCAGATGTAGAACGACCGGTCCGGCACGGGCCCCGCCGCGAGCGCGAGGTCGAGCTTCTGAAGCCGCGAGATGAGCTCGTCGTTCTCTTCATTCATGATGAAGTTGTCGAACGTGGCGGGCGGCGGCGTGCCGAGATCGAGCGTCAGTTGACGGGACACAACAGTCACAATGCGGGTCGGTTGATGAAACGCGCGCCGTACGCCGGGCACGCGCGAGGGGCTGCTCCGGTGCCTGCACACGCGGCCGCACGCACGGCGGCACGCGGGTTTCGGCGCGGCTCGCGGAGCGATGAAAACGGGGACGTGTCGACCAAGATGCAATCCCTGACGATTCGGTGCTGGGAATTCCGGCCAACGGGCCGGCTTCGGGTAAAATCGCATTTTACCGACCTTCTCGCATTCCCCCATGAATCCTCCGAAATCCGCTCCCGACGCTCAGGGTCTGTCCTACCGCGACGCAGGCGTCGACATCGACGCTGGCGACGCGCTCATCGACAAGATCAAGCCTTTTGCGAAGAAAACCCTGCGCGACGGCGTGCTCGGCGGCATCGGCGGGTTCGGCGCGCTGTTCGAAGTGCCGAAGAAGTACAAGGAGCCCGTGCTCGTGTCGGGCACCGACGGCGTGGGCACCAAGCTCAAGCTGGCGTTTCATCTGAACAAACACGACACCGTCGGCCAGGATCTCGTCGCGATGAGCGTGAACGACATCCTCGTGCAGGGCGCCGAGCCGCTGTTCTTCCTCGACTACTTCGCGTGCGGCAAGCTCGACGTCGACACGGCCGCCACGGTCGTCAAGGGCATCGCGCACGGCTGCGAACTGTCGGGCTGCGCGCTGATCGGCGGCGAGACGGCCGAAATGCCGGGCATGTACCCGGACGGCGAATACGACCTGGCCGGTTTCGCGGTCGGCGCGGTCGAGAAGAGCAAGATCATCGACGGCAGCACGATCGCCGAAGGCGACGTGGTGCTCGGCCTCGCATCGAGCGGCATCCACTCGAACGGCTTCTCGCTCGTGCGCAAGATCATCGAGCGCGCGAACCCCGACCTGTCGGCCGATTTCCACGGCCGCTCGCTGGCCGACACGCTGATGGCGCCGACGCGCATCTACGTGAAGCCGCTGCTCGCGCTGATGCAGAAGCTGCCGGTGAAGGGCATGGCCCACATCACCGGTGGCGGCCTCGTCGAGAACATTCCGCGCGTGCTGCGCGAAGGCCTCACCGCCGAGCTCGACCAGAACGCATGGCCGCTGCCGCCGCTGTTCAAGTGGCTGCAGGAGCACGGCGGCGTCGCCGACGCGGAAATGCATCGCGTGTTCAACTGCGGGATCGGCATGGCGGTGATCGTGTCGGCGGCGGATGCCGACGCGGCGATCGCCGACCTGACGGCCGCCGGCGAACAGGTGTGGAAGATCGGCACCGTGCGTGCGAGCCGCGAAGGCGAGGCGCAGACGGTCGTGGTCTGACGCACCGCACGCAGGATGCAGCAACGAAAGCCGCCCGGAGTCGATCCGGGCGGCTTTTTTTCTGGCGCGGGCAGGCATGTCGGCGCGCCCCCGAAGGAGGAACGACGATGACCGAAGACGAACGCGCGATTCGCGAGCTGGTGGAAACCTGGTTCGTGTCGAGCCGGCGCGGCGATCTGGCGACCGTGCTCGACCTGATCGCCGACGACGCGATTTTCATGGTGGCCGGCAAGCCGCCGTTCGACAAGGCGGCATTCGCGGCCGCGTCGCGCGACGCGAACGCGGCGGCCGGCAACGGGCCGAAGGTCGATGGCCGCTACCGGATCGACGAACTGCGCGTGATGGGCGACTGGGCGTACCTGCGCAATTTCATCGAGATCGACGTGACGCCGCCGGGCGGCGACACCGTGCGCCGCTCGGGCCATACGCTGACGATCTTCCGCAAGTCGGATGGCCGCTGGCAGCTCACGCGCGACGCGAATCTCGTGACGCCTGCGCAGTGAGCGAGGTGGCGTGAGCGCTTCCGGGCGGCCGGCCGCCGGTCACGTGGACGGCCGCGGGGCGCTCGTCGGGCGCGCGCCCGCCAGCAACGGCGGCACCAGCAGATAGAGCAGCGCCGCCGCGGCCCATACGAGCCCCGGCCACGTGCCGCGGGTGGCCGCGTAGGTTGTCGTGACAACAAGCGGCCCGGCGACGCCGATCAGGCTCGCCACGCTCGCGAGCGTGCCCTGCAGTTCGCCCTGTCGGGCATCGTCGACCTGACGCGCGAGCATCGCCTGCAACGCCGGCAGCGTCATGCCGCCCGCGGCGAACAGCGGCAGCAGCGCGAACGGCACCCATGCGGCCGTCGCGAACGCGATCACCACCAGCCCGAGCGCGTCGCCCGCGAGACCCAGCGCGAGTGCGCGGCGCTCGCCGAGCCGTGCGATCAGCGGCCCGATCGCGAAGGCCTGCGCGAGCGCGTGGCACGCGCCGTAGCCGGCGAGCGACAGCCCGGCGACCGGCGTGGACCAGCCGAAATGCTCCTGGCCGTACAGAATCCACAGCGTCGCGGGCGCCTGCGACACCAGCGCGACGATCACGTAGATGCCGATCAGCGGGCCGAGCGCGGGCGCGCCGCTCAGCCGGCGCATGCCGGCGAACGGGTTGAGCGTGGCGAGCCCGCGACTTTCCCGGGCTGCGCGCGGACGCGATTCTGGCAGCGCGCGCCACACGAGCGCGAGGTTCAGCGCATTGAGGAGCGCTGCCGCGACGAACGGCGCGCGCAGGTGCAGCGCGCCGAACAACCCGCCGATCAGCGGGCCCGCTATGAAGCCGACGCCCATCATCGCGCCGAGCTGGCCGAAGCGCCGTGCGCGGTCGGGTTCGGCCGTGACGTCGGTCACGTATGCGGTTGCGACCGCGACGTTCGCGCCGGTGATGCCGGCGATCAGCCGCCCGACGTAAAGCCACGCCAGCGTCGGTGCGAGCGCCATCAGCAAGTAGTCGAGCGCGGCGCCCGCAAGCGACGCGAGCAGCACGGGCCGCCGGCCGAAGCGGTCGCTCAGCGTGCCGAGCAGCGGCGCGCACAGGAACTGGGCGAACGCGTAGAGCGCGAGGAGGATCCCGTAGTGGGTGTCGGTGCTGCCGGCCCCCGCGAGTGCGCGGAGCAGCCCGGGGAGGATCGGCATCACGATCCCGACGCCGATCGCGTCGAGCAATACCGTGGCGAGGATGGCAATCAGGGATGGATTCAAGGCGACCACTCTATCGGTGATAGAGTGACGATTATTCCATAGTTTTCCCTATCGGTGATAGAGATGAAGGACACGAGTACGCGGCTGACGCGCGACACGGTGATGCGCGCGGCGCTCGATCTGCTGAACGAGGTCGGTATCGACGGGCTGTCGACGCGCCGGCTCGCGGAGCGGCTCGGCGTGCAGTCGCCGACGCTGTACTGGCACTTCCGGAACAAGGCCGAACTGCTCGACGCGATGGCCGAGGCGATCATGCTCGAGCGCCACGGCGCGTCGCTGCCGCGGCCGGGCGACACATGGGATGCGTGGCTTCTCGAGAATGCGCGCGGTTTCCGTCGCGCGCTGCTCGCCTATCGCGACGGCGCGCGCCTGCATGCCGGTACGCGGCCGCGCACGCTGCATTTCGATTCGATTGAACGAAAGGTGGCGTTGCTGGCCGACGCGGGCTTTGCGCCGGACGAAGCGGTCGACGTGATGTATGCGCTCGGCCGCTTCGTGGTCGGTTGGGTGCTGGAAGAGCAGGCGGAAGCGGAGCGCGAAACCGACACGACGCTGCCTGACACGGCCGAGCATCCGCTCCTCGCGCAGGGCTGGACTGCGCTGCGCGAGCGTGGCGGCGACGAAGCGTTCGAGCGTGGCGTTGCGTTGATCGTTGATGGTGCGCGTGCGCGTCTGGCGGCGCGCCAGCGCGGCGGTTGATCCGCGCCCGCGCTCGGCTCAGGTCGGCAGTCTGTCGTCCAGCACGCGTTCGAGCGTGTCGAGTGCGAGCGCCGTCGCATCCGGCGCGACACAGTCGACGACGATCCGCTCGGGCATCGCGCGCAGCCAGGTGATCTGCCGTTTGCACAGCTGGCGCGTCGCGAAGATGCCCTTGTCGCGCATGGTCCGGTAGTCGGTGTCGCCGTCGAGGAATTCCCATGCCTGCCGGTAGCCGACGCAGCGCATCGACGGCAGGCCGAGATGCAGATCCTCGCGGCGGCGCAGCCGTTCGACCTCGTCGATGAAACCCGCGTCGAGCATCGCGTCGAAGCGTTGCGCGATGCGCGCGTGCAGCACCGCGCGGTCCGACGGTTCGAGCGCGACCGGCACGAAACGGTACGCGGCGGCCTCATCGTCCGCGCGCCGCGGCGCGGCGAGCAGCACCGACATCGGCTGCCCGCTCAGCAGGAACACTTCGAGCGCGCGCTGGATCCGCTGCGAATCGTTCGGCGCGAGCCGCGCGGCCGTCGCCGGGTCGACCTGCGCGAGCCGCGCATGCAGCGCGGGCCAGCCGTCGCGCGCGGCGTCGGCGTCGAGCTCGGCGCGCACGGCCGGATCGGCGGTCGGCAGGTCGTTGAGGCCCTGCGTCAGCGCCTTGTAGTACAGCATCGTGCCGCCCGCGAGCAGCGGCGTGCGGCCGCGCGCGGCGATCTCGCCGATCAGGCGCAGCGCGTCCGCGCGGAATTCGGCCGCCGAATACGCATCGGCCGGGTCGATGATGTCGATCAGATGGTGCGGCACGCGCGCGCGTTCGTCGCGCGTCGGCTTCGCGGTGCCGATATCCATGTCGCGGTAGACGAGCGCCGAATCGACGCTGACGATCTCGATCGGCCGGCGCGCGGCCAGCGCCAGCGCGGCGGCCGTCTTGCCCGACGCGGTGGGGCCGAGCAGGCAGGTGATCGTCGTCGGACGGGACTGCGGTGAAGCGCTCATTGGCCGCGCATGAAGAGGCGGTCGAGATCGTTCAGCGTGAGCTGATACCAGGTCGGCCGGCCGTGATTGCACTGGTCCGCGCGTTCGGTCGCTTCCATCTGGCGCAGCAGCGCGTTCATCTCGTCGAGCGTCAGGCGCCGGTTCGCGCGCACCGCGTGGTGGCAGGCGAGCGTGCCGAGCAGTTCGTGCTGGCGCTCGGTGAGCACGCGCGAGCCGCCGAATGCGTGCAGGTCGGCGAGCACCGCGCGCGCGAGCGACTGCAGGTCCGCATCCTTCAGCAGCGCGGGCACCGCGCGGATCGCGAGCGTCGTCGGCGACAGCACCGCGAGGTCGAAGCCGAGCGATTCGAGCGTGTCGCGCTCTTCCTCGACCGTGCCGATCTCGACCGGCGTCGCCGTCATCGAGATCGGCAGCAGCAGCGACTGCACGGCGATCGTGCGGTCGGCGAGCGCGTTCTTGAACTGTTCGTACAGGATCCGCTCGTGCGCCGCATGCATGTCGACGATCACGAGGCCGTGCGCGTTTTGCGCGAGCACGTAGATGCCGTGGATCTGGCCGAGCGCGAAGCCGAGCGGCTGCTCGTCGTGCGCGGTGGCCGCGAGCGGCGACGCGACGAAGCCCGGCGGCATGGTCGGCGCGCTCGCCGAATCGTGCGCGATGACGGTCGTGCCGTCCGGCGTGCCGGCGCCCGTGTCCTTGCGGCCGAACAGCGCGTCGTAGAGCGCGAGCGGCTGCGCGACCGGCAGCGTGCCCTGCGTCATGCGCGCCTGGCGCATCCACGTGTTGCCGGCCGACGATGAGGATGACGACGGCGACGAGAAGCCGCTGCCGCCCGTGCCGCTGGCGGCGCCCAGGCCGAGCGGCGTATTCAGGAACGACGCGGGGCCGCCCGGCGCCGGCGACAGTTGCGCGGCGTGGCCGCCCGCGGTGGTTTCCGGCGACGCGCCCGCATGGCGGGCGAGGGCGCGCTGGACCGCGTGGAACACGTACTGGTGGATCGAGCGCGAATCGCGGAACCGCACTTCGATCTTCGACGGGTGCACGTTCACGTCGACGGCTTCGGGCGGCAGGTCGAGGAACAGCACGTACGACGGGTAGCGGTCGCCGTGGAGGACGTCCTCGTACGCCGCGCGCACCGCGTGCGTGAGCAACTTGTCGCGCACGAAGCGGCCGTTGACGAAGAAGTATTGCTGGTCGGCGCGGCCGCGGCTCGCGGTCGGCAGGCCCGCGCAGCCGTAGACGGCCAGCGGCCCCGCCTGCTCGTCGAGCGGCAGGTGCGCGGTGGCGAAGCCGTCGCCGAGGATCTTCGCGACGCGCTGCGCGGGTTCGGTCGCGTTCCAGTGCTCGACGGCCTTGCCGTTGTGCAGCACCGAGATCGCGACGTCCGGCCGCGCGAGCGCCGCGCGGCGGATCATTTCGAGGCAGTGGCCGAACTCGGTCTGCTCGCTTTTCAGGAACTTGCGGCGCGCGGGCGTGTTGAAGTACAGCTCGCGCACCTCGATCGTCGTGCCGACCGCACCGGCGGCCGGCGACAGCGCGCCCGTGGTCGCGTCGATCTTCGTCGCATGGGCGACCTCCGCCGTGCGGCTCGTGATCGACATCTCGGCGACCGACGCGATCGACGCGAGCGCTTCGCCGCGAAAACCCAGCGTCGCGACCGCCTCGAGCTCCTCGAGCGAGCGGATCTTGCTGGTCGCGTGGCGCATCAGCGCGAGCGGCAGTTCGTCGGGCGGAATCCCGCAGCCGTCGTCGGTAATCGAGATGCGCTTGACGCCGCCTTCCTCGAGCACGATGCGCAGCGTCGTCGCGCCGGCGTCCATTGCGTTCTCGAGCAGCTCCTTGACGACCGACGCCGGGCGTTCGACGACCTCGCCGGCGGCGATCTGGCTGATCAGCTGGTCGGGCAGGGGCTGGATCGCGCGCAGCGGGCGCGCGGCGGGGGCGGGCGCGGCGCCCGCGGCCGTTTCGGTGATTTCGGACATGGCGGAATTATAGCGAGGCGGCGGATGCCTGCCGGCGCCGCCGGTGGTTACGTTTTTTCACGGAGCCTTAAGGTAGTTTCGGTATGATGGCTCCGTTCCGCGCGCCGCCTTGGCTGGCGGGCGCTTCCGCTTTTTCCGGCCGTCACGGCCTTTTCGCCTTCGAGGAATCGCATTTGGATACGCTGCTTCATTTCGTCAACCTGGTCCTGCATATCGACGCGTTCCTCGGCGACTTCATCCGGCAGTACGGCGCATGGGTGTATCTGGTGTTGTTCCTGATCGTGTTTTGCGAGACGGGGCTCGTCGTGCTGCCGTTCCTGCCCGGCGATTCGCTGCTGTTCATCGGCGGTGCGTTCGGGGCGACGGGCGACATGAACGTCGTCGTGCTGATCGTGCTGCTGCTGGTCGCGGCGATTGCCGGCAATACCTTGAACTACGTGATCGGCCGCTGGGTCGGGCCGAAGGTGTTCAATACCCATATCCCGGTGCTCGAACGCTTCCTCGACCGCGCGGCGCTGGAGAAGACCCACTCGTTCTACGACAAGCACGGCGGCAAGACGATCGTGCTCGCGCGCTTCATTCCGGTCGTGCGCACGTTCGCGCCGTTCGTCGCCGGGGCGTCGTCGATGAGCTTCGCACGCTTCCAGCTGTTCAACGTGATCGGCGCGCTGGTCTGGGTGCTGCTGCTGGTGCTGCTCGGTTACTTCTTCGGCAATATCCCGTTCATCCGCCAGTATCTGAACGTGATCGTCCTGGTGGGGATTGGCGCGGCAATCGTGCCGATCGCGTTCGGCGCGCTGTGGAAGCTGGTGCGCGGGCGGCACTCCGGCGATGCGCGCAAGACGGGCGGGCGCTGAGCCGGCACGTTTCGCTTCGGCGCAGTAACAAGCGTGGCGGTTGCCACGCTTTTTTTTCGTCCGTGCGGTTCAGGTGGTGCGATGCGCGAGCGGCGTTTCGGGCGTCGGGTATTGCGCGTCGCGGAACGTCTCGAGGATCACGCGGTTGGTATCGCAGTACACCTGCCAGTAGTTCTCCGGCTGCGTCGACGGGCGCACGAACAGCAGCGGGCCTTCCGGCGTGAACTGCAGCACGCCGACGTCCGGCGCCGGCACCTTCAGCACGTTCGGGATCACCTGGATCTGCGTCTTCAGGCGGTTGATCGCGTCGACGGCATCGACGCTGTTGGCGATCTTCGCGGTCAGGTCGACGCGGCGATGCGGCGATGCGCTGTAATTCGCGATGTTGTCCGAGAAGATCTTGTTGTTGCCGACGATCGTCACGATGTTGTCGGCGGTGATGATCGTCGTGCCGAACAGGCCGAGCTCCTTCACCGTGCCCGTGACGCCGCCCGCGCTGATCACGTCGCCGATCTTGAACGGACGCAGCACCTGCATGAACACGCCGGCGGCGAAGTGGGCGAGCAGGCCGCCCCAGGCGGTGCCGATCGCGAGGCCGAGGCCGGCGAGCAGTGCGGCGAACGACGTGGTCTGAACGCCGAAGATCTGCAGGATCGCGAGGATCAGCAGGATCGTCAGCAGCACGCCGACCACCGAGGTCAGGTAGTCGGTGAGCGTCGGGTCGACCTTGCCGCTGCGGCGCACGACCTTGCCGAGCAGGCGGGTGCCGAGGCGGATCGCCCAACGGCCGATGAACCATAAGACGACTGCGGCGAGGAGGTTCAGGCCGAGGTCGAGGCCGCGGGTCATCAGGAATTGCTGGGCGGTTTCCAGGTTCGGCATGGGGGCTCCGGGGTGAGAGGTGACGGGATACTCGTCGCGGAAAAGGTCGCACTTTTATAGCCGAGCTGGTTTGCTCTGGCAACTTCGCTGAACATCCGGACCTGCAGCGCTTCGTCGACGTGTTCGACGACGTTCACGTCGTGTCGGCCCTTGCACGCTTCTTCGGCGTGCGCCGCACGATCGGCCAGTTGCTGCGCGGACTGGCGCTCGAGACGGAAATTCCGGCGACGAAGCGTTCGCAGATCCTCGTCGCGCATTGCGCGTCCGACGAGCGCCAGCGGGGCACGGGCGTCTTCACCGCATTGTTTCGCGATGCGCTCGATACCGGCGCGCTGCCGGACGACGGCAGTCGCGACATCGTGCTCGACGTGCTGACCCGCAACGAGCGCGCAGCCTTTACGAACGACTTGGTTTTACCGCGGTACCGAGGCATCGCGCTCGATCGCCCCGGTTGCCGGGCGGGGCTCGATTCGATCAGGATGCGATTCGAGCACCGTAGTTGACCGCACTTGCGCAGGCCGATCGCCTCATTACGGCTCGCGGGAATGCTGGGCTGACGATTGTTGAACGAGGGCGGCTTACGGCGCGCCGACGTCGGTATCCAGGGGCAATTTCTGCATGATCGTAGCGATGCATTCCGATGGGCTCGTTTCCGCTGTCCGCACGTGCACTTCAGGGGACAACGGGTTTTCATAGGCGGAGCCGATGCCGGTGAATTGCGGGATGGCTCCCTGCCTCGCCAGCACATACAGCCCCTTGGGATCGCGCGCCTCCGCTACCTCCAACGCAACGTCGACGAAGACCTCGATAAACGTGCCGGGCGCAAAGCGCGCGCGAGCTCTACTGCGCGCGTCCCGGAAAGGCGAGATCAGGGCAGCGATCACGATGAAGCCGGCATCCATCATCAACCGGGCAACTTCGGCCGTCCGCCGGATATTTTCGCGACGATCGGCATCGCTAAATCCGAGATCCTGATTCAGCCCGTTACGGAGCGTATCGCCATCCAGCAGATACGTGCGGAGCCCGCGCGCATCGAGTTGCTGCTTCAGCAGATTCGCGAGCGTGGATTTACCGGCACCGGAGACTCCAGTCAGCCATACCACAAAAACTTTCTTCTGTTTCATACCGGAACGCACGGATTGACTGCCCGACAGTTTGATGGGAAGAGGGTGCTTAAGAGCGTGAGTCGTCTCGGTGCCGATTGTGCCGGAAATCGAGGGGTTGCTTTATTTTGAGTCGATATCCGGCTCGTTTTGTTGGGCGATTATAACGTCTTTTTTAGGATTTGTAACTTGCTTCCTTTATGTGGGAATGAATGCAGCGCGCATATGGGTGTCGGCGTCGGATAGCGCTGTTGAAAACGACTCGGATGCTGGTAATAATTTGAAATAAAACGCGAGCTAGATTGAAACGAAGCCGAGTAAGGCCTCCCCCCTTGATTGCCCTCCAGCCTGGTCGCCATTCGCGTTGCGTGGGGAGCGAGCCGGGTTATTGGTCCGCATCTTATTTATCAGATGAATGGCGGCGCCTTTCACGGGGGTGCACGGCCGCGCTATATCAATTGTGAAATCTCACCACGCGAGGGGTGCGAGAGGGAAAGACTATTAAGTTTGTATTTCGGTACGTCTGAGGAACTGGGACGAGTTGCTGCGGGCGTTATTCCGAATTTCCTCCGCTTCCACATCCGGCACGGACTTACTTCGGAACGCTTTGAAAATGCGAAGTCGTTCGGTAATATTGACGCGAGGTTGATCATAAAGAAAATCGCGCACACTTGGTGAAAAGCCGCGGGTCCGCAATCGACACCCGGTCAACGCGACTCGCTGGTTATTTTTCAGTTCGATGTTCGCCGCGCATCTTGACGTGCTCGAGCTACCGGATCCAATGGCGCATCATGTGTGCCGCGGATTGAACGGCCGCTGCTGCACATCGGCGCCCTGCGCGACGATCGCCGTGCTTTCGGCCACTTCCTCCCATGCCCCGCGCAGGTCGACGAGCGGCTCCGACACGACCATGAACGCGTCGTCGCCCGCTTCGGCGATGCGCGGATTGTGCGGATAGAGTTCGTGCAGGTGCTTGAACGACGTCGTGTGGAACAGCGAGCGCGATTGCCGTTCGCTCGAGTAGCGCACCGCGATGATCCGGTCGCCGTCCGTCGCGCAGATCGTCATGTTGAGCGGCTCGTCGACGCGATACCGTGCGGCGGTTTCCTCGACCATGCCGACCATCCGCTCGAGCGCGGGCAGCGGCGTCTGTTCGAGGCCGTAGGTCAGCGCAAGTCGAAACATCAGCTCGGAGTCGGTCGAGCCTTCGAGCGTCGGGAATAGCGCCGGGTCGACCTTCATCGTCAGGTCGCGGCGCAGCTTGTGGAAATCACGGATCAGCCCGTTGTGCGCGAACAGCCAGCGGCCATGGCGAAACGGATGGCAGTTGGTTTCCTGGACAGGTGTATCGGTCGCCGCGCGGATATGCGCGACGAACATCCGCGAGCGGATCGCACGCGCGGCTTCGCGCAGGTTGCGATCATTCCACGCAGGATGCACGGAGCGGTAGCGAAACGGCAGTTCGTCGGGGTCGCCGTACCAGCCGATACCGAAGCCGTCGCCGTTGGTGGTCGTGGCGCCCAGCTCCGAATGCAGGCTCTGGTCGATCAGCGAATGCTTCGCGCGAAACAGTACGGTCTCGAGATGGATCGGATTGCCCGTATAGGCGAGCCAGCGGCACATGGAGCGCTCCTTCGCGATGCGTCTTCGCGCATGGTAGCCGAGTTCGTGGCGCCGTTATGCGCGAGCGCCGCGCACCCGCCGGCCGGCAGCGCCGGTCGATCGGCCGATCAGCCATGAAGGATGCGGCGGGCGCCGCACCCTTCATGCGCGCTGCGCGTCAGTCGCCGAGCGCGTCCATCACGCGGGCCGAGTAGACGAGCGCCGCACCCGCGTTCAGCGCGATCGCGACGCCGAGCGCTTCGGCCACTTCCTCCTTGGTCGCGCCATGCTTCGCGGCTTCGGCCGTATGCACCGCGATACAGCCGTCGCAGCGCGTCGTGACGGCCACCGCGAGCGCGATCAGTTCGCGCGTCTTCGCGTCGAGATGGCCCGTCTTGGCGCCCGCGCCGGACAGCGCCTTGTAGCCGGCCAGCGTGTCGGGCGAGAGCTTGGCGATGTCGCCGATGCGCGTCGAGAGTTCCTTCCGGTATTCGTTCCAGTTCAGCATGATGCGTCCTTTCGAGAAGTTGTGGGTCGGTCGGCGGATGCCGCGATCTCGGGCGATGCAGGGCCTATTCTGATCGCTCGCACTGAGGGTTTCGATACGCTAGAGTGTCAATTTTTAGCGCAAACGTCTCATGGACGCGTTGAGTCAACTGCTGTCGCTGGGCCGCAGCCATGTCGAGCTCGACGTGCGCTGCCTGCTCGACGGCCCGTTCGCGATGCCGCACGACCCGTTGCCGCCCGGCGAGGCGGCGTTTCACCTGCTGCTGTCCGGAACGTGCCGGTTGCGCACGGCCGACGGGCGCACGCTGCGGCTCGTCGACGGCGACTTCGTGCTGCTGCCCGCGGGCGACGCGCACGATTTGTCGGATGGAGGCGCGGGCGGCGCCAGGTCGGTCGCGTTACTGCGCGAACCGCGCGCGGCGGGCGGCGCGGTGCTGCCGGTCAAGTCGAACCGCGATCCCGCGGATGAGGGCGAGGCGGGCGTCGATCTGCTTTGCGGACGCTTCGTCTACGCACGCGGGGCCGGTGAATTGCTGATGCGCACGCTGCCGCGCGTGCTGCACGTCGGGCTGCGAGAGGCGTCGTCGGGGCTGGCGTCGCTGCAACTGCTGACGAGCGTGCTGCGCGCGGAGGCATCGAATGCGCAGCCCGGTGCGCGTGCGATCGTGAACGCGCTCGGACAGGCGCTGCTCGCCTATGCGTTGCGCGCGTACGGTCGCGATGCGCGCGTGCCGGCCGGCTGGCTCGCGCTGGCTGCCGATATGCGGCTCGGTTCGTCGGTCCAGGCTGTGCTGCAGGCGCCGGCGAAACCGTGGACGGTCGAATCGCTCGGCGCGGCGTCGGCGATGTCGCGCGCGACCTATGCGCGGCATTTCCGCGAGAAGGCCGGGATGAGCGTCGGCGCGTTCGTCGCGCAGATCCGGATGATGCATGCGTGCGCGCTGCTGCAGGACACGCAGCGCGGGCAGGCGGAGATCGGGCAGGCGGTCGGCTATCAGTCGGAGGCGGCGTTCGGCAAGGCGTTTCGCGCGGTGCTCGGCACGACGCCGGGGCGCTGGCGGCGCGCGCAGCGCGGCATGTAAGACTGCAAGCGAGGCTGTCGTGGCACGCGCCAAAGCTGCTACCATGCGCGAAACGCAGTTCAACGAAAAACGATTTCGAACAAGAAGAAAGAGAGGGCAAAGCAATGAACCAGACCACCATCCAGCAGCCGTCGTTCGCATTCGTCGCGGCGTCGTGGGCCGCGTTGATCGCCGGTTTCGCGGCATTTCTGATCGGCCTGTGGAATGCCGGCATGCAGCTCAACGAGAAGGGCTACTACTTCACCGTGCTCGTGTTCGGCCTCTATGCGGCGATCTCGCTACAGAAGAGCGTGCGTGACCGCGCGGAAGGCATTCCCGTCACCGGCATTTACTACGGGCTGAGCTGGGTTGCGCTGTTGCTCGCGATCGCGCTGCTGGTCGTCGGCCTCTTCAACGCGACGCTGCAATTGAGCGAGAAGGGCTTCTACGCGATGTCGTTCGTGCTCGCGTTGTTCGGTGCGGTGGCCGTGCAGAAGAACACGCGCGACCTGCAGAACGCGAAGCCGCGCTATCCCGACGCCGAATCGGCGCCGTCCGTCCAGGAGTGACGGCATGCGAAGCGGGCGCCTTCCAGGCCGCCCGCTTTGCGACGACGGTCGCGGGCGACCCGCATTCGCCGATGCGCGGCGGGCTCCCCGCCCATTCGTTTCATCCATGCCGGTGCGCATGACGATGGAGATATTCCGGATGCCAGACTTCACAGAAGCCACGCGACACGCCCGCGCGGCGGCCCGCGCCGTGGCGGCGCAGGCCGCGCTCGTGCTGGAGACGAACAACCTGCGCGGCGGCGCGGGGCTCGTGCAGGCCGTCGACAGCCTGAAGCGCCTCGTATCGGCGCTGTCGAAGCAGACCGTACCGCCCGCGGCACTCGCGCAATGGATCATCACGCACGACGGCCTGCCGGCCGATGCGTGCGCGGAGATCGCCGCGCTGGCCGGCCGCCCGATCGACTTCGTCGAGATCGGCGCGAGCACCGGCTACTACGATGCGAAGAACGACGGGTTCGACCACGTCGACGCGGCCCGCTGCGACATCGTCGTGTTCGGCGATGCCGATTGCCGGCCGGCCGACGACTGGCTCGAGCACCTGCTCGCACCGTTCGCGCGCGAAGCGGGCGATGCGCCCGCCGCGGTGGCGGGGCGCACCAGCTATGCGCCGAACGTGCTCGGCATCGCGCTGACGTCGATCGATTTCATGTATTTCCCGAGCCCGCTGCGTGACGGTGCGACACGCAATTTCTACGCGAACAACGTCGCGTTCCGGCGCGACGTATTCGCACGATTCCGCTACGAGCCGCTCGACGGCGTCTATCGCGCGCATTGCCAGGTGATGGGGCTGCGGATGCAGGCGGCCGGCGTGGCCGTCGAGTTCGCGCCGGCCGCGCACACCGAGCATCGGCTGCCGGACACGCATCGCGAATCGCTGAAGCTGCGCTGGATGCGCGGGGAGGACAGCGTCGGGCTGACGCCGTATCTCGTGAACGCGTACCTGCCGCGCGGGTGGCAGTGGCTCGGCCGCAGCGGCCCGCTCGGCCCGTTCTGCGTGATGGCCATGCGGCTCGGCTACAGTCTGCGCGCGCTGAATCGCCAGCAGTTGCCGCGACTGGGCGCTGCCCGCTATCTCGCGGCCGTGGGCGTCACGATCGCCGCGTCTGCCATCGATACGCTCGGCGCGCTCGCGCGCGGTTTCGGTCTCGCCGGGCGTGCATCGGCGCGGCGCGATCTCGAAGCGCTCTCCTATCACCGTCATTGAGCCGGTGCCGCGCATCGCGCGGCCATGGCACGCCCACATCCTGCACCCCTCCCGACAACGACCATGTCCTCTCTCGCCACCCGTGTTGCCTGCCTCGCCCTGTTTGCCGCCAGCGTCGGCGCCCATGCCGCGCCGGTCGACCATGCGGGGCGCGGGATCTACCACTTCGCATCGCAAAGCGGCTGCCCGTTCGCGAACGCGGCCGCCGCGGACTGCAATCGCGTCGCGCTCGATGCGCCGGACGTTCACGCGAGCATCGATACCGATGCGCACGCGATCGTCTTCTCAAGCGACGAGACCCGCCGCACGAAGGACGTACTCGGCGACGTGCTGCTGCAGGGCACGGGCGTCGACGGCGACGGCCGGCGCGTGCCGCTGGGCGTGCATGTGCTGCTGCGTCGCGACGGCGCGAAATGGGACCGCGACGTGTACGTCCATGCGCCCGTGCACGGCACGTTCACCGATGTCCGGATCGATCCGTATCGCGTGCGGGTGAAGGAGGGCGACGGCGAGCGCGACGTGCTCACGCCGGACGAAACGCTGGCACTGTTCGCGCATCCGTCGCTTGCATCGCGGCTCGCGCGGCATCTCGTGAAGGTGAGCGCGACCGATCCGAAGCAGCCGTCCGCAGATGACATCACGATTGGGCTTGGCGTCGGCGGCCTGACGAAGTCGGTCGCGCGTGCGAGCTTTACGTCGAATGCGCCGCACGATGCCGACGTCGATCGCGCACTCGCAGCCGGCACGTGGACGATTCGTTTCGATGCGCTGAGCAATCACATTCCGGTGTGGGTCGCCCGGCGCGAGCTGTTCCTGTTCGGCCTGGACGGCAGCGCGCTGGTGAAGGACATGCGCACGCGCGGCTTCAGGAAGAACGACCGGATCGAATTCGGCGCGCGTGACGGAAGCGGCTATCTGCGCGTCAACGGCCGCGAGGAAGCATTTGCGGGGGCGACCGCATCCGCGCACGCGTTCATGCAGGAAAGCTTCATCGGCCTGATCCTCGGATGGCGTCGCGATCCTGCCGGCGCTGCGGCGGCTGCGACGAAATCTGCGTCTGTACGAGGCGAGCCGGCATGAGCGCGGCAGGCGAACTGCCGGCGTCGCCGCAGGCAGCGCACGATGCACGCTTCGACTGTCTCGATGCGCCCGTGCCGCGCGGGGCGGCGCGGGTGCGCGCGTACCTCGTCGATCGCCTCAAGCGGGCCGCGATTCGGCAGTTGCATCGCAGCGTGCATGGCGAGCGCTGGGTGCTGCGCATGTACCTGATCGGCGAGGAAGCGACTGAGTGCGCGTTGCACGAGGACTGGACCGGACGGCCACCGGACTGGCTTGCGCCGCGGATCGAGCAGCACCTCGCGGACGAGCGTCGCCACGCCGCGGCGTTCGCCGATGCGCTGCGCGAGCGCGGTGTCGCGCCGTCGACTGCACCGCATGAGCCCGACTGGTTGAGCCGGCGCAAGATCATGCGATGGCGCCGGCTCGCGCAGCGCCATGCACCGCATTTCTCGCAAGGCGTGCTCGTGCCGGCCTATGCGACGGGCCTGTGTGCGGAACAGATGGCGATGCGTGTGCTCGCGCGTCACTGCGCGACGATCGGCGATGCACATCCGTTGTACCCGCTGCTCTCGCGCGTGCTCGCCGACGAGACGCGGCATGTCCGGCTCTGCTCGGACACGCTGCGCCGTCTGGTTGCGCCGTCCGAGGCAGCGCATCTCGCCGCGTTGCTGAACGAGATCCGCGCGATCGAAGCCGGTTTCGGCGTGACGGGCGCGCTGGCGATGGTCGCGGCCGGCTGGTTCCAGTCGCTTCGTCCGCGCGCATGATGCCGCGGATCGTCTATCTCGCGACGGCCGACGCACGCGGCCACCTGATGCGCGCGCAACTGCTCGTGCATGCGCTGCGTGCGGCCGGCGCGCAGGTCGCCGTGCTGACGACGTCCGATGCGGGGCAGGCGTTCCTGGCTGCGTTCGACATCGACGCGGCCGTGCTGTCCCGTCACTACGCGGTGCAGTTCGATGAACGGCAGAACATGCTGCGCGACGCGACCGATCGCAATGTCGCGCACTACGTGTTCAGGCCGACGCGCATGCCGCGTGACATCGCGCGGCTGCGTGCGCTCGTCCGCGATGCCGATCTCGTGATCAACGACTCGTTTCATCCGGCGCTGTTGTTCATGGGCGCGATGCCGGGCTGGCGACGCCGCATCGTCCACGTATACGGCGGCAGCCTGCGCCGCGCGTTGACCGCGAATTTCGACGCACGTCTGCCGCGCGCACTGGCGCGTGCATTTGCACGGATCGTCGACTGGCAGATCGATTCGGCGCGATGCTGCATCGAACACGATTTTGCATACGATGCCGCCGATGACGTCCGGCGATCGCGCACGCATTGCCGGCTGCCGACGCCGGTGCCGATCGTCGCCGAGCGGCCGGCTTCGGAGCCGGCTGCAGCCGCCATTTATCTGAACCCGCACTTTCGCGATATCGCGCTCGCCGATGCGTTGTCCGCCGGCATGCGCGACGCGGGGCTCGCCACCCATCGCGTGGGCGAAGGCTATGCCGGGCACGACGGCTGGACCGGCGTCGACGCCGACTGGGTGACGCGCGCCGCCCATGCTCCGCTGATCGTGTCGGCACCCGGCATGGCCGCGCTGTCGATCGCACATGTGTATCGCCGCCCGATCCTACTCGTGCAGTCCGATCAGCCCGAGCAGGCGAGCAACGCTGCGCGCGCCGCGCAACTGCAACTCGTGCATCGCGTCGTCACGTGGCGCGGCGACGCGGCCGCGTTCCGGCGGGAAGTCGGGCAGGCTGCAGGCGAACTGATGCGCCATCCCGGTACGCGGGCAGGGACGATCGCCGGCCGCGAGCATGCACGTGCGCGCGTCGACGCATGGACGTCACGCCTCCTCGCGTTGCGTCCGCATGCGAAGGTGGCCGATGGGGAGACGCGATGCGAGGCGCCGGCACCACGATGAATTCGCTGTCGCTTCGTGACGATCGCCGGCCCGACATCCGGCAGATGCTGGCCGCGACGTTCGGCATGGCAGCCGGCCTCGCGATCTTCTTTCTGCTGGAGCGTAGCGTCACGCCGCGCTACGTGTTTGCCACGTCGATCGATGCGCGGATTCCGTTCATCGCGTGGTCGTGGTTCGTCTATGTCGGCTTCTTCCCGTTCGTGATTGCGCTTGCTGCGTATGCGCGGCCGCCCGCGTTCGCCCCGTTCAAGGAGGCCGTGCTGATCGCGTTCGTGCTCGGTGTCGTGTGTTTCCTGCTGTTTCCGGAGGCCGTGCCGCGGCCCGACGTCGCGGAGATCGGCAACACGTTCGTGCGTCACCGTCTCGCGCGCATGTGGCAGCTCGATCTCGCGGCCAATGGTTTTCCGAGCCTGCATGTCGCGGTGACGTGCCTTGCCTGCCGGATGCTGGTGGACCGGCGACGGCTCGTGACCGTGGCGGTCGGCCTGCTGATCTGCACGTCGACGCTGACGCTCAAGCAGCATACGGTGGCCGATGTGCTGGGCGGCGTGGCACTCGCGATGGTCAGTGCGCTTTGGGTCGAGCGGCGATCGCTGCGCGGGAGGCTCGCGTGACGGATACCCGTGTTCACCAAGCCGGGCCGAATGCCGGGCTTGCCCGGTTCGTGCCCGATCCGGCGTTGTTTCGCGTGAGCGCATCGCGCGTCGGCGCAGCGCTGGCAGGTGACTGGCTGATGATTGCCGCCGCGTTCGCGGTTGCGATCGCGTTTGCGCATCCGCTCGTGTACGCGTTGGCAGCGATCGTGATCGCGCGCAGCCAGCTTGCGCTCGCGGTCATGATGCACGAAGGTGCGCACGGTTTGCTGGCGCGGAACCGGCGCGTCAACGACGCGCTGGGCCAACTGTTCGCGGCCGGCCCGCTGTGGTTGTCGCTGCGGACGTATCGTGCCGGCCATCTGAAACACCATCGCGCACCGATGGAGCCGGACGATCCTGTAGCGCTGCTGTTCGGCGTGCACGACTATCCGGTGACGCGCGGGCGGCTGATCGGCCGCCTGCTCGCGTATGCATGCGGGATCGGCTACGTGACGAGCGTCGTGAAGCTCGCCCGCGGCGAGTTTGCGCATGCAATGCCGAAGGTCGGGAAGTCGCGTGCGTACGCCGCGTGGGAAGTCGCGTCGATGCTGGCCGGCAACGGTGTGCTGTTCGGCGCGCTCGCATGGGCTGGGCATCCGCTGCTGTACGTTACGTTGTGGATCGTGCCGTCCGTCACGCTGCTGCCGCTCGCCGGGCAGGTGCGCGCGATCTTCGAGCATGCGGGGCTGCCGGCCTGTGCCGACCAGAGCCGCAACGCGCGCACGATCGTCCGGCGTTCGTGGCAGACGTTCCTGTTCGGCCCGCACGCGATTCATTTTCATATCGAACATCACCTGTTCGCGCGGATGCCGTTCCATCACCTGCCTGTCGTGCATCGGCAGCTTGCGCAGCGGCAGTTGCTGCCCGACGGCAATCTGTACACGGGATATGGTGACGTACTGCGCAACGTGAGCGTGCGCTGATGCACGGGCGGGGCACGGTGCGTGCCCTGTCCGGTCGCGGAGTCGGGAGGGTGCGGCTGAGTGTGTTGCAGACATCACCGGGATGCCGCGGCGATACGGATGCGACAGACGCAAAAAAGCCTCCACTTGGGAGGCTTTAATTTGCACTATCAAAGATAGTTGGTAGGGTGGGAGGGACTCGAACCCTCGACTCTCTGATTAAAAGTCAGATACTCTAACCAACTGAGTTACCACCCCACGTTCTTGAAACTTGCCAGCCCGTTGCGCTAACAACTCGCCCAACGACCTAAAGAGCAAAAAATTATAGCGGCGAATTTCAGGTCAGTCAACAACCTGGCACGCTAATTTATTTGATGCTCTCGATCTTGCCCTGCGCGGTCTGCGCAGCGTTCGATCCGGCGTACTGCGACACGACCTGCTCGAACGTCTTCTTCGCGGCCGCCTTCTGGCCTTGCTCGAGCTGGTTCGTACCGATTGCGACGAGCGCGTCGGCCGCGCGCGGATGCTGCGGATACTTGCTCACGACCGTTTGCCACGTCGCGGTCGAGCCGCGATAGTCGCGCAGCGCGTATTGCGCATTGCCGAGCCAGTACTGCGCGGTCGGCTGGTACGGGCTCTGCGGATACTTCGCGATGAAGCTGCGGAACGATGCCGCGGCCGCCTTGAAGTTGCCGTTGCGGAACTGCTGCTGCGCCGCATTGAGCGCATCCGTTTCACCCGGCTGCACGGTGCCTTCGACACCATCGATCGTCGCCTGCTGCGGCTCGAACTTCTTGAGTCGCGTGTCGAGATCCTGGTAGTACTCCTTCTGCTGCCGTTCGAGCGTCGTCAGCCGGTTCGTCAGGTCCTCATTCTCGCCGCGCAGCGTCGCGACCTGCTGGTTCAGCTGGTCGAGACGGCCGGATTGGTCGAGGATCGTACGCTGGGCGGCGGACAACTGGCTCGCCAGGTTGTCGGTTTTGCTGCGCAGATCGAGCACGGCGCGGCGCGCCTCGTTGTCGTCGAACACGCCGGCGTGCGCCGGCGCGGCCGACCACGCCGCGCCGACGACGCAGAATGCTGCGGCAACGCGCAGCCAGGTTACACAGTGCGTCATACGGCAACTCTTCCGTTACTTACTGCTGGTAGACGAGGTCGGCGCGACGGTTCTGCGCCCACGATGCTTCGTCGTGGCCCGATGCTTGCGGCTTTTCCTTGCCGAGGCTCACGGCTTCCATCTGCGAGTCGTTCACGCCGAGCAGTGCCATCGCGCGGCGGACAGCTTCCGCACGCTTCTGGCCCAGCGCGAGGTTGTACTCGCTCGTGCCGCGTTCGTCGGTGTTGCCCTGGATCAGCACGTGACGCTGCGGGTGGCTCTTCAGGTACTGAGCGTGCTGCTGCATCAGCGGCTGATACTCGTCCTTCACCGAATAGCTGTCGAAGTCGAAGTAGATGCTGCGCTTCGCGAGCGGGCTGTTCGGATCGTTCAGCGGATCGACGTTCACTTGCGCGACGTTGTCGGCGCTCGGCTGCGTGCTCACCGCACCAGCGTTGGTCTTGTCGTCGAGCTTCACGCCCGACTTACACGCTGCGAGCGCGCTGATCATCATCACGGCCAGGGCCAGACGAGCTTTATTCGACATCATGGTTACTCTCCTTGTGGTCATTGCATGAAGGGCCCCCACGACGGCTCGCGAACGGAGCCGCCCTGGACGGACAGGATCTGAGGCGGCGCGCTGCCGTCGGAGGGCACAGCTGCCAGCACGTTGCGACCACCCGACTGGGTAGCGTAGAGAAGGTACTGGCCGTTTGCCGCGAAGCTCGGCGATTCGTCACGATTGGTATTCGTGATCGCGTTCGCCGCGCCGGTTTGCAGATCCTGAACGTACAGCTTGAAGCCCCCACCCGTGCGGGAGATGTAAGCGAGCAGCTTGCCGTCCGGGCTGATGCGCGGGCTCGTATTGTAGCTGCCGGTGAAGGTCACGCGTTGCGCCGCGCCGGCGCTTTCGCCCTGCGCGGGCATCCGGTAGATCTGCGGCGCACCGCCGCGATCGCTCGTGAAGTAGATCCAGCGGCCGTCCGGCGAGTAGTACGGCTCGGTGTCGATCGAGCTGCTCTGCGTGAGACGGCGCAGGCCGCCGCCGTTCGCATTGACCGTATAGATTTGCGTATTGCCCGTCAGCGACAGCGCGACGGCGAGCGTGTTGCTGTCCGGCGACCACGCCGGCGCGCTGTTGTTGCCCTTCTGGTCGGAGACCATGTAGCGGCGGCCGGTCGGCAGGTCGTGGATGTAGACGATTGGCTTCTTGCGCTCGAACGACACGTACGCGACCTTCGTGCCGCTCGGCGACCACGCCGGCGAGATGATCGGCTCGGTGCTCGACAGCGCGATGCGCGCGTTCTGGCCGTCCGAATCCGAGATCTGCAATTGGTAGCGGTTGCCCGTCTTGATCACATACGACAGGCGGGTGGCGAACACGCCGCGCACGCCGAGCAGTTTCTGGTAGATGTAGTCGGCGATCTTGTGGCCGGCCGTGCGCAGCGTCGTGTCGGTGGCCGTCAGCGACAGGCCGCCGAGGCTTTGCTGCTTCACGGTGTCGTACAGGATGAAGTTCACCTTGTACTGGCCGTTCGCCTCGCGGTTCACGCTGCCGGCGACGAACGCGTTCGCGCCCTTGGCCTTCCATGCGCCGAGATCCACCGAGGCGGTCTCGGGCACGGGCGTGCTGCCCGCATCGATGTTGGTGAATTTGCCGCTGCGCGCGAGATCCGCGCGGACGATCGACGTGACCTGCTGCGGCAGGCCCGCCTCGTTCGCGAAGTTCGCGGTGGCGATGGGGAACTGGGTCGAACCGACGCCGGTGATCAACACGTTGACCTGCGCGTTAGCGGCGGCGCCGGCCGCAATCAGACACGAGGCCACGAGTGCCCTGAAACCTAGTTTCGTCATCAATCTCATGCTTCTGCTTCCCATGTGACTTGGATCGCTGCGCAACCGCAGAGACAGTAAAAATACCCGATTCGTTCCCGTCCGGTAGCGACGCACGGAGTGTAAGCGCATTTGCGCTCACTCCGCCGCCTTGAAGGTAATCGTAATGCTGGACGGCGTATGACCGTCAGTATCGGGCGGTAACGGAACCGACGCCTGGATCGCATTGACGACCGCCTGATCCCACCCCGAATTGCCGCTCGGCCGCGAGACCGAGACGCTCAGCAGGTCGCCCGAAGGCGTACAGCGGATCTTGACGATCGTCGTGAGCCCCGCACGCTCGCCGCCCCAGACGATGTTCGGCTTCACGCGGCGGCGCACCTTGTCGGCATAGCCGGGCGACGCGGCATTGCCGCCGGAACCCGTGCCGGTGCCGCTTTTCGCGAGCCCTTGGCCGCCGCCTTCGCCGGCACCCGCCAGGCCCTGCATCTGCGCGAGTCGCGCATTCCGTTCCCGGTCGAGCTTCGCCTTCGCCGCCGCATCGGCCTTCGCGTGCGCAGCCGCTTCGGCCTTCGCCTTCGCCTGGGCTTCCGCCTTCGCCTTCGCGGCCGCGTCGGCCTTGGCCTTCGCCGCCTCCTGGGCTTCCAGCTGCGCCTGCTTCTGTTGCTGCTGTTTCTGCTGCTGGGCCTTCTGCTGTTCGAGCTTCTGCTGCTCCACGAGCTGTTGTTGCTTGAGCTTGTCCGCCTGCTTCTGCTTTTCGCGTTCGGCGGCCTTCTGCGCGGCGAGTGCGGCGGCCTGCTGGGCCGCGAGCTGCTCGCGCCGGGCTTCTTCCTGCTGGGCCTTCAACTGCTGCGCGCGGCGCTGCTGCTCGAGCAGCGCTTCGCGCGCGGCCGCTTCCTGCTGTCGTTTCTTCTGCTGCAGCGCGATGTCCGCCTGCTCGTCCCGGACCGGGGGAGGGGGCGGTGCGAGCTTCGCGGGCGGCGTGGGCGTGACGACGGGCCGCGGCGCGGGGACGTCCGGCACCTCGGTCCACAGCTCGGCCTCGGCGCCGGCCGGCGTGCTGTTCTGCCACTGCACGCCGTGATAGAGGAACAGCGCGAGCAGCACGTGTATCAGCGCGGCAAGCGCGAACGCGCGCCAGGTGCCTCGCTCGCGAGGCGGCCGATACGGGTACGCGTTGCTGCGCGGGGATTGCTGCCGGTTCATTGCGATTTGACGAGGAGGCCGACGCGCTTGACGCCGCGCGCCTTCAGATCCGACATCACGGTCATGACCGCATCGTACTGCACGGTCTTGTCGGCCGCGATCACGACCGGCTGGTCGGGATGATCGGCCTGCCGGGCCGACATGAAGCTGTCGAGCTCGGCCTTGGTCATCGTGTCTTCCTGCGTCGCGCCGGAGTCGCCCTTGTACTTGACGCTCATCGTGCGGTCGGCCTTGATGTTGACGACGACGGGCGGCGTCTGTTCCTGCGGCGCCGCATTGCCGACGGTCGGCAGATTGATGATCGACGGGGCCACGAGGGGTGCCGTGACCATGAAGATCACGAGCAGCACCAGCATCACGTCGATGTACGGCACGACGTTGATGTCGGCCATCGCGCGGCGCGAGCGGCCGCCGCGCATGCTGGATCGAATGGGACTTCCTGCCATGGCGTGCTCCTTACTGGGCCTGACGCTGCAGGATGTTCGAGAACTCTTCGATGAAGGTCTCGAAGCGGATCGCGAGGCGGTCGATGTCGTGCGCGTAGCGGTTGTACGCGACCACCGCCGGAATCGCGGCGAACAGGCCGATCGCGGTGGCGACGAGCGCCTCGGCGATGCCCGGCGCGACGTTCGCGAGCGTGGCCTGCTGCACGTTCGCGAGGCCGCGGAACGAATTCATGATCCCCCACACGGTGCCGAACAGACCGATGTACGGGCTGACCGAGCCGACCGACGCGAGGAACGCGAGGTTCGCTTCGAGCACGTCCATTTCGCGCTGGAACGACGCGCGCATCGCGCGGCGTGCGCCGTCGAGCACGAGGCCCGGGTCGGTGAGGCGCTTTTCCTTCGCCTTCAGGAATTCACGCATCCCCGATTCGAAGATCCGCTCGAGCGCGCCGATCGTATGGCGGTTGTTGGCCGCGCTCTGATACAGCGCCTGCAGGTCGCCGCCCGACCAGAAATCCCGTTCGAAGCGTTCGGTCTGCGCGCGTGCGCGGCGAATCGCGAACCACTTGCGGAAAATGAAGGTCCACGACATCAGCGACAGCAGCAACAGCAGCCCCATCACGGCCTGGGCCAGCACGCTCGCGTTGAGCACGAGGGAAATGATCGACAGGTCTTGAGAAGTGTTCATAGAGGTTTGAGTAACGTCCCATCGGGGGTGCCCGGCGAGGGCGCACGGCATGCGTGCGGCGCGGCGCGCCGGCCAGCCCTGGCGCCGAACCTTGCTTAGTATCGATTCAGGAAGGCAAGTTCATAGGCTTTGTCTAAACGGGGCTCATGCGAGCTTCGTTGACAGTACAGTTTGCCCGGCGTCGGTGACGGGCCCGCGTTGCAGCGCGTCGAGCACGACCGGCGGGATCGCCGCGGGCCGGATGCCGGTGCGGTCAACGCAGCCGAGGCGAATGTGTCCGGTGACGAGCAGCGTGTCGCCACGCCAGGCTTCCTGCGTGAATTCCACCGATGCGCGGCCGATGCGGCCGGGCCGGCTCGTGACCGTCAGCGCGTCGTCGAGTCGCGCCGGCGCGCGGTAGTCGAGCGACGTGCTGCGGACGATAAAGATCGCGCCCGTGTCGTCGGCGAGCCGACGCTGGTCGATGCCGCACGCGCGCAGCCATTCGGTGCGGGCGCGTTCGAAGAATTTCAGGTAGTTGGCATAGAAGACGATGCCGCCTGCGTCGGTATCCTCGTAGTACACGCGTACCGGCCAGGTAAAGCCGGAGGGCGCGTCCGGGGAGCGGGTAGGCTGAGTCATGGCGCGCATTCTACCGGAAGGGCAGGGACCGATTCGTAACCGATTCGTAACGGAATGTAGTACGTCGCTGCACGCCGCGGGCCGCTTGAGCCATGCCCGCGGCGGCGCTCGGACAGGTCAGCCGCGATGGATCGCGAGGCCGGCCGGCGCCTGGGCGACCGGCATCATCTCGATCGTGTTGATGTTGACGTGCGCGGGGCGCGTCGCGATCCAGTAGATCGTGTCGGCGATGTCCTCGGCCGTGAGCGGCTGAACGTTCTGGTAGACGTTGGCCGCCTTCGCGTCGTCCCCACGGAAGCGGACGTTCGAAAACTCCGTGCCGCCGCACAGGCCCGGCTCGATGTCCGTCACGCGCAACGGCGTGCCGATCAGGTCGGCGCGCAGGTTCAGGCTGAATTGTCTGACGAAAGCCTTGGTTGCGCCGTATACGTTCCCGCCCGGATACGGATAGGTGCCGGCCACCGAGCCGAGATTGAAGATGTGGCCGCGGCCTCGCGCGATCATTCCGGGCAGCAACGCGTGCGTGACGGTCACGAGGCCCGAGCAGTTCGTGTCGATCATGGTCTGCCACTCGTCGAGGCTCGCCTTGTGCGCCGGCTCGACGCCGAGCGCGAGGCCGGCGTTGTTGACGAGCACGTCGAGCGCGGCGAATTCGGCGGGAAGCGCGGCCGGCACGGCTTCGACGGCTGCGCGGTCGCGCACGTCGAGCTCGAACGGCAGCAGCGCGTCGCCGAGTTCGGCCGCGAGCGCATCGAGGCGATCCTTGCGGCGCGCGGTTGCGACGACGCGGTGGCCGCCCTTGACGAAGGCTCGGGCGATGGCGGCGCCGAAGCCGGCGGACGCGCCTGTGACGAACACGATCATTGCTGCTCCTGGTCGGTAACAAAGTAGCGGATAGTATCGCGCAAGCGTACTGAGATTGCCGCACCGCGGCAAGGCGCCAACGCATGGCGGCACGGGTGCGCGGAGTCCGGCCCTTATTATTTCGGGGCTGCTGGCGTGCGGTTGCCTATTCATGACGCATCCAATACACTAACGCGCTCATCACCCCTGCGTGACTGGCGATAGAACCCTTCGGGTTCAAGGTGGAGCATCCCACCGTGAAGCGCGGGGCGCCGTTTTTGCCGTTCGCCTGGGCAGCCGTTGTGCGCCGTTGCGTGCATCGCCGGTGGCTGTCCTGCCTCGCGTCATACGGATTCTTCCGCCACGTCGAGCTGGTCCCGCCAGCAGCGCAATGTACTCGGCCGCACCGGTCAACCTGTACACACTTAACGGAAACCGTATGTTTGACAGAGCCCAAAGCACCATCGCGAACGTCGATCCCGAACTCTTTGCTGCGATCGAGCAGGAAAACCGCCGCCAGGAAGATCACATCGAGCTGATCGCGTCGGAAAACTACACGAGCCCGGCCGTGATGGCCGCCCAGGGCTCGCAGCTCACGAACAAGTACGCGGAAGGTTATCCGGGCAAGCGCTACTACGGCGGCTGTGAATACGTCGATGTGGTCGAGCAGCTGGCGATCGACCGTGTGAAGCAGCTGTTCGGCGCGGAAGCCGCGAACGTGCAGCCGAACTCGGGTTCGCAGGCGAACCAGGGCGTGTTCTTCGCGATGCTCAAGCCGGGCGACACGATCATGGGCATGAGCCTCGCGCACGGTGGTCACCTGACGCACGGCTCGCCGGTGAACATGTCGGGCAAGTGGTTCAACGTGGTGAGCTACGGTCTGAACGAGCAGGAAGACATCGACTACGACGCGGCCGAGCAGCTCGCGCAGGAACACAAGCCGAAGCTGATCGTCGCGGGTGCATCGGCGTTCGCGCTGAAGATCGACTTCGAGCGTCTGGCGAAGATCGCGAAGTCGGTCGGTGCATACCTGATGGTCGACATGGCGCACTACGCGGGCCTGATCGCGGCGGGCGTGTATCCGAACCCGGTGCCGCACGCCGACTTCGTGACGACGACGACGCACAAGAGCCTGCGCGGCCCGCGCGGTGGCGTGATCCTGATGAAGTCGGAATACGAGAAGCCGATCAACTCGGCGATCTTCCCGGGCATCCAGGGTGGCCCGCTGATGCACGTGATCGCGGCGAAGGCCGTGGCGTTCAAGGAAGCGCTGTCGCCGGAATTCAAGGCGTACCAGGAAAAGGTGGTCGAGAACGCGCGCGTGCTGGCTGAAACGCTGGTCAAGCGCGGCCTGCGGATCGTGTCGGGCCGCACCGAAAGCCACGTGATGCTGGTGGACCTGCGCGCGAAGAACATCACGGGCAAGGCAGCGGAAGCAGCGCTCGGTGCCGCGCACATCACGGTGAACAAGAACGCGATCCCGAACGATCCGGAGAAGCCGTTCGTGACGAGCGGCATCCGTCTGGGTTCGCCGGCGATGACGACGCGCGGCTTTGGCCCGGCGGAAGCGGAACTGGTCGGCAACCTGATCGCCGACGTGCTCGAGAATCCGGAAGATGCAGCGACGATCGAGCGCGTGCGCACGCAAGTGGCCGAGCTGACCAAGCGTTTCCCGGTCTATCGCTGATCCCGCATGCGCTGCCCGTTCTGCCGGCATGAAGACACGCAGGTCGTCGACTCGCGCGTGTCCGAAGATGGCGCCGCCATTCGCCGGCGCCGTCGCTGCTCGGCTTGCGACAAGCGCTTCACGACGTACGAGCGGGTCGAGCTGAACCTGCCGGCCGTCGTGAAGAAGGACGGCAGCCGCACGGAATTCGACCGTCGCAAGATCGTCGCAAGCATGCAACTCGCGCTGCGCAAGCGGCCGGTTGCGGCTGACGCGATCGACGCGGCGGTCGCCCGCATCGAATATCAACTGCTCGCTACCGGCGAGCGGGAAGTGCGTAGCGAGAAGCTCGGCGAACTCGTGATGAACGAGTTGCGTGGCCTCGATACGATCGCCTATGTCCGTTTCGCATCGGTTTACCGCCGGTTCGAGGACGTTTCCGAATTTGCCGACGTGATCGAAGAGTTCCGTCGCGCGTCCCCCTCCAAGCCTTCGCGTAAGCGCTGACGCGCTGCGTCCGTTCATCGTCTTCTCCGTGGGTTCGATTCGTGCCGATTGTGTCGGTCGCGATCGCATGTCGCCAGTCGGCCGTTCGGCCAATGGCGCGCGTTCGCTCGCGTCGCTACAGTCGTCGCATCACGTTGACGGAGGACGATGGCGATGGAACTGCACCGGCAGGTCGTCAAAAAAGGCATGCGCAGCTGCGGCGGCTTCACGCTCGTCGAGCTGATGGTCGCGATCGCGCTGGCCGCGTCGATCGGACTTTTCGCAGCACCCGCATTCAATCAATGGCACATGCGCGAACGCGTGGATGCGCGCTCGCGCGCGCTCCTCGGTGCGTTGTCGTTTGCACGCACTGAGGCGACGCGTCTCGGCGTGCGCGTCACGCTGTGCCGAGCCGGGCGCGACGGCGACTGCATGCGTTCCGGCGAGCGCTGCGATCCGGCGGAATGGTCGTGCGGCTGGATTGTCAGCGGGCAGTTCGACGGACAGTCGCGCGTGCTGCGGCGTTATCCGCGCGATGCCGACATTGCCGTCGCGGGCGTGGCGCACGATCTGGCGTTCGCGCCGCCGGCGGGGCAGGTGATCGGCGGGATCCGGCGCTTCGAATTGCGTCCGCAGCGCATGCTGTCCGGCGACGACGCACGCGTGTCGCGTTGTATCCGGATCGCGGCGGGCGGCCGGGCGCGCGTCGCCGCCGGGCGTTGCGAGGCGGCATGAAGCGCGTGCGCCGATCGATGCGCGGCACGTCGCTGCTCGAAGCGGTGCTGGCCGTCGCGCTGCTCGCGGTCGTGATGCTGGCCGTGGCCGGCACCCAGCTTGCGATGACGCGCGCGCAGCGGGCGACGATCTGGCGTGAACGCGCGCTGTGGCTGGCCGATGCACGCATCGAGCGCCGGCGCGCAGCGGCGGGCGCCGACGACGGCATCGCGGCGCTCGTGGCCGCATCGTTGCCAGGAGGTGCGATGACGCTCGACCATGGGCCGGGCGGTGTCCGCTACATGATTGTCGGCTGGCGCGGTGCGGGCGCGGCGGTATCGACGCGATGCGAAGGCGCGGGGGCGACGGTGACGCCGCCGTCGTGCGTACGGATTCCGTTTCGGGAGGTCGAGGTCGATGCCGTTGAACGCTGATCGCCGCAGCCGCGCGCATACGCTGCTCGAAGTACTGATCGCGATGATCGTCGGTCTGCTCGTGCTTGCCGCGGCCGGTGCGCTGTATCACGCGCAGCGCGTCGCGCAGCGGCGGGCGGAAGACGGATTCCGGATGCGCGATGCGGCCGCGATCGCACTGATGCTGATCGGCCAGCAGATCCAGATGGCCGGGTTTCGGCCGCTCGATGTCGAAGGCGCGTCGTCGTTGCCGCCGGTGTTCGGCTGTTCAGCGGGCCGCGTGCGAGGCGATGGCGCGCAGGTGCGCTGCGAACCCGTGCGCGCGGCGTCGGATGCGGTACTGGTCCGGTATGTCGGCGATCCCGTATCGACGTGGCCGACCAGCAGCGCACAGGTGTCGGATTGTCTCGGGCAGGGTGTCGGCGCCCCGGGTGAGCGGCCACTCGTGGAAAACCGTTTCGACGCGCATGTCAGCCCGTCGACGGGCGAGCCCGAACTGTACTGCGAGGGAAGCGGGCGTCCGGGCACGCCGCAACCGGTCGTGTCCGGAATCGACCAGCTGCGCGTGCGTTACCTGCGTCGCGACGGCGCCCAGTTCGTCGATGCACAGGCGATGGGTGCCGATGACTGGCGCGATGTCGTCGCCGTGCATGTGTGCGTGCGGGCGCGTGGCGAACCGATGCCCGAGGCCGCGCGTCATGTCGATTGCGACGGCCGCACGACCATTGCGCCGGAGGGTCGGGCGCATCTGGTGCTGCATCGAATCGTCGCGATGCGGAATTCCGCGATCGCATTCGCCGATCCTGTTCGTGACGCGGCAACGGCCCACGAGGCGTTGCGATGATTCACGCAAACGGGTTCGTCGGCGACCTTGCGATGCGAATAGCGGCCGGAGGTGCGAGAAGGCGCGCCGTGGCGCCCTGCGACATGCAGCGCGCGCCGGAGGCACCATGTTGAGCGGCGGAGCGACGCGAGCCCGCGTTCCGTCCGCTACTCGAAGCTGGCGTCGCGACGCGGGCCTTGCGCTGCCTGCCGTGATCTCGGTCGGTGCGGCGGTCGCCGCGCTGACCGGCACGTGGTTTGAATCCGCACTCACGGAATCGCGCCGCACGCGTGCGTTGTCCGACCGGCTGATTGCATTCCACGCGGCCGATGCGGCACTGGCGGCCTGCACCGCGCGATTGCTGCGCGGCGGGGCGCCGTACCTGGACGAATCCGCATCATCCGCCGAGCCGGATGCATGGCGACGCACGCCTGCGCTGGGTGCCGCCGAAGCGTTCGCCCCGTTCGCGTCCTGGCCGATGGCCGCGCAGCCGCCGCGTTGCCTGATCGAAGCCTGGCGAGGCGTCGGTCCGCAACATAGTCGTGCGTACCTCGTCACCGCGCGCGGCGTCGGCGGCCATGCGTCGAGCGTGGTCTGGCTGCAGAGTCAGGTCGCGCTGCGCGACGGACGCATCGTTGCGCAGCGCTGGCGTCGCGTCGCGGCGGTGCATCGATGAGACGGCCTGCGCGAATGCGCCGAACAGCGGCGTTCACGTTGCTCGAACTGATGATCGTGCTCGCGATCGTCGCCGTGCTGGCCGGGTGGGGGATCCCGTCGTATCGCGAGCATGTCGCGCGCATGCATCGCGCATCCGCGGTGGCCGCGCTGTACCGTGCGGCTCAATATCTCGAAATGCTCGACGGCCCGCCGCCGCAGAGCTTGCCGGACACCTATGCGCAGGCGCCGCCGGACGGGGCGGCGGTCTATCGCGTCGCGCTGCGGCGAGCGGTCGGCGATGATGCAGCGGTCGTATATGAACTCGTTGCGAGCCCGCTCGATGCGGGCCCGATGCGCGACGACGCATGCGGCGCATTCACGCTGCGTTCGGACGGGACGAAAGGCAATGCGGGATCGATTGACGGCGGCGAGGCCGATGCGCGGGAGCGCACATGCTGGGGCGTGCGTTGATCACCGCCGCCGCCGTCGCCGTCTGCTGCCGCCGCGGCAACCGCTGGAAGGCGCGCGGAAAACGCGCAACGGCCCAGAGCCGTGCGCGTTTGTCGTTACGAATTAGTCGTCGTTGACAGCCGTTCCGCGTTCATCGCGCGACTGCTTCCAGATCCGATAAACCTCCCACGCGGCGAAGCCGACGGTGCCCCACTTCAGCGCGGGGCCCGCGCTCGCGCGCAGAAGCGAGCGGATGGGCTTGGCCAGCACGAGCGATGCGAGCGAACTCAGCATCGGATACTGGTTCACGAGGTGACCGAGGCTCGCGTTCAGGTTCTTGGCGGACTGGCCGAACGTGCCGCCCGACAGGCCGGGAATGAACATCTTGAGCCAGCTGAAGCGCGTGACGGCGTGGCGCACGTCGGCGGCGGCTTCGGCAAGCTCGAGCCGCTCGACCTCGGAGCGCAGGATCAGCAGTTCCTTGCGCAGCGCGCGATGCTGCGACGCGCTCCAGTGCGATCGCGACGAATGGGGGCGGGGGGAATGGCCCGTGACGTTCTGGCTCATGGCGCGTCGGCGAAGTAGGTGAGAGGGGCGAACACGACTGCGTTCACGACTTGCCGCGGAAAATTTCGCGGTCTTTCTCGAGCTCGGCGAGCGTGGATTCGAACACGGTCGGCGCTTCGCGCAGGCCCGAACGCGCCTTCAGCCCACACGCGAGGGCGGCGATCGTGTACAGCGCGGTAATGCCCGCGAGCGACTGCCAGCGATAGGTGTCCCAGAACGCGATCGCGACGAGCACGGTCAGGCTGATCAGCGCCATCGTCGCGAGCATCATGGCCGCGAGCCCGAGGAACAGCACGCCCATCAGGCGTTCCTTCTCCTCGGCGAGTTCGATGCCGACCAGTTCGAGGCGCGTTTGCAGCAGGCCGATCGCTGAGCCGACGAGGCGGCGCAGCGGCCCCTGGCCGGGCGGCTGCGGGTGAGTGTCTGTCGTCATGGATAAGGCGCTTGCGCGCGCAGTAAGCGGCTAGGTCAAAGCCGGCCGGTGGCGAACCACCGGCAGCTTCGGCACCCATGCGCCGCACCGTGCGGCACATGGGTCGGAACGGCGCTGAGCGCGTTACTTGCGGTTGATCAGCAGACCGATCAGCACGCCCACGCCGGCGGCGACGCCGATCGACGTCCACGGATGCTCATGCACGTAATCGTCGGTCGCGCGGGCCGCCTTCTTGCCCTTCTCGACCACCACGACCTGAACGTCGGTTGCCTTTTCCTTGGCCTGCTTCAGACGCGACATGGCTTTCTCGCGCAGTTCGGCCGCACGGTCGCCCGTGCTGCTCGCAGCTTGCTTGAGCAGATCCTCGGCGTCCGCGAGAACGGTTTTGATATCCGACATCAGTTTCTCCTTGTTGATTTCCGACATTGCAACTCCCTTCATGCTGTCATGCTGCAGGTTCACATCGTAACGAAACCCCTGCCTGCTGGCGAGCCGGGAACACACGGCGGTGGTGCGATACCGCATGTTAAACGACTCGTAATCTTCAACAGAGCCGCAAACCGTGCAAAAAGTTCTATCGCCGCCGTCAGGCCTGCTTCGACGCAGGGTAAAAATGACAAAAAAGTATGAATATCAAACGGAATAATCGTTCGCACCGCCCATTGCTTCCCGTAAGCTGATGGACTGTCCCGCGCCATCCAGCGCGCGGTTTCAACCAGCATCGTTCGAGGAGGCAACATCATGAGTCTGCGTCTTGGTGACATCGCACCGGATTTCGAGCAGGAAACGAGCCTGGGCCCGATCAAGTTTCATGAGTGGCTGGGCAACAGCTGGGGCGTCCTGTTCTCGCACCCGGCCGACTACACGCCGGTGTGCACGACTGAACTCGGGTTGACCTCGAAGCTGAAGGGCGAATTCGAGAAACGCAACGTGAAGGTGATCGCGCTGTCGGTCGACGACGTCGAATCGCACAAAGGCTGGATCAACGACATCAACGAAACGCAGTCGACGGTCGTCGGTTTCCCGATCATCGCCGACTCGGACCGCAAGGTCTCGCAACTGTACGACATGATCCATCCGAACGCGAACGAAACGCTGACGGTACGCTCGCTGTTCGTGATCGACCCGAACAAGAAGGTGCGGCTCTTCATCACCTATCCGGCCAGCACCGGGCGCAACTTCGACGAAGTGCTGCGCGTGATCGACTCGCTGCAACTGACCGATAATTACAAAGTCGCGACGCCTGGCAACTGGAAGGACGGCGACGACGTCGTGATCGTGCCGTCGCTGCAGGATCCGGAAGAACTGAAGAAACGCTTCCCGAAGGGCTTCAACGCAGTGCGTCCGTACCTGCGCCTCACGCCGCAGCCGAACAAGTAAGCATCGGCCGCGCGTGACGCACGCGCGCCCCGATGAAAACGGCCCGCCCGGCAGCGATGCCGGGCGGGCCGTGTCGTTTCAGCGCATGCGGCGCGCGGGCGCCGCGAGCTACGCGAGATTGATCAGAAGAATGCCTGGATGCCCGTCTGCGCGCGGCCGAGGATCAGCGCGTGGATGTCGTGCGTGCCTTCGTACGTGTTGACCACTTCGAGGTTCACGAGGTGGCGCGCGACGCCGAATTCGTCCGAGATGCCGTTGCCGCCGAGCATGTCGCGCGCGAGCCGCGCGATGTCGAGCGACTTGCCGCACGAGTTGCGTTTCATGATCGACGTGATCTCGACGGCCGCCGTGCCTTCGTCCTTCATCCGGCCGAGACGCAGCACGCCCTGCAGGCCGAGCGTGATCTCGGTCTGCATGTCGGCGAGCTTCTTCTGGATCAGCTGGTTCGCGGCGAGCGGCCGGCCGAACTGCTGGCGGTCGAGCACGTACTGGCGCGCGGTGTGCCAGCAGGATTCGGCCGCGCCGAGCGCGCCCCAGGCGATCCCGTAGCGTGCCGAGTTCAGGCACGTGAACGGCCCGCGCAGGCCGCTCACGTTCGGCAGCAGGTTCTCTTCGGGAACGAACACTTCGTCGAGCACGATCTCGCCGGTGATCGACGCGCGCAGCCCGACCTTGCCGTGGATCGCGGGCGCCGACAAACCCTTCCAGCCCTTCTCGAGGATGAAGCCGCGAATCGCGTCCTTGCCGTTTTCTTCCAGCTTCGCCCACACGACGAACACGTCGGCGATCGGGGAGTTGGTGATCCACATCTTCGCGCCGGACACCGAATAGCCGCCGGGTACCTTCTTCGCGCGCGTGACCATGCCGCCCGGATCGGAGCCGTGGTTCGGCTCGGTCAGCCCGAAGCAGCCGATCCATTCGCCGGTCGCGAGCTTCGGCAGGTATTTCTGCTTCTGCGCGTCCGAGCCGAATTCGAAGATCGGCACCATCACGAGCGACGACTGCACGGACATCATCGAGCGGTAGCCGGAGTCGACGCGCTCGACTTCGCGCGCGATCAGGCCGTAGCTGACGTAATTGAGGCCCGGGCCGCCGTATTCTTCCGGAATCGTCGGGCCCAGCAGGCCGACTTCACCCATTTCGCGGAAGATCTCGATGTCGGTGCGCTCATGCCGGAACGCCTCGGTGACGCGCGGCGCGAGCTTGTCCTGCGCGTACGCGTGCGCGGCATCGCGCACCATCCGCTCCTCTTCGGTCAGTTGCTGGTCGAGCAGCAGCGGATCGTCCCAATGAAAAGTTGCAGCGCTCATCGTGTCATCTCCTGTCGGGGCGCTTCGCCGCTTGCTCTGCTCCGTGCTTCGCGGTCGGTCAGAGTCGGCGGATCCAGCGCTTTGCCTGATTCCATGCTTTGCGGTCGTCCCGGGTTGGCGCTTCGACGCCTTGCCCGATGTCTAAAGTTCGCTTGACTATAGTTCCGCTGTGCGGAACAATGTTTTGCAAAACGAACCCAGTGTAGCATCAGATGACACTTTCAACCATCGACGAAACCACGATCGACGAACGCAAGTTCGTCGTTGCGCTCGCGCGCGGGCTCGACCTGCTGCGCGCGTTCCGGCCCGGCGAGACGATGCTCGGCAATCGCGACTTCGCGGAGCGCACCGGGCTGCCGAAGGCGACGGTGAACCGGCTCGCGTACACGCTGACCGTGCTCGGCTACCTGCGCTATGACGAAACGCTCGGAAAGTATGCGCTCGACGCCGGCGTGCTGTCGCTCGGCTACGCGCTGCTGTCCGGCTCGGGGACGATCGATCTCGCGCGGCCGCACATGCAGGCGCTCGCGCGTGAAATCGGCGCGGCCGTGTCGCTCGGCTGCCGCGACGGGCTCGACATGATCTACCTGGAGACGATCCGCAGCGAAACCGCGCTGACGCTCGGGCTTGCGCCCGGCTCGCGACTGTCGATGCTGACGAGCTCGATGGGCCGCGCGTACCTCGCCGTGCAGCCGGAGGACGTGCGCCGCGCGCTTTATGCGGAGCTGCACCGGGCGGCCGGCGGCGCGGCCGACGCGGATGCGCTCGTCGCGGCCGCGCAGCTTGCGGTGGCCGAGTTCTCCGAGGGCGGATGCTGCTATTCGTTTCGCGCGTGGCACATGGACGTGAACGCGGCGGCCGTGCCGTTTCGCGAGCCGCGCGAGGGGCGCTGGCTGATTTTGAGTTGCAGCGGGCCCGCATCGTCGATGGACGAGCACGTGTTCCGTACGCAGGTCGGCCCAAAGCTTAAGGCGCTCGCGCAGCGGCTCGGGCAAACGGTCTGAGTGGGGTGCCGCGAGCCCGCGCGTCACCCGGGTTCTGCGGAACGGGGAAGCGCGCAGCCGCCGGTTGCACCGCGTGCGAACCGCGCTCATCATCGTTCGCCAGCTTCCCTACGACGAGGTTCGCGATGCCACACCCCGAAACGATGGAAGGCGGTTGCGCGTGCGGGGCGATCCGCTACCGGATCGCCGGGATTCCGGCCGACGCCGGTTTCTGCCATTGCCGGCTCTGCCAGCGCACGACGGGCGCGGCGGTCGTCGCGTCGGCATCGGTGCCGATCGACGCATTCGAATACCTGCAGGGCGAGCCGACGGTCTATGCGTCGAGCGCGTGGGGCGAGCGGCGCTTTTGCGGCCGCTGCGGCGCGCAGCTCGAATACCGGCTGGCCGATGCACCGACGACCGTGGAAATCAACAGTGCGACGCTCGACGAGCCGTCGCGGCTGCGGCCCGCGTGGCACGTGTGGTACAGGGATCGATTCCCGGGCGTCGAAATCGGCGACGATCTGCCCAAATACGATGAGGGTGGAAGGGCGTAGGCAGCCATCGGCGTCGATGCGCCGGCATCGCATCCCGCGCGCAAGCGCGTCCGACCTTTCTGCCTGAACGAACGCGAAACCGTCAGCCAGCGAGCGACGATGCCCGCTGCCCGCGATTCCCCCAGCAATACGTCATCGAGATCCGCCATCCGGCGCGGCCCCGTCGCCCGCCCGCTTCAGGCCGTGACGACCTTCGCGAACACCGGCCCCTGCATGAACCGCACGTCGTGCTGGCGCAGCAGCTCGCACTGCGTCTCGTCGACGACACCATCGAAAATCAGCGGAATCCGCACGCGCTGCGCATACGCGACCAGCGCCTTCACCATCCCGTCGCGCAGCGCGATGCCCGCATCCATCTTGATGTAGTCGGGCCGCGCCATGTCCGATTCGACCGCGAGGATCCGGCCCGGGTCGGGCAGCTTGTCCGCGACCTTGAAGCCGTGATGCTGGTAGCTGCGCGTCAGGTAGCCGAGGAAGGTCTTGTGCGCGACCGCGACCGCCGGCAGCTCGATCACGATCCGCTCCGTCGGTAGCCCGAAGCGCTGCAGCACCGACGAGAAATGCTTGCCGTGGTCGTACTTCACGCTCTTGAGCAGCCGCTCGTGCACGCGCAGGAACAGCAGCCCGTGGCGTTGCGCGCCGAAGAAATTGATTGCGTGCAGCGCGCGCGACAGCCGGTCGATCGCGACGAGCGCCTGGTCGTCGACGGCCGAGTCGACCGGGTCGTGCGGGGCGCCCGTGACCAGCGTGACGGCCTGGAAGCCGAGCTCGTCGCCGTAGCGCTCGATCGCATCCGTGAACGACGTCGACTGCGGTGCGCCAGGCATCGTCACGTCGTAGATGGGTTCGTAGGCGCTCGCGAGCGTGCGCTCCGGCAGATTCGCGCACGCGGTGCCGCCCTCGGCGAGCGCAAGGTGTTCCCGCAGATACGGTAGTTGCCCGGCACGGACGACCAGCTCGGGAATGTTGGGCGGAATCATCGGCGTAGGAAGGAAAAATGGCGGCCGAACGGGCCGCCTCATGTCTTGATATTAGCAGTGCGCGCCCGGCTCGGCTTGGCGTTTCGCTCATATCGTTATCCCGTCCCTCCGTCGATGGCTAGGGTTTACGTTGATTTCACTATTCGTAATTGGTTTTACTATTCGTAAATCCAAGGATTTGTCGCCGATCAAGAAAAGCGGCGTTCGGGCGCCCGCAACGGCGCCGTTTCCCGAATCGAATCAACAGGCAGCAAGGAGCGAGACGTGGCGGTTGACAGCAAGTGGGCGCAGCAGCGCGGGCCGCGGCAGCGGCGGCGACAGGCAAAGGACATGGGCGCAACGACGCGGCACGCGCGGGCGTGCGCGCGGCAAGGTTGACGAGCGGATGGCGACCATGAGCATCGATTACCAGACGCTGAAATTCGAGTACCGGCCGCGCGCGGCGCGGGCCGCCGGCGATGACGCGGTCATCCACCCGGTGATCGTCGTCGGCGCGGGCCCGGTGGGCTTGGCGGCCGCGATCGACCTGGCGCAGCAGGGCGTGCCGGTCGTGCTGCTCGACGACGACGACACGCTGTCGACGGGCTCGCGCGCGATCTGCTTCGCGAAGCGCACGCTCGAGATCTTCGACCGGCTCGGCTGCGGCGAGCGCTTCGTCGAGAAGGGCGTGAGCTGGCACGTCGGCAAGGTGTTCCTGCAGGACGAGCAGCTGTACGCATTCGACCTGCTGCCCGAGGAAGGGCATGCGCGCCCCGCGTTCATCAACCTGCAGCAGTACTACGTGGAAGGCTATCTGGCCAAGCGCGCGTTCGAACTGCCGAACCTGGAGATTCGCTGGAAGCACAAGGTGACGGGCGTCGCGCAGTCGGCGGAGCACGCGGCGCTGACCGTCGAGACGCCGGAAGGCATCGAGACGCTGCATGCGCGGTACGTAATCGCGGCCGACGGCTCGCGCAGCCCGATGCGCGCGGCGATGGGCCTCGAAAGCCGCGGCCGCACGTTCAAGGACCGCTTCCTGATCGCCGACGTGAAGATGAAGGCGGAATTCCCGACCGAGCGCTGGTTCTGGTTCGATCCGCCGTTTCACCGCAACCAGTCGGTGCTGCTGCACCGCCAGCCCGACAACGTGTGGCGCATCGACTTCCAGCTCGGCTGGGACGCCGATCCGGTCGCCGAGAAGCAGCCGGAGCGCGTGATTCCGCGCGTGCGTGCGCTGCTCGGGGCGGACGTCGAGTTCGAGCTGGAATGGGTGAGCGTCTATACGTTCCGCTGCCAGCGGATGGATACGTTCAGGCACGGCCGCGTGCTGTTCGCGGGCGATTCCGCGCACGGCGTGTCGCCGTTCGGCGCGCGCGGCGCGAACAGCGGCGTGCAGGATGCGGACAATCTCGCGTGGAAGCTGAAGCTCGTGCTCGACGGCCGCGCGGACGATCGCCTGCTCGACACCTATGCGAGCGAGCGCGAGTTCGCGGCCGACGAGAACATCCGCAATTCGACGCGCTCGACCGACTTCATCACGCCGAAGAGCGCGGTGTCGCGCGTGTTCCGCGACGCGACGCTGAAGCTCGCACGCGACTGCGAATTCGCGCGCAAGCTCGTGAACAGCGGCCGCCTGTCGGTGCCGGCCGTGCTGGCCGATTCGCCGCTGAACACGCCGGACCGCAACGGCGACGCGTTCGCGTGCGCGATGCGCCCGGGTGCCGCGGCGGCCGACGCGCCGGTGCGCGCGCGAGGGGCGTCGGGCTGGCTGCTGCAGCATCTGGGCGATGGCTTCGCGGGCGTGCTGTTCGGGCTGCCGGCCGACGCACCCGCGCTCGTGCAGGCGCTCGACGGCCTCGCCTTGCCGGTGCGGCCGGTGCTCATCGTGCCGGCCGGGCATGCGCAACCGTTGGCCGGGGTCGACGTCGTGGAGGACGTCGACGGCTTCGCCGCGCAACGCTACGACGCGCAGCCCGGCACGTTCTACCTGCTGCGCCCCGACCAGCACGTCTGCGCGCGGATGCGCACGCTGGAGCGCCAGGCGATCGCCGACGCACTGGCGCGCGCGACCTGCGCACGCTGAACCCCGTATCGACACGACAACGACACCGACACCGGAGACACCCGTCATGCCCCGACTCGACACCCGCCCGCGCCTGGCCGATCCGGACGCGTTCTACGAAGCGCTGATCGACATGCATCGCGACCTGTCGGACGCCGACAGCCAGCTCGTCAACGCGAAGCTGATCCTGCTGCTCGCGAACCACATCGGCGACGCCGACGTGCTGCGCGAAGCGATGGCGCTCGCGCGCCAGGGCGTGACGCCCGCCGTGCATCCGGCCGCCGAGGTCGCGCAATGAGCGCGGCGCCGGCCGACGCGCGCGTGCTCGAAGTCGAGCGCGTGATCGACGAGACCCATCGCCCGGGCTTTCACTGGATGCTGCTCGCGCTGTGCGGGCTGTGCCTCGTGATCGACGGCTTCGATGCGCAGGCGATGGGGTATGTCGCGCCCAGCGTGATCGCCGAATGGGGCGTGCCGAAGCAGGCGCTCGGTCCGGTGTTCAGCGCGAGCCTGTTCGGGATGCTGCTCGGCGCGCTCGGGCTGTCGGTGCTCGCCGACCGGATCGGGCGGCGCCCGGTGCTGATCGGCTCGACGCTGTTCTTCGCGGTGACGATGCTCGCGACGCCGTTCGCGGGCTCGATCCCGGTGCTGATGGCGCTGCGCTTCGTCACGGGCCTCGGCCTCGGCTGCATCATGCCGAACGCGATGGCGCTGGTCGGCGAGTTCAGCCCGGCCGCGCATCGCGTGAAGCGGATGATGATCGTGTCGTGCGGCTTCACGCTCGGCGCCGCGATCGGCGGCTTCATCAGCGCCGCGCTGATTCCGGCGCTCGGCTGGCGCTCGGTGTTCTTCGTCGGCGGCGCGGTGCCGCTGGTGCTGACGACCGCGATGCTCGCGCGGCTGCCCGAGTCGCTGCAGTTCCTGGTGCTGAAAGGGCGCGACGCGCAGGCGCGCGACTGGCTCGCGCGCTTCGCGCCGCAGGCCGGCATCGACGCGAACACGCGTCTGGTCGTGCGCGAGCGTGCGGCGAGCGGCGCGCCGGTTGCCGAGCTGTTCCGTCATGGCCGCCTGCCGGTCACGCTGCTGCTGTGGGCCATCAGCTTCATGAACCTGATCGACCTGTACTTCCTGTCGAACTGGCTGCCGACCGTCATGCGCGACGCGGGCTATTCGCCGGGCACGGCGGTGATCGTCGGCACGGTGCTGCAGACGGGCGGCGTGATCGGCACGCTGTCGCTCGGCTGGTTCATCGAACGCCACGGCTTCGTGCGCGTGCTGTTTGCGTGCTTCGCGTGCGCGGCGGTGTCGGTCGGCCTGATCGGCTCGGTCGCGCATGCGTTGCCGTGGCTGCTGATCGTCGTGTTCGCGGGCGGCTTCTGCGTGGTCGGCGGGCAGCCGGCCGTCAACGCGCTCGCGGGCCAGTATTACCCGACGTCGCTGCGCTCGACCGGCATCGGCTGGAGCCTCGGCATCGGCCGGATCGGCTCGGTGCTCGGGCCGCTCGTCGGCGGACAACTGATTGCGCTCAACTGGACGCACGGCGCGCTGTTCCACGCGGCCGCGGTGCCCGTGCTGTGCTCGGCGCTGTTCGTGCTCGGGCTGGCCGGCGTAACGCGGCGCGGCGGTGCGCAGGCGCCGAACGCGGCCATGAATTGATGGAGAAAGGAAACGATGACGCTTGACCTGTCGAAACCGGCAACCGCCGGCTACCTGAGCGGATTCGCGAACGAATTCGCGACCGAGGCGCTGCCCGGCGCGCTGCCGCACGGCCGCAATTCGCCGCAGCGCGCGCCGTACGGCTTGTATGCGGAGCAACTGTCGGGCACCGCGTTTACCGCGCCGCGCGGCCACAACCGCCGCTCGTGGCTGTACCGGATCCGGCCGGCGGCCGTGCACCGGCCGTTCGAGCCGTTCACGGGCCCGCAGCGGCTCGTGTCGGAATTCGGCGACTCCGCCGACGTGCCGCCGACGCCGCCGAACCAGCTGCGCTGGGATCCGCTGCCGATGCCGGTCGAGCCGACCGATTTCGTCGAAGGGCTCGTGACGATGGCCGGCAACGGCTCGGCGGCCGCGATGAACGGCTGCGCGATCCACCTGTATGCGGCGAACCGCTCGATGCAGGACCGTTTCTTCTACAGCGCCGACGGCGAACTGCTGATCGTGCCGCAGCAGGGGCGGCTCTTCATCGCGACCGAATTCGGCCGGCTCGACGTCGAGCCGTTCGAGATCGCGGTGATCCCGCGCGGCGTGCGTTTTTCCGTCGCGCTGCCGGACGGCGACGCGCGCGGCTACATCTGCGAGAACTTCGGCGCGCTGCTGCGCCTGCCGGACCTCGGCCCGATCGGCTCGAACGGGCTCGCGAACCCGCGCGATTTCCTGACGCCGCAGGCCGCATACGAGGATCGCGAAGGCGCGTTCGAGCTGGTCGCGAAGCTGAACGGACGCCTCTGGCGCGCGGACATCGGCCATTCGCCGTTCGACGTCGTCGCGTGGCACGGCAACTACGCGCCGTACAAATACGACCTGCGCCTGTTCAACACGATCGGCTCGATCAGCTTCGACCATCCGGACCCGTCGATCTTCCTGGTGCTGCAGTCGCAGAGCGACACGCCGGGCGTCGACGCGATCGACTTCGTGATCTTCCCGCCGCGCTGGCTCGCGGCCGAGGATACGTTCCGCCCGCCGTGGTTCCATCGCAATGTCGCGAGCGAGTTCATGGGGCTCGTGCACGGCGCGTACGACGCGAAGGCCGAGGGCTTCGTGCCGGGCGGCGCGAGCCTGCACAACTGCATGTCGGGTCACGGGCCCGACGCGGACACGTTCGAGAAGGCGTCGGCGAGCGACACGACGAAGCCGCACAAGGTCGACGCGACGATGGCGTTCATGTTCGAAACCCGCACGCTGATCCGTCCGACGCGCTACGCGCTCGACACCGCGCAGCTGCAGCCCGACTACTTCGAATGCTGGCAAGGCATCAGGAAACATTTCAATCCGGAGCAACCATGAGCGAACCCCAAGACTGGCGCGCGACACTCGATCCGGCTCGCAAGAGCTGGGTCGAGACGGCGAACGATCCCGCCTGCGATTTCCCGATCCAGAACCTGCCGTTCGGGATCTTCAGCGATGCGAAGCAGGCGGCGCGCCGCGCGGGCGTCGCGCTCGGCGACCAGATCGTCGACCTCGCCGCGCTCGCGCGTACGGGCCTCGTGACGCTTCCGGCCGGCGCCGACGTGTTCGGCGCGCCGACGCTCAACCCGTTCATCGCGCTCGGCCGCGATGCATGGCGCAGCGTGCGCGTGCAGCTGTCGCAGCTGTTCTCGCGCGACGACGCGCGGCTGCGCGATGACGCCGCGCTGCGCGCGCAGGTGCTCGTCGCGCAGCGCGACGCGACGCTGCATCTGCCGGTCGACATTCCCGGCTACACCGATTTCTATTCGTCGAAGGAGCATGCGACCAACGTCGGCTCGATGTTCCGTGATCCGAAGAATGCGCTGATGCCGAACTGGTCGGAGATGCCGATCGGTTACAACGGCCGCGCGTCGTCGGTGGTCGTGAGCGGCACGCCGGTGCGGCGCCCGAGCGGGCAACTGAAGCTGCCCGACGCGGAGCGTCCGGTGTTCGGCGCGTGCCGCAAGCTCGACCTCGAACTCGAGACGGGCTTCATCGTCGGCCGCGGTAACGCGCTCGGCGAACCGATCGCGTGCGAGGACGCCGAAGCGCATATCTTCGGGATGGTGCTGCTCAACGACTGGAGCGCGCGCGACATCCAGCAGTGGGAATACGTGCCGCTCGGCCCGTTCAATTCGAAGGGCTTCGCGACGACGATCTCGCCGTGGATCGTCACGCTCGACGCGCTCGAACCGTTCCGCGTCGCGCAGCCCGAGCAGTCGCCGCAGCCGCTCGCGTATCTGCGCCACGCGGGCAAGCATGCGTTCGACATCGCGCTCGAAGTGACGCTGCGCGCGCGAGGGGCGGCCGAAGCGACGTCGATCTGCCGCACCAACTTCAAGTACATGTACTGGACGATGGCGCAGCAGCTCGCGCATCACACGGTCGCGGGCTGCAACACGCGCGTCGGCGACCTGATGGGCTCGGGGACGATCAGCGGGCCCACCAAGGACTCGTTCGGCAGCCTGCTCGAACTGACGTGGAACGGCAAGGAGCCGCTCGCGCTGAACGGCGGCGGCAGCCGCACGTTCATCGAGGACGGCGACGAGCTCACGCTCACGGGCTGGTGCCAGGGCGACGGCTATCGCGTCGGGTTCGGCGTGTGTGCGGGCAAGATTCTGCCCGCGCGGAGCGCGTGACAGGTCCCGCGGGATTCGGAAGGACAGGGCGGCCCGCATCGCGCGGGCCGTTTTCGTTGGGGGCAGCGAGTGGCGGTGCGGATGCGCTCGCATGTACCGATGTGAACGCCGTGCGACGGCGACAGCGTCCGTGTCGGCGTCAGACCGCGCGCGGCAACGCGGCGCGTCGTTCCCACAGCGCGGCCGCGACGAACGCGGCGACGCACGCGACCAGCACGCCGACCAGCGCGTTGCTGCCGAGTTGCTCCATCAATGCGCCCGCAACCAGCGGGCCGCCGAAGCTCGCGGCGCTCCACGACGCCGACACGAGCGAGCTCGCGGTGACGAGCGCCGCGCCGCGGAAGCGTTCGCCGCACGCGACGAGCGACAGCGTGTAGATGCTGCCGGCCGCCGCGCCGAGCACGAACAGCAGCGGCCAGCACAGCCACGGATTCGCGATCACGAACGGCAGCAGCGGCAGGCCCGCGAGCACGATCCAGCCGGCGCCGAGGTGCACGCGTTCGCGGCCGAGCTTGTCCGCGAGCCAGCCGATCGGGAATTGCATCGCGGTGTCGCCGAACAGCATGATCGACGCGAGCAGCACGGCGGTCGCGCTCGCGACGCCGTGATCCATCGCGTAGAGCGGCAGCAGCGACAGCGCGAGCGTATCGAACAGCGCGAAGAAGCCGGTGCCGATGATCAGCGCGGGCATGCGCGGCAGCACGGCGAGCCAGCTGTCGTGCGCTGCGTGATGCGCGTCGTCGCCGGCGAGCGGCGCGCGCCGGATGGTCGCGAGCGTCGGCAGCGCGAGCAGGAACAGCGCGCCGCACAGCGCGAAGCGGATGCCGGTCGCGCCGGCGATCTGGCTGACGAGCACGGGGCCCGCCATCTGGAACAGCGTGAAGTTGGTCGCATAGATCGCGACCACGCGGCCGCGCGTCGAATCGTCGGCGAGCTGGTTGACCCACGCTTCGCCGATCGTGAACAGCAGCATCAGCGCCGCGCCGCACAGCACGCGCAGCACGCCCCACAGGATCAGGTTCGACGTGAACTGCATCAGCACGGTGGCCGCGGCGAGCAGCACGACCGACACGACGATGGCGCGGCGCGCGCCGATGCGCCGCGCGAGCGCGGTGACGAACGGGACGACCGCGAGGCCGCCGAGCGCCTGCGCGGCCGTCAGCATGCCGACGACGTTGGTGCCGTGTCCGGCTTCGGTCAGCGCGAGTGCGGTGAGCGGCAGCGTGGCGCCGGTGCCGAGACCGACCACCGCGACGCTCAGGATCAGCGCGAGGAAATCACGATTGAGAATGGCTTTCATCGGGCGCGATGCTACACCGCGGTCCTTGAAAGGTCCATGAAGGCCGTCAGGATCGGGTGGGGTTGCGTGCGCAACGAATGCTGCGGCGCGAGGTCGGGCTGGCGCGCGTCATGCGCGTGCGGCTGGATTCAGCGGCGGGTTCGACAGCCGCGGCGGCATGGCCGACTATCGGGCCGGAGCGACGCCGTGTCGCGGCCGTTCCACGCGTCGTGCGCTCGGTCAGCGGCCGGGAGGCGTCGCTGCGGGTGTCAAGTCGGAGAGGTCGTCCGCGGCGGAAACCCCGGGCGCCGGCGCCAATCCGGGGCTCGCCTCACAATCGGCGGCCTGCGTGGCCGGCGCGTCCCAGCCGTTTTCGAACAGGCACGCGTCGATCGGCATCCGCGCGGCCCAGCGCTCCTCCTCGAGCATCGGCTTCGCATAGAACGCATCGACATGCCCGATGCACAGCACGGCAATCGGCTTCGCGCCGGCCGGCATCCCGAGCAGCGTGCGCAGCGCGTCGACGTCGAACAGCGACACCCAGCCCATCCCGAGCCCTTCGGCGCGTGCGGCGAGCCACATGTTCTGGATCGCGCACGCGGCGGACGCCAGGTCCATCTCCGGCAGCGTGCGGCGGCCGAACACGTGGCGCTCGCGATCGTCGGTGAGCGCGACGACCAGCAATTCGCCGCATTCGCGCACGCCTTCGACTTTCAGCCGCATGAATTCGTCCTGCCGCTCGCCGAGCGCGTCGGCCGTCGCGCGGCGCTCGGCCTCGACCAGCGCATGGATCGCGGTGCGCAGCGCGGTGTCAGTGATGCGGATGAAGCGCCACGGCTGCATGAAGCCGACGCTCGGCGCGTGGTGCGCGGCGCGCAGCAATCGCGCGAGCGTGGCCGGATCGACGGGCGCCGGCGTGAAGTGGCGCATGTCGCGCCGTTCGAAGATCGCGCGGTAGACCGCGGCAATGGCGGAGTCGTCGAAACGCATGGGCGGCAGAAAGCAGGGGAGGTCGGCGCAACGATAGCAGACGCGGCGCGTGCGGCGTTACATCAATCGAAACAAAATGGCGAATCGTTGACGATCGCGCGCACCGAACGCGCGATGCCGTGGGTCAGCGCCCGGCCGTGACGACGTTGGTCGGCGTGCCGGCGTGCCATGCCTCGATGTTCAGCAGCGTCGTGTGCGCGATCTCGGCGAGCGCCTCGCGCGTGAAGAACGCCTGGTGCGACGTGACGATTACGTTCGGGAACGTCAGCAGGCGCGCGAGCACGTCGTCCTGCAGCGGCAGGTCGGAGTGATCCTCGAAGAAGAGCCCGCTTTCCTCCTCGTACACGTCGAGCCCGAGATGGCCGAGCTGGCCGCTCTTGAGCGCGTCGACCAACGCCTGCGCGTCGACGAGGCCGCCGCGGCCGGTATTGATCAGCATCGCGCCGTGCTTCATCCGCGCGAGCGTCTGCGCGTTGATCAGATGGTGCGTCGACGGCAGCAGCGGGCAGTGCAGGCTGACGATGTCGGCGTGGTGCAGCAGCTCGTCGAGCTCGACGTAGCGCGCGCCGAACGCGATCAGCTCGTCGTCGTACGGCGGCATCGAGTGCGCGAGCACGTGCATTCCGAAACCCATCATGATCTTCGCGAACACGCTGCCGATCAGGCCGGTGCCGATCACGCCGACGGTCTTGCCGTGCAGGTCGAAGCCGAGCAGGCCGTTCAGCGAGAAGTCGCCTTCGCGCGTGCGCGCGACCGCGCGCGGCAGCCGGCGGTTGAGCGCGAGGATCAGCGCGACCGCGTGTTCGGCCACCGCATGCGGCGAATAGGCGGGCACCCGTACGACCGCGATGCCAAGCCGCTCGGCGGTGGCCAGGTCGACGTGGTTGAAGCCGGCCGAGCGCAGCGCGATCAGGCGCGTGCCGCCGTCGGCGAGCCGTTCGAGCACGGCCGCGTCGACGGTGTCGTTGACGAACGGACACACGACTTCATAGCCGTGCGCGAGGATCGCGGTTTCCGCGTCGAGATGGGATGGCTGGAAGTGCAGCCGATAGCCGAACTGCCGGTTGGCGGCGGTAAACGATTCGTCGTCGTACTGCCGGCTGCTGAACAGGATCACGCGCACGCTGCACCTCCAAGGGCTGACGCGTGCAGTTTACTGCAGGCCCGTCTGCCGGCCCGTGACGAGATCGACGCGATCGGGCGTGCGCAGGAAGCTGTAGCCGGTCGCCTCGCGGGCCGCCTGCACGCCGAAATGCTCGAGCGCGTGCTCGATGAAGCTGCGCGTGCGGGCCGGCACGTACTGCCGGTTCGGGTAGACGAGCGACAGCTGCGCGTCCGGGTCGTCGATCTGGTAGGTGGGCAACAGCCGCACGAGCGCGCCGGTGGCGAGCGCGCCGGCGACGCACGGCTCGGGCAGCACCACGATGCCGGACCCGGCGACGGCCGCCGCGTGCACGAGCCCCAGCTGGTTGACCGTGCAGGTCGGGCGTACCGTGATCGAATGCGTTGCGCCGTCGTGGCCGACCAGCCGCCAGGCGGGCGGATGCTGGTGCGGCGCGAGTGCGACCCAGTCGTGGCCGGGCAGGTCGTCGGGCGCGCGCGGCTCGCCGCGCCGTTCGAGATACGCGGGCGCCGCGCAGGCGACGAACGGGGCCGACGGGAGTGCGTGGCCGATCAGCGTCGGGTTGCCGTCGAGCCGGTTGCCGGTCACGATGCCGACGTCGTAGCCCGAATCGAGCACGTCGAGCGGCCCTTCGGCGACGGTGAGCTGCACGCGCAGCTCGGGGTAGCGGTGCCGGAAGCTGCTGACGAGCGGCGTCAGCGCGAGCGGCGACAGCAGGCCCGACGCGACGACCCGCAGCGTGCCGGCCGGTTCGCGCACCGCGTGCGCGACGGATGCCTCGAGATGATCGAATTCCTCGAGCAGCGCGCGGTAGCCGTCGAGGTAGCGCAGCCCGGCCTCGGTCAGCGACAGGTTGCGCGTGGTGCGGTGGATCAACCGCGTGTTCAGGTGAGACTCGAGCATCGCTATTGAACGCGTGACGAGCGCATTGGACACGCCTAGATGGTGCGCCGCGCGGCGGAAGCTCTGCTGCTCGGCGACGCAGACGAACACACGCATGGTCTGAATCTGGTTCATGGCTCGCGAATTTCTGGCCCGGTTGATTGATATCGATTGTGATTTTTCGTTGCACGACCTGGAAAACCGTCGCGCGACACCCGGTTCTCCTTCGTATCGAAAAATCGGTTTTCCATTCTGCAGACGATTGTTCATTATGGAAGCGTTATCCGTCAACCTGCGAGAAAGGTCGGCTTGCGTAAAATCGAAATCACGGGTATCGCTTTAACGAATCGGGGTCGCGGGGGTGCGGCCGGGATAGTCGGTGGCGTATTGAATCCGGGTGCCGGTGATTTGAAATATTTGTCATTTAAATCAGGGCGTTATGCGTGAAGCGTGGCAACCGGATCCGGTAATGGGTGAAATCGCTCCCCAATAGATGCCGCGATAATGGATGTTTTTGCGCAGATCGCGGTTTTGGTGGGTCGATTCTACCTGCGCGATTTTTTGGCGTGATGGCCGGTATTCGGGCCGATACATGCACCATGCTGAAGCCGGGAATCCGGCACTCGTCTCGATATTGCCGGGGAAAATCGCGGCGATCGAACCCCCGATGGAACCGTTTCGCATCCGCACGGCAATGCCGCGGCAATATGGAATCCGCTCGTCCAAAGGGTGCGCAGCCGGTGGCCCGGTCCGTCCACCGGGCCACCGGCACGCTGTCCGGCCGCCGGTGCCTCTTGCGCGCGGCCGCGGAACACGGAATGATCGATCAGTTCGCCATGCCGTGCGGCGGGCGACCTCCGTGCGTTTTCTCCCCTCCACTTTTGCCTGCCATGTCCATCGATTACTCGCCGATTCCCTGTCCCGTCGTCGTGCCGCTCGACGCGATCCTGCCCGAAGAACCGCTGCTGATGATGGGGGCCGGCCCGGTCCCGATCCCGGCCGCCGTCGCGAAGGCGAACACGATCGTGATCAACCACCTCGGCGCGACGATGGCGAAGATCATCGAGCAGGTGAAGGAGATGGCGCGCTACGTGTTCCAGACCCGCACGAAATGGGTGCTCGGCGTGGCCGGCCCCGGCTCGGCCGCGATGGAAATGGCGATCTCGAACCTCGCGTGGCGCGGCACGCGCGTGCTGTCGATCCGCAACGGCTTCTTCAGCGCGCGGATGGCCGAGATGGCGACGCGCGTCGGCGCCGACGTCGCGACGCTCGAAGTGGCCGACCGCGCGGTCGCGAGCCTCGACGAGATCGCGGACGCCATCGCGCGCGAGCGGCCCGAGATCGTCACGATCGTGCAGGGCGAAACGTCGAACACTGTATGGAACCGCGAACTGCGCGAGATCGCGGCACTCGCGAAGGCGGCCGGCGCGCTGGTCGTCGTCGATGCGGTGTGCACGCTGTCGACGATGCCGCTCGAAATGGACGCGTGGGGCATCGACGCGGTGATCACCGGCGGCCAGAAGGGGTTGTCGTCGATCCCCGGCGTGTCGCTGATCGCATTCTCCGACGCCGCGTGGAACCGGATGAAGCAGCGTCCGGAACCGAACGCGCACTGGTGCCTCGACATGGCGCTCGCGGAGAACTTCTGGCACAACGCGGGCTATCACTACACGGCGCCGGTGTCGGGCGTGCTCGCGCTGCACGAGGCGCTGCGCCTCGTCTGCGCGGAGACGCTCGAAAGCCGCTTCGCGCGCCACCTGCGCTGCTCGCTCGCGCTGCAGGCGGGCGTCGAGGCGATGGGGCTCACGCTCTACGCGCCGAAAGAGTGCCGGCTCAATTCGGTGGTCGGGATCGAGACGCCCGAGGGGCTCACGCCCGGGATGGTGTGCGGCCATATCTCGAAGCAGTACCAGGTCGAGATCTCGGGCTCGTTCGGGCTGCCGATCGTGCGGATCGGGCAGATGGGCGAACAGTGCCGCGAACACAACCTGTTCCGCACGCTGCATGCGTTCGGCCGCACGATGGACGATCTGAAGGTGCCGGTCGACCTGCCGGCCGGCGTGGCCGCGCTCGAGCAGGAGCTGTCGCGGCGGGGCGCGTAAGCGGGAGGCGAAGGGGCCGGATGCGCGCGGCGGCGCCGGCCGTCGAAACGCGCGGGCCTCAGCCGCCCTGCATCGCGCGCCGGTACGCGTTCGGCGTCGTGCCGTGCGCGTCGCGAAAGCGATGGCTGAAGTGGCCGGCGTTCGCGTAGCCGCATTCGGCCGCGACCTGCGCGAGCGGCAGGGCCGTCGTGCGCAGCAGCAGGCGCGCCCGCGCGAGCCGCTGCTCGGCCACCCAAGCGTGCGGCGCACGGCCGAACGACAGCCGGAACATCCGCGAGAAGTGGTATTCGGACAGCGCGGCGACGTTCGCCAGTTCGCCGAGCGTCAGCGGCTGCGACAGATAGCTGTCGATATAGTCGCGCACGCGGCGGCGCACGGCCGGCGCGAGCCCGCCGCGGAACGGCACGTCGGTGCGCGTCGTGCTCTGGCCGCGCAGCAGCAGGCTCAGCACGTCGTGCGCGGCCTCGTTCGCGCGCAGCCGGCCGTCGGCATCGTCCCAGCGCTCCAGCGCGAGCGAACGAAACTGCGCCGCCACGCGCGCATCCTCGAAATAGGTGCGGTCGGCGAGCTTCAGCTCGCGCGGCTCGCGATCGAGCTCGCGGATCGCGCGCTGCGTGAAGTGCTCGGGCAGGAAGTACAGGTGGATGAAGTGCATCTCGCCGCGCACCCACCAGCGCGATTCATGGTCGCCCGGCAGCGCGCACAGCAGGCTCGGCGCGCCGTAGCGCGGCACGCGTTCGCGCTCCGTCCGGTAACCGCCGTCGAGATAGCACGACAACGTGTGGTGGCCGGGCTGTTCGTAGATCGTCTCGCTTTCGTCAGTGATGCGCGTCCATTCGGCGATCGCGAGGTGGTCGCCGAGCCACGTGAAGCGCTCGAGCGTCGCGTTCGCCTCGGCCAGCGTGCGGCACACCGACTGCAGGCCGAACGGCATCGCGCCGCCGGCAGGGGCGGTCGAATGGTCGACGGGTGGGGCGTACAGGGGCGAACTCATGATGCGACGAGTATAAGCGGGCGCGCCGCGCGCCGTGCGGCGCCGCCCAAAAGACCGCAATTCCGGACAATCCGCACGGGCGGGGCGGCGGCATAGTCGGAGCCCGTTCCACTCGTTTCGCGTCGTTGCCGCCATGAACCTGTCGCTTTATTTCGTCACCGTGCTGATTTGGGGCACCACCTGGATCGCGATCAAGTGGCAGCTCGGCGCCGTGCCGCCGCCCGTGTCGATCGCGTGGCGCTTCTGGCTTGCCGCCGCCGTGCTGTTCGCGCTGCTGCGCGTGATGCGCCGGCCGGTGCGTCCGCCCCGAGAAGCGTGGCGCTACCTCGTCGCCCAGGGCGTCGCGCTGTTCTGCGTCAATTTCCTGTGCTTCTACTATTCGGAGCAGGTCGTGCCGAGCGGCCTCGTCGCCGTGATCTTCTCGACCGCGCCGCTGCTGAATTCGATCAACGGCCGGCTTTTCATGGGCCGGCCGCTGCGGCCGTCGGCGATCGCCGGCGCGCTGCTCGGGCTGACAGGCATCGCGTGCCTGTTCTGGCAGCAGATGGCCGGCCACCTGGACGATCACGCGACCTGGACGGGCCTCGCGATCGCATTCGCCGGCACGATGTGCTTCTCGGCCGGCAACCTGCTGTCGAGCCGGATGCAATCGATGGGCCTGCATCCGCTCGCGACCAACGGCTGGGCGATGCTGATCGGCGCGGCGATCCTCACGGTCGGCAGCGCGGCGGCCGGGTTGCCGTTCACGATCGACCCGAGCCCGCGCTATCTCGGCGCGCTCGTCTACCTGGCCGTGCCGGGCTCGGTGATCGGGTTCACTGCCTACCTGACGCTGGTCGGGCGGATCGGGCCGGAGCGCGCCGCGTACTGCACGGTGCTGTTCCCGATCGTCGCGCTGGCCGTGTCGACGGTCTTCGAGGGCTATCAATGGTCGCCGCTCGCGGTGATCGGGCTGCTGCTCGTGCTGGCCGGCAATCTGGTCGCGTTCGATTTGACGCGGCGGTTGTTTCCGAGGACGGCGCGAGCCTGAGCGCGTGACCGAGGCGCCGGCGGGATTGGGTTGGCGCGGCCGACCTGGTTTCGCTTCAGGGTGGCGCTTGATCCTCCGGTTGGGTCAGGAGGCGATGAGGGGCACGCAGGCGCATGCGCATGCGCGGGAAGGCGCGGCTGCGATTCTCGATGTCGAAACGGCCGGAGGCGCAGTGCTCCCGGCGCGGCGACCATGCCTGGCCCCGATCGTGCCGAACCGAACCGCTCGCTCAGGGGCGCCGCCGCGTGCCGGCGTCATCCCCAAGCTACCCGCGTATGGCGGGACTTCAATCTATTGCCGCGTTGAACGGCACTGCCGGTGTCGCGACACGGCTCACGCCGCCGCGCCGCTCCCCGCGACCCGCGCCTGCCGCTGATACAGCACCATCGACAGCGCGACACCCGCCGCCGCGGCCACGGCCGCGAACAGGAACACCTGCGGATAGCCGAACGCGCCCGCGATATAGCCGGCGAGCGGCCCGGTAATGCCGAGCGACAAGTCAAGGAACACCGAGTACGCGGACAGCGCCGCGCCGCGGCTCGCGGGCGGCACGAGCGCGACGGCCTCGACGCCGAGCGCCGGGAAGATCAGCGCGAAGCCGAAGCCGGTCAGCGCGGCGCCGGCGAGCGCGACGTGCGGCACGGGCGCGAGCCACAGCAGCAGGAGGCCCGAGCATTCGAACGCGAACGACACGATCGCGACGCGGAAGCCGCCGTAGGTCTTGATCGTGTTCGCGAACAGCAGGCGCGCGCCGATGAACAGCGTGCCGAACACGGTCAGCGACAGTGCGGCGTTCGGCCAGTGGCGCGCCGCGTAGTACAGCGTGACGAAGGTCGCGATCGAGCCGAAACCGGCCGAGCCGAGCGCGAGGCCGAGGCCGTGCGGCAGCACGCGGGTGAACACGCTCGCATACGACATCCGCTCGCCATGCACGAGCGGCACGGCATCGATCAGGCGTGCGAGGTAGAAGCCGATCGCGGCGAGCGCGATCACGATCACGCCGATCAGCGCCGGGTTCAGCGTATGCGCGATCGCCACGCCGACCGGTGCGCCGAGCGCGAGTGCGCCGTAGGTCGCGATGCCGTTCCACGAGATCACCTTCGCGTTGTGCGCGACGCCGACCCGGCCAATGCCCCACAGGATCGCCCCCGTGCCGCACAGGCTTTCGCCGACACCCAGCACGAGCCGGCTCGCGACCAGCAGCACGAGGCTCGCGACTGGCCAGTGGGCCAGCAGCAGCGCGACGAGCAGCAGCACGCCCGACACGCCGCAGCCGATCAGCCCACGCAGCACCGTCTGCTTCGGCCCGAGCGTATCGGCGAAGCGCCCCGCGAGCGGGCGCGAGGCGAGCGTCGCGAAATACTGGACGCTGATCGCACCGCCCGCGACGATCGCGGAAAAGCCGAGATCGTCGTGGACGAAGCCCGGCAGCACGGCGAGCGGCAGGCCGATGGTCAGGTAGCAGATGAACGTGAAGCTGACGACGGACACGATTTGCAGCGTGACCGCGAACCCGCTGCGCGGCGGTGTGGCGGAATCGGTTGACATGGGGTCGGAACGAATGAGCGAAGCGGAGCGGAAGTTGGCGTAAAACGGAATCGGGATTTTCCCATGGAACCGGTTTTCACGCAGGTACCGCTTAGTTCAGCGCGCCCCGTTTCGTCGCCGACGGAGCGCCGGCGGATAGGCGCGGGCCGACCCGAAACGCAAGCGGGGCAACGCCGGAGCGGGGCGGCCGGGCGGCTTTGTCGCTCATATCGCGGCAGTTATATGGGCCGCATGCGTGATGGGCTATGGGTTGGGAAATTTGATGGTGATAGCGTGCAAACTGTCAGATAAACGTCGGTCGAGCGCCCTGCGCAGGCCGCCTTGCCCCCCTTGAAGAACGACAGAGACATGAGTGAGCCGATCCGCTTCTACCATCGTCACGCGGTCCGCGAAGTCAGCGGCGCGGACGTCACCCGCACCGTGCTGCAGTACCTGCGCGAGGATGCGCACTGCACCGGCACGAAGGAAGGCTGCGCGGAAGGCGACTGCGGCGCGTGCACGGTCGTCGTCGGCGAGCTGACCGACGCGGGCACGGTCGCGTTCAAGGCCGTCAACGCCTGCATCCAGTTCCTGCCGACGCTCGACGGCCGCGCGCTGCTGACGGTTGAAGACCTGCGCCAGCCGGACGGTTCGCTGCACCCGGTGCAGCAGGCGATGGTCGATTGCCACGGGTCGCAATGCGGGTTCTGCACGCCCGGCTTCGTGATGTCGATGTGGGCGTTGTATGAGAAGCACGGCCACGAGGGTTGCGGCAGCGCGTGCGCGAAGGCGAAGGACGTGCCGACGCGCACCGAGATCGCCGATGCGTTGACGGGCAACCTGTGCCGCTGCACCGGCTATCGCCCGATCGTCGACGCGGCCGTCCAGATGTTCAATGCGACCGGCGAAGGTGCGTCGCAGCCGGTAGCCCCGGTCGACACGGCCGCGCTTGCCCGCACGCTCGCGTCGCTCAAGCGTGACGACACGTTCGACTACACGACGAGCGACGGCGCGCGCTTCGCGGCGCCGCGCACGCTCGACGCACTGGCCGCGCTGAAGATCGAGCGGCCCGACGCGCGCATTCTCGCGGGCAGCACCGACATCGGCCTGTGGGTCACCAAGCAGTTGCGCCGGCTCGACGATCTGATCTACGTCGGCCAGATCGCCGAACTGCAGACCATCGCGCACGGCGACGACTGGATCGAGATCGGCGCGGGCGTGACGCTCGAGAACGCGTATGCGGCACTCGCCGGCACGTATCCGGAGCTGACCGAGATGTGGAAGCGCTTCGCGTCGCTGCCGATCCGCAACGCGGGGACGATGGGCGGCAACGTCGCGAACGGCTCGCCGATCGGCGACTCGATGCCGGGCCTGATCGCGCTCGGTGCGCGCGTCGTGCTGCGCGGCGGCGACACGGTGCGCGAGCTGCCGCTCGAGGCGCTCTACACCGGCTATCAGCAGAAGGACATGGCGCCGCACGAATTCGTCGTCAGCCTGAAGGTGCCGACTCGCACCGGCGCGCGCGCGAAGCTGCAGTTCCGCACCTACAAGGTGTCGAAACGGTTCGACTCCGACATCTCGGCTGTGTGCGCGGCGTTCGCGTTCATCGCGGACGGCGACACGATCCGCGAGCCGCGCATCGCGTTCGGCGGGATGGCCGCGACGCCGAAGCGCGCGACGCACACGGAAGCCGTGCTCGACGGCGCGCAGTGGCACGAAGCCACCGCGCAGGCCGCGATGCAGGCGCTCGAGCGCGACTATCAGCCGCTCTCTGACATGCGCGCGACGAGCACGTATCGCCTCGATGCCGCAAAGAACCTGGCGTATCGATTCTGGCTGGAGACGCGCCCGCACGACCCGCTGCCGCCGCAAGCCGTGAATGTGCGCGAAGTGGCCGCCGAAGCCGGCGCCGACGCCGACGCGCGCGTCTGAAGACGGAGAACACCGAACATGAACCAGCAAGCAGAACCGTTCCTGAACACCCTCGACCAGCAAGCCGACGCCGCGCAGGTGCACATCTCGCGTCCGCACGAATCCGCCCATCTGCACGTGAGCGGGCGCGCGACCTACACCGACGACATCCCGATCGTCGCCGGCACGCTGCACGCGGCGCTCGGGTTGTCGGCCAAACCGCACGCGAAGATCGTGTCGATGAACTTCGATGCGGTGCGCGCGACGCCGGGCGTGGTCGCCGTGTTCACGGCCGACGACATCCCGGGCGTCAACGACTGCGGCCCGATCATCCACGACGACCCGGTGCTCGCGAAAGGCATCGTGCAGTTCGTCGGCCAGCCGATGTTCATCGTCGTCGCGACGTCGCATGACATCGCGCGGCTCGCCGCGCGCCGCGCGCAGGTCGACTACGAGGAGCTGCCCGCGATCCTGACCGCGCAGGAAGCGCGCCAGGCCGAAACCTACGTGATCCCGCCGCTGAAGCTCGCGCGCGGCGACGCGGCCGCGCGCCTGGCTGCCGCGCCGCATCGCGAGTCGGGCGAGATGCTGCTCGGCGGCCAGGAGCAGTTCTATCTGGAAGGGCAGATTGCCTACGCGGTGCCGAAGGACGACGACGGGATGCACGTGTACTGCTCGACGCAGCACCCGAGCGAAATGCAGCACCTCGTCGCGCACGTGCTCGGCGTCGCGTCGCACAACGTGCTGGTCGAATGTCGCCGGATGGGCGGCGGCTTCGGCGGCAAGGAATCGCAGTCGGGCCTGTTCGCATGCTGCGCGGCGCTCGCCGCGTGGAAGCTGCTGTGCCCGGTGAAGCTGCGCCCGGACCGCGACGACGACATGCTGATCACCGGCAAGCGGCACGACTTCCATTACCGCTTCGACGTCGGTTACGACGACGACGGCCGCCTCGACGGCGTCGCGCTCGAGATGACGTCGCGCTGCGGCTTCTCGGCCGACCTGTCGGGCCCGGTGATGACGCGCGCGGTGTGCCACTTCGACAACGCGTACTGGCTCGGCGACGTCGACATCGCCGGCTACTGCGGCAAGACCAACACGCAGTCGAACACCGCGTTCCGCGGCTTCGGCGGCCCGCAGGGCGCGTTCGCGATCGAGTACATCCTCGACGACATCGCGCGCGCGCTCGGCCGCGATCCGCTCGACGTGCGCTACGCGAACCTGTACGGCAAGACCGAACGCAACGTGACGCCTTACGGGCAGACGGTCGAGGACAACGTGCTGCAGGAGCTGCTCGGCGAACTCGAGACGACGAGCGACTACCGCGCGCGGCGCGCGGGCGTGCGCGACTTCAACGCCCGCAACACGGTGCTGAAGAAGGGCATCGCGCTCACGCCGGTGAAGTTCGGCATCGCGTTCAACGTCACGCACTTCAACCAGGCCGGCGCGCTGGTGCACATCTATACCGACGGCTCGGTGCTCGTGAACCACGGCGGCACGGAGATGGGGCAGGGGCTCAACACGAAGGTCGCGCAGGTCGTCGCGCACGAGCTCGGCATCCGCTTCGGCCGGATCCGCGTGACGGCGACCGACACGAGCAAGGTCGCGAACACGTCCGCGACGGCCGCGTCGACGGGCTCCGACCTGAACGGCAAGGCCGCGCAGGATGCGGCGCGCCAGCTGCGCGAGCGGCTCGCGGTGTTCGCGGCGAAGCAGTTCGGCGACGGCAAGGTCGATGCGGCCGACGTGAAGTTCGGCAACGACTTCGTGTGGGTCGGCGGCGCGAGCGTGCCGTTCGGCGAGGTGATCGCGAAGGCGTATCTGGCGCGCGTGCAGCTGTGGTCCGACGGCTTCTATGCGACGCCGAAGCTGTACTGGGATCAGTCGAAGCTGCAGGGCCGGCCGTTCTACTACTACTCGTACGGCGCGGCCGTGTCGGAAGTCGTGATCGATACGCTGACGGGCGAGATGCGCACGCTGCGCGTCGATGCGCTGCACGACGTCGGCGCGTCGCTGAACCCGGCGCTCGACATCGGCCAGGTCGAAGGCGCGTTCATCCAGGGGATGGGCTGGCTCACGACCGAGGAGCTGTGGTGGAACGCGGGCGGCAAGCTGATGACGCACGCGCCGTCCACGTACAAGATCCCGACGGTCAACGACACGCCGCCCGAGTTCAACGTGCGGCTGTTCCAGAACCGCAACGTGGAGGACAGCATCCATCGTTCGAAGGCCGTCGGCGAGCCGCCGCTGCTGCTGCCGTTCTCGGTGTTCTTCGCGGTGCGCGACGCCATTGCCGCGGTCGGCGACTATCAGGTGAATCCGCCGCTCGACGCGCCGGCCACCGGCGAGTCGATCCTGCGTGCGGTGAACGCGGTGCGTGCGGCAAGCGCCGCGCGGGCAGGTTGAGATGAAACGACGCCCATGCTCACTTCATTCGCTGCTTCCCGAGGAGGCGGTCAGCCACCTTGGGCCGGCTCGGCGGAGGCTGACATGAACGCACCTGTTCCCTCGCCGAATGCCGCGTCGCATGCACCCGTCGCCGGGTGCGACGGCGCGTGCGGCGCATCACCCGCGCAGACGTTCGCGCAAGGCACCGGCCGGCGCAACCGCGCGAGCGCCGCGCCGCCGCCGATGCACATCGTGCTGTTCGGCGCGGGGCATGTCGGCCACGCGCTCGTCACGCTGCTCGGCGCGTTGCCGTGCGTCGTGCAGTGGGTCGACACGCGCGACGAGCTGTTCCCGGACGAATGTCCGCCGAACGTGCAGCCGGAGCCGACCGACACGCCCGAGGCCGTCGTCGACGCGGCGCCGCCTGGCGCGTACTTCCTCGTGATGACGCACAACCACGCGCTCGACTTCTCGCTCGCCTCGCAGATCATGCGGCGGCGCGACTTCGCGTACTTCGGGATGATCGGCTCGCGCACCAAGCGCGTGAAGTTCGAGCGCCGGCTCGCCGCGCGCGGCGTCGATCCGGCGCGGCTCACGGAGATGGTGTGCCCGATCGGCATCGCGGGCATCGTCGACAAGGCGCCCGGCGCGATCGCGGTGGCCGTCTGCGCGGAACTGCTGCAGGCGCGCTCGGGCACGCCGGTGGCCGATGTGAAGGCGACCGCGGCCGGCCGCGTGCGCGACGACGTAAGCTGCGCGCGGTAACGACGAGGGCCGCTGCACCCGACGCGCGCTCGCGCATTTTTGCCTACACTGCACGGATCGCGCGGCATCGGGCCGCGCGTCTTTCGTGCAGGTACCATGTCCGATCATCAGGTCTATCTCGACGCGCTCCATTCGAGCCTCGTCGCCATCGAGCGCTGGCTGTCCGGCGCCGATACCGCGCCCGCGGCGCTCGATGCGCTGCTCGCGCCTTTCTCCGCCGATTTCACGATGACCATGACCGACGGTCGCGTGCTCGACCATGACGGCACGCGCGCGCTGTTCGCGAAGCTGGGCGGCGCGAAGCCGGGGCTGCGCATCGCGCTGTCGGATATCCGCGTGCTCGCGGCCGACGCGTCGCATGCGGTGCTTACCTATCTCGAAGCGCAGCAGGCGGCGTCGGGCGAGCTGCCCGCGCGTCGCGCGACCGCCGTGTTCGAACGCGACGCGGCAGGCGTCGTGCGCTGGACCCATCTGCAGGAAACCTTCTGCACGGCCTGAGCGGCCGCGTCGCATGCGCGCGCGCGGGCCGTCCCGCGCGAGTCAGCGCTTGCGGCCGCGCGCGGCCGTCAGCTCGTCGGATACGCTCTGCATCAGCGCGCACAGCCACGCGATGTCGGTCGGCCGATCGGGCTGCGGGTGTGTGAGCAGGTAGCTCTTGATGCGCGGGAACGGCACGGGCGGCGCGACGACGACGAGCGGCAGCAGCTGCGCATAGTGCGTCGCGAAGCGGCGCGTCGTCGTGAAGATCAGGTCCGACTGCAGCAGCACCTGCGGCACGATCCCGAAGTACGGCAGCGTCGTCACGATCCGTCGCGTGAGGCGCGCGCGTGCGAGGCCGATCTCGATCGCGTTGCGCTTGTCGCCGGTGTACGGCGTCGGCGCGACGTGCGCGGCCGATGCGTACGCTTCCCGCGTGAGCGGCTCGCGTGCGAGCGGATGCGCGTCGCGCATCAGGCACACGATCGTGTCGGAGAACAGGTCCTGGCGCGCGAAGTGCGGGTCGGGCTTCGGCCAGTTGCCGATCACGAGGTCGAGCGCGCCCGATTCGAGCGCCCCCGCGTGGTCGAGCGCGGGATTCAGCGAATCGATTTCCAGATGCGCGTGCGGCGCCGCGTCGCGAAAGCGCTCGATCAGCGTCGGCATGAAGAAATCGTTCAGGTAGTCGGGCGCGGCGACGCGAAACGTGCGCCGCGCGGACGACGGATCGAAGTCGCCATGCGGCGTCGCGATGAAGTCGACTTCGCGCAGCGCGCGCGACGCCGCACCGAGCAGCGACGCGCCGTATTCGGTCGGCACCATCCCCGACTTGCCGCGCACGAGTATCGGGTCGTTCAGCGTCTCGCGCAGCTTGCGCAGCGCGGTACTGATCGCGGGCTGCGTCTGGTTCAGCCGCAGCGCGGCCTGCGTGACGCTGCGCTCGATCAGCAGCGTGCGCAATACGCGCACGAGCCAGATATCGAGCGAGGCGGTACGGTCGTCGTCTTCCATCGGGGCGGGCTGATTCGGGGAAGCGTAACCTTACCGCAGCCGCGCGTCGCCGTGCGTGATACCGGCCATCACACGCGGCCCTTCGGCAGCGTGCTGATCCGCTTGACCTCGCGCGACTCGAGCCAGTTCGGCGTGCGCGCGCAGTACAGCACCATCGGCAGCGCGTCCTCGCCCCAGAACAGCTGCTGGTTCATCCAGAAGGTCGGGACGCCGAACACGCCGAGCGCGATCGCGTCGTCGGTGTTGCGGCGCAACTGCGCGCTCGTTTCCTCGAATTCGATCAGCTCGTCGCCGTGGCTCACGCCGACGCGTTCGCACAGCGCGGCGAAGCCGTCCGGCGTCGACGGATCGTTGCCGTCGTGCCAGATGAAGCGGAACATTTCCAGCACGGTCGCGATATCGGCGCGCAGCGCGAGCGCGAGGCGCAGCACCTTGTCGGAATCGAACGGATGGGCGGGCGGCATCTTGAAGCGGATGCCGAGCTGTTCGGCGCGAAACAGCGCGTGGCGGTACGTGAACACGCGCTTGGCCGGTACTTCGGCGCTCGGGCGTTGTCCCCAGTGACGCTGCAGGTCGAGCAGCGACACGGCGACGGGTTCGAACGGCACGTCGGGCCATTTGTCGAGCTGTTCGAGCAGCAGATAGGAGAACGGCGACACGAAGTCGTAGAACCACGCGGGTTGGGCAGTATCGAGGCCGGTTGTCATGGCGATCTCCAGAGGGTGGGGCGTGCGCGCCTGGCGGCGGCCTTCATGTTGCGCGGTGGCGCGGATGCAGCAATGATCGCGGATCGGCCGCTTACGCGGAACCGGGAGTCGCCCGGGGGGGCGCGCCGGCCGGCGGCGACGCCTCCGCGGTTCGCGCCGTCGTGGGCGGGCCGGCGCCGGGCGTGCCCGACGTGCCTGACGTGCCGGATGCGCCCGACGCGGCGTCGTGCTCGTGCGCGGTGAGGCGCTCGCGCACGAAGCCGATGTGCTCGCGCAGCACGTAGAACTGCCCCGCGTACGCGAGCGGCATCTTCATCCGGTTCACGGCTTCTTCAATGTCGTCGAGCTCGTCGAGCAGCTGGACGCGCTCCTCGGCCGTGTGCTCGCCGAGCGCGCGGCGTTCGAGCGCGATCAGCGCGCCGTACCAGCGGTAGATGCGCGAACGCACGCGCCAGCCGTACAGCGACGGCACCAGCCGCAACCCGGGAATCAGCACGACGATCAGCGGCACCAGCACGACGAGCATCCGGTCGACCAGACTCGCGACCCAGAACGGCAGCCGCCGGTACAGGAAGGTCTTGCCCGACTTGTAGTAGCGCGCCGCGTCGTCCGACAGCGGGAAGCCGCGCGTGACGGCCGACGGGAATTCGCCCGCGTGCTGCAGGATCGTCGCGTGGCCGTGCACCTCGCGCGCGGCCTCGATCAGCAGGTCGGACAGCGCGGGATGCAGCGTGTCGCGCGCGACCAGCTCGATCGTTGGCGCGACGGTGTGGATGTCGGCGGGCGGCAGGTTGCGGCCGAGATCGTAGACGCCCATCGGCAGCGTGATCGCGGTCAGGTACGGAAAGCGCCGCGCGTACGCCTCGGCCTGCGTGAACGAGTACACGTGCACGCCCGGCGCGCGGAACAGCTTCGCCATCACCGGGATCTGGGTCGAGTCGCCGGACAGGAACGCGGCGTCGATCTTGCCGTCGAGCAGCGCGGTCGCGGCGTCCTCGCCGGCGGTCGGCAGCAGCTCGGTCGCGCCGCCCGGCACGATGCCGTTCATCTTCAGCAGCGCGAGGCTCAGTTCGCGCGCGCCGCTGCCCTCCGCGCCGAGCGCGAGCCGCTTGCCCTTGAAGTCGGACAGGCGGGCGACGATCGGGCCGCGGTACATGATCGCGAGCGGCACGTAGCCGATGCTGCCGAGCGAGACCAGGTGCTCGTCGCGCTCCTTCGGGCCGATGCCGCTCTGCACGAAGCCGACGTCGACCGGCGCGTTCGGGTTCGACAGCCGCTCGAGGTTCTGCGCCGATCCTTCGGACGACTCGACGTCGAGCGTGACGCCGTTCTTCGCGAGGATCGCCTTGTATTTCTGCGCGGCGTTCCAGTAGGTGCTGCCGGGCGGCCCGGACGAAATCACGAGCGTGGACGGCGGCGCCGGCTGGATCAGCTTGACTGCGAGCCAGACCGCCGTGCCCGCGAGCAGCACGGTGGGGCCGATCGACAGCGCGAGGTCGCGCCACGACACCGCGACGAAGCGGGCGAGGATGCGGCGGGGCGGGCGAGGGCTGGCTGGCTTCATGGCGGCGGCGGATGACACGGGCGTGACGCATCGCTGACGGCGGGCTCGGGCGCTGCACGCGATGCATGTTCTGGCGGCGATGGTACCCGGTTTCCCCTGACGTGCGCGAATCCGCCGCCGTGTCGCGCGGGCTTGCCCGGCCGGCCACGACGGCCGGCGGTGTGCGGCGGCGCTCGCCCGCGCGTCAAAAGCTTTGCGCTTCGGCGGGCGCTGGATTACATTGTGCGACGCAGCCGCGCCCGATTCGCGCGCGACCCGGCACGCAATGAGACCGGGCGCGTCCGGCCGGCGGCTGCCCGGCCCGGCCGGCCCGCACTCGCGCGCGCCGGTTGCCGGCCCGTGTCGCCTCTCTCGCATCGCCGTGGAAATCATCGGCCGTCCCGCCCGTTCGCGCGCGGGCCGGCTGCCATTGGGGGTATCCGGCCGTACTGTGCACGGCCGTTCAGGAGTTATAAGGAGATAGCATGAAGTCGATCGTGTTGAGAGCGTTGGGTGTTGCGGCCGTGGCGGCCTGTCTGACGGGCAGCGTATACGCGCAGTCCAGCGATACGGCGGCCACCGAAGCGCCGGCCGCGGCAGCGAGCTCGCCGAAGGCGGCGGCCAAGACCGCGAAGAAGGCGAACCGCAAGCTCGGCTACGCGGTGCGCAAGGCAATCACGAAGGCAGGCGGCATCGACGTGGCGAACCTCGTCGTGCGCTCGAAGGGCGGCGCGATCACGCTGGAGGGCACGGTGCCCGACCAGGCACAGATCGACAAGGCGGAAGAGGCAGCGAAGGGCGTGAGCGGCGTGACGTCGGTCTCGAACAAGCTGACGGTTCAGCAGCAATAATGCCGGGCGGGCGGCGCGCGAGCGCCGCCCGCGCCTGCTTTCAGACGGGCTCCGGCATGCCGGGGCCCGTTTGCGCCGCAGCGTGCCCCAGCTGTCGCTGCGCGCCAGCCCTCAGGGAGAGCATTTCCCAGGGGGACTGCCTTCGGGGCGGAATATCAGGAGCGGCCCGGTGTTTTCCCGACAGGCCGCGAGCCGCGCACGACGCAGCGGCGCAGCGATAGCGATATCCATACTGATAGGGGGCGGCAATGACGACGCACGGGTGGGGCACTCGGATTCTTCTCGGCGCGGCGCTGGCCGCGCTCACATTGCTCGGCGGCTGCAACGACGCCGATTCGGGCGAGCGCAACCGGTTGCCCGGTTTCGTGTCCGGCAGCGTGCGCACGACCGCCTATGACGGCACGAGCGACGACCTGCTGACGGCTGGCCTCGGCAAGACGGGCCTCGCCTCCACGGCGCCCGCGTTCGCGAATCCGTCCCGGCCGACGAGCGCCGAGCTGCGCCGGCTCGCGATCTGGTCGAACTACCGCGCGCTCGTCGACATGAGCGCGAACGGCGGCTACGGCCGCTTCTGGGGGCCGAACGTCGACCTCGACGGCAACGCCACGCTCGGCGAAGGCAAGATCCCCGGCACCGAATATCTCGCGTACTCCGACGACGGCAGCGGCCGCAAGAACGTGACGCTGCTCGTGCAGGTGCCCGCCAGCTTCGATCCGAAGCAGCCGTGCATCGTCACCGCGACGTCGTCGGGGTCGCGCGGCGTGTACGGCGCGATTTCGGCGGCCGGCGAGTGGGGCCTCAAGCGCGGCTGCGCGGTCGCATACAACGACAAGGGCGGCGGCAACGGCGCGCACGAGCTCGGCTCCGACACGATCACGCTGATCGACGGCACGCTCGCCAACGCGGTGCTCGCCGGCAATGCCAGCCTCTTTACCGCGAACGTGACGAGCGGCGACCTGGCCGCGTTCAACGGCCGCTTCCCGAACCGCTACGCGTTCAAGCACGCGCATTCGCAGCAGAATCCCGAGCAGGACTGGGGGCACGCGACGCTGCAGGCGGTCGAATTCGCGTACTGGGCGCTCAACGAGCAGTTCGGGCCGGTACTCGACAGCTCGCATCACGGCGTGCGCTACCACCCGGGCGACATCACGACGATCGCCGCGTCCGTCAGCAACGGCGGCGGTGCGGCGCTCGCGGCGGCCGAGCAGGACACGCGCCGCTGGATCACCGCGGTCGTGGTCGGCGAGCCGCAGGTCAACGTGCGGATGTCGCCGAACGCGATCGTGCGCGAGGGCGGCCAGCCGGCACCGTCGTTCGGCCGGCCGCTGGCCGACTACGCGACGCTCGCGAACCTGCTGCAGCCGTGCGCGGCCGCGTCCGCGTCGCTCGCGGGCGAGCCGTACCTGAGCGGGCTGCCGGCCGCCACCACGCAGTCGATCCGCACGCAGCGCTGCGCGACGCTCGCCGCGGCGGGGCTCGTGTCGGGCGCCGACACGCAGAGCCAGGCCGCCGACGCGCTCGCGCAGCTGCATGCGGCCGGCTATCTCGCCGATTCCGACCTGCTGCAGGCGTCGATGTGGGATTCGCAGGCGATTCCGGCGATCGCGGTCACCTATGCGAACGCGTACACGCGCTCGCGCGTGACCGACAATCTGTGCAATTTCAGCTTCGCGACCACCAGCGCGCCGACCGGCACGGTCGCCTCGCCCGCCGCGTCGCCGATGCCGGCCATCTTCGGCGTCGGCAACGGCGTGCCGCCGACGGGCGGCATCGACCTCGTGTTCAACACGGGCGCGGGCGTCGATCACCGGCTCGCGACCCCCGACGCGAGCTTCGCGGGCGCGCTGTGCCTGCGCCAGCTGTGGACCAACGGGATGCTCGACATGCCGGCGAACGTCGACGCCGTGCGCGTGAACGCGAACCTGCAGGGCAAGCCCGCGATCATCGTGCAGGGCCGCAGCGACGCGCTCGTGCCGGTGAACCACGCGTCGCGCGCGTATGTCGCGCAGAACAGCATCAGCGAAGGCGCCCGCAGCCAGCTCGTGTTCTACGAGGTGACGAACGGGCAGCACTTCGACGCGTTCCTGCCCGTCGCGGGCTTCGATACGCGCTTCGTGCCGGTCCACTACTACAACGTGCAGGCGCTGAACCTGATGTGGCGCCATCTGAAGAACGGCGCCGCGCTGCCGCCGTCGCAGGTGATCCGCACGGTGCCGCGCGGCGGCACGCCGGGCGCCGCACCGGCGCTGACGAGCGCGAACCTGCCGCCGATCGCGACGTCGCCCGGCGCGAACGCGATCACGGCCGGCGCCGGCGCGATCGACGTGCCGCTCTGAGGGCATTCGCCGCGCCGCAGTCATGAAGCCGGACGGTCGTCCGGCTTTTTCTTTTTCCGCGTCGGGAATCGACGACGGCATCGTCGCGAACCGTACCGTGCTGCAGCGCGTGCTGAAGCTTGCAGGCCGGTCGGGCCGTGTTTTTATGGAAAGGGTGCCGGCGCGCGAGGCGCCGCAAGCAGCGCGTCCCGCGCCGCGGGAACCGCCGGCCGCGTCGTTACGCGAGCACGAGCCGTATGCCGACCGCGACGAGCGTCGCGGCGAGCAGGTTGCGCAGCAGCCGCTCGGGCGCGCGCGCGGACAGCAGGCTGCCGAGCACGATGCCGGGCAGCGAGCCGAGCAGCAGCGACAGCAGCATCGACCAGTCGACCGAGCCGAGCAGCCAGTGGCCCATGCCCGCGACGAGCGTGAGCGGCACCGCGTGCGCGATGTCTGACCCGACGATGCGGGTGGTCGCGAGCGCCGGGTACAGCAGCAGCAGCACGGTGACGCCGATCGCGCCGGCGCCGACCGACGTCATCGACACGAGCACGCCGAGCACGGCGCCCGTCAGCACGGTCGACCACAGCGTGCGCGCCGGGCTCGGCGCGAGCGGATTGCGCGCGGCGAGCGCGGTGAGTTGCGGGCGGAAGATCAGCGCGAGCGACGTGAGCAGCAGCGCGATGCCGAGCACCAGCTGGATCATCCGCGCGGTGCCGGGCGAATTCACGCCGTGCGTGTGCAGCACCCACAGCGTGACGGCCGCGGCCGGGACGCTGCCGGCCGCGAGCCGGCCGGTGATGCGCCAGTCGATCGACCCCTTCAGCCCGTGGACGAGCGTGCCGGTCGCCTTGGTCGCGGCCGCGTACAGTAGGTCGGTGCCCACCGCCGTCGCGGGGTGGACGCCGAACAGCAGCACGAGGATCGGCGTCATCAGCGAACCGCCGCCGACGCCCGTCAGGCCGACGAGAATGCCGACGAACAGGCCGGACAGGGAGTACAGCAGATCGATATGGGGGAGCGACATCGGAAGCAGGCGGTTATGCGGCGTTCGGCGGTGGCGCGCGGCTGCGGCGCGCGCATTCAAAGTCCGCCATTGTCGCAAAAGTGGCGCGTTGGTGTACGACTACGTTAAAAATCGGCCGGGAAGGGCCGCCGGGCGGCCCGTTCGCGGTGGATGAAACGTGCGTTTGAACGGGCGCCGGGCCCGACAGGGCCGCGCGCCGGTATCCGCGAGCGGGTGGCCCGGCAGCCTTCTGATAGTGCTTTGAGAGGCTGAATGGCAGACGTCATTCGCGCGCGCTTCCTGCCGGTTCATGGCAGGAGCGACGCGTAGCGGCTGCGCGTGTCGCGCGGCGCCCGACGCCCGGATGTCAGCCGCGCGGCGGCAGTTCGCAGCCGTCGGGGCCGCACGCGGCCGCGTCGTCGCCGGCCAATTCGACGATCGCGCCGTCGCGCCACGCCTGCTCGAGCGCCTGCGCGAACACGTCGGCCGGCTGCGCGCCCGACACCGCGTAGCGGCCGCCGAACACGAACAGCGGCACGCCGCGTCCGCCGATCTGCGCGGCCCGCGCGATGTCGGCCTCGACTTCGTCACGGTATGCGTCGCTGCGCAGCACGGCTTCGACGGCCGAGCGCTCGAGCCCCGCTTCGACCGCGAAGTCGATCAGCGCCGCGTGGTCGAACAGCGAGCCGTGTTCGCAGAAATACGCGCGGTACAGGCGTTCGGTCAGCGCATGCGCGCGGCCGGTCGCTTCCGCGAGCTTCACGAGCCGGTGAGCGTCGAGCGTGTCGCCGACGGACGTGCCCGGAAGGTCGTAGCGCAGCCCGACGCTCGCGGCCGCGTCGGTCACCTGGTGCAGCATCTGGTCGACCTGCGCGGGCGACATTTGGTATTTGCCCGCCAGCATCGCCTCGACCGGTTCGACCGGCTGGCCCGGCATCAGCCGGTACGCGCGCAGCACGACGTCGACGTGCCCGGCGTGCGCGAACGCGGCGAGCGCCTCGTCGAAGCGGCGCTTGCCGATCCAGCACCACGGGCAGATCAGGTCGGACCAGATTTCGACGGTCAGGGTGGGGCGGGCGGTCGGGGCGGGGGTGGTCGTCATGGGGAAGTCGCGGTGGCAAATAAATGTAACTGCGACTATATCACTTTATGCCGCAGCGCTTCGTGAGGGCCTGGCACGGGCGGAACGGGCCCCTTACGCGTCGCCCTGCGTTTCCTTCAGATGCTTCAGGTGCTTGTAGACGGTCGCGCGCCCCATCCCGAGCACGTTCGCGACGTAGTTCGCGGCGCTCTTGCCGCGGAACGCGCCTTCCGCATGCAGTGCCTCGACGAGTTCGCGCCGGTGCTCGCGCGTGAGGCCGTTCAGGCCGACCTGCCGTTCGCGCAGCCAGCCGTGCAGGAACGTGTTGATGCGCTCCTGCCAGTCGTCGCGGAACAGCTCGTCGGGCTGCGCGACGATGCCCGCGCCCTTGATGAACACATCGAGCGTCGCGCGGACATCGTCGAACACCGCGATGTTGAAGTTGATGCACATCATCCCGGCCGGGCGGCCTTCGTCGTCGAACAGCACGTTGCTCACGCAACGCATCCGCCGGCCGTCCCAGTTCAGCTTCTCGTACGGGCCGATCACGCGCTCGCGCGCCGAATGATCGATTTCCTCGAGCGCCGAGTCGTCGCCAACTTCGCGCTTCGACAGGTTGTTCGCGAGGTACAGCACGGTCTGGTCGTGCAGGTCGTGGATCACGACTTCCGCGTACGGGAAGAACAGCGCCGCGATGCCATCGGCGATCGGCGCATAGCGGGTGAGCAGCAGGTCTTTGACGGGGGATTGCTTCTTGCGCATCGGAATCGCCATCTCGGGTGAGCGGGGGCCGAGCGGTGCGTGGGCGCGGCGCGCCGGCGTACCGTCGACCGGCATGTCCGTGCGCCCGCGCGCTGCCGCCGCGGTGGTTGCGCCATTGTATCGGCCCCGCGTGCGCGTGCTGCTCATGCGCGCGTCAGATGCGTGTACAGCGCGTGCGCGATCGCGATGTCCTCGAGGCCGAGGCCGATCGAGCGGAAGAACGCATGACGCGTGCGCGACGGTGCCGCGCAGGTGCCGGCGACGAGCGCGGGCAGGTCGCCGACGATCCGCTCGTGCGTCCAGCCGTGCGCGGCCGCCGCGATCTGCATCTCGCCCGCGCTCGCGGGCGTCGTGTCGCGGTAGTCGCAATACACGTCCATGTCGGGCAGCCACGCGGGCGGGATCTCGTGCGCGCGCGCGACGTTGGTGCTGATCGACGTGACGAGCGCGGGGCGCGTGAGCACGCCGTCCGCGAGCACCGGCGTGCCCGACGACGTGCACAGCATCACGACATCGGCGTCGCGCACGCATGCTTCGACGCTGGCGGCCGGGCGGGCGCGCGGATCGATCCGCGCGAGCGTCGCCTGCAGCGCCGGGTCGCCGCCGAGCGCGGGCGAATGCACGCTGATCGAGGCCCAGTCGCGCAGTGCCGCGGCGAGGCGCAGATGCGCGAGGCCGACCGCGCCCGTGCCGATCACGGCGAGCCGGCGCGCGTCGCGCGGCGCGAGGCAGTCGACCGCGAGCGCCGTCGTGCCGGCCGTGCGCTCGACCGTCAGCAGCCCCGCGTCGCACCACATCAGCGGCTGGCCGGTGCGCATCGACATCAGCGCGGTCCACGCGGTCACGATCGGTTTGTCGCCCGTCACGACGTACGGCGACAGCTTCGCGCCGAACACCTGCTCGTCGGCGAGCGCGCCGAGATACGTGATGAAATCGCCGGCCTGTTCGGGGAACAGCGTGAGGGTTTGCGGCGGCTGCACCGCGCGAGCCGACGCGAGCGACGCGAACATGCGGCGCAGCGTGCCGAGCACGTCGAGCGACGGCAGCGCCGCGCGCACCGCGGCTTCGTCGACGGTGAGCGGCAGGGTCGGGGCGGGTTGCGTCATGGGACTTCTCCGGTCGGGGCCGGACAGGACTGTCTCGATCGAGCGCGTCCGGCAGTGTTCGTGATGGATTAAAAGTCTAATATAGACGAAGGTGGTCGGGTGAGTTTTTCTTTGTAGGACGCGTGCGCAAGGAAAAACATAGATAAATCAAAGGGGTTTTGCGCCAGCGACGGTATGGCGACGGACAGCGTCAGCACCGCGATTATCGTATCCCCTATAGTCTATAGTAGACTAAGAGTCTATATTTTGCGTGCGGACCAGCGTGTCGCCGCACGGCGGCCGGCTGCATCGCAAGCCGATCCGGCGCGGGCGCAGCGCCCGGCAACGGCGTCGCGCGACCGGTCTTCATCGCCTCAATCCGGAATCGAAGGACATCCGTCATGAACTGGAAGCTTTCCCTCTGCGCCGTCGCGGCGCTCGCGTGCGCGGCCGTCACGGCCCACGCGGAACAGACCACGCTGCGCTTCGGGATCGAAGCCGCCTACCCGCCGTTCGAGAGCAAGTCGCCGGCCGGCCAGCTGCAGGGCTTCGACGTCGACATCGGCAACGCGGTGTGCGCGAAGCTGAACATGAAGTGCGTGTGGGTCGAGAATGCGTTCGACGGGTTGATCCCGGCGCTGCAGGCGCGCAAGTTCGACGCGATCAATTCGGCGATGAACATCACCGCGAAGCGCAAGCAGAGCATCGACTTCACGCCGGCGATCTACGTCGTGCCGATCGTGATGGTCGCGCACCGCGGCTCGCCGCTGCGGCCCGATGCCGCGAGCCTGCGCGGCAAGCACGTCGGCGTGCTGCAGGGCTCGTCGCAGGAGGATTTCCTGAAGGCACACTGGGCGAATGCGGGCGTGGCCGTCGTGTCCTATCCGGACCAGGACCAGATCTACGCCGATCTCGTCGCCGGGCGTCTCGACGCGGCCGTGCAGGAAGCGCAGACCGCGCAGGACGGCTTCCTCGACAAGCCGGCCGGCCGCGACTACCAGATCGTCGGCGAGCCGCTGAAGGATCCCGCGACGCTCGGCGAAGGCACCGGCTTCGGGATGCGCAAGGGCGACAAGGCGCTGCAGACTAAGATCGCCGGCGCGCTCGACGCACTGAAGAAGGACGGCACGCTGAGCGCGCTGTCGCAGAAGTACTTCAAGCGCGACATCGTCGCGAAGTAAGCCTGGCCGCGCGCCGGCCGCCGTGCCGGCGCGCGTCGCACCGAATCTCGACGCAGTACGGGGAAGCATGGATTTCGACGTCATCGTTCTGGGGGCCGGCATCGTCGGCGTGTCGTCGGCGCTGCATCTGCAGGATCGCGGGCTGCGGGTCGCGCTCGTCGACCGGCGCGCGCCCGGCGAGGAAACGAGCCACGGCAATGCCGGGCTGATCGAGCGCTCGTCGGTCGTGCCGTACGCGTTCCCGCGCCGGCTCGGCACGCTGCTGCGCTACGCACGCAACCGCTCGGTCGATCTCTATTGGGACTACAAGGCGCTGCCTGCGTACGCGGGCTGGCTCGCGCGCTTCTGGCGCGAATCGTCGCCGCAGCGGCTCGCGGCTGCCGCGCGCGACATGCTGCCGCTTGTCGCGGCGAGCGTCGTCGAGCACGACGCGCTGCTCGCGCGCACCGACGCACAGCCGCTCGTGCATGACGGCGGGTGGCTCGAGGCGTTCCGGTCGCCCGCGCTGTTCGATGCGGAAACGCGCGCGCAGCAGCGGGTGGCCGACGCGCACGGGTTGCGGATGAGCGTGCTCGACGCGCGCGCGCTGCGCGAGCGCGAGCCCGGCATCGGCGACGCGTTCTGCGGCGCGTTCCACTGGCAGGATCCGAAGACGGTATCGAGCCCCGGCGGCCTCACGAAGGCGTACGCGCGGCTGTTCGAGCGCGACGGCGGCACATTCGTGCACGGCGACGCGACGACGCTCGCGCAGGTGCGCGACGGCTGGCAGGTCGATACCGACCATGGGCTGATCTCGGCCCGGTTGGCCGTGGTCGCGCTCGGGCCGTGGTCCGATCACGTGTTCGCGCCGCTCGGCTACCGGATTCCGCTGCGCGCGAAGCGCGGCTATCACATGCATTACTTGCCGACCCGCGCGCCGCTGAACGTGCCGGTGTGCGATACCGAGGCGGGTTTCGTCGTCGCGCCGATGGAGGGCGGCCGCCTGCGGCTCACGACCGGCGTCGAGATCGCGTTGCGCGACGCGCCGCCGACCGGCGTGCAGCTCGCGCGTGCCGAGCCGCTCGCGCGCGACGCGTTCGGCATCGGCGAGCGGCTCGATTCGGCGCCGTGGCTCGGGATGCGGCCGTGCACGCCCGACATGCGACCGGTGATCGGACCGGCGCCGCGCCATCGTCATCTGTGGTTCGCGTTCGGCCATTGCCACCACGGCCTCACGCTCGGCCCCGCGAGCGGACGGCTGCTCGCCGAAATGATCACCGGCGCGCCGACCTACATCGATCCCCATCCGTACCGGCCCGCGCGTTTCGGCTGAGCCAGTAGCCGGGTGACGGCGCCGCGCGTGGGGCGTTGCAGCGCACAACGCGGCATGACGGCAAGGTCATGCCGCGTTTTTCTTTGGATTCCCGATGGGCTTGTTGGACGAATGGCGGGCGATCGGCGCGCTGCATGGAATAACCGCCCGCGGCCGTCCGTTTATATACCGAGTCGCGGCGCAATCGGGCAGCGGGATAATGAACATGACGAAGTTTTTCGACGCCCGTCCGGCGGTGCCGTGCCGTAATGCCATGCCAAGGAGAACGGGAATGAAGACGATGCTGTTCGCCGTCGCGCTGACGGCCGCGATCGCGCGGCCCGCGGCCGCCGAGCCGCCGCAGGCCGGCAACGGGAAACTGGTCGACGAAGATCACATGACGCTGTACGTGTTCGATCACGACGCGCCGGGCAAGAGCACCTGCACCGGCACCTGCGCGGCCAACTGGCCGCCGGCGCTCGCCGACGCATACGACAAGGCGTCGGGTGCGCTGAGCCTCGTCACGCGCGACGACGGCAAGAAGCAATGGGCGTACAACGGTCGCCCGCTGTATCGCTGGAAAATGGACCACAAGGCCGGTGACGCGGGCGGCGACGGGATCGGCGGCATGTGGCACGTCGCACGTCCCTGAAAAACGGACTGACTGACGGCGCGGCGACGCGCGAGGCATCCGGATGAGCTACGAATCGGACCTGCTGGTGTGGCTGCCGCATCTCACGCGCTATGCGCGTGCGCTGACGGGCGACCGCGCCTGGGCGGACGATCTCGTGCAGGACACGCTCGAGCGCGCGCTGAACCGGCCGCCGCGCGACGGCGGCAACCTGCGCGCGTGGCTGCTGACGCTGCTGCGCCACCGTTTCATCGACCAGTTGCGCGCGCGGCACGAGATCGCGGTCGACGACGCGACCGCGCCATGGCAGACGATGGCCGCGCCCGCCGACGAGATCAGCGGCCTGATGCTGCGCGACGTGCAGCGCGCGCTGTACCGGCTGCCGGTCGAACAGCGCGAGGTGCTGCTGCTGGTCGCACTGGAGGAGTTGAGCTATCGCGACGCCGCACAGGTGCTCGGCGTGCCGGTGGGGACGGTGATGTCGCGGCTGTCGCGGGCGCGTGAACAGATGCGTGCGTTGCTGTCCGGCGAGCCGCCGGCGCACGGCACGGCCACGTTACGGGTGATCGGGAAGACATGATGGACGACGATCCGCGCAAACCTTCGAACGATCGGGACGATGCTGCATCGGCCCAGCTGCTGTCGGCGCTGCTCGACGGCGAGCTGTCCGGGCAGGAGCGCCGCGAGGTGCTCGAGCGGCTGGAGTCCGATCCGCGGGAAGCCGACCGGTTCGCGCATTACGGCGCGCAGCGCGACGCGTTGCGCGCGCTGTTCCCGCTGCCGGGCGCCGCATCGGCATTGTTCGTGCAGCGGCGCGCGTCGCGTCGGCGCGTGGTTGCCTATGCGTTCGCGGGGCTGGCGGCCGGGCTGGTGCTCGGCATCGCGCTGCACGCGGGCTGGACGGCGTTCGGCGTCGAACCGGCATTCGCCGCGCGCGCGGATGTCGCGTATGCCGTGTACGCGGCCGATCGTGAACACCCGGTCGAAATCGACGCCCGCGATCCGGCGCGTCTGGCCGGATGGCTGTCCGCGCGTCTCGGTCGGCCCGTGCGCGCGCCGTCGCTCGACGAATACGGCTACGCGCTGCTGGGCGGGCGGCTGCTGCCGGGCGACGCGGGGCCGGCCGCGCAGTTGATGTACCAGCGCGCGGACGGCGCGCGCGTGACGCTGTACATGACGGCCTACGATGCGCGGCGCCTCGCGCCGCAGGCGATGTCGGCGGACGGACGCTACACGTATTTCTGGTCGGATCGCGGCATGGGCTACGCGCTGTCCGGCCGCGGCGACGAACGGCGCCTGCGCGAGCTCGCGATCGACGCATGCGGCGCGCTCGGCGGGCCGACCGACGCATGGAAGGGGTGACGCGCGCGGCATCGGCAAGGAGCAGAAGATGAACGCGAAGAAGACGGCGATGATGGCGACGGTGGTAGCGGTGCTCGCGGGCGCCGGGCTCGCGCGGGCGCAAGGCGACGCCCCGGTGCGCGTGCCGGTCGACGCCGACGGCGTGCAGCGGGTGACGATCGTCGGCGGCAGCTATTTCTTTCGGCCGAACCACGTGATCGTCCGCGCGCATGTGCCGGTCGAACTGACCGTATCGGCCGAACCGGGCCGCGTGCCGCACAGTTTCGAAATCGACGCGCCGCAGGCCGGCATCGCGGTGCACACCGACCTGGCCACGACCCCGCGCACGTTCCGCTTCACGCCGACGCAGCCCGGTCGCTTCGCCTACTATTGCACGCATCGGCTGCTGTTCTTGCGCAGCCATCGCGAACGCGGCATGGAGGGCGTGCTCGACGTCGAGGCGGCGCCATGATTGCCGCATTGCTGGCCGCGAGCCTGATAGGAGCGAGCATGACAGCCGACCCGGTGACCGTTGCGCAGGCACATTTCGACCAGGTCCGCTCGTACCGCGCGACGATCCGCTCGTCGGCGCGAAGCGGCGAGCGCACCGAATTCCACTATGCGTACCTGAAACCCGGTTTCGTCCGGATGGACTTCGTGTCGCCCCATCGTGGCGCGGTGCTCGCGTACGATCCCGGCGACGGCAAGGTCCGGCTGCGCCCGTTCGGCGAGCATGCGCCGCCCGCGCTGAGGCTATCGCCGACCAATCCGCTCGTGCGCGACCGCAGCGGTCATCGCGTCGACCGCTCGGACGTCGGCGAGCTGCTGCGCAACGTGCATGCGCTGCAGCAGGGCGGCGCGACGGTCACGGAGGGCGAGGAGACCATCAACGGGCGGACCACGCTGCGCGTGTCGGTGACGGGCGCGCCCGCGCACGCGGTCGACGGCGTGCATCGCTACCGGCTGTGGCTGGACACCGAGGACGGTTTTCCGCTGAAGGTCGTCAGCTTCGCGGACGGTGACGGCGACCCGCTCGAAACGGTGACGCTCGACGACGTCGAGATCGACGTCGCGTTTCCCGCCCGCTTCTTCGCGCCCTGATCCCTCATCCCTGATTCCTGATCCCGACTCATGCCGGAGGCTGCATGGCGGAATACCGGTTTTCGACGACGTGGCGCGTGGACGCGCCGCTCACGGCGGTCTGGGACGCGATCTACCAGGTCGACCGCTGGCCCGACTGGTGGAAGAGCGCGGTACGGACCGTCGAGATCGAGCGCGGCGACGCGCGCGGCGTCGGCGCGCTGCAGCGATACACGTGGAAAGGCGCGCTGCCGTACCGGCTGACCTTCGACATGCGCGTGCTGCGCGTCGAGCGCCCGCATGTGCTCGAAGGCCGCGCGAGCGGCGCGATCGACGGCGACGGCCGCTGGTCGTTCAGCGGCGACGGCACGCGCACCGTCGTGCGCTACGACTGGCACATCCGCACGCGCGAGCGCTGGATGAACTGGCTGGAGCCGCTCGCCCGCCCGCTGTTCATCTGGAATCACGACGTCGTGATGCGCGAAGGGGCGAAAGGGCTCGCGCGCCTGCTCGGCGCGACGGTCCAGACCGACGGCCGGACGTACCAGCCGGTCGCGGGCTGTCCCGACATGTGACGATCCGGCCCCGGACAGGGGGCCCCGGCGCCGCCCAAGCGGGTCTTTTTATGTGGTGCCAGACGATCGCGGGAACTCGGTGCTTACCCCGTGTCAAAGCGGTGCGCGGGTCGGGAAATCCCGCATCTGCCGGCCCCCGGCGGGCAGTGTTGATGCCTACTTGATTGTTTCAAAAGGATTTTTCAATTCGATCCCCGTTTTTCCGTCGTTTCGGCCCCCGCGAAAAAACCTCCGGTTTCCCTTCTTGAATTTGTCAAAACCCGTCCATATAATTAGCACTCGCTGCACGAGAGTGCTAACAATTCTCTGCCGGGCGACCCGCCGGGCAGATTCCCTAAGCGTTCTTCAATCTCAGTCAAGAGAGGAGTGAATATGAACCTTCGTCCTTTGCACGATCGCGTGATCGTCAAGCGCCTGGATCAGGAAACCAAGACCGCCTCGGGCATCGTGATCCCCGACGCAGCAGCTGAAAAGCCGGATCAAGGCGAAGTCCTGGCCATCGGCCCGGGCAAGCGCGACGACAAGGGCGCACCGATCGCACTCGACGTGAAGGTCGGCGATCGCGTCCTGTTCGGCAAGTACGCTGGTCAGACCGTCAAGGTCGACGGCCAGGAACTGCTGGTCATGCGCGAAGAAGACATCATGGCCGTGGTCAACGCGAAGTAAGCGTCCACTGACGGTACATATTCCCAAGAATTCAAGGAGTTAGAAGATGGCAGCTAAAGACGTCGTATTCGGCGATTCCGCCCGTTCGAAGATGGTCGAAGGCGTGAACATTCTCGCCAACGCGGTCAAGGTCACGCTGGGTCCGAAGGGCCGCAACGTGGTGCTCGAGCGCAGCTTCGGCGGCCCGACGGTCACCAAGGACGGTGTGTCGGTCGCGAAGGAAATCGAGCTGAAGGACAAGCTCCAGAACATGGGCGCGCAAATGGTCAAGGAAGTCGCTTCCAAGACCAGCGACAACGCAGGCGACGGCACGACGACGGCAACCGTCCTCGCGCAATCGATCGTTCGCGAAGGCATGAAGTACGTCGCGTCGGGCATGAACCCGATGGACCTGAAGCGCGGCATCGACAAGGCAGTCGCAGCGGCTGTCGAAGAGCTGAAGAAGATCAGCAAGCCGTGCACGACGAACAAGGAAATCGCGCAAGTCGGCTCGATCTCGGCGAACAGCGACACGTCGATCGGCGATCGTATCGCTGAAGCGATGGACAAGGTCGGCAAGGAAGGCGTGATCACCGTCGAAGACGGCAAGTCGCTCGCCGACGAACTCGACGTCGTCGAAGGCATGCAGTTCGACCGCGGCTACCTGTCGCCGTACTTCATCAACAACCCGGAAAAGCAAGTCGCCGTCCTCGACAACCCGTTCGTGCTGCTGCACGACAAGAAGGTGTCGAACATCCGTGATCTGCTGCCGGTGCTCGAGCAAGTCGCGAAGGCTGGCCGTCCGCTGCTGATCATCGCTGAAGACATCGAAGGCGAAGCGCTCGCAACGCTGGTCGTCAACAACATCCGCGGCATCCTGAAGACGGTTGCGGTCAAGGCACCGGGCTTCGGCGATCGTCGCAAGGCGATGCTGGAAGACATCGCGATCCTGACCGGCGGCCAGGTGATCGCGGAAGAAACCGGCCTGACGCTCGAGAAGGCAACGCTGGCAGAACTGGGCCAGGCGAAGCGCATCGAAGTGGGCAAGGAAAACACGACGATCATCGACGGCGCAGGCGAAGCCGCGAGCATCGAAGCACGCGTGAAGCAAGTGCGCGCGCAAATCGAAGAAGCGACGTCGGACTACGACCGTGAAAAGCTGCAAGAGCGCGTGGCCAAGCTGGCCGGCGGCGTGGCAGTGATCAAGGTCGGCGCTGCGACCGAAGTCGAAATGAAGGAAAAGAAGGCACGTGTCGAAGACGCACTGCACGCAACGCGCGCAGCTGTCGAAGAAGGCATCGTGGCAGGCGGCGGCGTTGCGCTGATCCGCGCTCGCACGGCAATCGCCAGCCTGACCGGCGCGAACGCCGACCAGAACGCCGGCATCAAGATCGTGCTGCGCGCGATGGAAGAGCCGCTGCGTCAGATCGTCACGAACGGCGGCGAAGAAGCCAGCGTCGTGGTGGCGGCAGTTGCTGCAGGCCAGGGCAACTACGGCTACAACGCAGCAACGGGCGAGTACGTCGACATGGTTGAAGCCGGCGTCGTCGACCCGACCAAGGTCACGCGCACCGCACTGCAGAACGCAGCTTCGGTTGCTGGCCTGCTGCTGACGACGGACGCAGCTGTCGCAGAACTGCCGAAGGAAGATGCACCGATGCCGGGCGGCATGCCGGGCGGCATGGGCGGCATGGGCATGGACATGTAATCGACTTCGGTCGATGGTGTCCTGAGCGCGCAGCGATGCGCGCTCCAGCCAAAAGAAAAGACCCGCAGCGATGCGGGTCTTTTTTTATGCGCGAACGAAAGGGGCGGACCTGCCGCCCCGAAGCGATGGCGAGCCGCGCGCGACGGCGGCGCGGGGCCGCCGTGCGGGCGTCAATGGCGGTGCGACGTCCTCGGCACCGGATCGGCCTTCACGGCCGGCGGCGTGTCCGCATCGTCGTTGCTGCGGGCCCAGAAGAACCGGTCGGGCAGGTACGCGCCCATGCCGGGCCGGAACGCGTCGCGCACGGCCTGGTACAGGTATTCCTGCGCTTCGCGCACCGCTTCGGGCGGCTCCTGGCCGTTCGCGAGCAGTGCCGCGATCGCCGCGCCGAGCGTGTCGGTGATGCCCATCAGCCGGTGCGGCGAACGATCCCACATGTCTTCGCGGAGCTGGCCTTCCTCGCCGTACAGCGTGTTGACGAGCCGGTGCGAGCCTGTTTCCGATGACAGGATGTACTCGCAGCCCTGCGACAGCAGGTGCGACACGGCCGCGTCGAGATTCGGCGCCTCGGCGTCGCCGTCCGGCTGCGCGAGCGCGAGCAGCGTCGCGTGATCGGCGACCAGCAGCGTCGTCTGCGGCGCGAGCAGGTCGGCGATCGATTCGCGCAGGTCGTCGGCGGCGAGCACGTGCTCGTCGTCGAGCGTGAAGTCCGGGGCGAGCACGAGCGGCACGCCGTCGTAGTCGGCGACCACTTCGGCGATCGCGCTCACGACTTCCGCGCGCGTCGCCGCGCCGATCTTGAACGCGGCGATCGGCATGTCCTCGAGCAACATGCGCGCCTGGGCGGCGACGACATCGGGATCGAGGCCGGTGACTTCGTCGCAGGCGGCCGAGTCGCGCACGGTATAGCCCGTCAGGACGGACACGCCGTGACAGCCCATGCTCGCCAGAGTCATCAGATCGGCTTGGATGCCGGAGCCGCCGGTGGGATCGGACAGGCCAAAGGTGAGGACGATCGGAGGGGCGTTGCTGGACATGTAAAAAAAGGGCAAGAAAAAACGGGGAAGCGACGGAATTGCGGACGGCGAGGCGAAGGGGGCGGTTTGGCCCGGTGTTGCCCCGGCAGGCCGCACTTTTTAGGCATTATGCGGCGGAAATCCGGCCCGCACGACGGATTTTTTAGCCCAACGCAACGTAGTCGCTGTACTCCAGTGCGATTGCTAGGCAGTCCGGCCCCGACACGGTACCATCATGGCTCCCGAATTTACCGACTTTTCCCCGACGCGGCTTAAGATGGAATACAAGAGCTGGATGTGCCTGATTTGTGGCTGGATTTATGACGAAGAAGCCGGACTGCCCGAAGAGGGCATCGCCCCGGGCACGCGCTGGGAAGACGTCCCCATCAACTGGACGTGCCCCGAATGCGGTGCCCGCAAGGAAGACTTCGAGATGGTCCAGATCTGATCGGACCCTCGGCCCACGGACACACCGCTCGCGGCCTCGCGGTTGCCCGGCGCTTGCGCGCCGCGGCCGGCGCGAGCGACTAGACGATGACAGGCGCGCGTGTCCATGACGTCCGATCCGGCGAACATTCCCCTCCCTGACGCACTGCCCAACCCGCGTGGCGGGGCCGTGCGCGCGGCCGACGCATGGCTCGCGGCGGCCGCCGACGCCTTCGAGCGTCGCGACGACGCGGCCGCGCCGCTGTCGGCCGCCGCCGCCGTGCTGGCGGAGGCCGGCTGGCTGCCGGCCGCCCGTTTCGCGGGGCAACTCGCCGCCGCGGCGCCGCTCGCCGCCGCCGAACCGACTTCCGCTGGCTGGCGCATCGCGCTGCGCGATTTCCGCGCGGCGGTCGGGCGCCATAATCTGCGCGAGCTGGCCTGCTCGCCGCTCCTGTTCGACCATTTCCGTGCGCTGCGTGCCCAAGGCGCGGCCGACCTGCACGCGAGCGTGCCGCTCGACGTGCTGGCCCTCGTCGGGCGCGCGATGCCGCTGGCGACGCTGCGGCCGATGTCCGACGCGTTCGCGAGCCGGGCGCGGGCCCGCTACGAGCAGGCGCTGCTCGGCGTGCTGCGCACTGCGAACGGCACGTCGAACGGCTCGCCGAATGGCACGCCGAACGGATCGCCGGACGCCGCGCTCGACGAACTCGATGCGATCGTGGCGGCACTAGCCGGCGACGGCCCGTACGACTTCTGGCGGCTCGCCGCCGCGTGCCTGCGCGCGCTGCGCGCCACCAATGCGCCCGAACTGAAACGTTTCCTCGCGCGGACCAACCTGCTGCTCGGCGAGCATGCGCAGGGCAGGCGTCATGCGCCGCCGGCGCTCGTGCGCGAGTCGGTCGCCTTGCTATGGCGCGATTTCGCGCTGTTCGGCGCGGCGGCCGAGGATGTCGTGCTCGTCGACGTGCTGCACGACTATGGACTGACCGTGGACTGGCACGTCGCCGGCACGCCGGCGTCCGAGGCGCTGTGGGAAGCCGGCGCCGCTCAGGCCGAGCATGACGCGGTCGCGGTGGCGCCCACCCGCATGCTCGGGGTCGTGACCGTCAACGCGCATGCGTACGAGGATTTCCTGCAGACCGCCGATGCGTCGATGGCCGAACTCGCGCTCGATCCGGGCACGGCCGATGCGGGGGCCGCATGGCGCGCATCCGCGGCCGCCTATCGGGTCGGTACGGCCGCGTGCGCGCTCGGGCTCGGCCACGCGGCGCTGCTGGCCGATACGCTTGGGCTGGCGTGGCGCCGTGCCGCGCACGGCTTGCCGCTCGCGGGCGACGGGCTCGGTGCGCACCGCCGCGCGTCCGACCTGCTGCGCGGCGCGCTGCTGAAGATCGCCGCGGGGGTGGCGCCACCGGACCTGACCGCGGCGTCCGGCGCGCTCGGCGAGGCGCTCGGCCGGACCTGATGCGCCACGGGGCGCGTACACGCCGGCAGCCCTTGTCGCGCGGGCCGGCAACACGCTGCCGACAGCGCCCGCGCGCGTGTTAGAGTGCCGTGTGATCCGCGTGCGTCGTTGCCAGCGTCGCGCGGCGTTGCTTGTTGATCGCGGCCCGGTCAGGTCGCGGCGTCTTTGCTAAAATTCAAACCATGTCAAAGCCTTCCGATCGCATCAATCTCACCAACCAGTTCCTGATTGCCATGCCCAACATGGCCGATCCCACGTTTTCAGGAACGGTGGTCTATCTTTGCGATCACAGCGAGCGCGGAGCGCTCGGCCTCGTCATCAATCGTCCCACCGACATCGACCTCGAATCGCTGTTCAACCGCATCGACCTGAAGCTCGACATCGAGCCGCTGCTGCACATTCCCGTGTACTTCGGCGGCCCGGTGCAGACCGAGCGCGGCTTCGTGCTGCACGAGCCGGTCGAGGGCGCGAACTACAACTCGTCCATGTCGGTCGAGGGCGGGCTCGAGATGACGACGTCGAAGGACGTGCTCGAGGCGGTCGCGACGGGCACCGGCCCGAAGCGCTTCCTGCTGACGCTCGGCCATGCAGGCTGGGGCGCGGGGCAGCTCGAGGAAGAAATTTCCCGCAACGGCTGGCTGACGGTCGCCGCCGATCCGCGCATCGTGTTCGACACACCGGCCGAGGAGCGTTTCGAAGCCGCGCTCGGCCTGCTCGGTGTCAGCTCGTCGATGCTGTCCGGCGAAGCAGGGCACGCATGAGTGGCGCGAGTGCGCGCGATGCGACGCTGCTGGGGTTCGACTACGGCGAGAAGCGGATCGGAGTCGCAATCGGCAATGCGCTGACGCGCTCGGCCCGCGCGCTCGTCGTGATTCCCAACCTGAACCGCGAACACCGCTTCAAGGCGGTCGGCGACCTGCTGGCCGAATGGCGGCCGGACGCGCTCGTCGTCGGCCTGCCGATGCATCCGGACGGCACGCCGCACGAGATGACGCAGCAGGCGAAGCGCTTCGGCAACCAGCTGAACGGCCGCTTCGGGCTGCCTGTCACGTGGGTCGACGAACGCTATTCGTCGGTCGAGGCCGAGGCCGGGCTGCGCGAGCGCAACGTGCGCGGGCGCGCCCGCGCCGAGATGCTCGATGCCGAGGCCGCGCGCGTGATCCTTCAACAGTATCTCGATCAATTGTCCGACCATGAGCACCATTGACGCCGACGCGCTCTACCGCGTCCTGCTCGAGCAGATTCGCGACGCATACGGCACGGCCTTCGCCGAGCCGGGCGGCCCGCGGCTCGCCGGCATCTACAGCGGCGGCGTGTGGCTCGCCGAGCGCCTCGCGCGCGATCTCGGCGCGCCGGCGTTCGGCGTCGTGAACGTCGCGCTGCATCGCGACGACTACGCGAAGAAGGGGCTGCACAGCCAGGCCAGCCCGACGTCGCTGCCGTTCGAGGTCGGCGGCGCGCGCATCGTGCTCGTCGACGACGTGCTGTACACCGGCCGCACCGTGCGCGCCGCGCTCAACGAACTGTTCGACTACGGCCGTCCGGCCGCGGTCGAGCTCGCGGTGCTCGCCGATCGCGGCGGCCGTGAGCTGCCGGTCGCCGCGCGCTTCGCGGGCGGCACGCTCGACGTGCCGGCCGACGCGACGCTCGTGCTCGCGCGCGACGAAGCCGCCCAGCTCACGCTGCGCATCGAACCGCACGGCGCCTGAGCGAACCGCGAAACCGTATCCCGGGCCGCCGGTTCGCGCCGCGGCCCGTTTGCATAGTTGGAATCACGCACACCATGACCACCGACACCACTGGCCGCACCGGCAATCCCGCCGCGGCCGCGAGCCCCGAGCGGTTCCGCTACGGTTTCCTGAAGGGCAACCCGCAGCTCACGAAAAACGGCGAGCTGAAACACCTGCTGTCGATCGAGGGCCTGCCGCGCTCGATCGTCAATCACATTCTCGATACGGCCGAGCAGTTCGTCAGCGTGACGGACCGCGAGGTGAAGAAGGTGCCGCTGCTGCGCGGCAAGTCGGTGTTCAACCTGTTCTTCGAGAATTCGACGCGCACGCGCACGACCTTCGAGATCGCCGCGACGCGCCTGTCGGCCGACGTGCTGAACCTGAACATCAACGCGTCGTCGACGAGCAAGGGCGAGTCGCTGCTCGACACGATCAACAACCTGTCGGCGATGCATGCCGACCTGTTCGTCGTGCGTCACGCATCGAGCGGCGCGCCGTACCTGATCGCCGAGCACTGCGCGCCGCACGTGCACGTGATCAACGCCGGCGACGGCCGCCATGCGCACCCGACGCAGGGCCTGCTCGACATGTACACGATCCGCCACTACAAGCGCGACTTCACGAAGCTGCGCGTGGCGATCGTCGGCGACATCCTGCATTCGCGCGTCGCGCGCTCGGACATCCACGCGCTCACCACGCTCGGCGTGCCGGAAGTGCGCGCGATCGGCCCGCGCACGCTGCTGCCGGGCGGTCTCGAGCAGATGGGCGTGAAGGTGTTCAACAACCTCGACGAAGGGTTGAAGGGCGTCGACGTGATCATCATGCTGCGCCTGCAGAACGAGCGGATGAGCGGCGCGCTGCTGCCGTCCGCGCAGGAGTACTTCAAGACCTGGGGCCTGACGCCCGAGCGCCTCGCGCTTGCCGCGCCCGACGCGATCGTGATGCACCCGGGCCCGATGAACCGCGGCGTCGAGATCGACTCGCAGGTCGCCGACGGCCCGCAGTCGGTGATCCTCAACCAGGTCACGTTCGGCATCGCCGTGCGGATGGCGGTGATGGGCATCGTCGCCGGCAACAGCGACTGAGCCCGCTTTCGCGCATCCTGATCCAGGCATTCAACGCAATCAACGCATTCACAGACAGCGCATGAAGATTCATATCCAAGGCGGCACGCTGATCGATCCGGTCGCCGGCACCGAGCGGCAGGCCGACGTATTCGTCGCGGACGGCAAGATCGCCGCGCTCGCGCCGGCCGGTACAGCGCCGGCCGGTTTCAACGCGGAGAAGACGATCGACGCGTCGGGCCTGATCGTCGCCCCCGGCCTCGTCGACCTGTGCGCGCGGCTGCGCGAGCCCGGCTACGAGCACAAGGCGACGCTCGCGTCCGAGATGGCCGCGGCCGTCGCGGGCGGCGTCACGACCCTCGTGTGCCCGCCGGACACCGACCCCGTGCTCGACGAGCCGGGCCTCGTCGAGATGCTCAAGTTCCGCGCGCGCAACCTGCACCAGGCGAACGTCCATCCGCTCGGCGCGCTCACCGTCGGCCTGAAGGGCGAGGTGATCACCGAGATGGTCGCGCTGACCGAATCGGGCTGCGTCGGCTTCACGCACGCGAACGTGCCGGTGCGCGACACGCAGGTGCTGCTGCGCGCGCTGCAGTACGCGAGCACCTACGGCTACACGACGTGGCTGCGTCCGCTCGACGCGTTCATCGGCCGTGGCGGCGTCGCCGCGAGCGGCGCGCTCGCGTCGCGGCTCGGGCTGTCCGGCGTGCCGGTCGCGGCCGAGACGATCGCACTGCACACGATCTTCGAACTGATGCGCGTGACCGGGGCGCGCGTGCACCTCGCGCGCCTGTCGTCGGCGGCCGGCCTTGCGCTCGTGCGCGAGGCGAAGGCCGAGGGGCTGCCCGTGACGTGCGACGTCGGCGTGAATCATCTGCACCTGATCGACATCGACATCGGCTACTTCGATTCGCAGTTCCGGCTCGACCCGCCGCTGCGCGGCGAGCGCGACCGCGAAGCGATCCGCGCAGCCCTCGCCGACGGCACGATCGACGCGATCTGCTCCGATCACACGCCGGTCGACGACGACGAGAAGCTGCTGCCGTTCGCCGAAGCGACGCCCGGTGCGACGGGGCTTGAACTGCTGCTGTCGCTCACGGTGAAGTGGGCCGATGAAACGAACACGCCGCTTGCGCAGGCGCTGCGCCGCATCACGGCCGCGCCGGCCGACGTGCTGCAGCTGCCGGCCGGCCGCGTGGCCGAAGGCGCCGCGGCCGACCTGTGCGTATTCGACCCGCGCGCGCACTGGCGCGTCGAACCGCGTGCGCTGAAGAGCCAGGGGCACAACTCGCCGTTCCTCGGCTACGAACTGCCGGCCTGCGTACGCGCGACGCTCGTGGCGGGGCAGGTCGCGTTCGAGCGCCACTGAACCACGCCGGATCCTCGCCATGACCGCTCTTCGCAAGCTGCGTCTCGTCTTTCACCTACTGCGCGGCATGACGATCGTCGCGCTGCGCTTTTCGCATGTCACGCCCGCCCGCCGCGCCGAGATGACGCGCCGCTGGTCCATCAAGATGCTGCGCATCTGCGGGATGCGTCTCGTCGTCCACAACGACGGCGCGCGGCTCGACGCGAGCGCGCTCGTGGTCGGCAATCACGTGTCGTGGATCGACATCTATGCGATCAACGCGTGGCGGCCGACGCCGTTCGTGTCGAAGGCCGAGGTGCGGCAGTGGCCGGTCGTCGGCTGGCTCGCGGAGAAGCTCGATACCGTGTTCCTGCAGCGCGAGAAGCGTACCGAGGCGATGCGGATCATGCACGAGATGGCCGAGCGCCTGCGCAATGGCGGCCTGATGTGTGTGTTTCCGGAGGGCACCACGTCGGACGGGCAGGCGCTGCTGCCGTTCCATGCGAATCTGTTTCAGGCCGCGGTGTCGGCCGGCTGCGCGGTGCAGCCGGTTTGCCTGATGTACGAGGACGCGCAGCGGCGGCAGTCGGTCGCGCCGGCCTACACGGGCGATTTGTCGCTCGGGAAGTCGCTCGACATGGTGTTGCGCGGCGGCCCGCTCGTCGCGCACCTGTACGTGTGCGAGCCGATCCCGCCGGGCGGCGACCGCCGCGCGACCTCCACGGCGGCGCGCGACGCGATCGCGGTCGCGCTCGAGACGCTGCAGGCGAAGGTCGGCAAGCCGTCGCCCGAGTCGCTGGCGGAACTCGAGCGGCATGCGTATCCGGCGACCGAAGTCGGCGCGGGGGCGGCGGGTGAGGCGACGGCCGAGGAGCCGGTGCCGGGGCGCGAGGGGTGATGTTCTTTCGCCCGCGCGTGTCGCGTGCGGGCTATTCGCCGCCCTGCGTGCGGCACGCTTCGCACTGCACCTGCGTGACCGTACGCTGTGCCGGGTCGGCCGTCAGTCGCACGGCCGACAGCTGGTTTCCCCACACGCATCCCGAGTCGAGCGCGACGACGTTGTCGCGCAGCATCAGGCCGAGCGCGGCCCAGTGGCCGAATACGAGCGTCACGTCTTCGGTGCGGCGGCCCGGCGCGTCGAACCACGGCAGGTAGCCGGGCGGCGCGCTGTCGGGGCCGCCGTTGGCCTTGAAGTCCATCGCGCCGTCGGGCGTGCAGAAGCGCAGGCGCGTAAACGCGTTGAACGCGACGCGCATCCGGTCGCGTTTCTTCAGGTTCGGACTCCACTGGTTCGGCTCGTTGCCGTACAGGCTTTGTAGCGTTTCGCGCCAGTCCGGCGCGCGCAGCGCGCGCTGCAATTCGTCCGCAAGTTCGAGCGCGAGCGACGTGTCCCATTGCGGCAGCACGCCCGCGTGCACGAGCAGCATCCCGTGTTCGAAATGTGCGAACGGGCGGTGACGGACCCATTCGAGGAGGGCGTCGGCGTCGGGCGCGTCGAGGATTTCGCCGATGGTGTCGCCCGGGCGTTCGGTGCGGATGCCTGCGGAAACCGCGAGCAGATGGAGGTCGTGGTTGCCGAGCACGACGGTCGCGCGCGGGCCAAGCTCGACGAGCGCACGCAGCGCGGCGAGGGACTCCGGGCCGCGGTTGACGACGTCACCGGCAACCCAGAGCGGGGTGTCGGCGGGGGGTGAAAGCTTTTCCAGTAGAGAGTGGAAAGCGGAATGACAGCCTTGGATGTCGCCGATGGCGATGGGACGAGGGAGCATGGAGTCGTGAACGTGCAGATCTAGGCGTACGTTAGCAAAAAGTCGCACAAAAATGGGCCGTCCGCGAGCTACCGTCCGAGCCGAAGGAATGCTCACACGCGTATTTCCGCTCGGTCGACGCGGGTTTGGCACGCTGTTTCAAGTTGTTAGCAGCATGGCTTTTGCGCCCGCAGACTTCTTATAATTCTTGGCTTCCTTCCGAAAATTACCATCAGATGACGCTGGCGGGCATGGCGACCGGGTAAAATGCCGGGCGCTGAGGCGCCTCGGATAGATTGCCCGCCTTCACTATGGGGCGTTGGCCGCGTCCGGGCGGCGCTCGCTGTGCACTCCCGGGGCACGCGCCAACAAGCCGATGCACGCGGCCCTGTGCTCCCATTTGCGGCGCTGGTTACTGCGGCGGGCGTGGGCTCATTGATGGGCCGGGGTGCCCCCTATTCTTTCATTTTTGAATGCTTGCATGCTGACCCTTTCACTTGCTGACCTAAAGAAAAGCATCACGGCGTGGCGGTTATGGACCCTGCTTGGCTGGCTCGAAATCCGGCAACGCTATGCGCGCTCGCGCTTGGGGCCGTTCTGGCTCACGATCAGTATGGGCGTGATGATCACGTCGTTGGGCGTGGTCTACGGTACGTTGTTCGGGCAAAAAATCAACGAATATCTGCCGTTTCTTGCCGCGAGCATCGTGCTGTGGGGTTTGTTTTCGACGACCATCGTGGAAGGCAGCACCGCGTATATCAGCAGCGCGCCCTATATTCGGCAAATGTCCACGCCGAAACTGATCTACATCCTGCAGGTCGTGTGGCGAAACATCATCGTCCTCGCTCACAACTTCGTGATCGTTGTCGCGCTGCTGGCAATCTTCGGTGTGAAGAGTTGGGCGACGTTGCCGGTGTTCATTCCGGCACTGCTGGTGTATGTCCTGAACGCCACGTGGATCGCAATGGTGGTGGGCCTTCTGTCGGCACGCTTTCGCGACCTGCCGCAGATCGTCAGCGCATTGCTTCAGGTTGCGTTCTACGTCACACCGATCATTTTCCGCCCAGATGCGCTGAATCGCTTCTCGTTCATTGTCGAGTGGAATCCGCTCGCGTATTTGATCGACCTCGTGCGCGGCCCGCTGATCGGGCAAATGCCCAGTGAATTGACCTGGGGCGTGACGATTGGCATGGCGGCGATCGGTTGGCCTGTCGCCATGTTGATGACCGGGCGTTATCTGAAGCGCATTCCGTACTGGGTCTGAGAGAGACGATATGGCGTTTATCGAATTGCAGAGCGTAACGCTCGATTTGCCGATTTTCGATGTGCAGGGGCGCTCGCTCAAGAAGCAGGTGCTCAACATGGGGCGTCGCAACAGGATCGCCGAGGGCAACGACGGCGTGATCGTCGTGCGCGCGCTCGACGACGTGAGTTTTCGCTTCGAGCGTGGCGATCGCGTGGGCCTGATCGGGCACAACGGGGCGGGGAAATCGACATTGCTTCGTGCGATGGCGGGCATCTATCCGCCGTCGGCGGGCCAGTTGTCGCGTGAAGGAAAAGTGGTGCCGCTCCTCGATATCGGCCTCGGTATGGACGAGAACTCGACCGGCATGCAGAACATCCGGCTCAGAGGCCTGCTGCTCGGCATGTCCGATGCGGAGATTCGTTCGAAACAGCGCGACATCGCGGAATTCTGCGAACTCGGCGATTATCTGGACCTTCCGATCCGCACGTACTCCAGCGGGATGAAGGTGCGGCTCGCGTTTGCAGTATCGACGGCGGTCGATGCCGAAATCCTGTTGCTCGACGAGGTAATGGGAGTCGGCGACGCATCGTTCATGCACAAGGCCGAAGCGCGATTGGCGGACCTGCACAGCCGTGCGGAAATCGTCGTGCTGGCGATGCACTCGAACTCCGAAATCCGAAAGGTGTGCAACAAGGTCCTTTGGATGGAGCGTGGCCGTGTGCGCGCTTTCGGGCCGACGGAAGAGGTCGTGTCGGCTTATGAGGCGACAACAGGCTGAGCGCGTCGACCGGCCAGGCCGTGCGTGCGTGATCGCGGCGGCATACGACGGCACGATGTCCGGTGACGAGCCGCTCCTGGCGGAGTGCGATCGGCTCCCTACGTCTTATCGTGTTGGGCCGGCCATACTCCCCGACATCTGCGTTCGGAACAGCGAATTGCTCGATATCTGAGCCATGTACTTCACGCGTGCGCGCAAGATTACAGGTTGCGGCCGCGCCCGACGTGCCCAAGCCGCCCACACGGCGGTTTTCGAGTCGTCGCCGCCGCGCGATGTGCCGAGGCCGAGTGCGTGATCGTTGCGCACGCAGCATGTTTCGACCCGGTGATCCTTGATGGTCTGCAGTGCCCGGCTCCCTCATCCAGTCCTTTCTGCATCATTTCCCCCGCATTGCGGATAAGGCCTCTGCGTCACCGGACAGCTTGATGTCGGCGGCGCACGGTTCGCGTTTCCCGGACAGTTGCCGATTCTGCTGAGAGCACGCGATCGGCGCGCGTGCCGCTGAATCATAGAGTGGTGCCGGCGTCGCGATCGATCACGGTTTGCCAGGTAGCATGCGTGGCTCTATTCATCCGGTCCAGTTCATCCATTCGATGTACGTACTCCGCAGGATGGCAGTGCGGGATGATGTTGTCGCGTGATCATGGTCCACGCGATTGCGGCGAAGACGTAGATTCTTTACATATTTTGACGAAGACAAGATAGATGCGTCTGGCGTTCGTCACGACCCGTATTTCGAATGTGCGTGGGACTCGCGTCTCTTCCATTCGCAGAGCATGTTTTGCCGCCTGGGCGCGCTCCACAAACGGTTCGCGGAGAAGGGGCGGATTTCATGTCGGCTTCGAAGGTTCGCTGGTTTGCGACTTTGCATTGCGCGGCATCGAGCAACTCGATGCCGCCGGCATCCATCAACAGTCTTTGGAGCTTGACGGCTTCCGCCTTCCTCGCCCCGCCGCCGCGCGTCGAGCCATTGTGTTGAGGAATCCACGACGCCTCGCCCTTGCGGTCGTCTCCTTGGGGCAGTCGGAGCCGTCGGTAGCGTAGTGTCTGTATAATTATTGAGGCACTGACGTTTGCAGCATCACGTTCGATCCATCGTTGAACTCGATTGCGGTCGCGAAGTGTTTGACGGGGAAGCAAATGGTAAAAATTTGGAGAATTTAGGAATGGCGGGATCTGAAGAAAGCGTATTGATCACGGGCGCCGGTGGAGTGATCGGCCACGCATTAAAGCAGGAATTGGCGGACTCGGGCTACTCGAACGTCGTCGCAATCACGAGCAGTGATATCGATCTTAGAGATCAGAGCGCGACTGAAAAAATGTTCGATGAATTGCGCCCGACTATCGTTTTCCATATGGCGGCGCGGGTGTACGGCATCATGGGGAATATGTCCAATCGTGGCATCGCGTATCTCGACAACGTTCGAATCAACACCAATGTAGTCGAGGCTGCACGTCAGACAGGGTGCAAGAAGTTTGTCGCCATGGGCTCGACAGCCATTTACTCTGATCAGGTCCGTCTCCCGATGTCGGAGGAGCAAATCTGGGTTGGGGCGCCGCATCATTCCGAGGCTCCGTACGCCCACAGCAAGCGCGGTATGCTTGCGCAGCTCGAGGCCTACAAAGATCAATACGGAATGGACTACGCATTTTGCGTATCCACCAATCTCTTTGGTCCGCACGACAAGTTCGACGAGAAATTCGGCCATGTCATTCCGTCGCTTGTGTCGAAGTTCTATCGTGCATCTGTTCTAGGGCAGCCCATTTCCGTCTGGGGGTCTGGGAAGGCTGAACGGGATTTTCTCTTCAGTGGCGACGCTGCGTACGCGCTTCGTCTTATCGCCGAAAATCACACGGGCGCAATCAATCTGGCGACCGGTCAATCGCACACGATCCGGCATACCGTCGACACGCTTTGCCAGATTTCGGGCTTCAGCGGCAGCGTGGAATGGGATGCGACAAAGCCGGATGGCCAAAAATTGCGTGCATACGATATCTCGCGTCTGACGGCTTTGGGCTTCAAGCCACGATTCTCGTTCGACGAAGCGTTGGCGATTACTTACGACTGGTATTGCAAGAACGTCGCGTCTGCCAGAAAGTGATTGCATGGCATTGCTCCCGGTGTGCTTGCGCGTAAATGGGCCGCACACCATCTCTCTAACGTGTGGTCATTCGAGTTGTTTGATCGATGAAATTTGTATCGTACGCGCAGAACTATGAAGATGTGATGCTCCGGCGCGCGCTCGCTAAAGTCGATCGCGGATTCTACATAGATGTCGGCGCTGCCGAGCCATATGCAGATTCGGTAACCGCGGCATTCTACGAGCGTGGCTGGCGTGGCATAAACATCGAGCCGATGCCCGGGCCGTTCGATCGACTGGCTCAGGCGAGACCGGAAGACGTCAATCTGCAAGTTGCCGTGGAGAACAAGCAGACGGTCGCCCAGTATTTCGCAGTGGATGGCGGTAACGGCATTTCGACGGGCATTCAAAGGCTCGCCGAAGGGTATAGGAGCGCGAACTGGGACATCAGTCAGGTAACCGTTGCGGTCACGACATTGCGCGATATATGCGCGACGTATGTCGGCGAGAGGCCGGTCCATTTCCTCAAGATTGATGTTGAAGGTAACGAAAGAGAGGTGCTGGCGAGTGCTGATTTCAATACCTTTCGCCCTTGGATCATCCTGGTCGAGGCCACGGAGCCGAATTCCCAGATACCGTCGCATGATGACTGGGAAGCCCTTTTGCTGGAAGCGAAATATCATTTCGTCTATTTCGATGGTCTGAATCGCTTCTACGTGTCGGCAGAAAAGATGGATGAATTGAAACACGCCTTTATGGTTCCGCCAAACTGGTTTGACGGATTTATTCGGGCATCGGAGTCCGACATGATTCGGCGTGCGATGGATTTGGAGCAGCAGCTCATTGAATCGCGGAAACAGCTGCAAGAGGCTCATGAGGGATGGTCTTTGGAAAAGGGCGCACGAGAAGAATTAGAGGTGCGATTGAACAGCATGACCGATCGTGCGCATGACGAGCAGGCGTCGCAAGTTGTTTTGAAAGACTCAAGCCAAGATTGTGTCGTGCAGAATTCAAAGATATCGCAAAACGAGATCGAGCAACTCAAGGCGCGGGTTGCGGCAAGCGAGGGAGATCTCGAGAGTCATCGCGCCCAATTGGCCGAATTGCGCACGCGATTGACCGAGAGTGAAAAGTCCGCACAAGTGCTGAGCACCGAGCGCGACACGGCCTACCAGGAGCTGTTCGAGTCATCCAGACATGCTGCTTGGCTGAGCCAGGAAAGGGTGCGCTTGCAGGAAAGGATCGACGAGTCATCCAGACATGTTGCGTGGTCGAACCAGGAAAGGGGACGCTTGCAGGGGAAGATCGACGAACTTGAGCACATGATCGGTCCGCTCCGCTTACAAGAGGAGCGTGTGTCGGCCGCGCTGCATGCGGTGCTTCGGAGTACATCGTGGAAATTGACCGGCCCGCTGCGATGCATAAAGCGCATGATGCAACGCCGATCCTAGTATTAATGGAGCAAATTTTGGTATCGAATTCGATTTGCGTCATTGGTCGCTGTACTTTCGGGACTGGAATCGGCGCTGTGACGTATGCGGCGTGTGAGATGTTGAGCCGATTTTATTCTGTTTCCATTTTTCCGACCGAGCCGCATTTCCGTACTGAGCGGGAAATCGTACTGCCGAATGGAACGGTGGTCCCCGTTTGCACCGATCTTTCGCAGGCGAAGGTTGTCTTCTATGCGGACGTGCTGTGGAACGGTGCATATGACTTGAATTACACCCTGGTTCCGCCTGGTGCATTGCGATTTGCTCATATCGCTTACGACTCCGATGAGCTACCGTCTCAATGGGTCAAAGTGCTTAACGAGAACTTCGATTTTGCGCTCTTCATGAGCCGGCACTTGGAAGACGTGGCTCGGAAATCGGGCGTCGAGATAGGCGTGGGTACACTGCCACTCGCCTTGGATATTGAAGGACTGTTGAGCCGCCCCTATAGGGCTTCGTCGGATGGTAAGGTTAGATTCTGTTCGATTGCAGCATTTCATGCACGTAAAGGTGTTGAGGCGCTTGTCGAGGGGTTCATTCGTGCTTTCGGTGATCGACAGGACGTGGAGCTCACGATACATTCAAATCTGGCGATCGGCTCAAGTTTTGAGCGCGTCAAGAAACTGGTCGACTCTAGAAAGGCAACGAATATTGTCATCAGTTGTGCCGCCCTGACTGATCAAGAGAAAAATTCGCTGATCGAGGAATGTGATGTTTTCGTGAATTGCTCCCGCGGTGAAGGATATTCTATCGGGCCGCGAGAAGCCCTGGCATTGGGGAAAGTACTTGCAATAACAGCTGTTGGTGGTCATAACGATCTGATTTCGACGCCCGGCGTTTTTGCTATACCGGCTACTATTGCGATGCCGGCACGCTACCCCGAAATCGATAATCTCGTCGTCGGCCGGCAATTTGCCGCGGACATCGACGACGTCAGCAAGGCACTCACGGACGCGTTTGAATACATTTCGTCCGGCATAAGCGCGACGACGGTACGTGCGCGGCGCCAACTCGCCGCCGAGTTCAGTTTTACTGGACTCGAGCTGAATTACGGTGAGTTGATCGATACCAAGCTTCGGTCATTTCGGCCCCGGCAATGCGGTTCACGCTTTACCAGATTGCCGGCCGAGTTGCCAGCGACCGTAGAGCGGCTTCTGGGACATCGTTCTGCATCACTGCCTGGTGTTGATCGTACCGTTGTGCAGTCTCATGACGGGGGCTTCTTCTCGGTATTCAACTCATTCATGAGTCATTTGGTGTGGGACCAGCGTGACAAGCGGTGTCACATGGTCTTGCCAGACTGGAACGTGGATCGCATGATCAAGCGCCTAGGTACGGCTCAATTCATGAGCTTTTGCTATGGGCGCCCGAACGAGGGAAATGTCTGGTCCAAGCTGTTCGAGCCGCTCTACGGCCTCAGCGACGCAGATATGGACGACGAGGGCTTCCTGTACGCAAAGGGGCGTCCTCCTGTCGCGGTGTTCAATCATGAACGTGAGCCGCAACTTACTTATGTCCACGCGTATAAATTGTATAAGAGCGGTCAATTTTCTCGCATTCGCTCGCAATACAACAAGGTGTTCAGGGATCATGTGCGCTTGCGCCCTCGATACCAGCGCGAATTGGATGAATTCCGGGCGAACTTCGCCGGGAAGTTTATGATTGCGGCGCACGTCAAGCATCCGAGTCACGTGATCGAGCAGCCGAACGGAAAAATCGCACACATCCAATCGTATATAGACGGGATTAAGCGCCAGCTCGAGGTTCGCGGATTAAAAAGGGATTCGCCGGACTGGGCGGTATTTCTTGCGACGGATCAGGATCGAGTAATCAATGTCTTCAGGGAAGAATTTGGCGACAAGATCTTTTGCTACGAGGATGTCCGCCGAACGACCGAGGCTGAAGATGCGCGCTACGACCAGTTGGGGCCAGAGGAGCGCCGTGCAGAAGGTTTTCAGGTGCAACACTTGGTCGCTGCAAATCCGGATAACTGGAACATTAGGATGGCTTGGGAAGTGATTCGCGATGCGATGACTATGGCGCATTGCAATGTGCTTCTCCACATTGTCAGCAACGTTTCGACAGCAGTGTCGTACATGAATCCGGACATCGAACTGGTTTTTTGTTCCGCCGAAGAGGGTGAGTCCGCACGTCACTGAATGCTAGCTTTGCGTTTGGCGCCGAGCGGCATGCGGAGCGTGGAGCGCTCGCCGGGCTTAGTCGCTGCGCCTGATGGAAAACAAGTGGAGTCGACAAGCAAGTGCCGGTGTGCATGACAAAGCTAGTGGGTCTGCGTGACAAGTGCACCAGACCTATCTGGCGACTTGTGTCTTAAGCGTGATGCTGTATCAGCGCTTACTGTGTCGCACGGCAGGATGCGCCGCCGGTCAGTCGAATCGGTACGGCCTATCGGCAGATTGTCGGTTGCCGCGGGACGTTTGATTCCGACACAGGCCGGCGATACGAGCGTGGGGAAGCAGCGACGCAACTGGCGGGGCCACGGCCAAGACTTCCGCTGTCAGTGCACTGTCGTGGTACAGGATGAGGTGGGGAGGTGCGTCGCCGATTGAAGCGACTGTGCGAGACCTTTCGTTATCTAGAATATATATGCGAGTTACAGGAGATAGTTTGTCCACCAACGCTCAGGATTGCCCATCTAGTGAAATTTTGCGTATCGCGGTGGTGAGTTCCCCGCGGAGCGGGAATTCATGGATCAGATCAACGCTCGCTGGCGCATTGTCCATGCAGGAGATCGCGATTCACAATTATCTCGATGCTCCGGCCGTTTTACCGCAGAGGTGTTTTCTTCAGATCCATTGGTATCGCGAGCCGAACTTTCAAGCGTGGCTTCGCGAAAATCAATTTCGGGTATTGACGGTAGCAAGACATCCGCTCGACGTTCTTGTGTCGGCGCTGCACTACATTCGATACGAACCGGGAACGAGCCGATGGCTTGAGGGGAATGTAAAATTGCCCGGGGAATTGGCGAACGCCAGCCCGTCCTCCCCCGAATTTCTTGAATACGCTCTTGGCATGGGCGCCGAAGATCTGCTTTCGATCACCTATCAATGGTGGAACGATCCCGAGGTGCTTCGCCTTCGATACGAAGATGCCGTTGCGAACCCTGAAGTAGTGCTTGGCAATCAAATCGCTGCATTAGGGGGCAGTGCCCAGGACGTTGTTCCCTGGCTGGCGCGCCTCAGTATCGACAAAATGCGTGCGACGCCGAACCGTCACGGATGGCAAGGAAGCCCCGGGCTTTGGCGCCGCTTGATTGTCCCTCAAGACGCCATTCGCATCTACAGAAGGCACCGAAGAATTTTTGATACCTTGGGCTATACGATTCGGCCGTACTTTCTGACGCGTGCGTCGGCCTATCGTAACTGGATGGAGCGACTTTAGTGGCGATGCTTACTGAATGGTCGTATTTCATCACGTCACGGCTGGTGTATGCCTAGCGAATTCCCGTTCGTCCAATAAGGCGGGGGCTATATGTTTCGTCAAGCGCTCGGGGTCGACTTGGGTTGGTAAATGGTGCCGTTCCCAGCATGGTGGACAGAACATCGCAGCGTCGCCGTGAGAGCGCAACGCGCGCTTGATTGTGACGCTTGCCCTCTCGGAACTTGCGGGCGTCGTAAGCCCCCAAGACGGGGTCTCGGAATGCAGGGAAGGCGGACAGGAGCAAGGCGCTTGAGCACCTTGTTGTCGCGCCCGGACGGCTGCCGTTCTACTTCGGCAGTGAACTCACCGGATCGCTTACGCACGGCTCAAGTTGTTGGGGTCAAAGTTAGGCGCGACGATAGTAGGGGCCGGTGTGTCGGGCATGACTCCGGCTTGTTCGCTCAGTGGCTGAACGACCGCAGTCGCCAGGCCATCGCCGCCTACGCCGAGTGAACGGGATGGGCCACGTTGCAAAGCCGGCGGGTTGGTAGAACCGAGAACGCTATATCGGGTGCGATCTTGATGTCACTTCAACCGGTCGATTTTTCGCTGATGCCCAAGGCCGGCCTGTATCAATTTGTTACCGGCATGAGCCTTGCTTGCCGCAATTTCCTATAATTGCCTGTTTCTCGCACAAAATTGGCACTTCGTGACATTGACGATCATGGCGACCGGTTAAAATCCGGGGCCTGACGTGGCTCGGGCGTTGCCGCCCGTGATATGTCATGCGATGAGCGCCCGCCCGGGCGGGGCCGCACATTTCTAAAGGAAGTCTCATGATCCTGGTGACGGGGGGGGCGGGTTTCATCGGCGCCAACTTTGTTCTCGATTGGCTGCGCCACGACGTCGAGCCCGTGCTCAATGTCGACAAGCTGACCTATGCGGGCAATCTGCGCACGCTGCAGTCGCTCAGCGGCAATCCGAAGCACGTGTTTGCGCGTGTCGATATTTGCGATCGGGCCGCGCTCGACGCACTGTTTGCCGAGCACAAGCCGCGCGCCGTCGCGCACTTCGCAGCCGAGAGTCACGTTGATCGTTCGATTCATGGTCCTGCCGATTTCGTGCAGACCAACGTCGTCGGCACGTTTACGTTGCTCGAGGCGGCGCGCTCGTACTGGAGCGGGTTGAACGATGCCGACAAGGCCGGATTTCGCTTCCTGCACGTGTCGACCGACGAGGTATTCGGCTCGCTGTCCCCGACCGATCCGCAATTCTCCGAAACGACGCCGTACGCGCCGAACAGCCCGTACTCGGCAACGAAGGCCGGCTCCGATCATCTCGTGCGCGCCTATCACCATACCTACGGCTTGCCGACGCTGACGACGAATTGCTCGAACAACTACGGCCCATATCAGTTTCCCGAGAAGCTGATTCCGCTCATGATTGCGAACGCACTTGCGGGCAAGCCTCTGCCGATCTACGGCGACGGCCAGAACGTGCGCGACTGGCTGTACGTCGGTGATCATTGCAGTGCGATCCGCGAGGTGCTTGCGCGCGGCGTGCCCGGCGAGACATACAACGTCGGCGGCTGGAACGAGAAAAAGAATCTCGACGTCGTGCATACGCTATGCGACCTGCTCGACAGCGCGAGTCCGAAGGCGGCGGGTTCGTACCGCGACCAGATTACCTATGTGACGGATCGTCCCGGTCACGACCGCCGCTACGCGATCGACGCGCGCAAGCTCGAGCGCGAACTGGGGTGGAAGCCGGCAGAGACGTTCGAGACGGGCCTGGCGAAGACTGTCCGCTGGTATCTCGATAATCAGGCGTGGGTTGACGACGTCGTGTCGGGCGAATATCGCAACTGGGTCGAGACGAATTACGCGCAACGCACTTGAGGGCATGGTCGATGGCACGTAAAGGCATCATTCTCGCGGGCGGCTCCGGCACGCGGCTGTATCCGATCACGCACGTCGTGTCGAAACAGCTGCTGCCGGTCTACGACAAGCCGATGATCTACTATCCGTTGTCCACGCTGATGGTGGCCGGAATTCGCGACATTCTGATCATTTCGACACCGCAGGATACGCCGCGCTTCGAGGCAATGCTCGGCGACGGCAGCCAGTGGGGAATGAATATCCAATATTCGGTGCAGCCGTCGCCGGACGGGCTCGCGCAGGCGTTCATCATCGGACGGGATTTCATCGGCAACGATCCGTCGGCGCTGATTCTGGGTGACAACATCTTCTACGGGCACGATCTGGCGAAACAGCTCGAGCGTGCGGACGCGAAGCAGTCGGGCGCGACCGTGTTCGCGTATCACGTACAGGATCCCGAGCGTTACGGTGTCGTCGAATTCGACAGGGACTTTCGCGCGCTGTCGATCGAGGAGAAGCCGGCGGTGCCGCGCTCGAACTATGCGGTGACGGGCCTGTACTTCTACGACAACCAGGTGTGCGACATCGCCGCCGACATCAAGCCGTCCGCGCGCGGGGAGCTCGAGATCACCGACGTGAATTCCCGCTATCTCGCTGCGGGCGAACTCGACGTCGAGATCATGGGCCGCGGCTACGCATGGCTCGATACCGGCACGCACGATTCGCTGATCGAAGCGGCGACGTTCATCGCAACGTTGCAGAAGCGGCAAGGGCTCGTCGTGGCCTGCCCGGAAGAGATTGCCTATCGCAGGCAGTGGATCGACGCAGATCAATTGCGCAGGCTGGCCGTGCCGCTGGCAAAGAACAGCTACGGGCGTTATCTCGAACACCTTCTTTCGGATCAGGTCGCATGGCAATTCAAATAACGGCAACCTCGCTGCCGGAAGTCAAAATCGTCGAGCCGAAGGTGTTCGGCGACGCGCGCGGCTATTTTTATGAAAGCTTCAATGCGCGCGAGTTCGCGGAGCACGTGGCGGCTGACGTTGAATTCGTTCAGGACAATCATTCGCGCTCCGCGAAGGGAGTGCTGCGCGGTTTGCACTACCAGATTCGGCATGCACAGGGAAAGCTCGTGCGCGTCGTGGAGGGCGAGGTATTCGACGTTGCGGTCGACATCCGCAGGAGCTCACCGGATTTCGGCAAGTGGGTTGGCGTCGTCCTGTCGGCCGAGAATCATCGGCAAGTCTGGATTCCACCTGGTTTCGCGCATGGTTTCGTCGTACTGTCCGACGCTGCGCAGTTCCTGTATAAGACGACCGACTACTGGTATCCCGAGCACGAGCGCTGTATCGTGTGGAACGATCCGGCAATCGGAATCGAATGGCCGGTCGATGTGGACCCGTTGCTGGCGGCCAAGGACGCCGCGGGGGCGCGACTCAGCGAAGCCGAGGTCTACGCTTGAAACAGGACACAAGGCACACGCCCACGATTCTCGTGACCGGGGTAACCGGTCAGATCGGATTCGAATTGTTGCGGGCGCTCCAAGGGCTCGGCCGAGTGGTGCCGTGCGACCGTTCGGTGCTCGATCTCGCCGATCTCGATCGGGTGCGTGCTTTCGCGAGAGATCTGAAGCCGGCACTGATCGTGAATCCGGCCGCTTATACGGCGGTGGACACGGCGGAGAGCGAAGTCGAGCTCGCGCGGCGGCTGAATGTCGATGTGCCGCGCGTGTTCGCTGAAGAAGCGGCGCGTAGCGGTGGCACGCTGATCCATTACTCGACCGATTATGTGTTCGACGGCACGAAAGTGGGCGCGTATGTGGAAACCGACGCGCCGAATCCCTTGAATGCATATGGTGCGACGAAGCTGGAGGGTGAGCAGGCGATCGCCGCGACCGGATGTGCGCACGTGATCCTGCGCACGAGCTGGGTATATGGCCGGCGCGGCAGAAACTTCCTGCGGACGATGCTGAAGCTCGGGGCCGAGCGCCCCGAATTGAGAATCGTCGCGGATCAGGTCGGCGCGCCGACCTGGGCCGCAACCATCGCCGCCGCGACGTCGCACATCATCGCCCAGGCCGCGGCGTCGGCCGACACCGACTGGTGGGCGCGCCGGGCCGGCGTCTATCACCTTACATCTGCCGGAGCGACTTCCTGGTGTGGTTTTGCCGAGGCGATATTCGGTATCGCCATGGCTTCTCATGCGCCGAGGGTTGTACCGATTTCCTCGGACGATTACCCGACGCCCGCGAAGCGGCCGGCCAACTCGAAAATGGCGCTGGGGAAGCTGGCGGAAGTCTTCGGCATGCAGATGCCGGATTGGCGCGATGCATTGCAGTTGTGCCTGAGCGAATGAGCGGTCATGGTGACGTCCGCCGGCGGCCCGCATGAGGGCCAGGCCCGTTCCCGGCGGTTGTCCGGCGCGCCCGGCAGTTTCCGGGGAAAGGAGTTCGCCGGCTATAATTCGCATTTTGGTCCGGTTTGGCCGGACTACACCGAGGCCGTGGCGTATTGAGGCAAATGGCGAAGGCGTTGACCTTGCCAACGGATACTAAATCTCTGGAGTGTATGTGATGTTAATCCCCGTCATCCTGTCCGGTGGTGCTGGCACGCGACTGTGGCCCGTTTCCCGCGAAGGGCATCCCAAACCTTTCATGAAGCTCGCCGATGGCGAGAGCTTGCTCGTGAAAACTTACCGGCGGGCGGCAGCGGTGGTTGGCGGCGATGCGGAATCGCAGCGCGGAGAACTCCTGACGGTCACGAACCGCGACTACTACTTCATGAGCAAGGACGAGTTCGGCTATGCCGCGCTCGGCAATCAGCAGTCCGGTGTATTCATGCTCGAGCCCGCCGGCCGCAACACTGCCCCTGCGGTGGCGATGGCGGCGCATCATGTAGCGGACAAATACGGCCGGGATGCGCTGATGCTGGTGCTCGCAGCCGATCATCTGGTGCAGGACCAGCAAGGTTTCGCAGCCGCCGTGTCAAGCGCGGTCGAACTGGCGAAGCAGGACAAGCTGGTCACGTTCGGAATCGTGCCGACGAGCCCGGACACCGGCTTCGGCTACATCGAAGCCGGTGAAAGCGTCGGTGGCGGCCGCGCCGCGGTGCGCTTCGTCGAAAAACCCGACGCGGTGAAGGCCGCCGAATACGTTGCGGCGGGCAACTACTTGTGGAACTCGGGCATGTTCTGCTTCAAGGCCGGCGTCATTCTCGACGAGATGGCGCGTCACGCTCCCGACGTTGCCACGGCCGCCGATGCGTGTTGGGCGTCGCTGCAAGCGGACAAAGGCTCTGCACAGATGCTCGAGATTCCCGCCGAGTCGTTCGAGAAGATGCCCGACATCTCGATCGACTATGCAGTGATGGAGCGTTCGTCCCAAGTGGTGGTGGTGCCGTCCAGTTTCGGCTGGAGCGATATCGGCTCGTGGAACGCCGTACGCGAGCTGGTCGCGCCGGATCAGGACAGCAACCGGGCCGTCGGCGAAGCGATCTTCGTCGATAGCCGGAACACATACGTGCAAAGTCAGGATCGCGTCGTGGCTGCGGTTGGCGTCGCCGACCTGATGATCGTCGATACGCCGGACGCGCTGCTGGTTGCGCATCCGGATCGCGCGCAGGACGTGAAGCAGGTTGTCGCTCGCTTGAAGAAGCAGAATCACGACGCGTACAAATTGCATCGCACCGTGAGCCGCCCGTGGGGTACCTACACGGTGCTTGAGGAAGGCCCGCGCTTCAAGATCAAGCGCATCGAAGTCAAGCCCGGCGCGAGCCTCAGTTTACAGATGCACCACCATCGCAGCGAGCACTGGATCGTCGTGTGCGGGATGGCCAAGGTCGTCAACGGCGATCAGGAAATCTTCGTTCGAACCAACGAATCCACCTACATTCCCGCCGGTCACAAGCACCGCCTGGAGAATCCCGGCGTGCTGGACCTCGTGATGATCGAGGTGCAGAGCGGCGAATATCTGGGAGAAGACGACATCGTTCGCTTCCAGGACGTGTACGGACGGGCTTGAGCCGGGAATGATGACAGCCCGGTGCGTTGCCGGGCTTCATGGCGCGGCTGGGGGTGTTTTTGACCGACGATGATCAGCTCGCGGGGCGGGCGTGCCCGGTGGTGTGATGCCGACAACGGCTCCGCATACAGCATCCACCTGTATGCAGGCATGTTGCCGCGGACGAAGCGCATCAAAATTGCCGGCCGCGCCCGAAGCGCGTTTTTCGACAACGTCGATCTGATCAAGAAGCTGAGATTCACCCGGCCCCGCTTGCCGGTGATGGATAATTTCGTCAGTGTGGCCTGGCTGCAGACGATGGTGAGGAGTTTGCCGTAGTGGATAGCTTTTATCGCGCGTTTGAAGATCAGCATCGAGGCTCAAGGGAACTGATCAAAAGTCGGCTGGCGAAATACCAGCCGTTCATTGCGCCCCTTGCGACGCTCCATCCGGGCGGGAAGGCGTTCGATCTGGGTTGCGGCCGCGGTGAATGGTTGGAGCTGATGGTCGAATCGGGGTTCAGCGCGCTGGGCGTGGACCTCGATGCCGATATGCTGCAAGCGTGTCGGGAGCGCGGTCTGCCCGTATTGCAGGGCGACGCGATCGAGTATCTTGCGGCGCTCGATTCGAATAGCCATGCGCTCGTGTCGGCGTTTCACGTCGTCGAGCATGTGCCGTTCGAGCAAGTTCAGAGAGTCGTTAGCGAAGCGTTGCGTGTACTGAAGCCCGGCGGGCTGTTGATCCTCGAGACGCCGAATCCGGAAAATGTCGTCGTTGCGGGCTGCAATTTCTATCTGGACCCCAGCCACAATCGGCCGATTCCTTCTGAACTCCTGAGTTTCCTCGGCAAGCATGCCGGATTTGCCAGAGTCAAGCAGCTTCGACTGCAGGAACCCCCTGCGCTGCACGAGGCTGGCGCGCGGATTCGTCTTCTCGATGTACTCGGCGGCGTAAGTCCCGATTACGCGATCGTTGCCCAGAAATCCTGCAGCGAAGCAGAGGCCGGATTGTTCGACGAAGCGTTCCATGAGGATTATGGGCTGTCGTTAGCCGAGCTTGCCGCGCGTTTCGACGCAGGAGCCGCCCGGCAGCACGAGCACGCCGCCGAACAGATCCAGCGGACCCAGGCCGAAGTGCGGCGCCTTCATGGCGAGCTGGGCGTGATCCACGAAGAACTGACCCGCACCCGCAGCGAACTGACGCAAGCTGTCGATGAACTGGGGCAGGTCCGGCGCGACCTCGGCCGAGTCCGGAGCGACCTGGGGCAAGTGAACGGCGAACTGAAGCGGGTCCACGACGAAGCACAGCACACCGCCGGGCAATTGCACGCGGTCTATGGCAGCACGTCATGGCGTATCACTGCGCCCATGCGAAACGCCGTCACGTTCGCGCGTAGCGCGAAAGGGACGTGCAAAGCCGGAGTGCGGCGCGTGCTGTTCAAAAGCGTCGCATACGTTAACCGCAATCCCCGCCTGCGGCGATTGGCGGTGCGAGCGTTGGGCGCGATGCCCGGCGTGAAGCAGCGACTCGTTCGGATCATCGTTGGGGCTCCTATGCAGCCTGCGTATAGAAAACCGATAGACGATGATGGTTTGACACCCCGCGCGCGCGAAGCGTACATGGCACTGAAGTCAGCCTTCGCGCCCGACAATGGGGATATTGAATAATGCGTATCGTTGTTGACATGCAAGGGGCGCAGAGCCTCAATTCGCGCAATCGCGGCGTGGGCCGTTACACCGAGTCCATCGTCAAGGCGATGATCCGGAATCGCGGCGATCACGAAATCGTACTGGCGCTCAACGGCGCGTTCGATGAGTCCGCCCGCATCCTGCGTGAGCAGTTCGAAGCGTTGCTGCCGAAGCAAAACATCCACGTCTGGTATGCGGCAGCCCCCGTCGCCCATGCAGATAAAGCCAATCGCTGGCGCCGAGAGTCCAGCGAATTGACCTATGAAGCGTTTCTGACGAGCCTGCGGCCGGATTTCATTTATATCGCCAGCTACTTCGAAGGCTTCGGCGACGATTCGATTACGAGTATCCACGCGCTTCAGACGAATGTTCCGGTCGCGGTCACGCTGTACGACCTGATTCCGTATCTGTATGCCAAGCCTTATCTGGAGAATCCTCTTTTCAAGGATTGGTACCTGGAGAAAATCGAACATCTGCGTCGCGCGGATTTGTGGCTGGCCATCTCCGAATCGTCGCGCTCGGAAGGGATCGAGCATCTCGATCTCTCCCCCGAATGGTCGGTCAACATGTCCGCCGATGTCGACGCGTGGTTCCGTCCCGAGCAGGTTCCTTCCCAGCGCGAAACGGCGTTGCGCAGCAAGTATGGTCTGACGAAACCGTTCGTGCTCTATACGGGTGGTATCGATCATCGCAAGAACGTCGAGGGCATGATCCGCGCGTTCGCCTTGTTACCGCCCGAGTTGCGGCAGTCGCACCAGTTGGCGATCGTATGCTCGATTCAGCCGGCGAGCCGCGATGCATTGATGCGCCTGGCCAAGCAAGTAGGCTTGGACGCGGCCGATGTCGTGTGCACGGGTTTCGTGCCCGACGAGGATCTGTTGGCCCTTTACAACTTGTGCCGCTTGTTCGTCTTTCCTTCATGGCATGAAGGGTTTGGCTTGCCGGTGCTGGAGGCGATGCGTTGCGGCGCACCTGTAATCGGCGCGAATACGTCGAGCGTTCCCGAGGTCATTGGCTGGGACGATGCGTTGTTCGATCCCAAATCCGACGATGCGATTGCGAACCAGATGCAACGTGGCCTGACGGATGACAGCTATCGTCAGGCATTGATCGAACACGGAAAGCGCCAGGCCGGCAAATTCTCGTGGGATCGCAGCGGACGGTGCGCGCTCGATGCAATGGAGCGGCGGCGTGAGGCGTGGCTCGCCGAAGCGCGCGAGCCGGAAGGCCAGTCGCGACGTCCCAAACTGGCTTACGTGTCGCCATTGCCCCCGGCCCGCACGGGGATTGCGGATTACAGCTCGGAATTGCTGCCGGAGTTGTCGCGCTTTTACGATATCGACGTGATCGTCGATCGGGATGCAGCGACGGAAATCCAGTCCGGTCCGTTCGCGCACGTCTCGGTGAAAACGCCGGCCTGGCTGCGCAAGCATGCGGATTCGTACGATCGGGTGCTCTATCATTTCGGGAACTCGTCGTTCCACGAGTACATGTTTCCACTACTGGAAGCCGTGCCGGGTGTGGTTGTGCTGCACGATTTCTTTCTATCGGGCGTACTCGCGCACATGGCCATTCACGGGAATCGTTCCGACTTGTGGTCCAAGGCGCTGTACGATGCACACGGATATGGCGGCCTGAGAGCGCGCCATCTGAGCGCGGACATCGCGGACCCCGTCTGGGAGTATCCGTGCAGCCTGGGCGTGATCCAGAAGGGGCTGGGTGTGATTGTTCACTCGCCCAATTCACTGCGACTGGCGCGCCACTGGTACGGCGGCGATGCGGCCGAATGGACCGTGATTCCGCACATGCGCGACGCGACTACCGCGTCGAGCGGCGAGGAAGCGCGCGACGCACTGGGAATCGGCAAGGACGACTTCGTGGTATGCGCGTTCGGCGGGCTCGGGCCGTCCAAGCTGAATCATCGGCTGCTCGATGCGTGGAGCCGCTCGTCCCTGGCGCGCGATCGGGCTTGTCATCTGATCTTCGTCGGAGAAAATCAGCCGACCGAATATGGCGAGAAACTCGCGCGCACCATTCGACAAATGGCCGCGAAGGATCGCGTCCGCATTACCGGTTGGGCCGATGCGCAAATGTTCCGCCGGTATCTGGCGGCGGTCGATGTCGGCGTCCAGTTACGGACGCTGTCGCGCGGTGAGACGTCGGGAACGGTGCTGGATTGCATGAACTACGGCAAGGCGACGATCGTCAACGCCAATGGAAGCATGGCAGACCTGGATCGCGACGCTGTGTGGATGCTGCCGGACGAGTTTTCCGACGAGCAACTGATCGACGCGCTGGAGACGCTGCGGTCGGATCCGGCGCGCCGCCAACGGATGGGCGCGCGCGCCCGGGAAATCATCGTGACCGCTCATGCGCCCGACGTCTGTGCGCGACAGTATCGCGATGCCATCGAGCGCTTCTATCTCCGGGCCAATGCGAATCCGCTCGTACTCTCTCGCGCAATCGCGCGTCGAGCCGGTCAAGCGAGCGACGACCAGTTGCGCACGTGGGCGCTGACCGTGGCGAGGAGCTTCGTTCCCCGTAACGAAAAACGGCAATTGTTGGTAGACATCTCCGAGCTCGTGCAGGTGGATGCCAGAAGCGGGATCCAGCGGGTGGTGCGCAATCTGCTGAAGGAATGGCTGGATTCTCCGCCCGACGGATTCAGGGTTGAGCCCGTTTATGCCACCACCAAGGACTCCTATCGCTATGCGCGCGACTTCACGGCGAGGCTGATGGGATTCGAGGACGGCTGGCTGCAGGACGAACCGATCGACTATGCGGCGGGAGACGTGTTCGTCGGCCTGGATCTGCAACCGCGCGTCGTTCCGGCACAGCGGGCGTTCTATCAAAACATGCGATTGCAAGGGGTGCAGGTCAAGTTTGTCGTCTACGATTTGCTATGCGTGCTGCTCCCTCAGTACTTCGTTCCCGGCGCTGCCGATGGTTTTACGGGCTGGCTGGATGTCGTGGCGGAAAGCGACGGAGCATTGTGCATTTCGCAGGCCGTGGCCGCGGACTTGTCGTCATGGCTGGCGGCGCATGCACCGCAGCGGGCACGGTCTTTCGAGATCGACTGGTTCCATTTGGGCGCAGACATCGAGAATTTCACGACGTCTTCGGAAATCCCGCGCGACGGCGGCAAGGTACTTCAACACCTGCGTAATTGCCCGACGTTCCTGATGGTCGGGACGCTGGAACCTCGCAAGGGGCATGCCCAGGTTCTGGATGCGTTCGAGCAGCTGTGGCGCGACAACGAGAACGTCAACCTGGTCGTCGTGGGGCGACAGGGGTGGATGGTCGAGGATCTGGTCGCGCGGTTGCGATCGCACACGGAACAGGGGCGCCATCTGTTCTGGCTGGAGAATGCATCGGACGTATATTTGGAGAAAATCTATGGTGCAAGCTCGTGCCTGATTGCGGCCTCCTATGGTGAAGGCTTTGGTTTGCCGCTGATCGAAGCCGCTCAGCACGGATTGGCGATCATTGCGCGCGATCTGCCGGTGTTTCGTGAAGTGGCGGGCGAGCATGCGTTTTATTTTTCCGCGCAGGAAGGGCATGATCTGGCGACGGAGATCAAGGCATGGCTGGAGCTTCGGGCGAAGCAACAAGAGCCGGCGTCTCGCGGTATGCCGTTCATGACTTGGGCGCAGAGTGCTCGCCAGTTGGTAAAAATTCTCACGCGCGACGAAGCGTATTCTTAAAGTAGGACCATTATGTCTAAGAAAACCTCCATCATCACTGGCATCACCGGACAAGACGGTGCTTATCTGGCCGAGTTGCTGCTCGACAAGGGTTACACGGTTTACGGTACCTACCGCCGCACCAGCTCGGTGAACTTCTGGCGCATCGAGGAACTGGGCATTGCCAAGCACCCGAACCTCCATCTTGTCGAATACGACCTGACCGATCTGTCGGCGAGCATTCGCTTGCTTCAGACGACCGGGGCCACGGAGGTTTACAACCTCGCGGCGCAGAGTTTCGTCGGCGTGTCGTTCGACCAGCCGGTCACGACCGCGGAGATCACCGGCGTCGGTCCGTTGAACCTGCTCGAGGCGATTCGCATCGTCAATCCGAAGATCCGCTTCTATCAGGCAAGCACTTCCGAAATGTTCGGCAAGGTCCAGGCGATCCCGCAGATCGAATCGACGCCGTTCTACCCGCGCAGCCCGTACGGCGTGGCCAAGCTGTATGCGCACTGGATCACGGTGAACTATCGCGAGAGCTACGACATCTTCGGCTGCAGCGGGATCTTGTTCAACCACGAGTCGCCGCTGCGCGGCCGCGAATTCGTCACACGCAAGATCACCGACTCCGTTGCCAAGATCAAGCTCGGGCAACTCGACGTCCTCGAACTGGGCAACATGGATGCCAAGCGCGACTGGGGCTTCGCGAAGGAATATGTCGAAGGCATGTGGCGCATGCTGCAGGCAGACGAACCGGACACGTTCGTGCTGGCCACGAACCGTACCGAGACCGTGCGCGATTTCGTGCGCATGGCGTTCAAGGCGGCTGGTGTCGACCTCGAGTTCAAGGGCAGTGACGAGCAGGAAATTGCCGTCGATGTCGCCACCGGCAAGACGCTGGTCCGCGTGAATCCGAAGTTCCATCGGCCGGCCGAAGTCGATCTGCTGATCGGGAATCCCGAGAAGGCGAAGCAGAAGCTGGGCTGGGAGCCGAAGACGACGCTCGAGGAGCTGTGTGCGATGATGGTTGAAGCGGACTTGCGACGAAATGAGCGCGGCTTCTCGTTCTGATGTCCCGCGCGCGCTGGTAACGGGCCTCGGCGGCTTTACCGGCGACTATCTCGCGGAGTCGCTGCGGGCGGCCGGGTATCGCGTGTTCGGCACGACACACGCGGCCGACACGATCGAACCCGATACGTATCGGGTCGATCTGTGCGACCGGCCGACGCTCGCGGACGTCGTCGCGGAAGTGCAGCCCGACATCGTCGCGCATCTTGCGGCGGTGTCGTTCGTCGCCCACGGCGACGCGGACGCGATCTATCGTACCAACGTGGTCGGTACACGGAACCTGTTGGAAGCGCTCGCGAATCTGGAGAATCGTCCACGCGCGGTTTTGCTGGCGAGCAGTGCGAACATCTATGGCAACGCGGCGGTCGAGATCATCGACGAATCGATCGAGCCGAATCCCGCCAACGATTACGCCGTCAGCAAGCTGGCGATGGAATACATGGCGCGCCTGTGGCGCGATAAGCTGCCGATTGTCATCGCGCGGCCGTTCAACTACACGGGCGTCGGGCAGTCGCCGCAGTTTTTGCTGCCGAAGATCGTCGGTCACTTCCAGCGGGGCGAGCGTGTGATCGAACTTGGCAATATCGACGTCGAGCGAGATTTTTCCGACGTACGTCGCGTGGCGGACGCCTATCGGCGACTACTGGAGTTGTCGCCGGCCGGCGGTGTGTTCAACGTCTGTTCGGGGCGCGCGGTGTCGCTGAAAGCGGTGATCTCGATGATGGAACGGATTGCCGGCTATGCGATCGAGGTACGCGTCAATCCCGCATTCGTACGCGCGAACGACGTGCGTCGACTGCAGGGCAACGATGCGCGGTTGCAGGCTGCCATCGGGCCGCTTGAGGACATTCCGCTGGAGAACACATTGCGCTGGATGTTCGAAGAGGGGCGTGGGTGACAGTCAGTCTCGGTCCGGGGGCATTGGCACCGCGCAGTGCGTCAGTTTCGCCGGGGCAGTGTTTGCGGTTTGTCGAACATGCAGGGCACGGCGAGGTGTCGAGGTCGCGCGGCGCGGATGCGCGATTCTTGGCGCGCGGCGGTAGGCTTCGTATCGCCGGGGTGTACGGAGAACACGCTCATCGTCTCCGGCGCCGTACCGGGCGGACCCTGTCGCTTATGAGTCGGTTCGCATGAGGAGTATCGCGTGAAGTTGGGGGTGGATATCACCTGGATGGTAGGCAACTACCGCGGCATGGGTCGATTCGCTCGGCAACTGGTGGAGCCCGTCGGCGCGTCGGTACTGGGTCTGGCTCCGAGCGGCGTGCATGCCGACGAATGGCCGTGCGTGAGTCAAGGGCACGGTTTCTTTCCGTGGTGGGAGCAGGTCGAGTTGCCGCGTTTGTGCCGCGAGCAGCGACTCGACTATCTGCTGTGTCCGTATAACACCGGGCCGCTGCGGTCCACCGGTAACACGCGGGTGGTCGCGGTCATCCATGATCTGATCTATATGGAGCCTTGGCACGTGCTGCCGCCGGCGCGATCGGTTTATCAGACCGTCGGACGCGTCTATCGTCGCCATGTGGTGCCGCGGCTTGTGCGTCGGGCCGACGTCGTGCTGACCGTCTCGCGATTCACTCAGCGGGAGCTGGTCAAGAAGTTCGAGTTGCGCGAGGGGGACGTACGCGTTGTTCCGTGCACGATTTCCGACGACTGGTTTGAGCCGCCGGTGAGTCGCACGGCGCGCCAACCGTACTTGTTCACTGTGGCTGGCGAGGTGCCGAGCAAGAACGTCGGTCGCCTGCTACAGGCGTTTGCGATCGCCCGCCCGGCGCTGGGCGACGACGCGCGGCTCAGGATCGCCGGTATCAAGGCCGAACATCATGCGCATTTTCTCGGGCTTGCGGATTCGCTCGGGCTGACGAATGCCGTCGAGTTGCTCGGTTACGTGTCGCGCGAAGAACTGCGCGAGCAGTACCGGCAGGCTCGCGCGTTCGTCTTTGCATCGTTGTTCGAAGGCTTCGGGATTCCGCTGCTGGAGGCGATGGCGTCCGGCACGCCGGTCGCATGCAGCAATACCACGTCGATGCCCGAGATAGCGGGCAACTGCGCGTTGCAGTTTGATCCGCGTTCGGTTGAAGACATGGCGGAGCAGATCCGCGCGATATGGGACGACAGTGCGCGATTCGAGGTCGCGCTCGGCGATGGCGTGAATCGGGCTCGCACGTACTCGGAGTCCGCGGTGCGTCCGTCGATCGAGGATTTTTGGGCGGGTCTCGCATGAGTCGGGACATGAAGAAACTGCTGGTGCTGGCTCCCCGGTTTCCCTACCCGGTAATCGGCGGAGACAAGTTGCGGATCTATCACCTGTGTCGGGTGCTGTCTCGTCACTACTCGCTGACGTTGCTGAGCCTGTGCGAGGCCGAAGAAGAGCTGCACGCCGAACTGCCTGACGACGGCGTTTTCGATCGGGTCGAACGGGTCTATCTGCCGCGCTGGCGCTCCTACGTCAATACGTTGTTCGCGTTGCCTACGCGCACACCGTTGCAGGTGGCGTACTACCGGAGCAGGGCGTTTGCGGCGGCCGTCTCCCGGCTGCTGCCGTCGCACGACGGCGCATTGGTTCATCTCGTGCGTTGCGCCGAGTACGTGCGCAGGTCGGACAAGCCGCGCATCCTCGAGATGACTGACGCGATCTCGCTCAATTACAGTCGTGTCAAGCAGCTCCGGAATGCGCGCGGGCTCAAGTCGCGTGTGTTCGGTATCGAGGCGAAGCGTCTGCTCGACTACGAGCGTGCCATCGTCGACGATTTCGACCTGTCGGTGCTGGTTTCGAAGACCGACCGCGACTATCTGTTTCCCGGTGCATCCGCGACGAATGTGATGGTTTGCTCCAATGGCGTGGATCTGTCGGGACTGCCGTATACGGTGCGGAATATGTCGAGCCGGGTCCTGATCTTCATCGGCGACATGCGCACGGTACAGAACCAGGACATGTGCCATTTCTTTGCGGAGACCGTGCTGCCGCTGCTGCGCAAGCGTGGCGATTATCGCTTCCGGCTCGTAGGCTCCATCGCGCCCGCGCTGGCCGAGCGGTTTCGTGCGTACGATGGTGTGGAGGTGACGGGGCGGGTCGCGTCGGTCGCGGAGGCAGCGTCCGACGGGGCCGTCGGTGTATGCCCGATGCGTATCGGTGCGGGCGTGCAAAACAAGATCCTCGAATACATGGCGCTTGGTTTGCCAGTCGTCACCACGTCGCTGGGACACGAGGGCCTGCGCGCGAAGTGCGGCGAGGAGCTGCTGATCGCGGATACGCCGGAAGAATTTGTCGAGCGCATCGAGCAGGTCGTTGCCGACGAGGCTTCCGCGGTCGAGATGGCGCGGCGTGCGCGGGCATTCGTCGAGCGAGAGCATGGATGGGAGCGGATGGTCGCGCCCCTCGTCGAGAAGGTCGACGCGTTGCTGGCCATGCCGGCGCCAACCGGGGCTCGCGGCGATCTCGCGTCTTCTTGCGACGACGCCAGCCGGTCCGACGGGAGGCTGCGATGATGCGCCTGGTCATCACTGGCGCGAACGGCTTCGTCGGCCGGGCCGTCTGCCGTCGCGCGCTGGACGCCGGGCATACCGTTACCGCGCTGGTGCGACGCCCTGGCGCATGCATCGACGGCGTGCGCGAATGGGTGCACGGCAGCGCCGATTGGGAGGGGCTCGACGCGGCCTGGCCCGCCGACCTCGTCGCCGATTGCGTGATCCATCTCGCCGCACGCGTACATGTGATGCGCGACGATTCGCCCGATCCCGACGCCGCATTTGATGCGACCAATGTCGCGGGCACGCTGCGTCTCGCCGAAGCCGCGCGCAAGTACGGCGTGCGCCGAATCGTATATGCGAGCAGCATCAAGGCGGTCGGCGAGAGCGACAGCGGGGCGCCGCTGTCGGAAAGCTGGCCCGCCGACCCGCAAGACGCATACGGCCGCTCGAAGCTGCGTGCCGAGCAGCAACTCGCGCGGTTCGGCACGTCGGCCGGGCTCGACGTCGTCATCGTGCGTCCGCCGCTGGTCTATGGCCCGCATGTCACCGCCAATTTCCTGCGGATGATGGACGCGGTTGCACGCGGGATGCCGCTACCGCTCGGTTCCATCTCCGCTCGCCGCAGCATCGTCTACGTCGACAACCTGGCCGACGCGCTGCTACAGTGCGCGACCGACCCGCGGGCGGCCGGCGAGTGCTTCCACGTTGCCGACGACGATGCGCCGTCGGTTACCGGCCTGCTGCGTCTGGTGGGCGATGCCCTCGGCAAACCGGCGCGGCTGCTGCCGGTCCCCACGGCGGCACTACGCGCGCTCGGCAAGCTGACCGGCCGCAGCGCGACGATCGACCGCCTGACAGGCAGCCTGCAACTCGACACGGGCCGCATCAAGCGCGTACTGGGCTGGCAACCGCCGTATACGACTCGTCAGGGCCTCGAAGCGACCGCGGCATGGTATCGTTCGCGCGATATACAACAGTAGCCGACATGCCTCTCCCGATATCCACGTGGCCCGCCGTGATCGCGGTGGCGCTGGTCGCTGCCGTCGCATCGACGGCCATCCTGCGCATGCTGCTCGCGACCGGCCTCGCGTGGCGCCTCGCCACCGACATTCCAAACGATCGTTCGCTCCACACGCTTCCGACGCCGCGCGTCGGAGGTTGGGGCATCGTGCCGGTCTGCGTCGTCGCGCTGCTGGTTCTGACGCCGCACCTGTGGCTGATTGCCGCCGCTGCCGCGGGGCTCGCCGCGTTGTCTCAGGTCGACGACCGGCGCGGCTTGCCTGCCCGCGTGCGGTTCTCGGCGCATCTTGCGGCGGTCGTCGCGCTGATCGTCGTTTTTCCTGCCGACGCGCCGTGGTGGCTGCTCGCAGGCGTCGGTTTCGTGATGGTCTGGCTGACGAACCTGTACAACTTCATGGACGGTGCCGATGGCCTCGCGGGCGGCATGGCGCTATTCGGCTTCGTCGCATACGCTGTCGCGGCGATGATGGGCGCGAATCCATTGCCCGATCTCGCTGTGGCTGGCGCGGCGGTGGCCGGCGCCGCCCTCGGCTTTCTGCTGCTCAATTTTCATCCGGCGCGGCTGTTTCTCGGTGACGCGGGTTCGATTCCCCTCGGTTTTCTGGCCGGCGCACTGGGCTACTGGGGCTGGCGTACCGGTGTCTGGCCCATTTGGTTCCCGGCACTCGTGTTCGCGCCCTTTATCGCTGACGCATCTGTAACACTTTTGAGACGTCTGTTACGAGGCGAAAAGTTCTGGCAAGCCCACCGGGAGCACTATTATCAGAGGATGGTCCGAGCGGGCGTAGGTCACCGCCGGACTGCTGTTTATTGGTACCTCATCATGCTCGCAGGCATAATCGTGGCCGTGTGGGCAAAGGGCCGCCCGGAATGGCAGCAATGGTTGTCGTTCTTCGCGTGGTACGGCGTCCTGGCATGTCTCGGATTGGTGATTGACATGCGCTGGCGCCGGTTCCAGTCGGCAGCCGAAAACAACTCCTGAGGTTTCCCGCCGATGTTCCGATCCAAAGCATCGTGGCTTTCACTGAGTGCTTTCCTGTTCGACCTGACAGCGGTTGTCGCGTCGTGGTTGTTTGCTTACCTCGTTCGTTTCAACGGCAGTATTCCGGCTGATTTTCTCGGCGGCGCACTGCAGGCACTCGTCTGGGCGTTGCCGGTCTACGCGCTGATGTTCCATCTGTTCGGCCTGTACCGCGGCCTGTGGGTGTTCGCGAGCCTGCCGGACCTGATGCGCATTTCGAAGGCGGTCGGAGGCGGCGGTGTGATCGTGATGATCGGTGCGGTGATGTTCCAGCCGTCCCCGATCATTCCGCGCTCGGTGCTGATCGTGTCGCCGCTGATGTTGTTCCTCGCGATGGGCGGCGCTCGCGCGCTTTACCGCGCGACAAAGGAGTTCTACCTGTATGGCGGGCTGGTCGGGCAGGGCAAGCCGGTGCTGGTGCTCGGGGCCGGCACGGCAGGCGCGAGCCTCGCGCGTGAGCTGTCGCGTTCGGGTGAGTGGCGTCTGGTTGGCCTGCTCGACGACGATGTCACAAAGCAAGGACGCGAGATCTATGGCTACAAGGTGCTCGGTTCGTTCAACGACCTGAAGCACTGGACCGACGCGATGAAGATCGAATACGCGATCATCGCGATTCCGTCGGCGTCGGTCGAAACGCAGCGGCGCGTCGCGACGCTGTGCGTGCGGGCGGGCGTGAAGGCGATGGTACTGCCGTCGCTGACCGCGTTGATGCCGGGGCAGGGGTTCCTGTCGCAAGTGCGCAATATCGACCTCGAGGATCTGCTTGGCCGCGACGCGGTGACGATCGACACGCCGCACGTCGAGGCGTTGCTGCGCGGTCGCGTCGTGATGGTGACGGGCGCTGGCGGTTCAATCGGTTCGGAGCTGTGCCGGCAGATCCTTCGTTTCGCGCCGGCGCAGCTCGTTGCGTTCGACCTGTCCGAATACGCGATGTACCGGCTTGCCGAAGAGTTGCGCGAACGCTTTCCGGATCAGCCGGTGGTGCCGATCATTGGCGATGCCAAGGATTCGCTGCTGCTCGATCAGGTGATGTCGCGTCATGCGCCGCACATCGTGTTCCATGCGGCCGCGTACAAACACGTGCCGCTGATGGAGGAACACAACGCGTGGCAGGCGCTACGCAACAATGTACTCGGCACGTACCGCGTTGCATGCGCCGCGATCCGCCACGACGTGCGCCATTTCGTGCTCATCTCTACCGACAAGGCCGTCAACCCGACCAACGTGATGGGCGCGAGCAAGCGTTTGGCTGAGATGGTCTGCCAGGCGCTGCAGCAGACGAGCGGCGGTACGCAGTTCGAGACCGTGCGCTTCGGCAACGTGCTCGGCAGCGCCGGTAGCGTGATTCCGAAGTTCCAGCAGCAGATCGCCAAGGGTGGCCCGGTGACGGTCACGCACCCGGAAATCACGCGGTTCTTCATGACGATTCCGGAAGCGTCGCAGCTCGTGCTGCAGGCGTCGAGCATGGGGCATGGGGGCGAAATCTTTATTCTCGAGATGGGGCAGCCGGTCAGGATCGTTGATCTCGCTCGCGATCTGATCCGCCTGTACGGCTTCTCGGAAGGGCAGATCCGGATCGACTTTACGGGGCTGAGGCCCGGCGAGAAGCTCTACGAGGAACTCCTCGCGGACGACGAGACGACCACGCGCACACCGCATCCGAAGCTGCGGATCGCACGCGCGCGCGAAGTGCCGGACCACCTCCTTGACGAACTGCTGCCGTGGCTGATGCAGCGTCGTGTATTGAGCGACGACGAAGTGCGTCGGGATCTGCGGCGCTGGGTGCCCGAATACCAGACGGCTGCGAGTCCCGCCCTTCAAACCGTACCCACGTTGTTCCCCTCGAAGTCGGCGGCGCGAGATTAGCGGCCGCCCCATGCCGGTGCGCGACCGTCAGTCATGGCAGGTCGCCACGGTCACCACGGCTTCGCATCGAATCTGCATTCCTCATCAAGCAATGACAGCGTCTCCTGATCGCTCTCGTTGTCGAGTCGGGTGTATCGCTTTTCCACGTGAGCAGTCGGATTTGTCGCTATTGGCCACTGAGTCGAATCGCCGCCGTGCGCCTCTGAGTAAGCAGGCGTCTTGGTCTGGAGCGATAAACGCATCATTGCCGATACGCTGGCCGGGCCACAACATGCGCGTGGCCGAGCGACCTTGCCAGTTTCCCCCGGACAGACCGGCCGAATCGAACTCGAATTCATGGGCATGCGCCCCCGTACTGTCTATGTTGCCGGACGTGCGTCCGGCACTCGGTATCGACTATCGACCGTAGCCTTTGCGCGGCGTTATCGTCCGTCGCGTCGGACCGGCCGTATTCATTTGACTAGCGGCCGATTCCTTCCTACCTTTCCCTCAAGGTAGCCGTGCGATTGCCGTAAAGAACAAAGGTGAAAAGCCAAATACGAGCTCTACGGTCCATACCAATCCGATGAAAATTGCATATCTTGCCAGGGGAATGAGCGCGGCACTCATGGTGCTCGCGCTGGCCGGCTGCGGCGGCGACGACGCCAGTCCGGCGGTGGCTACGGCGCAGTCCGGCAAACTGTCGGCGCTGCGCGCCGCGGGCAACGCGGTGAGCGCGGCCCCGATGAGCGCAACGGCGCCGGTGCATGTTGCGCTGGTACTCAAGCTGAACGACGAAGCTGGATTGAACCGCTTTATCGAGCACGCGCGAACACCTGGCAGCGCCGGCTTCGGGGCCGTGCTGACCTCCGCGCAGATTGCCGCGCAGTACGCACCCACCACCGCCCAGGTGGCCACCGTGAAGGCCTATTTGGCAAGTAAGGGCTTCACGAACATCAAGGTGGCCGACAACAACATGATCGTGGAAGCCGATGCGCCGGCCGGGGTGATATCCGGTGTGTTCCGGACGACGCTCGTTCCGGTCGCGATGGCGGACGGCACCGGCACGCATATCAATACCGCCCCGGAGACGGTGCCCGATGCGATCAGCGGGGTCGTTCGAGGGGTTCTCGGACTCGATACCGCGACTCGCCTGCGTCCGAATTTCGTACGCGCCTCCAACGCCGCTGCGGCTCCGACTGCAAATGCGTCGCCAACGATATCCGCGGTCACGGTCGGCCACAATCCGACGCAATTTCCCGGCATTTATTCCGTCGGTAGCACCCCGACCGCTGCCAACACCACGATCGGCATTATTGCCGAAGGGGACGTGACGCAATCCGTCATCGACCTGGCAACGTTCGAAAGCCACAACCAGTTGCCTGCCGTACCCGTTTCAGTGATCCATGCCGGGCTGGCAAGCGCGGACACAAGCGCGAACATCGAATGGTCGCTCGATAGCCAGACCATCGTGGGGATGTCCGGGGGCCTCAAGCAGCTCAATTTCTACGTTGCGCGGTCGTTTGCGTGGAGCGATATCGCGCTTGCAATCAATCGCGCCGTGAGCGACAACACCGCCCGTGTCATCAACATGTCGATCGGCGGTTGCGAGAACTGGGCGCCGACGGCGGCCATCGACACGCTGTTCCAGCTCGCCGTTGCGCAAGGACAAACTTTCTCGGTCAGTTCCGGCGATTCAGGCAGCGTGGCATATGGCTGCAATGGTACGTCGGTGCAATACCCGGCGACATCCCCGTATGTCGTGGCCGTTGGCGGCACGACGCTCTATACGAACGGGAATGGAAACTACGCGGGCGAGACGGCCTGGGAAGCCAGCGGTGGCGGCATTAGTGGGTTTGAGCCGATTCCTTCGTGGCAGTCGAACGTACCCGCACTCAAAGGCCGGGCGTCCCGAGGCATGCCGGACCTTGCATTCGATGCCGATCCCAACAGCGGCGCACAAATCATCGTCGGCGGACAACTCGAGACGGTGGGCGGCACGAGCCTTTCCGCGCCGCTCTTTAGCGCTACCTGGGCGCGCTTGCTATCCGGCAGTTGCACGACGAGCCTCGGATTCGCGGCGCCGAGAATCTACAGCGTGCAATCGACGACCGCTTCGATTTTTCACGATATCACCAACGGCAGCAATGGCGCATACAGTGCCGGTTCGGGATGGGACTTCGTGACCGGTTGGGGCACCCCGAACGTCAGTCTGCTCTATTCGTCGCTATGCGGTTCGACGTCTGTCTCCTACAGCGGCGGAATCAACGAAGGTACGACACTGAAGCCCGGGCAAGCCGTCTATTCCGCGTCCAGGAATCATCAACTTCTGATGCAGGGCGACGGTAATCTCGTCCTTTACAACACGACGAATGGCGCCGCGGTGTGGAATACCCGGACGTATGGAAATGCCGGAGCGTACGCCGTCTTTCAGAACGATGGCAACTTCGTGGTCTACAGTGCGAATGGCGCGGTGCTGTGGTACTCGGCGACCTACGGACAGTCAGGCAGTCAACATCTTTCCGTGCAGGACGACGGCAACATGGTGATCTATCAATCATTCGTGCCAGTATTCGCGACCGCGACCGGCACGTCGAGCTACGCGATCTCGGCGAGCGGTTCGGCTGTCTGGAACGGGGGCGTCGTCCTGAGTAGTGGCCAGAGTTTTACATCCGGCAATGGGGCGAACGTGCTCATCATGCAAGGCGACGGGAATTTGGTGCTGCTTCGCCAAGGTGTTCCGATTTGGAACTCGGGCACCTACGGTCATTCGGGCGCGTTTGGTGTAATGCAAGGGGATGGCAATCTGGTCGTCTACAGCCCGGCGGGTGCGCCGCTCTGGAACTCCGGTACCGGTGGCAATTCGGGCGCGACTGCTTACATTCAGGACGACGGCAACGTGGTGATCTATACGCAACGGCCGAGTTGGAGCTCGAATACAGCAGGGGTCTAGTATCCCGCTCGTCGAATCGCGGTTGCGTGGTCACGGCTCGTCGGCGACGGCGGGCCGTGCCCCCTCACTGCCCGCGCCTTTCCTTCCTCACGACCATCCACCTAGGCACCTTGAACCGCACGATGCTGAGATAAAGCCACACATAAGTGAGCGCGAACAGCACGACAAAAACGAACAGGTGCACGGTGTGCCGCCAGAACAGCGTCGCCGGAATCACCGCGACGAGGCACAGCAGCCAGAGATAGGGTGACGTCAGCGAATTCCGCCGCGTCAAATCATGCGCATGCTTGGTGCCGACGGCCCAGCGCATCAGCCGCTTGTACACCAGCATATGAAGGTGCACGCCATCCGGAATCCCCGGCGACATCCCGCGGATGAACTTCTTCCGATAGATCGAGAAGCAGGTCTCGAAGATCGGATACATGAACAGCAGCACCGGATACCACGCGGACACTTCGCGGTTGCGCATCACCAGCATGATCGCGAGTTCGGCGAGCATGAAGCCGATGAAATACGCGCCGCCGTCACCAAGGAAGATCAGGCCGGCGGGGAAATTCCACAGGAAGAAGCCGAGCACGGCGCCCATCATGATGATCGACGCGGACATCACGACCGGGTCGTTGACATGAAACGCGACGTACGCAAGCGACGCGAACATCATGAAGCTGACCATCGACGCGAGGCCGTTGAAGCCGTCGATGATGTTGATCGCGTTCGCCAGCGCCGCGACCGCGAGCACGGTGATGAACGCCGAAATGGCGACGTAGTGGAGCAGGAAGTCGAGCGGCGGCACGCTGATGCGCGTGACCGCGATGTTCAGCAGCCAGAACGCCAGCGCGGCGGCGCCCATCGTGCACAGCAGCCGCGCGCGCGGCGACACGCGCTTGGTCAGGTCCTCGACGAGGCCTGACAGGAACGCCGGCAGCCCGCACGCGACGATCCCGAGAATGCTGCCGGAGATCGTCGGGTAGCGCCGGGACAGCACCAGCGCGGCAACGACGACGCCGGCGAGGATCCCGATGCCCCCGACGCGCGGCACCGGCCGCACGTGGAATTTCTGCACGCCGGCCAGGTCGCTGTCGATCGAGAATTTCTCGTGCAGATGCGCATAACGCACGATGAACAACGTGACGAGCAGGGAGACGATGAAGCCGGACGCGAAGCTGAGCATGGGATCGCTCGAAAAATGGACAGCGGATTATACAAAACCGCGCGGGTTCGCCTCCTGCCATTTCCAGTGGTCGGCGCACATCTCGTCGATGCCGAGGGTCGCGCGCCAGCCGATGAGGTCGGCGGCGGCCTGCGGATTCGCGTAGCACTCGGCGATGTCGCCCGGGCGGCGCGCGACGAGTTCGTACGGCACCGGGCGGCCCGACGCCTTCTCGAACGCGCGCACGACTTCCAGCACGCTGTAGCCCTGGCCGGTCCCGAGGTTCACGACGAAGCTCGCGTCGCGCGTCGCGAGCGCGTCGAGCGCGGCGATGTGCCCCTTCGCGAGATCGACGACGTGGATGTAGTCGCGCACGCCGGTGCCGTCCGGCGTCGGGTAGTCGGAGCCGAACACGCGCAGCTTCTCGAGCTTGCCGACCGCGACCTGCGCGACGTACGGCATCAGGTTGTTCGGGATGCCGGCCGGATCCTCGCCGATCAGCCCGCTCGCATGCGCGCCGACGGGGTTGAAGTAGCGCAGCGTCGCAACGCGCCACGACGGGTCCGAGACCTCGAGATCGCGCAGGACCTGCTCGGCCATCAGCTTCGACTGGCCGTACGGGTTGGTCGCGGACAGCGGGAACGATTCGTCGATCGGCGAGCGCTCGGGCACGCCGTACACGGTCGCCGACGAGCTGAACACGAACTGCCTGACGTTGCGCTCGCGCATCACCTTGAGCACGGTCAGCAAGCCGCCGATGTTGTTCTGGTAGTACTCGAGCGGCTTCGCGACCGATTCGCCGACCGCCTTGAGCGCCGCGAAATGGATCGTGCCGGTGATCGGATGCGCGTCGAACACCTTCGCGAGCGCGGCTTCGTCGCACACGTCGACCTGGTGGAACGCGGGCGTCCTGCCCGTGATCTTCTCGATGCGCCGCACGGACTCGGCCTTGCTGTTGACGAGGTTGTCGACGATCACGACATCGTAGCCGTTGTCGAGCAGCTCGACGGCCGTGTGCGAGCCGATGTAGCCCGCACCGCCGGTAACGAGGATGGTGCCTTTAGCGGTCATGCTGATGCGCTCCTTCAGAGTGTGATGCCGGTCAATGTATGAATGGTCTGCCGGTAACGTTCGACGACCTGCTGCTCGTCGAATTCCTCGGCCACCTTGCGACGGCCACGCGCGCCCATCGCGTCGCGGCCGGCGCTCCCGAGTTCGATCATGCGGACCAACTGCTCCGCGAGGCTCGCGCTGTCGCGCACGCGGCACAGAAAGCCGGTTTCGCCGTCGGCGACGACGTCGCGGCAGCCCGGCACGTCGGTCGCGACGATCGGGCGGCCCATCGCGGACGCTTCCATCAGCGTGCGCGGCACGCCTTCGCGGTACGACGGCAGCACGACGCAGTCGGCCGCCGCGATGTGCGGGCGCACGTCGTGCGCCTCGCCGAGATACTCGACCACGCCTTCGCTAACCCACGCGTCGACGTCCGCGCGGCTGATCGCGCTGGGGTTGTCGACCCCGAGCGGACCGAGTAGCTGGAAGCGCGCGTCCGGGTAGCGGGCACGCACCGCGCGCGCGGCCTCGACGTACTCGCGCACGCCCTTGTCCCACAGCAGCCGGCCGATCAGGATGAACACCGGGCCGTGGCCGCCGGGCAGCGGCACCGGCGCGAACTGGTCGAGATCGACGCCTTCGCCGTGCAGCAGCCGCGCGCGATCCGGATGCGCGAGCAATTGCTCGTCGGTGAAGGTCGCGAGATCGTCGCGGTTCAGGAACCAGACTTCGCGCGGGAAGCGGAACGCGAACCGGTACAGGCGTTTCGCGACGCTCGCCGCGCGGCTTTTCTGGATGAACACGTAGCCGAGGCCCGTGGTGACCGCGATCGACGGCACGCGCGCGAGCCACGCGGCGACCGATCCGTAGATGTTCGGCTTGATCGTGTAATGAAACACGAGCGCGGGCCGCAGTGCGCGGTAATGGCGCACCAGCGCGGCGAGCGTGCCGAGATCCTCGCGTGGGCTCGTGCCTTTCGACGCGACGGCGAGCGCGACGTAGCGGCAGCCCATCTGCTCGAGCAGCGGCACCGTGCGGTCGTGCGGCGCGATCACGATGACCTCGGCGCCGCGCGCGACGAGCGCACGGATCAGCCCGTGGCGGTACGTATAGATCGCCCAGGCCGTGTTGCAGACGAGCGCGATGCGCAGCGAGGAGGTAGCGGACATGAAAATAAGAAAAAATAAAGCGTCGAAAATGCCGGGCGTGAACAGACCGCGTGAACAGACCCTAAGCGGACGGCCGCGCCGCGAACAGCGTCTGCTTGATTCGCTGCAGCGTACGGTACGGCGTCACGAAATGCAGCAGGTTCTTGGCGAGGCCGGCCCAGTCGTACGGGTTCAGCGCGTTGAAGTGACGCAGCAGCAGCGACAGCGTCGAAATCAGCTGGCGGCGGCGCCGGGTCGCGCTGATCCCGCCCTCGTTGAGCTCGTAGTAGAGGCCGAGCTCGGGCAGGTTCGCGCAATCGTAGCGTTGCATTAACCGTAAAAAAAGATCGAGATCCTCGGCCGCACGGTACTTCGCGCGGTAGTTGCCGACTTCGCGCACCGCGTCGATGCGCAGCATGACCGACGGATGCACGAGCGGCGAGCGCAGGAAACGCGTGCGGCGCAGCATGCGCGGATCGGCCGGCGGGGTCAGCATGAAGCGCGGCTCGCCGGCGCGCGACACGACCTGGGTCCACATGCCGACGCAGGCCACGCGCGGATGCGCGTCGAGATACGCGCGCTGCTTCGCGAGCCGCCGCGGGGCGGCGAGGTCGCCGGCGTCGATGCGGGCCGCATAGCGGAAGCCGCGTGCCGCGAGCGCGTCGATGCCGGCCTCGAGCGCGCGCTCGATGCCGCCGTTTTGCGGCATGCGCAGCACGTCGACCGCGAGGCCGGGCAGCTCGGGCGCGACGATCGGCGGCGTGCTGCCGTCGTCGACGATCAGCACGTGCACCGGCGCGTCCTCGCTGAACGACGCGAGGGTGCGGGCGACGTCGTCGTGTCCGTTGTAGGCCGGCATGAGCACGGCCACGTCGTCGAGCGGGAGCGGGCAATCGGGAGACGTCATGGGCGCAGCCTGAAACGAATGTAATAAAAATTAACGGCGATGGCGGCGACATAGCCGGCCGCGAGCCCGACGAGCGCCCCGTACAGGCCGAGCCGGGGGATGGCGAACACGTTGACGAGCGCGGCGATCGCGAGCGCGAGCACCCATTTCGCCAGCAACACGAATTTTGCTTGATATTTGAGAACGATAAGATTGCCTATCGCCTCGACGCCGGCCGGCACGGACAGCCAGACGGCCCAGCGGAAGATGTCGACCGACGCCTCGTAGCCGTGGCCGAACACCTTGCCGACGATGAGCGGTGCGGCCGCGTCCAGCACCAGCGCGCCGGCCGTCATCAGGCCGGCGGTCATCGCGGTCAGCCGGACGATGTTGCGGCGCAGCCGCGCGACGTCCTGCACGCGGTACACGAACGCGGGCGCGATGGTCTGCGCGAGCATCAGCGCGAGCGTGATCCAGTTCTCGTTGAGCTGCTGGGCCGCCGCGTAGCGGCCGAGGTCGGCGAACGACACGTGACGCTCGAGCATCAGGCGGTCGAGCTTCAGGAACAGGTACATGCAGATCAGGCCGAGCCAGAACACGGTGCCGGCGGTGGCGAAGTGCCTGAACAGCGGTTGGTCGAACGTCCAGCCGAGCGTGCCGCCGTTACGATGGCGGTAGTACAGCACGAGCGCGAAGCCGATCGCGGCGGCCTCCAGCGCCCACAGCCACGCGAAGCGGGCAGGGCCGGCGGCCGCGCGCACCAGCAGCCAGACGAGCAGCGCCTTCGCCAGCGCGGTGACCATGCTGGTCATGAGCTGCGGCTTGCTGTAGGTCATGCTCTGCAGCCATGCGTTGATCACGCCGACGAACGGCTCGCGGAACACCATCGTGACCGCGAGGCCCGCGAGCATCGCGCCGACGAGCGGGTCGAACGCGCCGGCGCCGATCGCGATCCAGGTCGCGACGAGCGCGACGGCCGACACGCCGATGCGCAGCGCGAACGCGCTGCCGAGCACCGCGCCGAGTTGCGCGGGCGGGCGCTGGACGATGGTCGGAACCAGGATTTCGGCGCCGCACACCCAGGTGAGCGGCGCCAGTACGAGGAGAAGCGTATTCGCATACTGCCATTTGCCGAACACGTCCGGCCCGAAATAACGGGCCAGAAGACCGCTGATCGCGATCGCGACGCCGATCTGCGTGAGCCGCTCGAGCCCGAGCCAGACGAGATTCGCGACGGCCTTCGCGACGTCCGGATTGCCGAATCGCTTCAGCATGCGGGGCGGCCCCACGCGCTTGGAGCGGCCGGCAGGACGCCGGGAGGCGGGAGGTTGGCGGCGGCGGAACGGCTAGGCATTAAAATGGGCAGAATGCGCGTCATCAAAACCCGCGATTATAAGTTGGATCGCGGCCGCACCAGCCGCCCGGTTCCTTGTCGCGCAAGGCCCGCATGTATGATGCCGGGCACGCGCGAAAGGCGGCCAGATTATTTTCCATGCACGCAACCGAGAGAGAATCGATGATCTCCCAATCCATCTTCAAGGCATATGACATTCGCGGTGTGGTCGGCAAGACGCTCGACGCCGACACGGCGCGCGGGATCGGCCGGGCATTCGGCAGCGAAGTGCGCGCCCAGGGCGGCGACGCGGTCGTCGTCGCGCGCGACGGCCGCCTATCGGGGCCCGAGCTCGTCGGCGCACTCGCCGATGGCCTGCGTGCGGCCGGTGTCGACGTCGTCGACGTCGGCATGGTGCCCACGCCGGTCGGCTATTTCGCGGCGAGCGTGCCGCTTGCACTGAAGGGCGGCGAACGCCGCGTCGATTCGTGCATCGTCGTCACGGGCAGCCACAATCCGCCCGACTACAACGGCTTCAAGATGGTGCTGCGCGGCGCCGCGATCTACGGCGAGCAGATCCAGGCGCTGTACCGCCGCATCGTCGACGAGCGTTTCGAAACGGGCAGCGGCACGTTCGAGGAGTTCGACGTCGCGGATCAGTACATCGCGCGCATCGTCGGCGACGTGAAGCTCGCGCGCCCGCTGAAGCTCGTCGTCGATGCCGGCAACGGCGTCGCGGGCCCGCTCGCGACGCGCCTGTTCAAGGCGCTCGGCTGCGAACTCGTCGAGCGCTTCACCGACATCGACGGCACGTTCCCGAACCACCACCCCGATCCCGCGCACCCGGAAAACCTGCAGGACGTGATCCAGGCGCTGAAGGACACCGACGCCGAACTCGGCTTCGCGTTCGACGGCGACGGCGACCGCCTGGGCGTCGTCACGAAGGACGGCCAGATCATCTACCCGGACCGCCAGCTGATGCTGTTCGCGGAGGAAGTGCTGTCGCGCAATCCGGGCGCGCAGATCATCTACGACGTGAAGTGCACGCGCCATCTCGCGCAGTGGGTGAAGGCGAAGGGCGGCGAGCCGCTGATGTGGAAGACGGGCCATTCGCTCGTGAAGGCGAAGCTGCGCGAGACGGGTGCGCCGCTCGCCGGCGAGATGAGCGGCCACGTGTTCTTCAAGGACCGCTGGTACGGCTTCGACGACGGCCTCTACACGGGCGCGCGCCTGCTGGAGATCCTCGCGAAGACGGCCGATCCGAGCGCGCTGCTGAACGGCTTGCCGGACGCGATGAGCACGCCCGAGCTGCAGCTCTGGCTCGACGAAGGCGAGAACTTCCGCCTGATCGACAAGCTGCAGAAAGAGGCGAAGTTCGACGGTGCCGAGGAAGTCGTGACGATCGACGGCCTGCGCGTCGAGTACCCGGACGGTTTCGGCCTCGCGCGTTCGTCGAACACGACGCCGGTCGTCGTGATGCGGTTCGAATCGGAGACCAAGGAAGGGCTCAAGCGCATTCAGGAGGACTTCCGCCGCGTGCTGACGGCCGCGAAGCCGGACGTCAAGCTGCCGTTCTGAACTCCGGCGGCCTGCGGGCCGCCGCCGGCGCGACGCTCGCACGAGCCGTCGCGCCATCCCCGAAAAGCGGCGCACGCTCACGCGTGCGGCCGCTTTTTGTCTGTCTGACGTCCCGGGCGCGATAAAATCGCGTCTTTATGCCTGTCGCCGGCTATCCGCCGGCGTTTTTTCAGCGTGCAAAAGATCCTGATCGTGCGCGTGTCGTCGCTGGGCGACGTCGTGCACAACATGCCGGTGATCGCCGATATCCGGCGCCGCCACCCCGATGCGCAGATCGACTGGCTCGTCGAGGAGAGCTTCGTCGACCTCGTGCGGCTCGTCGACGGCGTGCGCAACGTGCTGCCGTTCTCGCTGCGCCGCTGGCGCAAGAAGCCGCTCTCGGGCGCGACGTGGCGCGAGATCCGCGCGTTCCGCAAGCGGCTCGTGGCCGAACAGTACGACCTCGTGATCGACTGCCAGGGTCTGATCAAGACGGCCTGGGTCGCGAGCTGGGCGCGCGGCCCGCTCGCCGGTCTCGGCAACCGCACGGACGGCGCCGGCTACGAATGGCCGGTGCGCTTCTTCTATCGCCAGCGCGTGCCGATCGCGCCGCGCACGCACGTGGTCGAGCGCTCGCGCCAGCTGGTCGCGGCCGCGCTGGGCGACCCGGCGCCGACGCCGGCCGATCCGGTCGATTTCGGTCTCGATACGCGCGCAGCGGCGCTCGCGGTCGCGGCGCTGGGCCTGAACCTGCCGGTGCCGTACGTGGTGTTCGTGCACGCGACCTCGCGTGCCGACAAGCAGTGGCCGGACGCCGCATGGATCGAGCTCGGCCAGGCGCTCGTGCGGCGCGGCGCGTCGCTCGTGCTGCCGTGGGGCAACGACGCGGAGCGCGCGACCAGCGAGCGGCTCGCGAAGGAGTTCGGCGCGGCGGCGATCGTGCCGCCGAAGCTGTCGCTGCCGGCCGTCGTCGGCCTGATCGACGGCGCGGCCGCGACCGTCGGGGTTGATACAGGTCTGGTTCACATCGCGGCCGCGCTCAAGCGTCCGACGGTCGAACTGTACAATTTCGCTACGGCCTGGCGCACCGGCGGCTACTGGTCGCCGAACGTCGTCAATCTCGGCACGGCGGGGCAGCCGCCGTCGATCGCGCAGGTGAAGGCGGCGCTCGCGGGCTTCGGTCTGCTGTGATGCACGTCACGCCTGTCCTGTCTCTCCTGCCCCTCCTGCACGTCACGCACGCGAACCGATCATGAGCGAATCCCAGATCATCGAAGTCCCGTCCGCCGACTGGAGCGGACACAACCTGTCGGCGCCGCGCGAGCAGCTGCTGGCCGCGGTCGAGGAAGGCAAGGTGCTGTATTTCCCGCACCTGCGCTTCGCGATCGAAGGCGGCGAGGAAGCGCTGCTCGATCCGTCGCTCGCCGATCCGAAACGCAAGAACATCAGCCTCGCGCCGAACGGCGGCGTGCTCGCCGGCGTGCTCGGCGACAGCGTCACGCAGTCGGCCGTGCGCGCGCTCGTCGCGCGCTTCCAGCAGCAGGCCGGCACGCTCGTCGACGGTCTCTTTCCCGAATACCGCGGCAAGCTGCGCGTCGCGCCGACGAGCCTGCGGCTGATGCAGGTCGAGACGCGCCAGACGTCCTGGCGCAAGGACGACAGCCGGCTGCACGTCGACGCGTTCCCGTCGCGGCCGAACTACGGCGAGCGGATCCTGCGTGTGTTCACGAACGTGAACCCGGCCGGCCAGCCGCGCGTGTGGCGCGTCGGCGAGCCGTTCGAGGACGTCGCGAAGCGCTTCCTGCCGAAGATCCGGCCGCAGTTGCCGGGCTCGGCGTGGCTGCTGAACCTGCTGCACGTGACGAAGTCGCCGCGCAGCGCGTACGACCACCTGATGCTGAACCTGCACGACGGGATGAAGGCTGATCTCGACTACCAGAAGACCTGTCCGCAGCAGACGATGCCGTTTCCGCCCGGCAGCGTGTGGATATGTTTCTCGGATCAGACTTCGCACGCTGTGATGTCCGGCCAGTTCATGCTCGAGCAGACCTTCTTCCTGCCGGTCGACGCGATGGTGCGGCGCGAATGCGCGCCGCTGGGAATTCTCGAGCGCCTGACCGGCCGGGCGCTGGTTTGACCGCGCCCCGCATCCTTCGCGGTGACGGAGCCCGTTCATGCTGAGGGCGATCTATCGCGCGCTGTGGTGGCTCGTCGCGCCGATCGCCGTCATCCGCCTCTTTGTGCGCTCGCGCAAGGAGCGCGGCTACCGCGAGCACGTCGCCGAGCGCTTCGGCCAGGTCGCGGGCCGTTCGCCGGACGATCGCGCGCCGCTGATCTGGGTGCATGCGGTGTCGGTCGGCGAGACGCGCGCCGCGCAGCCGCTGATCGACGCGCTGATGCGTACGCGTCCCGACGCGCGCATCCTGCTCACGCACATGACGCCGAGCGGCCGCGCGACCGGCGAGCAGATCTTCGGCGATCGCGTGCTGCGCTGCTACCTGCCGTACGACATGCCGGGCGCGGTGCGGCGCTTCCTGCGCGCGTGGCGGCCGACGCTCGGCCTCGTGATGGAAACCGAGGTGTGGCCGACGCTGATCGACGAGTGCCGCCGCGCGGACGTGCCGCTCGTGCTGACCAACGCGCGGATGTCCGCGCGCTCGCATCGGCGCGCGGCGAAGTTCGGCGCGGCCACGCGCGACGTGTTCGGCGGTTTCTCGCGCGTGCTCGCGCAGAGCCCGGCCGATGCGGAGCGGCTGACGTCGCTCGGCGCGCGCAACGTGACGGTGCTGGGCAACCTGAAATTCGACATGACCACGCCGCCGGAGCTGGCCGCGCGCGGTCATGCATGGCGCGACGCGATCGGCACGCGGCCCGTGTGGGTCGCCGCCAGCACGCGCGAGAACGAGGAGGCGCTGGTGCTGCAGGCGTTCGCCGCAATGCGCACGCCGGGCGCGCTGCTGATCCTCGTGCCGCGCCATCCGCAGCGTTTCGGCGAAGTCGAGGCGCTCGTCGAGCGCAACGGGCTCCAGTGCGTGCGGCGTTCGGTGTGGGGTGCGGACGCGGCGGCCCTGGCGGCCGGCCGGCCCGCTGCGGCAGAACCGTTGCCGGCCGACGTGACGGTGTTGCTCGGCGATTCGATGGGTGAGCTCGGCGCGTACTACGCGGCCGCCGACGTCGCGTTCATCGGCGGCAGCCTGCTGCCGCTCGGCGGGCAGAACCTGATCGAGGCATGCGCGGTGGGCGTGCCGGTGCTGATCGGCCCGCACGTGTTCAACTTCACGCAGGCGACCGCCGATGCGGTCGCGGCCGGCGCGGCGATGCAGGTCGCGGATCCGCTCGATCTCGCGCACGTGCTCGACGCGCTGTTCGCCGACAACGCGCGGCGCATCGCGATGGGCGCGGCGGGGGCCGCGTTCGCGGCGCGCCATCGCGGCGCGACCGCGCGCTCGGTCGACGTGCTCGCGGCGTTGCTGCCGCCGGTCGAGCGCGGCGGCGGCGCGATGCGCGGCACAACCGACGCGTCGGAACCATCCGACGACTGAGCGGGCGGCGCGAAGCCGCCCCTGGGCAGGCGAGGCGGCAGCGGGCCGCCGCGCCGCCGCTCACACCGTCAGCAATCCTTTCTTCTCGATGAATGCGACGACGTCCGCGACGCCATCGAGCGCCTTCAGGTTCGTCATCACGTAAGGCCGCTCGCCGCGCATCTTCTTCGTGTCGGACGCCATCACGTCGAGGTTCGCGCCGACGAGCGGCGCGAGATCGGTCTTGTTGATCACCAGCAGGTCGGACTTCGTGATCCCGGGGCCGCCCTTGCGCGGAATCTTCTCGCCGCCGGCGACGTCGATCACGTAGATCGTCAGGTCCGACAGCTCGGGGCTGAACGTCGCCGCGAGATTGTCGCCGCCCGATTCGATGAACACGATGTCGGCATCGGGAAAGCGCGACAGCATCCGGTCGACGGCCTCGAGATTGATCGACGCATCCTCGCGGATCGCCGTGTGCGGGCAGCCGCCCGTCTCGACGCCCATGATTCGCTCCTCGGGCAGCGCGCCCGCGACGGTCAACAAACGCTGGTCTTCCTTCGTATAGATGTCGTTCGTGATCGCGACGAGGTCGTAGCGCTCGCGCATCGCCTTGCACAGCATTTCGAGCAGCGTGGTCTTGCCGGAGCCGACCGGGCCGCCGATGCCGACGCGCAGCGGCGGCAGTTTCTTGGTGCGGCGGGCGGGGGAGAGAGCGGGTGCGTTCATGGCGTGGGTCGGGTTCAGGAGCGGAACAATCGCGAATACTGGGTTTCGTGCCGCGCGGACAGGATGCCGAGCTGCGGCGCGAACGTGTTGACGGCGTCGGGCGGCGTGGCGAGCGCGCGGCGCACGGCCGCGTCGATCGCGCCGCGCAGCGCGACGATGATGCGTTGCCCGGCAAGCTGGCCGAGCGGCACCGCTTTCAGCGCGGCCGACGTCTGGTTCTCGACCCAGCCGAACGCGTACGCGGCGAGCACGGCGTCGGCGCTCGCGTCGTGCGCGGCGGCCGCATAGGCGAACGCGGTCGGCAGCGCGATCGGCGAAATCGTCGCGAGCGTCGCGCGGCGCGCGGTATCGCCCCATTCGAGCGATGTGCAGAGCTGCGCGAGTGACCAGCCCATTTGCTCGGTCTCGCGGCGCAGTTCTGCCGATTCGCGGCTCGCGACGAACCACGCGTTCTCGCGCGCGAGCGCATCGGCGTCGTGCGCGTGCCAGCGTGCGAGCTGGTGCGCGAGGAACGGCAGTTCGCCGTGCGCGAGCACGTCGGTCAGCCCGCCCGCGATCCAGTCGCGCGCGGTGTCGGCGTCGCGGATCAGGTTCGCGTCGAGCGCGGCTTCGAATCCCTGCGAATAGCTGAATGCGCCGATCGGCAGCGCGGGCGACGCGAGATGCAGCAGCGCGACGAGCTCAGTGGTGGTCATGGCCGCGGTGGCCGTGCGTGCAGCCCGGACCATGCTGGTGATCGTGATCGTGATCGTGATCGTGCGAGTGCGAGTGGCCGTGGTGCTCGCCGAATACCTGCTGCGCGAGCGCGTAATCCTCGGCGAACGTCGCATCATGTCCGTGCTTGTGGCCGCCGCCGTACGCACCGGCTTCCGGCTGGAACGGTGCGCTCGTGGGTTCGACCTGCGTGCCGAGCCGGCGCAGCATGTCCGCGAGTACCGGATCGGCTTCGAGCTTCAGGTAGCCGTCGCCGATCTCGACCGGCGTGTGACGGTTGCCGAGGTGATACGCGGCGCGCATCAGCGTGAGCGGATCGCCCGCGCGCACGAGCAGCACGGTCTCGGGCGCCGCGGCGATGCGCACGAGCGCGCCGTCGTCGGCGACGAGCACGTCGCCGTCGCGCAGCACGGTGCCGCGCGGCAGCACGACCGCGACGTCCTCGCCGGTATCCAGCGTGGCCGCGAGGCGGCTCTTGCAGCGGGCGTCATAGGCGAGCGTGAGCGTCGGCGCGCGCGCGACGAGCGACGCGGCGAGCTTCACGTTCGGGGCAATGCGTTTGTCGAGGGTGCGCATGGAACGAAAACCGTAAATCAGAACAGGAAATAGCGTTGCGCCATCGGCAGCACCGACGCCGGCTCGCAGGTGAGCAACTGGCCGTCGGCGATCACGTCGTAGGTTTCGGGGTCGACGCTGATCGACGGGCGCCATGCGTTGTGGATCATGTCGGCCTTCGTCACGTTGCGGCAGTTGCGCACCGGCACGATGCGCTTCGCGAGCCCGTAGCGTTCGGCGATGCCCGCGTCGGCGGCCATCTGCGACACGAAGGTGAGCGACGTGCGCGCGAGCGCGCCGCCGCGTGTCGCGAACATCTCGCGGTAGTGGACCGGCTGCGGTGTCGGGATCGACGCGTTCGGGTCGCCCATCTGCGCGACCGCGATCATCCCGCCCTTCAGGATCATCGACGGCTTGATCCCGAAGAACGCCGGTTCCCACAGGACGAGGTCGGCCCACTTGCCGGGTTCGATCGACCCGACTTCGTGCGCGATCCCGTGCGTGATCGCCGGGTTGATCGTGTACTTCGCGACGTAGCGTTTCGCGCGGAAGTTGTCGTTGCGGGCGCCGTCTTCCGGCAGCGCGCCGCGCTGCACCTTCATCTTGTGCGCGGTCTGCCAGGTGCGGATGATCACTTCGCCGACGCGGCCCATCGCCTGCGAGTCGGACGACAGCATCGACAGGGCGCCGAGATCGTGCAGGATGTCCTCGGCCGCGATCGTCTCGCGGCGGATCCGCGATTCGGCGAACGCGAGATCCTCGGCGATCGACGGATCGAGGTGATGGCACACCATCAGCATGTCGAGATGCTCGTCGAGCGTGTTGATCGTGTACGGGCGCGTCGGGTTGGTCGACGACGGCAGCACGTTCGCCTCGCCGCACACCTTCAGGATGTCGGGCGCATGGCCGCCGCCCGCGCCTTCGGTGTGGTACGTGTGGATCGTGCGGCCCTTGAACGCGGCGACCGTCGATTCGACGAAGCCGGCTTCGTTCAGCGTGTCGGTGTGGATCGCGACCTGCGTGTCGGTGTCGTCGGCCACCGACAGGCAGTTGTCGATCGCGGCAGGCGTCGTGCCCCAGTCTTCATGCAGCTTCAGGCCGATCGCACCGGCCGCGATCTGCTCGACGAGCGGCTGCGGCAGGCTCGCGTTGCCCTTGCCGAGGAAGCCGAGGTTGATCGGCCAGCCGTCGGCCGCCTGCAGCATCCGCTCCATGTGCCACGGGCCCGGCGTGCAGGTCGTCGCGTTGGTGCCGGTGGCCGGCCCCGTGCCGCCGCCGAGCATCGTCGTGACGCCCGACGCGAGCGCCTCGTCGATCTGCTGCGGGCTGATGAAATGGATGTGCGTGTCGATGCCGCCCGCGGTGACGATCAGCCCTTCGCCGGCGATCACTTCGGTCGCGGCGCCGATCGCGATCGTCACGCCGGGCTGGATGTCCGGGTTGCCGGCCTTGCCGATCGCGGCGATGCGGCCGTGCTTGATCGCGATGTCGGCCTTCACGATGCCCCAGTGATCGAGGATCACCGCGTTCGTGATGATCGTGTCGGGCACGTCGGCGGCCACGCGCTGCGACTGGCCCATCCCGTCGCGGATCACCTTCCCGCCGCCGAATTTCACTTCCTCGCCGTAGATCGTGTAGTCGCGTTCGATCTCGATCAAGAGTTCGGTATCGGCGAGCCGCACGCGGTCGCCCGTCGTCGGCCCGAACATTTCCGCGTACGCGCGGCGGCTCAAGCGTAATGTCATGGTGCTGTTCCTGAAGAGTGGGGCGCGGCTTACAGCGGCCCCATCACCTTGCCTTGAAAACCGTAGACGGCGCGATCGCCGGCCAGCTCGACGAGCTCGACGGTGCGCGTCTGGCCCGGCTCGAAGCGCACGGCGGTGCCGGCCGCGATGTTGAGCCGGAAGCCGCGCGCGGCCGCGCGGTCGAACGACAGCGCGTCGTTGGCTTCGAAGAAGTGGTAGTGCGAGCCGACCTGCACCGGGCGGTCGCCGGTGTTCGCGACGACGACCGTCAGCGTCGGGCGGCCTGCGTTCAGTTCGTGCTCGCCGTCGTCGGTGAGGATTTCGCCGGGGATCATGCGGGGGGCCTCGCTCACGGAATCGGGTGGTGGACGGTCACGAGCTTGGTGCCGTCCGGAAAGGTCGCCTCGACCTGGATGTCGGGGATCATCTCCGGCACGCCATCCATCACGTCGTCGCGCGTGAGCAGCGTCGTGCCGTAGTGCATCACCTCGGCGACGGTCTTGCCGTCGCGCGCGGCTTCCATCAGCGCGGCGGTGATGAATGCGACCGCCTCCGGATAGTTCAGCTTGAGCCCGCGCGCGCGACGGCGCTCGGCCAGCAGCGCCGCCGTGAAGATCAGCAGCTTGTCCTTTTCTCGGGGAGTCAGTTTCATGAAGGCAATCGTTCAGGAAAACGTAATTTTTTATCGGGGCGCGGGGTTTCGGCACAGGCGCGGGCCATCGTAGCACCGCGCGTTTTTTCCGTGCGTCGTGTATCCGTTATGTAAGCAGCAAGGTGCGTGCCATGCCGATAAAACGTGCGGCGATGCGCGTTCGTGGTGCGCAATGCATGAATGGCGGGCAGCGCGGGCGACGGCGCTGCGCCGAAACGGTGCGCGCCAGGCGGCGCGCGCTCAGGTTTGCCAGAGGCGCAGCGGCCGCGCGTCGACGCCGTGCACGATCGGACGCAGGTAAAGCCAGCAGTCGGCGAAGTGACGCTGAAGCGCTTCCATCGAGGTCGACAGCGCGCGCACCAGCACGACGCCGGGCGTCACGCAGGTCGCGCCCGCGCGCAGCGTGTCGTCGAACGGCATCCGCGCGGCGAGCGCTTCGGCCAGTGCCGCATCGCACGCGGCGCCGGCGGCCCACAGCGTGCCGTACACCGGAAAGCCGGCGAGACCCTGCAACGCGCCGCGCAGCGGATCGTGCGCGTCGAGCAGCGCGCGCTCGGTCCACAGCGGCCGTCCGTCGGCATCGACGAGTGCCGAGCGCGACGCGATGCGGCCGGCCGACCACGTTTCGCCGGCCGCCTGCCTGCCGAGTTGCGTCGCGTCCCAGCCGATCGCGCTCGCGCCCGCGCCGAGCGTCACCGTGAAGTCGAGCGCGGCGTGGGCCGCGTCGAAGAACAGGTTGTTCTGCGGCAGCCAGTCGAGCTTCGCGTGCGCGCCGACCGTGATGCCGATGCGTTGCGTCGCGTCGAGACCGTTCGACTTGTACCACTTGGTCGCGCCGGGCGTCGTCAGCACCGCATGCGTGCCGTCGCCGAGCGCGATGCCGATGTCGAGCTGGTCGCCGCCCGCGACGCCGCCCGGCGGGTGAACGATGACCGCGTGGCAGATCGCGTCGCCTTCCGGATACAGCGGCCGCTGCACGCGCAGCGGGCCGTCGTGCAGCCGATGGACGAGCGTCGTGCGCGCGCCGTGCCGTTCGAAGCCGAGTTCGAGGCGACCGCGCCACGATTTGGCGACGGAGGGGCGGGACAGCGAGGCGTGAGAATCAGGGGCGGACATCGGTGCAAAGCAGGGGACGGGGCGCGGTGAACGAGGATGCTACTGCAACAATATACGCTTCGGCGGTCGCGTTGCAGGATGACGCAACGTCGCTCGCAGGCCGTGCTGTTTCGCCGGCGTGGGCCCGACATGCGTTGCCCGGCGACGCGCCGGATCGAAGCGCCGGATCGAAGCGCCGGCCGAAGCGTCGAATCGGTAACCGCAAGCGCCGCCGCCCCGGCCGGCCTGCTACACCGCGATCAGCTCGCGCACACCGTTCGCCTCCATGTCCCGCGCATCGCCGCCCGCGACGACCTCGCCGCGGCTCATCACCCAGTAGTGGTCCGCGATCGAGCGCGCGAAGTCGTAGTACTGCTCGACGAGCAGCACGGTCATCTTCGATTCGTCGACGAGCTGGCGCAGCGTGCGCCCGATGTCCTGGATGATCGACGGCTGGATGCCCTCGGTCGGCTCGTCGAGGATCAGCAGCTGCGGCTCGCTCATCAGCGCGCGGCCGATCGCGAGCTGCTGCTGCTGGCCGCCCGACAGGTCGCCGCCGCGCCGTGCGCGCATGTCCTTCAGCACCGGGAATAGTTCGTAGATGCGGTCGGGCACCGACGAGCGCGCCTTGCGGCTTGCCGCGCCGACGAGCAGGTTTTCCTCGACGGTCAGCCGCGGAAAGATGTCGCGGCCCTGCGGCACGTACGCAAGCCCGGCCGCGACGCGTGCATACGGCGGCAACGCGCCGAGCGGCGTGCCGCGCCACGACACGCTGCCGCTCTTCGCGGCGACGACGCCCATCAGGCAGCGCAGCAGCGTGCTCTTGCCGACGCCGTTGCGGCCGAGCAGCACGGTGAGCTTGCCGTCTTCGGCGGCGAGGTTCACGTTGCGCAGGATATGGCTGCCGCCGTAGTACTGGTTCAGTGCGTCGATCTTCAGCATCGCATCATCTTCCGAGGTAGGACTCGATCACCGCGTCGTCGCGCTTGACCTGGTCGAGCGTGCCGTGCGCGAGCACCGCGCCGTTGGCCATCACCGTCACGCGGCCCGTGTCGCCCGCGAGCGCCGCGACGAAGTCCATGTCATGCTCGACGACCATCATCGAGCAGGTGCCGCGCAGCGTGTTCAGCAGCGCGGCGAGTTCCATCGTCTCGTGATCGGTCATCCCGGCCGCCGGTTCGTCGAGCAGCAGGAGGGCGGGGCGCTGCATCAGCAGCATGCCGATCTCGAGCCGCTGCTTCTGCCCGTGCGACAGCTCGCCGGCCGCGCGATACGCATCGCTTTCCAGGCCGATCAGCGCGAGCGTTTCCTCGATCTTCGCCTGCGCGGTGCGATCGAGCCGCGCGCGCAGCGACGCGAGCCAGCCCTTGTCGGTCTGCATCGCGAGCTCGAGGTTTTCCCACACCGGATGCTGTTCGAACACGGTCGGCTTCTGGAACTTGCGGCCGATGCCCGCACGCGCGATTTCCGGCTCGTTCATCCGCGCGAGATCAATCGTCTGGCCGAGAAACACCTTGCCCGCATCCGCGCGCGTCTTGCCGGTGATCACGTCCATCATCGTGGTCTTGCCCGCGCCGTTCGGGCCGATCACGCAGCGCAGCTCACCGGCGTCGATCGCGAGCGACAGCTTGTTCAGCGCGCGAAAGCCGTCGAAGCTGACCTCGATGTCCTCGAGGTAGAGGATCGTGCCGTGCGACGTGTCGATGCCGGGCGGCACCACGCGGCCCATCGATGCGGTGCCGCTGACGGTCAGCAGCTCGTCTTCGGCCGGTGGCGTGAACTGGTAGAGGGCCGTGCCGTTCATCCGCGTTTCCCCTTCGCAAGCAGCGTGTCGACGAGGCCCATGATCCCGCGCGGCAGCAACAGCGGCACCAGCACGAAGATCAGGCCGAGAAAGAACAGCCAGTATTCGGCGAAGTACGCGGTAAAGAAACTCTTCGCGCCGTTCACCGCGAACGCGCCGACGATCGGCCCGATCAGCGTGCCGCGCCCGCCCACCGCGACCCAGATCGCCATTTCGATCGAGTTGCCGGGCGACATCTCGCCGGGATTGATGATGCCGACCTGCGGCACGTACAGCGCGCCCGCGATGCCGCACAGCACGGCCGACAGCGTCCACACGAACAGCTTGTACGCGAGCGGGCTGTAGCCGAGGAACATCAGCCGCGTCTCGCCGTCGCGCACCGCGGTGACCACGCGCCCGAGCTTGCTCGTGACGATCGCGCGCGCAACGATGAACGCGAGCACGAGCGTCGCGAAGGTCAGCAGCAACAGCACCGTGCGCGTGCCGGGCGACGTGATCGCAAACCCGGCGATGCGCTTGAAGTCGGTGAAGCCGTTGTTGCCGCCGAAGCCCGTCTCGTTGCGAAAGAACAGCAGCATCGCGGCGAACGTCAGCGCCTGCGTGATGATCGACAGGTACACGCCCTTCACGCGCGAGCGGAACGTGAAGAAGCCGAACACCCACGCGAGCACGGCCGGCACGAGCACGACCAGCGCGAGCGCCCACGCGAGATGCTGCGTGCCGCTCCAGTACCAGGGCAGCTGATGCCAGTCGAGGAACACCATGAAGTCTGGCAGGTCGCTGCCGTACTTGCCCTCGTGGCCGATCTCGCGCATCAGGTACATGCCGATCGCATAGCCGCCGAGCGCGAAGAACAGCCCGTGGCCGAGACTGAGGATGCCGCAGTAGCCCCACACGAGATCGAGCGCGAGCGCGGCGATCGCGTAGCACATCAGCTTGCCGCCCAGCGTCATCGCGTACGCGGACAGATGGAACGCGCTCGACTCGGGCGCGACCAGCGCGGCCAGCGGCACGCCGACGCCGATCGCGATGCACAGCGCGACGAGCGCGAGCCACGCGCGGCGCGACAGCAGCGCGGGGCGCGGCGGCAGGCCGAGCGCGAAGCCTTCCTTCGCGGGCACGGCGGCGGGCTTCGGCGCGTCGGCGACCGGGTTCGACAACGAATCGGTGATTGAAGTCATGTCACGCCTCCGCGCTGCGGCCCTTCGGGGCGAACATGCCCTGCGGACGTTTCTGGATGAACAGCACGATCATCACGAGCACCGCGATCTTCGCGAGCACGGCGCCCCAGAACGGTTCGATCGCCTTGCTGACGAGACCGAGCCCGAAGCCGCCGAGCACGGTGCCGGCGATCTGGCCGACGCCGCCGAGCACCACCGCCATGAACGAATCGATGATGTAGTTCTGCCCGAGATCGGGGCCCACGTTGCCGATCTGCGACAGCGCGCAGCCGCCGAGGCCCGCGATGCCCGCGCCGAACGCGAACGCATACGCATCGACACGCGCGGTCTTCACGCCGACGCACGCGGCCATCCGGCGGTTCTGCGTGACCGCGCGCACGAACAGGCCGAGCCGCGTCTTTGTCAGTACCGCCCACGCGACGAACACGACCGCGAGCGCGAACGCGAGGATCGCGAGCCGGTTGTACGGCAGGATCAGGTTCTGCATCACGGTCACGCCGCCGCTCATCCACGACGGGTTCACGACCTGCACGTTCTGCGCGCCGAACAGCATGCGCGTCGCCTGGATCAGGATCAGGCTCACGCCGAACGTCGCGAGCAGCGTCTCGAGCGGGCGGCCGTACAGGTGCCGCAGCACGAGCCGTTCAAGCACGATGCCGACCAGCGCGGCCGCCGCGAACGACACGGGCACCGCGACGAGCGGATACCAGTCGAACGCGGTCGGCGCATGGCGCTGGATCAGCGTCTGCACGACATAGGTTGCGTACGCACCGATCATCAGGAATTCGCCGTGCGCCATGTTGATCACGCCGATCAGCCCGTACGTGATCGCGAGGCCGAGCGCCGCGAGCAGCAGCACGCTGCCGAGCGACAGGCCCGCGAACACGGTGCCCACGATCTCGCCGCGGCGCTGCAGCGCGTGCAACGTGTCGAGCCCTTGCTGCGCGGCTGCGCGTACGCGTGCGTCGGGTTCCGTGTAGCTGCCGTCGGCGTTCTTCGCGACGAGCGGGCGCAACTGCTCGATCATGTCGAGATCGCTGCGCGCGGCCACCACCTGCACGGCGTCGAGACGCTTCGCCGGATCGGCATCGTGCAGCGCGGCGATGGCCCACAGTGCGTCGAGGCGGCGCTTCAATGCCGGGTCGGTTTCCTTCGCGCGTGCGCGCTCGATCATCGGCTTGAGTGCCGGGTCGGGCGACTTCAGCAGCGCGTCGATCGCGTCGCGGCGCGCGGCGACGTCGGGCGATGCGAGCGCGAGGCCCGACAGCGCGGCGGCGATCTTCGTGCGCAGCAGGTTGTTCAGCATCACGGGCTGCGCGTCGCCGGCCGGCGTCGCGGCCTGCGTCAGCGCATCGTGCGCGGTGTCGCCGGTCTGGATCAGCAGGCGGCCGTCGCCGGTCGCGAGCGCGTCGCCGGTCGACAGCGCATTGAGCAGCGCGACGGCGCGCGGATCGGCATCGGCGGCGATCCGTTCGATCGCGGTCGTTTTCGCGTCGAAGTCGTCGCCGGCGAGCGCGGCGGTATCGGCGGCCGTCAGGGCGAACGCGGCGCGCGGCAGCGCGCAGGCCAGCGCGGCACAGGCGACGACCGCGACGGCGGCGCGGCGAAAGCGGGTAGGCATCGGGAGATCCTGTGGGGCGTGGAAAAGCGAATGCGTGCGGCGGTGCGCGGGCGCGTGCGGTTCGTCACCGCACGCGCGGCGGCATGCCCGCGGCAGCCTGCGAGCGGAGCGCCACGCCGGTGCGCGGCGCTCCGCATCGCATCAGACGAGCGCCGCGCGCTGCCGCCGCAGGAATGCCGGGATCGAGCTGACGATGTCCGGCTTGCCCTGGTTGCCCGCGATGAACGGGCTCCACGGCTGCGCGCGCACGGCCGTCTTCGTCTTCCACACGACGTTGAATTGCCCGTCGCCGCGAATCTCGCCGATCATCACCGGCTTGTGCAGGTGGTGGTTGCCGTCCATCGACAGCGTGAAGCCCGACGGCGCGACGACGCTCTGGCCGATCATCGCGACGCGCACCTTGTCGACGTCCGTGCTCTTCGCCTTCTCGACGGCCTGCTTCCACATGTGGATGCCCACATAGGTCGCCTCCATCGGGTCGTTGGTCACGCGCTTCGCACCGCCCGGCAGGTTGTTCGCCTTCACCCACGCGGCGAACTGATCCTTGAACTTCGTGTTCGTCGGGTTCTTCACCGACATGAAGTAGTTCCACGCGGCGAGGTGGCCGACGAGCGGCTTCGTGTCGATCCCGCGCAGTTCTTCCTCGCCGACCGAGAACGCGACCACCGGCACGTCGGTCGCCTTGATCCCCTGGTTGCCGAGCTCCTTGTAGAACGGCACGTTCGAATCGCCGTTGATCGTCGAGATCACGGTCGTCTTGCCGCCTTGCGCGAAGGTCTTGATGTTCGCGACGATCGTCTGGTAATCGCTGTGGCCGAACGGCGTGTAGACCTCCTGAATGTCGGCGTCCTTCACGCCCTTCGATTTCAGGAACGCACGCAGGATCTTGTTGGTCGTGCGCGGATACACGTAGTCGGTACCGAGCAGGAAGAAGCGCTTCGCGCCGCCGCCTTCCGCGCCCATCAGGTACTCGACGGCCGGGATCGCCTGCTGGTTCGGCGCGGCGCCCGTGTAGAACACGTTGCGCGACATTTCCTCGCCTTCGTACTGCACCGGGTAGTAGAGCAGGCCATTCAGTTCCTCGAACACCGGCAGCACCGACTTGCGCGACACCGACGTCCAGCAGCCGAACACGCACGCGACCTTGTCCTGCGTGAGCAGCTGGCGCGCCTTCTCCGCGAACAGCGGCCAGTTCGATGCGGGATCGACGACCACCGGCTCGAGCTTGCGGCCCATCACGCCGCCGCTCTTGTTGATGTCGGCGATCGTCATCAGCGCCGTGTCCTTCAGCGACGTTTCGGAGATCGCCATCGTGCCCGACAGCGAATGCAGGATGCCGACCTTGATCGGGCCCGTGCCCGTATCGGCCGCTTGCGCGAACGGACTCTTGCCCGCCAGCGCGAGTGCACCGGCCATCGAACCGAACTTCAGCAGACTGCGACGTTTCATCGGGTTCCCCTTGACGTGTTGGATGTGCGTGCGCCGTGGCGGCGCCGGCATCGTAGTAACGCAAGGCATGTGCCAGTCGCGCGGATGCACGCTGGGCGTGCCTGGCGAGGGGTGGCTCAAGGTGCGCAGGCGGTGCACATGACGCGTCGTGCAGCATGCGCGATCCGTTGCGGTGCAGTCGCGCGGGCGCAAATGGTGCACGGCGCGCTCGCCGGCGCACCGACGTCAACGGAACGAGGGGGAAACATGGAAGCAGAAACGCAAACGGGCGCGCAAAGCGCGCCCGTTCGGCGGGGACCGGTGCGACCGGCGGCAATGGGCCGGTCGGCGTGGCGGCGCGCGATGCGCCGCCGGGGTAGGTCGGTAACTCGGCGGTAACTCGCCGGTAACTCAGTAACGCGGCACGGACGGATCGACGTCACGCGACCACGCGTCGATGCCGCCCTGCAGGTTGTACAGCTTCGTGAAGCCGCGCGATTCGAGGAACATCGCGACCTGCGCGCTGCGCATGCCGTGATGGCACACGCAGACGATTTCGGCTTCGTCGTCGAGCTCTTCGCTGCGCGCGGGGATCTGCTGCATCGGGATCGACACGCTGCCGGCGATCTGAGCGGTCGAGATTTCCCACGGTTCGCGCACGTCGAGCACGACCGGCGCGGGACGCGCCGGATCGCGAAGCCATTCCGCGAGCATCGCGGCAGTCAGGATCTGCATGGGGCCGCCGCTCAGAACTTGAAACGCGACGGTTCGATCGCGTTCACGAGGTGGTCGACGTAGGTCTCGAACACGTCGGCGACACGGTACTGCTTGTCGTCGATGCGCGTGATGATCTGCGCCTTCATCACCGGACGGCCACCGACGAACGCCGACAGGCGGCCGCCGATCTTCAGCTGTTCGAGCATCTGCTGCGGCACGACCGGCAGGCCGCCCGCGACGCAGATCACGTCGTACGGCGCCTTGTCGGGCCAGCCGAGCGAACCGTCGCCGAGCACGACTTCCGCGTTCGTCACGCCGTCGTTGCGCAGGTTGTCGGCCGCGAACTTCGCGATGGCCGGATCGATCTCGACGGCCGTCACGTGCAGCGTGCGATGCGCGAACAGCGCGGCCAGATAGCCGGAGCCCGCGCCGATCACGAGCACGTTCTCGTGCTTCTTCACCGCCAGTTCCTGCAGCATGCGCGCTTCGACGCGCGGGAACAGCATCTTGCCGCGGCCGCCGGGCAGCGGCAGCTCGAGGTCGGCGAACGCGAGATCGCGATGTTCGGGCGACACGTAGTTTTCACGCTTGACGATCGACAGCAGGCCCAGGACGTCGAGATCCAGCACGTCCCACGGCCGGATCTGTTGTTCGATCATGTTGAAACGCGCGTTTTCGATATTCATGGTGTGGTCACGCAGCCAGGTCGGCCATCAGCGGGGATAGAGAAACTTCGTGATTGTACCAAACGGGGCGCCGGCGAAGCCTTCAGACGGCCTGCAACAGACCTTTACCCCTTGCTCTTCTTGATCTGCGCTTCGAACGCGAGGTCGAGCTTGCTCGCCTTGCGCGGTTTTTGGGGGCCGAACTGGTCGACGAACTTGACGAATTCGTCGAGCGGCAGCGGCTCGCTGCGCTTCTCGGCGGTGCCGCCCGAGCGGTCGACCAGATAGAACAGGCCGCCCGCCATCGCGACGGCCGCGAACTGCGGGTTGCCGGACCGGGTCTTCAGGCGTTCGACCGCGTGGGTCGCTTTGGTGGTGCGCATCGTGCGGGTTCTTGCAGGGGCGTTGAGCCCGTTACTTTAGCAAACCGGCCGCCCGCATGCGGCCGCGCGGCGTCAGACGGTGCGCGAATAGCGCTGGCGCGGCGTCCGGCCGAGGTAGGCGTCGAACGCCATCGCGATGTTGCGCACGACCATCCGGCCGGCCGGGAGAATCGTCAGGCGGTCGCCGGCGATCGTCAGCAGCCCGTCCTGCTCGAACCCGCGCAGCGCGTCGAGCTCGCGCGCGAAGTGATCGGCGAAGCGGATCCCGTGCGCCGCCTCGATATGCGAGAACGGCAATTCGAGGTTGCACATCAGCTGCGTGATCACGTCGCGGCGCAGCCGGTCGTCGGCCGTGAGCCGCACGCCGCGCGCGATCGGCAGCCGGCCCGCGTCGAGCGCGGCGCCGTAGGCCGGCAGATCCTTCGCGTTCTGCGCGTAGACGTCGCCGACCTTGCCGATCGACGACACGCCGAAACCGATCAGGTCGGTATCCGCGCGCGTGCTGTAGCCCTGGAAATTGCGCTGCAGCGTGCCGTTGCGCTGCGCGCGCACGAGTTCGTCGGTTGGCCGCGCGAAGTGATCCATCCCGATGTACACGTAGCCGGCTGACGTCAGCATGTCGATCGCCAGGCCGAGCAGCGCGATGCGCGTTTCGGGCGGCGGCAGCGTCGCGTCGTCGATCTGCCGCTGCATCTTGAACAGGTGCGGCATGTGCGCGTAGCCGAATACGGACAGGCGGTCCGGCGCGAGTTCGATGATCGTCTCGAGCGTGCGCGCGAACACGGCGACCGTCTGGTGCGGCAGCCCGTAGATCAGGTCGACGCTGACCGAATGGAAGCCCGTCGCGCGCGCGGCGGACATCAAATCGGCCGTCATCGCGAGCGGCTGGATCCGGTTGATCGCCTGCTGCACGACCGGATCGAAATCCTGCACGCCGAGGCTCAGCCGGTTGAAGCCGATGTTGCGCAGGTGGACGAGCCGCGCGGGCGTGACCGTGCGCGGGTCGATCTCGATCGAGAACTCGGCCTCGGCGTCCGGCGCGAGCACGAAATAATCGCGGGTGGTCGCCATCAGTTCGGCCATTTCGGCGTCGGACAGGAAGGTCGGCGTGCCGCCGCCCCAGTGCAGCTGCGTGACCGGGCGCGCGGGATCGAACAGCGCGGCCTGCAGCGCCAGCTCCCGTTTCAGTTGCTCGAGATACGGGCGCGCGCGGCGATGGTTGTTGGTCGCGATCTTGTTGCAGCCGCAATAGAAGCAGGCCGTGTTGCAGAACGGGATATGGAAGTACAGCGACAGATCGCTGGACGACGCGCCGGGATCGCGCGCGGCACGCAGGTAGTCGGCCGGGTCGAAATCGTCGCGGAACTGCAGCGCGGTAGGGTAGGACGTATAGCGCGGCCCGTTCGCGCCGTACTTCGCGAGCAAATCGGGACGGAACATCGTGTCGGCAGAACCGGAACTCATGCTGGCCTCGCGCTTTTCAGATGCGTTCGAGTATATAAACGCGCGTTTCGGCTGCATTGTGTAATAACGTCGCAGCCGGCGATGGCACAATGCGCGGTGGACCGCCGCACGCCGCGTCCGGTTGCCGCACCGTTTTTTTGTCGTTCTTGAGAGAGTCGAGTGTCCGTCGAAATGCCTGTCCGTCCGGCACCCGCCGATGCCCCGCCGCCGCATGCGTGCCGCGAGGGGTGCGGCGCGTGCTGCATCGCGCCGTCGATTTCGTCCCCGATTCCGGGGATGCCCGACGGCAAGCCGGCCGGCGTGCGCTGCGTGCAGCTCGGCGACGACCTGCGCTGCCGGATCTTCGGCCGTCCGGAGCGTCCCGCGTGCTGTTCCGGGCTGCAGCCGTCCGCCGAGATGTGCGGTGCGTCGCGCGACGACGCGCTCGCGTGGCTGACGCGCCTCGAGGTCGCGACCCAGCCCGCGCCCGGCACCGGCGCTTCCCGTTGACGCATGGTCGTGCACCGGCTCGCGCACGGAACCGGCGGCGTGTGCGCAAGCACTAACTTCGGTCCACGGCCCCGAAGCGGCGGCCGAGCCGATGGCCCCACTGCCGCTTCGCCCGATACAGGAGATTGTCCAGCATGACCGCATCTTGCACGCCCGGCCGGCGCCGTTTCCTCGCCGTGTGCGCCGGCGCCATCGGCGTGTCGGTATCGCTCGCGGTATCGCTCGCCGCCTGCGCGTCGACGTTCCCGTTCATCCCCGATCACTACACGTTCTCGCGCGGCGACGTGCAGAAAGCCGTCGCGCGCAAGTTCCCGTACCAGAAGACGGTCGCGCAGGTCGTCGACGTGTCGCTTGCGAATCCGGCCGTCAACCTGCTGCCCGACCAGAACCGCGTCGCCGTGCAGCTCGACGCGCATTTCGCGAGTCCGTTCCTGAGCGAGCCGGTGAGCGGCAAGTTCACCGTGTCGGGCCAGCTGGCGTACGACGCGCCGAGCCGCTCCGTCGTGTTGCGGGCGCCGGCCGTCGACAGCCTCGTGCTCGACGGCAACGCGCAGATGTACGCACAACAGGTCGGCGCGGCCGCCGGCCTGCTCGCGACGCAGGTGCTGACCAACTATCCGATCTACACGTTCAAGCCCGAGCAACTGCAATTTGCCGGAGTGAACTACGAACCCGGTACAATTACGATTCTTACAAACGGCATACGCGTGGCGATCGTCGAAAAGTGACGACGTACCGCGCGCGGCCGGGCGGGCCGCGGCGGTGACGGGGCCCATTCTCTTTCGACTACTTCGGAGTTGGGCCACGGATGGACTGGATCCTGATCTGCAAGGCATTGATCCTCGGCGTCGTCGAGGGGCTGACGGAATTCCTCCCGGTGTCGAGCACCGGCCACCTGATCGTCGCGGGCAGCTTCCTGAATTTCAACGATGCGCACGCGAAGACCTTCGACGTCGTGATCCAGTTCGGCGCGATCCTCGCGGTTTGCTGGGAATACCGGCAACGGATCGTGTCCATCGTGACCGGTCTGCCGAGCCGGCCCGACGCGCAGCGCTTCACGCTGAACGTCGTGATCGCGACGATTCCCGCGATCGCGCTCGGCCTGCTGTTCGAGAAGAAGATCAAGGCCGTGCTGTTCTCGCCGGTGCCTGTCGCATTCGCGCTCGTGGTCGGCGGCGCGATCATCCTGTGGGCCGAGGCGCGGCAGCGCGAACGCAGGGAGCCACCGCGCGTGCAGTCGATCGATGCGCTCACGCCGCTCGACGCGCTGAAGGTCGGCCTCGCGCAATGTTTCGCGCTGGTGCCGGGCATGTCGCGCTCGGGCTCGACGATCATCGGCGGGATGCTGTTCGGCCTCGACCGGCGCGTCGCGACCGAATTCTCGTTCTTCCTCGCGATTCCGATCATCTTCGGCGCGACGCTCTATGAAACGGTCAAGGACTGGCAGGCCTTCACGGTCGACTCGCTCGGCCTGTTCGCGCTCGGGCTCGTTGCCGCGTTCGTCAGCGCGTTCGTGTGCGTGCGCTGGCTGTTGCGCTTCGTCGCGACGCACGACTTCACCGTGTTCGCGTGGTACCGGATCGCGTTCGGCCTGTTCGTGCTGCTCGTCGGTTACAGCGGGTGGTTGAACTGGGCGTGATGCCGGTGCGCAGGCGACGGCGCTTCCAATGAAGAACGGCCCGATCGGCAGATGCCGGTCGGGCCGTTCTTCATTGCGCGGCGCGCAGCGTGCGGTGCGCCGTCGCGGCGGGGATTCAGCCGGCGCGCTTGCGGAACACCAGGTCCCACACGCCGTGGCCGAGCCGCAACCCGCGCCGCTCGAACTTCGTGATGGGGCGGTAGTCGGGACGCGGCGCGTAGTCGGCGGCCGTGTTTTCGAGCGACGGTTCGGCGCCGAGCACTTCCAGCATCTGTTCCGCGTAGTTCTGCCAGTCGGTCGCGCAATGCAGGTACGCGCCGGGCTTCAGGCGCGATGCGAGGTGCGCGACGAGCGGCGGCTGGATCAGCCGGCGCTTGTGGTGGCGCGCCTTGTGCCACGGATCCGGGAAGAAGATGTGCACGCCGTCGAGGCTTTCCGGCGCGAGCATGTGCTCGAGCACTTCGACCGCGTCGTGCTGGATGATGCGGATGTTCGGCAGGTCCTGCTCGCCGATCAGCTTCAGCAGCGCGCCGACGCCCGGCTCGTGCACTTCGACGCCGAGGAAGTCGTCGCCCGGACGGTGCGCGGCGATTTCCGCGGTCGACGCGCCCATCCCGAAGCCGATCTCGAGGATGCGCGGTGCGCTGCGGCCGAACACGGCGTCCCAGTCGGGAATTTCAGCTGCGTACGGGACGACGAAGCGCGGGCCGAACTCGTCGAGCGCGCGGCGCTGGCCGGTCGACACGCGGCCGGCGCGCGTCACGAAGCTGCGGATGCGGCGGTGGTGCAGCGGATTGACTTCGTCGGCGCCGTCGGCGGCTTCGTCGGGGAGGGCGGCGTCGTCCGGCGGCAGGCCGGCTTCGTTCGGATCGTCGTGCATCATCGGTGACAGAGAAAGGCTCGGTTCGGGGCGCGGGCCCGTTACGCGCAGCGGTGCGCCGGATGAACGGGCACATGGTACAAAAAAGCCGCCTTCGACGAGGCGGCTCTTGCGCTGGCTGCCGTGCAGCCGAAAGTGGAGCGGGCGATGGGAATCGAACCCACGTCATCAGCTTGGGAAGCTGAGGTAATGGCCATTATACGACGCCCGCAGAACGGGTGATTGTACAGGGTTTGGCCGAGATGTTGCAAGCGAGGCGTGGTGGCCGCTGGCCTCGATGCCGGCATCGCTTGGCGTGGAGGCGATGACACCAGTGGGAAAGGTGAAGGACGATCCGTCGAAAGCGGTCCATCGATGCAACGCGAAATGGAACCCCCGCAGCGCCCCACCACGCAAGCCGGTGTCGAAATTAGACGAGTCAGTGTCGGAACCATACAAGCCCCGATGCGGCTTTCGAACTAACGTGACAGACCTCTCATCCGATCGTAAGTCTGGAGCCGACATGTCCGATTTCATCACCGTTCTGCGCGAAACCTGCCCGACCCCGGTCCTTGATGCCACCAAATGGAAGCGCATCGGCGGCGATCCGCACACCGTGAACCTCAACGCCTACCTGTCCGAGGACGGCAGCAAGATCATGGGCACGTGGATCTGCACGCCGGGCAAGTTCGAGGTGAACTACGAGAAGTGGGAGTACTGCCACTTCCTCGACGGCTACTGCATCATCACGCCGGAAGGCGAAGAGGCGGTGCACCTGAAAGCCGGCGACGTGTTCGTCATCGAGCCCGGCATGAAAGGGACTTGGGAAGTGGTGGAGACGGTGCGCAAGTATTTCGTCTTCGCCTGACGCGCCCGCATGACGCGTCATTCCTCCGGGATTTCGGCAGGAATGGCGGTCTCGCGGATTCCGGTTCAGTAAACTCGTTCCGGTTCGGGAACAGCTCGCCGAGCGTGGTCGCACGCTCGGCCGGTCCCGCTATCCCGCCGAGCGCGCGGGGCGCCTGATGCTCCGATACGCGCGCGGCCACATCCCGTACGTGCGCCGAAACTTGGGCCCGAGACGCGACGCGTCGGCAAATCCGCAGCCCGCCGCGATTTCGGAAATGTTCTTTCGCGGATGCATCAGCATCCATGCGGCCATGCAAATCCGTATTGCCCGGAAGCAGGCGGCCGGCCCGCGCCTCCCGATGCGATTCGACCACTCCCAACTGAAGCTTACTTCTCGACGCTCAGCGCCTTTTCGATCGCGGCAATCAATTTGAACGCATCATCGCGGCCGATCCGCAGGCCGCGACTCGTGTACTCGCAGCCAAACGCGTAGAAGCTTGGCAAAAGCGTGATCGCATCGTTCTGTCGATCGAAATCGACTTCGCATTTCGTCAACGGAAAGAACGGAGGGGCTTCGGCGGGCGGCTGGTACATGGCGTTCTCCTAGTGCAACTTGCGAGGCGGCAACATGCGCTTGGCGCGCAGGCGCTGTCGCGCGACGGCGCTGGCCTTCTCGCGCTCGCGCTGCGTCGTCCGCTTTTCATAACCGGTGCGACTGCGCAACTCGCGGATCAGGCCTGTCTTCTCGATGTCTCGCCGAAAGCGCCGAAGCGCGACATCGACCGGTTCGTTGGGCTTGAGGACGATCGTCGTCATGCAGATCCCGTTTTCAAACAATGCATGAAGGAACGCTGGTCGAGCGAAGTTGTGACGGCACTCGCCATCTCGTCGGATCGCATTCGAAATAGCCGACGCGGATCGACGGTGTGCGCGCGGCAGACAGCATCTGCGACGCCGGGTGATGACGCAACGCCGAACTGGCGAGGCCGTTATGCGGAGCTGCACCGGATTAGGCGATCTCGTGCAATGCAATCGGATGATCGCCTGCGCCGATGATCGCTTCGTGATCCGAAGTGATATACGACCGCGCTACCGCCGCAAGATACGTCAGTGGGAGTTGGCGAAGAGCGGCTGCTCGCCGCGATTGCCGTCGATGATCTCCTCCGCGTAGCGAAGGGACGCCCGGCGCGCTTCGCCCGCCGATTCGAACGGCGCGTTGCCGAGCAGCCGGAACGTTTCGCTGCGGGTCACCGTGTCGGCAGTGCCGCGCTGGCAAATCTTCACGGCTGCGTCGAAGCCGCCGTCGTAGTTGTGCGGGTTGCCGTTCTGGGAAGGCACGTGCGGATAAATCAGCGGATAGATTTCGAAACCACGATAGAGATGCATGCTCATGATGAACTCCTGGTTCGGTCGCGACAAATCGCGTGGACGAACACATCCGACCGGTATCACCGCTGCGCGGCGCGACGGGTAGGGTGAAAAAGGCAGCGACGCGTGCTGATGAACGCACGACGCAGCAATGAGGAAGATGGCGGGGCGAGCGGCCAGCAACTCGACCACCCGTGCTCGGACAAATTCATCATACGCGCTTGGTGTTGGTTGTCCATCTCATTCACTGCCGGCGCAATGCGATGCGCGGATTCGACGCACGCAACGCGCATCGAGCGTGACAGAGCATTCCTCGGTATTCCGATGCCGTGCAGCGCGATTCGGGTGATGCCGATGGAGCCGCGTGACGCCGCGTCGTCGTGATGATCGCGAGCCTGCAAGACATCGCGCGAGCACCTATGATGCAGCGATCCGCCAGCGCGCCGGCCGCATCGCGTGCATGGCCCGCGAACGCAGAACGTTTCCTCCGGAACCCGACCATGCGCATCATCGACATTCGCGAGCAAACAATTCCGGTTTCCCGTTATGCCGACCCGGCGATTTCGTCGGGCGGCCTGACGACGAGCGTCGTCGCGATCGTCACGGATGTCGTGCGCGACGGCCGCCCGGTGACGGGCTACGGTTACGCGTCGGTCGGCCGCTATGCGCAGGGCGGGCTGATTCGCGAACGGTTCGGGCCGCGGCTGCTGGCCGCCGCGGACACCATCGCCGACGACGCCGGTACGAACCTCGATCCGTTTCGCGCATGGCGCGCGATGATGGCCGGCGAGAAGCCGGGCGGTCACGGCGAACGCTGCGTTGCAGTCGGCGTGCTCGACATGGCGATCTGGGATGCCGCCGCGAAAATCGCCGGCCTGCCGCTCCATCGCTTTCTTGCCAACCGGCTCGCGCGCCACGCAGCGCGTCGCGTGCGCGTGTACGCCGGCGGCGGCTACCGTTATCCGCACGACGATCTCGCACGCCTGTCGGACGAGATGCGTCGCATCGCCGATCTCGGCTACACGCATGCGAAGATCAAGATCGGCGGCCCGGATCTCGACGATGACAAAAGACGCATCGAAGCCGCCGCTGCCTGCCTTGCCGACAGCTCGCACCTCGCGGTCGACGCGATGAACACGTACGACGCGGCGAGCGGGCGCGCCGCCGCCGCGATGCTGGCACCGTTCGGGCTCTGGTGGTTCGAGGACCTCTGCGATCCGCTCGACCTGCCGCTGCATGCGGACCTCACTGCGCAATACACGCCGCCGGTCGCGGCCGGCGAGGCGCTGTTCTCGCTCGCGGAAGCGAAGCTGCTCGAACGCTACGGCGGCCTGCGAGCAGACCGCGACTTCCTCGTGTTCGATCCGGTGCATTGCTACGGCCTGCCGGGCTATCTGCAGATCGTCGATCATTTCGTGTCGAACGGCTGGCGGCGCGATGCGTTCTGGCCGCACGGCGGTCACCTGTTCTCGCTGCACGTCGTGGCCGCGCTCGGGCTCGGTGGCGCGGAAGTCAATCCGTTTGCGTTCCATCCGTTCAGCGGGCTGCCGGACGGCGAAACGCTCGACGCCGGCTACGCGGCCGTGCCGCAGGCGCCGGGCATCGGCTTCGAGCTTCACGCCGATGCCTATCGCGCGTTTCGCTCGGTAGCGGGCCGCTGAGCGGCTAGGCCCGCACGACGGTCACGCCGGCCGCTTCGATCGGCTCGGTCAGCGCCGAGTCGGTTTCCTGCTCGACCACGATGGTCTGCGCGAGCGCAAGCTCGCCGATCACGAACTGCGATGCCGCACGCAATTTGGATTGCGAAGCAAGGACGACCGTCTCGCCGGCACGTCCGGCGAGTGCACGCTTGATCGCCGCTTCCTCGAAATCGCCGGTGCTCAGCCCCGCGACCGGATGGACGCCGGTCACGCCCATGAAGTACAGGTCGGCATGGATACGCGAGATGCCTTCCATCGCCGCGGCGCCCACCGCGACGATCGAATGCTTGTACAAGCGTCCGCCGATCAGGATCACGTCGATCGACGGATGCGCGGCCAGCGCGACGGCGACGCTCGGGCTGTGCGTGACGATCGTCGCGCGCAGGTCGGGCGGCAACTGGCTGACGAGCAGCGCCGACGTCGTGCCGCCATCGACGATCGCGACCTGACCGGGCGCGATCATCTGCGCGGCCCGACGGGCGATGCGCCGTTTTTCCGCGGTTTCGAGCGTCTCGCGCTGCGCGAACGGCGCGACGGCGGGTGACGCCGGCAGCGCGCCGCCGTGCACGCGTTGCAGCAGGCCTTCGGCCGCCAGTTCGCGCAGGTCGCGGCGGATCGTGTCCTCGGACACGCCGAATTGCACGCTCAGTTCGGTGGCCAGCACTTGGCCGTCGCGGGCGAGGGCATCGAGGATCGCTTTCTTGCGTTGGGTCGTCAGCATCGGGTATGCACGAATTTTCTTGAAATTGCACGAATATGCACGTTACCATGGGCGCCGTCATATGTCGAATGGGAGGCCGCCATGGCCGCAACGCAGGACCGCGTGCGCATCGTCGATACGACGGTGCTATCCGATGACTGGTATGTGCTGAAGAAGGTGACGTTCGATTTTCTGCGCCGCGATGGCACGTGGCAGCGGCTGAGCCGCGAAACCTATGACCGCGGCAACGGCGCGACCATCCTGCTGCGCAACGCGGCGACGGGCGACGTGCTGCTCACGCGGCAGTTCCGGATGCCGGCGTTCGTCAACGGACACGACGGGATGCTGCTCGAAGCGGCCGCCGGCCTGCTCGACGACGCGACGCCCGACGCGCGCATTCGCGCGGAAGCCGAAGAGGAAACCGGCTATCGCGTGCGCGGCGTGCGCAAGGTGTTCGAGGCGTTCATGAGCCCAGGCTCGGTGACGGAGAAGCTGCATTTCTTCGTCGGCGAATACGATGCGTCGTTGCGCACGGGCGACGGCGGCGGCATCGCGGAAGAAGGCGAGGATCTCGAGGTCGTCGAGATGCCGCTGCACGCGGCGCTGGATGCCGTCGAGCGCGGTGAAATTGTCGACGCGAAGACGATCATGCTGCTGCAGTACGTCGCGTTGCGGGAACCCGAGGGCATGCGCACTGCGACTGCGTGATGCCGCGTCACGGTGCTGGAACGGGCGTAAGATCGCGCGATGCCCGTCCGGCACCGTTCGACGCCACCACCGCTCCATCATGCCGTTTTCCGATTCAGCCGATTTACCCGATTCCCACGGCCCCACCGATTCCAGCGCTGCTGGCGCGCAATTGCCGGCGCATCTGGTCGCGTCCGCCGTCGACGCGCTCGCGCGCGCCGATGCGCTGCTGGTGACGGCCGGCGCCGGCATCGGCGTCGATTCGGGGCTGCCCGATTTTCGCGGCACGGACGGCTTCTGGCGCGCGTATCCGGCGCTGCGCCACGAACGTTTCGCGTTCCACGAAATCGCGTCGCCGCACGCGTTCCGCGCGCATCCGCAGCTTGCGTGGGGATTCTATGGGCATCGTCTCGCGCTCTATCGGGAGACGGTGCCGCACGCGGGCTTCGCGATCCTGCGGCGCTGGATGGACGCGATGCCGAACGGCGGCTTCGTGCTGACGAGCAATGTCGACGGTCAGTTCCAGAAGGCGGGTTTCGATCCGGCGCACGTCGTCGAGATCCACGGTTCGATTCATTCGATGCAGTGCCTGCGACCGTGCTCGGACGACACCTGGGACGCCGCGCCGTTCACGCCCGACGTCGACGCAGCCGCGTGCCGGCTGGTCGGCGAGCTGCCGCGCTGCTCGCGTTGCGGCGGTCTGGCGCGGCCGAACATCCTGATGTTCGGCGACGATGGCTGGCTCGGCGAACGCTACGACGCGCAGGAGCGGGCGCTGCAGGACTGGATCGCACGGGCAGGACGGGTGAGCGTCGTCGAGATCGGCGCGGGCACCGCGATTCCGACCGTGCGGCTGCTGAGCGAACGCCTCGGCGCCGACGTGATCCGCATCAACGCACGCGAAGCCCATGCGCGCCGCACGGACGTGATCGGGCTGCAGGGCGGCGCGCTCGCGACGCTGACCGCGCTCGATCGCGCGTGGCGGGGCGGCTGAGCGCCGCGCGACGAACCGGCCGGTTGCCGCGCGGTTACGGCTGTCCGACGAGCGCCTGGACGAGCGCCGGCGCGATCGGCGAGCCGAGGCCCGTCACATAGTCGTAGCCGCCGGCCGCATTGCAGACGCTGCCGCAATTGCCGTTGGATCCGGTCGTCACGTCGTGATAGTCGCTGCCGTACGCGTTTTTCCCGACCGTATAGAGCGTGTCGTAGGTGCCGCTCAGCGCATGTTTGCCGGCGGCCGCGCGCAGCGAATTCGCGATCGCGACGAGCGCCGACCATTGCGGCGCGCCGGCGCTCGTGCCGCCGACCTGGAACCAGCCCGCCTGACCCTGATAGCTGACCGAGTCGTACACGGCGAACCCGCTGGACGGATTCGCGTCGTAGCTGACGTCGGGCACGCCGCGCTTGCCGGCCACCGGCACCGGCCAGCCCGTTTGTCCGGCCGGCTCGGCCTCGATCGTGCTCACGCCGCCGCCGCTGCCGCTCCACGCGGCTTCGCCGATGTAGTTGCCGGATGTGTCGGTGGACAATGTCGTGCCGCCCACCGCGACCACGTACGGCGATGACGCCGGGTACTCGGTGCCGGTGCCGCTGTCGCCCGACGACGCGACGAACGTGACGCCCGGCACGTTGAAGTGCCTGTCGAAGCCGGTCTCGGTGTTGAACTCGTTGCCGCCGAAGCTCATCGACACGACCGACGCGCCGCGCTTGACCGCGATGTCGACCGCGGCCAGCAGGTCGTTGAAGCTCGCGGACGCCGCCTCGACCAGCAGGATCCGCGCCTTCGGCGCGATCGCGTGCACCCATTCGACGTCGAGCGATATCTCGAGCGACCAGCCCGCGTCCGTCCTGGGCCGCGGGCCGCGCGCGTACACCTTCGTGAAGCAGCCGTTCGCCGTGGTGCAGGCCGGCAGCGAGAACGTGTTGCTGAACACGCCGAGATCGGCTTCGATCTTCGGGTCGTCGTACGCGTCGACGATCGCGACGACCATCCCGTCGCCCTGGTTCGCGAGCGCGTCGAATCCGTAGGCATGCCGTGCGAGCGAGGGCGTGAGCCCGGCTACCGCGGCGGTACTGGCGCGCGGCTTGGTATGGAACGGCGGCCGCGCATACCCCTTCGGTGCGCGGTTGCCTTCGACGAAGGACGGGATGCCGTTACCTTCGGCGAGCGCAACCGTCGAGGCGAGCAGCGACGCGCACAGTGCCGGAATCAACATGGATGACACGCGGATATTGTTCATTTTTCGAATCTCCATGTCGATGGAGTGGGGGGCGAAATGATTTTACGAAATCGGTGAAGCCGATTGCATCGAATATCGAGCGGATGCGGGAATATCTGATGAGGGAAAGTACGCGGATCGCCCGTAAGACGTGGGTTTTGAGCGCGAGCGCGTGGCGGGATCAATTCGCATTTCGATTTTCAAAGGCGAATAAATAATCAATCGGCGTTTGATTTGGTTTGTAATGGTCTGCGTAATGCGCCGGAAATATCGATTGCGGCAGCCGCGTGGAAATCAGGAAATGCGCGGATACGGTGCGGCCCGACTCCGCGCATGCCGACCGGCCGGCGGCATTGCCGCCGCGGCGCGATTCCGCATACAGTTCGGCGTGGGCCGCGTCCGCCATGCGGCCCCGTCAGCGAGGAGCTCCCTTGTTCTATTCGATCGTCGCGATCTTCGTCGGCGCCGGGTTCGGCGCAGTGCTGCGCTGGTTCCTGGCCCTTGCGCTCAACGAATTCTTTCCCGCCGTGCCGCTCGGCACGCTTGCCGCGAACCTGATCGGCGGCTACGTGATCGGCGTGGCCGTCGTCGTATTTACCGCACGCGTCGGGCTGCCGCCCGAGTGGCGGCTGTTCGTGATCACGGGCTTTCTCGGCGGTCTCACGACGTTCTCGACCTATTCGGTCGAAGTGATGACGCACGCGGTGCAGGGCGAATTCGGATGGGCGATCGCGGTGGCTGCCCTACACTTGACTGGATCGTTCACGCTGACGGCGCTCGGCATGTGGACCGCGCGCGCGTGGTTCGCGGCGGCCTGAGCGCGCCGGCACCGGGAGGGTGCGATGGACAGGGTCTTCTTGCGCTTTTATGTGCACGAGCAGCACCGGCTGCACTGGAAGCCGCTATGGGAGTGGTTGCTGGAGGAAGGCAACCGGATGGGCATCGCGGGCGGTTCCGCGTTCCGTGCGATGGCCGGCTTCGGCCGGCATCGGGTGCTGCACGAGGACCGCTTTTTCGAGCTGCAGGGGTCGCTTGCGATCGAGGTCGAATTCATCGCCACCGAGGACGAGGCGCAGCAGTTGCTCGAGCGGCTGTCGCGCGAGAAGGTGCGCGTGTGCTACGCGATGATTCCGGCGCGCTTCGGCGTGATCGACACGCTCTCGGCGCCGCCGGCGCAGGGGCCGGCAGCGTAGCGTCGCTCCGTCAGATGCCGAACATCGTCAGCGACACGGCGGCGCGCGTGACGACCATCAGCAGCACCTGCACGATCACGAACAGCAGGATCGGCGACAGGTCGATGCCGCCGAGGTTCGGGATCACGCGGCGCAGCGGGTTCAGGAACGGCGCGGTGAGCTGGTAGAGAATCGGCATGGCCGGCGAGCGCGGATTGAGCCACGACAGCAGCGCCATCAGGATCGTCATCCAGATCACGAGATTGAGCGCCCACTTCACGACGGTGAGCAGCGCCACCGCGACGAGCGTCGGGATCACCGAGGCCGGATCGAAGCCGGCCATCACGACCATCAGCACCACATAGACGAGCGCGGTGAGCAGCGCGGCGACGACGCTCGCCCAGTCGATGCCGCGCACGCCCGCGATCACGTGGCGCAGCGGCAGCACGAGCCAGTTGGTCGCCTGCAGCACGGCCTGCGTGACGGGGTTGTACGGCGGCACGCGGACGGCCTGCATCCAGACGCGCAGGATCAGCGCGGCGCCGAACAGCGTGAAGAGGGTATTGAGCAGAAAACGGGCGATCTCGCCGAACATCGTTGGCATCCTTTTTTTACAGTCGAGTAGCGTGCGGCCGCCAACGCCGGATGGCGGCGCATCGGCCGACACCTTATCACGCCTCGTCGTGCGGCGGGGAGGGGTGCCCGGTCGTGCGCGCGAGCGACGTTTCGACGGCCTGCGCGAGCGCCGGCAGCGCGGCCGGCGGCGCGGCGCGCTTCGCCGCAAGCGCGACCGCGCGGCGGGTCATCAGCGCATACAGCGTGGCGTGATCGCCGCCGCGCGCCTCGAGCAGCGCGAGCTGGCGCTCGACGATGCCGGTGTCGCCGCGCGACACCGGGCCCGCGAGGGCGTTCGCGAGGCCCTTGTCGCGTGCGGTCTCGATCGTGCCGGCGAGCATCGGCAGCAGCGCGCGCAGCGCGGCGGCCTCGTCGAAGCCGAGGCCGCGCCATAGCTCGACCGCTTCCGACAGCCCGCACAGCGCGAAGCTCGCCGCGTAATGCGCGGCCGCGTGATAGAGCATCCGGCCGCCGGCCGGAATCGACAGCGGATGGCAGCCGAGTGCGGCAGCAAGCCGCAGCAGCGTCGCGTGCAGCGCGCCGTCGGCTTCGAGCGTGACCGAGCAGCCGTCGATACGGGCGAGATCGGCGTCCGTGCCGCCGAACAGATAGAGCGGATGGAAGCCGCCGGTGGCCGCGCCTTGCCGTCTTGCCGGATCGAGCAACTCGACCGCCGACGCGCCGCTGCAGTGGACGAGCGCCTGGCCCGCCGCGCGCGCGGCGTCGAACCGCAGCGCCGCGGCGGTCGACGCGAGATGGTCGTCGGGCACGGTCAGGAAGATCAGGTCGGCCGCATCGACCACCTGCTGCGGCGTGTCGACCGCCCGGCAGCCATCTATGTGCGCGGCAAGTGCCGCGGCCGATTCCGCCGTGCGGCTCGCGATCGCGACGACCGGAAAGCCGGCCGCCGCGAAACGCCGGGCGACGCAGCGTGCAAGGCGGCCGGCGCCGATGAAGCCGAGGCGGGGAGTGTCGGGGAGGGACATGACGGGCCACGAAGCGAAAACGGAGCAGCCGCCAGTATCGCAGGAATGACAGGGCGGGCGCGGATGGCGGGCGCCCGGCGGGACGATCTGGGCGGCGATGTTCCAGGCGAGCAGTCGATCACCGGATGCCGCGCTTTCGCTGCTCGATGACGACCGTCGCATCCGGCCCCGAATCGACTGTGCGCCGCGTCCCTCTTGAATTGTCGGCGTCTTGTCTCGAATTTGTAATCGTTCATTACGGAAGCATGCCGCCCGCGCTTACCGCAGCCGGTAAGACTGACCGGCCAGCGTGCCGCGATTTCTCTGGTCGGACGGAATCGCGCGACCGGCATGGGGAGTAGCGGGTTCGCACAGCCCGGCCGCACGCTGGCCCCGCCCGCGTTGAATTGCAATTTGCAACAAATGCGCAATACACGAGAGACGGGTTTTCGCTACATTGCTTGCATGCGACGTGCATGCCCGCCGTTGCCGTCAGGGGCGCACAAATTACCGCTCCAGCAGGAGAATCGAAGTGAAAAAGCTCATTCCGTTCATCGCCGCCGCCGCGTTGGGTCTGGGTGCCGCAGGCGCCGCACAGGCCCACGTGTCGATCGGGGTCGGCATTGGCGTCCCGGTTGCACCGGCATATCCCGTGTACGCAGCGCCGCCGCCGGTGTATTACGCGCCGCCGCCCCCGCCGGTGTATTACGCACCGGCACCCGCATACTATGCACCGCCTCCCGTGGTCGTCGGTGGCTACTACGGCCGTCCGTACTGGCGTCACGGTTATGGTGGCTGGGGTCATCACGGCTGGCGTCGTTGATGCAATAGTCCGCGCGGCCGTCTGAGCACGCGGCAAAACGGCGCAACGTCCCTCGCGGGGCGTTGCGCCGTTTTTTATTTCGGCGCGGCTAGGCGCGCCCCGCTCACACCGCGTGAACGATCAGGTCGCGATAGCCGCCGACGATCACGCTGTACGAGAAATACGCGAACAGCAGTGCCGACGCGACATGGCACGCGCGCATCAGCCCGGCGCCCGCGCGCTTGCGGCCCTGGCTCGCGAGCGTGCACATGAAGAGCGTCCACGCGAGGCCGCCGAGGAAAAAGCCGGACAGGAACACCGACGCCGTTGCCGGCGTGGTCGCGCCGGCTTTCGCGATCAGCGCGCCGCCGACCGCCGCGAACCACAGGATCGCGCTCGGCGACGACATCGCGAGCAGCATCCCGCGCACGAAGCTGCGCCGCGCGCTGGCCCGCGGCTGCGGCGTGTCGTCGGCATCGCCCGCGTCGGCGCCGCCGGCCGGCGCGAGCGCTTCACGCGCCATCTTCCACGTGAGGAACAGCAGCACCGCGCCGCCGCCGATCCAGACGATCCAGCGCACGGCCTCGAACTGCAGCAGCACGGCCATGCCCGCGAGCGCGAGCGCCGCGTAGACGAGATCGCCGACGCACGAGCCGACGCCGAGCCAGAAGCCCGGCCGGAAGCCGTGCGACAGCGTCAGCGACAGCATCGCGACGTTGACGAGGCCGATGTCGAGACACAGCGACAGCGACAGGAAGAATCCGTCGGACATCATCGAGGCGGGGGCGAAGCTCATCGTCGTTCTTGCCGGATACGTTCAACGCGCGGACTCAGAGTCCGATCTCTTGCCAGAGGCGATCGACGCGCGCCTTCACGGCCGCGTCCATCTCGATCGGGCGGCCCCATTCGCGGTTCGTCTCGCCGGGCCACTTGTTGGTCGCGTCGAGCCCCATCTTCGAGCCGAGGCCCGCGACGGGCGACGCGAAATCGAGATAGTCGATCGGCGTGCTGTCGACCATCACGGTGTCGCGCACGGGGTCGACGCGCGTCGTGATCGCCCAGATCACCTCGTTCCAGTCGCGGATGTTCACGTCCTCGTCGACGACCACGATGAACTTCGTATACATGAACTGCCGCAGGAAGCTCCACACGCCGAACATCACGCGCTTCGCATGGCCCGCGTAGCTCTTCTTCATCTGGACGATGGCCATCCGGTAGCTGCAGCCTTCCGGCGGCAGGTAGAAGTCGGTGATTTCCGTGAACTGCTTCTGCAGCAGCGGCACGAACACCTCGTTGAGCGCGACGCCGAGCACGGCCGGCTCGTCGGGCGGCTTGCCCGTGTAGGTCGAGTGATAGATCGCGTCGCGGCGCATCGTGATGCGCTCGACGGTGAACACCGGAAACCACTCCTGCTCGTTGTAGTAGCCGGTGTGGTCGCCGTACGGGCCTTCGAGCGCGTGCTCGTACGCGGCGGACGCGTTGCCGGCCGGACGCGGCGGTGCGCCGGCTGGAGCAGCGGCGGGCGTGCCTTCCTGCGGGTGAATGAAGCCTTCGAGGACGATCTCCGCGCGGGCGGGCACCTGCAGCGTGTCGACGCCGGGCGTCAGGCATTTCGCGAGTTCGGTGCGGCTGCCGCGCAGCAGGCCGGCGAACTGGTACTCGGACAGCGAATCGGGCACGGGCGTCACCGCGCCGAGCGTCGTGGCCGGATCCGCGCCCAGCACGACCGCGACCGGATACGGCTTGCCCGGGTTCTGCAGCGCGAATTCGCGGAAGTCCAGCGCGCCGCCGCGATGCGCGAGCCAGCGCATGATCAGCTTGTTGCGGCCGATCAGCTGCTGACGGTAGATGCCGAGGTTCTGGCGCGGTTTGTTCGGCCCGCGCGTGACGGTAAGGCCCCACGTGACGAGCGGCCCCGCGTCGCCGGGCCAGCAGGTCTGGATCGGCAGCTTGTGCAGATCGACGTCGGCGCCTTCCCAGACGATCTCCTGGCACGGCGGCGACGACACCGATTTCGGCGCCATGTCCCACACGGCCTTCGCGAGCGACAGCAGCTTGCCGGCGTCCTTCAGGCTCTTCGGCGGATCCGGCTCCTTCAGCGCGGACAGCAGCCGCCCGAGGTCGCGCAGCGAGCCGAGCGCGGCGTCGTCGCCCGCATCGACGCCCATCCCGAGCGCGACACGGCGCGGCGTGCCGAACAGGTTGCCGAGCACAGGAAACGCATTGCCGGGCGGGGCGTTGAACAGCAGCGCCGGGCCGCCGGCGCGCAGCACGCGGTCGCACAGCTCGGTCATTTCGAGCACGGGCGACACGGGCTGCGTGACGCGCCGCAGTTCGCCGAGCGCCTCGAGGCGCTGGATGAAATCGCGTAAGTCTTTGTATTTCATGAAGAAGGTCCGGGCCACCCGCAAAGCGGGCAGCGGTGGGCGGGCGCAGCGGCCGGCTGCGGCCCCGAATCGATCGCCGATTTTACCCGGGCGGCCGCGCGCACGCCCGGCGGTGAAAAAAGTCGATCGCGCGCGGAGCCCCTACGGCAGGGGGCTCGCGATCTGAAGGGCGATTCAAAATTACTTTTTGTTATGATTTTGAGATTTCATAGTGTTGACGATCTATAAAACCCTGCTAGAATCCGCTCACATTGGCTGCAGGGTAAAAGGCTTCGAGCCGCCAATCACCGATCTTTGACGCAGCGCGTCACCGTCCGCCGATACCTGCACGGCGTATTCGACGGCTTTTGTAGTAGTCCCAGCCAGCGCTACCACACGCTGGTTTTTTGCGTGGGTGCCACCGCGTATGCCCGCCTCGCCCAATGTGCGAAGGTGCCGGCCCTCTTACACCGTGGCCTCGAACGGTACTTATACCGTTTCCCCGATGCTTGCGCGTCCCAACCAAGGCGGGCGGCATCGTGATTCCGCGGCACGTATTCTGTCTCGCCATCGAGCTGAGCGAGCCGCACGAGTCATGTTCATGGGAGATGATCTGAATGAACGCTTGGTTATCGTGGCGTCCCAATGAGCAGCATGCGCAGATCGTGCGCGACATGCTGCGTCGCGGGACGCGTGTCAGTCACCATTTATTCAGCGTTGTCGGCTGTTTTGCCGTCGCGATCGCACTGGCCCTGTGGCTGCTGCCGACCGTGCGCGGGAACATCGCCGCGAAGCTGATGCCGGTCGTGTCCGCGGCCGTGCAGGCCGGTCCGGCCCGTCTGCTGACCGGTCATCCGCTGCCGAACTTCGCGCCTGCCGGCGCGCAGCCGCAGCAGGAAGACACCCCCGAACCGGATGCGCTCGCCGTCGGTCTCGACGTCGCACCGGAAACCGCCGCGCAGAACGATGCGTCCGATCCGGCCCGCAACGGCCCGTCGCCCGTCGCGCTCGCGAAACTGATCCCGACCCAGCGGGTTCCGGCCGATGCGCGCGACGATCGTGCGCTCGCGTCGAACCGTGAACAGGCGCTCGTCGCCACTTACCTGTCGCGCCGTTACCGGGTCGCGCAGGAGCCGCTCGGCCAGCTCGTCAAGGCTGCGTTCCAGACCGGTCGCGACGTCGGCCTCGATCCGCTGCTGCTGCTGTCCGTGATGGCGATCGAATCGGGCTTCAACCCGTACGCGGAAAGCGGCGTCGGCGCGCAGGGCCTGATGCAGGTCATGTCGAAGGTCCATTCCGACAAGTTCGAATATTTCGGCGGTACCGACACCGCGCTGCAACCGCTCGCGAACCTGCAGGTCGGCGCGCTCGTGCTGAAGGACTGCATCGCCCGCGGCGGCTCGCTCGCGAACGGCCTGCGCATGTACAACGGCTCGACCAACCCGGACGACACCGCCTACGGCTCGAAGGTCATGGCCGAGCGTGCCCGCCTGCGCGACGTCGCGCATGGCCGCAGCGTGCCGCTCAATGCGCCGGCCCAGCCGTCGAAGCCGATCGTGACCGCGTCCGCGACGGCAGCGGCCGGCGGCGCGAAGCGCGTGCACGCGACGCTCGACGCCGCGCAGCCGATCGCCGCGAAGGCTGCCGCCGTGCCGAAGGGCGCGCCGCAGCAGGACGCCGCCAGCGTCGACACCGCGAAGCAGTCGCACGGCGACCACCCGGAACTCGGCGCGTAACGCCACGCGGTTCCAGCCGGACCCAAGAAAAAAGGCACCCGATTGAACTGCACCCCAAAAGTTGGACACCCGTCCAACCTTTGGGGTGTTTTTCATGACGAAGTACAACGAGCAGTTCAAGCAACGCATCGTTGACGAGTATCTGGCCGGCGGAATCGGCATCGAATCGCTGGCGCATCGGTACAGAGTGGGCCGCTCGGTCGTGGGGCGCTGGGTGGCGAGCTATCGGGAGCATGGCAGCGCGGGGTTACGCAAGAAACACGTTTGCTACGACGCTGAGTTCAAGCTATCGGTACTGCAGCGCATGTGGCGAGACGAGTTGTCATACGGCCAGGTATCGGCCTTGTTCGATATTCGCGGCGCGGGCTGCGTAGCCGGCTGGGAGCGCCTGTATCATGAGGGCGGTATCGATGCACTGTCCCCTCGCCGACGAGGGCGCCCCCGAAAGATGGCCACTTCACTTCCGCCCAAACCCACCGAACCCGGCACACCGGATGAACGCTCGCGCGAAGAATTGCTCAAGGAAAACGAGTATTTGCGTGCGGAGGTGGCCTACCTAAAAAAGCTCGATGCGCTGCTGGCGAAGAAGCAGGCAGCGCAAAAGAAAAAGCGCAAATAGTGCACGAGCTTAGGCAGCACCATCCGGTAGCGGCACTTCTGAAGGCGGCCGGCTTGGCGCGTAGCACGTTCTATTACCAGCTTGGGACGCTGAGCGTCGACGATCGCCGTGCCGATCTCAAGGCGAAGATCCGGGCGGTGTTCGACCATCACAAGGGCCGCTACGGCTATCGACGCGTCACGGCTGCGATTCGGCAAACCGGGCATCTCGTCAACCACAAGGCCGTGCAGAGGCTGATGCAGCAATTGCAGTTGAAATCCCTGCTGCGCCCGAAGAAATACCGCTCCTGGCGAGGCGAAGTCGGCAAAGCCGCACCCAACCTGCTGCAACGTCAGTTTAGTGCCGCACAGGCCAATCAGAAGTGGGTGACGGATGTGACGGAATTCAACGTCGGCGGTCAGAAGCTGTACCTGTCGCCGGTGATGGATCTGTACAACGGCGAGATCGTGGCTTACCAGATGGATCGACGCCCAAGCTTCGAGTTGGTCAGCGGCATGCTCAAGAAGGCGCTGACCAAACTCAAACGCACGGACAGACCGCTATTGCATTCGGACCAAGGCTGGCAATACCGAATGCCGGCGTTTCGCCGGCAACTGAAGCGGCGCAAACTGACTCAAAGCATGTCCCGCAAGGGGAACTGCCTCGATAATGCTGCGATGGAAAGCTTCTTCGGCACGCTCAAGTCCGAGTGCTACAAGGGACATCGCTTCACTTGCGTGGAGCATTTGCGCGACACGCTCAATCACTACATCCACTACTACAACCACGAACGCATCAAGCTCAAATTGAAAGGGCTGAGTCCCGTGCAATACAGAACTCAGCCCTTGAGCGCCTAGCCTTCAACTGTCCAACTTTGCGGGGTCAGTTCAGATCCGGGTGCCTTTTTTCTTTTGGCGCGGCCGCAAGGGCGCCGCGCGCCGGGACGGCCGGCCGGCCGTCAGTGCTGGCCGAACAGCGCCGCCAGCCGCTCGACGGCCTCTTCGAGGCGCGTGTACGCGGTCGCATAGGACAGCCGGATATAGTCGCGCGGCGCATGAACGCCGAAGTCCATGCCCGGCACCAGCACGACGCCCGCGTCGTGCAGCATCGCGTGCGTGAGCGCCGCGCTGTCGCCGGCCGCCGGATGGGCGACGCCGCCACAGTGCGCATACACGTAGAACGCGCCGTCCGGCATCACGGGTACCGTGAAACCGAGCCGTTCGAGCGCCGGCGCGATGAAGTCGCGGCGACGCTTGAATTCGACGCGGCGCGCTTCGTAGATGTCGAGCGCGGCCGGTTCGAAGCATGCGAGCGCCGCATGCTGCGCGAGCGCGGACGGGCAGATGAACAGGTTCTGCGACAGCTTTTCGAAGGTGCCGACGAGCGACGGCGGCACGACCAGCCAGCCGAGTCGCCAGCCGGTCATGCTGAAGTACTTCGAGAAGCTGTTCACGGTGACGACATCGTCGCCGAACGACAGCGCCGACACGGGCGCCGCGTCGTAGCTGAGCCCCTGGTAGATCTCGTCGACGATCGTGAAGCCGCCGCGGGCACGCACGGCCTCGACGATCCGCATCAGCTCGTCCGGCTCGAGCGACGTGCCGGTCGGGTTCGACGGCGACGCGAGCAGCACGCCGCGCGTGCGGCTGCCCCAGCGCGTGCGGACGTCGTCCGCGGTGAGCTGGAAGCGGGCTTCCGGGCCGCTCGGCACGAGCACCGGGCGGCCTTCGGCCGCCGCGACGAAGTGCCGGTTGCATGGGTACGACGGGTCGGGCATCAATACCTCGTCGTCGCGGCCGACGAGCGCGAGGCAGGCGAGCAGCAGCGCGGCCGACGCGCCGGCCGTCACGACGATCCGCTCGGGGCTGATCGTGAGGCCGTACGCGCGTGCATAGTGCGCGGCGATCGCTTCGCGCAGCGGCGCGATGCCGAGCGCGCTCGTGTACTGCGTGACGCCGCGGCGCAGCGCGGCCGCGGCCGCCTCGACGACGGGCTCCGGCGCGGTGAAATCCGGTTCGCCGATGCCCATGTGGATAACATCGCGCCCGGAGGACTCGAGCCGCTGTGCCTCCTTCATCAGTTCCATCACGTAGAAGGGCTGGATCGCGTCGACGCGTGCGGCGAGCGTGACGAGCGAATCGGCGGTGGTATTCATCGGTCGGGCGGGGCGAGGAAGGGGAGGAAGAATGAAAAACGGGCGCTTGCGCGCCCGTGTACCAACGGAATCAGCCGTTGCGGCGCGCCTGCGTTTCGGCGGGGCGCAGCTTCGCGGCGAGCTTGTCGAGCACGCCGTTGACGTACTTGTAGCCGTCTGAACCGCCGAACGTCTTCGCGAGTTCGACCGCTTCGTTGATGATCACGCGGTACGGCGTTTCGACATGATGCGTGAGCTCGAACGTCGCGATCAGCAGCACGGCGCGCTCGACCGGCGACAGCTGGTCGACCGGGCGGTCGAGCGACGGTGTGAGGGCTTCGATGAGCGTCGCATGCTCGCGAATCACGCCGTGCAGGATGGCGTCGAGCAGCTCCTTGTCGGCCTTGTCGTAACCGAGCGCGCCGCGCAGTTGCGCGTCGATCTCGCCGGGGGCCGCGTTCGACAGCAGCCACTGATACAGGCCCTGCGTCGCCAGCTCGCGCGATTGTCGGCGGGCGCTCTTCTTCATGCGCGCTCCTCTTCGTCTTCTTCGTCTTCTTCTTCGTCCTCGTCGTCGCCGAGCTGGTCGAGCGCCATCGTCAGGTTCGCCATCTCGACCGCGACACGTGCGGCGTCACGACCCTTTTCGGTCATGCGCGCGACGGCCTGCTCGTCGTTTTCGGTCGTCAGGACCGCGTTCGCGATCGGCAGGTTGAAGTCGAGGCCGATGCGGGTGATGCCCGCGCCGCTTTCGTTCGACACGAGTTCGAAGTGGTACGTCTCGCCGCGGATCACCGCGCCGAGCGCGATCAGTGCGTCGAACTGGCCGCTTTCCGCGAGCTTTTGCAGCGCGAGCGGGATTTCCAGCGCGCCGGGCACCGACACGAGCAGCACGTCTTCACCGGAGACGCCGAGGCGCTCGAGTTCCTCGACGCATGCATCGGCCAGGCCGTTGCAGACGGGTTCGTTGAAGCGGGATTGCACGATGCCGATACGCAGGCCGTCGCCTTCGAGATTCGGTTGGTATTGTCCGATTTCCATGATCTGTCCGTGGTGTGGATGAACGGTTATAGGGCGAAAGCGCCGTGGCGGGTTACGCGTGGGACGCCGGGCAGGACTTGGCTTCGCCGCCGGGCATCGGAATGAAGCCCGTGACTTCGAGGCCGTAGCCGGACATGCTGCCCAGCTTGCGCGGATTCGACAGCACCTGCATCTTGCCGACGCCGACGTCGCGCAGGATCTGCGCGCCGATGCCGAACGTCTTGAAATCGACCGGCCGGCGCTTCAGCGCAGCGGCCTTTTCTTCCTCGTCGAACGCCTTGAAGACGTCGATCAGATGTTCCTTCGTGTCGCCGCAGTTGAGTAGCACGATCACGCCGAGGTCGCGTTCCGCGATGTCGCGCATCGCGGCGTCGAGCGTCCACGAGTGCGTCGAGATGCTCGTCTCGAGCAGGTCGAGGACCGACAGCGGCTCGTGCACGCGCACGGGCGTATCGACGTCGGGCGACGGCGTGCCGCGCACCAGCGCGATGTGCGGCGAGCCGGTCGGCTGGTCGCGGTACAGCACCGCGCGGAACGTGCCGTGCGCGGTCTGCATCGTGCGCTCGGCGATCCGCTCGATGATCGATTCGGTGCGGCTGCGGTAGTGGATCAGGTCGGCGATCGTGCCGATCTTCAGGTTGTGCTCCTTCGCGAACTCGAGCAGGTCGGGCAGGCGCGCCATCGTGCCGTCGTCCTTGATGACCTCGCAGATCACCGCGGCCGGCGTGAGCCCGGCGAGTGCGGTGAAGTCGCAGCCGGCCTCGGTGTGGCCGGCGCGCACGAGCACGCCGCCCGGCTGCGCCATGATCGGGAACACGTGGCCCGGCTGCACGATGTGCTCGGGACGCACGTCGTGCGCGACCGCCGTGGCGATCGTGTGCGCGCGGTCGGCGGCCGAGATGCCGGTCGTCACGCCTTCGGCCGCTTCGATGCTGACCGTGAACGCGGTGCCGTACTGGGTGCCGTTGCGGTAGGTCATCAGCGGCAGGTGCAGCTGCTTGCAGCGTTCCTGCGTCAACGTCAGACAAATCAGGCCACGGCCGTACTTGGCCATGAAGTTGATCGCTTCCGGCGTGACGAATTCGGCGGCGATCACGAGGTCGCCTTCGTTTTCGCGGTCTTCTTCGTCGACCAGGATCACCATCCGGCCGGCTTTCAACTCCGCGATGATGTCGAGCGTGGAGGCGAGCGTCATAAGGGGGCGAGAAAGAGGAAAGTGCGTATTTTACGCCAGCCGGACCGCGTTTCGGCTGGCACCGGCCGCGCGCGGCCGGCGATCACGCCGGAAAGCCGCGCGACCACCCGGCGAGGCGCGCCTGCCGGGGCCGCCGCGGCCCGCCGGAGGACAGGCGGCCGCAGCTCGGCCGGGGCGCGGCCGGGCGTCACGCGTGCTCGTTGCGACCGCCGAGGTAGTCGAGCTTGCCGAGTTCGACGCCGCCGTGGCGCAGGATGTCGTAGGCGGTCGTCACGTGGAAGAAGAAGTTGGGCAGCACGAAGTTCAGCAGGTACGACTGGCCGGTGAACTCGATCGGGCCGGTGCGCATCTTGAGCACGACCTGGCGCGATTCGCTGCCGTCGATCTGCGCGGGCTCGATGCTCGTCAGATAGTCGATCGTCTTCTGGATGCGCGCATGCAGCTCGTCGAAGGTCTGCTCGACGTCGGGATAGCTCGGGATGTCGACGCCGGCGAGCCGCGCGGCGCAGCCCTTGGCCGTGTCGGTGGCGATGTACACCTGGCGGACGAGCGGCAGCATGTCCGGATAGAGGCGCGCGCCGATGAACACCGACGGGTCGATCTGCTTCTCGGCCGCATGCGCCTGCGCCTTGCCGAGGATGTGCTGCAGGTTGGTGAGCCCGCGGATGAGGACGGGCAGCGAAGCCTGGTACATCGAGATGGACATGGGACGACTCCTGGAGGAAAAGGGACAGCCGGTATGCGGCGCACCGTGTGTCGCGGCGCCGAAACCGCTGCCGTTGCATCTTAGCGCGACGCGATGACCCGTGCGCGTCGTTAGCCGTCCGGCCAGGTGTCGGGCCGAACCGCCGGCCGCCATTTCATGTCCCGGGGCAGCGCCCCCCGCAATCAGTCCTGCGGCACGCCGTGCGATGCCGACAGCATCCGCTCGACATACCGCGCGATCATGTCGATTTCGAGATTGACCTTGTCGCCGGCTTTCACGTGACGCAGTGTCGTGACCTCGACCGTATGCGGGATCAGGTTGATCGAGAATTCGCAGCCGTCCGCGCGATCGTCGACCGCGTTGACGGTCAGGCTCACGCCGTTGACCGTGATCGAGCCCTTGTATGCGAGATAGCGGCCGAGTTCGCGCGGCGCGACGATCCGCAGCTCGTGCGATTCGCCGACCGGCGCGAAGCGCGTCACGGTGCCGAGGCCGTCGACGTGGCCCGACACGATGTGCCCGCCGAGGCGATCGTGCGCGCGCAGCGCCTTCTCGAGGTTCACTTCGCCGGGTTGCGCGAGGCCGACCGTGCGGTTCAGGCTTTCGCGCGACACGTCGACGTCGAAGCCGGTTTCGGTCTTTTCGATGACGGTCATGCACGCGCCCTGGATCGCGATGCTGTCGCCGAGCGCGACATCGGCCAGATCGAGCCCACCGGCATGCACCGTCAGCCGCACGCCCGCGTCGGGCGACGCGCCGAGCGGGTTGATCGATTCGATGCGGCCGACGGCCGCGACAATTCCGGTAAACATCGTGACGGCTCCGTTCAGTGGGTGGCGGCCGGCGGCGCGACGCGCGCGAGAATCCGTAGATCGTCGCCGATCCGCTCGACGCTGTGGAACGCGAGCCGCGTGCGCGCGTCGAGGCTCGCCGGCGCGGCGAGGTCGAACATGCCGGCCGCGTCGCTGCCGAGCAGGCTCGGCGCGAGATAGACGAGCAGCTCGTCGACGCACTGCTCGCGCAGCAGCGAACCGTTCAGCTTGTGGCCGGCCTCGACGTGCAGTTCGTTGACGCCGCGCGCGCCGAGCGCCGCGAGCATCGCGGGCAGGTCGACCTTGCCGTGCGCATTCGCGAGCGGCACGATTTCCGCGCCGCGCGACTTCAGCACCTTCGCGCGCACTTCGCCGGCCGCATCGAGCCGGCCGCAGAAGATCAGCAGCGGCGCACCCTCGAGCAGGCGCGCATCGAGCGGCAGGTCGAGGCGGCTGTCGACCAGCACGCGCTGCGGCTGGCGCGGCGTGTCGATGCCGCGCACCGTCAGGAGCGGGTTGTCCTCCCGCACCGTGCCGATCCCGGTGAGGATCGCGCATGCACGCGCGCGCCATGCGTGGCCGTCGAGGCGCGCGGCCTCGCCGGTGATCCACTGGCTTTCGCCGGACGGCAGCGCGGTGCGTGCGTCGAGCGACGCGGCCGTCTTCATCCGCACCCACGGGCGGCCGCGCGTCATCCGCGACACGAAGCCGATGTTCAGTTCGCCCGCTTCGTTCGCGAGCAGCCCGCAGCGCACGTCGATGCCCGCGTCGCGCAGCATCCCGAGGCCGCGCCCCGATACCTGCGGGTTCGGGTCTTCCATCGCCGCGACGACCTTCGCGACGCGCGCGTCGATCAGCGCGTTCGCGCACGGCGGCGTGCGGCCGAAGTGGCTGCACGGCTCGAGCGTCACGTAGACGGTGGAGCCGGCGACGTCATGGCCGCGCGCACGCGCGTCCTTCAGCGCCTGCACCTCCGCGTGGTCCTGGCCGGCCGGCTGCGTGAAGCCTTCGCCGATGACGTTGCCGTCCTTGACGATCACGCAGCCGACGCGCGGGTTCGGCGCGGTCGTATACATGCCGCGCGCGGCGAGCGTCAGCGCGCGCTGCATGTGGGCGAAATCGGTATCCGAGAACATGCGTGGTTCCGGTCAGGCGGCGAGGGCCGCGAATGCGCGGCGCGCGGCCGCGAGCGTCGCGTCGATCACCGCGTCGTCGTGCGTGCTCGATACGAAGCCGGCCTCGTACGCGGACGGCGCGAAGTACACGCCTTCGTCGAGCATCAGGTGGAAGAAGCGATTGAAGCGTTCGGTGTCGCTCTTCGTGACTTCCGCGAAGCTGGTCGGCACGCGCTCGGCGAAGTACAGGCCGAACATCGCGCCGATCGAGTCGGCCGCGAACGGCACGCCGGCCGCGCGCGCTTCGGCCGCGAGGCCATCGGCGAGGCGCTTCGTCTGCGCGGTGAGCGCGTCGTAGAAGCCCGGCGCCTGGATCAGCTGCAGCGTCTTCAGGCCGGCCGCGACCGCGATCGGGTTGCCCGACAGCGTGCCGGCCTGGTACACGCCGCCGAGCGGCGCGAGATGGGCCATGATGTCGCGGCGGCCGCCGAACGCGGCGGCCGGCATCCCGCCGCCGATCACCTTGCCGAGGCAGGTGAGGTCGGCCGTGATCCCGTAGTGTTGCTGCGCGCCGCCGAGCGCGACGCGGAAACCGCACATCACCTCGTCGAAGATCAGCACGGCGCCGTGCTTCGTGCACAGCGCGCGCAGCGCGTTCAGGAATTCGGGCGTGCCGCGCACGAGGTTCATGTTGCCCGCGACGGGCTCGACGATCACCGCGGCGATTTCATCGCCGAACGCGCCGAACGCTTCTTCCAGCGCGGCGACGTTGTTGTATTCGAGGACGGTGGTGTGCTTCGCGATGTCGGCAGGCACGCCGGCCGACGTCGGGTTGCCGAACGTCAGCAGGCCCGAGCCGGCCTTGACCAGCAGGCTGTCCGCGTGGCCGTGGTAGCAGCCCTCGAACTTGACGATGCGGCTGCGGCCCGTGAAGCCGCGCGCGAGACGCAGCGCGCTCATCGTGGCCTCGGTGCCGCTCGACACCATCCGCACCTGTTCGATCGACGGCACGAGCTTGCAGATTTCCTCGGCGATCTCGATTTCCGCCTCGGTCGGCGCGCCGAACGAGAAGCCGTCGGCGAGCACGTTCTGCACGGCCGACAGCACTTCCGGGTGGACGTGGCCGACGATCATCGGGCCCCACGAGCCGATGTAGTCGATGTACTGCTTGCCGTCGGCATCCCAGAAGTACGGGCCCTGCGCGCGCGACACGAAGCGCGGCGTGCCGCCGACCGAACGGAAGGCGCGCACCGGCGAGTTGACGCCGCCCGGAATGGTCTTCTGGGCGCGTTCGAAGAGGATCTGATTGTTGGACATGAGCGAAACCTGCGAGAGAAGGGTGCGGGGCCTGTGCACGGGCCGCGGCGCCTGGGCGGAACTATCCGTCCGATTGTACCGGAGACGCGCGGGGCGGGCCCGTCGGGCGGTCTGCGGCCTTTCGGCGCGTTGGGGGGCAGGCGCGAGGTGGGCGCGCGGGAACGGCGACGGCGGGCCGGTGCCGATCCGCTTATCGCGGCGACTTCCGCTTGCCGGTCAGCTCGGCCCAGCGTTTCTCCAGCGGGCCTTCGACCATCGGCTTGATCGACGTGCCGGAGCTCTGCGCATCCCAGGTCTGCACCGAGTACGGATGCACGCGCAGCGCGTCGCGCGGGATCACGACGTCCTGGTGCGCGTCGACCAGCCAGTCGTAGACGAAGTCGATGCACAGCCGGTAGCCGCGCCGGGTCGCCGGATCGGGCACCTCGTAAGGCGCGCGCGTCACGTAGCCGGAGCCGAACACGCCCTTCGGCTCCTTCGCGACGCGATGCAGGAACACGCGGTCGCCCGGCAGGATGCCGCGGGCGAAGCCGCAGCCCCACACGTCGTGCACGGCCTCGCCTGCCTTCACGCGCGCGGCGACGTCGGGCAGCTCGGGCCACGGCCATTTCTTGGGGCTCCAGATCAGCAGGAAAGCGGTCATCGGTTCGGTCGTCGGGTCGATTTGGTCAGACGAGAAAAACGGCGAGCAGCAAGCTTAATCGAATCCACACGCGAACTCGTGCGACACCGATCGTGCGGGCGCTTTCCGGCCATGCGCGTCACACGCGCCGCCGGCACGCAAAAAAGTTGCGCGTACAATCATGGGCCTGAGCGCCGTCCGCGGCGCGGCCTCCCGTCTTCACCGCCACGCGCGCCCCGATGCGCGCGGGCCTCCATTCCGGATACCCATGTCCCACGTCGTCCGGCGCCGGCCCGATGCCCGGCTGATCCTGTTGCTCGGCGCGCTCGCCGCCTGCGGGCCGATTGCCACCGACATGTACCTGCCGAGCCTGCCGTCGATCGCCGACGGCTTCTCCGTGAGCCCCGGCGCCGCGCAGCGCACGCTGACGAGCTTCATGGCCGGCTTCTCGATCGGCATGCTGCTGTACGGTCCGCTGTCCGATACGTGGGGCCGCCGCCCGGTGCTGCTCGGCGGCATCGCACTGTTCACGCTCGCGAGCATCGGCTGCTTCGTGTCGGGCTCGATCGACATGCTGATCATCGTGCGCTTCCTGCAGGCGCTCGGCGCGGGCGCCGCGTCGGTGCTCGCCCGCGCGATCGCGCGCGACGCGCACGAGCCGACCGACGCGGCGAAGGTGCTGTCGATGGTCGCGATCGTCACCGCGGTCGGGCCGCTGCTCGCGCCGCTGATCGGCGGGCAGATCCTGCGCTTCGCCGGCTGGCGCGGCGTGTTCGTCGTGCTGGCCGCGTTCGGCGCACTGTGCGCGGCGACCGCGTACCTGCGCGTGCCCGAAACCTGGCCGAAGGAGCGGCGCAAGAGCGCGGCCGTGCTTGCATCGTTCGCGTCGTACGGGCGCATCCTGTCCGATCCGGTCGCGTGGGGGCACATGCTGTGCGGCGGGATGGCGTTCGCGGCGATGTTCTCGTACATCACCGCGACGCCGTTCGTGTACATCGAGTATTTCCACGTGTCACCGCAGCACTACGGGCTGCTGTTCGGGCTGAACGTCGTCGGGATCATGATCGGCAACTTCGCGAACACGCGGCTCGTCGGCCGCATTGGCTCGCTGCGCCTCATTGCCGCCGCGTCGCTGGTGAGCTGCATCGCGTCGCTCGCGGTCGCGCTCGTCGCGCTGACGGGGTGGGGCGGGCTGTGGTCGATCGTCGTGTGCCTGTTCTTCGTGGTCGGCGTGGTCGGGATCCTGTCCGCGAACTGCACGACCGACCTGATGCATCGCTACCCGCACAACGCGGGCGCGTCGGCGGCCGTGTTCGGTGCGATGCAGCTCGCGCTCGGCGCGCTCGCGAGCGTGGCGATCGGCGCACTCGCGGATGGCACGCCGTTCGCGATGGGCGTGACGATCGGTGTGTCGGGCGTGCTGTGTTTCGCCGGGCGCTACCTTGTGCTGCGCTGGCATGGCCGGCCGGTGAAAGCGGGGGCGTGAGCGGAGGCCGCAATGACCGCGGCATGAAAAAACGCCACCGCGCGATGCGTCGGTGGCGTTTTTTTTCGGGCGGTCGGAAAGTGGCGAGCGCCTGACCGTGTCGACCGTCAGTCGCGCGCCACGTCCTTCGCCGCCGGCGATGCGCCGTGGCTCAGCCAGTCGAGCACGTCGGCCGTTTCGTCGTCGCTCGCCCGTGCGCGCGCCTGCGCGACGGCCTCCGGCAATTCGCCGTTGGTCGACGCGCGACGGATCGCGACGCCGACCGCGAGGACGTCGATCATCAGCAGATGCAGGATCCGCGAGATCATCGACAGCTGCGACTCGCGCATCTCGATGTGGTCGGTCTCGAGCGCGACGGTCGCGCGCTTCGCGAGCGGCGTGTTGCTCGACGTGATCGCGATCACCTTCGCACCGGCCTGCATCGCGACCTCGAGCACGCGCAGCAGCTCGGGCGCGCGCCCCGACTTCGACACCGCGACGATCACGTCGCCCTTGCCGAGCAGCGCGGCCGACGCGGCCTGCATGTACAGGTCGCCGTACGCGATCGTCGGAATCCCGAAGCGGAAGAACTTGTAGTGCGCGTCCTGCGCGACGATGTTCGAATTGCCGAGCCCGTAGAACTCGATGCGGCGCGCGCCGTTCAGGATCTCGATCGCATTCTCGACGTGCTCGAAGTTCAGGTGTTCGCGCAGTTGCAGGATCGCGGACACCGTGTTGTCGAGCACCTTCGCGCCGAAGTCGGTGGCCGTGTCGCCGAGATGCACCTGGCTATGGCTCATCGGAATCGTGCCGGTGAGGCCGGTCGCGAGCTTCAGCTTGAAGTCCGACAAGCCCTGGCAGCCGAGCGAGCGGCAGAAGCGGATCACCGTCGGCTGGCTCACGTCCGCCTTGCGCGCGATGTCGACGATCGGATCGTTGATGATCGAGCGCGGATGGTTCAGCGCGAGATCGGCGACGCGGCGCTCCGCCGGCGTCAGCGCGTCGCGCATCTGGCGGATCCGCTCGAACACCGCCGACGACGCGCCGCCCGAACGGTTCGACAACTGCTCCGCGAGAATCGCCGATACGCCGAGGAACGCCGGATATTCGGCGGTGATCAGGTAGGTCGGGATGTTCTGCAGATAGTGCGTGAAACGGCCCTTCGCCTCGAAGCGCGCGCGGAACGACGAGCGCGTGAACAGTTCGCCGAGCTTCAGCGCGACGCCGCCGCCGATATAGACGCCGCCGAGCGCGCCGAGCGTCAGCGCGACGCTGCCCGCGAACGCGCCGAGAATCCCGCAGAAGCATTCGACCGCCTCGAGCGCGAGCGCTTCGCCTGCATGCGCGCGCTCGACGATCTCGACCGTGTCGACGTTCGCGGCGAGGCGCTTCTTGTCGCGCGCGGCGAGCGCACGATAGATGATCTCCATGCCGGGGCCCGCGCACACGCGTTCGAACGACACGTGCGGAAACTTCTTGCGCGCGTACTGCAGCACCAGATCCTCGCGCTCGTCCTGCGGCGCGAACGATGCATGGCCGCCTTCGCTGCCGAGCGCGATCCAGCGATCGTCGGCCGGAATCAGGCCGGACACGCCGAGCCCGGTGCCGGGCCCGAGCAGCCCGATCACGCTGTTCTGGCGGCGCGTGCCGCCGCCGATCTGCACGCGCTGCGCATCGGTGAGGCCGGGCAGCGCCATCGCGAGCGCGGTGAAGTCGTTGACGACGAGCAGCGTGTCGAAGCCGAGCGCGCGGCGCGTCGCCTCGATCGAGAAGCTCCAGTCGTGATTGGTCATCGTGACCTGGTCGCCGTCGACCGGGTTCGCGATCGCGATCGCCGCGTGGTTCACGCGGCTGATCTTCACGTCCTTCAGATACTTGCGGATCGCGTCGGTGATCGTCGGATAGTCGGCGCCGGGATAGACGCGGATCTGCGTGATCTCGCCCGGGCCGGTTTCCAGCGCGAAACGCGCGTTGGTGCCGCCGACGTCCGCGAGCAGGCGCGGGCCGTCGGCATGCTGGACCGCGACGACAGCCTTACTTTGCGCACCAGTAGACATCGAGCTGGGTCCCCTTGTCGTTGGCCAGGTGGGAAATCGCGTTCTTCTGCAGCGTGGCGGCCGCGGCGTCGAGCACGTCGCGTTTGCGGCTGCCCGCGATCAACAGGAAGAGCCGGTCGACGCGCTTCAGCGCATCGAGCGAAAAGCTCACGCGCGCATGCGGCGCGGCGCCGGGATGCACGGCGACGAAGCGCTCGGGCGTCGTGATCGCGTGGTCCCATTCGGGCGCGTCCGCGAAGATCGACGCGGTGTGGCCGTCTTCGCCCATGCCGAGCACGGCGACGGTCGGCACGCGGTAGTCGGCGTTCGCGTTCAGCGCGGCGACGTGCGCATCGAGCGCCGTGCTGGTGTCGACGAGCGGCAGGAAGCGGGCAGGGGCCGCCGCGTGCTGCAGCAGCGTGTCGCGCACGAGGTGCGCGTTGCTGGCCGCGTCGTCCTCCGGCACCCAGCGGTCGTCGACCAGCGTGACGTCGACGCCGGCCCAGTCGAGCGCCGCGTGCGACAGCGTTTGCAGGAACGGGCGCGGGCTCGTGCCGCCGGACACCGCGAGCGTCGGGCGCGCGGGGCCGCCGAGCGCGGCGCGCAGCGCCTCGCCCACGGCGCGCGCGAGCGCTTCGCTTTGCGCTTCCTGGGTGTCGAAAGCGTGAATCTCGATCACATCTCCTCCGGACTGCTTTGTCTGTTCAATTCGTATGAATCGTGGGGCACGTTGCCGCGCGCCAAGCGTGCACGGCAACGGTTTGCATCAATTTTCTTCTTCGAGCCAGCAGGTGCCGTGCTGCGCGAGCATCGCGCTCGCCGCGGCCGGCCCCCACGTGCCCGCCGCGTACGGCTTCGGCGGCTTCAGCGAGCGCGCCCATTCGTTCAGGATCGGCTCGACCCAGCGCCACGCGGCTTCCTGCTCGTCGCGGCGCACGAACAGCGCGAGGCGGCCGTTGATCACGTCGAGCAGCAGGCGCTGGTAGGCCTCCATCTGCCCTTCCTTGAAGAACTGGTCGAACGCGAGGTCGAGGTGCACGCTCGCGAGGTTCATCCCTTCGCCGGGCTGCTTCGCGAGGCAGTACAGGCGAATCGTCTCGTTCGGCTGCAACCGGATCACGAGGCGGTTCGCGCCGGCGCGCAGCGCGGTGGGCCCGAGCGCCGAGTGCGGCACCGGCCGGAAATTGACGACGATCTCCGCGACGCGGTCGGCGAGACGCTTGCCGGTGCGCAGGAAGAACGGCACGCCGGCCCAGCGCCAGTTCTCGATCTCGACCTTCAGCGCGACGAAGGTTTCGGTCTGGCTGTCGGGCTTCACGCCCGGCTCGGTCGCGTAGGCCGGCACCTGCGCGCCCTTGATCACGCCCGCATGATACTGGCCGCGCACCGCGACCTTGCCGATGTCGCGCGGATCGACCGCTTTCAGCGCACGCAGCACGCGCAGCTTCTCGTCGCGCACCGAGTCGGAATCCATCGAGTGCGGCGGCTCCATCGCGACGATCGACAGCAGTTGCAGCAGGTGGTTCTGCACCATGTCGCGCAGCGCGCCCGTATTGTCGTAGAAATCGCCGCGCGCCTCGACGCCGAGCTCCTCGGCGATCGTGATCTGGATGCTCTCGACCCATTCGCGGCGCCACAGCGGCTCGAACAGCGCATTGCCGAAGCGCAGCGCGAGCAGGTTCTGTACCGGCTCTTTCCCGAGATAGTGGTCGATCCGGTAGATCTGGTCTTCCGCGAAGATCTCGCCGACCGCGTCGTTGATCGCGTTCGACGAGCGCAGGTCGTAGCCGAGCGGCTTCTCGAGCACGATGCGCGCGCCTTCGTTCAGGCCGACCGACGCGAGCGCCTTGCAGATCGGCACGAACAGCGACGGCCCCGTCGCGAGATAGAACACGCGGATGCCGGGCAATTGTGCGACCGCGTCGCGCAGCACGGTGTAGTCCTCCGCGCGGCCGAGGTCGAGCTTCACGTATTCGATGCGCTCGAGGAAGGCTTGCCACGCGCTGTCGTCGAACGCCTTGCCGGCCGCCTTCGCCGCATGCGGCTTCACGTGCGTGTCGACCCACTCGAGATAGCCCGCCCGATCCGATTCGTGCCGCGCGACGGCAACGATCCGGCCGCCTTCCGCGAGCATGTTGCCGCGGTGCGCTTCGAACAGCGCGGGCAGGATCTTGCGCATCGACAGGTCGCCGGTGCCGCCGAAAAGTACGAAGGTAAAGCTGGAATCGGTATGCATGTGTCTCCGCCGGTTGGGGTGCTGGGAAGCGATCCGTAGTGCGATAAAAATATTTTTGACACTGAATTGTAGTTTAACTACAATCCGCCGCAAGGGGTAGCACCTGGGTGAAGAAAAAAAGAAGTGCGGTCGATGAACTGCGCGAGCTTCGCCTTCGGGAACGCCTTGTGCCGAATGTTATCGGACATTGACGGTGCGCATCGTCCGCGCGCCGTCGCCCCGGGCTCGCGCCGCGGTATCGCGGCGGGCCAGAAACACAATGAGGAGACACGCCGTTGAATCTCGATTCACGCTTTCTGTAAGAGCCCGGCCGGTCATCGGCCCCGTACGCTGCACGCGTCCCGCGGCTCGATTTCCCCGTCGTTTATCAAGAAGCCGGTTCCCGGTCAGGGAACCTCACGAGTTGATTCAGTCTGGAGGAGATAAGTAATGAAAGTTCGCTCGATCATGGGCGCGCTCTGCGCCGCGGGTCTGATGGCTGGCGCCGTGGCGGCGCAGGCGGCCGAGAACGTAACGGTGCTGCACTGGTGGACCTCGGGCGGCGAGTCGAAGGCCGTCGGCGTGCTGAAGGACGACCTCCAGAAGCAGGGCTACGTGTGGAAGGACTTCGCGGTCGCGGGCGGCGCGGGCGCGGCGGCCATGACCGCGCTGAAGACCAAGGTGATCAGCGGCGACTCCCCGTCGGCCGCGCAGATCAAGGGCCCGCTGATCCAGGACTGGGCCGATCAAGGCGTGCTCGTCAACATCGATTCCGCTGCCGGCGACTGGAAGCAGAACCTGCCGCCGGAAATCGACAAGATCATCAAGTACAAGGGCCATACCGTCGCCGCGCCGTTCTCGGTGCACCGCGTGAACTGGCTCTATATCAACAAGGCCGCGCTCGACAAGATCGGCGCGAAGGTGCCGACGACCTGGCCCGAGTTCTTCGCGGTGGCCGACAAGCTGAAGGCCGCGGGCATCCAGCCGGTCGCGATGGGCGGCCAGCCGTGGCAGGACCTGACGCTGTGGGAAGACGTCGTGCTGTCGCAGGGCCCGGCGTTCTACAAGAAGGCGCTCGTCGATCTCGACCAGGCCACGCTGAATTCGCCGCAGATGGTGTCGGTGTTCGACACGGTGCGCAAGATCCAGGGCTACTTCGACACGGGCCGCAACGGCCGTGACTGGAACCTCGCGACCGCGATGGTGATCAACGGCAAGGCCGGCATGCAGTTCATGGGCGACTGGGCGAAGGGCGAGTTCGAGAACGCGGGCAAGAAGGCCGGCAAGGACTATATCTGCGCAGCGGTGCCGGGCACGGCGAACTCGTACACGTTCAACGTCGACTCGTTCGTGTTCTTCCAGCAGAAGGGCCAGAAGGACGCGACGCCGGGCCAGCTCGCGCTCGCGAAGACGATCATGACGCCGGCCTTCCAGGAGCAGTTCAGCCTGCTGAAGGGTTCGGTGCCGGTACGCCTCGGCGTGAAGATGGACAAGTTCGACGACTGCGCGAAGAAGTCGTACGCCGACGAGCAGACCGCGATCAAGTCGGGCGGCTTCGTGCCGTCGCTCGCGCACGGAATGGCGCAGGGCGACGCGACGGCCGGCGCGATCACCGACGTCGTGACGAAGTTCATGAACTCGCAGCAGGATTCGAAGAGCGCGGTCGCCGCGCTCGCGAAAGCCGCGAAGGTGAAGTAAGGCGCAACGGGCGCCCGGCCGGAAACGCATCGTCGGCCGGGCGTTTTTGCATGTGCAGCAAACGGGCTCGCCCGCGGGCCCGCGCCGTACCCGGCGCCGGCCTGGCCTGCGCCGCCCTCGTTCCAGGAGTCGAATCAAGTGGCTGCCCCTCTTAGCGGAAACGGATCCGGCGCTGCCGTCGCGCGGCGCACGTCGCCGATGTCGGCCTTCGCCGATCGCTGGATTCCGAAGCTCGTGCTCGCGCCGAGCCTCGCGATCGCCGTGGTGTTCATCTACGGTTTCATCCTGATTACCGGCTATCTGTCGCTGACCAACTCGCGGCTGTTGCCGAACTACGAATTCGACGGCTTCGGCCGTTACTCGGACCTGTTCCAGAACGACGTGTGGTGGACCTCCGCCGCGAACCTCGGCTGGTTCGGGATTCCGTTCATCGCGATCTGCGTCGCGCTCGGGCTGTTCCTCGCGATCCTGCTCGACCAGCGCATCCGCAACGAAGGCGCGCTGCGCGCGATCTTCCTGTACCCGATGGCGCTGTCGTTCATCGTCACGGGTACCGCGTGGCAGTGGATCCTGAACCCGGGCCTCGGCCTGGAGAAGGTGATGCACGACTGGGGCTGGACGAGCTTCTCGTTCGGCTGGCTCGACGATCCGGACAAGGCGATCTTCTGTATCGTGATCGCCGCCGTGTGGCAGTCGACCGGCTTCGTGATGGCGCTGTTCCTCGCCGGGTTGCGCGGCGTCGACGCCGAGATCTTCAAGGCCGCGCAGGTCGACGGCGCGACGCTGCCGACCATCTACCGCAAGATCGTGATCCCGAGCATGCGCCCGGTGTTCTTCTCGGTGCTGCTGATCCTCTGCCACATCACGATCAAGACCTTCGACCTGGTCGTCGCGCTGACGGCGGGCGGCCCCGGCACGTCGTCGTCGCTGCCGGCCATGTTCATGTACACGTTTTCGTTCAACCGCGGCCAGCTCGGGCTCGGCGCGGCGTCGTCGGTGATGATGCTCGCGACCGTGGTCGCGGTGCTGGTGCCGCTGATGTATATGGAATCGAGGAGCACCCGCAATGCAGCCTAAGATGACGATCAGCCGGGCAGTGATCTATGCGGCGCTGATCCTGTTCGCGCTGTATTTCCTGTTCCCGATCTACGTGATGCTGTCGACGTCGTTCAAGGACCTCGACCAGCTTCGCACCGGCAACCTGCTGACGCCGCCGACGCACTGGACTTTCGATCCGTGGGTGAAGGCGTGGAGCGGCGCGTGTACCGGCGTGCGCTGCGACGGGATGAAGCCGTTCTTCCTGAATTCGCTGCAGATGGTGATTCCGGCCGTGCTGATCTCGTCGCTGATCGGCGCGTTCAACGGCTACGTGCTCACGCACTGGCGCTTTCGCGGCGCGGATGCGCTGTTCACGATGATGCTGGTCGGCTGCTTCATTCCGTTCCAGGTGATCCTGCTGCCGATGGCGCGCCTGCAGGGGATGCTCGGCCTCGCGAATACGATTCCGGGCCTGGTGTTCGTGCACGTCGTGTACGGCATCGCGTTCACGACGATGTTCTTCCGCAACTTCTACGTGAGCGTGCCGGCCGAGCTCGTGAAGGCCGCGCGCATCGACGGCGCGGGTTTCTTCACGATCTTCACGAAGATCCTGCTGCCCGTGTCGCTGCCGATCTTCATGGTGTGCCTGATCTGGCAATTCACGCAGATCTGGAATGACTTCCTGTTCGGGATCGTGTTCTCCGGCGTCGACTCGATGCCGATCACGGTCGCGCTGAACAACCTCGTCAACACGTCGACGGGCGTGAAGGAGTACAACGTCGACATGGCGGGCGCGATCATCGCCGCGCTGCCGACGCTGCTCGTCTACGTGGTCGCCGGCCGCTACTTCGTGCGCGGGCTGACGGCGGGCGCGGTGAAGGGGTAAGCGCGGTTTCATCCGATACGACGAACCGGCCGCGCGCGACGCGCGGCGCATCGAAACGAACCCGACGCGGCGCCGCAGGGCGCCGCGCGAGACGAGACAGAGGATTCACAGCATGGCAAGCCTTTCCATCCGTGACGTGTACAAGACCTACCCGAACGGGGTGCCGGTCCTGAAGGGTGTCGACATCGAGATCGAGGACGGACAGTTCCTGATCCTGGTCGGCGGGTCGGGCTGCGGGAAGTCGACGCTGCTCAACATGATCGCCGGCCTCGAGACCGTGACGAGCGGCGAGATCTGCATCGACGGCAAGGTCGTCAACGACCTGTCGCCGAAGGACCGCGACATCGCGATGGTGTTCCAGTCGTATGCGCTGTATCCGTCGATGACGGTGCGCGAGAACATCTCGTTCGGCCTGAACATCCGCAAGGTGCCCAAGAGCGAGCAGCAGCAGATCGTCGAGCGCGTATCGGCGATGCTGCAGATCCAGCACCTGCTCGACCGCAAGCCGGGCCAGCTGTCGGGTGGCCAGCGCCAGCGCGTCGCGATGGGCCGCGCACTGGCGCGCGATCCGTCGCTGTTCCTGTTCGACGAGCCGCTGTCGAACCTCGACGCGAAGCTGCGCATCGAGATGCGCGCCGAAATCAAGCTGCTGCACCAGCGTCTCGGCACGACGATCGTCTACGTGACGCACGACCAGATCGAGGCCATGACGCTCGGCGACCGGATCGCGGTGATGAAGGACGGTGTGGTCCAGCAGTTCGGCGCGCCGCAGGACATCTACGATTCGCCGTCGAACCTGTTCGTCGCGGGCTTCATCGGCGCGCCGCCGATGAACTTCATCAACGGCAAGCTGGTCGAGCAGGGCAGCGGGATCGCGCTCGAGATCGACACGGGCGTCAAGCGCGGTGCGCTCAACCTGCCGTTCGATGGCCAGCTGAAGTCGCACGTCGGCCGCGAGGTGATCCTCGGCCTGCGTCCGGAGCGCATCACCGACGTTCGCCACGCGCATAACGGCGACGCGTCGCACCTGCAGCCGTTCGACGTGCGCGTCGACGTGACCGAGCCGACCGGCCCCGACACGCACGTGTTCGCGCAGGTCAACGGCAAGCGGATCGTGAGCCGCGTGCATCCGGCCGCGAACCCGCAGCCCGATCAGACGCTGTCGCTGCTGTTCGACGTGTCGAAGGCGGTGCTGTTCGATCCGGCGTCGGAAGAGCGGATCGCGTGAGGCGGCATTTGCGCTGAACGAAAGAGAAGGGGCCGTCTGTGTGAACGGCCCCTTTCATTTTTGCATGTGGCGACGCGTGGCGTGGCGGCGTCAGTGCGGCAACCGCACGTCGAACTTGAACGTCGCGAGCCGCGCGACGAGGATGAAGCCGGTCGCGAACAGCACGCTGTACACCGAGTCGAACTGCAGCCACGCGAGCAGCAGGTAGAACCAGCAACCGACGAACGCGCAGGTCGCGTACGGCCGCGAATCGCGCAGGATCAGCGGGATGTCGTTGCACAGCACGTCGCGGATGATGCCGCCGACCACGCCGGTGATCACACCCATCATCACCGCGATGAAGCGCGGCATCTCGGCATCGAGCGCGATCGCGGTGCCCGAGATGCTGAAGATGCCGAGCCCGATCGCATCGGCCACCAGCAGCAGCCGCTCCGCCGACAGCCGCGACAGCATCCGCAGCACGATCGGCGCGAACAGCGCGAGCACGAAGATCGCGATCACGTAGTCGTCGTGGATGACCCAGTAGAACGGCCGGCGTTCGAGCAGGATGTCGCGCAGCGTGCCGCCGCCGAACGCGGTAGCGAGCGCGACGACGAACGTGCCGACCGAGTCGAGACGGTTCTTGCGCGCCTCGATGAAGCCCGAGATCGCGAAGGCGAGCGTCGCGATCGCTTCCAGTATCGAGATCGCGAGCGTCAGCCTAGGATGCGGCACGCGGCCCCCGATCGGCGGGGGCCGGCAGCGGCTGCAGCAGCAGGAGCACCGCGCCCGCGCCGCCGTCGTGGCTGCGCGCCTCGCAGAACGCGATCACTTCTTCCTTCTGCACGAGCCACGCGCGCACCTTGCCTTTCAGCACGGGCTCCTTGCCGATCGAGCCGAGCCCCTTGCCGTGGATCACGCGCAGGCAGCGCAGCCCCTTCTTGCCGGCTTCGCGGATGAATTCCGCGAGCGCGTCGCGCGCCTCGTCGCGCCGCATCCCGTGCAGGTCGAGCTGCGCCTGTACGATCCACGCGCCGCTGCGCAGCTTGCGCACGACCTCGCGGCTGATGCCGGCGCGGTGGTAATACAGCGATTCGTCGCTGTCGAGCAGCGTTTCCGGATCGAATTCGTCGGACAGCGTCGCGTTCAGCACGTCTTCCTCGTCGCGCTGCGTCTGCTTCGGCACCGGGTCGGGCGGCGTGCGGCCGGGCTTCGCGCGCGGCGGTGCGTTCAGCGGCTGGATCGCGCCGATTTCGTTGCGGAACAGGTTCGCGTCGGCTTCCGCCTGGCGCGCGACCTTCGCGGTTTCGACGCGGGCGCGCTCGCGGCGGTCGGCTTCGCCTTGCAGCGACTTGCGCAGCGCGCCGAGGCCGGCCAGACCCTGGCCGCGCAACGCGGCGGCATCGGGTGCGGGCGGGGGCGCGGCGGGCGCCGGGTTCGCGGGACGGGCGGCGATCTGCCGCTTCGCGGGATCGCTCGGATGGGGCTGGTTCTTCGCCATGATTCGGTAACCGGGGCAGGCGCGTTCGGACGCGCGGGCACAAAAAAGCCGCTGCACGGCGGCAGCGGCTTTCCGGTCAAGCCTGCTTCGCGGCAGCGGACGCCATTGTAGCGCCCGGCGGCCGAACGCTTGACGCTTACTTCTTGTCGTGCAGGCCTTCGAGGTAGCGCTGCGCGTCGAGCGCGGCCATGCAGCCCGTGCCGGCGCTGGTGATTGCCTGGCGGTACACGTTGTCCTGCACGTCGCCGGCGGCGAATACGCCCGGCACGCTGGTCGACGTCGCGTTGCCGTGCAGGCCGCTCTTCGTCAGGATGTAACCGTCCTTCATCTCGAGCTGGCCCTGGAACAGGTCGGTGTTCGGCTTGTGGCCGATCGCGACGAACACGCCCTGCACGTTGAGGTCCTGCGTCGCGCCGGTCTTCACGTTCTTGATGCGCAGCCCCGTGACGCCCGATTCCTCGCCCGTCACTTCGTCGAGCACGTGATCCCACTTGATGTCGACGACGCCTTCCTTTTCCTTCTCCAGCAGGCGGTCGATCAGGATCGGCTCGGCGCGGAACTTGTCGCGGCGGTGAATCACCGTGACCTTCTTCGCGATGCCCGTCAGGTAGAGCGCTTCCTCGACGGCCGTGTTGCCGCCGCCGATCACCGCGACTTCCTGGTTGCGATAGAAGAAGCCGTCGCACGTCGCGCAGGCCGACACACCCTTGCCCATGAAGGCTTCCTCGGACGGCAGGCCGAGATACTGCGCGGACGCGCCGGTCGCGATGATCAGCGAGTCGCACGTGTATTCGCCCGAATCGCCGATCAGCCGGATCGGCTGTTCGTGCAGTTTCGCGGTGTGGATGTGATCGAATACGATTTCGGTGTTGAAGCGCTCGGCGTGCTCCTGGAAGCGCGCCATCAGTTCCGGGCCTTGCACGCCCTTTGCGTCCGCCGGCCAGTTTTCGACATCGGTCGTCGTCATCAGCTGGCCGCCCTGCGCGATGCCGGTGACGAGCACCGGGGACAGGTTGGCGCGTGCCGCGTAGACGGCAGCCGTGTAGCCGGCGGGGCCGGAACCGAGAATCAGGACTTTGGCGTGTTTGGGCGTGGACATGTGCGAATCCGTAAAAGGCGGCCGCGGCGGGCGGGATAAGGCTCGCCGGACGGTCTGGGTTGACCGGGATGCCGTCATAGATGGGTATCAGACGCGCATTATAAAGGCCCCGTTGCTGCACTGCCGAACGAGAGTTTCAATCGTGGCGATAGCGTTTGCCGGCAGGCGGCGCGCGGCGCGGCTTCACGCACCCGGCCCTCTTATGTAACCGTCATTTACACTTGGCGGCCCGGTGCAGCGTTTACAATGAGCGCGATCGAACGACAGGCGGGCCCGCGGCCCGTCCTCTTTATACGGATTCATGGCAAAAGCTCCTTATTCCGCCCAGGCACAGGCGTTGCCGCACCGGATGTCGAAGCTCCTCACGGAGATCCGCTGGATTCTCCAGGTCGCGCTCTGCGCTTTTCTGGTGATGGCCCTGTTGAGCTACAGCCGGCGCGATCCGAGCTGGACGCACGCGGCGCAGGTGGACCACATCTCGAACTGGGCCGGCCGCGTGGGCGCGTGGACGGCCGACATCATCCTGCTGCTGTTCGGCCTGTCGGCCTACTGGCTGATCGTGCCGCTCGGACGGCGCATCGCGGTCAACTACCGGCGCATCACGCGTCACGAGGCGGTCGTCGACGAACCGGAGCGGCCGATCGGCTGGCTCACCGAGATCTTCGCGTTCGTGCTCGTCGTGCTCGCGTGCGACGGCATCGAGGCGCTGCGGATGTGGTCGCTGAAGGTGCAGTTGCCGCGCGCGCCGGGCGGCGTGATCGGCGAGGCCGTGGCCGGCGCGATGTCGCACGCGTTCGGCTTCACCGGCGGCACGCTGCTGCTCCTGATCGCGCTCGCGATCGGCCTGTCGCTGTATTTCCGCTTCTCGTGGCTGTCGGTCGCCGAGCGCGTCGGCGGCGCGATCCTGTCTGCCGTGAACGTCGCGAAGCTGCGCCGTGAGGCCGAGCGCGACCGCAAGCTCGGCGAGGCCGCGGCCGTGCGCCGCGAAGGCAAGGTCGAGGAGGAGCGCGTGCGCATCGAGGATCACGAGCCCGTGACGATCGTGCCGCCGGTCGTCACGCCGGCGAAGTCCGAGCGCGTCGAGCGCGAGCGTCAGGTGCCGCTCTTCACCGACTTGCCGGGCGATTCGACGCTGCCGCCGGTGTCGCTGCTCGATCCCGCGCCGAAGACGCAGGAAGCGATTTCCGCCGATACGCTCGAATTCACGTCGCGGCTGATCGAGAAGAAGCTGAAGGATTTCGGCGTCGAGGCGAGCGTCGTGGCCGCGTATCCGGGCCCGGTCGTCACGCGCTACGAGATCGAGCCGGCCACCGGCGTGAAGGGCAGCCAGATCGTCAACCTCGCGAAGGATCTCGCGCGTTCGCTGTCGCTCGTGTCGATCCGCGTGGTCGAGACGATCCCCGGCAAGAACTACATGGCGCTCGAGCTGCCGAACCAGCGCCGCCAGACGGTGCACCTGTCCGAGATCATCGGTTCTGAAGTCTATGCGGCCGCATCGTCGGCGCTGACCCTGAGCCTCGGCAAGGACATCGGCGGCAAGCCGGTGTGCGCGGATCTCGCGAAGATGCCGCACTTGCTGGTTGCGGGCACGACCGGTTCGGGCAAGTCGGTCGGGATCAACGCAATGATCCTGTCGCTGCTGTACAAGGCGACCGCCGAGCAGGTGCGCCTGATCCTGATCGATCCGAAGATGCTCGAAATGAGCGTCTACGAAGGCATTCCGCACCTGCTGTGCCCGGTCGTCACCGACATGCGCCAGGCCGGCCATGCGCTGAACTGGACGGTCGCGGAGATGGAGCGCCGCTACAAGCTGATGAGCAAGCTCGGCGTGCGCAACCTCGCCGGCTACAACAACAAGATCGACGACGCGGCGAAGCGCGAGGAAAAGATTCCGAATCCGTTCAGCCTGACGCCGGACGATCCCGAGCCGCTCGGCCGCCTGCCGAACATCGTCGTCGTGATCGACGAGCTCGCCGACCTGATGATGGTCGTCGGCAAGAAGGTCGAGGAGCTGATCGCGCGGATCGCGCAGAAGGCGCGCGCGGCCGGCATTCACCTGATCCTCGCGACGCAGCGTCCGTCCGTCGACGTGATCACCGGCCTGATCAAGGCGAACGTGCCGACGCGGATCGCGTTCCAGGTGTCGTCGAAGATCGACTCGCGCACGATTCTCGACCAGATGGGCGCCGAATCGCTGCTCGGGATGGGCGACATGCTGTACCTGCCGCCGGGCAGCGGGCTGCCGGTGCGCGTGCACGGCGCGTTCGTCGCCGACGATGAAGTGCATCGCGTCGTCGAGAAGCTCAAGGAGCACGGCGAGCCGAACTACGTCGAAGGGCTGCTCGAGGGCGGCACCGCCGACGGCGACGAGGGGTCGGCCGGCGCGGGAACCGGTGAAGGCGGCAACGAGTCTGATCCGCTGTACGACCAGGCGGTCGAGATCGTCATCAAGAACCGCCGCGCGTCGATTTCGCTCGTGCAGCGCCATCTGCGGATCGGCTATAACCGCGCGGCGCGGCTGCTCGAGCAGATGGAACAGTCGGGGCTCGTGTCGGCGATGTCGTCGAGCGGCAACCGCGAAATTCTTGTGCCGGCGCGCGACGCGGAATGAGTCCGCGGCGCCCGCGGCGCCGGCCACCCACGGAGAAAACCGCAATATGCAGCAACATTCGTTTGCATTGTCCCTTCGTTCGACGCGGCGCTGGCTCGGCGCGGCGCTCGCCGGCGCATCGCTGATGCTCGCGGCGACGCACGCGTTCGCGAGCGGCACCGAGCAACTGAAGGCCTTCGTGTCGCAGGTGCGTTCGGCGAAGGGCGAATTCACGCAGCAGATCGTCAAGGCGCCGAGCAAGGGCGCGAGCGCCGCGCAGGCCGCGCCGAAGCCGAACGACAATTCGAGCGGCACGTTCGTGTTCTCGCGTCCGGGCAAGTTCATCTGGACGTACCAGAAGCCGTACCAGCAGGTGCTGCAGGCCGACGGCGACAAGCTGTACGTGTACGACCGCGACCTGAACCAGGTCACCGAGCGCAAGCTGAACGGCGCGCTGGGCGCGAGCCCGGCCGCGATCCTGTTCGGCAGCAACGATCTCGACAAGAACTACACGCTGCGCGATGCGGGCGAGAAGGGCGGGATCGACTGGCTCGAGATGCTGCCGAAGGCGCAGGACACGCAGTTCCAGCGGATCGGCATCGGGTTCCGCAACGGCACGCTCGCCGCGATGGAGCTGCACGACGTGTTCGGCAACGTCACGCTGCTCACGTTCACGAACATCCAGACGAATCCGCCGCTGAGGGGCGATACGTTCAAGTTCGTCGTGCCGAAGGGCGCGGACGTGATCAACGGCTGACGGCGTCGCACCGGTGTTCGGACACGGGCCTGCCGGCGACGGCAGGCCCGTGTTGTTTGGGGGCGCGGGCACTGGGCGCCAGGCACTGGGCGTGGGCGCGGGCACCGGCGCCGGGCACCGGGCGCGGGCACCGGGCGTGGGCACCGGCGCCGGGCACCGCGCGCGGGCGCCCGACCCCCGCCCCCGGCGGCGCAGTCGCGCGGCTGTCATAATATTGGGTCCGGCGGCCCGTTCGGCCGCCATTGTCTGATCTGGAGCGAGGGTTCATGTCCGACCTGTTTCAAGTCGAGCCGCGCCGGCCGCTCGCCGAGGCGCTGCGGCCCAAGACGCTCGCCGAGGTGATCGGCCAGACGCATCTGCTGGGCGAAGGCAAGCCGCTGCGGCTCGCGTTCGAATCCGGCAAGCCGCATTCGATGATCCTGTGGGGGCCGCCCGGCGTCGGCAAGACGACGCTCGCGCGCCTCACCGCGCTCGCGTTCGACTGCGAGTTCATCGCGCTGTCCGCGGTGCTCGGCGGCGTGAAGGACATTCGCGAGTCGATGGAGCAGGCGAAGGACACGCTGAACCGCACCGGCCGCCACACGATCCTGTTCGTCGACGAAATCCACCGCTTCAACAAGGGGCAGCAGGATGCGCTGCTGCCGTTCGTCGAGTCGGGGCTCGTGACGTTCATCGGCGCGACGACCGAGAATCCGAGCTTCGAAGTCAACTCGGCGCTGCTGTCGCGCGCGCAGGTGTACGTGCTGCAGTCGCTGAGCGACGACGAGATGCGTCAGTTGCTCAAGCGTGCGCAGGAAATCGCGCTCGACGGCCTCGCGTTCGACGACAAGGCGGTCGATACGCTCATCGGTTACGCGGACGGCGACGCGCGGCGCTTCCTGAACCTGCTCGAGCAGGCGCAGACGGCTGCTGCTTCCTCCCGAATCACGACCATCGATGCCGATTTCGTCAGCAGCGCGATGACGCTGAACGCGCGGCGCTTCGACAAGGGCGGTGACAATTTCTACGATCAGATCTCGGCGCTGCACAAGTCGGTGCGGGGTTCGAGCCCGGACGGCGCGCTGTACTGGTTCTGCCGGATGATCGACGGCGGCGCGGATCCGAAATATCTCGCGCGCCGCATCGTGCGGATGGCGTGGGAAGACATCGGTCTGGCCGACCCGCGCGCGCTGCAGGTGGCGAACGACGCGGCCGAGACCTACGAGCGGCTCGGTTCCCCCGAAGGCGAGCTGGCGCTCGGGCAAGCGGTGATCTACCTCGCGTGCGCGGCGAAGAGCAACGCGGGCTACAACGCGTTCAACCAGGCGATGGCGTTCGTCAAGCAGGACAAGTCGCGCGAGGTGCCCGTGCATCTGCGCAATGCGCCGACCAAGCTGATGAAGGAACTCGGCTACGGTCATGCGTATCGCTACGCGCACGACGAGCCGAACGCCTATGCGGCCGGCGAGACCTATCTGCCGGAAGGCATGCGCGAGCCGCGCTGGTACAAGCCGGTGCCGCGCGGGCTCGAAGCGAAGATCGCCGACAAGCTCGCGTGGCTGCGCGAGCTCGACCGCGAGGCCGGCAAGAAGGACTGACCGGCCGCACGCGGTGGCGCGCGCTGCGCCCGGTGCGTCAGCGCTTGCGGCCCGGCTGCTTCTTCCAGTACTCGAACGGCTCCGCGTGGCATTCGATGTCGAGTTCGGCGACGCGTGCGTGCAGGCGCTCCTGCGCATCGGCGATCGCGAGGTTGTAGATCGCCGGCGCGATTTCCTCGACGAAGAAGTGCAGCAGTGCGCCGGCCTGGATGTTGCCGATCGGCTCGTCCATGTTTTCTGTGAAATAGCGTTGCAGCGACGCGATCGCGCGGTCGCGGACATCCTTGTCCAGCTCGATGGCCATCGGGTTCCCTCGGGTGATGGTGATGCGAAGGCGGGTGTGTGGCCCGCCGCTTTGCGCTCGGCCGGCCCGGCCGGCGCGGCTGTCGCGCGCTGCGCAGCAACGCTGCACGACGGGCTGCGCAGGGCTGCCGACGCGCAGGCCGGCAATGCGATACTGCCACGTCAGTCGCGCGTTTGCGCCACTGTCCGTTCGGCCAATGCCGTGGCGAGCGCGCGGTGCGTTAGAATTCCCGTCTTACACAACGATTTCCCAAGTCCTCCCATGCTCGACATCCAGTTGCTGCGCAAAGACCTCGACGGCGTCGCGAAGCGCCTCGCCGATCGCGGCTACACCCTCGACGTCGCCGCGTTTTCCGCCCTCGAAGCGGAACGCCGCGCGATCCAGACCCGTACCGAAGAGCTCCAGGCGCGCCGCAACAGCCTGTCGAAGCAGATCGGCGCGATGAAGGGGAAGGGCGAGGACACGTCGGCCGTGATGGCCGAAGTCGGCGGCATTGGCGACGAGATGAAGGCGTCGGAGGCCAAGCTCGGCGAGATCCAGACGCGTCTGTCCGACCTGATGCTGGGCATGCCGAACATCGCGCACGAAAGCGTGCCGGTCGGCAAGGACGAAGCCGACAACGTCGAGGTGCGCCGCTGGGGCACGCCGCGCGAGTTCGACTTCGCGGTGAAGGATCACGTCGACGTCGGCACCCCGCTCGGTCTCGATTTCGAAACCGGCGCGAAGCTCGCCGGCGCACGCTTCACGATGCTGCGCGGCTCGATCGCACGCCTGCACCGCGCGCTCGCGCAGTTCATGATCGACACGCACACGCTGCAGCACGGCTACACCGAGACGTACACGCCGTACATCGTCAATCCCGAGATCCTGTACGGCACGGGCCAGCTGCCGAAGTTCGCGGACGACATGTTCCGCGTCGAGAAGGGCGGCGGCGAGAACACGATCACGCAATACCTGATCTCGACGTCCGAGATTTCGCTGACGAACACCGTGCGCGAATCGATCGTCGAAGGCTCCGCGCTGCCGATCAAGCTGACCGCGCATTCGCCGTGCTTCCGCTCGGAAGCCGGCTCGTACGGCCGCGACACGCGCGGGATGATCCGCCAGCACCAGTTCGACAAGGTCGAGATGGTGCAGGTCGTCGCGCCCGACGCATCGTACGCGGCGCTCGACGAGATGGTCGGCCACGCGGAAGCGATCCTGCAGAAGCTCGGCCTGCCGTACCGCGTCGTGGCGCTGTGCACCGGCGACATGGGTTTCTCTGCCGCGAAGACGTTCGACCTCGAAGTGTGGCTGCCCGCGCAGAACACCTATCGCGAGATCTCGAGCTGCTCGAACACCGAGGCGTTCCAGGCGCGCCGGATGCAGGCGCGGTTCCGCAATGCGCAGGGCAAGCCGGAACTCGTGCATACGCTGAACGGCTCGGGGCTGGCCGTCGGCCGCACGCTTGTCGCGGTGCTGGAGAACTACCAGAATGCGGATGGCTCGGTCACGGTGCCGGAAGCACTGCGTCCGTACATGGGCGGCATGGAACGTATCGACGCGCCTGCTCAGGTGTCGTAACGCGGGCTTCAAACCCTTCGCAAAAAATTTGCAGAAAGGGCTTGTCAGCGAGGAATCGATCGTCTTATAATCTTTTTCTCGCGGAAACGACCAGCCGTGAGATGCAGCAAGGAAGGAGAGGTGGCAGAGTGGTCGAATGTACCTGACTCGAAATCAGGCGTACGGTTTCCCCGTACCGTGGGTTCGAATCCCACCCTCTCCGCCAAAATACGAAGCCCCGTGATCCGAAAGGATCACGGGGTTTTTCGTTTTGGTCGCCGCTTTCATGTGCGCGGCTGTGTCGATGCCGGCGTACGGCCGAGACCGCACGATCGTCGGCAAGATCTCGTCCGCATCGCAGGAGCAGAGCGGTGGCATCCAGCAGGCGAACGTCGCGGTCACGCAGATGGATGAAGCGACGCAGCGCAACGCGGCGCTGGTCGAACAGGCGTCGGCCGCGACGCAGGCGCTGGCCGAGCAGGCGAGCGCGCTGCGGCACGCGGTCGCCGTGTTCAGGCTGCCGCAAGCCGCGTGACGATCTCGCCGACGACCGCGACTGCGCCGTCTGGTATCACGCCGTGGCCGAATACTGCGCGAGCACGCGAGCGCGGATCGATGGCTTGATGTTCGATTGCGCCATGTTGCCGCCGTAGTGCGCGACGACACGCGGATTCATCACGCGATACCAGAGCGGCGGCACGTACGCGAACAGGATCATCGTCGCGTAGCCGGCCGGCAGTTGCGGCGAGTCGTCGAAGTGGCGCAGCGCCTGGTACGAGCGCGTCGGGTTCGCGTGATGGTCGGCGTGCCGCTGCAGCTGATACAGGAAGAGGTTGGTGACGACGTGATTGCTGTTCCACGAATGCTGCGGCGCGCAGCGTTCGTAGCGGCCGCTCGGCAGCTTGCGGCGGCCGAGCCCGTAGTGCTCGACGTAGTTGACGACTTCGAGCAGCGACGCACCGTACACGGCCTGGATCACGAGGAACGGGATCACGACCTTGCCGGCCATCGCGATCGCGATGCCCCACACGACGACGGTCATCGCCCACGCATGCAGGACTTCGTTGCGCCAGGTCCACGGCGAATGCCCGAGCCGCTCGAGGCGCGTCTTTTCGAGCCGCCAGGCCGAGCGGATGCTGCCCGTCACCGTGCGGGGCAGGAAGGCCCAGAACGATTCGCCGTAGCGCGCGCTCGCCGGGTCCTCCGCCGTCGCGACGCGCACGTGATGGCCGCGGTTGTGCTCGACGAAGAAGTGGCCGTATGCAACCGGCGCGAGCGTGACTTTCGCGAGCCGGCGCTCGAAGCGGCTGGTCTTGTGCCCGAGTTCGTGCGCGGTGTTGATCGAGATGCCCGTCGCCGCGCCGAGCGACAGCGCGAAGCCGACGTAGTCGTACCACGCGAGCGCATGCGTGCCGACGACCCACACGCACATGAAGAACGCGATGTATTCGACCAGCGTCGCGAGATAGACGATGTAGCGGTAGTAGCGCGCCCGTTCGAGGTCCGGGACGAAGGCTTCGGGCGGATTGTCGCGATCGTCGCCGATCAGCGTGTCAAGGATCGGAATCACGCCGAACGCGAACAGCGGGCCGAACCACCAGAACACGTGAAGGCCGGTCGACAACGCAAGCTGGGCCGAGAAGATCGGCAGCGTGATCGTCACCGCCCCGAGCAGCCACAGATAACGCTTGCCATCCGACCAGCCCGAGGCCGATTCGTCGGTCATTGCCATTGTCTCCCTCCTTTCGGGGCCGGCGCGGCGCTTGCGGGCGCGCCGGCCACACGTGCACGTTTATCGTCGTTCGAATCGTCGTTGGCCCGCGACACGGCGCGCGGCACCGGATCGGTGTCCGGTTGTGCCAGTTATACGACCGCCGCGCACGCTTTCCAAACCCCGGCGCTAGGCATGAAACTCCAAACGGCGGGCCGTGGATGACGCGGGTCGGGAAGGGCGGCACGGGGGTGATTGAAACAGGCCAACGCAGGCCCGCTCACCCGTGCGGCCGGGGTGTCGTCAGAGGAATGTGTGTTGTGATGCTGGCGACTCTCGAGCGGTGAGCTTCGCAACGAATGTTGCAATGCAATAAGCGCGGCTCAACGACGTGCGGCGCGCCGGTCCTTTTCCGTACATATGTTACGAACGATTACGGTCGCGGCGATCAAATAGCGGACGCGCGCCAGATGAATTCCATACATAACAAGGCGCGGCGGGCGACATGTCCGACCTTGTGGCTCGCTCGCCATACATCGCTGCGCATCGCCGCGCCATGCTGCATCTGCACACCCGCGCGGAGCGCGACATCCATTGCCTTTCGATCCGCGCTGTCATTTGAAAATAACGATTTGACTCATGCCCCGCTTTCGGTTGAAGCTAGTAGCTTGCTGTCCGAAGGGGGCTGTGCCTGCATGAGTTCGACCTTGACCGTTCGTCGTATCGCTGCCGACCAGGGCCGCGTGTATCGCGAACTCCGCGCCGCGTCATTGCGTGAGCCCTACGCGCCCGGCGAAGCGCCGGAGGCCGAATTGCTTAACGTCGATGCCGACGCGGCGGCGGCCATCGCCGCGCTGCGCGCCACGTCCGACGAGTCGACGACTTTCCTGCTGTACACCGAAGGCCATCCGGCCGGCATGATCGGCGCGTATTTCGACAATACGCCCGAGCGGCGCGCGTTCGTCAGCGAGCTGTGGGTCGCGCACGCGGTCCGTCATCTGCGCGGCGGCGTGCTGCTGCTGGAAACGGCCACCGCGTGGCTGGCCGAACGCGGTGCGCAGGACGTCTATGCATGGATCGCCGACGCAAACCGCAACGCCATCCGTTTCTACGAACGCGCGGGTTTCGGCAACACGGGCGAGCATGCACCAATCGCGCGCATGCCCGGCGCGATGAAGTCGTTGTTCGTGTCGCACTTCAACACACCCTGACGCATGAACGCGCGGGCCGCACGGCGCAATGAAGGCCCCGTCGCCCGTCCCACTGCCCCCTTCTGGTCGCGCGTTCGCCGCGACCCGGTTTCCCAAAAATGATGGCTGCACGCGTGGACGCCTGTAAAATACGCAAAAATTTTTTGCAGAGTGTCCATGTCGCTTAAAAAATCGCCATTCTTCGAGCTGCGCAGCGGATCGGTCGATACGTTGCTGTTCACCGTGAAGACGACCGATCTCGATGCGTTGCGTACCGAACTGGTCAAGCGCTTCGAAGCGACTCCCGAGTTTTTTGCCGATGACGTCGTCGCGATCGACGTCCGCCGCCTCGCGGACGGCGAACGCGTCGCGCTCGCCGACATCCGCCAGATGCTGAACGACGTGCGGATGCGCCCGGTGGGCGTCGTGGCGCTGGCCACGCAGGGCTGGGCGGGGGAAGCCGGTCTGCCGTTGCTGGAGGCACGTGATCGCCGCGTGTCGGCCGCGAAGCCGGCCGACGAAGCGGAGCCAGCGCCTGTCGTTGCCGAGGCCGTTGCGGCAGCCGAACCGGCGCCGGAGCCTGCACCGACGCAGATTTCGGCGAGCGGCCAGACGCTGGTGATCGATCGGCCGCTGCGTTCGGGGCAGCAGATTTACGCGAAAGGGGACCTCGTGGTGCTTGCGCCGGTCAGTCACGGCGCCGAGATCATCGCGGAAGGCAACATCCACATCTACGCGCCGTTGCGCGGCCGCGCACTCGCGGGCGTGCACGGCAATCACGACGCGCGCATTTTCTGCACGTGTCTCGAACCGGAACTGATTTCAATCGCGGGTATCTATCGAACGACCGAGAACCCGTTGCCCGCCGACATACTGGGCAAAGCGGTGCAGATCCGGCTCGAAGAGGAAAAACTGATGATCGAACCGCTGCGCCTGACGTGATTCACGCGGCGCACGCCGGATCGATCGGCTCTCATTGACGAACACAGGGTATTGGGTAAATGGCAAAAATCATCGTGGTGACTTCGGGCAAGGGCGGCGTGGGCAAGACGACGACCAGCGCGAGCTTCGCGTCGGGCCTCGCGCTGCGGGGCCACAAGACGGCCGTGATCGACTTCGACGTTGGCCTGCGCAACCTCGATCTCATCATGGGCTGCGAGCGGCGCGTGGTGTACGACCTCGTCAACGTGATCCAGGGCGAAGCGAACCTGAACCAGGCGCTGATCAAGGACAAGAAGTGCGAGAACCTGCACATCCTGCCGGCGTCGCAGACGCGCGACAAGGATGCGCTCACGCGCGACGGCGTCGAGAAGGTGCTGAACGATCTGGTCGCGATGGACTTCGACTTCATCGTCTGCGATTCGCCGGCCGGGATCGAAGCCGGTGCGCTGCATGCGATGTACTTCGCCGACGAAGCGCTGATCGTCACGAACCCGGAAGTGTCGTCGGTGCGCGACTCGGACCGCATTCTCGGCATCCTGTCGTCGAAGACGAAGCGCGCGACCGAAGGCAAGGATCCGATCAAGGAGCACCTGCTGATCACGCGTTACAGCCCGAAGCGCGTGAGCGAAGGCGAGATGCTGTCGCTCGAGGACATCAGCGAGATCCTGCGCATCAAGCTGATCGGCGTGGTGCCCGAATCGGAAGCCGTGCTGCACGCATCGAACCAGGGTCTGCCGGCCGTGCATATCGACGGCACCGACGTGGCGGAAGCGTACAAGGACGTCGTCGCTCGCTTCCTCGGCGAGGACAAGCCGCTGCGCTTCACCGATTACCAGAAGCCGGGCCTGCTGCAGCGCCTCTTCGGCAGCAAGTAACGGAGGCCGCCCATGTCCATCCTTTCGTTTCTCCTCGGTGAGAAGAAGAAGTCCGCATCGGTCGCGAAGGAGCGCCTGCAGCTCATCATCGCGCACGAGCGGGTCGGCGGCCGGCCACCGGCCGATTACCTGCCGGCGCTGCAGAAGGAGCTGGTGGCGGTCATCTCGAAGTACGTCCGTATTTCGAACGACGACATCCGCGTGAGCCTCGAGCGCCAGGACGATCTCGAAGTCCTCGAAGTGAAGATCGAGATCCCGCAAGCCTGACGTTTGTCGGCCTCTCTCCGCACGGCGGCGCATGCCGTCGTGCGCGTCTTACGCCCTGTTGCACTTTCGGGCTCGCCGTAACACGGTGTCTGTCGGCCGTTGGTCGACCTCCCGCATTGAACGAATACGCTCGCGTCGCTCGCGTCATTTCTCAATCAGGAGGTTGTGATGGCTGTCTCTGTTGTTCAACGTCGTATCGTTTCGCTCGCGCTGTTCGCCGCGGGCCTGTCAGCCGTCGCCGCGCCGCTCGCTGCACGCGCGGACGAGATTCTCGTCGGCGCGCCGGTGTTGGTGCAATCGGGCCGGATGGTCGTCGCCGAACCGGTGGCCGCGCCTGCCGAGGAAATCGTCGTCGTCGCGCCGAACGCGCCGCCGGCCGTGCGCTACGAGGTCGTGCCCGACGCGCGCGTCGGCTATGTGTGGGAGCGCGGCCACTGGCACTGGGATCATGGTCGCTACGTGTGGATCGGCGGCCACTGGGAAGCCCAGCGTGTCGGCATGCACTGGGTGCCGGGCCACTGGAATCAGCGCGGCCCGAACTGGTTCTGGACCCGCGGCCACTGGGCTTGACGGAGGCGTGCAATGAAACGAACCGCCATTGCGATCGCACTCGTCGCGATCACGCTCGCCGGCTGTATCGTCGTGCCGGCCCGGCCTGTCTACTATCGGCCGGCGCCGGTGGTGATCTACTGAGTGTCGGTCGGGCCCGGTTGCGCCGGTCCGTTCGCGCCGGATGCCGGCCGGCCGCCGTCATGCGGCGTCGCCGGCGTTTGCGCGGCGCCGGTGTCCGTGTTGGTATCGGCCCCCGCGGCGCGCGGCTCGCGACCATCCCCTTCACGCAGCGTGTCGAGCGGATCGGCGGGCGCTGCGGCCGCATCCTGCGGCTCGGTGACGCCGGTTGTCGCCGCCGGCGCCGCTGCGCGGGCGGGTTCGACCGCGGCCGCGGCCGCAGGCGGCGCCAGATAGCGCTGCGCGAGCGTTTCGTAGAGCGGCGGCGCGAAGAAGCGCGCCATGCGGCTCGACACCAGCGCGGTCGCCATCAGCGAAATCACGAGCGCGTGGCCGTTGATCATCTCCATCACGATCACGAACGACGTGATCGGCGACTGCGTGACGGCCGCGAGGTAGCCGACCATCGCCAGCGCGATCAGCATCGGCAGGCTCATGTGGCTGAACACGATGTGCAGCACGTTGCCGAACCCGGCGCCGATCGACAGCGACGGCGCGAAGATCCCGCCCGGGATGCCCGGCAGGTACGACGCGACCATCGACACCATCTTCAGGAACGGATAGAACACCGACAGCTGTTCATGGCCGTCGAGCAGGCCGCGTGCCTCTGCATAGCCGCTGCCGAACGTCGTCCCGCCCGACACGATGCCGACGACGGCGATCACGAAGCCGCACACCGCCGCGAACGTGATCGGGCGCTCGCGATACAGGCTGAGCAGGCGCGCGGGCAGCCAGCGCCCGGTATTGAGCAGCAGCCAGCTGAAGAGGCCGCCCGCGACGCCGGTCACGAGCGCGGTGACGAGCACGGCGACGGCGAGCATTTTCGGGAAATGCTGGCCGGCGTCGATCGTGCCGAAGTACGTGTAATTGCCGTTCAGGCCCAAGGCGACGACACCGGCGAGGATGATCGCGGTGATCAGCACGCCGCTCGCGCGCGCGGAGAAGCTGCGCGTCAGTTCCTCGATCGCGAACACGATCCCGGCGAGCGGCGTATTGAACGCGGCCGACAGGCCGGCCGCCGCGCCGGCGAGCACGAGCTGCCGCTCGATCTGCGCGTTCGAGCGCGGGTAGAAGCGCCGCAGGTTGAACATCAGCGCCGCGCCGACCTGCACGGTCGGGCCTTCGCGGCCGATCGTGAAGCCGCCGAGGATGCCGAGGAACGAGATCAGGACCTTGCCGAACAGGATCCGCAGCGTGAGCAGCCGCGCGCCGAATGCGCTCGGGCTCGCATGCAGCGTCGCGATGACCTGCGGGATCCCGCTGCCCTCGGCGCCGCGAAAGAAGCGGCGCGTCATCCACACGGATGCGGCGGCGATCGACGGCGTGAGCAGCAGCGGCAGCCATGCGGCGTGCTCGCGCAGCGTGCGGAATGTGTCGTAGCCCCAGTCGATCAGCCGCGCGTACAGCACGGCCGCGAGGCCCACGGCGATCGCGCCGAGCCAGAACACACCGTACTGCCGCCAGATCCGCAGCGAGCGGCGGGTGAGGGCGGGAAACAGGGGGGGAAGGGTGGGGCGTTGCATCGGCGGGGGGCCGGGAGGCAAAGGACACATTATAAAAAGAACCGGATGCCGGTCTGGACAAAACTTCACAAAAACGATGCATTTTGTTGCAAATGTAATGTCGGTGTAATGTTTGTGCCCGCCAAGCGTCGTTAGCATGGCGCAATGGTCCGATATATCCCACAAAGAACGTGAAACGCATCCTCATCGTGAAAGTGACGTCGCTCGGCGACGTCGTCCAGACGCTGCCCGTCGTCGCGGACCTCCATCGCGCCTTCCCGGGTGTGACGGTCGACTGGGCCGTCGACGAATCCTGCGCGGAGGTCGTGCGCTGGCACCCGGGCGTGACCAATGTGCTTTGCGCGCCGCTGCGGCGGTTCAAGAAGATGCGCAACGGCGGCGACCTGAAGGCGATCTCCGCGTCGATCGGCGCGCTGCGCGCGCATCGCTACGATGCGGTCATCGATCTGCACGGCGTGTACAAGAGCGCGATCATTTCGGTACTCGCGCGCGCCGCGCGCCGCGTCGGCTACCAGACGCAGGATCTCGGCGAGACGGGCGCCCGTTTTGCATATTCGCATCGCTTCGGCCCCCGGCCGGACTGCGACGCATGGCACGGGATGCGCGTGAGCGCCGGCGAGGCGCTGGGCTATGTGCCCGAAGGCATCGCCACGTACGGGATCGTCCCGCCGCAGGACGCGAGCCTGCCGCCCGCCGTGACCGACGGCACGCCGTTCATGCTGCTGTTTCACGCGACGTCCAATCCGGACAAGAAATGGCCGGCCGACCACTGGGCCGCGCTGGCCACCCGGATGATGGCGCGCGGCGTGCGCGTGCTGTTGCCGTGGGGGTCGCCCGCCGAACATGACGACGCGAAGGATATCGCCGCGCGCGCGCCGGGCGCGATCGTGCTGCCGGCGATGTCGGTGCGCGAACTCGGCGCGGCCCTCGGCCGGGCCGCGCTCGTGGTGGGCGTCGATACCGGCTTCGTGCACATGGCGCACGCGCTGCAGCGGCCGACCGTGATGATTTTCGTCGCGACGTCGCGCCACCATTGCGGGATCGGCGGGGCACCGAATGCGCTGTCGATCGGCGAGCCGGGCGCGCCGCCGTCGGTTGCGCAGGCACTCGATGCGATCGACGCGGTCGCACCGGCCTATGCCGCACGGCCCGCGCAGCTGACGGCCTAGCGCCGGCGATTCGCGTGACCCGGCCGCGTGGAAGCGAAGCCGGCCGGTTCAGGCGAGCAGCGCTTCGAACGCGACCACCGCGGCGATCGCCGCCAGATTGGCGAGCAGCGCGTCGAGCAGCAGTCCACGCCAGGTTTTCGGCCGGAAGCGTGCCGCGAGCAGCAGCGCGCCACCCAGCGCGAGCGCCAGGATCAGGATGAGGTCGGCGTTGTCGAGGCGGATGTTCATCGCGGCGGCTCCTTCGGGGAGGGTTCCCGTGGGCGCGCAACGGCGCCCCCACGGTCGAGTATAGGCAGCGCCGCCCGCCGCACAACCCGGTGCGCCCCGCAGGCTCAGACGAGCGATGCGTCGCGGGTTTCGCGCATCAGCAGCACGCCGATCAGGCTGATTGCCGCCGCAACCGACACGTACCCGCCGACCCACGACAGGCCGCCGTGCGCGGCGAGCAGTTGCGCGATGTACGGCGCGATCGACGCGCCGAGGATCCCGCCGAGGTTGTACGCGACGCCCGCGCCCGTATAGCGGACGTTGGTCGGGAACAGCTCGGGGAGCAGCGCGCCCATCGGCGCGAACGTCACGCCCATCAGAAACAGCTCGAGCGTCAGGAACAGCGCGACGAGCGGCATCGAACCGCTGCCGAGCAGCGGCTCCATCGCGAAGCCGGACAGCAGCGCGGCGATCGCGCCGACGATCAGCACCGGCTTGCGCCCGAAGCGATCCGACGCCCATGCCGACAGCGGCGTCGCGAGCCCCATGAACACCACCGCGAAGCACAGCAGGCCGAGGAAGCCCTGGCGCGGAATATGCAGCGTCGCCACGCCGTACGAGAGCGAGAACACCGTCGAGATATAGAACAGCGTGTAGCAGACCACCATCGCGAGCGCGCCGAGCAGCGTCGGCCGCCAGTGTTGCGACACGAGCGTCGCGACCGGCACGCGCACGCGCTCGTTGCGATCGAGCGTGGCCTGGAACGCCGGCGTCTCGGTGATCTTCAGCCGCACGTAGAGGCCCACCGCGACGAGCACCGCGCTGACGAGGAACGGGATGCGCCAGCCCCAGCTGCGGAATTGTTCATCGGACAGCGACAGCGCGAGCGCGAAGAACAGCCCGTTCGACATCAGGAAGCCGACCGACGGGCCCAGCTGCGGGAACATCCCGAACCAGCCGCGCTTGCCTTGCGGCGCGTGCTCGGTCGCGAGCAGCGCCGCGCCGCCCCATTCGCCGCCGAGGCCGATCCCCTGGCCGAAGCGCAGCACGCACAGCAGCACCGGCGCGAGCGCGCCGATCGTGTCGTAGCCGGGCACGAAGCCGATCGCGGTGGTGGACACGCCCATGACGAGCAGCGACGCGACGAGCGTCGATTTGCGGCCGATGCGGTCGCCGAAGTGGCCGAACAGGAACGAGCCGATCGGCCGTGCGATGAACGCGATGCCGAATGTGACGAACGCAGACAGCGCCTGCGCGGTCGCGGAGCCATGCGGAAAGAACACCGGACCGATGACGAGCGCCGCGGCGGTCGCGTACACGTAGAAGTCGTAGAACTCGATCGCGGTGCCGATGAAGCTCGCGAACACGATGCGCCGGTGGCTGACGGCGGCGCCGGCCGAACCGGTTGCGTGTGCAACGGCCGGGGGAGATGCGGACATGGATGTCTCCGTTTTGTCGTGGGGGCGGTCGGCTGGGCGTGCGCTCGGGCAGGCGGGCGCCTGCCGGGCGAGCCGCCGAGCGGATGATGCGGTAGCGGTGTGGACGCGCGCGCCGTGGCGCGGACGTCGCCCGCCGGTCGACGATGGAGACGGATAGGTCGCCGCCGCCCGGTGCCGGCATGGTCGGCTCGCATGCCGGGTGCGGCGTACGAACGCGCGCGCGGGAGGATGGCCGCGCGATTGCGGAAAATTATAGCCAGCGCCGCGACATAGCGGCAATCAAGGAGCGGCAATCACGGCGGGGCGCGGGCTCAGTCGAGCGTTTGCGCCTGCGCCGATGCGGTGCTCTGCAACTGGAAGCGGCCGTCGTCGTTGAACAGCCAGCCTTCCATCATCTCGATCCGGCCGTTGCCGTCCAGCAGTTTCGACGGCGGCACCGGCAGCGGCGCCGAGCGGCGCAGCGACGCGAGCGCGAGCGCTTCCGCTTCACTGTCGCCGTTGCTGCGATAGACGGATGCGTTGACGAGGCGGCCGCCGCGATCGACGGTGAACGAGACGACGACGAGCGAGCGCAGCATCGCCTGCGGCCCGCGCGACACGGCGGACGGATTGTGCTCGGCGACGCACCGCGCGACTTCCACGCGGTACTGCGCGAGATTCCCGCTGCGCGTGATCGACGGGATGGTCACGACCGAGTGCACCGACGGCGGTGGCGTGATCGTACAGGCGGCAAGCATCATGGCGGCGACCAGCGCGACAACGCGCGGCCGGTCGACGCGAGGGCGGGGAAGAGAGCACATGGGAGGTGCCGGCATGGGGAAGCGCCGGAGGGTGACGATAAAAAAATGATAGACGCCCGTGCACGACCTGATATCGGGAGAAACGCATAAGGCGCGCGCCGCGACGTAGCGATTCGCGGATGACGGCGCGCGGCGGCCCGCCGCATGCCGCGATGTGACGTGACATGTGACGCTGCGGCGCGTGCGTTGCGCGTGCCCGCGCGTCGCGCGCGGCGGCAGCGATGAATGCGGCGGCGGCCCCGCTCAGTAGCCGTGCGTCACGAGCGACAGAACGGACAGGTCCGGATGCGTGCCGTCGATGATGCTCTTGCCGATGTGCACGGCTTCCTGAACCGCTTCGTCGACGCTCGCGTAGCTTTCCTCGCCGTCCGCGTGGAACGGCACCGCGTGATCGGGCAGCGCGGGATTCGCGCCAGGATGGCAGACATAGCCGGTGTAGGTGTAACGCGAGTCGCTGCCGGGGGCGAGGCCCGGCACGACGTGGATCTCGAAGCCTTCGTAATCGACGTGATCCGTCGCTGTCGACAGTTCGGTCATGGCGGTCTCCGTGTGCCGCTCGCACGGGTGGCGCGGGCGGCCTCGAGTCGCGGCGGCGGTCGTGTCGCCGTGCTGATCGAATTCTAGGCGATGGCGGCGCGGCCCGTGAGGCCTGCGCGCATGGCCGGCGGCGACGTCGAGCGTGCCGGCTCGCGCGTTACCGCGCGCAGCGCGCGTCCTTGCGCTGCACGACGAGGATCACCGGATACTTCTGACCATGATCGAGTTCCACCGGCGCGACGACCGTCAGCGTCGTTGGGTCGGAATCGTCGTACACGCTGACCTGCTCGTTGCGGATATACGTCACGCCGGTGCAGTTCGACGCGCGCCCGTCATCCGACACCTTGCACTGGAGCTCGTTTTCCTTCAGGTAGTTGTACGGCGTCGGGCTCGCGAGATATTCGCGCAGGCCGCGCGGCGAGCCGCCGACGCCCTTCACGTATGCGATCGCGCACGACGGCGTTTGCGCGTCGGCGCCGGAGGCGGAATCGGCGGCCGCCGCGTGCGTGCCGACGGTGGCCAGCAGGGCGACGAGCGACGAGGCGATGAAGGGCTTCATGACGTGGGTTTCCCGTTTCGCGAATCGGAGCGCCGGATTGTAACGGCATCCGGCGGCACGCGTCGGCCGGCGGGGCGTGCGCCGCGCGCGGCGTGCTTCGCGCGGCGCACAAACAAAAACCCCGTCATTCGAAGAATGGACGGGGTTTGGCGAACGCTTGGCGGAAGCGGTGAGATTCGAACTCACGGACAGTTTCCCGTCGCCGGTTTTCAAGACCGGTGCCTTAAACCGCTCGGCCACGCTTCCACACGAGGCGGCATTGTAACCGAAATGCCGCGTCGTTCCGCTTCAGTCGTCGCGCAGGAACAATTCCTGCAGGTCGTTGAGGAAGCGCTGGCCGAGCGGCGTCGGCGCGATCTGCGCGAAATCGCGCGTGATCAGCCCGCGCCGCTCCGCTTCCTTGAGTGCCGGCTCGATGGTGCTGATCGGCAGGCCGGTGCGTTCGACGAAGCTGTGCACGGGGAAACCCTCGACGAGCCGCAGCGTGTTCAGCATGAACTCGAACGGCAGGTCGCGCGGGCCGACTTCACGTTCTTCCTGCACCGGCGTGCCGGCCATCGCCTGTTCGATGAAGGTCGCCGGATGCTTGTAGCGCGCCTGCCGCAGGATCCGGTTCGGGAACGACAGCTTCGTGTGCGCGCCCGCGCCGATCCCGAGATAGTCGCCGAAGCGCCAGTAGTTCAGGTTGTGCTTGCACTGATGATTCGGCTTCGCGTACGCGGACACTTCGTAGCGTCCGTAACCGGCCTCGGCCGTGCGTTCGTGAATCCATTCCTGCATGTCGGCCGATGCGTCGTCGTCGGGCACCGCGGGCGGAAACTTCGCGAACATCGTGTTCGGCTCGAGCGTCAGGTGATACAGCGACAGATGCGGCGGCGCGAACGACAGCGCGGTCTCGATGTCGGTCCGGCATTCGTCGAGCGTCTGGTTCGGCAGCGCGAACATCAGGTCGAGGTTGAAGTTGTCGAACGTCTTCGCGGCGATCTCGACGGCCGCGCGCGCCTGCGCGGTGTCGTGAATGCGGCCGAGCGCTTTCAGATGGCCTTCGTTGAAGCTCTGGATGCCGACCGACAGGCGGTTCACGCCGCTCGCGCGAAACTGCGCGAACTTCGCGGCCTCGAACGTGCCCGGGTTCGCCTCGAGCGTGATCTCGGCGTCCGCATCGAGCGGCAGCAGCGCGCGCACGTCGGACAGCAGCCGGTCGAGCCCGCCCGCGGACAGCAGGCTCGGCGTGCCGCCGCCGATGAACACCGTATGCACCTGCCGGCCCCAGACGAGCGGCAGCGCCTGCTCGAGATCGGCACGCAGCGCGTCGAGGTATTCGGTTTCCGGAAAGCGCTCGCCTTTCCACTCGTGCGAGTTGAAATCGCAGTACGGGCACTTGCGCACGCACCACGGAAAATGCACGTACAGCGCGAGCGGCGGCAGCGACGTGAGCCGCACCTGCCCGGGCGACGTGAACGTCGCGACGACGCGCGCGCCGGTTTCCGCCGCCTGGCTCATGCGGCCTCCCGCTGCGAATGCGTGACGAAGACGATCATGCGGGTTCCTCTGCGAGCCGCGCGAGCAGCGCCTTCAGCGCGAGCGCGCGATGGCTGTGCGTGTTCTTCACGGCCGGCTCGAGTTCGGCCGCCGTCGCGCCGAGCGACGGCAGGTAGAAATACGGGTCGTAGCCGAATCCGTGCTCACCGCGCGGCGTGTCGACGATCTCGCCTGTCCAGCGACCTTCGGCGAACAGCGGTTCGGGATCGTCCGCGTGGCGCACCAGCGCGAGCACGCAGCAATAGTATGCGCGCCGGTCGTCGACGCCGCGCAGCTGCTCGACGAGGTACGCATTGTTCGCCGCGTCGCCCGGGGCGCGACCCGCGCGCTGCGCGTAGCGCGCCGAATAGACGCCCGGTGCGCCGCGCAGCGCGCGCACGCACAGACCGGAATCGTCGGCGATCGCCGGCAGGCCGGTGAGCCGCGACGCATGCCGCGCTTTCGTCAGCGCATTCTCGATGAACGTGCCGAACGGCTCTTCCGCCTCGGGCACGGCCAGCTCGCCCTGCGGCACGATCTCGATGCCGACCGTGGAGAACAGCGCGGTGAATTCGCGCAGCTTGCCGGCGTTGTTCGACGCGAGCACGATGCGCGAGAACGGCGCGAGGGTGCGATCGTCAGACATTGCCGGCGCCCAGCACGTCCTTCTGCAACTGCACGAGCTGGCCGATCCCGCTTTGCGCGAGGTCGAGCAGCGCATTCATCTCGGCGCGCGAGAACGGTACGCCTTCGGCGGTGCCCTGGACTTCGACGAAGCCGCCGGCGCCCGTCATCACGACGTTCATGTCGGTGTCGCAGCGCGAGTCTTCCGCGTAGTCGAGGTCGAGCAACGGCACGCCTTCGTACACGCCGACCGAGATCGCGGCGACATGATCGGTGATCGGCGAGCGTGCGAGCTTGCCGGCCGCGATCAGCTTCGACACGGCGTCGTGCGCGGCGACGAACGCACCGGTGATGCTCGCCGTGCGCGTGCCGCCGTCGGCCTGGATCACGTCGCAGTCGATGTGGATCGTGCGCGGGCCCAGCGCCTCGAGATCGAACACCGCGCGCAGCGCGCGGCCGATCAGGCGCTGAATTTCCTGCGTACGGCCGGTCTGCTTGCCGCGTGCGGCTTCACGGTCGCTGCGCGTGTGCGTCGCACGCGGCAGCATCCCGTATTCGGCCGTCAGCCAGCCCTGGCCGCGATCGCGCAGGAATTCGGGCACGCGTTCGGCGACGCTCGCGGTGCAGATCACCTTGGTGTCGCCGAATTCGACCAGGACCGAGCCTTCGGCGTGTTTCGTGTAGTGGCGCGTGAGGGCGACCTTGCGCAGTTCGTCGGCGCGACGGCCGCTCGGGCGGGACAGGGAAGACGTCATGGGGGAATCGTGGACGGGAGAGGAAACCCCGATTTTAGCGCCGAACGGCAGCGTTGCCCGGCGGGGTAGGGTGCAAAAATGGGATAATGCGCGCTTCCCGCCCCGCGCCTTGCAATGCGCCGGGCGCCTCGACTTATTCCCGCCCGCAAGGGCACCCAGACGGCGAGACGAACCATGATCTACAGCATGACGGGCTATGCGAGCGCGACGCGCGAACTGGCGACGGCCACCGGCAACGGCGGCACCAGCGTGTCGGTCGAACTGCGCACCGTGAACTCGCGCTTCCTCGACCTGAATTTCCGCATGCCGGACGACGTGCGCGCGTGCGAATCCGCGCTGCGCGAAATGCTGATGAACAAGCTGTCGCGCGGCAAGGTCGACGTGCGCATCAACCTGCAGCGCGGCGAGCAGAGCATCGGCGCGGGCGCGCTGAACCAGTCGGCGCTCGGCCAGCTCGCCGAGCTCGAACGCTCGGTGCTCGACGCGTTCCCGGGTGTCGGCCGCCTGCGCGCGGGCGAGATCCTGCGCTGGCCCGGCGTGCTCGCCGAGAGCGGCGTGTCGGCGGATGCGATCCGCGAGGCCGTGCTCGCGTGCGGCAAGGAAGCGATCGGCGAGCTCGTCGTCGTGCGTTCGCGCGAAGGCGCGCAGCTGGCGACGATGCTGCTGTCGAACGTCACCGAAATGGAAGCGATCGTCGCGCGCATCACGCCGCTGGTGCCGGAGCTGATCGCGAAGCATCAGCAGAAGATCGTCGAGCGGCTGCAGGAAGCGCTCGGCCTCGCGGCACCCGAAGGCAGCGCAGCGATCGTCACGCGCGAGGAAGCCGCGGAACGCATTCGTCAGGAAGTGACGATGTACGGCATCCGGATCGACATCGCGGAAGAGCTGTCGCGACTTACCGCGCACCTGAACGAAACGCGTCACGTGATCGAGAAGGGCGGCCGCGTCGGCAAGCGTCTCGACTTCATGATGCAGGAACTGAATCGCGAAGCAAACACGCTCGGCTCGAAGGCGGCGGCGAAGGAACTGGCCGACGCATCGATGGCGCTCAAGCTGTTGATCGAGCAGATGCGCGAGCAAGTGCAAAACCTGGAGTAAAGAGATGAAACAACCGTCACTACGTTTGCTGTCCCTCGACGGGGCGGCGAGTGTTATCGGGGCGGCACGGCGGAGGCTGACATGACCGAATTCACCCGCGACGGCCACGCGTCGCATGCGCTGCACGGCGGCGTCTATCCCGGCAACCTGTTCATGGTCATCGCACCGTCGGGCGCCGGCAAGTCGACGCTCGTGAACGCGCTGCTGTCGAAGGACAGCGACATCTGTCTGTCGATTTCGTACACGACCCGCAAGCCGCGCCCGGGCGAGCAGGACGGCCAGCACTACCACTTCACGACCGTCGAGGATTTCCGCGCGCGCCACGCCGCGCACGAATTCCTCGAGAGCGCGGAAGTGCACGGCAACTACTACGGCACGTCGCGCGTCTGGATCGAAGAGCAGATGATGAACGGCCACGACGTGCTGCTCGAGATCGACTGGCAGGGCGCGCAGCAGGTGAAGAAGCAGTTCCGCAACGCGGTCGGCATCTTCATTCTGCCGCCGTCGCTCGATGCGCTCGAGGAGCGCCTGAAGAAGCGCGGGCAGGACGAGCCGAACGTGATCACGCGACGCCTGCTCGCCGCGGGCAGCGAGATGGCGCACGCATCCGAGGCGGAATACGTCGTGATCAACGAGAATTTCGATCGTGCGCTGGCCGAGCTCGAATGCATCGTCACGGCAACGCGCCTGCGCTTTGCTTCGCAGTACGCGCGACACACGGAGCTGTTCATCGAGCTCGGCATCCATCTGCCCCACGCGGAATGACGCGAGGGTAGAGGGACATAAGGTAGAATAAGGACTATATTCAGAAGGAATTACCAACATGGCTCGCATTACTGTCGAAGACTGCCTGAAGCAAATCCCCAACCGCTTCGAACTGGCGCTCGCCGCCACCTACCGCGCGCGGCAGCTCGCGCAAGGCCATACGCCGAAGATCGAAAGCCGCGACAAGCCGACCGTCGTCGCGCTGCGCGAGATCGCTTCCGGTCTCGTCGGCGTCGAGATGTTGAAGAAGGTGCCGGTGTAACGCGCATCCGGCCCGTTCCAGCCATGTAATCCACGCGCGCAACGACTCGACCTGGAGGCGAATATGAGCACCACCCCATCGTCCGCCTCCGCGGATTCGACCACCGAAGCCACGGCCCGGTCGCCTGCGCGCCAGTACATCGACGCGGTCCTCGAACAGTCCTTCCGGCATCTGTTCGGGCCGACCGCCACGCCGGAGCAGCCGCGCAAGCACGGCGTCGTTTCGATCGCGAAACTGACGGCCGCGCTTGCCGAGTATCTCCCTCCGGACGAAATCAAAGAGGTCAAGGCGGCGTTCCACTTCAGCGACGAAGCCCACCTCGGTCAATATCGCCAGAGCGGCGAACCCTACATCACCCATCCTGTCGCCGTCGCGGAAATCTGCGCCGGCTGGAAGCTCGACGCGCAAGCCGTGATGGCCGCGCTGCTGCACGACGTGATGGAAGACCAGGGCGTGACCAAGAGCGAGCTGGCCGAACGTTTCGGCCCGAAGGTCGCCGAACTGGTCGACGGCCTGTCGAAGCTCGACAAGATGGAGTTCCGCAGCCGCGAGGAAGCGCAGGCGGAAAACTTCCGCAAGATGCTGCTCGCGATGGCACGCGACGTGCGCGTCATCCTCGTCAAGCTCGCCGACCGTCTGCACAACATGCGCACGCTCGGCGCGGTGCCGATGGAAAAGCGCCGCCGCGTCGCCCGCGAGACGCTCGACATCTATGCGCCGATCGCGCACCGCCTCGGGTTGAACAACACGTATCGCGAGCTGCAGGACATGAGCTTCGCGAATTTCAACCCGCATCGCTACGCGACGCTCGAGAAGGCCGTGAAGGCCGCGCGCGGCAACCGCCGCGAAGTGATCAGCAAGATCCTCGAGTCCGCGCAGCGCGCGATGACCGACGCGAAGATCGACGCCGAGATCACCGGCCGCGAAAAGACGATCTACAGCATCTACCGCAAGATGCGCGACAAGCAGCTGTCGTTCTCGCAGGTGCTCGACGTGTACGGCTTTCGCGTCGTCGTCGATAGCCCGCTCGACTGCTACACGTGCATCGGCGCGCTGCACGCGCTGTACAAGCCCGTGCCCGGCAAGTTCAAGGACTACATCGCGATCCCGAAGATCAACGGCTATCAGTCGCTGCACACGACGCTCGTCGGCCCGTTCGGCGCGCCGATCGAGTTCCAGGTGCGCACGCGCAAGATGCACGAGATCGCCGAGGCTGGCGTGGCCGCGCACTGGCTGTACAAGAACGGTGGCGCCGATCTGAACGACGTGCAGAAGCGCGCGCACCAGTGGCTGAAGTCGCTGCTCGACATTCAGAGCGAAGCCGGTGATTCGAGCGAATTCCTCGAGCACGTGAAGATCGACCTGTTCCCGGATGCGGTCTACGTGTTCACGCCGAAGTCGAAGATCATGGCGCTGCCGCGCGGCGCGACGGCGCTCGATTTCGCGTATTCGATCCACAGCGATCTCGGCAACCAGTGCGTGGCCGTGAAGATCAACAACGAGCTGCTGCCGCTGCGTACCGAGCTGAAGAGCGGCGACATCGTCGAGGTGATCACCGCGCCGTATTCGAAGCCGAACCCCGCGTGGCTCGGTTTCGTGCGCACCGGCAAGGCGCGCTCGGCGATTCGTCACTATCTGAAGACGATGCGCCTGAACGAGTCGGTGCAGCTCGGCGAGCGGCTCGTCGATCAAAGCCTGAAGGGTTACGGGCTTGCGCTGGCCGACGTGGCGCCGGAAGTGTGGGAGAAGCTCGTGCAGTGGACGGGCAACAAGAGCCGCCAGGAAATCTTCGCGGACATCGGCCTCGGCCGCCGCGTCGCCGCGGTGATGGCCAAGCGCATCGAGGTGCTGACGAGCGGCCGCGATGCGGACGACGATCTGCCGAAGTCCGAGCGGCATCCCGCGCACAATGCGCCGCCGGTCGTCATTACCGGCACCGAAGGGATGTCCGTGCAGCTGTCGGCATGCTGCCGGCCGATCCCGGGCGATGCGATCATGGGCTATATCGGCATCGGCCTCGGGATGGCGATTCATACGACCGATTGCCGTGTCGCGCAGCGCATCCATCGCCGCGATCCGGGCCGCTGGATCGACGTCGAGTGGGCACCGCAGCCGGGCCGCCTGTTCGACGTGGCAGTGAAGGCGCTCGTGAAGAACACGAAGGGCATCTTCGCGCGCGTGGCGGCGGACATCACGTCGGCCGACGCGAACATCGTCCATATCGCCATGGACGAGGATCTGACGCACGAATCGACGGTGCTGCGCTTCGTGATCCAGGTCAGCGATCGCGTGCACCTGGCGAACGTGATGCGGCGCGTGCGGACCAATCCGGACGTGATGCGGATCATGCGCGAGCGCTCGACCGACGACAGCGTGCATGCGCGTCACGACGGCGGCATGCGCATCGAGCGCGAACGGCAGGATTACTGACGCGACGCGTTGCCTGAGCAGGATATGACGGCGGCCACGGGCCGCCGTTTTCATTGGTGACGCGGGCGAGGTGGCGTGGCGTGGTGCGGTGGTGGCCCGGCTCAAGTGTCGAGAGGGAGCGGCGATCGCCGGGAAGAAGCCGAGAGGGGAGGGGGGCAAAGAAAAAGGGCCTTCCCGGAGGAAGGCCCTTCTAAGATGGCGCGGCTGGCAGGATTCGAACCCACGACCCCTTGGTTCGTAGCCAAGTACTCTATCCAACTGAGCTACAGCCGCACGCAAAGCGGTACTACTTCAACTGTCGGAACCTTCTGCGATGGGAAGGCCCCCAAAAAGGTGGCGCGGCTGGCAGGATTCGAACCCACGACCCCTTGGTTCGTAGCCAAGTACTCTATCCAACTGAGCTACAGCCGCACGCAAAAACAAAATACTACTACTTTGAACTGAAAGGGCCTTCGGTTCGGAAGGCCCTCGAAAAGGTGGCGCGGCTGGCAGGATTCGAACCCACGACCCCTTGGTTCGTAGCCAAGTACTCTATCCAACTGAGCTACAGCCGCACGCAGAAGCGGAAGTATAGCAGAGTCGTATAAAAAGGGAAGCCTTCTTCGCAAAATATGTCGCACGATCTTGCGCGGCCGCGTTCGTGTACCCTTGAAGCATCGATCATCCAGGTTTTGAATCCGCATCATGAACAAGGCGTTTGTCAAAGAGTCGGACGGTGACGACGACGATCTCGACCCGAGTCAGCCCGCGATCCCGGCGGGCACCAAGAACTACATCACGCCGGCCGGCCACAAGCGGCTCAGGGACGAACTCCTGAACCTGATCGACGTCGAGCGTCCCGAGGTCGTGCGCCTCGTGTCGTGGGCCGCGTCGAACGGCGACCGCTCGGAGAACGGCGACTACATCTACGGCAAGCGGCGGTTGCGCGAGATCGACCGCCGGATTCGCTTCCTGACGAAGCGGCTCGATCTCGCCGAAGTCGTCGATGCGAGCCGGCAGGAGAACGTCGACCAGGTGTTCTTCGGCGCGACCGTCGACTACGCGACGCCGGACGGCGAGGACCACACCATCACGATCGTCGGGATCGACGAGGTCGATCTCGATCACGGTTGCGTCAGCTGGATCTCGCCGGTCGCGCGGGCGCTCATCAAGGCGAAGATCGGCGATACCGTCACGCTGATGACCCCGGCCGGTCCGCAGCCGATCGACGTGCTCGACGTTCGCTATCCGGCACCGGGCAACGCGTGAAGCGACGCATCCGCGAAACGCCGCGCTGAAACGAACAAGCGCCCCGGGTGGGGCGCTTCGTCATGACGGTCTTGGCCGCACGGCCTACGCCGATCGTATCGCTCAGAAGCGGTGGCGCATGCCGGCCGTGACGGCGATCTGCTTGTTCGTCGACGACGCGGCGCCGAGTCCGTTGATGTTCGCGCCGATCGCCAGCCCATTGGTATTGACCCGCTGATATTCGCTCTGCAGGTACAGGTCCGTGCGCTTCGACAACGCATAGTCGGCCTGCAGGTTGAACTGATGCCAGCTCGGCGTCTGGCCGTCGAGACGGCTGTCGGTGTACGTGTACGAGCCGGCGAGCGAGAACGCCGGCGTCAGCGCGTAACGGCCATTCACCTCGTAATTGTTGAAGCGTGTGCCGCCGGTGAGCGGGATGCCGGTCGACACGCCGGACTGCCCGGCGCTGATCCCGGCCGAATTGGTCAGGCGCGTCTGCGTGAACACGAAGCCGGCCGTCGCGGGACCGAACGTGTAGTTCAGGCCTGCGCCCCAGGTGCGCTGCCGGCTGGCCGCGAAGGTCCAGTCGCCGGCCACCGCGCCGGGGTCGCTCGCCGCGAGCGCCAGCGCGTTGATGTTGTTGTTGAGCTGCAGGTACGCGGCCGCGACGTTGAAACCCATGTAGCTGTACGACGCGCCGACGCTGTACGCGCGATTGTTCGCGAAACCGGTGGAATTCGAAAAGCCGTACAGCCCGCCGAACTTCAGGCCGCCGTAGTTCGCGCTCTGGTACTTGACCGAGTTGTTGATCCGGAACGAGTTGTTCAGGTTGTCGTTGTCGAACGGATGCGCGAACTGCGTGCCGCCGTACTGGGTGCCGGTTAGCGACAGCGGGCCGAGGTAGTCGACGACGCTGTCGTACTGGCGGCCGAGCGTGAGCGAGCCGAAGCTGTTGTGCGCGAGCCCGACGAACGCCTGTCGACCGAACTCGCGGCCGTTCTGCTTCAGTGAGCCGTTGTTGATGCCGAAGCCGTTTTCCAGCGTGAAGATCGCCTTCAGGCCGCCGCCGAGATCCTCGGTGCCGCGCAGGCCCCAGCGACTGCCGTTGATCGAGCCGCTCGTTTCCTGCCACGCGCTGTGACCGTGCTGGTTGTTCGTGTAGGTGATGCCTGCATCGATCAGGCCGTACAACGTGACGCTGCTTTGCGCATGGGCGGCGCTGGCAGCCACGCCCGCCAATGCGGCGACGATCAGGGTCTTTTTCATGATCTGTCTCCAAACAGGATGATGTCGATCGAACCTGCTGTGGGCATCGGCGGCGTCACCGGTCGGCGACGCCGTGCGCGTGGGCGCGGCACCCTCGTCGGAAAACCATTTGCAGTGTACGGAGCGGCCTCGCTGCGGAGGAAAACCGCTTCCTGCAATACTGTATTTTGAATCGCGCAAAAATGGGTGCATGCGCGGAGAGCCGCGTCCAGCAAGACCTTGCTGCGGCGCAGCGGGCGGAAATACTACTCAGGACTGCGTACCAGGCGTTGCGCGGTCGCGACAGGCCTTCAGTGGCAGACGAGGGTAGGCCTAGCGCGATTATTGACACATCGGCAATAGAGGTTTGTGTGGAGCATGGATAATGAAAGGATGTTCTCTCGCTATACTGCGATCTCTGCTTTCCGAAGCAGACTTTTTCGTTGACGGAAAAGATCTCCAAACCTTTGTCGGCGCGACTTCCCAGTCGCGCTTTTTTTTGCCCGGTCTTCCCGATCCCTGCTGGCCTTACTGCATGTACGAGCGTCGCTTGCGCTTGGCAGCCGGCGGCGGATCCTCGGCTTCGCCCTGCGGCGGCGTATAAGTCCAGTCTTCCATCACGTAGTGACGAGCGTCCAGCGGCGACGCCAGCAGGTTCTGCCAATGATCGCCGTGCCAGTTCGGATCGAACTCGGTATCGCACGGCGCTTCACGAGGCTCGGCCAGCGCGCGGGACTTGCGGCGTGCGCGTGCGAGCCGGCTCGCGAAGCGCTTGATTCCATCCAGCCACATGACCCTTCTCCTTCCATTGCTTGGCACCAGCATCGCAACGTCCCCCGCTTTTCGCAACCCGAAAAAACCCGAGGATTTTACCGACCCGTTTTTTCTCGGTAGGTTTTTCACTGTATTGATTATTGGGGATCAGATCCCGGTAATATTGACAGGTTTTTGATGCAAATCAATTAATAAAAGAGGATGGTGTACCGATTCCAGTGGTATTGACGTCTTTTTGATAAAGAACGCCTCAAAAATTTTCTTGACGCACCCGGATTGTCCAATTTATAAAGTGAGCACTCCGTCCCCGGGCGGAGCGCTGGGGGTGGGTATCGGCGCGCCGTTGCGGGATTTCGGGAGGCGGCTATATCAGTAGCTTTTTTGATCTAAACGAGTGGGGAAGAAAGTATGGATACCGGTATCGTAAAATGGTTTAACGATGCTAAAGGTTTCGGCTTTATTACGTCAGACAATGGCGGCGAAGATTTGTTTGCGCACTTTTCCGAAATCCGGATGGACGGCTTCAAAACGCTGAAGGAAAACCAGCGCGTTTCCTTTGAGGTGAAACTCGGGCCGAAAGGCAAGCAGGCAGCGAATATCCAGGCGGTCTGACGCGCCACGCACTGCCGATCACGTCCGGCCCCCGCATCGCGGGGGCTTTTTGTTTTTTTGGGGCATGAAAACCGGCCGCCGGCGAATCGTTTCCGGTTCGGACTGGTCCTGAACGTGCATGCCGGTGCATACTCACGAAAGCACCGTTTCCCTGCATTTTTCATGTCCGATTCCTGTCCGTCCGATCCCGCCTGCGAGCAGCCGCTCGTCTTCGTCGACCTTGAAACCACCGGCGGCTCGTCCGCCGAGCACCGCATCACCGAAATCGGCGTGGTCGAAATCGGCCCGCTCGGTGTGTCGACGTGGACGACGCTGGTCAACCCGGGACAGTCGATTCCGCCGTTCATCCAGCAACTGACCGGCATTTCGGACGACATGGTGCGCGACGCGCCGTCGTTCGCGTCGCTCGCGCCCACGCTGTTCGAGCGGCTCGACGGCAAGCTGTTCGTCGCGCACAACGCGAGCTTCGACCGCGGCTTCCTCCGCGCCGAATTCGAACGTGCCGGCATCGCGTTCAATCCGGACGTGCTGTGTACGGTGCGGCTGTCGCGCGCGCTGTTTCCGCGCGAGGCGCGCCACGGACTCGACGCTTTGATCGAGCGGCATGGCCTCGTCCCCGCGGCCCGCCACCGGGCGCTCGCGGATGCCGATCTCCTTTGGCAGTTCTGGCGGCAGTTGCACGAGATCGTGCCGCTCGAGCGTCTGCGCGACCAGATTGCGCGTACGACGCGCCATTTCCGTCTCGCGGGCGGCATGACCGAAGCGTGGCTTGATACCGCGCCCGCCGGATGCGGCGTGTACGCGCTATTCGGGGAGGGCGACGAAGCCCTTTACGTCGGGCGCAGTGTGCGGGTGCGGCAGCGCTTGCGCGCGTTGCTGACCGGCGAGCGGCGCTCGTCGAAGGAGATGCGGCTCGCGCAGCAGGTGCGGCGGGTCGAATGGCGGGAAACCGGCAACGAGCTGGGCGCGATGCTCGCCGAAGCGCAGTGGATCGCCCGCCTGCGTCCGTCGCACAACCGGCGTCCCGCGGCCGACAAAGCCCGTGCGGGCAACGCGGGCTGGCCGTTCGACGGCGCGGTCGCATTCGAAGCCGGCGACGAGCGCCGCCTGTTTCACGTGATCGACGGGTGGCGCTATCTCGGGGCGGCCGAATCACTCGACGCGGCCATGCGGCTCGCGGCCGACGGCCTGGACGGTGCGTACGAACCCCATACCCATCGCCTGCTGCAGACTCATCTCGCGCGCGGCCTGCAACTGATTCCGCTCGCGGCGCTCACGCCAGCCGACTGAGCGCCGCGTGCCGCCGCGCGCGGTGGCCGCGCGTCGTCAGCCGATCGCGCTGGCGCCGCCGGCCGAGCACACGTGCGACAGCGCGGTGTCGAGCGCCTGCGAGCGGCTCGCGTCGTAGCGGGTGAGCGTCTTCCAGTTCGCGATGCTGCGGGCAAGCCGCGCCTGGCAATCGGGCGCGTCGCGCAGCGGCGCGATTCGTCCGAGGCCGGCCAGCATCTTTTGCGTGAGCTGGTCGAGCGCCGGCCGCGTGCTGGTCGCGAGGTCGGGCGGCGTGCCTTCGGGCGGCCGCGTCGCGCGCCAGGTGGCAAAGAGCGCGTTCTGCACGTCCTTGCTCGCGGCGATCTGATCCTCGAAGAACGTCCGGGCGAACGCCGGATCCACGCCCGACTGTGCGGCGCGCTTCTCCACCGATGCGAGCAGTGCGGCTTCGCGCGGCTGGTCCTCGATCGCCTTGTGGTTCGCCCATTTCCAGCGTGCGACGGGTTCGGCAAGCGCGATCCGCTGCGACGCGAGCGCGACGAGGTTGGTGAGCGCGGTGTCGTCGCCGTCGGCGAACGCGACGGGCGGTGACGAAAGAAGGGCGACGCCGAGCGCGGCGACAGCGACGCTGGCACGAATGGCTTGTTTCATCGGAACGATCCGGAGAGCCGGGCGGGCCGGAGGTGGAAAACCAGAAGGATAGACGAAGACAGTCGCGCGGCGAAACGACGCGACAGAAGAATCAGCGGAAGCGCTGACCCGGCACCGTCAGGCCGTTGCAGCCCGGGTGCGAAGCGATCTGCGCCGAAAACGCAGCGATGAACCGCATGGTCTCGATCGACACGCGGCGGTTACAGAACCGGACGCAGGTTCACTTCGGCGAGTACAGCTTGTGCTGCTCGTCGAAGAATGCCCGGACGTGATCGGGCAATTCGGCGAGGAATTCCACGCCGACGGGTTCCGGATCCGGGCTCATCACTTGCTCGGGCGGGGGCGTGCGAGTTGGTCTTTCGTCCATGGTCGTTTCTCCAGCAGGTCCAATAATTATCAACCTCGCGCTTGGATTTGTGCCAGCGGCGAATCGTTAGATTTTGTCTCTGTTGTATTAACGGCACATGCGCTGCGGCGCGCCGTGCGATGCCGACTATTGCATCCGGCTCAATCGGCAACCGGCGGGTGCTTGCTATACTTGCGCGCACTTTTTCCTGGACCGCGATGAAACGGACGACGCGATGGATCGGCCTCGTATGGCTGGCGCTAGTACTGAACGTACTGTCGCCCGTTATCGGCTACGCGCGCGTCGCGTCGAGCGGTTCCGGCGAACTCACGCTCGAGCTGTGCAGCGCGGCAGGCGCTCGCCAGGTCATCCTCGCGCAGTCCGGCGACGATCTCGGCGCAGCGTCGTTCGACCATGCCGGCGTGCCGCACTGCGTGTACTGTCCCGGCTTCGCGGCGAACGTCGCGCTCGGCGCGAGCCTGCCCGCGTTGCCGGGTTTCGTACGCGCGTTCGCGTACCGGGCGGCCGCCCCGGCCGTTCCCGATTTTCCCCGCAAGGGCATCCGCCTCGCGCAGCCGCGCGGTCCGCCTGAAAACGTCCCGATCTGATTGACATCGTTCGCGCGCCCCGGTGGCGCGCGTGCCGCCCGCGGCCCGGTCCGCGCGCCGCGCCGTAGGCGCGCGGCGCGTCGGCGCGCGTCCGGCGGCTCCCGGTCACGTTTTCAGGAATTCATCCATGTCGTTCACCTTCGCCGCGCGGCCGTCGCGCGGTCGGCTCGCGCTCGCGTGCGCGGCCGCTTTTGCGTGGCCTGCCGCACAGGCGGCTGCGATCGATCGCGCATCCGCCGAGCCGGTGCCCGGCGGCGCGGGCAACCCGGCCGGCCGTGCCGCACCGGTTGCCGCGGTCGTGCCCGCGCCGCCGGGCGACACGCTGACCGAGGTCAGCGTCACCGCCCGGCGGCAACCCGTCGATCCGGATACGCCGGCCGTCGTCGAGTCGATCACGCGCGAGCAGATCGATGCGCACACCAACGTCACGACCGAGGACGCGCTGAAGTACGCGCCGAACCTGATGGTTCGCAAGCGCTACATCGGCGACCGCAACAGCGTGTTCGCCGGCCGCGACTTCAACGAACTGCAGAGTGCGCGCGGGCTCGTGTATGCCGATGGCCTGCTGCTGTCGAACCTGCTCGGCTCGAGCTATGCGTACCCGCCGCGCTGGTCGCTGATCGCGCCCGACGATGTCGAGCGCGTCGACGTGCTGTATGGCCCCTTTTCCGCGCTGTACCCCGGCAACGCGATCGGCTCGACCGTGCTGCTGACCACGCGGCGGCCCGACAAACTCGAGGCGTCGCTGTCGACGCAGTTCTTCACGCAGCGCTATCACGACGGCTACGGGCTGGCGGACAGCTTCGGCGGCAACCACCAGACCGCGCGGATCGCGAACCGGATCGGCAAATTCTGGTTCTCGCTGTCGCTCGACCGGCTGGAGAACGACGGTCAGCCGATGCAGTATGCAAGCCCCAATTCCGCGTACAACCCGAAGCTCGGCGCCGCGGTGCCCGTCACAGGCGCGGCCACCGACATCGGACCCAACGGCAAGCCGCGCACGATCGTCGGCGCGCAGAACATCGAGCGGACCGAGCAGCTCAACGAGACGGTCCGCATGGGCTATGCGTTTACGGACCACGTCGACGCGACGCTCACGCTCGGGCACTGGGAGAACCATTACCGGCAGCACGGCGAAACCTTCCTGCGCGACGCGGCCGGCAATCCCGTCTACGGCGGCAACGTATCGATCGGCGGCCGGAACATGACCGTCGCGCCGAGCGCGTTCGCGCCGCAGCGCGGCGACCAGGAGAACTGGCTGTACGCGCTCGGCCTGAACGGCCGGCTCGATTCGGGCTGGCGGCTGTCGGGCGTGGTGTCCGCCTACGACGTGTCGCGCGACGTGCTGCGCGCGGCATCGACCGCGCAGGGCGGGGCGGGCACGCTGTTCCAGGGCGACGGCACGGGCTGGCGCACGCTCGACCTGAAGGCCGAGGCGCCGGAAGTGAAGGGCCACACGTTCACGTTCGGCTATCACTACGACAACTATTTCCTGCGCAACGTCACGTACAACACGGCCGACTGGCTGGCCGGGCCGACCACCTCGCTCGCGAGCGTCTACCAGGGCGATACGCGCACGCAGGCGCTGTTCGCGCAGGACGCGTGGCGTTTCGCGCCCGGTTGGCTCGCGACCCTCGGCCTGCGCTACGAGCGCTGGGATGCATACGGCGGCGCGCTCGGCAACGCGGGCGGCACGGTCGGTTACGCGGACCGCGGCGCGAATGCGCTGTCGCCGAAAGTCGCGCTGCAGTGGGACGCGACGGACGTGTGGCGCTTCCGGGTGTCGTTCGCGACGGGCACGCGCTTCCCGACGGTCGGCGAGCTGTTCCAGGGCACGATCTCGAACAACGCGATCGTCAACAACAACCCGGGCCTGCGGCCGGAAAAGGCGATCGACTGGGACTTCACGGCCGAGCGCGACGTGGGCGTCGGCGTCGTGCGCGCGAGCGTGTTCCAGAGCGACCTGCGCGATTCGATCTACAGCCAGACGACGGTGTCGGGCGCGTCGACCGTCACCAACATCTCGAACGTCGATCGCGTGCGCGTGCGCGGCGTCGAACTCGGATTCAGCGGCCGCAACGTCGGGCTGCGCGGGCTCGACATCGACGCGAATGTGTCGGCCAGCAATGCGCAGATCTTGGCCGACACCGCGAATCCCGCGTACGTCGGCTCGCGCTTTCCGCGCATCCCGCGCATGCGCGCGAACCTGCTCGCGTCGTACCGCTTCGACGAGCACTGGCTCGCGAGCGTCGGCGTCCGGTACTCCGGTCGCCAGTTCAACACGCTGGACAACAGCGACGTGAATCCGGACGTGTACGGCGGCACGAGCAGTTTCACGGTCGTCGACCTGAAGGCGCGCTACCGGTTCGACCGTCACTGGACCGCATCGGTCGGCATCGACAACCTGACGGACCGCCGCTACTACGTGTTCCACCCGTATCCGGGTCGCACTTTCTTTGGAGAACTGAAATGGTCACTGTGAAATCGTTCGCGGTAGGCTGCGCGCTGTGGCTTGCGGCGCTGTCGCCCGCCGGCGCGCACGACGCCCCGAAAGCTGCCGATCCGCATGCCGCGCACATGAGCATGCAGGCCGCGCCGGCGCAACAGAAGCAGCCGCTCGCGACCGGCGCCGCGTTCGACGCGCGGCACCGCCTGTGGGTCGCATGGGTCGAAGGCGCGCACGTCGTCGTCGCGCATTCGGACGACGCGGGCCGCACGCTGTCCACGCCCGTGACCGTCAACGCGATGCCCGAGCCGATCTACACGAGCGCGGAGAATCGACCGAAGATCGCAACGAGCCCCGACGGCCGCGCGGTGTACGTGTCGTGGTCGATGCCGCTCGATGCGCCGTACACCGGCATGGTGCGCTTCTCGCGCTCGCTCGACGGCGGGGCGACCTGGAGCGTGCCCGTCACCGTGCATCGCGACCGGCAGGCGATCACGCACCGCTTCGACATGATGGCCGTCGATCCGGCCGGCAACATCGCGATCGCGTGGATCGACAAGCGCGATCTCGTCGCGGCGAAGGCGGCGGGGCAGGCGTACGAAGGCGCGGCCGTGTACTACGCGGTGTCGCGCGACGGCGGCGCGTCGTTCGAGCCCGAGCGCAAGGTGACCGACCATACGTGCGAATGCTGCCGCATCGCGATGGCGATCGATCCGGCCGGACACATCGAAGGCGTGTGGCGCAACGTATTCCCCGGACAGATCCGCGATCATGCGCTCGCGGTGCTGCCCGTGTCGGCGTCGGAGCCCGTCGTGCCGGTGCGCGCGACGTTCTCGAACTGGCATGTCGCGGCCTGCCCGGAGCACGGGCCGGCACTTGCGATCACGCCCGATGGGACGCGTCATATCGCGTGGTTCGGCGTCGTCGAGGGCCGCGCCGACGTGTTCTACTCGCGCATCGGCGCCGACGGCCAGCCGCGCGGCACGCCGTGGGCATTCGGCGCGAATCCGGCGGTGCCGGCCGAGCAGGCATCGCATGCGGCGCTCGTCGCGCACGGCGACGTCGTCTGGCTCGCATGGAAGGCGTTCGACGGCGACACGATGCAGATCAAGCTGCGTCGCTCCGACGATCGCGGCGAGCACTGGTCGGCGCCGCGCGTGATCGCGTCGACGTCGGGCGCGAGCGACAATCCGCAACTGCTCGACGACACGGGGCGCATCTACCTGTCGTGGCGTACGCGTAACGACGGCTACCGGCTGATTCCCGTGGAGGGCGCGCAATGAAACGGCTGATGGTATTGATCGGCGCCGTGCTCGCGAGCCTGCCGGCGTGGGCCGGCGAGCTTCAGCCGCTGCGCGCGGCCGAGGTCGCGAAGTTGTATGCGACGGCGCACGAACGGCCGCTCGCGGTCGAGATCTGGTCGCTCGATTGCGGATACTGCCGCGAGAACGCCGCGCATCTCGTCGCGTGGCAGCGCCGGCATCCGGACGTGCAGCTCGCGATGGTCGCGATGGACGCTTATGACGACAACGGCGCCGCGATCGCCCAGGCGCTCGCGCAAATGAACCTGCCGCCGCAGGTCGCGCAGTATGCGAACGCGGAGCCGATGCCCGAGCGTCTGCGGGCGGCGCTCGATGCGGGATGGCGGGGAGAAATGCCGCGTACCGTGTGGATCGGTCGCGATGGCGCACGCGAAGCGCGCAGCGGATTGCTGACGACCGACGTGCTCGACGGCTGGTCGCAGCGCGGCAAGCGCCGCTGAAACGGCAGGCGGCGCGCGGGATGTCGCGCGCCGCTTCGATGCGAAAACGAACGCGCGCCCCCCAAGGCGCGCGAGAAGATCGTCAGGCCGCGCGCCTGAATAGCCGGATCACGAACAGCAGGATCACGGCGCCGATGACAGCGACGATCACCGAGCCGATGAATCCGCTGCCGATGCCGATACCGAGCATCGTGGCCAGCCAGCCGCCGATCACCGCGCCGACGATACCGACGATGATGTCGACGATCAGGCCGAACCCGCCGCCCTTGACGAGCAGGCCTGCCAGCCAGCCGGCGATCGCGCCGATGATGAGCCACATAATCAAGCCATGAGTCATGGTGATCCTCTCCTTGTATTGAGTCGAAATGACCGGACGTCGGCTGTTTCGCCGCAAGCTGCAGGAAGGCGGCATGCGACCCGCCGCGCCGCCCACGCAATGTAACGCGATAGACGGGTCGGAATCGTTAAGTAATGTTATGCACCCTTAACGGGTTTTTCCAGGGGATTCGTCTGCCTACGGCGCGACGGGTGCGCAAACGATGCGCGGCGAAATGAATTCGTAAGGAGTGGCGATGTCTGCCCGGCGGCGTGTCTTGCGTCATGGCGTGTGCAATGGCGCCGGTACGCCCGTATCGGGCAGGCCGTCGCCGGCATCTGCAATCAGGCGGGTGACGGTCGCCGTATCGCCGATCGTCTCGATTGCCAGCAGCGCGAAGCGGGCGAGGAAGAGCGGGGCCTCGGTTTCGCCGATGCGAGTCATCGCGCGGCACAGGTCGGTGTAGAGGATGTCGCGTTCGGTGTCGGTCATCATGCGTTCTCCTGAAGATCGGCCGACGTGCGCGGATGAAGCGCACGCTCGAGTGCTGCGCTCAGGTCGGCGGGGCGTGCGTCGTGCCAGCGGCCGAGCACGTGTCCGTCCGGACGCACGAGGTAGACGGTGCCGTCGCGCGCACCGTACAGCTCGAACAACCGGTCGTCCGCATCGTAGCCGCCGCATCCCGGATGTTGCGGTGCCGCGTGCCGCGCGAGCGTCATCAGCGCGAACGGTATTTGGGCGTCGTGCAGGCGCCGCTCGAGTTCGGTGAACGACGGATCGAGAGCACCGTCGCGCGTGAAGCGCAACGCCGTGAAGCATGGGCCGACGAGATCGGTCAGATGGCCGCGGCGTGCGCCACCGGCATTGCCGATGTCGCGGGACGCCGGCAGCATCAGCGGACATTCCGCGAGCACCGTGCCGGGCGCCGGCCCGGCCGCAAACGCATCACGCTCGTCCGCGTTGAGCGGCGACGCCGTGTAGGCGATGGCCGTCGTCTGGCGCGGATTGATCAGCGAACGCAACGCCGGATGCCGCACAGCCAGTGTCAGCACGGCCTTGCGCATCAGGTCGAATGCGAACGACGGCGGCGCCATGAACTCGGTGCTCTTGGTGCCGTAGCGCAGGTTCTCGTGCGTCGCGAACACCCGCTCGTCCGAATAGCTGTCGAGCAGTGCGTCCGACGCGAGACCGCGAATCACGTACGCCAGTTTCCACGCGACATTGTCGGCGTCGTCGATGCCCGAATTCGCGCCGCGCACGCCGAAGATCGGCACGAGGTGGGCGGCGTCGCCGCAGAACAGCACGCGGCCGTGCCGGTAGCGTTCGAGCGTCAGCGCGTTCGCCTTGTAGATCGTGATCCAGATCGGCGACCACGCGCCGCGTTCACCCATCATGTCCAGCAGGTTCTGCACGCGCGGGATCACGTTCTCGGGCTTCACGGCCGATTCGGGATCCTCATCGTCGCGCAGCTGGTAGTCGATGCGCCACACGTTGTCGGGCTGCTTGTGGACGAGCACCGTCGAGCCGGGGTTCGACGGCGGGTCGAAATACGCGAGCCGTTCGGTCGGCCGGTCGCTGTCGAGCGCGATGTCGACGATCACGTAGCGGCCTTCGTAGCTTGTGCCCTGAAGCGACAGGCCGAGCGCATCGCGCATCGTGCTGCGCCCGCCGTCGCTCGCGACGATCCAGTCGGCATCGAGCGCGTAGCCGCCGAGCGGCGTGTCGATGTCGACACGCACGCCGTCCGGGTGCCGTGTGACGCCCGCGACCTTCGCCTGCCAGCGGATCTCGATGAGCTCGGGGCGGCGCAGCGCGGCATCGAGCAGAAACTGTTCGATGTGATACTGCGCGAGGTTCACCATCGGCGGCAGCTTCTGGTTCTCGTCCTGCGGCATCGTGAAATGCAGCACTTCGTCGCGACGATGGAAACTGCGCCCGCCGCTCCACGGCAGTCCGACGCGCAGGAAGTCGTCGAGCGCGCCGAGCCGCTCGATGATCTCGAGGCTGCGTCGCGAGATGCAGATCGCGCGGCTGCCGTGACAGACCGAGTCGTCGGCTTCGAGCAGCACGCTGCGGATGCCGTGATTGGCGAGGCCGAGTGCGACGGCGAGGCCCACCGGCCCGCCGCCGACGATCGCGACGCGGTGCCGCTGCGTATCGACACCGTCGCGGCAGGTCGGCAGGTGCGCCGGATGACGCGCGGCGACGAACGGATATGGCTTGAGTTCGATGCCCATCGTTGGCTTCCAGGTTGCAGTGATCGGCCACCCACGCGCGATGACGAGACGCGTGCGGCGGGTCGATGCAGTATGGAAGCCGCGCCGGCCACCGTTGTCCCCATTCCGGGTACGGCGAACGGCTGGCGGTGGGTCGGGATTTACCCCGACGCGTTCAGGATCGGCGCGCGCCGTTCACGGTTGCAGGCACAGCGCAAACAGCTGGCGCTGGCTCGAGATGCCGAGACGCCGGTACGCGCGCTTCTGGTAGGTGACGACGCTCGACGCCTTCACGCCGATCGTGTCGCCGATTTCCCGCGCGCTCAGGCCTTCGAGCACACCGCGCAGCACGTCGAGTTCGCGCTTGGACAACGCCGGACAGGCGCCGCGCAGCCGCGCGAGCATCAGTTGCGGGATGCCGATCTGCGTCGAGCCCGCGAGCGCGTAATGATGTTGCGCCGCCTGCGCGATCAGCGGTGCGAGCGTTTCGATGGCCGCGATCTCGCGCGGCTGGAATGCGCCGCTGCGATGCGCGCGATACAGGTTGATCGACAACCAGGTCGAGTCGTTCGGCTGCATCAGCAGCGCGAGGCGATCGGATACGTCGGGGCCGCGGTAGCAGGCCGCGCGATACGCGTCGTGACCGATCTCGTCGCCGGCCTGCTGATGCAGCAGCACGTCGCGGCGGTGCGGGCCGCGACCGGCGGCCGAGACGATCGTCTGGTTGCCGTCGAGCGCATAGAAATGTCGCGCGTAGGTGTCGGCGACATCGCGCAGGTAGCGGCGGCCGCGATGATCGGCGACCGACACGGTGCGCGGCCGGTTGCCGAACTCGTACGCGAAGATCGTGCACTGCGTGACGGACAGCGCATCGTCGAACAGCTTCAGGATTTCCGCGGCGAACGCGTTCGGCTCGCTGCCGCCGATCGCGGCGACGAGACCGGTCGCGCGGGACACGTCCAGTTGCCCGCTGAGGTTCGGTCGCTCGAGACGCCAGGTGCGCATGATGCAGGGGGAGGGCGGGGTGATCCGGCGATTGTAATCGGCGGTGCGCGGGGTGGGAGTCGGGGGATGCCCGCAAGCGGAAAGACGGGGCGGGCGCACGATTTCGTGTATCGGAAACGCGGCCCGAAAAAACGCGGCTGAAAAAGAGAAAAGGCCTGACAAGCGATGCTTGTCAGGCCTTTATGTCTTGGTGCCGGAGATAGGAGTCGAACCTACGACCTTCGCATTACGAATGCGCTGCTCTACCAACTGAGCTACACCGGCAGCAGAGAAATGAAATTATATGGTCAAATCCGAGATCTTGGCAATAGGTTTTGCGAATTTTTTTCAGCTTGCTGCCGCTGCTTCGCGAAACCATCGATCCGGCGGACTTCCCGCTTTCACTTCACTGCGACGCAGCCTGTCAGGGCCACATCGCGAAGGCGCGATTGTACTGACGTCTCGCCCCTTCGTCCAGAGCTGCGATGCAAATTTATTTGCCTTCGCCTTCGGCGTGATAGCCGGTTACGCGCTCGACTTCGTTCTTCGAACCGAGGAAGACCGGCACGCGCTGGTGCAGGCCGGTCGGCTGCACTTCCATGATGCGCTGCGTGCCCGTCGTCGCGGCGCCGCCCGCCTGTTCGACGATGAACGACATCGGGTTCGCTTCATACATCAGGCGCAGCTTGCCCGGGCGATCGGGCGTGCGCTTGTCGGCCGGGTACATGAAGATGCCGCCGCGGTTCAGGATCCGGTGCACGTCGGCCACCATCGATGCGATCCAGCGCATGTTGAAGTTGTCGCCGCGCGGGCCGTCCTTGCCGGCGTTCAGTTCGTCGACATAGCGCTGGACCGGTTCGTACCAGTGGCGCGCGTTCGACGCGTTGATCGCGTATTCGCGCGTATCGGCCGGGATCTGCATGTTGCTTTGCGTGAGCACCCACGAACCGACTTCGCGGTCGAGCGTGAAGCAGTTCACGCCGTTGCCGGTCGTCAGCACGAACACCGTTTGCGGGCCGTACACCGCGTAGCCGGCCGCGACCTGCTCCGTGCCCGGCTGCAGGAACGATTCCTCGGTGGCCTGCTTGCCGTCCGGGCAGCGCAGCACCGAGAAGATCGTGCCGATCGACACGTTCACGTCGATGTTCGACGAGCCGTCGAGCGGATCGAACACGAGCAGGTATTCGCCGCGCGGGTAGTTCGCGGGGATCGGGAAGAACGTTTCCATCTCCTCCGACGCCATCGCGGCGAGGTTGCCGCCCCATTCGTTCGCGTCGAGCAGGATCTCGTTCGACAGGATGTCGAGCTTCTTCTGCACTTCGCCCTGCACGTTCTCGCTGCCGGCGGTGCCGAGCGCTTCGCCGAGCGCGCCCTTCGACACGTTGTAGCTGATCGCCTTGCACGCGCGTGCGACGACTTCGATCAGCAGACGCAGGTCGGCGGGGAGGTTGTTGGTCTCGCGTTGCTGTTCGATCAGGAACTTCGACAGCGTGGTGCGGCGGGCAATGGACATGACTGACTCCGAAAGGCCAAAGAATCCTTGAATGCCCGCAATTTTACCCGCCGCGCCTCCCGCGCCGCCGGCTTTTTTCGTCCGGTTACATGGCCGGATGGGCGATTCGGGCGGGTTCCCGCGTGTGCGGCGCGGCGGATCGGCCCTGCGGCGGCGCCACTGCCGGCCGGTCGAACGTGCTCTCCGGCTCCGACCCCGCGAACCTTCAGCCGATAAAAAAGCCGGCGCCGCAACGGAGCGGCGCCGGCTTCTGCGCGCGGGAGCGCGACGCGAATCGCGTACGTGCCGTTACGCGAGCGCCTTCTCGACGATCTCGCGCACGTCGCGCGATTTGGCGCCGGCCGCGACCTGCTCGAGCGCTTCGCGCATCCGGTCGCGCAGCGCCGGCGTGAAGCGGCGCCACAGTTCGAGCGAGCGGGCGAGGCGCGCGGCGACTTGCGGATTGATCGCGTCCAGCGCGAGCACCTGTTCGGCCCAGAACGCGTAGCCCGAACCGTCCGCCGCGTGGAATTGCGCCGGGTTCGCCGCGCAGAAGCTGAAGATCAGCGAGCGTGCGCGGTTCGGATTCTTCAGGTTGAACGCGGGGTGGGCCATCAGCTTGCGGACTTTCGCGAGCGTCGGCTGGGCGGACGTGCCGCGTTGCGCGGCCTGCATCGCGAACCACTTGTCGATCACGAGCGCTTCCTTCTCGAAGCGACGGTAGAAGTCGTCGAGCGCATGCGTGGCCGCGTCGTTCGCGCCCGAGGCCGCGGCGGACAGCAGCGCGCCGAGCGCGGCCGCGCGATCGGTCATGTTGTTCGCGGCGTCGTACTGCGCGGTCGCGATGCGCACGGCGTCGGCCGGATCCTCGAGTTCGGCGAGATACGCGAGCGCGAGGTTCTTCAGCGCCCGGCGGCCGGACGCTTCGGGCGTCGGCTCGTACGCGCCGGGCGTCTGGTGCTGCTCGTACGCGGCGAGCCACTCGGCGCGCAGCGCGGTCGCGAGCTGGCGGCGCACGAACTGGCGGGCGCGATGCACGGCGGCCGGATCGGATTCCGCCATCTGGTCGGCGAGATAGGTTTCCGACGGCAGCGTCAGTGCGAGTTCGCGGAACGCGGGCGACAGGTTTTCATCGGTCAGCACGCGGCGGAACGCGGCGACGAAGTTCTCGCCGAGCGTGAGCGGCTGGTTCGCGGCGGCGCGCGCGGCGAGCGTCAGCAGCGCGCGCGTCGCGAGGCGCTGGCCGGCTTCCCAGCGGTTGAACGGGTCGCTGTCGTGCGCGAGCAGGAACGCGAGATCGTCGTCGCTGTAGTCGTACTCGACGATCACCGGCGCGGAGAAATTGCGCAGCAGCGACGGCAGCGGCTGTTCCGGCACGTCGACGAACGTGAAGGTCTGTTCGGTGTCGGTGAACTCGAGCACGCGCGTCGTGCCCGACGCGGCGGCTTCGCCGTCGACGCGCAGCGGCAGGTCGCGGCCGTCGCGGCCGATCAGGCCGATCGCGAACGGGATCAGCAGCGGCCCCTGTTGCGTGTCGCGCGCCGCCGGCGACGCGTCGCCGTAGCCCTGCGAAAGCGTGACCGTGTAGCGGCGTGCGGCCGCGTCGTACGCGGTACGCACCGACACGCGCGGCGTGCCGGCCTGGCTGTACCAGCGCTCGAACTGCGCGAGATCGCGCCCGTTCGCGTCGGCCATCGCGTGACGGAAATCGTCGCACGTCACCGCGTGACCGTCGTGGCGCTGGAAGTACAGGTCCATCCCCTTGCGGAACCCGTCGCGGCCGAACAGCGTCTGGTACATCCGCACGACTTCCGAGCCTTTCTCGTAGACGGTCATCGTGTAGAAGTTGTTGATCTCGACGTAGCTTTCCGGACGCACCGGATGCGCCATCGGGCCCGCGTCCTCGGCGAACTGCAACTGGCGCAGCACGCGCACGTCCTCGATGCGCTTGACCGCGCGGGCCGCCGATGCGACGTCGTCGCCCGCTGCCATGTCGGCCGAGAATTCCTGATCGCGGAACACCGTCAGGCCTTCCTTCAGGCTCAGCTGGAACCAGTCGCGGCAGGTCACGCGGTTGCCGGTCCAGTTGTGGAAGTACTCGTGGCCGACCACCGACTCGATGTTCGCGAAGTCGGTGTCGGTCGCGGTCTCGGGGTTCGCCAGCACGTACTTCGTGTTGAAGATGTTGAGCCCCTTGTTCTCCATCGCGCCCATGTTGAAGTCGCCGACCGCGACGATCATGAAGCGGTCGAGATCGAGCTCGAGACCGAAGCGCTTCTCGTCCCAGCGGATCGAATGGATCAGCGAATCCATCGCGTGACGGGTCTTGTCGAGATCGGCCGGTTCGACCCACACCTGCAGCAGCTTTTCCTTGCCGGAGCCGGACGTGATCTTCTCCTCGATCGCGACGAGCTTGCCCGCGACGAGCGCGAACAGGTAGCTCGGCTTGCGGAACGGATCTTCCCATTTCGCGAAGTGGCGGCCGTCGGGCAGCTCGCCCGAATCGACCAGGTTGCCGTTCGACAGCAGCACCGGATAGGCGGCCTTGTCGGCGCGCAGCGTGACGGTGTACGACGCCATCACGTCGGGGCGGTCGAGGAAGTAGGTGATGCGGCGAAAGCCTTCGGCCTCGCACTGCGTGAAGAAGTTGCCGCTCGATACGTACAGGCCGGACAGCGTCGTGTTCTGGTCCGGCGCGCACGCGCTCTCGAGCGTGAGCTCGAACGCGTCGGGCACGTTTTCGACGGTCAGCCCGTGGTCGTGCGCACGCACCGCACCGTACGGCGCGCCGCCGAGCCGCGCGCCGAGGAATTCGAGCGCTTCGCCCATCAGCTCCAGATGCGGGGTGGGCGCCGCGTCCGGATTGCGGCGCACGCGCATCGTATTCCTGACGATCGTGCGGGCCGGCGCGAGATCGAACTCGAGTGCGACGGAATCGATGAGGAAGGCCGGCGGCGTGTAGTCGGCGCGGCGGATCACGGTGGAGGAGGCGTTGTCGGACATGGTCGTCGAGATCGGAGGGGTGGGGATCGGACCCGCAGCGCGGACCGGGCGAATCGGGCCATTGTACAAAGGCTTGCGGCCGCGCGCCGCAGCGAACTTTTTACCGGTTCGGGGAGTCCGCGTATTATCGGCATCCCGTGCGGTTCGCGCGGTGCGACGGACGGATGACGGATCGACGAGGATCGACATGAAACGCGAATGGATTCAACGCGGTGCGGGGTGGGCGGCGGTGCTGTGCGTGGCGCTGCTGACGGGCTGCACCAGCTACGTGACGACGCAGGTCACGGCCTTCTCCGACTGGAGCGGCAGCGACGCGACACGCACTTACGCCTTCACGCGCACCGATGCGCAGAAGCACAGCATCGAGCAGTCGACCTACGAGCCGATCGTCGCGAACGAGTTGTCCGCGTACGCATTCCGGCCGGTGCCGGCCGCGCAGGCGCGCTATCTGGTCGGGCTGACCTACGGGGTCGGCAGCGATCTGGTGACGGTGCCGCAGCCGGTCTACTACGACCCGTGGTTCATGGGGCCGGGGCCGTACTGGCGGGGCGGGCCGTGGGGCCCGTGGGGGCCCTGGGGGCCGATGCCGGCCGGTTATGTCGCGCAGACCTATCAGGTGTTCGACTACACGCTCGGCATCCGGATCACCGAGCGCGCGACCGGCAAGGAGGTCTACAACGTGACCGCGCGCACCACCGGCGACAACGGTGCGCTGCTGTATGCGATGCCGTTCCTCGCGCGCAGCGCGCTCGCCGATTTCCCGTTGGCGAACGGCGCGATCCGCACGGTGCGGCTGCCGGTCGACAAGCGCGGCGGGCCCGCGGCGCCAGCCGCCAACGAGCGTGCGGTGCCGGCCGTGCCGGCCTCGGGTGCGGCGGTCGCGAAGTAACGCGCAATCTCGACACCGGCGCGGCCGCCCGGTCGCGCCGCCTACCTGCGTGCGTGGTGTGCGTCGTATGCGTCAGAACCCGACGCCCAGCAACGCCAGCACGCCCAGCACGACGAACAGCACGGCCGCGATGCCGTGCACCAGCTTCGTCGGCAGCCGGTGCGCGAAACGGTCGCCCAGCAGGATCGCGGGCACGTTCGCCAGCATCATCCCGAAGGTCGTGCCGGCCACCACGCCGATGTAATCCTGGAAGCGCGCGGCGAGCGCGACCGTCGCGATCTGCGTCTTGTCACCCATTTCCGCGAGGAAGAACGCGACGAGCGTCGCGCCGAACACGCCGAGCCGCGAGCGGGTCGCATTGGCTTCGTCGGCATCGAGCTTGTCCGGCACCAGGATCCACAACCCCATCGCGATGAACGAGAACGCGAGCGCCCAGCGCATGATCGACGGCGTGACGAGTATGCCGAGCCACTCGCCGAACGCACCGGCAAAGCCATGGTTCACGAGCGTCGCGACGAGCACGCCGAGAATGATCGGCACCGGCTTGCGATAACGCGCGGCCAGCACGAGGGACAGCAGTTGGGTCTTGTCGCCGATTTCAGCGAGGGCGACGGCGCCGGTGGAGATCAGGAAGGCTTGAGACACGTATGGGGTTCCACGGGCCGATGTTGTGCGTGCGAGCGACGATCCACCGCGCGCCGGGCCCTGATGCGGCGCGCAGTGAACCATCGGTCTCGCCAGGCCTCGGTGGCTGCGTCCGCCATGGCCGAATGAATGGCCAAGTCTGTTGACGGACGCCTCCGTCACGATGCGCGCCGGAAGCGCGGGACATCGAGCGGAGCGGCTACTCCCCAATGAGGGCCGGATTCTAGCACGGCGCGTGCGGCGGGCGGAGCGAATCCGGCGGCTCCGGGATGCGCCGTGACGCACGCCGGAGCGGGGGAGGAAGCGGGCAAACGCGCGCGCGTCAAGCGGCGGCGCGGCGTGCGGCACCGCGCTCGTGCACGAGCCGGCCGGCCGCGTACGTGCGGTACACGGCGCGATCGTCGCCGAGCAGCGCGAACGCGAACAGCAGTTCCTCGAGCGAATCCGCGCGCTTCGTGCGGCGCGCGAGCAGCGGCGTGGCCTGCGGGTCGAGCACGATGAAGTCGGCTTCGGTGCGCGGCGCGAGCGTGCCGACCGTGTCGGCGAGATCGAGCGCGTGCGCGGCGCCGGCCGTCGCGAGCCAGAACATCCGCGTCGCGCTCAGGTGGTGGCCCGACAGCCGCGCGACCTTGTGCGCCTCGTTCATGGTCTGCAGCATCGAGAACGACGTACCGCCGCCGACGTCGGTCGCGAGCGTGACCGGCACGCCGTATTCGCCGGCCTTGTCGAAGTCGAACAGTCCGCTGCCGAGAAAGAAGTTCGACGTCGGGCAGTGCGCGACGACGGTGCGCGTCTGGGCCATCCGGCGGCGGTCCTCGTCGTCGAGGTGGATGCAGTGGCCGTACACCGCGCGCGGACGCAGCAGCCCGTAGCGATCGTAGATGTCGAGATAGCTGCGGTGGCCGGGGAACAGCTCCGCGACCCATTTCACTTCATCGACGTTTTCTGCGACATGGCTCTGCACGAACACGTCCGGATGGCGGCGCGCCAGTTCGCTGCACGCCTCGAGCTGCGCCTCGGTGGACGTCGGCGCGAAGCGCGGCGTGAGCGCGTACAGCTGGCGGCCGTTGCCGTGCCAGCGGCCGATCAGCTCGGCGCTGTCGTCATAGCCCGATTGCGCGGTGTCGCGCAGGAACTCGGGGCAGTTGCGGTCCATCAGCACCTTGCCCGCGATCATCCGCACGTCGCGGGCAGCGCTCGCCGCGAACAGCGCGTCGGCCGACTGCTTGTGCACGGTGCAGTAGACGAGCGCGCTCGTCGTGCCGCACGCGAGCAGTTCGTCGACGAAGAAGTCGGCGACCTCGCGCGCATGCTCAGGATCGCCGAACTTGCGCTCGGTCGGGAACGTGTACTTGTCGAGCCACGGCAGCAGGCCGGGTGCCGGTGACGCGATCATGTCCGTCTGCGGATAGTGGATGTGCGTGTCGATGAAGCCGGGCACGATCAGCTTGTCGCGCAGGTCGTGGACGACCGCATCGCGCGCGAGCGTCGGGGCGAGCCGCGCATACGGGCCGGCCGCGACGACCTTGCCGTCGTCGACGATCAGCAGGCCGTCGGTCTCGTGGTTCGCGGCCTGGCTCGACTGCGCCGGGTCGCCGTTGAAGGTCAGCAGCTGGGAACGGAAAGCGGTTTGCGTCATGACGAATGGTCCTGCATCAAGGTAAGGCGAACAGAAGAAAACGGTCGGTGCCGCGCGGGCGACGGCTTGAAGGGCGCGGCCCGTGCATGCGCGATGCGGCGGCGCGAGAACGCGGGCGCACCGCGGACTGCGCGTGCGCACGCGAGCGTCGCGGCCGCCATCACGCGGTTGCCGGCGGACGGCGCCACGATCGCGATGGGCGCAGCGGCGAGCGGCATGACGCGCCGCAACGACAGGCTTCGGTGCACGACGATGCGCAACGCCGTCGCCGCGCGCGCGACGGGCGCGATGCCGGTGTGCAGGTGCCGCGCACGCATGCGGCCGGCGCGGCGCTGGGCCGAACCAGTCGTCGCGAAGCGGATGTCGTCGCGCTGTTTCATCTGTCTAGCGAACCTCGATGCCGGCCGTCACGCAGCCTGCCAGTACGAATCGAGACGCGCGATCAGCGCGTCGCGCGCTGCCGCGTCGACGAACGATGCCTCGAAGCCGTTGCGGATCACGGTATGCACTTCGGCGTCCGTCAGCTGCAGCCCGTCGACCGTCGCGAAGTAGTTGTCGTTGACGTAGCCGCCGAAGTAGGCCGGATCGTCGGAGTTGATCGTCACCGCGACGCCGCGATCGAGGAGCGACTTCAGCGTGTGCTTCGCCATGTCGTCGAACACGCACAGCTTCAGGTTCGACAGCGGGCACACGGTCAGCGCCACGCGCGTGCGCGCGAGGCGTTCGACGAGCGCCGCATCCTCGATGCTGCGCACGCCGTGGTCGATCCGGTCGACCTTCAGCACGTCGAGCGCTTCGTGGATGTAGGCGGGCGGGCCTTCCTCGCCCGCATGCGCGACGAGCTTCAGCCCGAGCGCACGCGCCTTCTCGAACACGCGCGCGAACTTCGCCGGCGGATGGCCGAGCTCGGACGAGTCGAGGCCGACGCCGATCAGCCGGCGGCGATAGCGTTCGAACAGCGGCCGCGCGGATTCGAACGTCGCGAGCGCGTCGTCTTCGGACAGGTGGCGCAGGAAACACAGGATCAGCTTGCTCGACAGCCCGCGTGGCTCGGCATCGGCGAGCGCGCGGTCGATGCCGGCCACCACCGTTTCGATCGGCACGCCGCGTTCGGTGTGCGTCTGCGGGTCGAAGAACAGTTCGGTGTGAACGACGTTGTCGGCGAGCGCGCGTTCGCAGTACGCGGCCGTCATGTCGTAGAAATCCTGCTCGGTCAGCAGCACGCTCGCGCCTGCGTAATAAATGTCGAGGAACGACTGCAGGTCGGTGAACGCGTAAGCGGCGCGCAGCGCGTCGATCGACTCGTACGCGAGCTTCACGCCGTTGCGTTGTGCGAGCGCGAAGATCAGCTCCGGCTCGAGCGAGCCTTCGATATGGATGTGCAGTTCCGCTTTCGGTGCGCGGGCAATCTTGTCCTTGAATGTCGGGGTCATGGCGTTGTTCTTGGTCGGTCAGAAGGTAGGGGAAGCCTGCACGGGTGCGTTCGCCTCGACGGCCTGCAGCAACTGCGCGGCCACCGAGATCGCGATCACTTCGGGCGCCTTGTCGATGATGCCTTCGACGCCGATCGGGCAGCGCATCCGCGCGACCTGGGCCGGGTCGATGCCGATCGCTGCCAGCCGATGATCGAACTGCACGCGCTTGGTGCGCGAGCCGGTCATCCCGAAGTACGCGTAGTCGCCGCGCCGCAGGATGCGCTCGGCCAGCACGAAATCGAGTGCGTGGTCGTGCGTCATCACGACGAAGTACGCGTGCGGCGGCGCCGTGTCGACGGCGTCGGCCGGGCTGGCCACCGCGTCGATCGCGAGATTGCCGATCCCGGCGAGCGCCTCGGCCGGCGGGAACGCCGCAGCGGGCCCGTCGATCCAGCGCACGTGGCACGGCAGCGTCGCCAGCACCTTCACGAGCGCGGTGCCGATGTGTCCGGCGCCGAACAGCATGACGGGGAACGCATACGGCGCGATCGTTTCGGTCATCAGCGACACGCCGCCGGTTTCCCACAGCAGGCAATCGGCACGCGCGGCGGGCGATTCGGGCTCGCTCAGCAGGGGCGCGCCCGGCGAGGGGCCGAATGATACGCTACGCACGGTCGCGGCGCCGGCCGCGACGCGCTTCGCGAGCGACATGATCCAGCCGAGGTCGCCGACATCGAGCCGCTCGAACGCGAGCACGACCGCGCCGCCGCAGCACTGGCCGAGGCTCGGGCCGAGCGCGAGCCGTTCGAGCCTGCGCGCGTGGGGCACGTGCGCGCCGTCCTTCAGCAGATGCCGCGCGATTTCGATCGCCTTCCATTCCAGATGACCGCCGCCGATCGTATGGCGGGCCATGTCGCGCGTGACGAGCATCTTGGTGCCGGCCTCGCGCGGCGCGGAGCCGTCGGTATGCGCGACCGTCACGAGCACGGCCGCTTCGCCGTGCGCGAGCAATTGCTGCAGATCGCCGATCCACGCTTCCATCAGCACGCTCCGTTCACGACGACGCGGCACGACGCGCGGCGCGCGCTGGCGGGTGCGGCGGGTGTGGCGGTCACGAGGACTGACGGGAGCGACGCAGGCGGGCCGCACGGTCGATGCGGTGCGGCGGTGGTGCGCCGCGGGCGCGCGCGAACGACGCCGCGGGACGGGCGGACGCCATGAGGGTGACGGATGCGGATGGTGTGCGTTGTCATGAGAAATCCAGTCGACATTGCGGATCGGGCGCGCGTTACGCAGGAGGTGAGACCGCCTGGCCTCGCGCACGTAGATCGCCATCCAGTCGCGAAGATAGCACCGCAACGCGGCGGGAACATCACCGGGCGGTGATCCGGGCTATCAGGCAGCGATCATGTCGATCATAGGCCCGCCGCGCGGGATCGGGGGCGTCGGTGCGCGCGTATCGGGCCGAAACGCTTGCGTGGCGGGGCATGCGCGTGGATGTCGCGCGGATGTCGTGCGATGTGCGTTCGCCCGGAAATCCGGGCTGCGGCGGGGTTAGGTGTTTACGCGCGGCCGGCAAGGCCGGGCCGGCAAGGCGTGGCCGGCAGGGTGCGGCCGCGCGGGACGTCGCCGGCGGCGCCGGACGAACGCGGGCCGGCTACGCGGCCCCGACCGGTCAGCCTGCCAGCTTGCGGCGATGGCGCCAGAGGCTCGACGCGACCGCGACCAGGATCACGGCGAAGCCGATCAGCGCCCAGCCGGGCAGCAGGATGCCGAAAATCGGCGGATAGACCGTCTCGCACAGGCCGGCGACCTTGAACATGCCGGGGAACCACTGGGCGGGCGGCAGGCTGTCGACGATCGGCTGCAGCGTGTCGAAGCCGCAGCTGAAGCCCGGATTCATCTGGATCGACAGGTGTCGCGCGGCGGTGCCGACGCCGCCGGCCGCGGCGATCGCGATCAGCAGCTCGAACACCCAGATGACGCGCCAGTTGCGGATACCGGCCGCCAGGAACGCGAAGATCCCGATCGCCGCGAAGAAGTAGCGCTGGATGATGCACAGCGGGCACGGATCCTCGTTCTTCACATATTGCAGGTACAGCGCGCCGGCCAGCAAGGCGATGCACACCCAGCCGAGCAGCATCAGCAGGCGGCGTTCACGGCGGAGTGCGAGCGTGGAGTCATTCATGTCGGCGGGATTCCTGTCGTTGGTCGGTCCGATAAACAATCGCGCGATTTTAGCGCGAACGATCTGGCACGAAACTGACAGCGCGCGTGCGGCACCCCGCCGCACCCGCTTCATCATGGTCCGTCGTCATTGCGCTTGCGCAGTCATCGGATCGTGTTCAGCACGGCCTCGACCGCCTGGCCGATCGCGAGCAGCGCATCGTCGCGATGCGGCGCGGCCGCGAGCATGAGGCCGACCGGCGCCGCGTCGCGCGGATGGCACGGCAGCGACAGCGCGCATGCATCGAGGAAGTTGAAGGCGCTCGGGTTGCGCAGGATCAGCGCATTGGTGCGCGTGAACGCGGCGTCGTCCGCTTCGAGTTCGGCGATGCGCGGCGGCACGACCGGCACCGTCGGGGCGACGAGTGCGTCGAAGCGCGACCAGACCGTGTGTGCCGCTTCGTCCAGCATCGCCTGGCGGGCGGCGAGCAGGTCGAGATAGTCGGCCGCGCTCGCCGGCTCGCCCTTCAGGATGCGCGACAGCACGCGCGGGTCGTATCGGTCGCGGTGCTGCGCGAGCAGCGGGCGATGCCACGCGTACGCCTCGATCGGCGAGAAGCCGAAGCGGTTGATGTCCGGCAGCCGGTCGAGCGCGGAAAAGCGCACTTCCGTGACGATCGCGCCGGCGGCCTCGAGATGCTTCAGCGATGCGTCGAGCGCGGTGGCGACGTCGGCGTCGACGCCGTCCGTCACATAGTTGGTCAGCACGCCGAGCCGCACGCCTTCGAGCGGCCGCGCGGCCGGCACGTGCGGCTCGAGGCCCGCGAGCATCCGGTCGACGAGCGCGCAGCAGGCAACCGTCAGGCCGATCGGGCCGAACGAGTCGAGCGTCGTCGACAACGGCACGCCGCCTTGCGTCGGAATCCGGCTCGCGGTCGGCTTGAAGCCGGTGAGCCCGCACAGCGCGGCCGGAATCCGGATCGAGCCGCCGGTGTCGGTGCCGAGCGCGACGGCCGCCATCCCGTCGGCGACGGACGCCGCCGCGCCGGACGACGAACCGCCGGCAATGCGTGCGTCGCCCGGTACGTCGCGGTGGTACGGCGAGCGCGGCGTGCCGAAGTGGGGATTCAGGCCGAGCCCGGAGAACGCGAACTCGCTCATGTTGGTGCGGCCGACCAGCACCGCGCCCGCACGCTTGAGCCGCGCGACGGCGACCGCATCGGCCTGCGCGGGCGGCGCGCCGTCGAGCACGCGCGAGCCGGCGCGCGTCACCTGGCCCGCGACGTCGAACAAGTCCTTCACCGACACGGGGATGCCCGCGAGCGGCGACAGCACGGTGCCGGCGGCACGCAGGCGATCGTGCGCGTCGGCCGCCGCGCGCGCGTTGTCGGCGTCGACTTCGGTGAAGACGGCCGCGCCCTGGCCCGACGGATCGGCGATCCGTTCGAGCGCGACGTCGACGAGCGCGCGACTCGTGGTCCGGCCGGCGGCGAGGTCGGCGGCGAGCCGGGCGAGCGGGGGGAAGGGCGTGAAAGTGGTCATGGGCGGCTCAGGGGCGAAGATGTTGGACAAGGGTGGCGCGAAACGAATCGATATGGCGTTCGACGGCCGCGCGTGCGCCGGCGGCGTCGCGCGCGGACAGCCGCTCGAACAGCTCGCGGTGTTCGCGCTGGACGTCGGACAGGTGGTGCGGTTCGGACAGCGTCACGAACCAGAAGCGCAGCGAGCGTTCGTGCAGCGCGCGCAGGATCTCCGCGAGCACCGTATTGCGTGCCGCCGCGGCGATCGCCTGATGAAACGCGCGGTCGAGCTCCATCATGCCCTCGACGTCGTGCGTGTCGACGCACGACTGCCCGTCGTCGAGCAGCGCGGCGATGCGGGCGAGATCGTCGGGCGTCGCATGGCGGGCGGCGAGCTCGACGCAGTGCGCTTCGTTGATGCGCCGCACGTCGATCACCGCGACGATCTCGTCGAGCGACAGCGGTTGCACCAGCAGCCCCTTGCGCGGCATCACCGACAGCAGCCCTTCGAGCACCAGCCGGTGCACGGCCTGATGGACCGGCGTGCGGCCGATGCCGGTGCGTGCGACGAGGTCGGCTTCGTTGAGCGCGGCGCCGGGCTTCAGGCGCATCGTGATGATGTCGCGCTGGATCAGCGCGTACGCGCGCTCGGCGAGGCTGAGCGTCGAGGCGGCGGGGCGGTCGGGCAGGGCATCGGGCAGGGCGTTCATGCGGAGGCCGGCTGGAGCACGATCATGGCGCGAGTGATCAGGGAAGATAGGCAATCCGTGAATATTATTGTGATATATCACTGATGTCCAGTTCACCGGGGCGACCCTTCGAGGCCGCCAGACGACTTACTCTGACGCGTCCGGCGCCGCGTGCGACGACTTGCAACAATATCGACAGGATGTTGCAGGTTTACCGCGCGATCGTGCACTGAAGCATAATGAATCCTCGTCAATCCAAATACGCGCGAGCGACGCACCAGACCATCGTCATGAGCGAAACCACGCCTTCCCCGGCCGGTCTGACCGGCACCCCTTCCGCGTCTTCCCGTTCCCCCCGTTCCGATCCGGCACACGCGCCGGAGGTACCCGCCACGCAGTCCTCCGTCGCGCAGGCTGCCGCGGCCGAGGATGTCGCGGCGGACGGCGCATCGCCGGTCACGGCGGCGTCGGAGCCGGGCGCCGCGGGCACGACGCCCGCTGCCGAATCCGCTTCCGAACCCGCTTCCGAACCCGCTGCTGAACCCACTGCCGCGCCAAAAGCCGGTGCCGCGCCGCCCGGTTTTGGCGCGCAGCCCGATTTCGACACGCCGCGCCCGCCGCCCGCGAGCGCGCAGAATGCGCCGCCGGCTTACCTGAAGAACAGCGACACGCCATGGTCGGTGTTCGGCCGGATCGTCGCGGCACGTGCGCGCCGGCTGTTCGACCGCGCCGGCCAGCGGATCACGCAGCGCACGTTGCGTATCGGCGTGTCGGCGCGGATCTTCCATCCGGAGCCGGGTGCGAAGGGGTTGCGCGGCAAGACGCTGCAGTATCTCGAGGAATCGATCGCGCACTGGGTGATGTCGCGTGACGTGCTCGTGTTCATGATTCCGACCGTCGGCCACCAGGGGATGCTGCACCCGAGCAACATCCGCCTGCGCGACTACGCGAAGCATCTCGACGGCCTGCTGCTGCAAGGCGGCGCCGACGTGTCGCCGCAAACCTACGCGGCATCCGATGCGCGCCCCGAATGGCCGGGTGACCGCGTGCGCGACATGTACGAGCTCGAGCTGTTTCACGAGTTCGTCGAGTCCGGCAAGCCGGTGCTCGGCGTGTGCCGCGGCTGCCAGCTGATCAACGTCGCGTTCGGCGGCTCGCTGTACCAGGACATCGCGACCGACGTGCCGACCGCGCATCCGCACGTGAGCGAGCATTACGACCAGCATCGCCATTCGATCCGCTTTCCCGACTCGTCGACGCTCGCGAGCATGTTTCCCGGGCGCAGCGAAGCGATCGTGAACTCGATCCACCATCAGGCGATCCGCGATCTCGGCCGCGATCTGAACATCGAGGCCGTGTCGGCCGGCGACGGGATCATCGAAGGCATCCGCTACCGGCGCGCGCCATTCGTCGTCGGCGTGCAATGGCACCCCGAGTTCCATCGCGCGGGCGGCTCCGAGCTGCTCGACTGCACGCCGCTGCTCGACGCATTCCTGCGCGCGGCACGCGAAACGCGCCTGTAGCCGGCGCTCGCATCGCGTCGCAGGCAGGCCGGCCGCATCCCGTAAATTCGAGATGCGGCCGTTTCGTTTTGAACGATAATCGCGACTCCCGATTCGTTCGCCGGAGTCTGACGTTGGTCTTCCGAAAATTTTCCCCCGCACGATGCGCAACGTGGATCGTTGCGATGGCCGCCTGCGTGCACGCGGGCGCAGCATGGTCGGCCGATGCGAGCGCGCCCGCTGCCGGTACGCGCCCCGCGGTGACGAGCCTGAGCGGCGATGGCGCGCCGGCGACGGCGTCCCCCGCGTCCGCGACGGATGCCGCCGCGCAAGGCAACGTGGCCGAACTCACGCAGATGCTGCAAGACGGGCGGATCGTCGAGATGCGCACCACCTACAACGGCAGCTATGGCGCGAGCCTGATGTTCGATCAGCGCGAGATGACGTATTACGTCGCGCTGTTCCAGGACAAGCATCTGTGGCGCGTGATCAAGTCGCAGGAGAAGAGCCGCGCGGAGATGGTGTACACGAACTTCGTCCAGCAGACGGTGCAGCTCGCGGACGTCGAGATCCGTCGCACCGAACTGCAGGCGCAGAAGACGTTCCTCGAACGCGTGATCGCGCTGCAGGCGAATCGCGCGCAGCAACTGCAAGCCGATCTGAGCGTCGCGCGCAGTCAGCAGGCCGAGGTCGCGCAGCGGCAGCAGTCGGCGCGGGAGCAGACGCAGGCGCTGCAGGTCGAGAAGCGGGCCGCGCAAGTGCAGCTGCGCGATCTGCAGGAGCAGGTGCGGCAACTCGAGAAGCAGACCGAGACGGGGCTCACCGCGCACAAGTGACGATGCGAAGGACGGACCGAGAGAGACGAGCGAAACCCGGCGAAGCGATCTTCGCCGGGTTTTTTGTTGGGTGAGTGTCAGCGCGCGAACGCGTCAGGTGCGTCGGTCAGGCGGCGATGCGACAGTTGCGACGTCCAGTCGAAACCGGCGGCGGGCGCATGTGCCGAACGGGCAGGCGGCGTGCCGCGCAGCGCGTTGGCCATTGCGATCAGCGTGAGCGGATCGTCGAACGTGTCGCGTGCGTCCGTTGCACGTGGCGCCGGGGCGAGCCGATCGCGGGTGCCGGCGGTATCGCTCAGGACCGGAGGGCGTGCCGCCGTCTTGCGCGGGCCGTTTGCGTGATGGGGCGACGTCGGCAATACGATGCCGGTGCGCCGCACGCCGGACGTTGCCTTCGGGCGAAGCGATGCCGGTCGAACGGCGGCATGCCTCGTGGCCGGTGGTAACGCCGTCGCTTTCGCGACAGGCGCCGACTCCGTGCGCTGAAGCGAAGCGTTCGTCGACGCACCCGGCCGGACCTGGGCGACTTGCGCGCTTCCGGTCGATGAGGTGGCGTGACCCGGCGCACCGTCGCTTATCCGGATCGCGGGCACCGGTGTGAAATCGGCAGGCGACTCGTGCGCGGCGATCAGCCAGCCGATGATGCCGAGCGCGCCGATGCTCCAGCTGATTGCGAACATCGCACGCCGATCGCGACGGCTGCCCGCGATAGCGCGGCAACGCCGCCCGATAACGGTGGCTGATACGACCGCTGACCGGGCCGAAGCGGGCATCGAGGCGGCGGTCGATGCCGGTGCAGTCAGAGGCTGCCAGTGGCACGCGCGGTGCGGTCGGTCGACGCTGATGCACGACGTGGTCAGTGTGGCGAGGCAGTATGTGCCGGGCCTAAATCTCCATTCGTGGCCGAACGACGGCATGTGATCGAGCGGTGCGACGCGAGGGCGAGCCAGCGCGCCTTGGACGGGAACGAGGGGCGATGGGGTCATGAGGGCGGTACGCCGTGCGACACAGGCAACCGTGCCGGCCGCGGCGCGGAAATGTCGTCGTCGCAAATCAGACATTGTGGTCAGCCGGCGAACGGCGGTCGATCAGATCGATCTGATTTTGGCTGCCGTTTTGGGGCGACTCGTACGAGGCGCATGTCGCGACGACCATCGCAGGGGCGGCACAAGGCAAATGTCGGCTTGGCGTGGCATCATCCGCGAACCATGCCGGTGCGTCGCGCGTCATCCGATCCGTGCGGCGCGCCGATGTCGCGTCATCCGAATCGAGAGAGCAACATGTCCACAGCAACACAAGCCATCGCGCAGGAATCGAAAGTCCGCACCGTGTTCCGGGTCGTCAGCGGCAACTTCCTGGAAATGTACGACTTCATGGTCTATGGGTATTACGCGTCCGCGATCGCGAAAACCTACTTTCCGAGCGGCAACGCGTTCGCGTCGCTGATGCTGTCGCTGTCGGTGTTCGGCGCGGGCTTCCTGATGCGCCCGGTCGGCGCGATCGTGCTCGGCGCGTACATCGACCATCACGGCCGCCGCAAGGGGCTGATCCTGACGCTCGGGCTGATGGCGCTCGGCACGCTGACGGTGGCCGGGGTCCCCGGCTACGCGACGATCGGCGTGCTCGCGCCGGCGCTCGTGCTGCTCGGCCGGTTGCTGCAGGGCTTTTCCGCGGGCGTCGAGCTGGGCGGCGTGTCGGTCTACCTGTCGGAGATCGCGACGAAGGGCCACAAGGGGTTCTATACGTCGTGGCAATCGGGCAGCCAGCAGGTGGCCGTCGTGTTCGCCGCGTTTGTCGGCGTGCTGCTGAACCGCGTGCTGCCGGCCGAGGACATGAGCGCGTGGGGCTGGCGCATTCCGTTCCTGATCGGCTGCCTGATCGTACCGTTCCTGTTCCTGATCCGTCGTTCGCTGAAGGAAACCGACGAGTTCCTCGCGAAGCGTCATCGTCCGACGATGGGCGAGATCATGCGTTCGATGCTCGAGAACTGGGGTGTCGTGATCGCCGGCATGGGGATGGTGATCATGACGACGGTGTCGTTCTACATGATCACCGCATACACGCCGACGTTCGGCAAGGAAGTGCTGCACCTGTCGTCGCTCGACGCACTCGTCGTGACCGTCTGCGTCGGCCTGTCCAACCTCGTGTGGCTGCCGCTGTCCGGCGCGCTGTCGGATCGCATCGGCCGCCGGCCGGTGCTGATCGCGTTCACGGTGCTCACGCTGCTGTCGGCCTATCCGGCCGTGCTGTGGCTCGTGGCCGAACCGTCGTTCCTGCGGCTGCTGGCGGTCGAGCTGTGGCTGTCGTTCCTGTACGGTTCCTACAACGGCGCGATGGTCGTCGCGCTGACCGAAGTGATGCCGGTCGACGTGCGCACCGCCGGCTTCTCGCTCGCATACAGCCTGGCGACGACGATCGGCGGCTTCACGCCCGCGATCTCGACGTTGCTGATCCACCAGACGGGCAACAAGGCCGCACCGGGGCTGTGGCTGAGCGTCGCGGCGCTTTGCGGGCTGATCGCGACGCTCGTGCTGTATCGCACGCGCGAGGCGCGCAACCAGTACAAGGCGGCCTGACGCCGCCTGCACCGCGCCACGTCGGGTGAAACAAGGAGCGCGCGGCGCTCCCTTTTCTCATCGGCTTTCGGAATTCACGCGGCGCGCAGCGCGTCGGCGACCGTCGCCGCCACGTCGAGCCATTGTCCCGGTGCGGACTGGCGGGCCAGCCTGGCGTGCGGATACCACGGACAGTCGTCGCCGGTGAACCAGCGCCAGTCGGGCGCGAACGGCAGCATGATCCACAGCGGCTTGCCGAGCGCGCCCGCCAGATGCGCGACGGCCGTATCGATCGTGACGACGCCGTCGAGCCGTTCGATCAGCGCGGCCGTGTCGGCGAAGTCGTTCAGCCCCCCGTCGAGGTGATGCACGCGCGGATGCGCGTCGACGCGCGCCCGTTCGTCTTCGTCGAGCGCGGGCTGCAGCACGACCCAGTCGATGTCCGGCAGCGCGAGCAGCGGTGCGAGCGCGTCGAACGGCATCGAGCGGTTTTCCTGTGCCTGGCGGCGCCCCGACCACGCGAGGCCGAACTTGCGCTTCGACTGGCCGCCGAGCGAGCCGCGAAAGCGCCGGCGCGCGCTGTCCGGCGCGTCGAGGTAACGCTTGCCCGCGACGATGTCGGACGGCTGCAGACCGAGCAGGAAAGGCAGGCTCATCAGCGTGCATGCGATGTCCGCGGCCGGCGGCTTCGCCGCGCCCTGGGCGACAAGCGTCACGCGCCAGCGCGTCGCCGCCGGCGCGAGTAGCGCGACGAGTTCCGGCTGCACTTCGAGCACGACGCGTGCGCAGCGCGCGCGGGCCAGCGGCACGAAGCGGACGAACTGCAGCGTGTCGCCGAAGCCCTGTTCCGCGCGGATCAGCAGCGTGCGCGACGCAATCGGCTCGCCTTGCCAGCGCGGCAGCGTGCCGCGCGGTGTCGCGCCCGGCGTGTCGTGACGCGTTTCGTACGCGGGCAGGCCGCGCGTGAAGTCGCCCAGCGTCAGCAGCGTGACCGCGCGGTGCAGTTGTGCGAGCTTCAGGTCGGGCGCGACGCGCAGCGCCTGGTCGAACGCGCGCAGCGCCATTTCGTGCGCGCCGAGTGCGTGATGCGCATTGCCGAGGTTCAGCCACGCGAGACTGAACGACGGATCGAGGCCGACCGCGCGTTCGTAGTAGGGCAGCGCTTCGCGCTGGCGCCCGAGCGCGCACAGCGCGTTCGCGAGCCCGAACAGGGCGAGCGGGAACGGCGGGTGCAGCGCGAGTGCGGCTTCGAACGCCGCAGCGGCTTCGCCGTGACGGCCGAGCGCCTCGAACGTGTTGCCGAGATTGAAGTGCGCGGCGACGAAGCGCGGCTGCGCGGCGATCGCCGCCTGGAAGTGCGCGATCGCGTCGTCGGCCCGGCCCATCGCGTTTAGCGCCATCGCGAGATTGTTGTGCGCGCCGGCATGTCCAGGCCGCAGCTCGAGTGCGCGATGGAACGCGGCGAGCGCATCGTCGTGACGGCCGAGCGCGTTCAGCGCGTTGCCGAGATTGTTGTGGATCGATGCGTCGTCGGGCGTGAGCCGAAGTGCGCGGCCGAACGCGTCGACGGCATCTTCGTGGCGCTGCAGCGCCGCGTACGCGTTACCGAGGTTGTAGTGCGCGAGCGGGAATTCGGGCGCGAGCGTCAGCGCGTTGCGAAACCGCTCGATCGCTTCGTCGAGCCGGCCAAGCGCCTTCAGCGCGTTGCCGAGATTGAGCTGCAGCGCGGCGTCGCCCGGGCGCAATTCGACCGCACGCCCGACGAGATCGGCTGCCTCCGCATGCTGGCCCTGCTGATGCCGCAGCACACCGAACAGATGCAGCGCGTCGGCGTCGGCGGGATTGGTGCCGAGCGCGGCACGATAGCCGTGCTCGGCCTCGGCGAGGCGGCCCGCGCGGTGCGCGGCGTACGCTCGGTCGAATGCGGAATCCATGACGCGAAAACTGGCGGAAAGCGCGTATTTTCCCACACTGCGCGCGGGCGCCCCAGATTGGCCGGTCGGCATATGGCCCCGTCACGCGGAGCGGCGTAGACTTGCAGGATCGCGTGTCATCGAGGCGCTCATGGCTGACACACTGCTCGACATCCCGCCCGTGCTGATCGTCGGCGCAGGCCCGACCGGCCTTGCCGCCGCGATGAGTCTCGCGCGTGCCCGCGTGCCGGTACGCATCATCGACCGGCTCACCACGCCCGCGCCGTATTCGCGTGCGATCGGCATCCAGGCGCGCACGCTCGAAATGCTGGAGCAGCATCGCGCGGTCGAACCGTTTCTCGTGCTGGGGCATCGCGCGCACGCGGCCGCGCTGCATGCGGGCGGCCGCGTGATCGCGCGGCTCGATTTCGATCCGCTGCAAACGCGCTATCCGTACCTGCTGTTTCTCGACCAGAGCATCACCGAGCAGCTGCTCGCCGAGCATCTGGCCGGCCTCGGCGTGACGGTCGAACGCGGCGTCACGCTCACGGCGTGCGACGCGGGCGGCACGTCGCTCGACGTGACGATCCGCGGCGCCGACGGGCGTGAACGATCGTTCGCGCCGTCCTACCTGATCGCCGCCGACGGCGCGCACAGCACGGTGCGCCATCTGCTTGGCCTCGGCTTCGCCGGGCAAGCGTTCGAGCAGACCTTCCTGCTCGCCGATTTCTCGGCGATACCCGACTGGCCGGAAGAGGAGATCCACCTGTTCACGACGCCCGACGGCATCGCGGGGCTGTTCCCGATGGGCGGCGGCCGCTACCGGCTCGTCGCCGACCGGCCGCCGGGCGATGCATCTCCCGATGCGCCGCCACCGTCGCTCGCGCAATGCGAGGCGATCGTGCGCGCCCGTGTCGGCGCGTCGATCGCGCCGAGCGACCTCGCGTGGTCGTCGTATTTCCGGCTGCACAGCCGGATGGTCGCCCGGCTGCGTCACGGGCGCGTGTTCTTCGCGGGCGACGCCGCGCACGTTCACAGCCCGGCAGGCGCGCAGGGCATGAACACGGGCATGCAGGAAGCGTTCAATCTCGGCTGGAAGCTCGCGCGCGTGCTTGGCGGCGGCACGCCGGAGCGGCTGCTCGACACCTATCACGCGGAGCGCCATCCGATCGAGCGTGACGTATTGCGGCAGACCGGCCTCGTCACGCAGATCGTCGAAGCCGATCATGGCGCGATGAAGCTGCTGCGCGATCACGTCGTGCCGCTGCTGGCGACGTTCGGGCCCGTGCGCGACGCGGTGCGGCGCACCGTCAGCGAGCTTGGCGTGCAATACCGGAAAAGCCCGCTCACGCTCGAGCGCGTGCTCGACGGCGGGCCGCGCGCCGGCGAGCGTGCGCCGGACGCGCTCGTACATGTGGTCGACGGGCCGCTCGGGCGGGCACCCGGCACCGCGCGGCTATACGACCTGCACGACCCGGCGAGCTTCACGCTGCTGTTGCTCGAGGAGCCGGCAGGCGTCGAAGCGGGCGATGCGAACGACGTGCCGCCGATGCCCGCGGATGCGCGGGCGCTCGCGCAGGGGCTGGAGCGGATCATGCCGGGCGCGGTGCGGATTTGGCGCGTCGCCGATGCCGAAAGCGACGGCGAGGACGGGCTGGCGCAGGCATACGGCCGCTCGCGGCCGTCGTTCTACCTGCTGCGGCCCGATGGTTACATCGCGGCGCGCGGCCGTACGGCCACCGACGCGAACGCGCTGCTGCGCCACTGCGAAAGCTGGTTCGCGGGCATGTCGCTGCCCGCGTAGCGGGGCGCTCAGGCGGAGACTGCGGCCGGCACGAGCGACGCGCGGTGCGCGGCGATCGCGGCGAGCACGATCGGCGCCGCGCGTTGGGCGGCTTCGCTCGACGGGTCGTCAAGCGCGGCGAGCAACGCACGACGCATCCGCGGTTCCCAGAAGCGCCGGATATGCTCGGCGATTCCGGTCAGCGCTTCTTCGCGATCGGGCATCGATTCGAAGAAAGCGCCGATCTGGTTGGCCATGTCGATCAGGTGTCCGTTGTCCATCGCGTCCTCACTTGCCCGTCGTCACGGCGGCCGGCGCGGCCGCGCGGCGCTCGAGCAGGTCGAGCTGCTCCGAGTTGAAGCGCGCGTACGCACGCTGCCAGTCGGACGGCTGCGCGACCGGCATCACCTGCACGGCCGTGACCTTGTATTCCGGGCAGTTCGTCGCCCAGTCGGAGCTGTCCGTCGTGATCACGTTCGCGCCCGATTCGGGGAAGTGGAACGTCGTGTACACCACACCCGGCTGCATGCGATCGGACACGAGCGCGCGCAACACCGTCTGGCCCGCACGCGATTCGATGCCGACCCAGTCGCCGGTCCGGATCCCGCGATCCTCCGCGTCATGCGGGTGGATCTCGAGGCGGTCCTCTTCATGCCACTGGACGTTCTCGGTCCGGCGCGTCTGCGCACCGACGTTGTATTGCGACAGGATGCGGCCCGTGGTCAGGATCAGCGGATAGCGCTGCGTGACCTTTTCCGGCGTCGGAATGAACTGCGTGATCACGAAGCGGCCCTTGCCGCGCACGAACGCGTCGATGTGCATCGTCGGCGTGCCGTCCGGTGCCTGTTCGTTGCAAGGCCACTGGATACTGCCGAGCGCGTCGAGCTTCGCGTACGACACGCCCGAGAAGGTCGGCGTGAGCCGTGCGATCTCGTCCATGATTTCCGACGGATGCGTGTAGTGCATGTCGTAGCCGAGCGCCTGCGACAGCAGCAGCGTCACTTCCCAGTCCGCGTAGCCCGCGAGCGGCGGCATCACCTTGCGCACGCGCGAGATGCGGCGCTCCGCGTTCGTGAACGTGCCGTCCTTCTCGAGGAACGTCGAGCCCGGCAGCAGCACGTGCGCGTATTTCGCGGTCTCGTTCAGGAAGATGTCCTGCACGACGACGCATTCCATCGACGACAGCGCGGCGGCGACGTGCTGCGTGTTCGGGTCCGACTGGACGATGTCCTCGCCCTGGCAGTAAAGCCCCTTGAAGCTGCCGTCGAGCGCCGCGTCGAACATGTTCGGGATGCGCAGCCCCGGTTCCGGTTGCAGCGTGGCCGACCATGCGTGTTCGAACAGCGCGCGCACGCTGTCGTCGCCGATGTGGCGGTAGCCGGGCAGCTCATGCGGGAACGAGCCCATGTCGCACGAGCCCTGCACGTTGTTCTGGCCGCGCAGCGGATTGACGCCGACGCCTTCGCGGCCGATGTTGCCGGTCGCCATCGCGAGGTTCGCGATGCCCATCACCGTCGTCGAGCCTTGCGCGTGTTCGGTCACGCCGAGGCCGTAGTAGATCGCGGCGTTGCCGCCGGTCGCATAGAGGCGCGCGGCTTCGCGCACCACCTCGGCCGGCACGCCCGTCACATCGGCGGTCGCTTCGGGCGAGTTCTCGGCACGCGACACGAAGTCGCGCCATTGCTCGAATGCGCGCGCTTCGCAGCGCTCGGCGACGAACGCGTCGGCGACGAGCCCTTCGGTGACGATCACGTGCGCGAGCGCGTTGACGATCGCGACGTTGGTGCCAGGGCGCAGCTGCAGGTGGTGCGCGGCCTTCACGTGCGGGCCGTCGACCACGTCGATGCGGCGCGGATCGATCACGATCAGCTTCGCGCCTTCGCGGATGCGCCGCTTCAGGCGCGAGCCGAACACCGGATGGCCGTCGGTCGGGTTCGCACCCATCACGACGATCACGTCGGCGTGGTCGACCGACGCGAAGGTCTGCGTGCCGGCCGATTCGCCGAGCGTCGTCTTCAGGCCATAGCCGGTCGGCGAATGGCACACGCGCGCACAGGTGTCGACGTTGTTGTTGCCGAATGCGGCGCGCACGAGCTTCTGCACGAGGTAGGTTTCCTCGTTCGTGCAGCGCGACGACGTGATGCCGCCGATCGAATCGCGGCCGTACTTCTGCTGCAGCTTGCGGAATTGCGTCGCCGCGTAGGTGAGCGCCTCTTCCCAGCTGACTTCGCGCCACGGGTCGGTGATCTTCTCGCGGATCATCGGCTTCGTGATGCGATCCTTGTGGGTCGCGTAGCCCCACGCGAAGCGTCCCTTCACGCACGCGTGGCCTTCGTTCGCGAGGCCGTTCTTGTGCGGCGTCATGCGCACGACCTGCGTGCCCTTCATCTCGGCCTTGAACGAGCAGCCGACGCCGCAGTACGCGCAGGTCGTGACGACCGAGTGCTCGGCCTGGCCGAGCCGGACAACGGATTTTTCCTGCAGCGTGGCGGTCGGGCAGGCGGCGACGCACGCGCCGCACGATACGCATTCCGAGTCCATGAACGATTCGCTTTCGCCGGCGGCGACGCGCGATTCGAAGCCGCGCGCGGCGATCGTCAGCGCGAACGTGCCTTGGGTTTCCTCGCACGCGCGCACGCAGCGGTTGCAGACGATGCACTTCGACGGATCGTACGTGAAGTACGGATTCGACTCGTCCTTCTGCTCGCGCAGGTGATTTGCGCCGTCGAAGCCGTAGCGCACTTCGCGCAAGCCGACGACACCCGCCATGTCCTGCAGCTCGCAGTCGCCGTTGGCAGGGCAGGTGAGGCAGTCGAGCGGGTGATCGGAGATGTACAGCTCCATCACGTTGCGGCGCAGCGACTGCAGCCGGTCCGACTGCGTACGCACCTTCATCCCGGCTTCGGCGGGCGTCGTGCACGATGCCGGATAGCCGCGCCGGCCTTCGATTTCGACGAGGCACAGACGGCACGAGCCGAACGGCTCGAGCGAATCGGTCGCGCAGAGCTTGGGCACATTGACGCCGGCTTCGATCGCGGCGCGCATCACCGACGTGCCTGCCGGCACCGTCACCGGCTGGCCGTCGATTTCGAGCGTGACGTCGGTATCGGCATGCCGTTGCGGCGTGCCGTAGTCGGTGTCGTCGAACGGATCGAAGGCGCGCGCCTGGGCGGCGCTCTTGCACGCGCATTGGCCTGAGCCGCAGCCGCCTTGGCGGACGTTGTTCGTGTCGAGGGACATGCAGGGCTCCTTCTGGGTCAGGCCGCAGCCTTGACCGGACCCGACGCGGCTTGCTTGCCGGCGGCGAGCCCGAAATCTTCGGGGAAATGATCGAGCGCGGACAGCACCGGGTACGGTGTCATCCCGCCCATCGCGCACAGCGAGCCGGCGAGCATCGTGTCGCACAGGTCGCGCAGCAGCGTGACCTGTCGCTCCGACGTGTCGCCTTTGCGAATGCGTGCGATCGTCTCGACGCCGCGCGTCGATCCGATCCGGCACGGCGTGCACTTGCCGCACGATTCGATCGCGCAGAACTTCATCGCGTATTCGGCGAGCTCCGCGAGATTCGACGTGTCGTCGTGCAGCACGATGCCGCCGTGGCCGACGACCGCGCCGATGGCCGTATAGGCCTCGTAGTCGAGCGGCACGTCCCATTGGTGTTCGGGCAGATAGGTGCCGAGCGGGCCGCCGACCTGGGCGGCGCGCGCGGGCCGGCCGCTCGCCGTGCCGCCGCCGTAGTCGAACAGCAGCTCGCGCAGCGTGACGCCGAACGCGAGCTCGACGAGCCCGCCGTGGCGGATGTTGCCCGCGAGCTGGAACGGCAGCGTGCCGCGCGAGCGGCCCATCCCGTAGTCGCGATAGAACGCGGCGCCGCGCGCGAAGATCACCGGCGCGGTGGCGAGCGTGATCACGTTGTTGATCACGGTCGGCTGGCCGAACAGGCCGGAGAGCGCCGGCAGCGGCGGCTTCGCGCGCACGACGCCGCGCTTGCCTTCGAGCGATTCGAGCAGCGCCGTTTCCTCGCCGCACACGTACGAACCGGCCCCCTTCGCGACGTGCAGGTCGAACGCATGCGCGGAGCCGAGCACGTGCTCGCCGAGCCAGCCGGCTTCACGGGCGCGCACGATCGCGGTTTCGAGTGCTGCGATGGCGTGCGGATATTCGCTGCGCACGTAGATGTAGCCGAGCGTCGCGCCCGTCGCGATGCCCGCGATGATCATCCCTTCGATCAGGCAGTACGGATCGCTTTCCATGATCAGGCGATCGGAGAACGTGCCCGAATCGCCTTCGTCCGCGTTGCAGACGATGTACTTCTGCGTCGCGCTGGCCTGCCGGACCGTGCGCCACTTGATGCCGGCCGGGAAGGCCGCGCCGCCGCGGCCGCGCAGCCCCGATTCGATCAGCGTCTCGCACGCGACGTCGCCGTCGAGCGCGAGTGCGTTCTTCAGGCCGGCGAGGCCGTCGTGCTTCAGGTAGTCGTCGATCGACAGCGGATCGGTCAGGCCGATGCGCGCGAACGTGAGGCGCTGCTGGCGCGCGAGATAGGGCAGCGCATCGACGAGGCCGACGCCGCTCGGATGCGTGCCGCCGTCGAGCCAGTTCGCGTCGAACAGCGCGGGCACGTCGGCGGCCGACAGATTCGCGTAGCCGACGCGCCCGGCGGCCGTGCCGACCTCGACGAGCGGCTCGAGCCACAGCAAGCCGCGCGTACCGTTGCGGACCAGTTCGATCGCGACGCCGCGTCGCTCGGCTTCAGCGACGATCGCGGCGGCAAGGGCGTCGGCGCCGAGCGCCAGTGCGGACGAATCGCGCGGAACGTAGATGCGGGTCGTCATGCGGCCTCCGGGGCGTGGGTGGCCGCGTCGGCGAGCAGCGCGTCGAACTTCTCGGGCGTGACCTTCGCGTGCAGCACGCCGTTGACCGTCATCGACGGCGATTGTGCGCACAACCCGAGGCAGTAGACCGATTCGAGCGCGACGTCGCCCGGCGCGTGCGCAGCGGCGCCATCGCCGTGCGCGGCATCGAACCGGCAGCCCGTGCGCGCTTCCGCGTGCGCCGCCAGCGTTTCGCAGCCCATGCTGCGGCACGCCTCGGCGCGGCACATCTGTATCGTCACGCGCGCGGGCGGCGCGGTGCGGAAGTGGTGATAGTAGGTGAGCACGCCGTGCACTTCCGCGCGCGACAGGTTCAGTGCCTTCGCGAGCGGCGCGACGCAGCCGGCCGGCACGTAGCCGGCGTCGTCCTGGATCGCGTGCAGGATCGCGACGAGCGAGCGGCCGGCGCGCGCATGGCGCTCGACGAGCACGTCGGGCGCAGGGGAATTCGGGGACATCGCTTATGCTCCTCCAAAGTCTCATATGCGCTAGGAATGCATATAGTGCGCAGCAGGACTTCGTACTGATTGATTTTCCCCAACGATAAGCGGAAGATTTCGCAGTCGCAATAGGAAATCGGAGTGCATAATTGATTCGAATTGAATGCGACGCGTATCTGACCGTACGCGACACGGAGGGCCGCACCGCGAGCCTGTCGGACGTCGCGCCTTTGCTCGAGCTCGTGGCCGAGACGGGCAGCATCGCGCAGGCCGCGCAGGCGAAAGGGCTGTCGTATCGGCACGCGTGGGGGCTGCTGCGCGCGCTGGAGTCGTGCGTCGGCGGCGAGCTGATCGAAACCGCGCGCGGCAAGGGATCGACACTGTCGGAGCTGGGGCAGGCGGTCGTCGACGCCCAGCGCCTCGCGCGCAGCCGGCTCGACGGGAACCTGCGCACGCTGGCGGCCGAGGTGGCGAGCGACCTGAACCGGCGGCTCGCGCAACGCGACGGCGCCGTGCGCATCCATGCATCGCACGGCTACGCGGTCGCGGCGCTCGTTTCCGCGCTCGTCGATGCGCAGGCAGCCGTCGACATCAAGTATCGCGAGAGCGTCGAGGCCGTGCAGGCGCTTGCGCGCGGCGAATGCGAGCTGGCCGGGTTCCATCTGCCGCGCGGCGCGTTTCGCGAGCAGTGCGCGCAGATCTACCGGCCGTGGCTCGACGACACGCGCCACGTGCTGATTCATCTGACCCGTCGCCAGCAGGGGCTGTTCGTGCCGCGCGGCAACCCGAAGCAGATCCGCGGGCTCGCCGATCTCGCGCGCAACGACATCCGCTTCGTGAACCGGCAGCCGGGGTCCGGCACGCGCATGCTGCTCGATCTCGCGTTGCGCGCGATCGGCATCGATCCCGAGCGTATCGACGGCTATGCGTCGGCCGAACTCACGCACTCGGCGATCGCCGCGTTCGTCGCGAGCGGGATGGCCGATCTGGGCTTCGGCGTCGAGCCGGCCGCCCATCATTTCGGGCTCGATTTCATCCCGGTCGTCGACGAGGACTACTACTTTGCGTGCGAACGCGCGCGGCTCGATTCGCATCCGCTCGCCGGCGTGCTGGCCTTGCTGCGCGATGCGCGCTTCGTCGAGCGCGTCGCGCATCTCGACGGCTACGACCCGGCCGCATGCGGGACGCTGACCGGCATCGCGGCCGGGCTCGCGGGCACGGCCGACGCGGGTGGGCCGGACGGCAACGCACGGTAACGGCAAGCGTGCGAAGCGCGCTGCAACAGCGGGGGATTTGCGCTACGCTTGCCGCTTGATCAACGTTCCAACAAGCACGCCGTTCAGGCGTCATCCCGCCATGAAATTTTCCGTTCCCCTTGCCGCGGCAGCGTTGACCGCGGGGCTTCTGGTCGCTGTTTCGCCGTTTGCGTTCGCGCAGAATTCTCCCGGCGTGCCCGGCGGGATCCTGAGCGAACAGTTCCGCCTGGCCGAGCATCCGCAGATGCCGTTCGCGGCGTCAGCGCCGTCGCAGAAATACCAGAACGGCAAGAAGTCGGCGTTGCGCCGCAAGGGCGATCTGGGTGACCCGAACGGCTGCAACCTGAAGTGCCCGCTCGACCCCCACTAAGCTCGCGCCGGCGTGCGGCATCGCTGCCGCCGCGAGCGCGTTGCCGATAACCGCACGAGGTCGGGCGGTTGTCTCCGGGGCCCCGCGAAGCTTGCTGCTTCGCGGGGCCGTGTTTTTTGCGGCACGTACGTTGTGTTCGAGCCTGAGCATCCGGCGCCAGAGCGGCCGAATGTCGAATCCATGGATCTAGGGTTAACCCTTAATCCAGGAAGGATGTCTTCCTGAAACCTGCCTTATTCTTAAGCACGCGCCTACATAAACTTCGATCTGTCAGCGATGAACGGGTGTTCACCGCGAAATCAGACAAATCTGGAGGTAGGTCATCATGAAGTCGCTCGTTCAAGCCGTTGTCGTTGCTGCCGCTCTCGTCGCCCCGGTCGTGTCGTTCGCGCAGCCCGGCTCGGCACTCACCCGCGCACAGGTTCGCGCCGAACTCGTTCAGCTCCAGCAGGCCGGTTACAACACCGCCCGCGGCGAAGATCCGCACTATCCGGAAGCCATCCAGGCAGCCACTGCGCGCGTCGCCGAGCAGCAACGCAGCGCGCTTGCCCAGGCGCAAGGCGCCGATGCCAGCGGCTATGGCGCACAAGCGCAAGGCGCATCGGCATCGGGCTCGCGTGCGATCGGCGTGCGCCCGGCCAGTGCCGAAGAAATGAAGTCGCTGTATCGCGGCAGCTAAGCGGCGCATCACCGGATGACGCTGCGCGGGCGGCGCAACGACGACACGTTGCGCCCCGTCGCGATGCCCGGCGGTACCGAACATCCGTTACCTCCGGCCGCCGGCATACCGGCGGCATTCCGCCCGGCCCGCCCGGGGCTGGGCGCTTTTTCGAAAAGGCGCGGGACGTACGGTTTCGCCGGCGACAAAAAACCCCGCAGACTTGCGTCGTGCGGGGTTTGTGCGTCAAGCGCGGAATTTGGTGGGGCGGCGTCACTCGAATTGACGTGTAGAAGCCGCTATGGTACCGAGTCGGCGGGCTATTTCGCCAAAATGTACCCCCAAAAATACCCCGTCTTCACAGGGCTGGAATGCACTCCGTCCAATATATGAACGGACTCGCTTGCATACCGGAGCTACCTGCGAATTGGCGTTACCAATTACTGCTTCGTACCACGGCTGACGCGTTTCCGCACGACGCGGGGCGCTTTCTTGGCGCTCAGTGGCTGAGGTGTGACCGAAATAATGCCGGCGGTCGTAACTTCGCCGCGGAGAAGGGTCGCGTTTATGCTCAAATAAACCGGAGTACGTCCCCATTCTGCCTGTTGCAGCAATCCAATCTGTGCTCTGTCAAGGCTGTTGTCTTGGAACGTAGCGGAAAATTCTAGGCCGTCCTGTACTCTTTGTACCCTGAGCTTGATGTAGTCCTGCTGCCGCAGATCAGTGCTCAGAATCATGTAAGTTCCGTTGAGCTGCGCTTCCTGAGACGGTGTTCTTTTGGAGGAGGCCAGTACCCGTGCTGTTTCTTGGGTGATTGTCACATCATTGACAGCCAAATGCTTGGCGTCCCCGACGCTTTTCAAGAGAGTGTTTCGGGTATCGTCAAAGTCGGATTTTGCCGCAGCTACTGCAGGTTCGACCTTCAGTGCCTTAGCTAGCGTCTCGAGGCGTTTCGTTTCCTCTTGGCTCAATGCGATGGCCTTACTTGCGTCGGCATCCACCTTTTTGTCGTCAGATCTGGCTTTGAGGTAACTCTTGTATGCCACCACGCTACCCGCGACTGCCGCAACGCCGATGATTGATATGACGAGTGATTCGGGGGTCATTTTGGAAACCAGTTCCTGCGTCAAAGTCTTAAGGTAGTCGCCGAGGTCAACATTGATTAGCGAAGATCCTTTCTTAACTTCGGCCTTAAATTGGAGCTTACTTCGTTCTGCACCCGTTAGAGTTCGTGAATCGGCCGAGTGGTGGACGAGGCGCGCGTATGATCGATTGATTGCGGTTTGGAGATCGACGAGAGCTTCTGCGACATCGGAAGTGATGGTGCTATTGTATCCGGGCCCCTCTAGCTTGATCACAAGTTTGGGCCAGCCTACGAACTCGATGTTGTACGTACTGTCTCCCAGTTCATTCTGGAGGGCTTTTTCCAGTGCAGCAAACGCGGATTTTTCGTCTGTAATTTTTAGCGTGCGCGACGTCATCGTCGACCCCGAAACGTTCATTTTTGGACGCCTCTCTTTTGAGAGGCACTGAATATTGGGATAGATCGTATCAGATTGGCAAGTCTCGCTAATCCCAGCACACGTCGTTTCGGGCAAGGGGAGTCGCGGGGCGGGCTGGCGAAAGAGGAAAGCCAGTCATTGACGAGTTAGCCTCCAAGATTGCTTCGCATTTCACACCGCGCGCGCTTGGATCTGGCCAGATGGGGCGCATATCTGCATGGTGAGCAGCACGGAGCGCGCCGGACCGCTGTGATGCGTGAAGGATGTGATCGCTTGGGCGGAAAGCTACGTCGAGCCCAGACTTCCATCATATTGAGAAGCACTGCTCCTACGATAGTTGTCGCGATGCCTTGATCTGTCATACGAATGATTTAGCATCGCGCAATGCACTCCAGATCGAATACCGGGGCGCCGCGCCCGGCTATCGCTGCCGAGGAATTGCTGCGCTGCCGATACGGTAGCGGATAAGGCGTCCCCGGCTGACTGGGAGAGCCGTTGAACAGGGCCTTCGCCTTCTTCCAGCATGTCATCGGCCTGATTCGCAGGCAACTCGAGCGGATCGCCGGATCGTCTCAGGGCGATCATTCCGTGGAGGATCTGACGAACGAGGCTTGGCTGATCGTCGACGAACTGCACGTCGAGCCGGATGCGAACCCGGACCCAGAAGACGAAGGCGTGCGTGATCTGATCGTCACGCGCCTGCAGCGAGAGTTCGGCAGGTTCGTCAACCGTCAGGAGCGCTTCGCCACACGGATCGACCGAGATGATGTCGACGACGACGGCGACTTCATGCCAAACGCCATTGCCGCCCGACTCTCGGCGCCCGAGAAATATGAGCCATTGGCGTCGATCGAGATGCGCGAGGAGGCCGCTGCGGCGGCGCGCATAATCGGAGAGCGGTTTTCCGAAGCGGTCGCGTATCTGCGGACATTCGAGCGATTTGACGGCGACAAGATCGGTGTGGCACGGCATCTCGCGATTGGCCCGCGGGCGCTTGACCGCCGCGTCTCTCGAGCATCACATGTCGAATGGACGCAGCCATCAATGTTCGATGGAGTCGAGCAGATCCCGGTGGACTTCATGCCGCAGCCAGGACGATGGAAAGTGCGGCCTGGCATCCAACGATACCGAGGTGCTTGTGCCATCGCCTGGCCAGGCCTACGCGAATGCAGGGTTGCAGCACACCAACAACCAAATCGTCCTGCAGAACATCGATAACGTCGGCGCGACTGGCGTATCTGGTCAAGCGTTCCGTAATATCGCCAGCGCATTCGGCTTCAACCCTGGCGATGCGAAAGATCCCGCGACGGCCTATGACATGGTCGGGAAGGGCCTCGAACGCTCCGCGTTGCAGGCGGCTCAGTCGATGGGCCCGCAGACGAATGCTGGTCTTGCTGCTCAGGTTGCCGCCAACGGTTCGACGCATTACACGCCGGCCGCGATCAAGGAAATCACGAAGCTCAACGATGCAATCACGACTGGTGCGCAGTCATATCAGCCGGGCCTCGAGCGCGCGATCGCCGCGAATCCCTCGGCCGGCGTCTTCGCAAAACGTTCATTCGATCAGGCGTGGGGCGCGAACTTCGATCCGCGCATCTACCAGATGTACAACGCGGCGAAGTCCGGGGACGCGGCCGAGGTCAACTCGATCGTCAGTTCACTCGGCGGTAAGAACTCCGCGCAGTTCAAGGCGCTGATGCAAAAGGCCGCGAACCTTCAAAAATTGAGCAATACGGGGGTGCTCCAGTAATGGACGATCTACTTACCTCGCCGCAGTCTTTAGGAGAAGACATGACGGAACGTAGCGAGAAGCCGAAAGCGCCACGCGGAAGCATGTTTCGGGCTGACGTCAGCGACAATACAGACGAGGCGGCGGAGGAAAGCATCCAGCCGCCCGCCTATTGGTCCAAGGGGGCTTTGCTGAACGTGCGCAACCGCGGAGACGCCTACGTCGTCACGCTCTATCCGGAAGAGTTCGATGAGAGGCGGCCGGAGCGCGCTCTGCACTTCACGAATCTCGGGCTGTGTCAGGGCTTCGTTAGTCGCTGGTACTCCCGGGAATCGCACGATCCGAGGGCGCGTTAAGAATGACGTCTCCTGTTAAACAAACTGGCAAGAAACGCGTCGTCGGTGACGGTACGCCTGGGCCCGGACGCAAGAAGGGCGTACCGAACAAGATGACGGTCGAGGTCAAGGAAATGATCCGGCAGGCGCTCGATGAGGCTGGCGGCGTGGACTACCTTGTCGAGCGCGCGAAGGACCCTCGAACGGCATCAGCCTTTCTTTCGCTGGTCGGTAAGGTATTGCCGTTGACACTTCAGGGTGACCCGAACGCACCGGTGCAACTGGTACTGAATGGATCGGACGTCCATGGCTGATTTCGTGGGCCCCGAGTTGCCAGCCGAGGCACAGGAGGCGATGGACCTGTTTGTCTGCAATCTCCCGATTGGCCCCGGTGTTGTCGCGAGCATATTCCTGGAAAAGTGGGACCGCGCTGCGGTATGGATCTGCTTTATCGAGCCGGCAACCGACGTTCCGGTGCACACCACAGTGCCGCTTTCGGAACTCGACCAATTCCTACTCACCCTGATGGGGCGGTACGCCCCCAAAACAATTCTGATGTGAGGTTGCGATGAACGCAAAATCCTATTCGATCAACGACGGCCCGTTCAATCTTGTGGCTGCTGTCTTGCATGCGATTTGCCGCGCCTTACCAGACGATCAAAGGCTCCGAATTGCCGGTGAGTTACGCGATCAAGCAACCCGAGTAAACGAAGACGCAGAAACGGCAGAGCATCAGCAATTCGCATTGGATCTCGCGGCGCTCGCGGATCTTGCACAGGAAGGACCGGATGCCGCATCCAGCATTCTTAGTGCGGGGCAGCCGCGCTGACTGACGCATTCTAGCGAACCGCATGAGGTCCGGTGAACACCACATTCCCCGCACCACGGGGATCTTGTCATGAGCGTCCGTGCCCATGCCCCTTCGCGTGATGTCGAGGTGCGTGTTTATCGTGTAGATGCCGACGAACAGCCCGCGCGTGCCGTAACCGCGCGGCGCCGGATATGGGTACGTCAGGAGCATCCCCTGATACAGCCGCACCCATTGTCAAGATGTCTTCCTCGATCCAGTTGGAGGGGCACTGATCTAGCGGTGGCTATCGTCGGACCTGCGGTAACGACAACACGAACTGACCGGCAACCTCCTCGGCAATGGCAAAGGCTAGATCGTTTCGCCGGTAACCTTCCTCTGGCTCACACGTTTTCCGCTGCGCCTCAAGTGAGTTTTCTGGCATCCCTGTCGGAACAGCCGTGATCCGAAAGCCGAAGATCTCTGGTCGGCCATTTATGCCGGCGCCCCTGTGGTTCTTTACTTCGACATAGAGATATACGTCGTAACCGTTGATGTTCCGGTAGAACATGGCCGTGCTCCAAGAAAAGGGGCTCTTAAAGGGTACACGCTTCCCGGAAAGGTAATGCCCAGTGGTTGCCCCCAAGAGCGAGGGCGAACACAAGAACTAGTAGCGGTTGGAACCGGCGTTGTGAGCCGGCTCCTGGCCGTGTTACGGCAACGGCCACGGGTAGGACGGGTCGACACGGGACAGGTTGAAGTGCGCGCAGTCAAGATCATCCTTGCTGAACAGCGGCGCGAATTGGGGCTCAAGCATGATGCGTTCGAACGATAGGTGTAGCGCATTGTGCTTTGCTAGATTTTTGAGCCCACTCTTGATGGAGCCCTGCGTGACGAGGTGCTTGGCCAAGATGACGGGCGGCTTCGTCGCCATCATGCCTTCGATCGTCGCCGTCACGTATTTTTCTCGGAGAGAAATGTCCATCGCTTCGCGGATGCGTGCACCGAAGTCGCGGGCCAGTGCGTCGAGTGAGATGGCGGTCGTGTCCGACTCCTCGGACGCTTTGGCAGGTAGGGTTGCGGCGTCGGTTATATTCCGCGCGGCGTCGCCCAGCGCACGCAGGAACTCGGGTAAGCGCGGTAGCGTACGATCAACCGACCAGGTTTCGTGATCATCGAGGAATTCGGGGAAGTCGCCCGAGTTCAGTACGGCATACAACGCGTGTATTGCCGCGTCGGTCAATTCGAATGGTGGTGGTAGCTCGGCCCGACCTGTGCGCTCGACAGCGACCTTCGTGTAGGGTGCCTCGTGCGCGCCAGCCTCAATTACCTCATCGATATGCACCCAGTAGGGGCGGCAACGTTCGTCAGGACGCCCGTCGACGCGCGGCATCCAACAGAGAATCCAGCGGTCGGGTAATACGGTATCGGATTCAAGGAACGACACCGTGTCGTTGACCGTTCCGTGCGAGACGATCTGATCGGTATAGGTGATTTTGCCGGATACCCAGCACACATAGATTTCATCGGTGGACACAGGTCGGTAGGCGCCCAACGTCGTGACTTTCGCATCATTGCGAATCACGCCCTGCTTGATCGCGCGATCCCACTTCGCACGTAGCTCGGCTAGGCGTGCGAGTTTGGCCGCGGTGGTCGGATAGGCCATGTCGGCCTGTTGCCGGTAGTCGTCCAGTCGCGCGCGCAATTCGGCCAGCGCCAGCGCATCGTCGACAATGAACCCCGCTTCTTGCAATCCTTCAGCACTGAGGCCGTTGGCCGTCAGGTTGAAGCTGCCGACTGCTGCGCCGCGCTCGCCGAGGTAAATCTTGGCGTGCAGGTTGTCGAGAAAATGGACTTGCTCCCAGCCAACCACCTCGGCGATCTCGACGATCGCGGCAGGGTTCGTACCGACCGTCGGCGACAGCACGATGTCCTTGAGGTTCTCGGGAGCGATATAGGTTTTCCAGTCGATGCCGACATAGGCGACTGCGATATGACTTGGCGAAATCTCGCGCAGCCCACGCTGAATGTCGCTGCCGTGAATGAACTTCATGATGAGTAACCCCGTATGGCTCGAATTGTTGTAGTGGCCTAGATGGACCTGTCGTCGATCGTCACGATGACGGGCTGCCGGCGTGCCGTGGCCAATGCGACCGACGCGATACGTTACTACCGCTTGTGTCGAAACTACAACGTGCTGTCTTGTCGTCGACGGTGGCGTCACTTTGCGAATCGGCGGGTAAAGCGACTCCCATCCGAAAACGTTGCGTGCGTCACTCTGTAGACGTGACAGCCATTCTCCAGCGCGAGACGGGGATCATCGAAAAACTGTTGCCAAGCGGTGCAGGCGTCGCTAATCTTGCTTCACACCTAGCCCGGGTTAAAGGGCATCGACTGCAAGACCTAGCTGTTGAACAGCCATATGTAAGCCCGCTCTGCGGGCACGGTGACTCGATCACCGAATGAACTGAGTAGGGCCCACACCCAAAATCCGTCCATCGTTTCCTGATGGGCTTGTGACTGCTTCGCCGTTAGGTGAAGCCCTCCATCGCCTTTTGCTTCCTGCGAAAGGCGCGATGTGCAATCCCCGTATGCCGCTCCCGCGGCAATCAATCCGTGACGTGCGCTCCCCAGCGCTAACGCCGTGTCTTGCTGCGTCCGTTTCAATCGTCCTCGTGGCGACTGGCGGCGCGCTCGGCCTCGGCGTCTGGAATCTCGTGTCGACTCGCTCGGCACGCATCAATTCGCGCGGTCGGGGCATTGGCGCCCCCGATCGGCCGCAAAGCCAAAACACGGATCAAACGGGGGAAGCGTCTTCCCGCCACGCGTCGAACCTCATTGGGTTCATGCGTGCCGGGCTGCGCCAGCTGGCTGGCGTAGAACGCTCCCAATCTCACCAGGCCGAGGCTCGTGCCCCCGTTTGTTGTCTCCCAGCTGCGGTTTCGCGGCTCCGTCCAGCGGACAGGGAGGCAACTGGGGGCGAGCCTCACGTCATGGATGCGGGGTACGCATGTCGCACAAATCTCTCACGGCCGACCTGTGCCGTGCGGCGCGCGGGGCGCGTGGCAAACAGGCAAACTCGACCTCCAAAGGTCGGGAGAAGTCTCTCGCGCGTTTCGCTCGGTTTCTGTGGGACAGGGGCTTTCAGGTTCACACGACCGGTCAGCTCAAAGAGAAGCACCTGTTCGCATGGTCGGGCGACATGTTGGCGCGCGGGCGTTCGAAGCGGACGGTCATCAACAACATGACGCACATCCGAACGGCACTCGAAGGGATCGGTCGGCGGCCGTTTGCCGACAAGATGAGCAATGCGGCGCTCGGGCTGTCGGGAGCAAGCCGGGCCGGCACGAAGCGGCCGATGATGTGAGACGAACTGGAGCCGTACCGCGCCGCCGTTGCTGCGATCGACCCCGGCAACGCAGTTGTGCTCGAGCTGCAGCTGGAGTTCGGACTTCGCGCTCGGGAGGCGGTAGAAAGCATCAAATCGCTGGCTGACTGGCGGCGCGCGCTGTCGAGCTCGATCGGGGATGGCTTCGTAACCATCATCCACGGGACGAAGGGAGGCAAGACGCGTCGGAGTCCACCGTGGGATCGGCGGCGCGCTGCTGAGCTGGTAGAGCGGGCGATTGGACTGTCGAACGAGTACGGCGGGAAGCTGGTTCGCAAGCCGGATCTGAAACGGGCGATGGAGCGTTACCACTACGTCGTGCGTAAGGTCGGTATGACCGACGAGCGAGCACCGCATAGCCTTCGATACGCGTACGCGACCGAGCACCTGGAGCGGCAGAAGGCTGCCGGCGTATCGCGTCGAGAGGCGGCCGCCGGCGTGTCGACATGGCTTGGCCACGGTGACGGACGTGGAACATGGGTAAAGCGAGTCTACGGGCGTGCGGCATTGGTCGAAGCGGAGGCGCGCCATGCATAAGCATGTGGCCACGCTGCCGCTCGCCGGCATCTCCCGATGGAATCAGATTGCCCCGTTCGTTGGGGTATCACGGGAGACATGGAGGAAGCGCTACCTCGAGGGCCGCGCGCCGCAGCCGATTCAGCTGACCCAACGCTGCACCGTCTGGCGGAATGAGGAGGTGCATCGCTGGTTGGCGGATCCAGTCAGCTATCAAGCCTGAACGCGCGAACCAGACCTCCTCAATGCCAGCGAGCCGACCAATGTTGCCGCAGAGCGGTATCGATCTAGGCGAGCATGCGATACGTTTTGACGACCGGCGGTGTCGTATGCCCGCAGGTCGGCGCGTGCTCTAACCTAACGAAGTGGGTACCGCTTTCTGTATCCGTCTTCGAGGACCGCGATGAATTTGTTGGCCCCCCGGCTCACTTCGAACATTAGATGGCGACGATCTGCCGCAGGCGGAAGCGGACTCTCGGGTCCGATCGTGACCTTGTTGGTCATGAGCTTCCGGAACGAGACAAGTTGCCGTGTGACGTCAGAGATATTGGGAAGAGGAAGCGTACTAATGTCGATCCGCTGAACAGCGAAGTAGGTCGCCCAGTAGAGAGACAGGTCCGCTTCGTCCTTGCTGAGGAAACTCATCCCGTGCGATTCGGCTTCGCGAATGAGCGCTGCGGTAGCGTCGACGTACTCTCGAACCTCTTTACGGGCATCTCGCCGGTCGTTTTGAGCGCTGTTTACGCGCCAGCCCACAAATACGATCACCCACGTGATTGCGTAGGCACCAGCCTGCACCCCCAATTTCCACCATTCAATGTTGTCCAACGGTGCGCTTTGCGGCATCTCTGATGTAGTCGTTAATTTCAAGTACGTAGGAAGGGTCGCTTGACTTGAGGCGGATGCGACGGTGGGCTTCGGCCTCCGTAAGCCCGAGCTTCCTCACGACGCCGCCGAACGCCTCCTCCAAAAAGGAAGATCCGTAGCCGTCCGTACCATCGAGGTTCACTTCAACTACGTCATCCTCGCGGAGGGCAGGCTCCAGTAACGTGTCTCTAAAGCGCTCGCCGCTGTCGGGGCCATCGCTATAAAAGCGGCCGACCGGCACCTCAGAAAATTCTGTTGCGACATTAATCATTCTCATCTCGATCATCCTCGAGGAATGGCAGGATCGCCTGAAGCGGGACCGTCCATTCGATAAACGTTCCATAGATGCTGTCATCATAGGCCTGCAGCCGCTCCTTGCCGCCCTCTGTATATATGTACTCGCCGCGATTACTCAAGATACGCAGTCGGCCGCTTCCGCAGGCTTGAATGAGTTTCTTCAGATCGTTCAGCCCCTTGCCGCGGTTGTCTTGGCGCATTCTGGAGCGGCCGACCTCCATTGCGGCCTTGATCATCTGTCCGTCCGTCGGCTTGAACACGCCGAGCTGGGATAGGGCATCATTGATCACTTCCAGCGTGTGTTTTCGCGGCAAACTGCGTGGGATCCCAATCCCTTGGTCAACTATCATAACCTTGAGTTCAGAACGCAGTTTGTTGATGTGGCCGAGCATCCACCACCCCTTCGGCACGACCCGGATTTTGCGCTGTAACGTGTCTTCCGGATAGGCATGTTGCGACACGTTTGTCATTGCTTCCGACAAGCTGCGGAAGAACGAACTCTTCGCCTCTTGCGCGACTCTCACATCGAACGGGCCAAGCAGCTTGAGGCGTAGTGCTCGAGCAAGCCTGCCGTCTGCCTCATCGCCCGAAACGACTTTGATGTACTCCATCGGATACTTTTTCTCGACCCCGTCGAGCTTGGCTTTGACGTGCAGAGCCTCGAAGAATCCCGAGTCTCGCATCTGTCCGTGAAGTTTTTTGTCTTTGGGGTACGTACCGGTCAACATGCTTTCACCGGCGAGCCTGCGGCAGCGGTCGATTTCCGCAACAAGAAGCAGTACGGCAGCCGAGCTGATCTTCTTCGTATGAGTGAAATCGAGAACGGTGCTTCGACGATAGATAAAGCAGTTCTCGCGACAGGTTCGGGCGATAGCAAGCGTTGCCTGCCGATTCTGACCAAGGTCTAGAACTTCTGGTACCGGAACGACTTCACGGCGCAATTTTGTGTCGAAAGGTCCACGAATTGGGGCGGCGTACGACTGCGCCCGCTTGCGCGCGAGATAGTTGATCCGTCGGACGCGTTCCTGCTGCGTTCGACGAGCCCCGATTCGCTGCACGATGGCCTGACGTGCAAACTGTGGTCTTTTCATTTTTAGATGGGTGACTGCTATCTCGACGTCGGCGAGATGCTCGCTCTAGCCCCAGAATTGGGTGATCGAGCATTTTACAGTCTCGTGGCTCGTGATACGGACACCACTGATGCTTACCTGTCGATTCTCGCGTGATGCCGGCGTGGGTGAACGTCAGGCAGTGTCCCTTGAAATTGGGATGATCTGCGCTCCTGCTTTGAGCCCATCAAGGTAGTCGGCCCACCGCTGCATCATTTCGCGACGCTGGGGTAGGTGGGCGGTGCGGTTGTACGCGCGCCCGAGCGGGTCTTTCACGGCGTGTGCGAGCTGCGCCTCGATGATTGCCGCCGGTAGGCCCAGCACCTCATCCAAGATCGTGCGGGCCATCGCGCGGAAGCCGTGACCGGTCATCGTGTCGCCGTTATACCCCAGCCGGAGCAGCGCGCCGTTGATCGTGTTGTCCGACATGGGGCGATCTTTTGTCCGGACGCTCGGGAACAGGAAACGGCCGTTTCCCGTTAGCGCGTGCAACTCGCCCAGAACCGCGACTGCTTGAGACGAGAGTGGCACGATGTGGGCGCCTCCAGACGCCTTGCCCTGTTTGGTCCGCTTCATTCGGTCGCTTGGAATCTCCCAGGTGCCGGCGTCGAGATCGAGCTCGGCCCACTCGGCGGCGCGCAGTTCACCGGGCCGCTGAAAGAGTAGCGGGGCGAGGCGGAGAGCGCACATTACCGGGAAGGTGCCTTGATAGCCGTCGATCGCGCGCAGCAGCTCGGCGACCTGCTTCGGATCAGTGAGCGCTGCCATATGCTCCTGCTGAACCGGCGGCAGCGCGCCGCGGAGGTCGGCAGTTACGTCACGCTGCGCGCGTCCGGTCGCCACGGCATACCGGCACACCTGGCTGATGTTGGCATGGAGGCGATGGGCAGTCTCGAGCGCGCCGCGCTTTTCAACTCGGCGCAGCGCATCAAGCACATCTGGCGGCGCGAGGTCTGCGATGGGCTTGCCGCTGATCCATGGGAAAGCGTCGACCTCTAGGCGGCGCAGGATACGGCCGGCGTGGTTTTCCGACCAAGTGGGAGCGTACTTGGCGTGCCATTCGCGCGCCACTGCCTCGAACGAGTTTTCCGCGTTCAGGCGGACTGTCCGCTTCTCTGCCTTCTTCGCCTCACCCGGATCGATGCCAGCAGCCAGCCTTTCCCGAGCCTCATCTCGCTTCCGGCGCGCAGTTGCGAGCGTAACCTCGGGGTAGACGCCAAGCGCCAGCAACTTCTCTTTGCCGGCGGCGCGGTACTTGAGCCGCCAGTAGCGCTGCCCGGCCGGCGTGACGAGCAGAAAAAGGCCGCCGCCGTCGAATAGCTTGATGGGCTTTTCGACAGGCTTCGTATTGCGGATGGTCGTGTCGGTAAGCGGCATGGGGGTATCTGCGCTGGGGGTATGTCCGATACCCCCGAAAATACCCCCAAGTACACCTAGCTGTCGATGGGCAAACTTTGGAAACGCTGGAAGTAAAAAACCCCGCAAAGCTAAGGCTTGGCGGGGTTCTCTGGTCAAACGTTGGAGACGTTTGGCGGGAATTTGGTGGAGGCGGCGGGAATCGAACCCGCGTCCAGAAGCGCTCCACGACTAGTTCTACATGTTTAGTTCAGTCGTTTGATTTAACCGCAGCGACGCGGACGAACACGCTGCACTACGGCGATTCGCTAGATTTTCGACCCTGGCGTCGCGACGCCGACAGGGCTTAACTGACGTAAATGACCTCTGTCGGTATTGCTACCGGTCTTGCGACACTAGCCCGTCAGTGAACTAGGCAGAGGACGGCGGCCGTTAGGCTGCCAGTGCGAACGTATCGTCGTTTGCAGTTACGATTTTCCCATTGATTAACGAGGTGACGGGTCCTCGACATGCCCTAGCCGCTTCACAACCCCTGTCGAAACCAGGTCGCCCCCGCGGATCAGATCGATCATTATAGCCCAACATCGCGCAGCAGTTCGCGGAGTTCCTGCGTCGAGCCGACGAGATGCTGCGCCTGCCAGTCGCCCGGCGCGGCGCCGTCGCCGCAGTAACCATAGGCGGCCGCGACCGTCGCCATGCCTGCCGCGCTGCCGGCCTGGATGTCACGAAGATCGTCGCCCACGTAGACGATGCGTTCCGGCGCGAGCGTCATTTGTTCGGCCGCATGCAGCAGCGGGGCCGGATGCGGTTTCGAGTGCGGCGTTGTGTCGCCCCCGACGATGCAGGCCGCGCGCGGCGCCAGCCCAAGCAGGTCGGCGAGCGGGGCGGTGAGGCGCATCACCTTGTTCGTGACGATGCCCCAGCGCACGCCGCGTGTATCGAGTTCGTCGAGCACGTCGCCGATCCCTGGGAACAGCGTCGTGTGCACGCAGATGTCCGTCGCGTAATTGGCCAGGAACTCGTCGCGCATCGCGTCGTAGCCGGGCGATTGCGGGTCGATGCCGAACGCGCCGCCGAGCAGGCCGCGCGCACCGGCCGATGCCAGCGGGCGCAGCACGTCGAGCGGTGTTTCGGGCAGGCCGCGCACGCGCTGCATCTTGTTGACGGCTGCGGCGAGATCGGGCGCCGTATCCGCGAGCGTGCCATCGAGGTCGAACAGCACCGCAGCGCAGTGCAGCAGGCGCGGCTCGTCGAGCGCGGCCCGCCCGGTCGAAAGGGGAGTTGTCATGCCGGTTGGAAGGTCACGCGCCGCGGCGGCACGCGACGAGGTAGTTGATGTCGGTGTCGTTCGACAGCGCGAAGCGCTTGCCGATCGGATGATAGGTAATGCCCTTGATCTCCACGATGTGCAGATCGGTGCCGCGCACGAAGCTCGCCAGTTCCGACGGCCGGATGAAGCGCGCGTAGTCGTGGGTACCCTTCGGCAGCATTCGTGCGATGTATTCCGCGCCGATCACCGCGAACAGGTACGACTTCAGGTTGCGGTTCAGCGTCGAGAAGAACACCCAGCCGCCCGGTTTGACGAGCGTGGCGCACGCGGAGACGATGCCGGCCGGCGACGGTACGTGCTCGAGCATCTCCATGCACGTGACGACGTCGTAGGTGCCCGGCTCGCGTTCGGCGAGCGCTTCGGCGGCGATCGCCTCGTAGTCGACCGTGACGCCGCTCTCCAGGCTGTGCAGATCCGCGACGCCGAGCGCCTCGGTCGACAGGTCGATGCCTTTGACCTGCGCGCCGAGCCCGGCCATCGATTCGGACAGGATGCCGCCGCCGCAACCGATATCGAGCGCGCGCTTGCCGGCCAGGTGCGCATGCGCATCGATCCAGCCGAGCCGGACCGGGTTCAGCTCGTGCAAGGGCTTGAATTCGGCATTCGGATCCCACCACCGATGGGCGAGGTCGCTGAATTTCTGGAGTTCGTGCGGATCGGCGTTGGTCATGTCGGCAAACGGGCTACGGGAGGAGGGCGGTGCAACGGTGCGTCAGCCCCGAGTATATAAGATGCGGGCGAGCGGCGAAGCGACGAGCGCGTGGACGGGCGGCAACGAAAAAGCCCCGCCGGAGCGGGGCTTTGAAGCAGTCGAAAACCGTGGCTTACTGCGCCGGAACGGTCGTCTTCTGGACTTCTTGCGTACCGACCACTTCCACTTCCACGCGGCGATCCGGTGCGAGGCAGGCGATCAGTTGCTTGCGGTTCTTCTGGTTGCAGCCCGTCGTGACCGGGTTGCGCTTGCCCTTGCCTTCCGTGTAGATCTTGTTGGCCGGGACACCCTTGCTGACCAGGTACGACTTGACTGCTTGCGCACGGCGCAGCGACAGACGGTCGTTGTACTTGTCCGAACCGATGCGGTCCGTGTAGCCCGTTGCGACGACCACTTCCGTGTTCATGCCCTGGATCTTCGAAGCCAGTTCGTCCAGCTTCTGCTTGCCCAGCGGCTTGAGCGTTGCCTTGTCGAAGTCGAACAGTGCGTCGGCTTGGTACGTGATCTTCTGGCTCGAGATGGCCGGAGCGACCGGAGCGACCGGCGGCTGCGGTGCCTGGGCGACCAGTGCGCCATCGCACTTTGCGTTGGCGGTGGCCGGCGTCCAGAACGCGTCACGCCAGCAGAGCTCGTTCGTGCCGTTCATCCACACCCATTCGCCCGTGCCGTTCACCCAGTTGTCGTTGACGGCTTGACGCGACGCCGGCACCGACTGTGCCGAAGCGGATGCAGCCATAACTGCGGTAGCTGCAATGAACGCGAGCTTTGAAAGTTTATTCATATTTCTCCTCTCGAAATTGAGATTACCGCAGGTTTACTGCGAGCCTGTTGACGGTGACAAGTCATACATTGCTCGAAGTATAACATTGGTGCGGTACAAAAAACGCGGCACCGCTCTGTGTAGACTTCGAGCAGCGTCTAACTTCCAGTGCGTTGGCATTTTGCCATATCGTTCCCTTCCTACGAAAAAAAATCCTCCCCACCCCAAGATCGCCTCCACGTTTGTGGTGCATGCGCAACACCGACCTGCCGTAACTTTTAGGGATTGTCAAGAGCGGGTCGGCGAAATTGCGTGAAAGGCTGCATATGTTTACTCGCGTGCGTGACGCCCATTCGCGGACCCCGCAGCGCAGTGAAGGGGCGCGATCAGGGTTAGGGACGGGGCGGCCCGCGCGTGACGACGTTTCTTGCTGTTTACATATAGAGGGGGTGGCGAACTGGCCGCCGATGGGCGCATGTTAGAATCTCGCGTTGCGTTGCGCATGCAGCGCCCACGCGAAAGGCGGTCGCCGTCTTCGCTCCGAAACGATACGGATACATGGATCAATTCGCCAAAGAGACCCTGCCCACCTCCCTTGAGGAGGAAATGCGCCGTTCGTATCTCGATTACGCGATGAGCGTGATCGTCGGACGTGCCCTTCCGGATGTCCGCGATGGCCTGAAGCCCGTGCACCGGCGCGTACTGTTCGCGATGCACGAACTGAACAACGACTGGAACCGCGCGTACAAGAAATCGGCGCGTATCGTCGGTGACGTGATCGGTAAGTATCACCCGCACGGCGATACCGCGGTGTACGACACGATCGTCCGGATGGCGCAGGACTTCTCGCTGCGCTACATGCTGATCGACGGGCAGGGCAACTTCGGCTCGATCGACGGCGACAATGCCGCGGCGATGCGTTACACCGAAATTCGCATGGCGAAGATCGGTCACGAGCTGCTCGCCGACATCGACAAGGAAACGGTCGACTTCGAGCCGAACTACGACGGCAACGAAATGCAGCCGGCGGTCCTGCCGTCGCGCATTCCGAACCTGCTGATCAACGGCTCGTCGGGCATCGCGGTCGGCATGGCGACCAACATCCCGCCGCACAACCTGAACGAAGTCGTCGACGCTTGTCAGCACCTGCTGAACAACTCCGAAGCGACGATCGACGAGCTGATCGAGATCATCCCGGCCCCGGACTTCCCGACGGCCGGCATCATCTACGGCGTCGCCGGCGTGCGCGACGGCTATCGCACCGGCCGTGGCCGCGTCGTGATGCGCGCCACCACGCACTTCGAGGAGATCGACCGCGGCCAGCGGATGGCGATCATCGTCGACGAGCTGCCGTACCAGGTGAACAAGCGCTCGCTGCTCGAGCGGATCGCCGAGCTCGTCAACGAGAAGAAGCTCGAGGGCATCTCCGACATCCGCGACGAGTCCGACAAGAGCGGCATGCGTGTCGTGATCGAGCTCAAGCGCGGCGAAGTGCCGGAAGTGGTGCTGAACAACCTGTACAAGGCGACGCAGCTGCAGGACACGTTCGGCATGAACATGGTCGCGCTGGTCGACGGCCAGCCGAAGCTGCTGAACCTGAAGGAAATCCTGCAGTGCTTCCTGTCGCACCGACGCGAAGTGCTGACGCGCCGCACGATCTACGAACTGCGCAAGGCCCGCGAACGCGGCCACGTGCTCGAAGGTCTCGCGGTCGCGCTCGCGAACATCGACGAGTTCATCGCGATCATCAAGGCCGCGCCGACGCCGCCGATCGCGAAGCAGGAGCTGATGGCGAAGCCGTGGGATTCGTCGCTCGTGCGCGAGATGCTCACGCGCGCCGAGACCGAGAACGCATCGGCGGGCGGCCGCTCCGCGTATCGTCCGGAAGGCCTGAACCCCGCGTTCGGGATGCAGACCGACGGGCTGTACCGTCTGTCCGACACGCAGGCGCAGGAAATCCTGCAGATGCGTCTGCAACGCCTGACCGGTCTCGAGCAGGACAAGATCATCGGCGAGTACCGCGAAGTGATGGCACAGATCGCCGACCTGCTGGACATCCTCGCGCGCCCGGAGCGGATCACGACGATGATCGGCGACGAGCTGACGTCGGTGAAGGCCGAATTCGGCGACGCACGCCGCTCGCGCATCGAGCTGAACGCGACCGAACTGAATACGGAAGACCTGATCACGCCGCAGGACATGGTCGTCACGATGTCGCACGCGGGCTACGTGAAGTCGCAGCCGCTGTCCGAGTATCGCGCGCAGAAGCGCGGCGGTCGCGGCAAGCAGGCGACGCAGATGAAGGAAGACGACTGGATCGAGACGCTGTTCATCGCGAACACGCACGATTACATCCTGTGCTTCTCGAACCGCGGCCGCGTGTACTGGGTCAAGGTCTATGAAGTGCCGCAGGGCTCGCGCAACTCGCGCGGCCGCCCGATCGTCAACATGTTCCCGCTGCAGGAAGGCGAGAAGATCAACGTCGTGCTGCCGGTCAAGGAATTCTCGGCCGACAAGTTCGTGTTCATGGCGACGTCGCTCGGCACCGTGAAGAAGACGCCGCTCGAGGCATTCAGCCGCCCGATGAAGAAGGGCATCATCGCGGTCGGCCTCGACGAGGGCGACTATCTGATCGGCGCGTCGATCACCGACGGCGCGCACGACGTGATGCTGTTCTCCGACTCCGGCAAGGCCGTGCGCTTCGACGAGAACGACGTGCGCCCGATGGGGCGCGAGGCGCGCGGCGTGCGCGGCATGCAGCTGGAGGACGGCCAGCAGGTCATCGCGCTGCTGGTCGCCGGCAGCGAGGAGCAGACCGTGCTCACCGCGACCGAGAACGGCTATGGCAAGCGCACGCCGATCGCCGAGTACACGCGTCACGGCCGCGGCACGAAGGGGATGATCGCGATCCAGACGTCCGAGCGCAACGGCAAGGTCGTGGCCGCGACGCTCGTCGACGCCGAGGATCAGATCATGCTGATCACGACCGCCGGCGTGTTGATTCGTACCCGCGTTTCCGAGATACGCGAGATGGGGCGCGCTACGCAAGGTGTTACACTCATCAGTCTCGATGAGGGTACCAAGCTCTCCGGCCTGCAGCAGGTCGCGGAAGCCGAAGAGGGCGAAGGCGAGGCCGACGAGGCGTCGGACGGCGAAGCCTGAATAACGGATGAGACTCGAGCCGCCGCGGGCGCCATGCGCCGCGGTCGGCGAGCAACCATTCATATTTCCAAAAGGGAGTGATGATGCAAAAGCAATTCAAGCAACTGGTTCTGCTGGCTGCACTGGTGCCGACGTTCGCGATGGCGCAAGCGCTGTCGAATTCCGCACCGGCTGCGACCGCGGCAGCTGCGCCGATCGACGCCGACAAGAAGGCTGCGATCAAGGATCTGCTCGACGCGATCGACGCGCCGAAGCTCGTGTCGGCTATCGGCAACAGCGCCGAGATGCAGGCAAAGCAGCTCGTGCCGGCGATCCTGTCGGACGCGCTGTCGGAAAACAAGTCGCTGAACGACAAGCAGAAGCAGGCGGCCGTGCCGTCGCTGCAGAAGAACGCGGTGCCGAAGCTGGTTGACGGCGCAGGCAAGGTGTTCGGCACGCAGCAGTTCCAGAGCGACGCGATGTCGGCTCAGTACGACGCTTACGCGAAGTACTACAGCACGTCGGAGATCAAGGATCTGACGACGTTCTACAAGAGCCCGACGGGTCGCAAGTTCATCCAGGTTCAGGATCAGGTCGGTCGCGACGTGGTCAACGGCCTGATGCAGAAGTACATGCCGCAAGCGATCCAGGCGACGCGCGCGCAGGCTGACAAGGAAGTCGCGGCAGTCAAGCCGGGCAAGTAAGCCGTCCGGGCACGCCGCCCGGCCATTCGGCCGGGTTTGGCGGGAGCCTGATGACAGTGCGATAATGGCCGTTTGCGCGCGAGCGCAAGCGGCCATTCCTTTTCTGGCGCGGTTCTTACTGCCGGCGGCAAGCCGGTCGCGTCCCTCCCGAGGTTTTCACGATGCGCGTCTTTAATTTCTCCGCCGGTCCTGCGGCGCTGCCCGAGGAAGTGCTGCGGCAGGCCGCCGACGAAATGCTCGACTGGCACGGCAGCGGCATGAGCGTGATGGAGATGAGCCATCGCGGCAAGGAGTTCATGTCGATCCACGAGGCGGCGCTGGCCGACCTGCGCGAGCTGCTCGACGTGCCGGCCAGCCACCGGATCCTGTTCCTGCAGGGCGGCGGCATTGCCGAGAACGCGATCGTGCCGATGAACCTGCTCGGTTCGCGCCAGACCGCCGACTTCGTCGTGACGGGCTCGTGGTCGCAGAAGTCGTTCAACGAAGCGAAGAAATACGGCACGCCGCATCTGGCCGCATCCGGCAAGACGGCCGACGGTTTCACGCGCGCGCCGGCCCGCGCCGAGTGGCAGCTGTCGGACGATCCGGCTTACGTGCATCTGTGCACGAACGAGACGATCGACGGCGTCGAGACGTTCGAGATCCCCGACCTCGGCGACATCCCGCTCGTCGCGGACGTGTCGTCGCACATCCTGTCGCGCCCGATGGACGTCGCGAAGTACGGCGTGCTGTTCGGCGGCGCGCAGAAGAACATCGGGATGGCCGGCGTGACGGTCGTGATCGTTCGCGAGGATCTGCTCGATCGCGCGCTGTCGATCTGCCCGTCCGCATTCGAATGGAAGACCGTCGCCGCGAACAACTCGCTGTACAACACGCCGCCCACCTATGCGATCTACATCGCGGGCCTCGTGTTCCAGTGGCTGAAGCGGCAGGGCGGCCTCGAGGCGATCGAGGCCCGCAATATCGAGAAGGCGAAGCTGCTCTACGACACGATCGATGCGAGCGGCTTCTACCTGAACAAGGTCGAGCCGGCGGTGCGTTCGCGCATGAACGTACCCTTTTTCCTGGCCGACGAAACGCGCAATGAAGACTTCCTTGCCGGCGCAAAGGCGCGCGGGCTGCTGCAGCTGAAGGGCCACAAGTCCGTCGGCGGCATGCGGGCGTCGATCTACAACGCGGTGCCGCTCGAGGGCGTGAAGGCGCTCGTCGAGTACATGAAGGACTTCGAACAGCGCGGCGCCTGAGCGCGACGCTGTTCAAACAGCACGGCAACTACGCATGGACGACGAACTGAATTCCCGCCTGAAACCGCTGCGCGACCGCATCGATGCGATCGACGCGCAGCTGATCGCGCTCCTCAACCAGCGCGCCGCGGTGGCGCTCGAGGTAGGCGAGGTCAAGAAGCATTTCAACGCGCCGGTGTTTCGGCCGGAGCGCGAGCTGCAAGTGATCGCGCGCCTGCAGGACATGAGCGCGGGGCCGCTCGCGGGCGAGCACATCAGCGCCATCTGGCGCGAGATCATGGCCGCGAGCCGCGCGCTCGAGCAGACGATCCACGTCGCATTCCTCGGGCCGGTCGGCACGTACAGCGAACAGGCGATGTTCGAGTATTTCGGCCAGTCGATCGAAGGGCTGCCGTGTCCGTCGATCGACGAGGTGTTCCGCTCGGTCGAGGCAGGCGCGGCCGCATTCGGCATCGCGCCCGTCGAGAATTCGACCGAAGGCGCGGTGTCGCGCACGCTCGATCTGCTGCTGCAAACCCAGTTGCTGATCAGCGGCGAGCTCGCGCTGCCGATCCATCACAACCTGCTCACGCAGAGCGGCACGCTCGACGGCGTGACGCGCGTCTGCGCACATGCGCAGGCGCTCGCGCAATGCCAGCAGTGGCTTGCCGCGAACGCGCCGCAGCTCGAGCGGCAAGCGGTGTCGAGCAACGCGGAGGCCGCGCGCCTCGCGGCGGCCGACCCGAGCGTCGCGGCCATCGCCGGCGATCGCGCGGCCGCGCACTACGGGCTGCAGATCGCGTTCTCGCTGATCCAGGACGATCCGCACAACCGCACGCGCTTCGTGATCATCGGCAAGGAGCCGGCCGGACAGAGCGGTCACGACCAGACGTCGCTGATCGTGTCGGTGAAGAACGAGCCGGGCGCGGTGTTCAAGCTGCTCGAACCGCTCGCGCGGCACGGCGTGTCGATGACGCGCTTCGAGTCGCGTCCGGCGCGCGTCGGCACGTGGGAGTATTACTTCTACATCGACATCGAAGGGCACCGGGACGAGGCAGCCGTGGCCGCCGCACTCGCGGAGCTCGGCCAGAAGGCCGCGTTCCTGAAGATACTCGGTTCGTATCCGCGCGCGCGCTGACGCGCGGCGGCCCGTCACCCGCACCGCGCGGGCGGCGGGTGCAGCGGGCAGGGCAGGCCGGGTGGCACTGCCGAAGGCGGGCTCGGGCGGTATCCGGTGCAGGGCGCGCCGGGTGCGGGCCCGTTGCCCGGGATCTGGACTTCCGTGCGCGGGGCGTCGTTCCGCGCGCGTCACTTGGCTCTTGTCGTGTCAGGCTTTGCATTCAACAAACTGGTCATTTTCGGCGTCGGCCTGATCGGCGGATCGCTGGCGCGCGCACTGCGCGAGCGCGCGCCGGGCGGCGCGGGTGAAGTCATCGGCGTCGGCCGTTCGCGTGTATCGGTCGAGCGCGCGCTGGCACTCGGCGTGATCGACCGCGCGGCGGCGCTCGACGACGACGCGCAACTGCGCGACGCACTGGCCGGCGCCGATCTCGTGCTGCTGGCCGCCCCGGTCGCGCAAACGGGTCCGCTGCTCGCGCGCATCGCGCCGTGGCTCGACGCCGCGACGATCGTCACCGACGCGGGCAGCACGAAGTCCGATGTCGTCGCGGCCGCGCGCGCAGCGCTCGGTGCGCGGATCGCGCAGTTCGTGCCGGGGCATCCGATCGCCGGGCGCGAGTCGAGCGGCGTCGAAGCCGCGCTGCCCGATCTGTACGTCGGCCGCAACGTCGTGCTGTGCCCGCTGCCGGAGAACGCGCCCGCCTCGGTTGCGCGGATCGACGCGATGTGGCGGGCGACCGGCGCCGACGTGCGCACGATGAGTACCGAGCAGCACGATCGCGTGTTCGCGTCGATCAGTCATCTGCCGCACGTGCTGTCGTTCGCGCTCGTCGAGCAGATTCTCGGCGAGGCGGATGCCGAACTGAAATTCTCGTATGCGGCGGGCGGCTTTCGCGATTTCACGCGGATCGCGGCGTCGAGCCCGGAAATGTGGCGCGACGTGTGCGTCGCGAATCGCGCGGCGCTGCTCGACGAGCTCGACGGCTACACGCGCGTGCTCGCACGGCTGCGTGCGGCGATCGACGCCGGCGACGGCGCGGCGCTCGAAGCCGTGTTCACGCGCTCGCGCGCCGCACGCAAGGCATGGCAGGAGCGCGGCGCGCCGCCCGCTGCCGAACCGGTCAAGAAATAACAGGACGATTCCCATGGACTATCTCGATCTCGGCCCGTATTCCAGCGCTTCGGGCACCGTGCGGCTGCCCGGCTCGAAGAGCATCTCGAACCGCGTGCTGCTGCTCGCGGCGCTTGCCGAAGGCGACACGACGATCACCAACCTGCTGGATTCCGACGACACGCGCGTAATGCTCGATGCGCTCGGCAAGCTCGGCGTGAAGCTCGCGCGCGACGGCGACACCTGTGTCGTCACCGGCACGCGCGGCGCGTTCACCGCGAAGACTGCCGACCTGTTCCTCGGCAATGCGGGCACGGCAGTGCGGCCGTTGACCGCGGCGCTCGCGATCAACGGCGGCGACTATCGCGTGCACGGCGTGCCGCGCATGCACGAGCGGCCGATCGGCGACCTCGTCGACGGCCTGCGCCAGATCGGCGCGCAGATCGACTACGAGCAGAACGAAGGCTTTCCGCCGCTGCGGATCAAGCCCGGGACGATCTCGGTCGACGCGCCGATCCGCGTGCGCGGCGACGTGTCGAGCCAGTTCCTCACCGCGCTGCTGATGACGCTGCCGCTCGTGAAGGCGAAGGATGGCAGGACCGTCGTCGAAATCGACGGCGAGCTGATCTCGAAGCCGTACATCGACATCACGATCCGGCTGATGGAGCGCTTCGGCGTGACCGTCGAGCGCGACGGCTGGCAGCGCTTCGTCGTGCCGGCCGGCGTCCGCTACCGGTCGCCGGGACGCATCATGGTCGAGGGCGATGCGTCGTCGGCCTCGTACTTCCTCGCGGCCGGCGCGCTCGGCGGTGGTCCGCTGCGTGTCGAGGGCGTGGGGCGCGCAAGCATCCAGGGCGACGTCGGCTTCGCCAACGCGCTGATGCAGATGGGGGCGAACGTGTCGATGGGCGACGACTGGATCGAGGTGCGCGGCATCGGCCACGACCACGGCAAGCTCGACCCGATCGACATGGACTTCAACCTCATTCCCGACGCGGCGATGACCATCGCGGTCGCGGCGCTGTTCGCGAGCGGCACGAGCACGCTGCGCAATATCGCGAGCTGGCGCGTGAAGGAAACCGACCGCATCGCGGCGATGGCGACCGAGCTGCGCAAGGTCGGCGCGATCGTCGAGGAAGGTGCCGACTATCTGGTCGTCACGCCGCCGCAACGGCTCACGCCGAATGCCGCGATCGATACGTACGACGATCACCGCATGGCGATGTGCTTCTCGCTCGTCAGCCTGGGCGGCGTGCCCGTGCGGATCAACGATCCGAAGTGCGTCGGCAAGACGTTCCCCGACTATTTCAACCGCTTCGCCGCGCTCGCCAAAGCCTGACCCGACTCACCCGATGAAATCGACCCGACCCTTTCACCCGACCCCCGTCATCACGATCGACGGCCCGACCGCTTCCGGCAAGGGGACCGTCGCGGCGCTCGTCGCCGCGCATCTTGGTTTCCACCTGCTCGACAGCGGCGCGCTGTACCGTCTCGCGGCGCTCGCGAGCGTGCGCTACGGCATCGCGGCGGAGGACATCGATGCCCTTGTGAAGCTGATCGACGATCTTCACATCACGTTCCGCGAGGGCTGCGCGCAGCTCGACGGCGTCGACGTGTCGAACGACATTCGCGCCGAAGCGGTCGGCAACCGCGCGTCGGCGATTGCCGTGCACGGGCCGGTGCGTTCCGCGCTCGTCGCGCGCCAGCGCGCGTTCCGCAAGACGCCGGGCCTCGTCGCCGACGGGCGCGACATGGGCACCGTGATCTTCCCGGACGCCGTGCTGAAGGTGTTCCTGACGGCCAGCGCCGAGGCACGCGCGGCCAGACGGCATAAGCAATTGATGCAAAAAGGTTTTTCTGCTAATATAGATGACTTGCTCCGGGATCTTCGTGAACGTGACGCGCGCGACAGCAATCGCGCAGCGGCGCCACTGAAGCCCGCGGCAGATGCCGAGCTGCTCGATACGTCGGCGCTTTCGGTCGATGAAGCTGTCGACCAGGTGCTGCAGTGGTACCGGGCGCTTGGCCAGCCCGCCTGAAAAGGCGGGTGTTGTAGGTGCTTCGCGCTGGAGCGCGAAGCGTGTTTCGAACCCTTAACCCCGTGTGGAATTCGATCTGGCCCTTTCAGCCTGCCATTTCGGCCGGCGTGGCGCACAGCGATCCATGCACAATCAGATTTTTATGTCCGACCTGCAAACCTCCACCCCGAATACCGAATCCTTTGCGGCTCTGTTCGAAGAGTCGCTGACCCGTCAAGACATGCGCGCCGGCGAAGTGATTTCCGCCGAAGTCGTGCGCGTCGACCACAACTTCGTGGTCGTCAATGCAGGCCTGAAGTCCGAGGCTTACATTCCGATCGAGGAATTCCTGAACGATCAGGGCGAGGTTGAGGTGCAGTCGGGCGATTTCGTGTCCGTCGCGATCGACGCACTCGAAAACGGCTACGGCGACACGATCCTGTCGCGCGACAAGGCGAAGCGCCTTGCATCGTGGCTGTCGCTGGAAAAGGCCCTCGACAACAACGAACTCGTCACCGGCACGATCACCGGCAAGGTGAAGGGCGGCATGACCGTGATGGTCAACGGCATCCGCGCGTTCCTGCCGGGTTCGCTGGTCGACACGCGTCCGGTCAAGGACACGACCCCGTACGAAGGCAAGACGCTCGAGTTCCGCGTGATCAAGCTCGATCGCAAGCGTAACAACGTCGTGCTGTCGCGTCGTGCAGTAATCGAAGCAACCCAAGGCGAAGAGCGCGCGAAGCTGCTCGAGACGCTGAAGGAAGGCGCGATCGTCAACGGCGTGGTCAAGAACATCACCGACTACGGCGCGTTCGTCGACCTCGGCGGCATCGACGGCCTGCTGCACATCACCGACATCGCATGGCGTCGTGTGCGTCACCCGAGCGAAGTCCTGTCGGTTGGCCAGGAAGTCACCGCGAAGATCCTCAAGTTCGACCAAGAGAAGAACCGCGTCTCGCTGGGCATCAAGCAACTGGGCGACGATCCGTGGGAAGGCATCTCGCGCCGTTACCCGTCGGGCACGCGCCTGTTCGGCAAGGTCACGAACATCACCGACTACGGCGCATTCGTCGAAGTGGAATCGGGCATCGAAGGCCTCGTCCACGTGTCGGAAATGGACTGGACCAACAAGAACGTTGCGCCGTCGAAGGTTGTCCAGCTGGGCGACGAAGTCGAAGTCATGGTCCTCGAGATCGACGAAGACCGTCGTCGTATCAGCCTCGGCATGAAGCAGTGCAAGCCGAATCCGTGGGATGACTTCAGCCGCAACTTCAAGAAGGGCGACAAGATCACGGGCGCAATCAAGTCGATCACCGACTTCGGCGTGTTCATCGGTCTGCCGGGCGGCATCGACGGCCTGGTCCACCTGTCGGACCTGTCGTGGAGCGAAGCCGGCGAAGAAGCCGTTCGCAAGTACAAGAAGGGCGACGAAGTCGAAGCAATCGTGCTCGGTATCGACGTCGAGAAGGAGCGTATTTCGCTCGGCATCAAGCAGCTCGAAGGCGACCCGTTCAGCAACTACGTTGCAATGAACGACAAGGGCTCGATCGTCGACGGCGTGGTGAAGTCGGTCGATGCGAAGGGCGCTGTCATCACGCTGACGGGCGACATCGAAGGCTACCTGCGCGCATCGGAAATCTCGCAGGATCGCGTCGAAGACGCACGCAACGTGCTGAAGGAAGGCGACAAGGTCAACGCGATGGTGATCAACATCGATCGCAAGTCGCGTGGCATCAACCTGTCGATCAAGGCGAAGGATTCGGCTGAACAACAGGAAGCGATCCGCGGCCTGCAGTCCGACTCGAGCGCTGCCGCGACCGGTACGACCAACCTCGGCGCGCTGCTGAAGGCGAAGCTCGACGGCCAGAACCAGTAAGCCTCACGAGGTCTGCTGAAGTATGACCAAATCCGAGTTGGTCGCGCAGCTGGCACTGCGATTTCCGCAACTTGTCCTCAAGGATGCGGATTTCGCGGTGAAAACGATGCTCGATGCGATGTCCGACGCCCTGTCGAAAGGGCATCGCATCGAAATTCGGGGTTTCGGCAGCTTCGGCCTCAACCGTCGCCCGGCGCGCGTCGGACGCAACCCGAAGTCGGGGGAGAAAGTGCAGGTGCCCGAGAAGTTCGTGCCTCACTTCAAGCCCGGCAAGGAATTGCGCGAACGCGTCGACGGCCGCGCCGGTGAGCCGCTGAAAGCTGATGATCCGGACGACGAGCGTTGAGCGTCGTTCGGCTTGCCCGGAACCTGTCCGGCGAAGGCTGAAGAAAAAAGCGCCCCTAGCGGGCGCTTTTTTCGTTTTCGGCGGCCGCGTGGCAACGCGCATCCGCAGGATGTGCGGTGACGCGGAAACGCTTCCTTTACAATACGGGTCGATTCGGCGTCGCGAAGGGGAGTCGCGCGTCACGGCAAACCTCAACAAAGAGAGGGCTACATGAAGTTTATCGTCTGGCTGATCCGGGTATTGGTGTTCGTGCTGCTGCTGGTGCTCGCACTGGCCAATACGCAAACCGCGACGCTGAATTTCCTTGCCGGCTACGCATGGCAAGCGCCGCTGATCCTGATCGGCCTCGCGTTCTTCGTCGTGGGTCTGCTGGCCGGCCTGCTGTCCGCACTGCCGGCGATCTTCCGTCTGCGCCTCGAGAACGGGCGCCTGAAGCGCGACCTGCGCGCGGTGCGCGAAACTCCGGTCGTCGTCGATCAGCCGCCGATGCCGCCCGTCATTTAATACGGACGCCGCGCGAATCTCGCGCGGTTTTCGTCTCTGCTTCGATATTTCGCATGGATCTGGATTTCTGGTGGTTGCTCGCAATTCCGGTGGCGTTCGCGCTTGGCTGGGCGGCGTCACGCTATGACCTGAAGAACCTCCTGTCGGAGAGCGCCAACCTGCCGCGATCGTATTTCCGCGGCCTGAACTTTCTGTTGAACGAACAACCGGACAAGGCGATCGACGCGTTCATCGAGGTCGCGAAGCTCGACCCGGAGACGGTCGAACTGCACTTCGCGCTCGGCAACCTGTTTCGCCGCCGCGGTGAAACGGACCGGGCGATCCGCGTGCACCAGAATCTGCTGAGTCGCACGGACCTGCCGGTGAACGAGCGCGACCACGCGCTGTATGAACTCGGCCAGGATTTTCTGAAAGCCGGCCTGCTCGATCGTGCCGAAGAGGCTTTCCACCGGCTCGCCGACGGCGACTACGCGCTGGGTGCGCAGCGGGCGCTGCTGACGATCTACGAGATCGAGAAGGACTGGAACAAGTCGATCGATACCGCGAAGCGGATCGAGTCGATGAGCGACAAGCCGCTCGCCATCGAAATCGCGCAGTTCCACTGCGAACTCGCGCAGGACGCGCTGCAGCGCAAGAACGCCGCGGCAGCGGCCGAACAGCTGAAGCTCGCGCTTGCCGCGAACCCGCAGAACGTGCGCGCGACGATATTGTCGGGCGACGCCGCGGCGGCGGCGGCCGATCACGCGGACGCGATCGAGCACTGGAAGCGCGTCGAAGCGCAGAATCCGGCTTATCTGCCGCTCGTCGCCGACAAGCTGATGAAGGCCTATGTCGCGCTCGGCAAGCCGGTCGAGGGTGCCGAGCTGCTGATGGGTTATGTCGAGCGTTATCCGTCGAACGACCTGCTCGAAATCGCGTATCAGCACATCGCCGGGTTGCGCGGCCAGGAGGCCGCGCATACGCTCGCACGCACGCAGATGGAGAAGTCGCCCAACCTGTCCGGCATGCTGCACCTGCTCGACGCGCAGATCGCGGCCGCCGACGAGCCGCGCCGTAAGGAACTTGAAATGATGCGCGCGCTGATCAAGCAGCGCACCAAAAATCTGCCACGCTATACGTGCCAGAATTGCGGTTTCCGGGCACGGCTTTTCTACTGGCAGTGCCCCGGATGCAGCGGCTGGGAAACCTATGCGCCGCGCCGCGTCGAACCTGCGATGCCGGGCTGATCCCGGCGTGCGGCGCCGACGCGCTGCGGTTGCCGCCGGGTCCGGCCCGGCGGCCAAGTTAGTCAATTACCGGGACGTACCGGAACATCTATGAAAATCACCATCATCGGCGCCGGCTATGTCGGTCTTGTCACGGGCTCCTGTCTCGCCGAGATCGGCCACGACGTCTTCTGCCTGGATGTCGATCAGCGCAAGATCGACATCCTGAACAACGGCGGGATGCCGATTCACGAACCGGGCCTGCTGGACATCATTGCGCGCAACCGCGCGGCAGGACGTCTGCGCTTCTCGACCGACATCGCGGCGAGCGTCGCGCACGGCGAGATCCAGTTCATCGCGGTCGGCACGCCGCCCGACGAGGACGGGTCGGCCGACCTGCAATACGTGCTCGAGGCCGCGCGCAACATCGGCCGTCACATGACGAGTTTCAAGGTGATCGTCGACAAGTCGACGGTGCCGGTCGGCACCGCGCAGCGCGTGCATGCCGTGGTCGACGAGGCGCTCGGCGCGCGCGGGCTCGCGGGCAGCGTCGCGCACCGGTTCTCGGTCGTATCGAATCCGGAATTCCTGAAGGAAGGCGCGGCAGTCGAGGACTTCATGCGCCCGGACCGAATCATCATCGGCGTCGACGACGACGAGACGGGCACGGTGGCGCGCGAGAAGATGAAGAAGCTGTATGCGCCGTTCAACCGCAACCACGAGCGCACGATCTACATGGACGTGCGTTCGGCGGAATTCGCCAAGTATGCGGCGAATGCGATGCTCGCGACGCGCATCTCGTTCATGAACGAGATGTCGAATCTCGCCGACAAGGTCGGCGCCGACATCGAAGCCGTGCGCCGCGGGATCGGCTCCGATCCGCGCATCGGCTATCACTTCCTGTACGCGGGCGTCGGTTACGGCGGCTCATGCTTCCCGAAGGACGTGCAGGCGCTGATCCGCACCGCGGGCGAAAACGGCCAGCCGCTGCGCATCCTGGAGGCCGTCGAAGCCGCCAACTCCGCGCAGAAGGATGTGCTGATCGGCAAGATCGAACAGCGCTTCGGCGCGGACCTGACCGGTCGCGAATTCGCGGTCTGGGGCCTCGCGTTCAAGCCGAATACCGACGACATGCGCGAGGCGCCGAGCCGCCGGCTGATCGCCGCGCTGCTCGATCGTGGCGCGACCGTGCGCGCGTACGATCCGGTCGCGATCGACGAAGCGCGCCGCGTGTTCGCGCTCGATCTTGGCGAGGCTTCCGACGCGCTTGCGCGCCTCCATTTCGTCGATACCCAGGACGCAGCCGTGATCGCCGCGGATGCGCTCGTGATCGTCACCGAGTGGAAGGAATTCAGGAGCCCGGATTTCACGCGCCTGAAGGCCGAGCTGAAGGCGCCGGTGATCTTCGACGGGCGCAACCTGTACGAGCCGGACGCGATGGCCGAACTCGGCATCGACTACCATGCGATCGGGCGTCCGCATGTCGCTCCCCAGTCTGCCTCCCGTGGATGAACGCACGATGACTACCCTTCGAGAAGTGGTGCCGGTACCGCGTGCGCAGCTCGCGGGTTCGCGCGTGCTCGTCGTCGGGGACGTGATGCTCGACCGCTACTGGTTCGGCAACGTCGACCGCATTTCGCCGGAAGCGCCGGTGCCCGTCGTGCATGTGCAGCGTCAGGAGGAGCGCCTCGGCGGCGCGGCCAACGTCGCGCGCAACGCCGTGACGCTCGGCGGTCAGGCCGGGCTGCTGTGCGTGGTCGGCTGTGACGAACCGGGCGAGCGGATTGTCGAGTTGCTCGACAGCAGCGGCGTGACGCCTCATCTTGAGCGCGATGCGTCGCTGCCGACGACGATCAAGCTGCGCGTGCTCGCGCGTCAGCAGCAGTTGTTGCGGGTCGACTTCGAGGCGATGCCGAAGCACGAGGTGTTGCTCGCGGGGCTCGCGCGTTTCGATGTACTGCTGCCGCAGCACGACGTCGTGCTGATGTCGGATTACGCGAAAGGCGGCCTGACGCACGTGACGACGATGATCGACAAGGCCCGTGCGGCCGGCAAGCCGGTGCTCGTCGATCCGAAGGGCGGCGACTGGGCGCGCTATCGCGGCGCGTCGCTGATCACGCCGAACCGCGCCGAGTTGCGCGAAGTCGTCGGTCAGTGGCAATCGGAAGACGACCTGCGCGCGCGTGTCGCCAGGCTGCGTGCGGATCTCGATCTCGACGCGCTGCTGCTCACGCGTTCCGAAGAGGGGATGACGCTTTTTTCCGCAAACGGCGAACTGCATGCCCCGGCGCTTGCGCGCGAGGTGTATGACGTGTCCGGCGCGGGCGATACCGTGATCGCGACGGTCGCGACGATGCTCGGCGCCGGCGTGCCGCTCGTCGATGCCGTCGTGCTCGCGAACCGTGCGGCGGGCATCGTGGTCGGCAAGCTCGGTACGGCCACGGTAGACTACGACGAACTGTTTCACTGAGTGCATTCGGCGGCGCGCCGCGCGGATGTCTCGCAATTTTTCAGGCAGAACGATCATGACCGTCATCGTCACCGGCGCAGCCGGTTTTATCGGCGCGAACATCGTCAAGGCGCTCAACGAGCGCGGCGAGTCGCGCATCATCGCGGTCGACAATCTGACGCGCGCGGACAAGTTCCGCAACCTCGTCGATTGCGAGATCGACGACTATCTCGACAAGACGGAATTCGTCGAACGCTTCACGCGCGGCGATTTCGGCAAGGTACGCGCGGTGTTCCACGAAGGCGCCTGTTCGGACACGATGGAAACCGACGGCCGCTACATGATGGACAACAACTTCCGCTACAGCCGCGCGGTGCTCGATGCGTGCCTCGCGCAGGGCGCGCAGTTCCTGTACGCGTCGTCGGCCGCGATCTACGGCGGCTCGACGCGGTTCGTCGAGGAGCGCGAGGTCGAGGCGCCGCTGAACGTCTACGGCTATTCGAAGTTCCTGTTCGACCAGGTGATCCGCCGCGTGCTGCCGAGCGCGAAGAGCCAGATCGCCGGGTTTCGCTACTTCAACGTGTACGGCCCGCGCGAGACGCACAAGGGCCGCATGGCATCGGTCGCGTTCCACAACTTCAACCAGTTCCGCGCGGAAGGCAAGGTCAAGCTGTTCGGCGAGTACAACGGTTATGCGCCGGGCGAGCAGACGCGCGATTTCGTGTCGGTCGAGGACGTCGCGAAAGTGAACCTGTTCTTCTTCGATCATCCGGAGAAGTCGGGCATCTTCAACCTCGGCACCGGCCGTGCGCAGCCGTTCAACGACATCGCATCGACGGTCGTGAACACGTTGCGCGCGCTCGACAACCTGCCGCCGCTGACGCTCGCGCAGCAGGTCGAGCAAGGGCTGATCGAATACGTGGCGTTCCCCGACGCGCTGCGCGGCAAGTACCAGTGCTTCACGCAGGCCGACCAGACGAAGCTGCGCAGTGCCGGCTACGATGCGCCGTTCCTGACGGTGCAGGAAGGTGTCGACCGCTACGTGCGTTGGCTGTCCGGCCAGGTTTAAACGCACGCGCTGCGTCGCTAGACTGGGTCTCACGGTCGGCAGCCGCCGATCGTTTTCATCGGAGATCCAGCACATGATCAAAAAATGGTTTGCCGCGGCCGCGATGCTCGGCGCGATCGCGTCGGCATGGGCGGCCGTCGACGTCAACACCGCGAATGAAGATGCACTGGTCGGCATCAAGGGCATCGGTCCCGCGCGGGCAAAGGCGATTCTCGACGAGCGTGGCGCGCACGGCCCGTTCAGGAATGCAGAAGATCTTGCGTCGCGCGTGAAAGGCATGGGCGGCCATACGGTCGAGCGCCTGCAGCAGGAAGGATTGACGATCGGCGCGGCCGCTTCGGTCGCGACGGCCCCGGCCGCCGGCAAGCCCGCTGCGGCGAAACCTGCCGCGGCGCCCGCCCGCACCGCGCAGAAGTAACACACACCGGACGAAAGGCTCCTTCAGTCGCCGTCTTGCGACGGCTTCCCGCGGCATGCCGCGGGTTTTTTGCGTCATGCCGCATGCGGCAGACCTATTCCATCGTCGCGATGGGGTTGCCGGCGCGCGCCCCCGCGCTGGTTTACAATCGATTGATTGATCTGCCTCGCACTCACGGTATCTCCATGGCTTACAAAACTATCGAAGACACGATCGGCAACACGCCGCTCGTGCAACTGGTCCGCCTGCCGGACGACGAGATTCGCGCACGCAACAACGTGGTGCTCGCCAAGCTGGAAGGCAACAATCCGGCAGGGTCCGTGAAGGATCGCCCGGCGCTGTCGATGATCAGCAAGGCCGAGGCGCGCGGTCGCATCAAGCCGGGCGATACGCTGATCGAGGCGACGAGCGGCAACACCGGCATCGCGCTCGCGATGGCCGCGGCAATCCGTGGCTACAAGATGGTGCTGGTCATGCCCGAGGATCTGTCGGTCGAGCGTCGCCAGAGCATGGCCGCTTACGGCGCCGAAATCATCCTGACGCCGGTAAAGGGCGGGATGGAACTGGCGCGCGACCTCGCGGAGCAAATGCAGCGCGAAGGCAAGGGCGTGATCCTCGATCAGTTCGGGAACCCCGACAATCCGGTCGCGCACTACGAAGGAACGGGCCCGGAGATCTGGCGCGACACCGAAGGGCGCATCACGCACTTCGTATCGGCGATGGGCACGACGGGCACGATCATGGGCACGTCGCGCTATCTGAAGGAACAGAATCCGGCGATCGAGATCGTCGGCGCGCAGCCGGAAGAAGGGTCGCGCATTCCGGGCATTCGCAAATGGCCGGAAGCCTACATGCCGACGATCTTCGATCGCAGCCGCGTCGATCGCGTCGAGAGCGTGAGCCAGGCCGCGTCGGAGACGATGGCGCGCCGGCTCGCGGCCGTCGAAGGCATCTTTGCCGGCATTTCGTCGGGCGGCGCATGCGAAGTCGCGATGCGCATCGCTCGCCAGGTCGAGAACGCGACGATCGTGTTCATCGTCTGCGACCGCGGCGACCGCTATCTGTCGACCGGCGTGTTTCCTGCCTGAGCCCGATCGGCGTCCGCTGCGTCGAACGATAAAAAAACGCCGCATGAGCGGCGTTTTTTCTTTGCGCGGGCCGGGCTTACTGCGCCGGCGTCTCCGTATCCGCGGCAGGCAGCGGCAGCGCGCCGTTCGCTTCCATCTGCGCCTTCACGGCTTCGCCGAGCTGGTACACGGTGAGCGCGTAGAAGAAGCTGCGGTTGTAGCGCGTCAGCACGTAGAAATTCTTCAGGCCGAGCATGTATTCGGTCGCGCGTCCCGGCGACGGCAGATCGACCACGGTGACCGGCGTGCCGCCTTCGGTGGTGATGTTGACCGTCGGCTCGTTGAGGGTCAGGCCGGCGCGCAGCAGTTGCGACAGCGCCCAGTGCGGCTCGGGCTGACCGTCCGCCGCTGCCTGCGCGATGCCGAGGCTGCCCGTGTCGGGCGTGATGCGCCAGACCACCGGGCGATCGGTCTCCCAGCCATGCTGCTTCAGGTAGTTCGCGACGCTGCCGATCGCGTCGGCAGGACTGCTGCGCAGATCGACGTGGCCGCCGTCGTAGTCGACCGCATACTGGCGGATGCTGCTCGGCAGGAACTGCGGGATGCCGATCGCGCCCGTGTACGAGCCGAGCACGGTGGTCGGGTCGAGCTGGTTGTCGCGCGTCCAGACCAGGAAGTCCTCGAGGTTCTTGCGGAACGTTGCCTGGCGGCTGTCGCGATTCGGCGTGTCCGGATAGTCGAACGTGAGCGTCGTCAGCGTATCGAGCACGCGGAAGTTGCCCATGTAGCGGCCATAGATCGTTTCGACACCGATGATGCCGACGATCACTTCGGGCGGCACGCCGAATTCCCGTGACGCGCGCTGCAGCGTCGCCTGGTTCGCCTTCCAGAATTTCACGCCCGCGTTGATGCGGATCGGCTCGATGAAGCGCGAACGATAGACGCTCCAGTTCTTCACCGAAGGCGTCGGCGCCGGCTTCACGAGCTTCACGGCGGTGGCCGAGTAGCTGATGCGCGAGAACAGCGCATGCAGGCTCGCGGAATCGAAGCCGTTGCGGCTCACCATCTCGTCGATGAACGCGTCGACCTTCGCGTTGTTCGCGTAACGCTGAGGAACGATTTCCTCTTCGAAGGTCTGGCCTTGCGACGGCTGCTGCGGCGGTTGATCCTGCGCGACGCGCGTGCCGGAGGACTTCGCAGGCTGCGTCTGCGCGACGGCGGGTGCGGCGGCCAGCGTAGCGGCGACGGCAGCGGCAACGAGCGGAACGCGAACGCGCGACAGTGCGGAGAGAAGGGCGGCAGGCTTGCTGGAATTCATGTCGAAGCGGGCTGACAGGGCGATGGGGTTCGGCGCAGTATACCCGACGCACCCTGCGTGCCGGGGCGATGCAGCGCACCGTTGTGGTAAGTTAGCGGCGAATTCGCGGCAGACGATGGACATCATTGATGGAGACTCGTGGCGCACCTTGCGTCGCGGATGACAGCTTATGGCAACCGCCTTCTATACGCACCCCGATTGCATGTTGCACGAGATGGGGGAATGGCATCCGGAATGCCCGGCCCGACTGTCGGCGATCCAGGATCAGCTGATCGCGAGCCGCATCGACGACCTGATCGTGCACGAAACCGCCCCGTTCGCGAGCGAGGTGGCGCTGGGCCGCGTGCATACGCAGGCTCATATCGACTACATCCGCAGCATGACGCCCGTCGACGGCTACGTCGAGATCGATCCCGACACGCTGATGAACCGCGACACGTGGCGCGCCGCGCTGCGCGCGGCTGGCGCTGCGATCGCGGCGACCGACGCGGTGATCGAAGGCCGCTACGCGAATGCGTTCTGCAGCGTGCGGCCGCCCGGCCATCACGCGGAACCCGCGCGTGCGATGGGCTTCTGCTTCTTCAACAACGTGGCGATCGCCGCGCGGCATGCGCTCGACGTTCACGGCATCGAGCGCGTCGCGATCATCGATTTCGACGTGCACCACGGCAACGGCACCGAAGCCGCGTTCGCGAACGACGAGCGCGTGCTGATGTGCAGCTTCTTCCAGCATCCGCTGTACCCGTTCTCGGGCGCCGATCATCAGGCGCCGAACATGGTCAACCTGCCGATGCCGGCACGCAGCAACGGGATGGCGATCCGCGAAGCGGTCGACATGTTCTGGTTGCCGCGTCTCGACGCGTTCAAGCCGCAGATGCTGTTCGTGTCGGCCGGTTTCGATGCGCATCGCGAGGACGACATCGGCAACCTCGGCCTCGTCGAGGCTGATTTCGAATGGCTGACCGCGCAGGTCGTCGACGTCGCGCGCCGGCATGCGCAGGGCCGCATCGTGAGCTGTCTCGAGGGCGGCTACAACCTGTCCGCGCTCGGCCGCAGCGTCGTCGCGCACCTGCGCGTGCTGGCCGGCATTTGACTGGCAGGCAGCGCGGCAGCGTGTGTTCAGCGCGCCGGCACGCGCGCGTGAATCCACGCGATCAGCGCATCGATCACGCGATCGCGCTCGAGATCGTTCATCGTCTCGTGGAACCCGCCTTCGTATAGCGTCAGCGTGCGATCGGGCGAGCCGACGTGGGCGCCGAATGCACGGCTTCCGTCGGGCTCGGTCAGCTTGTCCTCGGTGCCGTGATAGACGAGCACCGGCACGCGCAGCGCACCGCGGCCGCGCTCGATGCGCGCCATCGCGTCGAGGATTTCGGCACCGGTGCGCGCCGGCACCGCGCCATGGTGCACGAGCGGATCGGCACGATTGGCCGCGACGACGGCCGGATCGCGCGACAGCAGCGCCGCATCGATCCTGATTGCGGGGAAGCTCGGCCATGCACGGCTGATGAAGCGGCTCATCGCGAGCATCCAGCGCGGCACGTCGCGCCCCGGCGCGAGCGCGGGGCTCGACAGCACGAGACCGGCCAGCGCGTGGCCGCTGGCCGGCACGCGTTCGATCGCATACAGCGCAGCGACGGCGCCGCCCATGCTGTGTCCCATCAGGAAGAGCGGCGTATCGCCGCAGGCGGCTTCGGCAACGAGTGCATCCGCATCGTTCAGGTAACCGTCGAAACGCTCGACCCACGCACGTTTGCCGGGCGACTGGCCGTGCCCGCGCAGATCGATCGCCAGCACGTCGATGCCGGCTGCGTTCAGTCTGGCCGCCAGCGCCGTGTAACGGCCCGCGTGCTCGGCGAGGCCGTGCACGAGCGCGAGCGTCGCGCGCGGCGGCTCCGTGCCGTCGCCGGCCGGCCAGCGGTACGACGCCAGTTCGAGTCCGTCCGCGGTGCGCAGCCGGCCCATGCGCGGAGCGGGCGGCGACGCCAGCTCAGGTGCTGCGGTGACGGGTCCGGCGGCCGGCGTGGTAGTGGCGTTCATCTGGCGGGTCCCCTGTTCGTTGGCATCGGTGTTCCGGATCATAGTCGCCGCATTCCCGAGGCGGGCCCGCAGCGCCCCTCTAATTTCGTCTGGTTATGAAAAGATCGAAATCGATTATTAAGGGGAATGAGGCGTTTGCGGTAAAATCGCCGGCTATTCCAGATGCATCGGCGGCCGACTGGCGGGCCTCGCCAGCCGGCCGCCGTTCTGTTTACATGATCGAATTACGCAATCTGTCTCAGCGTTTCCCCGGGCCGACAGGCTGGGTCGACGCGTTGCACAACGTCAATCTGACGATCCCGCAGGGCGAGGTGTTCGGCATCATCGGCCGAAGCGGCGCCGGCAAGAGCACGCTCGTGCGCACCATCAATCTGCTCACGCGGCCGACCGAAGGCAACGTCGTCGTCGGTGGACGCGATCTCACGCTGCTGCCGGCGGGCGCGCTGCGCGAAGCGCGCCGCGAAATCGGCATGATCTTCCAGCACTTCAACCTGCTGTCGTCACGCACGGTGTTCGACAACGTCGCGCTGCCGCTCGAGCTGGCCGGTGCAGGCCGCGCCGACATCGAGGCGGCCGTGCTGCCGCTGCTCGACCTCGTCGGGCTGTCCGCGCAGAAGGACCGCTATCCGGCGCAGATCAGCGGCGGCCAGAAGCAGCGCGTCGGCATCGCCCGCGCGCTCGCGAGCAAGCCGAAGGTGCTGCTGTCGGACGAAGCGACGTCGGCGCTCGACCCCGAGACCACGCGCTCGATCCTCGATCTGCTCAAGCGCATCAACCGCGAGCTCGGCCTGACGATCGTGCTGATCACCCACCAGATGGAAGTGATCAAGCAAGTGTGCGATCGCGTGGCGGTGCTCGACGCCGGCCGCGTGGTCGAAGAGGGCCGCGTGATCGACGTGTTCCTGCAGCCGCATCACGAAGTGACGCGCGCGCTGATCGGCGACGTGATCGCGCAGGAGCTGCCGCCGGCGCTGAAGGCACGGGTGGCCGAGCGGCTGAAGACGGGCAGCGGGCATTTGCTGCGGCTGGCGTTCACCGGCTCGGGTGTCGACCAGCCGATCCTGTCGGAGACGATCCGCCGGTACGAACTCGATTTCAACATCCTGCACGGCCAGATCGACGAGATCCAGGGTCAGGCGTTCGGGTCGCTCGCGGTGCTCGCGGGCGGCGAACCGGGCAAGGTCGGGCAGGCGCTCGCGTTCCTGCGCGAGCAAGGTGTAGTGGTAGAGGAGCTTTCGTATGTTGAGTGAGATGTTCGATATGTTCGTGCAGTCGTTCTGGGAGACGCTGATCATGGTCGGCATCTCGGGAGCGGTCGGCGCGCTCGTCGGGCTGCCGCTCGGCGTGCTGCTGTACCTGACCGACCGTCAGGGCGTGCTGCAGAACCTCGGCTTGAATCGCGTGCTCGGCGGCATCGTCAACGCAGTGCGCTCGACGCCGTTCATCATCCTGCTGGTCGCGGTCATTCCGCTCACGCGGCTCGTCACGGGGTCGTCGATCGGCACGGCCGCGGCGGTCGTACCGCTGACGCTCGCGGCCGCGCCGTTCGTCGCGCGGCTGGTCGAGACCGCGCTGCGCGAGGTCGACCGCGGGCTGATCGAGGCCGCGCAATCGATGGGCGCGACGACGTCGCAGATCGTGTTCAAGGTGCTGCTGCCCGAATCGCTGCCGGGCATCGTCGCGGGCCTGACGATCACGTTCGTGTCGCTCGTCGGCTATTCGGCGATGGCCGGTGCGATCGGCGGCGGCGGGCTCGGCGATCTGGGGATCCGCTACGGCTACCAGCGCTATCTGCCGGAAGTGATGTGGACGGTCGTCGCGATCCTGATCGTGTTCGTGCAGATCGTGCAATCGTTCGGCGACTGGCTCGTGCGCCGGCTGAGCCACAAGTAAAACGACATTCATCCATTTGGGGGAGACGATGCAACGACGTTTCATGCTGAAGTTCGCGGCCGCACTCGGCGCGGCCGCGCTGTTCGTGAGCGCACATGCGCAGGCCGAAACCATCAAGGTGGGCGTGACGGGCGGCCCGCACGCGCAGATCATGGACGTGGTGAAGAAGGTCGCGGCCAAGAGCGGCCTCGACATCCGCGTCGTCGAATTCTCCGATTACGTGCAGCCGAACGCGGCGCTCGCGTCGGGCGATCTGGACGCAAACAGCTACCAGCACGATCCGTATCTGCAGGCGCAGGTGAAGGATCGCGGCTACAAGCTGATCAAGGTCGCCGACACGGTCACGTTCCCGATGGGCATCTATTCGAAGCGCGTGAAGTCGCTGGCCGAGCTCAAGCCCGGCGCGCGCATCGCGGTGCCGAACGACCCGACCAACGGCGGCCGCGCGCTGCTGTTGCTGCAGAAGCAGGGGCTCCTGAAGCTGCGCGCGGACGCGGGCCTCAAGGCGACGCCGCTCGACATCGTGGACAATCCGCGCAAGCTGAAGATCGTCGAACTCGATGCGGCGCAGATTCCGCGCTCGCTGGCCGACGTCGACGCGGCCGCGATCAACACCAACTACGCGATGGAAGCGGGGTTGAAACCGAAGCAGGACGCGATCGCGATCGAGGGCCCGAACGGCCCGTACGCGAATGTTCTCGCGATTCGCGACGCCGACCGGAGCAAGCCGTGGGTCGCGAAGCTGGTCGCGGCCTACCATTCGGCGGAAGTGAAGCAGTTCATCGAACAGAAGTTCGGCGGGGCGGTCATCGCCGCCTGGTAACACGAGGTGCAGGGCGCGCCCGGCGACGATTAGAGTCGATGATCGAAAACCCGGGCTTTGCGTCCGGGTTTTTTCTCTTTTAAAATAGAACGACCGTTCGCTATTGCCGGCGCGCCGACGAGGAGCGCTATCCTCGATAGCCGCGATGGATGGGTCCGCTGGGCCGCGCAGTCACGAGGCCTCGCTATAGAATGGCCTCTGGTCGTATTCGTAACTTTGGAGCGTGTGCATGAAAATCCTGGTGCCAGTGAAAAGAGTGGTCGATTACAACGTGAAGGTCCGCGTGAAGTCGGACAACACGGGCGTCGACATCGCGAACGTGAAGATGTCGATGAACCCGTTCGACGAAATCGCTGTGGAAGAAGCGGTGCGCCTGAAGGAAGCGGGCGTGGCGACCGAAGTGATCGCGGTGTCGGTCGGTGTCGCGCAAGCGCAGGAAACGCTGCGCACGGCGCTGGCGATCGGCGCGGATCGCGCGATCCTCGTCGAATCGAACGACAGCGTCGAGCCGCTGGCCGTCGCGAAGATCCTGAAGGCGCTGGTCGACAAGGAGCAGCCGCAACTGGTGATCCTCGGCAAGCAGGCGATCGACGACGATTCGAACCAGACGGGCCAGATGCTGGCCGCGCTGGCAGGTCTCCCGCAAGCGACGTTCGCGTCGAAGGTCACGATCGCCGACGGCAAGGCCACGGTCGCACGTGAAGTCGACGGCGGCGCGGAAACGCTGTCGCTGACGCTGCCGGCGGTGGTCACGACCGACCTGCGCCTGAACGAGCCGCGTTACGTGACGCTGCCGAACATCATGAAGGCGAAGAAGAAGCCGCTGGAAAACGTGAAACCGGAAGACCTCGGCGTGGACGTGACGCCGCGTCTGAAGACGCTGAAGGTGGCCGAGCCGCCGAAGCGCGCGGCCGGCGTGAAGGTGCCGGACGTGAAGACGCTGGTCGAGAAGCTGAAGACCGAAGCCAAGGTGCTGTGAGAGGGAGCGGAAAGAAATGACGATTCTGGTGATTGCAGAACACGACAACGCGTCGATCAAGGCCGCGACGCTGAACACGGTGGCGGCGGCAGCGAAGATTGGCGGCGACATCCACGTGCTGGTCGCGGGCCACAACGCGCAAGCCGCAGCCGACGCGGCCGCGAAGATCGCGGGTGTGTCGAAGGTGCTGCTGGCCGACGCGCCGCAGCTCGAAGCGGGCCTCGCGGAAAACGTCGAAGCGACCGCGCTGAACATCGCGAAGGATTACTCGCACATCCTCGCGCCGGCGACTGCCTACGGCAAGAACATCGCGCCGCGTATCGCCGCGAAGCTGGACGTTGCACAGATCTCGGACATCACGGCGGTCGATTCGGCCGACACGTTCGAGCGCCCGATCTACGCAGGCAACGCGATCGCGACGGTGCAGTCGAGCGATCCGATCAAGGTCATCACGGTGCGTGCGACGGGTTTTGATCCGGTCGCAGCCGAAGGTGGCAGCGCATCGGTCGAGAAGATCGAAGCGGCGGCCGATGCAGGCAAGTCGCAATTCGTGAGCCGTGAAGTGACGAAGCTGGACCGTCCGGAACTGACGAGCGCGAACATCATCGTGTCGGGCGGCCGCGGTCTGGGCAGCGGCGAGAACTACACGAAGGTGCTCGAGCCGCTGGCCGACAAGCTGTCGGCGGCACTCGGTGCGTCGCGCGCGGCAGTCGACGCCGGCTACGTGCCGAACGACTACCAAGTCGGCCAGACCGGCAAGATCGTCGCGCCGCAGCTGTACATCGCGGTCGGCATCTCGGGTGCGATCCAGCATCTGGCCGGCATGAAGGATTCGAAGGTGATCGTCGCGATCAACAAGGATCCGGAAGCACCGATCTTCAGCGTGGCCGACTATGGCCTCGTCGGCGATCTGTTCGCGCTCGTGCCGGAGCTCGTGAACGAACTCGGCTGACGCAGGCCGCTTCGGCGGTCAACACGCAGCAAGACGAGGGGCGCGATGAGCGCCCCTTTTTTTGTGGCGTGCAGGTGAGGGTGGGGTGTTCTGCGATGCGCCGAGCCGCGATTGCGCAACGCTGCGGGGAGCATGCTCTTGTGCAGGCAGGCAGGCAGGCAGGCAGGCGGCCCTGCAGCGTCGATCGTTGGCCCGAAGAGCAACGAATGTGGGCGCGCTTGCGCAAGCCCGCTCCGGCGCCGGCAACGCGTTCGCTGCAACGAAAAAGGCGCCCCGCAAGGGGCGCCTTTCGGTCGATGCCGACCGCCCGCGTCGCCGCGGGCCGTTCCGGCTTATGCGTATGCCGGGCGCGTCTGGCCGGCCACGTCCTTCAGGTAGCGATGCACCGACAGGTCGTCGGCCTGAATCGCCGGCTTCTTGCCCGAGATCAGGTCGGCGAGCAACTGGCCCGACCCGCACGACATCGTCCAGCCGAGCGTGCCGTGGCCGGTGTTCAGGAACAGGTTCGACACCGGCGTGCGGCCGACGATCGGCGTGCCGTCCGGCGTCATCGGGCGCAGGCCCGTCCAGAACGTTGCCTTCGACGTATCGCCGCCGCCCGGGAACAGGTCGTTCACGCACATTTCGAGCGTTTCGCGGCGCGCGGCGCGCAGGTTCTTGTCGAAGCCGACGATCTCGGCCATGCCGCCGACACGGATGCGCTGGTCGAAACGCGTGATGGCGATCTTGTAGGTTTCGTCGAGCACCGTCGATACAGGGGCCGCCGCGTCGTTCACGATCGGCGCGGTGATCGAATAGCCCTTCAGCGGATAGACCGGGATCTTCATCAGGTTCGAGATGAAGCTGGTCGAGTACGAGCCGAGCGCGACGACATACGCATCCGCGCGCACCGTCTCGCTGCCGCACTGCACACCGGCGATCCTCCCTCCCGCGATCGCGAGCGAATCGATCGGCGTGTTGTAGCGGAACTTCACGCCGAGCGATTCCGCGAGCGCCGCGAGGCGCGTCGTGAACAGCTGGCAGTCGCCCGTTTCGTCGCCCGGCAGGCGCAGGCCGCCCGTCAGCTTGTGCGACACGGCGGCGAGCGCCGGTTCGGCGTTCTTCAACTCGGCCGGCGACAGCAGTTCGAACGGCACGTTGGCTTCCTGCAGCACCGCGATGTCCTTCGCCGCGCCGTCGAGTTGCTGTTGCGTGCGGAACAGTTGCAGCGTGCCGCCCGTGCGCCCTTCGTACTGGATGCCGGTATCGGCTCGCAGCGCCTGCAGGCAATCGCGACTATATTCGGCGAGGCGGACCATGCGGCCCTTGTTGACTGCGTAGCGGTCGGCCGTGCAGTTGCGCAGCATCTGCCACATCCACTGGAGCTGGAAACGCGTGCCGTCGAGGCGGATCGCGAGCGGCGCATGCTTCTCGAACATCCACTTGACGGCCTTCAGCGGCACGCCGGGCGCGGCCCACGGAGCCGCATAGCCGGGCGAGATCTGGCCGGCGTTCGCGAAGCTCGTCTCCAGCGCCGGGCCGGCCTCGCGGTCGATCACCGTGACTTCATGACCGGCGCGCGCGAGGTAATACGCGCTTGCCACGCCCACCACACCGCTGCCCAGAACGACGACTCGCATAGCTGCTCCAGATGGAAGGGATCAGGTCGAGGCCGGGCGCACCTGCGTCTCCGTGTAACCTCTAGCTGATCTAGTTTTTTGAGCTATGGTATTGTCGAATGTGCAGGTTTTGTTATCGTATTTTTCAGGTTTTCAGAATAAACAAATGAGAACGCAACGCCAGCCAGTACGCTCGCTCGACAAGCTCGACCGGCGCATCCTCAAACTGCTGCAGGACGACGGCCGGATGGCGATGAAGGACCTCGCGGAACAGGTCGGCCTGACCGTGACGCCATGCATCGAGCGCGTGCGGCGCATGGAGCGCGACGGGGTCATCACCGGCTATCACGCACGCGTCGATCCGGGCCAGCTCGGTGCCGCGCTGCTGGTGTTCGTCGAGATCACGCTTGGCCACAAGGGCGGCAACATGTTCGAGCAGTTCCGTCGCGAAGTGATGAAGATCGACGAGGTGCTCGAATGCCATCTCGTGTCCGGCGACTTCGACTATCTGATCAAGGCGCGGATCGGTGAAATGGCCGACTATCGCAAGCTGCTCGGCGACATCCTGCTGCAACTGCCCGGCGCGGTGCAGTCGAAGAGCTATGTCGTGATGGAGGAAATCAAGGAAACGCTGACGATTTCGGTCGGCGAATGACCGCTGCCGCTGCCGCGGCCGGTTGCCGGCGCCGCTGTCGGGCCCCTTATCTCGCCCTTGGCATGCTGCACCCAATACTGTATAAATATACAGTATTGGGTGCAGGCGAATGGGTGAGTGCATGGACGGCCGGTCCGACAACGAATTTCCGATAGCGCCGCCGGCGCCCCGCAAGGGGCGCGGTGCGGTCGACAATCTCCAGGGGCGGTACGAAACGGCGCTGCGCGAAGCGGTCGACGACGGCTGGGCGCACGAATCGGACGACGCCGATCTGCCCACGCCGCTGCGTACGCAGGTGTTCGAGGAGCGCGCGAAGAGCATCCTCACGCACAACCAGTCGCCTGACATCCCGTTCAGCGTGTCGCTCAATCCGTATCGCGGCTGCGAGCACGGGTGCATCTACTGTTTTGCACGGCCGACCCACAGCTATCTAGGGCTGTCGCCGGGGCTCGACTTCGAGAGTCGCATCTATGCGAAGGTCAATGCGGCCGAACTGCTCGAGCGCGAGATTTCGCGCAAGCGTTACGTGCCGGAGCCGATCGCGCTCGGCGTCAACACCGACGCATACCAGCCGGTCGAGCGCGACCTGCGCATCACGCGCAGCGTGATCCAGGTGATGCACGATCATGCGCTACCGTTCGCCGCGATCACGAAATCGTCGCTGATCGAGCGCGATCTCGACCTGCTTGCCCCGATGGCCGAGCGCGGGCAGGTGATGGCGGCGGTCACGATCACGACGCTCGACGCCGATCTCGCGCGCACGCTCGAGCCGCGTGCGGCGACGCCGGCGCGCCGGCTGCGTACGATCCGCGCGTTGCGCGACGCGGGTGTGCCGGTGGGCGTCAGCATTGCACCGATGATCCCGTTCGTCACCGAGCCGGACATGGAGCGCGTGCTGGAGGCCTGCGCGGAAGCAGGCGCGACGCATGCGAGCTATATCGTCCTGCGGCTGCCGTGGGAGGTCGCGCCGCTGTTCAAGAGCTGGCTCGCCGCGCATTTCCCCGATCGCGCGGAGCGCGTGATGAACCGTGTGCGCGACATGCGCGGCGGGAAGGACTACGACTCCGATTTCTCGAAACGGATGAAGGGCGAGGGGATCTGGGCCGACCTGTTGCGGCAGCGTTTCCGTCAGGCCGTGAAGCGGCTCGGGTTGAACGAGCGCAGGAACGGCATTCTGGATCTGTCGCAGTTTCGCGGCGCGCCGGCCGGCGCGGTGGCAGCGCGGCGCACCGTGGTGGGCGCAACGAGCACGACGTCGCGTGACGACACGCAGTTGAGCCTGTTCTGACGGTGCGCGTCGGCGCTTATTGCGAAATCTGCTTCGCCGCTTCGACTTGCGATTCGAAATACGTCTGGAACGACAGCGCAAGCGCGGTCATCAGCAGGAACGCGCCGATCAGCAGCGAGAAGATCACGATAAAGATCACCGTCCAGCCCGACCGGCTGTACTTGCCCGTATCGGCATTGAATTGCGCGTCCCATTTCTCGTCGGGGCGCAGGCCGTAGACGAGCGCGGCGAGGAACGCGGCGAGCAGCGAGATCGCACCCGGCACGGCGAGCCACCAGCCGAGGCTGGCTGTGCGTTGGGTGGCGGCGAGCAGCATGAAACCCGGAATCCCGACGATCGTCGCGAGCAGGTGCGCCCAGCCGTACACGTCGCGAAGGCCATACAGGTAGAAGCGGTGTGCGCCGAGCGAGCCGAACAGGAACGCGAGGGCGGCGGTGAGCGTCTTGGAGCGGAAGCGGCGGGACGGTGCGGTGCTGCTGGACATGGGTGGCGGCGGATTATCGTTGGCGTGGCGGCCGGCAGGCCGGCGCGGGGCGCTCGGCCCGGCACGCATTCTACGATGCGCGGTGGGCCACGGTCACCCCTCGGCTGCGTCAAGGTGCCGCATAGGTGACGCGGTAAATGGCGCCTGCATAGTCGTCGCTGACGAGCAGCGAGCCGTCGGGCAGCGGCAGCACGTCGGCCGGGCGTCCCCACACGGTGCCGTCCGCGCGCAGCCAGCCGGTGATGAACGGCGTCTGGCGCGCGTGGCTGCCGTCGGCTGACACGACCGCGCGCATCACGCGGTAGCCGACCTTGCTGCTGCGGTTCCACGAGCCGTGTTCCGCAATGAATACATTGTTGCGATACGACGCCGGGAACATCGGTCCCGTATAGAAGCGCATGCCGAGTGCCGCGACGTGCGCGCCGAGTTTCAGCACGGGCGGCACATGGCGGCGGCACACGTCGGCGCTGCCGAATTCGGGGTCGGGCGTGTCGCCGCCATGACAGTATGGAAAGCCGAAGTCGAGGCTTGCGCGCGGCGCGCGGTTCAGCTCGTCGTCGGGTACGTCGTCGCCCATCAGGTCGCGCCCGTTGTCGGTGAACCACAGCTCGCCCGAGTCGGGGTGCCATGCGAAGCCGACGGTATTGCGCACGCCGCGGGCGAATACCTCGCGGCCGCTGCCGTCGGCGTTCATGCGTGCGATGATCGCGTAGCGGCTGCGATCGGCGAGGCACACGTTGCACGGCGCGCCGGTCGGCACGTAGAGCTTGCCGTCGGGGCCGAATGCGATGAATTTCCAGCCGTGGTGATGATCGGTGGGCAGCGCGTCCGTCACGACCGCCGGCGCGGGCGGCCGGGCGAGCCGGTCGTCGACGTGGTCGAGGCGCAGGATGCGCGACACGGCGGAGATATAGAGCGCGCCGTCGCGATACGCGACGCCGACGGGCATGTCGAGGCCCGATGCGACCACGTAGCGGGCAGTGATCCGGCCCTCGTGCATCACGAACGCATGCACGCGGCCTTCCCGCGAGCCGACATACAGGATCCCGCGGGGCGACCACGCCATTTCGCGGGCGGTCGGCACGGCGTCGGTCAGTACGGTGACGTGAAAGCCGGGCGGCACGACGAGTTCGCCCACCGGCGGCGCGGCGCACGCCGTGGTGGCTGCGAGGCAGATGGCGAAGCCGGTCAGCAGGCCCGTGAGGCGATGCTGCGCGCGGTACGCCAGGGCGGCGCAAAATAGCGGCATGGCGGCGGGGAGCGTCGTGAACACGACGATTGTAGGCCCGGCGAACACGGCGCCTGCGGAATTTTTGCGCGTAAGTGTTTGTTGTGGCTTTGGTTTCCGGCTATAATCGCACGTTTCAGTAGTTTCGAACCCGGTTTCCCCGAAGGATTTCATATGGTTATCATCCGTCTGGCTCGCGGCGGCTCGAAGAAGCGCCCGTTCTACAACATCGTTGCTACCGATTCGCGCAATCGTCGTGACGGCCGCTTCATCGAACGCGTCGGCTTCTACAACCCGGTCGCCACGAAGGGCGAATCGCTGCGTATCGCTCAGGATCGCCTGACGTACTGGCAAGGTGTTGGCGCGCAACTGTCGCCGACCGTCCAGCGTCTCGTGAAGGAAGCGCAAAAGGCGCAACCGGCCGCCTAACATGGCGCGGTGTGCCGGTCGTGCCGGCTGCAAGGAGCATTGATGTCCGGTCACGATTCCGGTAACGCAAAGCGCGGGCGAGCGTCGTTTGGCGCATTCGTCCGCAAGCCGGTCGAGCGCGACGTTGTCGCGAGCGCCGGTGAGGCTGCCGAGCAGGGCAGTCTCGAAGCGGTGCAAGCCTGGCCCGACGATGCTGTCGAGGTCGGGGCAGTGGTCGACGCCTATGGCCTGAAAGGCTGGATCAAGGTGGCGACGCATGCCGACGCCGGTCGCGGCGGCGATGCGCTGCTCGACGCGCGCCGCTGGTGGCTGGAACGGGGTGGGGAGCGGTTGTCCGCCCGCATCCTGCAGTCGAAAACGCACGGCGACACAGTCGTCGCGCATGCCGCGGGTGTCAGCGACCGCGATGCCGCATTGGCTTTGCGCGGCTTTCGCGTGTTCGTGCGCCGGGAAGATTTCCCGGCATTGGCCGCGGACGAATTCTATTGGGTCGACCTGATCGGTCTCGAGGTCGTCAACGAGCAATCGGTGGCGCTTGGGACAGTGAGCGGGATGATCGACAACGGCGTGCATTCGATCATGCGCGTCGAGTATCCGGCAGTCGGCAAGGATGGTCAGCCGACCACCGACGAACGGCTGATTCCGTTCGTCGGCGTATACGTCAAGACGGTGGATCAGGCGGCACGTCGCATCGTCGTCGACTGGGAAGCCGATTACTCATGAACCAGGTTACGGAGAGCGCGGTGCAGTTCGACGTCGTCACGCTCTTTCCTGAAATGTTCCGCGCGCTGACCGACTGGGGTATCACCAGCCGGGCCGTGAAGCAGGAGCGCTTCGGGTTGCGCACCTGGAACCCGCGTGATTTCACGACGGACAACTACCGCACGGTCGACGATCGTCCGTATGGTGGTGGTCCGGGCATGGTGATGCTGGCCAAGCCGCTCGAGGCCGCGATCGGCGCTGCGAAAGCAGCGCAGGCGGAGCAGGGCGTCGCGAGCACGCGTGTGGTGATGATGTCGCCGCAAGGTGCGCCGTTCACGCACGAACGTGCGGTGCGGATGGCGCAGGAGCCTGGTGTCATCGTGCTGTGCGGCCGCTACGAGGCGATCGATCAGCGTCTGCTCGACCGTTGTGTAGACGAGGAAATCAGCCTCGGCGATTTCGTTCTGTCCGGTGGCGAACTGCCGGCGATGGCGATGATGGATGCCGTCGTGCGCCTGCTGCCCGGCGTGCTGAACGATGCGCAGTCAGCCGTGCAGGACAGCTTCGTCGACGGGCTGCTCGATTGTCCGCATTACACGCGCCCCGAGGAATACGAGGGAATGCGCGTGCCTGACGTGCTGCTCGGCGGGCATCATGCCGAGATCGAGCGGTGGCGCCGCCAGGAAGCATTGAAGAATACGTTGCGGAAGCGGCCGGATCTGATCGTCCGGGCGCGCCGCGAGAAGTTGTTGAGCCGGGCCGACGAGGCGTGGCTTGCGAACCTCGCACGCGAAGCGAAGAACGCCTCCTGAGGCGGCGTCGCGGGCGGGAAATGGCGGTGCCGTGCATGCGTGCGCGGCGCCTGATGTGAATCCATCCTCTGTCGGGGCCAGGCCTGGAAGCAGGCGGGCGCAAACGCCGACACGATGGCTTTAGGAGTCAGTGATGAATCTGATTGCAAAACTTGAGCAGGAAGAGATCGAGCGCGCGCTCGCCGGCAAGACGATCCCCGAATTCGCCCCGGGCGACACGGTGATCGTGAACGTGAACGTGGTTGAAGGTACCCGCAAGCGCGTTCAGGCTTACGAAGGCGTCGTGATCGCGATTCGCAACCGTGGCCTGAACTCGAACTTCATCGTCCGCAAGATTTCGTCGGGCGAAGGCGTCGAGCGTACGTTCCAGACCTACTCGCCGCTGCTGGCGAGCATCGTCGTCAAGCGTCGCGGTGATGTGCGTCGTGCGAAGCTGTACTACCTGCGCGAGCGTTCGGGCAAGTCGGCTCGAATCAAGGAAAAGCTGGTGTCGAAGGATCGCACCGCAGCAGCTTCCCAAGAGTAAGAGCTGTAAGGAAAAAGCACCCTCCCGGGTGCTTTTTTCATTCTGGCGCGACAATATGCTCGATACGTCACGAACCGAGAGTCCCATTGAATCGCCGCCCCATCGTTGATCCCGAAGTGCTGCCGGTCGAAGGCACCGGCGCCGGCCTGCCGTCCATCGATGCACGCCTGCTGACGCCGCCCGGGCTGCGCGAACGTTTCGCACGCACGCTCGAATGGAACGTCGAGCCCGGCGAGGCTCGCCTGGTGGAAGGCGTCGATCCGCGCAGTGCCGCCGTCCTCATCCCGCTCGTGGTGCGCGAGAGCGGCCTCACGGTGCTGCTGACCCAGCGCGCCGATCACCTGAACGACCATGCCGGGCAGATCAGCTTCCCCGGCGGCCGTCGCGAGTCGTACGATCGCGATGCGACGGCGACCGCGTTGCGCGAGGCGAAGGAAGAAATCGGACTGACGGCCGAACGGGTGGAGATTCTCGGCGCGCTGCCCGACTACCTGACGGGCACCGGCTTCTGCGTGACGCCGGTCGTCGGGCTCGTGCATCCGCCGTTCACCGTGCAGGCCGATGCGTTCGAAGTCGCCGAGATTTTCGAGGTGCCGCTCGCGTTCCTGATGAGTCCCGCGAATCACCAGGTGCGCGTGTTCCGCTGGGAAGGCGGCGAGCGTCGTTTTTTTGCGATGCCCTATCCGAATGGCGAGTCGGCGGGGCATTACTTCATCTGGGGCGCAACTGCCGGCATGTTGCGCAATCTGTACCGCTTCTTGGCAGCCGGCTAGCATCCCGCCCGAGCGTGCCCACGCGGCCGGCTCGCGGGCCGTCGCGCCAGCAGCCATCCGTCGCTTACGCTGTGCTATCGTTATGCAAAAAATGACATAACTCGGAAGACGGCGCCACGCATGACTTTCTTTTCGGTTCTCCTCGCTCTCATCATCGAACAGGTCCGCGCGTTGTCGCCAAGCAATCCGGTGTTCGCGCTGTTCCAGTTTCATGCGGAAACCGTCGCGCATGGCCTCGACGCCGGCAAGCAAAAGCATGGCGTGCTCGCCTGGCTCGCAGTCGTGCTGCCGTGGGTGCTGATCGTCGCGCTGATCTACTTCCTGCTGTACAAGGTGAGCTTCGTGCTCGCGTTCATCTGGAACGTCGTCGTCGTGTATTTCACGCTCGGCTTCCGCCAGTTCAGCCACTACTTCACCGATATCCATCTCGCGCTCAACAACGATGACGTGCCGCGCGCCCGCGAAATCCTGCATGAATGGACGGGCCTCGACACGGTCGACATGCCGGTCGGTGAAATCGTCCGCCATACGCTGATTCATGCGGTCGTTGCGTCGCATCGCCACGTGTTCGGCGTGTTCTTCTGGTATGTGCTGCCGATCGGTCCGGCAGGCGCCGTGCTGTATCGCATCTCCGAATATCTCGCGCGCAGCTGGTCGACGCCGGGCGACGATCGCACGGCCGCGTTCTCGACGTTCGCGCAGCGGGCGTTCTTCGTGATCGACTGGATTCCGTCGCGCTTGACCGCGCTCGGCTTCGCGATCGTCGGCAACTTCGAGGATGCGATCTACGCGTGGCGCAATCACACGCGGCAATGGCCCGACCCGAACGACGGCGTGCTGCTCGCGGCCGGTAGCGGCGCACTTGGCGCACGCCTCGCAGGGCCGCTCGCGGAACCGTCGAGCCTCGACGCGCTGGCGGTCGGCGACAGCGGTCCGTTGACGGTCGGCGACGATTGCACGCCGCGCACGCTGCAGTCGGCGGTCGGCCTGGTGTGGCGCGCCGTGATCCTGTGGATGATCCTGCTGTTGATGCTGACGCTGGCGGTCTGGGTATCGTGACGCGCTTGCGCGGCGCCCGATGAAATGACAAGGCCGGCTTAATGCCGGCCTTTTTGCTGTGCGTCGGTCAATCCGGTGAATCCGGTCAGTCGTCGAGCGGATCGCGCACGGCGCCGCATTGCCAGCAGGTGGTGAATTGCGCTTCGAGCGTCTCGCCGCACTGGCGGCAGCGCCATGGCGCGGCGCCGGCCGACGGGCCGTGTGATGCCGCATCGAGAAGCCGCCGCGCGAGCGCATCGTCGCGCTCGTCGTCGAGCCACAGCTCGGGCGCGCATGCGTCGGCGGGCAGGCCGCCGAGCGCACCGGGTGCATAGCAGTTGTGCAGCTCGCAACCGATGTCGGCCACCTGCAGCACGTTCGCCCAATGCTGCGCAGTGGCGAGGTCGGGGGCCTTGAAACGCATCGCGGCTCCTGTCGGTGAAGGCCGGGCCGGCGGCTGTCTGCCCGCCGTATGGTCAGCGGACGATCTGGCTCGCCTCGTGCACGAGCTGCGCGTAAAGCGCATGCCGCGACGGCGCAATGCGGCCGTCGGCCACGGCTTCGAGAATCGCGCAGCCGGGCTCGTGCAGATGATGACAATTATAGAAACGGCAGTCCGCGAGCAGCGGGCGGAATTCCGGAAACGCGCGCTCGAGGCGCCCCTCCGTCAGGTGGTACAGGCCGAATTCCTGGAAGCCGGGCGAATCGATCAGCGCGCCGCCGCCTTCGAGCGGGTAGAGGCGCGTGAACGTCGTCGTATGGCGGCCGCTGTTGAGCGCGGCCGAGATTTCACGGGTCGCGGCCTCGGCATCGGGCACGAGCAGGTTCACGAGCGTCGACTTGCCCATCCCGGACTGACCGAGCAGGATCGTCGAGTGCCCGGCCAGGTGCGGCATCAGCTGCGCGCGCGCATCGTCGGGCGAGCCCTTCACCGACAGTTCGAGCACGTCGTAGCCGAGCGCGCGGTAGGGCGCCAGGCGCTCGCGGGCGACCGGCAGCGCGGCTTCGACGTCGATCTTGTTGAGCACGACGAGCGGCTTCAGTTCGTTCGCTTCGGCCGCGATCAGCGCGCGGCCGAGCAGATCCTCGCTGAAATAGGGCTCGGTCGCGAGCACGATCAGCAACTGGTCGAGATTGGCTGCGAACAGCTTCGACTTGAACTGGTCGGAGCGGTACAGCAGGTTGCGCCGCTCGCCGATCTCGACGATCACGCCCTGGTCGGCCGATGCCTGTTCGTACACGACGCGGTCGCCGACCGCGATCTCGCTTTTCTTGCCGCGCGGGAAGCACTGCAGCATCGGGCCGCCGTCGTCGGGCGCGACGATGTAGTGGCGGCCGTGCGCCGCGATCACGCGGCCTTCGATACGCTGCGCGCCCGATGCGCGCGGAGCCGGCTTGCGGGAGGTCGGCCGGCTCATGCGTGCTGCATCAGGCGGTCGATCCGCTGCGACGCAGGCGGATGCGAGTAGTAGAAGGCCGTATAGACGGGGTCGGGCGTGAGCGTCGACGCGTTGTCTTCGTAGAGCTTCACGAGCGCGCTGACGAGATCCTGGGCGTCGGTCTGGCTGGCCGCGAATGCGTCGGCCTCGAATTCATGCTTGCGCGACGTGAGGCTGCTGAACGGCGTCGCGAAGAACAGGAACACGGGGATCGCGAGGAAGAACAGCACGAGCGCGGCGCCCGCGTTGCTCGAGTCGAGCGACGGCGTGACGCCGAGCCCCGTGTAGAACCACGTGCGCTGCGCGAGCCAGCCGAGCAGCGCGAGCAGCACGAGGCTCAGCACGAACGACACGAGCATCCGCTTCATCACGTGGCGGCGCTTGAAGTGGCCGAGTTCGTGCGCGAGCACGGCCTCGATTTCCTCGCCGGACAGCCGCGCGAGCAGCGTATCGAAGAAGACGATCCGCTTCGATGCGCCGAAGCCCGTGAAGTACGCGTTGCCGTGCGCGGAACGGCGGCTGCCGTCCATCACGAACAGGCCCTTCGCCGCGAAGCCGCACCGTTTCATCAGCGACTCGATGCGCGCGCGCAGCGCTTCGTCCTTCAACGGCTCGAACTTGTTGAAGATCGGCGCGATGAAGGTCGGGTAGATCAGCAGCACGAGCATCTGGAACGCGACCCAGACGATCCAGGTCCACAGCCACCACAGGCCGCCGGCCTGGTTCATCAGCCACAGCACGACGAACAGCAGCGGCAGGCCGAGCACCGCGCCGAGCAGCGTGTTTTTCAGCATGTCGGTGAAGAACAGGCGCTTGGTCATCCGGTTGAAGCCGAACCGCTGTTCGATCCCGAACTGGCGGTAATACTCGAACGGCACGTCGATCACGCTCGTGATCACGAGCACGGCGGCGACGAGCGCGACCTGCTGCCCGTAGCCGCGGCCGAACCAGCCCGTCAGCAGCGTGTCGAGCGCGCCGACGCCGCCGAGCAGCGTGAGGCCGACCAGCACGGCCGCGCTCACGACAATCTCGAACATCGCCAGCCGCGTGCGCTCGACCGTGTAGTCGGCCGCGCGCTGGTGCGCGGTCAGCGGAATGGTGGCGCTGAACTGCGCGGGCACGCCGTTGCGGTGCGCGGCGACGAAGCGGATCTGCCGCGACGCGAGCCACAGCTTGGTGACGACCATCGCGAGCACGGCGACCGCGAACAGCAGGGTGAACGAAAAGGGTGACATCGAAGGCGCCAAAGGGTTCTATGCGAGAATTATATGTTCTTGCGGACCGGGCCCGCTTACGCGATGCCGCCCGCCGTCCGCCATTTTCCAGGATGACTCATGACCGATACCGCCGCTTCCGCCAGCCAGCCCGCGCTCGTGCGCAACGAGTTGAACCTCGTCTGGCTCGACATGGAGATGACGGGCCTCGACCCGGATAACGACCGCATCATCGAAATCGCGGTCGTCGTGACCAATTCCACCCTCGACATCGCGGTGGAAGGCCCCGTGTTCGCGATCCACCAGAGCGACGAAACGCTCGCGAAGATGGACGACTGGAACAAGTCGACGCACGGCCGTTCGGGGCTGATCGATCGCGTGCGCGCGTCGACCGTGACCGAGGCGGACGCCGCCGCGCAGCTGCAGGCGTTCCTCGCGCAGTACGTGTCGCCCGGCAAGTCGCCGATGTGCGGCAACTCGATCTGCCAGGATCGCCGCTTCATGGCGCGCTGGATGCCGGAATTCGAGCGGTTCTTCCACTACCGCAACCTGGACGTCAGCACGCTCAAGGAGCTGTGCCGCCGCTGGCAGCCCGCGATCTACAAGGGTTTTCAGAAGCGCGCGATGCACACGGCGCTCGCGGACATCCACGAGTCGATCGACGAGCTGAAGTACTACCGCCAGCATTTCCTGATTCCGGCCGCGTCGGCGCCGGCAGGCGAGTCCGCGCCGGCCGCCTGAGCGGGCCGGCACGCGCCCGGCGCTCGCTACACGCTCAGCGCCGCGCGCTCTTCGGCCGGAACGCCGCGACCACCGCGGCGTCGGTCTCGATGTACGGGCCGCCGATCAGGTCGATGCAGTAGGGCACCGCGGCGAAGATGCCGGGCACGGTCGACTTGCCGTCGGCGTCGCGCAGCCCTTCGAGCGTTTCCCGGATCGACTTCGGCTGGCCGGGCAGGTTGATGATCAGCGCCGCGTGGTCGGCCGTCTCGCGGATCACCGCGACCTGCCGCGACAGGATCGCGGTCGGCACGAAATTCAGGCTGATCTGCCGCATCTGTTCGCCGAATCCCGGCATTTCCTTGGTTGCCACGGCCAGCGTGGCTTCCGGCGTCACGTCGCGGCGCGCGGGGCCGGTGCCGCCCGTCGTCAGCACCAGATCGCAGCCGGCGATGTCGACGAGTTCGGTCAGCGTGGCGGAGATCGTCGGCGCGTCGTCCTGGATCAGGCGCGTTTCGGCACGCCACGGCGACACGAGCGTGCCGGCGAGCCACGCCTGCAGCGCCGGAATGCCCTTGTCCTCGTAGACGCCCGTGCTCGCGCGGTCGCTGATCGACATGAGGCCGACCACGAGCTCGTCCGGGTGGTTACGCTTCGTCGTCATGGTCGTCCCCGGCCTCGTCGGCCGCTTCGTCGTCCCCGCCGGGCGTGCCGCTCGCGGTCTTGATCCACTGGAACAGCTCGCGGAAATAGCGCGGCGGCTTGCCTTGCTGGGCTTCCTTGCGCGCGTTGCGGATCAGCGTGCGACCTTCCTGGATGTCGGCGTCGGGGTGCTGGCGGAGGAATTCGGTCAGCGCGTCGTCGTTGGCGAGCAACTGGTCGCGCGTGCGCTCGATCCAGTGCAGGCGGGCCGTCGCGGCCTTGTTCACGCCGCGCTGCGCGTCGAGCGCGGTGCGCAGCGCGGCCGTCTCGTCGTCGGTCAGCGTGCGCATCACGCGGCCGACGTACTGGAGCTGGCGGCGCTTGCCTTCGTGATCGGTGATCCGGCGCGCCTCGCGAACGGCATCCGACAGGCTTTCCGGCATCGGCATGCGTTTCAGCGCGTCTTTCGGCAGATCGACGAGCGCCTGGCCGAGCACCTGCAGCTCGTGCATTTCGCGCTTCAGTTGGGATTTGCTGGGGCGATCGTAGCCATTGTCGTCGACTTCGGCGGCATGCTCGATCGGCTGGATTCGGGTTTTGCGTGTCATGGGCGGCATTGTATCGCGGTGCGGACACCCCAAGCTTGTCTGTGCCCGGCGCCGGACCTTGCTATGATCGCGGGATACGTAACATTTTGACCATGCGGGCGCCCGCCCGCCACCGGATACCAAGACGACGATGGCAGCCAATCTCGACGTACAAGCGCGCTATTTCCCGCACACGCAGGACCAGCTCAAAGAAATTGCCTCCGACATCCTCCGCCATGCGAAGGCGCTCGGCGCGACGGACGCCGCCACCGAAATCTCCGAAGGCGACGGCCTGTCGGTGTCGGTGCGCCGCGGCGAGGTCGAGACGATCGAACACAACCGCGACAAGATGGTCGGCGTGACGGTGTTCATCGGCAAGAAGCGCGGCAACGCGAGCACGTCGGACTTCTCGCCGGCCGCGATCAAGGATACCGTCGCTGCCGCGTACAACATCGCGCGCTTCACGGCAGAGGACGACGCGGCCGGCCTCGCCGAGGCCGAGCTGCTCGAAACCGACCCGCGCGACCTCGACCTGTATCACCCGTGGGCGCTGTCGGCCGACGAGGCCGTCGAGCTCGCCCGCCGCGCGGAAGACGCCGCGTTCGCGGTCAGCCCGCAGATCCGCAACTCGGAAGGCGCGAGCGTGTCGGCGCAGCATTCGCAGTTCGTGCTCGCGACGTCGCGCGGCTTCCTCGCCGGCTATCCGTACTCGCGCCACTACATCGCATGCGCGCCGATCGCGGGCAGCGGTCGCCACATGCAGCGCGACGACTGGTATTCGTCGAAGCGCAGCGCGGTCGATCTCGCGGCGCCGGAAGCCGTCGGGCGCTATGCGGCCGAGCGTGCGCTCGCGCGGATGGGCGCGCGCCGTCTCGACACCCGCAAGGTGCCCGTGCTGTTCGAGGCGCCGCTCGCGGCCGGCCTGCTCGGCGCGTTCGTGCAGGCCGTCAGCGGCGGCGCGCTGTACCGCAAGACGTCGTTCCTCGTCGACAGCCTCGGCAAGCCGGTGTTCGCACCGCACGTCCAGGTCGTCGAGGATCCGCACGTGCCGCGCGCGATGGGCAGCGCGCCGTTCGACGAGGAGGGCGTGCGCACGCGTGCGCGCAGCGTCGTCAAGGACGGCGTCGTCGAAGGCTACTTCCTGTCGACCTATTCGGCACGCAAGCTCGGCACGCAGACGACCGGTAACGCCGGCGGCTCGCACAACCTCGCGCTGCGCAGCTCGGACACGCAGCCGGGCGACGACTTCGACGCAATGCTGAAGAAGCTCGGCACGGGCCTGCTGCTGACCGAGCTGATGGGGCAGGGCGTGAACTACGTGACCGGCGACTATTCGCGCGGTGCGGCGGGCTTCTGGGTCGAGAACGGCGTGATCCAGTATCCGGTCGAGGAAATCACCGTCGCGAGCACGCTGCAGGAGATGTTCCGGCATATCGTCGCGATCGGCGCGGATTCGATCGTGCGCGGGACGAAGGAAACGGGCTCGGTGCTGATCGAGCAGATGACGATCGCCGGGCAGTAAGCGGCGCGGCATCGGCCGCCAGGAAACGCAAAAGCCCGACCGGCGCGAGTGAGCCGGTCGGGCTTTTTTACGCGTGCCGCGTGTCGGTCAGTCGCGCTTGCGCGCGTAGACGACGAACGCATAGCCGAACGTGTTCGGCGCGGTGGCCTGATGCGGTTCGCGCGACACTTCGTGCCAGTGCGCGGGATCGGGCGCCGGGAACGACGCATCGCCGTCGAAGTCCGCGTCGATCTCGGTGACGATCAGCTTGTCGGCGAGCGCGAGGCCTTCCGCATAGAGCTGCGCACCGCCGATCAGGAATGCTTCGGCGGCTCCGTCCCGCGCGGCGAGCGCGAGCGCGTCGGCGAGCGACGTGACGGTGTCGCAGCCGTCGAAGCGGCGCGCTGCGTCGCGCGTGACGACAATGTTGCGGCGGCCCGGCAGCGGCCGGCCGATCGACTCGTGGGTCTTGCGGCCCATCACGATCGGCGCGCCCATCGTCGTGCGCTTGAAGAATGCGAGGTCTTCAGGAAGTTTCCAGGGCAACTGGTTGTCGCGGCCGATGATGCCGTTGCGGGCACGCGCGACGATCAGGGTCAACGTCGTCATGAAGGTCGGGGAAGAGGAGAACCGGAATGGCGCCGATTCTACCGGAACGGCGGCGCGCGCCGGCTTCGCGCGGATGCGCCGGCACATTCGCCGTGCCGGCGCGTGCGCACTGCGGCGTTCGCATCGCGACGTCCTGAATAAAAAGAGTGCCCGCCGGGGGACGGACACAAAAACGGTTCGCGTCGTGACGTCGACGACATCGGGCGCGATCGTGATTGCCTGCCGCGCATCAATTCAATATGGATTCCTTGGCAATTTCGGGTATGCGGTATCGCATGCATATCATTGCACCGTGCCGTTGCGGGCATGTCCTGCCATCGCATGCTGCACGTGGCCGGGCCGCGGCGCAGGGATTGGTATCGGCAACGGAGACCGCGGAGCGATTTCATCCCACAGCGTCACCGATGCCTTGTCGGCCGAATTCGGTTGCGGCACCGCCACGGGCACGATGCCGAAGCCGTGGTCCCGTTGCATGCTGGATGCACTGCCGACGAGCAGCGCTGCATGTGCGGGCGTCACGCATTCGTCTGCACGTATCGACATGAACGGGAGCGCGCCGGAGAGCGCAAACGTTGTCTGCAGGAAAGAAAGCAAAATGAGTTTGCGCATGGTCGCGTGCTCCCGATCTGTGATGAATTCAGCGAAATGCATGCCATCGCGCCGCAAGCGTTGTCGCGCCTGCGACTCAGGAGCGCGCGTTGTGAATCGCGATCGAAAGTGCCGGAAAATGTTTCAGGCTTGAAACGATGGGGCTTGGGAATACTGCGGATTCAATCGATACGCTGCAAGGATGAAAATCGGCGCGTGTGTCGATGCAGGTACGGGTCGCTGCGCATGTGTTCTGTGCAGATGATTGATGAACGTCGACCGCTGAGCGATTCGGCCGCTCGCCCATTCGCGCTGCAATCCGTTTGTCGTATTCAGCGCCTATAACTCAATAAGCTGTGTTGATCAAAAAATAACTGGACGCGAGATAAGCGCCATCATGCGAGGCTCTGTCGTTGCCGCGCATCGGCATGGCGAATCGAGCGGCTTCGGCTGACCCGGTTCGATCCTTTTGCACGTGACTTCGCACGTGCGGCAATCGTTAGACGGTTGATGAACGGGGTGGGCATATGGGAGCCGAGCAGCGGCATGTGATCTATTTCTCGCGCGAGCCGAACGACGCGTTGCGCGGGCATTTCGACGAATGCGGATGGTGCGTCGATCTCGCGGAAAGCGCACGCGACTTGCGGCGTGTCGTGCAGCACGGCGTGGCATCCGCCGGCCTGCTCGATTTCTCGCCGGGTTTCAGGCCCGCGGATCTGCGCGAACTCGAAGCGTGTCTGAGCATCCAGCACATCGGCTGGATCGCGGCGACCCGGCGTGGCCAGTTGCAGGACGCCACGTTGCGCCATCTCATCCGTGACTATTGCTTCGACTACGTGACGATGCCGTACGAGACGTCGCGCATCGTCGAGACCGTCGGCCACGCGCACGGCATGATCGCGCTGACCGACCCGGTGGCGTCGCCGGTCGGCGCGGGGCGCACCGAAGGCGAGATGGTCGGCACCTGCGATGCGATGCTCGGCCTTTTCAGGACGATCCGGCGCGTCGCGACCACCGATGCGCCGGTGTTCATCTCCGGTGAATCGGGTACCGGCAAGGAGCTGACGGCCGTCGCGATTCACGAGCGCTCGGCGCGCGCGCAGGCGCCGTTCGTCGCGATCAACTGCGGGGCGATTCCGTCGACGCTGCTGCAAGCCGAACTGTTCGGCTATGAGCGCGGCGCGTTTACGGGCGCGAACCAGCGCAAGATCGGCCGCGTCGAGGCCGCGAACGGCGGCACGCTGTTTCTCGACGAAATCGGCGACCTGCCGCTCGAGAGCCAGGCGAGCCTCCTGCGGTTCCTGCAGGAAGGCAAGATCGAGCGGCTCGGCGCGCATGTATCGGTGCCGGTCGACGTGCGCGTGATCTGCGCGACGCATGTGGACATGGAAACGGCGCTGCGCGAAGGGCGCTTCCGCGAGGATCTGTTCCATCGTCTGTGCGTGCTGAAGATCGAGGAGCCGCCGCTGCGCGCGCGCGGCAAGGACATCGAGGTGCTCGCTCGCCACATGCTCGAGCGTTTCAAGGGCGATGCGCATCGTCGCTTGCGTGGCTTCTCTCCGGACGCGATCGCCGCGCTGTACGGCTATTCGTGGCCGGGCAACGTGCGCGAGCTGATTAATCGCGTGCGCCGCGCGATCGTGATGTCGGAGGGCCGGATGATTACCGCGGCCGATCTCGAGCTCCACGAATTCGCGATACTGGCGCCCGTCTCGCTCACCGAGGCGCGGGAAGCGGCCGAGCGGCAGGCGATCGAGCAGGCGCTGCTGCGTCATCGCGGCCGTTTTGCCGATGCGGCGCGTGAGCTCGGCGTGTCGCGCGTCACGCTGTACAGGCTGATGTGCGCGCATGGCATGCGCGATCGCGGCGACACGCTGGCAGGGTTTTCGGCGCCGGCGCCGGAGGTTCCGCGTCACGCTTGCTAAAATTGGCGGGTGACGGCCGCCCTCGCGGCCGAAGGAACCCGCATGAAACAGTACCTCGACCTCGTTCGCACCATCCTCGACACCGGCACCTGGCAGGAGAACCGCACGGGCATCCGCACCATCAGCATGCCCGGTGCGATGCTGCGGTTCGACCTGCAGCAGGGCTTCCCGGCCGTGACGACCAAGAAGCTGGCGTTCAAGTCCGCGATCGGCGAACTGGTCGGTTTCCTGCGCGCGTCGCGCAGCGCGGCCGAGTTCCGCGCGCTCGGCTGCAAGGTGTGGGATGCGAACGCGAACGACAACGCGCAGTGGCTCGCGAACCCGTACCGCCAGGGCGTCGACGACCTCGGCGACATATACGGCGTGCAATGGCGCCAGTGGCCCGGCTACAAGGTGCTCGACGCGGGCGCCGACGCGCAGATCGCCGACGCGACGCGCCGCGGTTTCCGGATCGTGACGCGCTTCGACGAGGACGGTGCGCCGAAGGTGCTGCTGTACAAGGCGATCGATCAGCTGCGCCAGTGTCTCGATACGATCATGGAGAACCCGGCCGACCGTCGCATCCTGTTTCACGCATGGAATCCGGCCGTGCTCGACCAGATCGCGCTGCCCGCGTGCCATCTGCTGTACCAGTTCCTGCCGAACGTCACGAAGCGCGAGATTTCGCTGTGCCTGTACATCCGCAGCAACGATGTCGGCCTCGGCACGCCGTTCAACCTGACGGAAGGCGCCGCGCTGCTGGCGCTCGTCGGCCGGCTGACGGGCTACACGCCGCGCTGGTTCACGTATTTCATCGGGGATGCGCACATCTACGAGAACCAGCTCGACATGCTGCAGCAGCAGCTCACGCGCGAGCCGTACGAGAGCCCGCGGCTGGAGATCGCCGAGCGCGTGCCGGATTACGCGAAGACGGGCGTGTATGCACCCGAATGGCTCGAGCAGATCGAGCCGTCCGATTTCTCGCTCGTCGGCTACCGGCACCATGAGCCGCTGACCGCGCCGATGGCGGTCTGAGCACCGGCGTCCGCCGGTGGCGCGGGGGGCGTGCCCCGCGTCAGGCACGATGACGAAGGCCCGAACGGCACCCGCCGCTTCGGGCCTTTCTGTTTCATCGCGCGACGGTTACTGATGGCGTCGTTCGTCGTGGCCGCCTGATGGCGGATTGCTCGGGCGCGGCGCCTCGACGTGGGGCGCCGGTTGCGGCCGCGGTTCCATATGCGGTGCGGGCATCGACGGGCGGGGTTCCATGTGCGGCGCCGGCATCGACTGCCGTGGCTCCATGTGCGGCGCGGGCATCGATGGTCGCGGCTCCATCCGCGGGGCCTGCGGCTGCGGTCGAGGCATGTCATGCGCCGCGGGCGCGGGCGGGCGGTACTCGTTCACGTGCGGCGGTGCGACTTCGCGGTGGGGAGCCGGTTGCGCGAATTCGGGGCTCGGCCGCGGCGCCGGCGCAGCGCGCTCCGGACGCGGCTGCGCTGGCTGGGCCGGTGTCGGGAAATCAGGGCGCGGATGCGGCTGCGGAATCTGCGCGGTCGTGTCGGGCCGCGGTTGCGGCCGCGCGCGCGGCGCTTCCTGATGGCCGCCGGGTTGCGTTCCGGGCGTGCCGTCCGGATGCGGGACCGCCGCCGCGCTGCGCACGGGCGACAGCGCATTCTGGCCCGCCGCGTGCAGGGCGCTCGGCGGCGTCGGGCGCTGACGCTCCATCGGCGTGTGCGGCTGCATCCAGACCGGGGCGGGCGCCGCGGCTGCATGCGCGTTGTCGTGCCTGGCCGGCTCGTTGCCGGCCGTCGGTGGGTGCGGGACGCCATTACCCGGGCTCAAGGCCTGATGCGCAGCCGAATTGCCCGGCGCTGGTGGCATCGCGCCGTTGGCGAAGCGCGGCGCATTGGGGGCTTGGGCGTTCATTGGTCGCGCGCCATTCGGCACGACCGGCGTCGGCGCGCCCGGCCGTGCCGCCTGCGTGAGGGCAGGCTGGCCTTCGCGCGGCGCGTGCGCCGGCTGCACGACGGGGCCGTGCGGGTTCACGAGCTGAACGTTGCGCATCGCCCACGCACCGGCTTTCGGATTGCCCGGAACACGGACCGGGCGAGCCGTATAGTCGGCCGGCACGCTGGTTCTCGCGATCGGCGCGCCCGCACCCGGCACGTGTGCGCCCTGCCGGGCGAGATGGACGGCCGCCTGATCGCGATACGCGGCCGGCACCGCCGGATTGCGCGTCGCGACGAACGGGTGCTGTCCGACCGCCGCCGGCGGCCGGTAGCCGGCCGTGCGCAATCCGCCGTTCAAGCTCTGGCGTACCGGCGCAATGCCGGGCGTGCCCGGCATCACATGCGCGTTGCGCCACTGTTGCGGATCGACGTGCTGCGAGAAGTGCGCGACCGGCTGGCCGTGCACGAATGCGGACGCCGGCACGGCCGTGATCGCGTGCGGCGCGCGGAAGTTCACGTAGGTCTTGTTGATGTTCGTGATGTTGGTGATGTTCGTCACGTTCACGGTCTTGTTCACCGTGACGTTGTTCACCACGATATTCCGGTTCACGCGTTCGTAGTAATGCGGGCTCCAGCCGCCCCAGCCGGGATGCCATGCTTCGCCGGGGCCGAGTGCGAACCATGCGCAGCCGGCCGCGGCGACGCCGCCGACCGTCAGCGCGACGCTCCAGTCGGGACCGCTGCCGCCGCCCACGAACGCGACCAGCGCCGGTGCATAGGCGGGCGGCTGGCTGACGGCCACCGGGCCGGGCACCCACGCCCAGCTGTCGTCCACATGGGCCCAGCGGCCGTAGTGGTACGGCGCGAAGCCCCACGGTGCGTCGTCGACCCAGGTCCAGCCCCACGGCGCCTGCCAGATCCAGTGACCGTCGTGATACGGCGCCCAGTCGGCCGGCGTGTCGTTCGGCACCCAGACCGCACCGTAGTTCGGGGTCTCGCGCCACGTCCCGTTCGCGTCGAGATCCTGGTAGCCGGGAATGTCGCGCGACACGTAGCGGGCCGATACCGAGCGCTGCTCGGCCGCATCGCGGCTGGCGGCCCACTGGTCGAGCGCGTCGGGGGCCGGCGCGGCCGATTGCTGCGCGACCTGCAGGTCGGTGCCGGTGAACACGACCTGCTGGCCGGGCGACAACGGATACTGCCCGTTGCTGCCGTACACGGTCGCGCTGCCGCGGCGCACGGTCACCGTCGTGCTCGCGCCGTTCGGCGCGACATCGACGCGATAGTCGCCGGGGCCCGTGAGGCCGAGCGCGAGATTGGGCGTATCGATTTCGTACGACCCGCCGGGTGGCAGATCGCGCACGTGCGTCGATACGGTGCCGAGGCCGACCTTCAGTTGCGTCGTGGTGTCGTCGAGGTTCAGCACCGACAGGCTCGTCGATTCGCCGAGTCGCACCGCGGTCGAGCCGATGTGCAGCTCGGAGCGCGCGCCGGCGTCGTTCCACAGCTGGTCGCCCGTCGTCAGCGGCCGGTTCACGGCGGCGTATGACCATGTATCGCTGCCGGCCGGCTCCGTCGTCACGGCGCCCGACATGTAGTTGAGCCGGGCGACGCGGCTCGGCGGATCGCCGCCCGGTTGCCGGGCGGCGGCCGCGTACGGCGCGGCCTGTGTCGCTTGCGCGAATGCGGATGGCAGGGTCGCCAGCGCGGCGAACGCGAGCAGGGTGCAGCGGGCGGTTCGCTTGAGCGTGAACAGGGGAGCCATGTTGAGCGTCTTCGTCGTTATTGCGGCGCGTCGATTCGTGCCGTCGAGTTCACGATATCCGCTCGGCCTGTTTCCGTGCTCGGTGTTTTGTAAGTCGAATGGCACGCGATGTAACAAAACCTGTCCGTCGCGCGCCGTTGTCGTCCCGTCGCAATCCGCGTGTCAAGCGGACGTAAGCCAGTCGTCGAAAACCTGCCGTCCGGGCACGGTAACCCGCAGCACGCGCGGCCGCGCCGTGCGTTCGATCCAGCCGTGCGCGCAGAAGCTGTCGAGCAGGGCCGCGCCCAGCGCGCCGCCGAGATGCGCGCGCCGCTCGCTCCAGTCGAGGCAGCCGCATGCGAAGCGGCGCCGGCGCGTGCGCTGCTGCGCGACGTCGATGCCCCAGCGCGCGAGGGCTTGCGTGCCGAGCTCGGTGGTCTCGATCGCATCGCCGTCCGCGTGCAGCCAGCCGCGCGCGGTGAGCCCGTCGAAGATGCGGACCGCGAGTTCGCCGGCCATGTGGTCGTAGCAGGTGCGCGCATAGCGCAGCTCGGCCGGCACGGTGCGCGCCGGCGGCGGCACGGGACGGTTCGGCGCGGCCGCCCGGGCCACGTTCGCGAGCGCTTCGAGCGACGCCGCGATGTCGGCCGACGCGAGCCGGTAATAGCGGTGCCGGCCGCGCACGTCGAGCGCGAGCAGGCCGCCTTCGGTCAGCCGCGCGAGGTGCGCGCTCGCCGCGGACGGCGACAGCCCCGCGATCATCGTCAGTTCGCCGGCCGGCCGCGCGCTGCCGTCCATCAGCACCCATAGCATCGCGGCGCGTCCCGGATCGGCGAGCAGTGCGCCAATCCGGCTCAGGCCCGGAAAGTGGTGGTCGTCTTGATCGGTCATCGTCGGGTCTCGTCAGGCGCAATGACAGCAGTGTAGGCGCTGCGCACATTCGATGTTTCGCGTTCGGATGAAATGTCGGATGCGGCGGGGCGCGCGCAGCCGAGGTCGCCGGCCGCGCACGCGTAGAATGGCCGGACGCGGCGGCAGTGGGCCGCCGGATGCGACACGATGCAACGATGAAGACGATTTTCTGCCTGTTGGCGGCCGCGCTCCTCTGCGCGGCCTGTGCGCAGGGCGGCGCGGGCGCCGCCGGCGAGCGGGGCGGCAGCCTCGAGATGTACGGGACGATCGATCAGGGAATCACGGTGCGCCGCTGACGGGCGCCATTTTCCTGTGCCGATGCCGGGTCGACGGGCGGGTGCGCGTGCGGTCGCGACAAGGCGGCGGCCCCGGCCACGGGTTGCCGCGGTGCAACGTATAATGCGCCGATTGCAGTACCCCCGCCGCCTGGAGTTACCACGATGTCCCCACAGTCCCCCGTGCCGGCCGCCCTGGACCGCACCGAAACCGTATTCCGCTTCCTCGCCGAGCCGTCGTCCGTGAACTTTGGCGGCAAGGTGCACGGCGGCGCGCTGATGAAGTGGATCGACGAAGTCGCGTATGCATGCGCGGCAGTCTGGTCGAGCCGCTATTGCGTGACGGTCAGCGTCGGCAACATCCGCTTCCAGCGTCCGATCCTCGTCGGCAACCTGGTCGAGCTGAAGGCGCGCGTCGTCGCGACGGGCCGCACCAGCATGCACATCCATGTGTCCGTACATGCCGGCGATCCGAAGGGGGGCGTGCTGCGTCAGACGACCGACTGTCTCGTCGTGTTCGTCGCGGTCGACGAGAACGGCAACCCGGTGCCGGTGCCGCCGTTCGTGCCCGAGACCGACGAGCAGAAGATCCTCGCGAAATATGCGGCCGACGTGCGCGCCGCGCTCGACAAGATCGTCGAGATGAAGCCCGAGGAAGTGGCGAAGGGCACCGTCTGACGGCAACGGGCGCAGCGTTCGCGCCGCGCCCGTCCCGTCATCGCGTCAGCCGCGATCACCGCGATCCGATCATCTCTTCGGGTCGCACCCACGCATCGAATTCCGCCTCGGTCAGGTAGCCGAGCGCGAGCGCGGCGGCCTTCAGCGTCGTGCCTTCCTTGTGCGCCTTCTTCGCGATCTGCGCGGCCTTGTCGTAGCCGATGTGCGGATTGAGCGCCGTCACGAGCATCAGCGATTCGTTCAGCAGCAGGTCGATGCGCGCGCGGTTCGGCTCGATGCCCGCCGCGCAGTGGTCGTTGAAGCTTTGCGCGCCGTCGGCGAGCAGCCGCACCGATTGCAGCACGTTGTGCGCGATCATCGGCCGGAACACGTTCAGCTCGAAGTTGCCGCTGGCGCCGCCGACGTTCACGGCGACGTCGTTGCCGAACACCTGGCAGCACAGCATCGTCACGGCCTCCGACTGCGTCGGATTCACCTTGCCCGGCATGATCGAGCTGCCCGGCTCGTTTTCCGGAATCGACAGTTCGCCGAGGCCGCAGCGCGGCCCGCTCGCGAGCCAGCGCACGTCGTTGGCAATCTTCATCAGGCCGGCCGCGACCGTCTTCAGCGCGCCGTGCGCGAACACCAGCGCGTCGGCGGCGGCCATCACCTCGAACTTGCTCGGCGCGGTCACGAACGGCAGCTTCGTCAGCCGGCCGATCTCGTCGGCGACGCGCACCGCGAACTCCGGATGCGCGTTCAGCCCGGTGCCGACCGCGGTGCCACCGAGCGCGAGCTCGTACAGGTGCGGCAGCGCCGACTCGACGTGCCGCACGCTCTGGTCGAGTTGCGCGACATAACCGGAAAATTCCTGCCCGAGCGTGAGCGGCGTCGCGTCCTGCAGGTGCGTGCGGCCGATCTTCACGATGTCGGCGAAGGCCTTCGACTTCGCGTCGAGCGTCGTGCGCAGCGTGCGCAGCGCGGGCAGCAGGTGGTTGACGATCGCGTACGCGGCCGCGATGTGCATCGCGGTCGGGAACACGTCGTTCGACGACTGGCCGCGGTTCACGTCGTCGTTCGGATGGACCTTGCGCGCTTCGCCGCGCTCGCCGCCGAGCAACTCGCTCGCCCGGTTCGCGATCACCTCGTTGAGGTTCATGTTGGTCTGCGTGCCGGAGCCCGTCTGCCACACGGCGAGCGGGAATTCGCGCGGATGCTTGCCGGCGATGATCTCGTCGGCCGCGTCGATGATCGCGCGTGCCTTGTCGTCGGCCAGCACGCCGAGCGACTGGTTCACGGCGGCCGCGGCGCGCTTGACGATCGCGAGCGCGTGGATCAGCTCGGGCGACTGCTTCTCGGTCGAGATCCGGAAATTCTGCAGCGAGCGCTCGGTCTGCGCGCCCCAGAGCCGGTCGGCCGGCACGGCGATTTCGCCGAATGTGTCGCGTTCCATCCGAACTGCTTCGTTCATGATGCACTCCTCTTGGGAAGGGGAAAGGCCGCGCGTCGCGCGGCGTCGGGCGTATCGTGAGGCAGGCGCGCCGCTGGCGCGGCGTCTTGGGGCTTCAGCCGACAAGCATAGCGCCGGCCGTGAATTCGCGTCGTGTCGCGCCGTGTCGTATCGCGTTCAGCGCGCCGACGCGATGAGCGACGCGGTCTTCATGTGAAACCGACAGGCCATCAGCACGGCGACGCTGGCGAGGCCGGCCGCGAGCCCCCACCACAGGCCGCGTGCGCCGAGGCCCGCGTGGAACGCCAACCAGTAACCGGTCGGGAAGCCGATGCCCCAATAGCCGAGGGTGGCCGCGAGCATCGGGATGCGCGTATCCCGCAGCCCGCGCAGCGCGCCCGACGCGACCGTCTGCATCCCGTCCACGATCTGGAACACCGCGGCGATGCCGAGCAGCGACGCGGCAAGCGACACGGTCGCCGCGTTGGCCGGGTCGTCGAGGTGCAGGTACAGACCGACGATCGCATGCGGCGCGACGATCAGCACGAGCCCCGACAGCGACATGAACGCGACGCCGAGGCCGAGCGCGACGAAGCCCGCGTGCCGTGCGGCGACCGGCTCGCCGGCGCCGACCCAGTAGCCGACCCGTACGTTCGCGGCCTGCCCGATCGCGAGCGGCACCATGAACGCGAGCGATGCGACGTTCAGCGCGATCTGATGCGCGGCGAGCGAGGTCGCGCCGAGCACGCCGACGGTCAGGCCCGTCGCCAGAAACAGCGTCGATTCGACCCCGTACGTGATCGCGACCGGCCAGCCGATGCCGATCAGCTCGCCCATCATGGGCAGTTTCGGGCGGGCGGCCGTCACGAAATGGCGGAACCGCTCGCGGCCGTGCAGCAGCCAGATCAGCGCGAGCGCGGTCAGCCAGATCGTGATGGTCGTCGCGACCGCGGAGCCGAGGAAGCCGAGCCGCGGTAGGCCGAATGCGCCGTGGATCAGCCCGTAGTTCAGCACGGCGTTGACGCCGACGCCGCCGATCGACACCCACAGCAGCCGCCGCGCGGCGCCGATCGCGGGGAGAAAGGCGCGCATCAGCCCGACGCCGATCAGGCTGCCGAGCGCCGCGAACCGCAGGATGCCGGTGTATTCGCCGACGTGATGCGCGAGCGTCGGCGGCTCGTGGAACATCAGCAGGATCGGTTCGGACAGCGACAGCGCGACGATCGCCGGAATCGCGAGCAGCAACGACAGCACGAAGCCGGTCCAGTAGATGTGCGGCACGCGGTGCTCCGCCTGCGCGCCGCGCGCATGCGCGACGCTCACGCTGACCGACGACAGCACGCCTTGCAGCACGGTCACGATGACGAAGAAGTAGTTCGCGCCGAGGCCGCCCGCCGCGAGCGAATCGGGGCCGAGCGAGCCGAGCAGCACGGTGTCGGTGACGCTCATCGCCATCTGCGAGAGCTGTGCGATCGCGAGCGGCGCGGCGAGGCGCGCGGTATCGGCGGCGTGACTGGACAGGGAGGGCGGCGCGGCGGCCGTCCGCGTAAGACCGGAATGCGACATGGAATGGGCGCTCGCGCGGGTGCGGGCCCGCGCTGTCTGTATTTATTTTGAGAGACAGCTAGCTTACGGCTTTATTCGAACGGTGTCGAACGCGCGCGCCGATGGCCATGTCACGGTCAGGGGAACGGCTATGCGTCGTGAACCGCGATCCGCGTATCGCCGAACAGTACCACCTGGCCCGCGCGGATCTTGCAGGTCTTGCGCAGCTCGACCACGCCGTCGACTTTCACCGCGCCGGACGCGACGAACATCTTCGCGGTGCCGCCGCTGTCGGCGAGACCGGTGATCTTGAGAAGGTTGTGCAGTTCGACGTATTCGCCGGTCAGCGTGAAATCCAGATTGGGCATGACGAAGGAGGCGCGCGATGCGCGGGAGGAATCGCCCCGCATCATACGGCACCGCGGCCGGGCGCGCGAGCGCGGACGTCCGGGCCGGTTCGTCCGGGTTCGCGTGCAGTTGTTAAGGACTGTGAGCGATTCGTCAGCAAATGAAACGGTGGGTAACAGTCTGAGAGATTCGAGAACCGGCCGGGCGGCGCGCGGGTCTTCTGTCGTACCTGCTGCGTGTTGCGGCAGGGGACGCGACGGAGCGTATCGATGCGCTCCGCGCCCACAACTTCTCGAGGAGGATAGTCATGTCCAAGATTCGTACGATGCTGATCGGTGCCGCGCTGACGGCGTTCGCAACTTCGGCCGCATTCGCGCAGACGGGCGTCGCAACGCAGGGTACCGCAGGCGCCGGCGTGCAGACGCAGACCCCTGCAGCAGGGGCCGGCGCCGGCGCGGGCATGCAGGGTGGTGCCGGCATGAATGCGTCGGGCAGCGCGGTCGGTGGTGCGACCGATGCGGTCGGTGCGGCAGCCGACGGCGCGAAGGATACGGCGGCGTCGTCGGTCCATTCGACCAAGAAGCACGCGAAGCATGCGACGAAGTCGGCCAAGCACCAGGCCCGCTCGACGAAGTCGAAGGTCGGCGACGAGGCGGTCGAAGGCGGCGCGTCGACGGGTGTGCAGGGCGGTGCATCGGCCGCGGGCGGCACGCAGTAAGCGGCGCCCGCCCGTCACGATGTTCGCGCCGGACGGCGCGTCGTGACGGCGATCGAACGGCGGCCCGGTTCGCTTCGCGCGAACCGGGCCGTTCTTCATGCGTGCGGGCCGATCGTCATGGCCGGCGCTGTTCCGGCCCCGGTCCGTGCGCCGGTCGTGCGGCGGACGGCGCGAACACGCCGCGCAGCCACGCGGCGAGCCGCGCGAATACGTCGTACGGTTCCTCGATGAAGATCTCGGGCTTCAGGAGCCGCAGGTATTCCATGATCTGCTGCGCTTCCTGTTTCTGGAACGAACCGTGCGCGAGCCCGAGCCGCAGCAGGCCGCGCAATTCGCCGAGCTTGTCGCGCGCGGCGCTGCCGACGCTCATCTCGCACGCGAGCTTGGCCTCGTAGATGCGCTGGCGCAGCGATTCCGCGAGCCGCCACGCGGGCGTCTGCATCATTTCCTCGAGCGCCTGGATGTCGTGCACCGCGCTCTTGATCTGCGCGGCGAGCGGATCGACCAGCGACGCGTCGCCCTGCGCTTCGGCGACGATCGCCTTGGCCCAGTCGCGGCACGCCTTCGCGAGCTCGTCGGGGGTCCATTCGGCGCGCGACGCGAAGCCGAAGCCGAATTCGGCGGCCTGCCGCATCAGGATCGCGACGACGTCCGGAAATTCCTTGTCGAGCGTGCGCTTCGCCCACGCGTACTGGCCGCCTTCGAGCATCCGCTGCACGGCATGCTCGGTCAGCGGCACCATGTTGTCGAGCAGCTTGGCGCGCAGGAAATCCTCGAACGACGGCGTCGCGAACTGCGGGTCGAGTTTCAGCGATACGCGTACGAACGCGTCGTAGTCCTTGCGCAAGGACGCAAGCGTGTCGTCCTTGAGGGAAAGGGTGATCTGGCCCATGAATCGTCTCGATGGCGGCCCGCGCGTGTCGGCGCCCGGCGTCGTGCACCGGTACGGGCGCAGCGTCGACGGACCGTTCGCGCCGAGGCTGTGGCGGGTCTTCATCCCCTATATCGGCGCGCCGGACGAAAACTTGAGCGCGGCCGGCGACGTCCGCTCAGGCCGGCAGCCAGTGCGGCATCACGATCCCTTGCCAGAAGAAGAACACCGCGAGCCCGACCGCGATCGTCACGAGCGGGCGGCGCGTCGTCGCCGACACCAGCACAGCGGCGAGTGCGCCGACGAGCTGTGGGTTGCGCCACGTCAGCTCGGCCGTGCCGCCGTGCGGAGAGACGGTCATCGGCACGATGATCGCGGTCAGCACGGTGACGGGCACGAAGCCGAGCGCGGTCCGCACGAGCGGCGGGAAGGTCAGCCGCTCGCCGAACAGGAACAGCGTCGTCCGGATCGCATAGGTGATCGCGGCCATCCCGAGGATCGGCAGCGCGTAGCTCACGATGCGGCCTCCGTGCGTGAACCGGTGCGCGAGCGCTTGTGCCTTACCGTGAGCGCGACACCGACCGCGACGCCGGCGGCGACCGCGCCCAGTAACCCGAGCTTGTACGGCCAGCCCTGCCAGAAGTAGGCGAGCGTGCCGGCTGTCGCGGCGGCCGCGAAATAGCGCAGCTTGCCGAGCTGCGGGACGACGATCGCGATGAAGGTCGCCGCCATCGCGAAATCGAGGCCGAGCGACTGGAGGCCCGGGAAGGCCGCGCCGAAGCCGATGCCCGCGAGCGTCCAGACCTGCCAGTTCAGGTACATCGCGAGGCCCGAACCGAAGAAGTAGTGGGGGCCGATCGCACCGGGCGGGAAGTGCCGGTAGTGCGAGTAGGCGACCGCGAACACCTCGTCGGTCAGCAGCGCGCCGAGCGTCGCGCGCCAGCGCAGCGGCAGGTGCGCGACGTACGGCGCGAGCGTCGCGCTGTACAGCAGGTGACGCAGGTTCACGATCAGCGTCGTCGCGAGCACGACGACGAAGCTCGCGCTGCCGGCGATCAGGCCGAGTGCGATGAACTGCGCGGAGCCCGCGAACACCGCGAGCGACATCAGCGCGCCGTGCCAGGCGGCCAGCGGCCCGCCGGCGACGAGCGTGCCGAAGATCACGCCGAACGGCGCCGCGCCGATCATCATCGGGATCGTGTCGCGCGCGCCGTCGAGCCATTCGTTGAATGGACTGCGCGGCGGGGGCGACGGTGTGGATGGGGGATTCAAGGGACGCTTCTCCATGACGGGGAGGATAGCGGGCCGATGCCGTGGCGGCTTGTATGTTCTTGCGCCCGCGGAGGCCGGCGGCGCAATCCGCGTGCCGGTTGCCGCGGGTGGTCGATGCAGGGAGGGGTGTGGGCGCGTCAGCGCGCCTGCCAGCGTCCGGGCGGTACGCCGAACATCCGTTTGAAATGTCGCGTGAAGTGACTCTGGTCGACGAAGCCGCTGGCCGCGGCGACCTCGGCAATCGACACGCCCGCGCGCAACGGCGCGAGCGCACGCTGCAGCCGCAACTGGTTACGCCACGCATGCGGCGGCATCCCGGTCGTGCGGGTGAACAGCCGCGCTGCATGAAACGGCGACAGGCCGGCGGCCTGCGCGACGTCGCCGAGCGTGACCGGGCACGTGAGATCGGCGGCGAGCCGTTCGCGCATCACCTCGACGCGCGGCTCGTCGGCCGCGAGCGCCGCGGGCTGCAGCCGCGCGTCGGCATGGCGCGCGATCAGGGTCGACAGCGCGTCGAGCATCGCCGTTTCGGCGGCGAGGGGATCGTAGAGGCGCGGCGCACCGGCCGTCGGAGCATCATCGGCCGGCTGGTCGTGCGAGTGGGCGGACGATATGCGTTCGCTGCCGGCCTCCATCATCCGATGGGCCAGCGCGAGCCGCGCCGCGAGATCGGGGTCGCGGATCACGTCGGACGGGAACCACGGCGCATCCTGCGGACGACCGGCGATCGTGCTGGCGAGCGCGCGAATGTAGTCGACCGGCACGTAGCTCACGCGATAGCACCAGCCTTCGTCGGTCGCGCGTGAGCCCGTGTGCACTTCGCCGGGATTGATCACGGGCACCGTGCCGGTTTCGGCGACATGGCCGCTGCCGCGACACGTGTAGCGCTCCGCACCTTCGAGGATCACCGGAATCGTATAGGCGTCGTGCCAGTGCGGCGCGAACGCGTGGTTGCGATAGGTGGCCGTGAGCAGATCCGCATCCGGCAGCAGCGGCGTGCGCCAGTAGCGTGCGGCGTCGGGAAGGCGGGTGGCGGACATGATCGGGCGCGGAGCGGTCGAATGGGTAAGTGTAGCGCTCGCGCACCCGGCAGGCGCGGGCTTACTTGACCGGAATCGTCGTGCCGGCCGGCATCGGCACCGCGGTGACGGCGTTCTTCGGGCTGCCGCTGACGATGCGATCGCTGTAGGTCAGGTAGACGAGCGTGTTGCGCTTCTTGTCGACGACGCGCACGACATGCAGCGTCTTGAAGATGAACGACATCCGCTCGCTGAACACGTCGGTCTGCTGCTTGAGCGGCTCCTTGAAGCTGAGCGGGCCGACTTGCCGGCACGCGATCGACGCTTCGCTCGGATCCTCCGCGACGCCGAGCGAGCCCTTGATCCCGCCGGTGCGCGCCCGCGACACGTAGCAGGTGACGCCGGCCACGAGCGGATCGTCGTACGCTTCGACGACCACGCGGTCGGAGCCCGTCACGCGGAAATGGGTGTTGACGCTGCCGACTTCCTCCGCGTGCGCGAGCGGCGCGGCGGCAAAGGCCGAGAGGAGGAGGGCGAACGGCAAGGCGGAAAGGAGGCGGTGCTTCATCGACGGAACCGGATGCGAATGCGGGATAAAGACTCTAGCATGCGCGGCGGTGAGCGACGGGCGCCGGAAAAACAAAAGGCCCGTCGAATGACGGGCCTTTCGCTGTCTGGCTCCCCGACCTGGGCTCGAACCAGGGACCTACGGATTAACAGTCCGGCGCTCTACCGACTGAGCTATCGGGGAATAAATCGGTACATCTGCTGGGTTTGTTTCCAACAAGAAACCCGCGCACATTCAACGGGCCTTTGCTTTTTTGGCTCCCCGACCTGGGCTCGAACCAGGGACCTACGGATTAACAGTCCGGCGCTCTACCGACTGAGCTATCGGGGAACAAACAACAACAGCAGAGAAACGAGATTGTATGGAGCGTTGGCTAACCTGTCAATACCTTTGAGCGGCGGGGCGCAAAAAATATTGCGCGGCGCCGCTGCGCGATCAGCGCTCGAGCAGGTGCAGCTTTTCCTGCACGTCCTTCCACTCGTCCGCGTCGGCCGGTGCCGGCTTGGTCTTCGTGATCGACGGCCAGTTCTTCGCCAGCTCGGCGTTCAGCTCGGTGAACTGCTGCTGGTCGCCCGGAACGTCTTCTTCGGCATAGATCGCATTGGTCGGGCACTCGGCGACGCACACGGCGCAGTCGATGCACTCGTCCGGATCGATGGCGAGAAAGTTGGGACCTTCACGGAAGCAATCCACCGGGCACACATCCACGCAGTCCGTGTATTTGCACTTGATGCAGCCTTCGGTCACAACGTGAGTCATTAAAACGCTCCTGCTTGGCGGTATATATGGGGTGGCGTTTGCGCCAAAAGCGGCATTGTAACTGAAGCGCAAAACCCGCATGGCGTGGTCGGCTTTCCGGCTTATATCGTTTCGTGATTAGTTTATGGGGCCGACGGGGGGCGCCGCGCGTGCGCCGGCGGCGGCCCCCGCAGGAGCGGGCAGGCGCGCTTTCACGATGGTCCGGCCCGCATTCGGGTAACATGGCCGACAGACCGGGCGGCGCGCGGTGTGCCGGACCCTGTCTCGATATTGGCGGTGCCGTAATCATGATCATCACTTCGCTGCTCGACACGGATCTCTACAAGTTCACGATGATGCAGGTCGTCCTGCATCACTTTCCCGCCGCAAACGTCGAGTACCGGTTCCGGTGCCGCACGCCCGGCGTCGATCTCGTCCCGTACATCGACGAGATTCGCGACGAGGTGCGCGGCCTCTGTTCGCTGCGCTTCACCGACGTCGAATTGGACTACTTGCGACGGATGCGCTTCATCAAGAGCGATTTCGTCGACTTCCTCGCGCTGTTCCACCTGAACGAGAAGTACATCTCGATCACGCCCTCGCCGAAGGGCAACGGCGAGATCGACATCGTGATCGAGGGGCCGTGGCTGCACACGATCCTGTTCGAGATCCCGGTGCTCGCGATCGTCAATGAGGTCTATTTCCGCAACACGCAGCGCGAGCCCGACTATCGCGAAGGCCGCGAGCGGCTGCGCGAGAAGATCAAGCTGCTCGGCGCGAAGCCCGAGTTCGCCGACTGCAAGATCGCCGACTACGGCACGCGCCGACGCTTCTCGAAGGTGTGGCACGAGGAGGTCGCGCTGACGCTGCGCGACGGGCTCGGGCCGCAGTTCGCGGGCACGAGTAACGTGTTCTACGCGATGAAGCACGAGCTGACGCCGCTCGGCACGATGGCGCACGAATACCTGCAGGCATGCCAGGCGCTCGGCCCGCGGCTGCGCGATTCGCAGACTTACGGTTTCGAGATGTGGGCGAAGGAGTATCGTGGCGACCTCGGGATCGCGCTGTCGGACGTCTACGGGATGGATGCGTTCCTGAACGACTTCGACATGTACTTCTGCAAGCTGTTCGACGGCGCGCGCCACGATTCGGGCGACCCGTTCGAGTGGGGCGAGCGCATGCTGCGCCACTACGAGGCGAACCGCTGCGACCCGCGCACCAAGGTGCTCGTGTTCTCGGATGCGCTCGACATTCCGAAGGTCATGCAGCTGTACGAACGGTTCCGCAACCGCTGCAAGCTCGCGTTCGGCGTCGGCACCAATCTCACGAACGATCTCGGCTACGTGCCGCTGCAGATCGTGATCAAGATGGTCCGCTGCAACGGCCAGCCGGTCGCGAAGCTGTCGGATTCGCCGGGCAAGAGCATGTGCGACGACCGCGCGTATCTCGCGTACCTGCGCCAGGTGTTCGGCATCGCGCAGCCGGCCGACGACGACGCATCGCAGTAGGCGTCGGCCGTTCGGCCTGGTGCGTCGCGGCGAGGGCGGCCGGTATAATCCGACGATATCGCACGCTCATGTCACGAGGACCGTTCATGGACACTTCCGCTGCCCGTCGCCAGATCCTCGCACGCATTCGCGCGGCGCAAGGACGCGCGCCCGAACCCGATGCAGCGGAGCGCGACGGCGTCGCCGAGTATCTCGCTCGCCATCCCGAGGGGCCGCGCCCGCCGATGCCGGCCGACCTCGTCGCCGCATTCGTCGACGAAGCGGCGCGCCTGTCGACGACGGTCGACGAAGTCGCGACGCTGGCCGATGCGCCCGCCGCCGCCGCCCGCTATCTTGCCGCTCACGGCCTGCCGATGCAGGCCGTCGCCTGGCGCGCGCTCGCCGAGCTCGACTGGGCCGGCGCGGGCCTGTCGGTCGAATGCCGCAAGCCGCGCGACGGCGATCTCGTCGGCCTGACCGGCTGCTTTTGCGCCACCGCCGAAACGGGTTCGCTGGTGCTGTTGTCCGGCCCCGACACCTACGCGTCGGCCGCGCTGCTGCCGGAGACGCACATCGCGATCGTGCCGGCGTCGCGGATCGTCGCAGGCCACGAAGACGCATTCGCGCTGATTCGCGCGGAGCGCGGCGAATTGCCGCGTGCGGTCAATTTCGTATCGGGGCCGTCGCGCACGGGCGATATCGAACAGACCATCGTGCTGGGCGCACACGGCCCGTACCGCGTTCACGCGATCGTCGTGCGCGGCGCATGACGCGCGCGCCGGCTTCATCCTCACTCGACTCACTCGCACAAGGAAGTTCTGCATGAAACGACATGCCGCCTGGGCGGGCATGGCGTCGGGAGCCGCGCTTGGCGCGTTTCCCGCGCTCGCATCGGCCGCCACGCTCGACGGTGCCACGCTGTCCGCACTCTGGGGTATCCCGTTCGCCGGGATCCTGCTGTCCATCGCGGTGTTCCCGCTCGTCGCGCCGGTGTTCTGGCATCACCATTTCGGCAAGATCGCCGCGGCGTGGGCGATCGCGTTCCTGGCGCCGTTCGCGGTCGCGTTCGGCGCCGGCACGGCGTTCGGTACGCTCGTGCACGCGCTGCTCGAGGAATACATCCCGTTCATCGTGCTGCTGACCGCGCTCTATACGGTCGCCGGCGGCATCTGCGTCAACGGCAACCTGCACGGCACACCGAAACTGAACACCGCGATCCTCGCGCTCGGCACGCTGCTCGCGAGCGTGATGGGCACGACGGGCGCCGCGATGCTGCTGATCCGCCCGCTGCTGCGCGCGAACGACAACCGCAAGCATGTCGTGCACGTCGTGATCTTCTTCATCTTTCTCGTCGCGAACGCGGGCGGCTCGCTGTCGCCGCTCGGCGATCCGCCGCTGTTCCTCGGCTTCCTGAACGGCGTGAGCTTCTTCTGGACGACCACGCATCTCGCGCTGCCGATGCTGTTCATCTGCGCGGTGCTGCTGACGCTGTTCTTCGTGCTCGATACGTACTTCTACCGGAAGGGCGGCGAGGAGCGGCCGGCCGCGCTCGACCCGACGCCCGACGGAGCCGCGCTGTCGATCGACGGCAAGGTCAACTTCGTGCTGCTCGCGGCCGTGATCGGCCTCGTGCTGATGAGCGGCATCTGGAAGCCGGGCATCACGTTCGACGTGTGGGGCACGCACGTCGCGCTGCAGAATCTCGTGCGCGACGTTGCGCTCATCGTCGTGGCGCTCGCGTCGCTCGCGCTGACGCCGCGCTCGGCGCGCGAAGGCAACGCATTCAACTGGGCGCCGATCGAGGAGGTCGCGAAGCTGTTCGCCGGGATCTTCGTGACGATCGCCCCGGTGATCGTGATCCTGCGCGCGGGTGCGCAGGGCGCGTTCGCGCAGATCGTCCATCTCGTCACGGGCCCCGACGGCAAGCCGATCGACGCGATGTACTTCTGGGCGACCGGCCTGCTGTCGTCGTTCCTCGACAATGCCCCGACCTATCTCGTGTTCTTCAACCTCGCGGGCGGCGACGCGCAAGCGCTGATGACGACGGGCGCGACGACGCTCGCCGCGATTTCCGCGGGGGCGGTGTTCATGGGCGCGAACAGCTACATCGGCAACGCGCCGAACTTCATGGTGAAGGCGATCGCGGAGTCGCGCGGCGTGAGGATGCCGAGCTTCTTCGCGTATCTCGGCTGGGCGCTCGTAGTATTGGTACCGGTGTTCCTGCTGACGTCGTGGCTTTTCTTCCCGGCGTAGGCTGATTATTTTCAACCAAGCGCGGACGGTTCCGGCGGCGCACGATGCGCCGCGTTCCGGCCGCGGCATGCGGAGATGGCGATGCAGAAGATCCTGGTCGCACGTCCGATCTTTCCGGACGTGATCGAACGGCTCGAGCAGTATTTCGAAGTCGACTGGAACAACGGCGACGCGCTCGCCCCCGATGCGCTTGCCGCGCGTCTCGCCGACAAGGACGGCGCGCTCACCGCGGGCGACCCGATCGGCGCGGCCACGCTGGCGGCGGCGCCGCGCCTGCGCGTCGTGTCGAACATGGCGGTCGGCTACAACAACTTCGACATGGCCGCGTTCAACGCGGCGAACGTGCTCGGCACCAACACGCCCGACGTGCTGAACGAGTCCACCGCGGATTTCGGCTGGGCGCTGATGATGGCGGCCGCGCGCCGGATCGCCGAATCCGAGCACTGGCTGCGCGCCGGGCACTGGCGGAAGTGGGCGTACGACGGTTTCCTCGGCAGCGACATTTATGGCTCGACGCTCGGCGTCATCGGCATGGGGCGCATCGGCCAGGCACTCGCACGCCGCGCGCGCGGCTTCGGGATGCAGGTGATCTATCACAACCGCTCGCGGGTCGCCCCCGAGATCGAGGCCGAGCTGAACGCCGAATACGTGGCGAAGGACGCGCTGCTCGCGCGCGCCGATCACGTCGTGCTCGTGCTGCCGTACACGAAAGAGAACCATCATACGATCGGCGCGGCCGAGCTCGCGAAGATGAAGCCGACCGCGACGCTGACCAACATCGCGCGCGGCGGCATCGTCGACGACGCGGCACTGGCTGCCGCGCTGCGCGACGGGACGATCGCCGCGGCCGGCCTCGACGTGTACGAAGGCGAGCCGAACGTCCATCCGGCGCTGCTCGAAGTGCCGAACGTCGTGCTGACGCCGCACATCGCGAGCGCGACTGAAAAGACGCGCCGCGCGATGGCCAACCTCGCGGCCGACAACCTGATCGCCGCACTGGGCGTGGGGCCGCGCGCGGGGCAGCCGCCGAATCCGATCAACCCGGACGTGATCGGGAAGCCGCGCGCATGACGACGATGTTGTTGCTGGCGGCGGTCGTCGTGCTGGCCGTCGCGCTCGCGGTGGCGATCGTCGCGCTCGTGCGCGGCGGCGGCCGCCACGACGATGCGGCCGTGCTCGGCGACCAGATCGAAGACGCCGCGCACGCGCAGGCGCTCGCGGTCGAGCGGCTCGAACGCGAGCTGCGCGGCGAGATCGTCGAGAACGCGCGCGGCTCGCGCACCGAGCTGGCCGGCAGTTTCTCGCAGCTTCAGCAGACGCTCGCGACCCAGCTGACGAGCATCGCGACCGTGCAGAACAACCAGATCGACGGTTTCGCGCAACAGCTCGGCAAGCTCGTCGCCGGCAACGCGCAGCAGTTCGACGCGATGCGCGAGAGCGTGCAGCGTCAGGCCCAGCAGGCGCGCGAAGAGCAGACGGTCGCGCTGCGGCTGTTCGGCGACACGCTGAACCGGCAGCTCACGCAACTGACGGAGGCCAACGATCGCCGGATCGGCGAAGTGCGTGCGACGCTCGAGCAGCGGCTGAAGGAAATCGAGACGAACAACGCGGCGAAGCTCGAGGAGATGCGTCGCACCGTCGACGAGAAGCTGCATGCGACGCTCGAACACCGGCTCGGCGAATCGTTCAAGCTCGTATCGGACCGGCTCGAGCAGGTGCACCGCGGGCTCGGCGAGATGCAGACGCTCGCGGCCGGCGTCGGCGATCTGAAGAAGGTGCTGACCAACGTGAAGACCCGCGGCACCTGGGGCGAGGTGCAGCTCGAGGCATTGCTCGAGCAGATGCTCACGCCCGACCAGTACGCGAAGAACGTCGCGACGGTGCCGAGGAGCAGCGAACGCGTCGAGTTCGCGATCCGGCTGCCGGGCCGCGCCGCCGGGACGGGCGACGCGCCGCCGGTGTGGCTGCCGATCGACGCGAAGTTTCCGCGCGAGGACTACGAGCGGCTGATCGATGCGCAGGAACGTGCCGATTCGGTGGAGGTCGAGGAAGCGGCCCGTGCGCTCGAGGCGCGCGTGCGGATGGAGGCGAGGACGATCGCCGAGAAGTACGTCGCACCGCCGCATACGACCGATTTCGCGCTGCTGTTCCTGCCGACCGAGGGGCTCTTTGCGGAGATCCTGCGTCGCCCCGGGCTGACCGATATGCTGCAGCGCGACTATCGCGTGACGGTGGCCGGGCCGACCACGCTGACCGCCTTGCTGAACAGCTTGCAGATGGGCTTTCGCACGCTCGCGATCGAGCAGCGCTCGAGCGAAGTGTGGCAGGTGCTCGGCGCGGTAAAGACCGAGTTCGGCAAGTTCGGCGATGTGCTTGCGCGCACGAAGGCGCAGCTCGAAACGGTCACGCGCTCGATCGAGGCGGCCGAGCAGCGCACGCGCGTGATGAACCGCAAGCTGAAGCAGGTCGAGGCGTTACCGGGCGATACGGCGGCCGGGCTGCTGGGCGCGGAAGTCGCGGACGGTGCAGACGGCGCCGATGCGGACGAGGCATGACGCACGACGTGTGCGGCCGCAACCGGCTGAAACGAAAAACGGGCGCCGCGGCGCCCGTTTTTTTGCAGCGGCGGCCGGCATGGCCGGCCCGCGTTCAGCGTGCGGCGAGCGCGTCCAATGCGTCGCCGGTTACGCGCACGATGCGCCACTCCGGCAGCACGGTCGCGCCCATCTTCTCGTAGAAGTCGATCGCCGGCTGGTTCCAGTCGAGCACCGACCATTCGAAGCGCGCGCAGCGGCGTTCGACGGCAAGTGCCGCAAGGTGCTGCAGCATCGCGGTGCCGAGACCCGTGCCGCGCTGCGACGGCTGCACGTACAGATCCTCGAGATACAGCCCGCGACGGCCCAGAAACGTCGAATAGTTGTGGAAGAACAGCGCATACGCGACGATCGCGCCGTCGCGCTCGGCTACCAGCGCTTCGGCGGCGGGGTGAGCACCGAACAGTGCGTTGGCCAGATCGGCGTCGCTCGCGACGAACAGGTGCGTGAGTTTCTCGAACTCGGCCAGCTCGCGCATCAGCGCGAGGATCGCGCCGACGTCGCGCGCTTCGGCCGCGCGGATCAGCGGCGTGCCGCTCACGCTTCCTCCGGCGGGTCGGACAGCACGATCTCGATGCCGCCGAAGCGCGAGGCGACCCAGTTGTAGGCGTGGCAGGCGATCCACAGCAGCACGAAACCGAGGATCGCGTTCAGCAGCAGCGCGCTCAGGATCGTGCTGAGTTCCACCATCCCGTAGCGGACGTACGCGACCAGGATGCCGAGCAGCACGATCGGCACGCTGAACGTCAGGTAGACGAGGATCAGCGCCTTTGCGGTCTGCCCCGCGGCGATCGACGAGATTTGTTTCTTCATGTGCGGATTGCCCCCGTAGAGATATATCGATTGGAATTCAGATCAGGCCGTCGAGCGGCAGGATGTCGACCGGGGCGCCCGCGTCGACTGTCGCGCAATCGTGGCCCAGGACGATGAAACAGTTGGCGGCCGCGAGACCGCTCAACGATGCGGAACTCTGCGAACCGGCCGGCGCGACGTGCCACTGGCCGTCGGCGGCACGCGTCGCGATGCCGCGCAGATATTCGGTGCGGCCCGGACGCTTTTTCAATGCCACGGTGCTGAGCGCCGTGTACGTCGCCGGCGGCGGCGTGTGCGCGCCGGCCAGCGTCAGCAGCGCGGGGCGCACGATCGCGTAGAACGTCACGGCGGACGCGACCGGGTTGCCGGGCAGCCCGAAGAACAGCACCGGGGCGGCGCCGTCGCCCGCGCGCGAAAGCGTGCCGCACGCGAGCGGCCGGCCGGGTCGCAATGCGAGGCTGGCGAAGGTCACGTCGCCGAGCCGCGCCATCACGTCGCGCGTGAAATCGGCTTCGCCTGCCGATACGCCGCCCGACGTGATCACCGCGTCGGCCCGTGCGTCGGCGGCATCGCGCAGCGCGCGTTCGAGCGCGGCCGGATCGTCGCGGACGATGCCGAGATCGAGCGCGTCGATGTGCAGCCTTTCGAGCATCGCGACCAGCATCGCGCGATTGCTGTCGTACAGCGAGCCGGGGCCGAGCGGCTCGCCGGGTTCGCGCAGTTCGTCTCCGGTCGAGAACACGGCGACGCGCACGCGGCGGCGCACCGAGACTTCGCGCAACCCGAACGATGCGAGCAGGCCGAGATCGGACGGGCGCAGGATGCGGCCGGCGGCGAGGGCACAGGCGCCGCGTGCGAGATCCTCGCCGGCCCGGCGGCAGTTTGCGCCGCGTGCGACGTCGTGTGCGGCGAAGCGGATCACATCGCCGTCGACGCGCACGCGCTCCTGCGGAATGACCGTGTCGCATCCGGCCGGCATCGGCGCGCCGGTCATGATGCGAATGCACGCGCCGGCCGTCACGGATCCGTCGAACGGATGGCCGGCGAACGCCGTGCCGGCGACCGTCAGCGCGATATCGGCGGCCGCTGCCGGCGCGCCTGCGCCGCCGTCGAACGCGTAGCCGTCCATCGCCGAGTTGTCGTACGCGGGAATGTCGAACGGCGCGTTCACGTCGACCGCGAGCACGCGGTCGAGTGCGTCATGCAGCGACACCGTGTCGCACGCGTCGACCGGCACCGCGAACCGGCACGCGAGCGCCTGCGCGTCGGCGAGCGACAGCGGGGCGGCGGAATCGGGTGCGGTTCGGGAGGCGGGCGAGGATTGCGTGATCATCAGTCGGACTGCGCCGCAAGGCGTATCGGGTTCGTGGCCGGTGGCGCGCGGAGGGCGCCTGAGCGCGAAGGCGCATGCGGCGGGCGGGAACGGATGCCGGCGCCGTCAGCGGCGGGCAAGCGCGGCGAGTTCATGCCAGGAATTGGCATTGTAAAACGCACGCTCGTCGCGAAACTCGACTTCGACCGTCTTGTGGCGTGCGTACCACGCACGGACCTTGCGCTCGCCGGCCGCGAGCGCGGCGGCGAGATCGTCGGCAAGCGACGTGCGCAGCAGCGCGAAGGTCGGCTGCGGCGAACGCGCGTGCTGCGCGTCGACGGTCACGGCCATCGCGATGTCGGCTTGCTGCGCGTCGAGCGCCGCGTGCAGCCGCGCGACGACGTCGGCCGGCAAATAGGGCGTATCGCACGGCGCGCACGCGACGAGCGGGGCGCGCGCCGCCCGCATGCCGGCGAGCAGGCCCGCGAGCGGGCCGGGGAAATCGGCTGTTTCGTCCGCCACGATGCGCGCGTCGAAAGGCGCACCGAGCTCGGCGTAGCGATCGGCGTTGCGATTCGCGCTGATCAGCGTTTCGTCGACCTGCGGCGAGAGCCGGCGCAGCACGTGCAGCGCGAGCGGCGTACCGTCGAGCAGTTGCAGGCCCTTGTCCGCGCCGTCCATGCGCGTGGCACGACCGCCCGCGAGCAGCAGGCCGGTGATGGAGGGCGACGGGGAAGCGGACATCGCGGGAAGTCGGGTGGGGCGGCGCGCGTCAGCCGCCGATGTACGACATTTCGACGCGCTTGCCGGCGCCCTCGGGCGCGGCGTCGGCGGCCGCGCTGCCGCGCAGCTGCGAATAGCGGTCGGTGCGGGCCTGCCAGATCCGGGCGATCGCGGTCGCGATCTCGGCGTCGCTGGCGCCGCCGCGCACCAGTGCGCGCAGGTCGTGGCCCGTCGACGCGAACAGGCACAGGTACAGCTTGCCTTCGGTCGACAACCGGGCGCGCGTGCAGTCGCCGCAGAATGCCTGCGTGACGCTCGAGATCACGCCGATCTCGCCGCCGCCGTCCGCATAGCCCCAGCGCTGCGCGGTTTCCGCCGCCGTATGCGCGTCGAGCGGCACGAGCGGGAACCGCTCGGCGATCCGCGCGACGACGTCCGCGGATGGCAGCACCTCGGTCATGTTCCAGCCGTTCGACGTGCCGACGTCCATGTATTCGATGAAGCGCAGGATCACGCCGGTGCCGCGGAAGCGCTCGGCCATCGGCAGGATTTCGCTGTCGTTGGTGCCGCGCTTGACGACCATGTTGACCTTGACGGGCGCGAGGCCCACGGCCTGCGCGGCGAAGATGCCGTCGAGCACGTCGGCGCTCGCGAAGTCGGCGTCGTTCATGCGCTTGAACAGCGTGTCGTCGAGCGCGTCGAGACTGACCGTCACGCGCGTGAGGCCGGCGTCCTTCAGCGCGCGCGCCTTGCGCGCGAGCAGCGAGCCGTTGGTGGTCAGCGTCAGGTCGAGCGGGCGGCCGTCGTGAGTCGTCAGGCGCGCGAGACGCTCGATCAGGAATTCGAGGTTCTTGCGCAGCAGCGGCTCGCCGCCCGTGATCCGGATCTTTTCGACGCCGTGGGCGACGAACAGCCGCGCCACCCGCTCGATCTCTTCGTGCGTGAGCAGCGCGCTGTGGGGCAGGAACGGGTAGTCCTTGTCGAACACGTCTCGCGGCATGCAGTACACGCAGCGGAAGTTGCAGCGGTCCGTCACCGAGATGCGCAAGTCGCGCAGCGGCCTGGCGAACCTGTCGGCCAGCGCGCCGTCGGGGGTATGCGCGACGCCGGAGATATCCGGCATCCCGCTGACGTCGGCGAGGGGAATGATGCGTCGGGACATGTTGAAAGAAGTGCGAGTCAGGCCTCTATTTTAGCCGCAAGCGGCCGGCCGGGCCGGGGGGCGGAAACCCGCAGCGCGGAAATGAAAAAGCCCGCCGGAGGCGGGCTTTTCCTGGTCGTGCGATGCGCCGCTTAGCGGTGCGTTTCGACCTGCTGCATCGGGGTCGGGTCGACCGGCGGCTGCGCCTTGCGCTCGCGCGGCACGCGGGCCGGACGCGGCAGGCGCGACGCGGCTTCCTGGGCAGCGCGGAACTTGTCGGCGTCCGTGTTCACCCACACGAGACCGGCTTGCTCCAGCACGGCATCGAGGCTCGCCGAAGCAGGCGCGGCGGCCGGCTGGGCGGGCGCCGGAGCCGGAGCCGGAGCCGGAGCCGGAGCCGGTGCGGCTTCGACGCGAGCCGGTTCGACGTGAACCGGAGCGACGTGAACCGGAGCGACCGGTGCCGGCGCGACGGGTGCCGGAGCGACTTCAGCTGCGACGACTGGTGCCGGTGCGGCTTGCTCGACGGGCGCGGACTGCGGCGCTTCGACGGCAGCCGGTGCGGCCGGCACTTCGAACGCATCGGTCGGCGAAACCGCGACCGGAGCCGGGCCGGCTTCCGATTCAGCGGCCGGCGTGACCGGTGCCGGTTCGGCTGCCGGTGCGACCGGGGCGGGCTCGAGCGGTGCGACCGGCGTCGCTTCGACACGAACGGGTGCCGTTTGCGACTCGACCGCGGCCGGTGCGACCGCTTCGGCACGCTCCTCGACTTCGGCTTCCGCAACTGCGGCGCCTGCTGCCGAAACGGCTGCCATGGACGCCACGGCGACCGGTGCGGCCGCACGGGCCGGCTCGACCGCGTTCGGGGCTTCCGTCGTCACGGCGTGCACGGGGGCTTCGCCATCTGCACCTTGCTCGGCGTGCTCGACCACCGAACCATCGTCCTCGCGCTCGCGACGACCACCGCGGCGGCCGCGGCGGCGACGGCGACGTTCCTCGCCGTCACGTGCGCCGGCTTCCGCGTCGGCACCGATATCGGCGCCCGGCAGCGCTGCGACTGCCTGGTCTGCTTCCGCTTCCGGATGGTTCTCGCCACGGTTGACGGTCTCGAGCGTCGCCGCGTGCTGCACCGGCTTGCGGCGCTCACCACGCTCGCGACGTTCGCCGCGTTCCTGGCGCTCGCCGCGGCCGCCGGCCTCGACGGCTTCCGGCTGCTCGACGCGCTCGCGCGGTTCGCGACTCTCGCGCGGCTCGCGGCTCTCACGGCTTTCACGCGGCTCGCGCGGTTCGCGGCCTTCGCGCGGGCCACGGCCCTCACGACCTTCGCGACCCTCACGGCTTTCGCGCGGCTCGCGGCTTTCACGCGGTTCACGACCCTCGCGCGGTTCACGCGGTTCACGCGGCTCGCGAATTTCCTTGCCTTCGCGTTCCTGGCGTTGCGACTGGCCACGGCCCGTCGCTGCCTGGTCGCGGCCACCCTGAGCCTGCTGGGCGCCGCCACGGCGGTTGCGGTTGCGATCGCCGCCGCGCTGCTCGGTCTTCTCGGTCCGCTCGCGGGCCGGGCGGGCAGCCTGTTCCTTCGCCGGTGCCGGTACAACCGGCGCGGGCGCCGGAGCCGGCGACATGCCGAACAGACCCTTCAGCCAGCCGATGAAGCCGCCGTTGCTTGCCACGGCGACCGGGGCGGGCGCCGCCACAACCGGCTCGGCCGGGCGCTGCGGTGCCGCGCTCGGCGCCGGGCGCTCGGGCGTGATGCCCTTGACCGCCGCTTCCTGCTTCGGCTTCACGTCGGCCGTGCGCTTGCTGTAGCCGGTTTCCGACTCCAGTTCGCGGGCGGCTTCCTCGGCCATCTTCCAGGACGCGCGCGGATCGTCGAGGCGCGCGTCGTCGTGGCGCAGGCGCTCGAGCTTGTAGTGCGGCGTATCGAGGTGCTTGTTCGGGATCAGCACGATGCCGACCTTGAAGCGCGACTCGATCTTGTTGATTTCCTGACGCTTCTCGTTGAGCAGGAAGGCGGTCACCTCGACCGGCACCTGGCAGTGGATCGCCGCGGTGTTTTCCTTCATCGCTTCTTCCTGAATGATCCGCAGGACCTGCAGCGCGGACGATTCGGTATCGCGGATGTGGCCGGTGCCGTTACAGCGCGGGCACGTCACGTGGCTGCCTTCCGACAGCGCCGGACGCAGGCGCTGGCGCGACAGTTCCATCAGCCCGAAGCGGGAGATCTTGCCCATCTGCACGCGCGCACGGTCGTGCTTGAGCGCGTCCTTCAGGCGCTGCTCGACCTCACGCTGGCTCTTGGCCGACTCCATGTCGATGAAGTCGATCACGATCAGGCCGCCGAGGTCGCGCAGTCGCAGCTGGCGGGCCACTTCGTCCGCCGCCTCGAGGTTCGTGCGGGTCGCCGTTTCCTCGATGTCCGCGCCCTTGGTCGCGCGCGCCGAGTTCACGTCGATCGCGACGAGTGCTTCGGTGTGGTCGATCACGATCGCGCCGCCGGACGGCAGCGGCACCGTGCGCGAGTAGGCCGTCTCGATCTGGTGCTCGATCTGGAAGCGGGAGAAGAGCGGCACGTCGTCGTGGTAGCGCTTCACCTTCGACACGTTGTCCGGCATCACGATGTCCATGAACGCACGGGCCTGATCGTGGATCTCGGTCGTGTCGATCAGGATTTCGCCGATATCGGGCTGGAAATAGTCCCGGATCGCGCGGATCACGAGGCTCGATTCCAGATAGATCAGCATCGGCTGGCCGGCATTGCCGCTTTGCGACGCCGCTTCGATCGCGCGCCACAGCTGCAGCAGGTAGTTCAGGTCCCACTGCAGTTCCTCGGCGCTGCGGCCGATGCCCGCGGTGCGGGCGATCATGCTCATGCCGTCCGGAATCTGCAGCTGCGCCATCGTTTCGCGCAGTTCCTGGCGCTCGTCGCCTTCGATCCGGCGCGACACGCCGCCGCCGCGCGGATTGTTCGGCATCAGCACGAGGTAGCGGCCGGCGAGCGAGATGAAGGTCGTGAGGGCGGCGCCCTTGTTGCCGCGCTCTTCCTTCTCGACCTGAACGATCAGTTCCTGGCCTTCGCGCAGCGCATCCTGGATGCGCGCGGAGCGCATGTCGATGCCGTCCTTGAAGTACTGGCGGGCGACTTCCTTGAACGGCAGGAAGCCGTGGCGGTCTTCGCCGTAGTTGACGAAGCACGCTTCGAGCGACGGCTCGATACGGGTGATGACACCTTTGTAGATATTGCCTTTGCGCTGTTCGCGCCCGGCTGTCTCGATGTCGATGTCGATGAGCTTTTGCCCATCGACGATGGCGACGCGCAGCTCCTCCTGCTGCGTCGCATTGAACAGCATGCGTTTCATGAACGACTCCAGGCGGCTCCGCTGCCGGCGCCTCGCGGTTGTCAGTCGCGAAGGCGGGAACGACGGCAGGCCGCACCTTGTTGTGTTGTCACAAGCACGCTGGAGCGGGAAGGATGGCGGGGAGAATTGCCTGAAGAGGCGCTTGGGCCCGAAAGACGGGGCCGGCGGCCGTTGGGCACCTGCGAATACGGTTTCAAAGCACGGCGTTCACACACCGCACGCTGCACAAGCGCGCTAAGCCTGAGTCCGGGCATCGCCACGGGCGCGCACAATACGTCGCGCGCGCCGACGGGCGGCAGATGCTGCGGCTTGGGCCGCAGCGGGGAGTATCGAATCCAACCCGACTTTCCCGCTTGGGGTGTACTTCCCTGGTTTGACGTCGCCAAGCCCCGCACCTTCGCGGGGCCAAATCAGGCGCAACGCCGTAATTTTCGCAACCGGCAGCCTGCGGACGCACTTCGCGCCGTCGGGCTACCGATCAAATTCTTTTCAACCAACTTTCCGTTACCGCGGCGCCTTGCCGACCGAATCCGCCTGTGGGCGCGATCCTTGCCGACGGGCGGCGCCGTGCGTGCAACTTGCTGCATCTCTTTGATTAGGGGCGAGCAGCGGACCCCCGGCGCAAGTAAAATAGCGGTTTGCGCTTGCGCCTTGCCCGATTCAGCCGGGGCCGGCCTGTCAGGCCACCCTCAACGTCAGGCTGGGCAAAATTATATTCAGTATGAATGAGTTAGGCAAAATATCCCAGAATTCAGTCGCAAGCGGCCAGGTATCGATGCTCGAGATCGACGAAAACTCGGCCGGTCAGCGGATCGACAACTTCCTGTTGCGCGTCTGCAAAGGCGTGCCCAAAAGCCATATTTACCGGATCCTGCGCAGCGGCGAAGTGCGCGTGAATAAGGGTCGGGTCGATGCCCAGTACCGCCTCGCGTTCGGCGACATCGTCCGCGTGCCGCCCGTGCGGGTGGCGGCGGCCGATCTAGCGCGCGCCGACACGCCGATCGTGCCGCCCGCGCAGTTCGAGGTGCTGTACGAAGACGATGCGATGCTCGTCATCAACAAGCCGGCCGGCGTCGCGGTGCACGGCGGCAGCGGCGTCGCGTTCGGCGTGATCGAGCAGATGCGCCAGGCGCGTCCGCGCGCGAAATTCCTCGAACTCGTGCACCGGCTCGACCGCGAGACGTCCGGGATCCTGATGCTCGCGAAGAAGCGCACGGCGCTCGTCGGCCTGCACGAGCAGATCCGCGAAAACCGGATGGACAAGCGTTACTTCGCGTGCGGACACGGCGAGTGGCAGTCCGACTGGGGCCGCCGCCGCGCGGTGAAGGCGCCGCTGTTCAAGTATTCGACCGCGGAAGGGGAGCGGCGCGTGCGCGTGCAGGACGACGGCCTGCCGTCGCACACGGTGTTCAACCTGCTCGAGCGCTGGCCGGATTACGCGCTGGTCGAAGCGGAACTCAAAACGGGCCGGACCCATCAGATCCGTGTGCACCTCGCGCATCTCGGCCTGCCGATCGCCGGCGACGCCAAGTATGGCGATTTCGCACTGAACAAGGCGCTGGCGCGCGCGAACGCGCAGCCGTCGCTGAAACGGATGTTCCTGCATGCGCACCGGCTGAAGCTCGCGCACCCGCTGACCGGCGAGCCGCTGCAGTTCGACGCGCCGCTGCCGGACGAGTGCCGGCGCTTCCTCGATCAACTCAGCGCTTTGCGCGATAACGCATGACTCGCATGGCCCGACAGCAATTTGACCTGATCGTCTTCGACTGGGACGGCACGCTGATGGATTCGACTGCGCACATCGCGCACAGCATCCAGGCCGCGTGCCGCGATCTCGGCCTGCCCACGCCGTCGGACGAGGCGTCCCGCTACGTGATCGGCCTTGGGCTGCGCGATGCGCTGCGCATTACTGCACCGACCCTCGATCCGTCCGACTATCCGCGGCTGGCCGAGCGTTACCGCTTTCACTACCTGCTGGACGACCAGCGCATCGAGTTGTTCGCCGGCGTGCGCGAACTGCTCGCGGAATTGCGCGATACGGGTTACCTCCTGGCGGTCGCGACCGGCAAGGGCCGGGTCGGGCTGAATCGCGTGCTGGACCAGTCGAAGCTGACGAGCCTGTTCGATGCGACGCGCTGCGCGGACGAAACGTTCTCGAAGCCGCACCCGGCGATGCTGCACGAACTGTCCCGCGAATTGGGGCAGGATCTGGCGCGTACCGTGATGATCGGCGACACCACGCACGACCTGCAGATGGCGGCGAGCGCGGGGGCGGCCGGCGTCGGCGTCTCCTACGGCGCGCATACGGCCGAGGCGCTGGCCGCGCTGACGCCGCGCTTCGTCGCGCCGGACGTCGTCGCGCTGGCGGCATGGCTGCGGGAGCACGCATGAGCGCGGCGCCGGAAGCCGTGCGCGTGTGCGCGTCGGACGCCTTGACCGACGGCGGCGCCGGCGTGCGCGTCGAAGCGACGCTGCGCGGCGAGCAGGCGGTCGTGTTCTTCGTACGCTACGACGGACGTGCGTACGGCTACCTGAACCGCTGCGCACACGTGCCGATGGAGCTCGACTGGGCCGAAGGGCAGTTCTTCGAGTCGTCGGGCCTCTACCTGATGTGCGCGACGCACGGTGCGATCTACGCGCCGGACACCGGCAAGTGCGTCGGCGGCCCGTGCCGCGGCGGCCGCCTGCGGCCGGTGGAGGTCGACGAGCGCGACATGCCCGACGGCCGTGCGGTATTCTGGGTGCCCGATGCCGACCTGCGTCCCGCCGCTTCGACTCCTTCCGCCACGACCGACTGACGACACCACTGCATGGCCGACCAACCGAATATCCCTGATTCCTCGTCCCGTCCCGACAGCCGCGAGCCGAACTGGGAGCGCGCGGCGCTCGAGCGGATCGCGCTCGCGGCCGTCAAGGAACAGCGTGCGGCGCGGCGCTGGAAGATCTTCTTCCGCTTCGCGTTCCTCGGCGTGTTCCTGCTGCTCGCGTTCGCGCTGATCGATTTCTCGAACGACGCGAAGTTCGCGTCGACCGGGCGCCACACGGCGCTCGTGACGATCGACGGCGAGATCGCGGCAGGCACCAACGCGAACGGCGAAGACATCAATACGGCGCTCGATGCCGCGTTCGACGACGACGGCGCGGCCGGCGTCGTGCTGCGGATCAACAGCCCGGGCGGCAGCCCGGTGCAGGCCGGGATGGTCTACGACGAGATCCGCCGGCTGCGCACGAAATATCCCAACAAGCCGCTGTACGTCGTCGTGACCGACATGTGCGCATCGGGCGGTTATTACATTGCGTCTGCCGCCGACAAGATCTTCGTCGACAAGGCGAGCATCGTCGGCTCGATCGGCGTGCTGATGGACGGGTTCGGCTTCACGGGCCTGATGGGCAAGCTCGGCGTCGATCGCCGTCTGCACACGTCGGGCGAAAACAAGGGCTTCTACGACCCGTTCTCGCCCGAGACGCCGAAGATGGACGCCCATGCGCAGGCACTGCTCGACCAGGTCCATGCGCAGTTCATCAAGGCCGTGAAGGACGGTCGCGGCAAGCGGCTGCACGAAACGCCCGACATGTTCTCGGGTCTGTTCTGGACGGGCGAGAAGAGCGTCGAGCTTGGCCTCGCCGACGGCTACGGCACGACCGACACGGTCGCGCGCGACGTGCTGAAGGCGCCGGATCTCGTCGACTACACGGTGAAGGAAAGCCTGACGAACCGCGTCGCGCGCAAGTTCGGCGCGGCGGTCGGCGGTGCCGCGATGAAGGCGCTCGCCGCGGGCGGCACGTCGTTCAGCCTGCGCTGAGCGCGGGCCCGCGCTGCGGCGAACGCAGCCGCGCGCCCCGTGCCGCGAAGCGGCTCTAGGTGCCGGCGCGTCAGTTCGCGAGCAGCAGGAAGATGGCGGGGCGCTTGTGCAGATTCGGCGCAGGCGCCTTTTTCCAGTCCGCCACCGAACGGCTGGCGATCGTCTCGGTTTCGAGGGTCAGGTCGGCCGCGACGCAGATCTGCGTCGACGGCGCGCAGGTCGCGACGAGCGTATCGAGCATCGCTTGGTTCCGGTACGGCGTCTCGATGAAGATCTGCGTCTGGCGGCCCTTGCGCGACAGTTGCTCGAGCTCGCGCAGGCGTTTCGCGCGCGCGGCCGCATCGACCGGCAGATAGCCGTTGAACGCGAAACTCTGGCCGTTCAGGCCCGACGCCATCAGCGCGAGCAGGATCGAACTCGGCCCGACGAGCGGCACGACCTTCACGCCGCGTTCATGCGCACGGCGCACCAGCAGCGCGCCGGGGTCGGCCACGGCGGGGCACCCGGCCTCGGACACGAGCCCGGCGTCCGTGCCCGCGAGCACCGGTGCGAGCAGCTTGTCGATCTCGCCGGCTGGCGTGTTGACGTTCAGTTCGCGGATCGCGATTTCCTGGATCGGCCGCGTGGTGCCGATCTTCTTCAGGAACGCGCGGGTCGTTTTCGCGTTTTCGCCGATGTAATAGCCGAGCGTGCCGGCGCGCGCCTGCACGGCCGCGGGCAGCACGGCGGCGAGCATCGATTCGTCGCCTTCGCCGAGCGTGTTCGGGACGAGATAAAGCGTGCCGGCGGTCATGCGCGGTCTCCGTGGGTAGTGAACAGCGGATAGCCCGCGGTGCGCAGCATCCGCGTGAGCGCGATCAGCGGCAGGCCGACTAGCGCCGTCGGGTCGTCGGAGTCGATCGCGTCGAGCAGCGCGATGCCGAGCCCTTCGGACTTCGCGCTGCCGGCCACGTCGTACGGCGTTTCCGCGCGCAGGTATGCATCGAGTTCGGCTTCGGGCAGCGAACGGAAGCGCACGTGCGTGACGACGTCCTCGCTCTGCGTTTCGCCCGTGCGGCTGTCGTACAGGCTGAGCGCACTGTGGAACTCGACGTCGCGGCCCTGCATCGACAGCAGCTGCGCAAGCGCACGTTCATGCGTGCCCGGCTTGCCGATCTGAAGGCCGTCGAACGTCGCGACCTGGTCCGACCCGATCACGAGCACGCCGTCCGGCGCGTCGATGGTCGCGGCGACCGCGCGCGCCTTCGCGCCGGCGAGACGCAGTGCGGTCGCGGCGGGCGTTTCACCCGCGAGCGGGGTTTCGTCGAGGTCGGGCGATACGACGTCGAACGGCAGGCCGAGGCGCTCGAGAAGCGTGCGGCGGTAGCGGGAACTGGAGGCGAGAATCAGCCGCGGCGGGCGGCAAACGGTATGCGGCATGGTCGATTGGGTCGGTGAATCGTCAGGTGTGGCGCGGCGTTGCGAGGGCGCAAGCATAAGTGATTGACCGCAAAAGGTAAAACAGGTATGCTTTCCCGCTTTTCGTCGGCAGGCTTTCGCAGTGGTGGCGCCTGCCGGGTCTTCGGAAGTAAAGTTACGTAATCGTACGTGGCGTAGATCACGTCCGTGGGCGGCGCCAGCAAGCCGGATCCCGCAAGTCAGCCTGTAGGCAGGAGCGCAACATGAACACTTCTTCTGGCAAGCCGGCGGCATCGCTTGATCCGCACGCAGTCGACCTGTTCGAATTCGCCCGCAGCGGGCGGCAGGCAGCGGGTGCGGTGCGTCTGTCGCAACTGCCGCGCATGTTAAACGAAGTGCCGGTGGACGCGCCAGATCGCGACACGGTCTTCACGTGGCAGGCCGAAGGGTTCACCCAGAAGGAGTTGCAGGACGACGGCGCCGATGGGCAGCAGCCGTATCTGCGACTCGCGGTGCACGGCCATGCGTGGCTCACGTGCCAGCGCTGCATGACTCCGTACGACGAGACGTTCGACGTCGACATGACGTACCGGGTCGTTGCGACCGAAGAAGAAGCTGAAGAATTTCCGCTCGACGACGATGAAGCCGATGTGATCGTGGGCACACGCCAGTTCGATCTCGTCGACTTGATCGAAGAGGAATTGCTGCTTTCGTTGCCGCTCGTGCCCAAGCACGAGGTTTGCCCGGCAGTTCACGAAAGCCTCGTGTCGGGTGTGAGCGGTCCTTCGGAAGAGGCGGACGACGAGTCCGCCGAAGACGAGGACGAAGGCAAACGGCCGAATCCGTTCGCAGCGCTGCAAGCGTTGAAGAAGGACGGGGACGGCAGCAAGAAACACTAAGCAGTTGTGGCGCGGGAAGGCGTAAAGGCTTTGGGCCAGGGTAGTTAAGCGCCGGATCGGGCTGTGTTAGAATCCGGAAAATCAATTAGGAGTTAGTCATGGCAGTCCAGCAAAACAAGAAGTCGCCGTCGAAGCGCGGCATGCATCGTTCGCACGATTTCCTGACGGCAACGCCGCTGGCAGTTGAGCCGAGCACGGGTGAAGTGCACCTGCGTCACCACGTCAGCCCGAACGGCTACTATCGCGGCAAGAAAGTCGTCAAGACGAAGAACGACTAAGCGTCAAGTCACGCGTTGCGCGCTACGCTCGCCGTTCGCGTGACAACTGGTTCGCTTGACACTTTCCTGGCGCAACAAAAAGGCGGCATTCAACTGCCGCTTTTTTGTGCCTGAAATTCGTCGCATTCCATGACCGTAAAGCTCACAATCGATTGCATGGGAGGCGACCACGGCCCGTCCGTGACCGTTCCCGCGGCAGTCAAGTTCGTCCGCGCGCATCCTGATGCGCACCTGATGCTCGTCGGCATCGAAAGCGCGATCCGCGCTCAGCTGAAAAAGCTGAAAGCCCTCGACGATCCCGCGCTGACCATCGTGCCCGCCACCGAAGTCGTGGCGATGGACGACCCTGTCGAAGTCGCGCTGCGCAAGAAGAAGGATTCTTCGATGCGTGTCGCGCTCAACCAGGTCAAGGAAGGCGCGGCCCAGGCCTGTATCTCCGCCGGCAACACCGGCGCGCTGATGGCCGTGTCCCGTTATGTGCTCAAGACGCTGCCCGGCATCGAGCGGCCCGCGATCGCGTTCGCGCTGCCGAACCCGACCGGCTACACGATGATGCTGGACCTCGGCGCGAACGTCGACTGCGAGCCGCAGCATCTGCTGCAGTTCGCGGAGATGGGGCACGCGCTCGTCGCCGCGCTCGAGGGCAAGGAGCGTCCGACGATCGGCCTGCTGAACATCGGCGAAGAAGTCATCAAGGGCAACGAAACGATCAAGCGCGCGGGTGAACTGCTGCGCGCCAGCACGCTGAATTTCCGCGGCAACGTCGAAGGCAACGACATCTACAAGGGTACGGTCGACGTGATCGTCTGCGACGGCTTCGTCGGCAACGTCGCGCTCAAGACGTCCGAGGGGCTCGCGCAGATGCTGTCCGACATCATCCGCGAGGAGTTCGGCCGCTCGCTGATGTCGAAGCTGATGGCGCTGCTCGCGTTGCCGGTGCTGATGCGCTTCAAGAAGCGCGTCGACCATCGCCAGTACAATGGCGCGGCGCTGCTGGGGCTGAAGGGCCTCGTGATCAAAAGCCACGGTTCGGCCGATGCCTACGCGTTTGAGTGGGCGATCAAACGGGGTTATGATGCCGTCAAAAACGGCGTGCTGGAGCGCCTCGCGCGCGCGATGGCAGACAATTCGGTGTCGCTCGGCGACGGCGGACACGACGCGGGCGGCGCGGGCACGGCGAGCCCGGCCCCAGGCCATCACGCTGAACCTTCCGCTGCGCAATCCTCTAAAGCATAAATGGCCCAATCGACTCTCTATTCCCGCGTGCTCGGCACGGGCAGCTACCTGCCGCCCGACCGCGTCACGAACCAGCAGCTCGCCGACCGTCTCGCGAAGGAAGGTATCGAGACGAGCGATGAGTGGATCGTTGCGCGCACGGGCATCCATGCGCGCCATTTCGCCGCACCGGACGTCACGACGAGCGATCTCGCGCTCGAAGCGGCGCGTCGTGCGATCGAGGCGGCCGACATCGATCCGCAGTCGATCGATCTGATCATTGTCGCGACTTCGACCCCGGATTTCGTGTTCCCCAGCACGGCGTGCCTGCTGCAGAACAAGCTTGGCATCAGGAACGGCGGCGCGGCATTCGACGTGCAGGCCGTGTGCTCCGGCTTCGCCTATGCGATGGCGACGGCCGACAGCTTCATCCGCAGCGGCCAGCACCGTACGGCGCTCGTGATCGGCGCGGAGACGTTCTCGCGCATTCTCGATTTCAAGGACCGCACCACCTGCGTGCTGTTCGGCGACGGCGCGGGCGCGGTGATCCTGTCCGCCTCGGAAGAGCCGGGCGTGCTCGGCAGCGCGCTGCACGCGGACGGCAGCTATTCGCACATCCTCTGCACGCCGGGCAACGTCAATCGCGGCGTGATCGACGGCAGCGCGTTCCTGTACATGGACGGGCAGGCCGTGTTCAAGCTCGCGGTCAACGTGCTCGAAAAGGTCGCGATCGAGGCGCTCGCGAAGGCGAATCTCGCCCCCGAGCAGGTCGACTGGCTGATTCCGCACCAGGCCAACATCCGCATCATGACCAGCACCTGCCGCAAGCTCGGCCTGCCGCAGGAGCGCATGGTCGTGACGGTCGACCAGCACGGCAACACGTCGGCTGCATCGATCCCGCTGGCGCTCGACACCGCGGTGCGCGACGGTCGTATCAAGCGTGGTCAGCACGTGCTGATCGAGGGCGTCGGCGGCGGCTTCACCTGGGGCGCGTCGGTCTTCCGCTTCTGATCCGCGGCGCGCGACTGCCGCGCGCGGCTCCCAAACCGGCGCGCCGTTCGCGCGCGCCGTTCGAATCGATTCAATTGGGGACGATATGAAATTTGCATTCGTTTTTCCGGGGCAGGGCTCGCAGTCGGTCGGCATGCTCAACGCATTCGCCGATCTGGCCGTCGTGCGCGAGACGCTCCAGGAAGCATCCGATGCACTCAATCAGGATATCGGCAAGCTGATCGCCGAAGGTCCGGCCGAAGAGCTGAATCTGACCACCAACACGCAGCCGGTGATGCTGACGGCCGCCTACGCGTGCTATCGCGCGTGGCAGCAGGCCGGCGGCCCGGCGCCGTCGATCGTCGCGGGCCACAGCCTCGGCGAATACACGGCGCTCGTCGCGGCAGGCGCGATCGCGTTCAAGGACGCGGTGCCGCTCGTGCGCTTCCGTGCGCAGGCGATGCAGACGGCCGTGCCGGTCGGCCAGGGCGGCATGGCCGCGATCCTGGGCCTCGATGACGATACGGTGCGCGCGGTGTGCGCCGAAGCCGCGGCAGCGGGCGTCGTCGAAGCCGTGAACTTCAACGCGCCGGCGCAGGTCGTGATCGCGGGCGCGAAGGCGGCCGTCGAGAAGGCGTGCGAAATCGCGAAGGCGAAGGGCGCGAAGCGCGCGCTGCCGCTGCCGGTGTCGGCGCCGTTCCATTCGTCGTTGCTCAAGCCGGCGTCGGACCAGTTGCGCGACTATCTCGCGAGCGTCGACGTGAAGGCGCCGCAGATTCCGGTCGTCAACAACATCGACGTCGCGGTGGTCAGCGATCCGGCCGCGATCAAGGACGCGCTGGTGCGCCAGGCCGCGGGCCCCGTGCGCTGGGTCGAATGCGTGCAGCACATCGCGGGCACGGGCGTCACGCACGTGATCGAATGCGGTCCGGGCAAGGTGCTGGCGGGCCTCACGAAGCGCATCGACGGCAACCTGGTCGGCGCCTCGGTGTTCGATCCGGCTTCGCTCGACGAAGCACTGAAGCTGGCGACCGCCTGACGCGGCGCCTTTCCTCAAGAGACGGATATTCGATTCATGGAAAAGACTCTCGATAAACAGGTCGCGATCGTGACCGGCGCATCGCGCGGCATCGGCCGTGCGATCGCGCTCGAACTCGCGCGCCTGGGCGCGACCGTGATCGGCACCGCGACGAGCGAATCGGGCGCCGCCGCGATTACCGCCAGGTTCGCGGAAGCGGGCGTGACGGGCCGAGGCGCGGTGCTGAACGTCAACGACGCGGCGGCCGCCGAAGCGCTGATCGACGCGACCGTGAAGGAATTCGGCGCGCTCCACGTGCTCGTGAACAACGCCGGGATCACGCAGGACCAGCTCGCGATGCGCATGAAGGACGAGGACTGGGACGCGGTGATCGACACCAACCTGAAGTCGGTGTTCCGCCTGTCGCGCGCGGTGCTGCGGCCGATGATGAAGGCCCGCGGCGGCCGCATCATCAACATCACGTCGGTGGTCGGTTCGGCCGGCAACCCGGGCCAGGCCAACTACGCGGCCGCGAAGGCCGGCGTCGCGGGCATGACCCGCGCGCTCGCGCGCGAAATCGGCAGCCGTGGCATCACGGTGAACTGCGTCGCGCCGGGCTTCATCGACACCGACATGACGAAGACCCTGCCGGAAGAACAGCAGGCCGCGCTCAAGACCCAGATTCCGCTCGGCCGACTCGGCAGCCCGGAAGACATCGCCCATGCCGTCGCGTTCCTCGCATCGCCGCAGGCCGGTTACATCACCGGCACGACGCTGCACGTGAACGGCGGCATGTACATGTCGTAACGGTTTTCGTTTACCATCCGCGCCGTATCCCGTTTTTCAGGCGGATCGGTGCTGGATCGACCATCAAGCCAACGCGCGTTTTGGCGTCAGCAAACCTGATAAAATGCGCGCACTTGTAAATCTGAACTTTCCCTCGGAGGGGTAATGGATAACATCGAACAACGTGTCAAGAAGATCGTCGCTGAGCAACTGGGCGTCGCGGAAGCCGAGATCAAGAACGAAGCATCGTTCGTGAACGATCTGGGTGCTGACTCGCTCGACACGGTCGAACTGGTGATGGCGCTCGAAGACGAGTTCGGCATGGAAATCCCGGACGAAGAAGCAGAGAAGATCACGACGGTTCAGCAAGCGATCGACTACGCTCGCGCAAACGTCAAGGCATAAGCGCCTTTCGCGTTTGTCCGCAACGTCGCCGCGATCTTCGCGATTGACGCGCCATCCTGCCGGCATTCGCGCCGGACGGACTAACAGCCGCAGGGCTCGCAGGGCTGGTTCCTGGGGCCACTGTGGCTTTTGTTTTTGTCATCCAATGGAAAAGAGGTTACCGTGAGCCGCCGTCGTGTTGTCGTTACAGGCCTGGGGCTGATTTCGCCCGTTGGCAATAATGTTGCCGACGGCTGGGCCAATCTCGTCGCCGGCAAGTCCGGCATCGCCACCGTCACGAAGTTCGATCCGTCGAACCTCGCCGTGCATTTCGCGGGCGAGGTGAAGGGTTTCAGCGCCGAGGAATACATCCCGGCGAAGGAAGCCCGCAACATGGACACGTTCATCCATTACGGCATCGCAGCCGGCGTCCAGGCAATCCGGGACAGCGGCCTCGAGGTGAACGAAGCCAATGCGGAACGCATCGGCGTGCTGGTCGGCTCCGGCATCGGCGGCCTGCCGATGATCGAAGACACGCACCAGACCTACGTCGATCGCGGCGCACGCCGGATTTCGCCGTTCTTCGTGCCGGGTTCGATCATCAACATGATCTCGGGTCACCTGAGCATCATGTTCGGCCTGAAGGGCCCGAACCTCGCGGCCGTCACGGCCTGCACGACCGGCCTGCACAGCATCGGCCTCGCGGCACGCCTGATCCAGGCCGGCGACGCCGACGTGATGGTCGCGGGCGGCGCCGAATCGACGGTGTCGCCGCTGGGCATCGGCGGCTTCGCGGCCGCGCGGGCGCTGTCGACCCGCAACGACGATCCGGCCACCGCGTCCCGTCCGTGGGACAAGGACCGCGACGGCTTCGTGCTGGGCGAGGGTTCCGGCGTGATGGTGCTCGAAGAGTACGAGGCGGCGAAGGCACGCGGCGCGAAGATCTATGCGGAAGTCTCGGGCTTCGGCATGACGGGCGACGCATACCACATGACCGCGCCGAACATGGACGGTCCGCGCCGCTGCATGGTCGCGGCCCTGCGCGACGCCGGCGTGAACCCGGACGAGGTCCAGTACCTGAACGCGCACGGCACGTCGACGCAGCTCGGTGACAAGAACGAGTCCGACGCGGTGAAGGCGGCATTCGGCGAGCACGCGTACAAGCTCATCGTGAACTCGACGAAGTCGATGACGGGCCACCTGCTGGGTGGCGCGGGTGGTCTGGAGTCGGTGTTCACGGTGCTGGCGCTGCACAACAACGTGTCGCCGCCGACCATCAACATCTTCAACCAGGACCCCGAGTGCGATCTCGATTACTGCGCGAACACCGCGCGGGACATGAAGATCGACGTGGCCGTGAAGAACAACTTCGGCTTCGGTGGTACCAACGGCACGCTGGTGTTCAAGCGCGTCTGACGTCGAAATCGCTTGACGAGTCCAATCGATGCTCCGGCCGGGCGTCCGCAGCGCTTTGCGTTGCGGGCCTCGGCCGTGTCGTATGTCGTGCTGGCCGCGTTCGTCGCGGCGGCTGCCGCATCCGTGTACCTGTTCTGGGCGCCGCGGGCCGGTGCCGCCGCCGGCGCGTGCGTGTCCGCGGCGACGGCCGCGCTGCTTGCCGTGTGTGCCACGCGGGCCTGTGCCCGTCGGCTGCCGGCCGAATTGCGGATCGATGCATTCGGGGAGATTGCGGCGTTTGGCCGCACCGGGCGTTTGCTGGCCCGTGGCCGCGTGACCGGCCATGCGCACTGGAGCAGCCTGCTGCTCGTGCTGTCGGTCGGGCAGGGCGCCCGGCGCGCCCGGCCGCTGCTGATTCCGGCCGATGCGCTCGACGCCGCGTCGTTCAGCGCGCTGTCCGTGCTGGCGCGTACGGCGGGCACGGCGGCGCGGGCATGACGGCGGCTTGGTTACCTACCGTAACCAGCGGCCGGCGCCGGAACGCTACAATAACGCTCCGCGTTGCATCCCTAGTTAACGGATTTGTCAGGTGAGTGAAAAAGAAATCGATCAGGCTCTGGTCGAGCGCGTACAGAAAGGCGACAAGGCGGCGTTCGAACTCCTGGTCTCCAAATACCACCGCAAGATCATTCGGCTGATCTCGCGCCTCGTGCGGGATCCCGCCGAGGTCGAGGATGTGGCCCAGGATGCGTTCATCAAGGCGTATCGTGCGTTGCCGCAGTTCCGCGGCGAGTCGGCGTTCTACACGTGGTTGTACCGGATTGCCGTCAATACGGCGAAGAACTACCTTGCGACGCAGGGCCGCCGGGCACCGACCTCCACGGAGGCCGATGCCGAGGAAGCGGAAACTTTCTCCGACGCAGACCAACTAAGGGATATCAACACGCCTGAGTCGATGTTGATGAGCAAGCAGATTGCCGAGACGGTCAACGCTGCAATGGCCGTCCTGCCCGAAGAGTTGCGCCAGGCGATTACGCTGCGTGAGATCGAGGGCCTGAGCTACGAAGAGATCGCGGAAATGATGGATTGTCCGATCGGGACGGTCCGGTCGCGGATCTTCCGGGCGCGCGAGGCAATCGCTGCTAAATTGCGTCCGCTGCTCGATACGCCCGAAGGCAAGCGCTGGTAAGCGCGACGGGTGTAACGGCGCGGTCAGGGTCTAGTTACGGATAGAGTCGTGAATTCACGACGGGGTGTGTGCAAGATGGGGAGCATCATGGGGTCGGTCAATAAGCAGTCGCAAGCGTACTCGCGCGGCGAGCGTCTTTCCGCTCTGGTCGACGGTGAGCTGTTCGACGGCCCGGATCACGGGCAGTTTCTGGCTGAGCTCGATCGTGCGGATCGCGCGACGTGGGCCCACTACCACCTGATCGGCGATGCGCTGCGCTCGGACGAGCTCGCGCTGTCGCCCGCGCTGAGCGTCGCGTTCACCGCGCGCATGTCCGCCGCGCTCGAAAGCGAGCCGCACCTGCTCGCACCGGCCGCCGCGCCGGTCGCGCGCAAGCTGCTGTCGCTGCGCCGCCGTGTCGTGCCCGCTTTCGCGGTGGCCGCCGCGGCCGCCACGCTCACGTGGATCGTCGTTCCGCAACTGCAGACGGCCGGTGCGCCCGGCGCCGTCCAGGTCGCGTCGGCAGGCGCGCCGCAGAGCGGCAACCTGCAGCGCGTGACGGTTGCACAGGCATCGGCGCAGCAGGGCCTGCAGGACGTCAACATCATCCGCGACGCAAGTCTCGACCAATACCTTGAAGCGCACCAGCAATTCGCGCAGCAGCCCGTCGTCACAGGCTCGATGCCGCTGATCCGCGCTGCCGTGACCACCACGCCAGGCCAATAAACTCGATGCGGACATTGCAGTTGAATCACGCCATCTCCGGATGGAAGCGGCTGCCGGCCCTCCTGCTTTGCGCAGCCGCCCTGTTGTCCGTTCAATCCCTCCCTGCCAGCGCCCAGCAACCGGACGATCCCGTCGCGACCCGCAAGGGTGCGGCGGAGTGGCTCGACCGCATCCAGCAGGCGGCGCAGCAGCAGAGCTACGAGGGCACGTTCGTCTACCAGCGCGGCGCGTATGTCCAGTCGTCGCGCATCGCGCACGTGGCGTCCCGCGACGGCGAGTTCGAGCGGATCGAAACGCTCGACGGCAAGCCGCGCAAGGTGCTGCGGCATAACGACGAGCTGTACACGTTCGTGCCGGAGCGCAAGCTGTGCGTGGTCGAGCGCCGCCAGACGCGCGACTCGTTTCCTTCGCTGCTCGGCGCGGGCGGCGAGCACGTGATGTCCGTCTACGACGCGAAGCTGCTCGGCAAGGACCGCGTGGCGGGGCTCGACGCGCAAGTCGTCGAACTCGTGCCGAAGGATGCGTACCGCTTCACGTACAAGCTGTGGGCCGACGCCCGGACGGGGCTGCTGCTGCGTTCGCAGACGCTCGACGCGAGCGATCACGTGCTCGAGCAGATCGCGTTCTCGCAAGTCCAGACGGGCGGCACGTCCGGCGACAAGGCCGCGATCGCGGCCGGCATGCGCAATTTGAGCGGCTGGACGGTCGTCCGCCCGCCGGTCGCGACGGTCGACATGGAAGCGCAGGGCTGGCAGATCGCGCCGAACGTCGCCGGCTTCCGGAAGATTCGCGAGGTGCGCCGCCCGATGGCCGCGCGCGACGCCGGCGATCCGCCGATTCCGGTCGACCAGGCCGTCTTCACCGACGGGCTCGCGACGATCTCCGTCTTCATCGAGCCGGCTGAAAAGAACACGCGCAAGGAAGGCGCGGGCAGCACCGGTGCGACCCACGTTCTCGTGAAGCGTCGCGGCGACTACTGGATCACCGTGCTCGGCGAAGTGCCGCCGGCCACGTTGCAGCAGTTCGCGGCTGCCATAGAATACAAGGCTTCCAAGTAACGCTACGGCTTCCGACATGACGAAACTCACGCTGCGCAACGTGTTCGCGGCGGCGGTGCTGTGTGCCTGCCTGCCCCTCATCCCGCATACCGCGGTGGCGGCCACGCCGCCCGCCGCCAGCCTTCCCGACTTCGCCGATCTGGTCGAAAAGGTCGGGCCGGCCGTCGTGAACATCCGGACTACCGCGAACGTGCCGATTCCCGGCCCGCGCGGTGCGCTCCCGCCGGGCTTCGACAACGGCGACATGTCGGAATTCTTCCGGCGCTTCTTCGGCATTCCGCTGCCGCAGGCGCCCGGCAACGGTGGCGGCAACGGCAATCCGAAGAACGCGCCGGCGCCGGACAATCCGCCCGACGCCGAGCAGAACCGCGGCGTCGGTTCGGGCTTCATCGTGTCGGCGGACGGTTACGTGATGACGAACGCGCACGTCGTCGACGATGCGGACACCATCTACGTGACGCTGACCGACAAGCGCGAATTCAAGGCGAAGCTGATCGGCGTCGACGACCGCACGGACGTCGCGGTGGTCAAGATCCAGGCGTCGAACCTGCCGGTCGTCGCGATCGGCGATTCGAACAAGGTGCGCGTCGGCGAGTGGGTCGTCGCGATCGGTTCGCCGTTCGGCCTCGACAACACCGTGACGGCCGGCATCGTGAGCTCGAAGAGCCGCAACACGGGCGACTACCTGCCGTTCATCCAGACCGACGTCGCGGTGAACCCCGGCAACTCGGGCGGCCCGCTGATCAACATGCAGGGCGAGGTGATCGGCATCAACTCGCAGATCTACAGCCGCACCGGCGGTTTCATGGGCATTTCGTTCGCGATCCCGATCGACGAGGCGATGCGCGTGGCCGACCAGCTGAAGGCGACCGGCAAGGTCACGCGCGGCCGCATCGCGGTGGCGATCGGCGAGGTGACGAAGGACGTGGCCGATTCGATCGGGCTGCCGAAGGCGGAGGGCGCGCTCGTCAGCAGCGTCGAGCCGGGCGGTCCGGCCGACAAGGCGGGCATCCAGCCGGGCGACATCATCCTGAAGTTCAACGGCCGGCCGGTCGAGACGGCGTCGGATCTGCCGCGCATGGTCGGCGACACGAAACCGGGCACGAAGGCGACCGTCAGCGTATGGCGCAAGGGTCAGGCGCGCGATCTGCCGATCACGATCGCCGAGACGCCGGCAGAGACCACGGCGAAGGCCGAGCAGCGCAAGAACACGCCGCAGAAGCCGCGCCAGGCAAATTCGCTTGGCTTGACGGTCAGCGACATTCCGGCGGATCAGATGAAATCGCTGAAGCTGAAGAACGGCGTGCAGATCGACGCCGTCGACGGCCCGGCCGCCCGTGCGGGCCTGCAGCGCGGCGACATCGTGCTGCGCGTCGGCGACACCGACATCACGAGCGCGAAGCAGTTCGCGGAAGTGACCGCGCAGCTGGATTCGCAGAAGGCGGTCGCGGTGCTCGTGCGGCGCGGCGACAACACGCAGTTCGTGCCGGTGCGCCCGCGCCCGACGCAGAAGTAACGCGCCGATGTTCACGCTCTACGGCCGCGGCTGGTGCCACCTGTGCGACGACATGCGCGACGCGCTGGCGCCGGTGGCGGCCGAATCCGGCATCGAAGTCCGTTACGTGGACATCGATGCCGATTCGGCGCTCGTTGCGCGCTACGACGAGGACGTGCCGGTGCTACTGCTGGACGGCACGGAAGTGTGTCGCCACCGGTTCGACGAGGCGAGGGTGCGCGGCGCACTCGCGGCGCGGCGCTGAACCGACCCCGGGCGTCGGCCGGCCGCCCCGCGCGCGGGGCTTTCGTCGGCGGGCCCTTACCACAAAGGCTCCAGCGGGGTGCCCCGGGCCGGGGCGTCCCAAATTACCGCCCGGCAAAGGCCTTTTCGGCTAAAATAAGCCGTTTTTTCACCGACTTACACAAGGCGTGCTCCGCAGTCGTCGAGCGCGCCTTTTTCGCTTGATCGGCACTGAATGGATCATATTCGCAATTTCTCGATCATCGCGCACATCGACCATGGCAAGTCGACACTCGCGGATCGCATCATCCAGGTATGCGGCGGTCTCGCCGACCGTGAAATGGAGGCGCAAGTACTCGACTCGATGGATATCGAGCGCGAGCGCGGCATCACGATCAAGGCGCAGACGGCGGCACTGTCCTATCGCGCCCGCGACGGCAAGGTCTACAACCTCAACCTGATCGATACGCCCGGGCACGTCGACTTCTCGTACGAGGTCAGCCGTTCGCTGTCCGCGTGCGAAGGCGCGCTGCTCGTGGTCGACGCGAGCCAGGGTGTCGAGGCGCAGACGGTCGCGAACTGCTACACGGCGATCGAGCTCGGCGTCGAGGTCGTGCCGGTGCTGAACAAGATCGACCTGCCGGCCGCGAACCCCGAGAACGCGATCGAGGAGATCGAGGACGTGATCGGCATCGATGCGACCGACGCGACGCGCTGCAGCGCGAAGACGGGCCTCGGCGTCGAGGACGTGCTCGAGTCGCTGATCGCGAAGGTGCCGCCGCCGAAGGGCGATCCGGCCGCGCCGCTGCAGGCGCTCATCATCGATTCCTGGTTCGACAATTACGTCGGCGTCGTGATGCTCGTGCGCATCGTCAACGGCACGCTGCGCCCGAAGGAAAAGATCAAGATGATGGCGACCGGCGCGCAGTATCCGGTCGAGCACGTCGGCGTGTTCACGCCGAAGTCGCGCAATCTCGAATCGCTGTCGGCCGGGCAGGTGGGCTTCATCATCGCCGGCATCAAGGAGCTGACGGCCGCGAAGGTCGGCGACACGGTTACGCATGTGGCGAAGGCCGCCAGCGAGCCGCTGCCGGGCTTCAAGGAAGTGAAGCCGCAGGTGTTCGCGGGGCTGTATCCGGTCGAGGCGAACCAGTACGATGCGCTGCGCGAATCGCTCGAGAAGCTGAAGCTCAACGACGCATCGCTGCAGTACGAGCCGGAAGTGTCGCAGGCGCTCGGCTTCGGTTTCCGCTGCGGCTTCCTCGGGCTGCTGCACATGGAAATCGTGCAGGAGCGGCTTGAGCGCGAGTTCGACATGGATCTCATCACGACCGCGCCGACGGTCGTCTACGAGGTCGTGCAGAGCGATGGCTCGACGATCATGGTCGAGAACCCGGCGAAGATGCCGGAGCCCGGCCGCATCGCCGAAGTTCGCGAGCCGATCGTCACCGTGAACCTGTACATGCCGCAGGATTACGTCGGCTCCGTGATCACGCTGTGCGAGCAGAAGCGCGGCTCGCAGATCAACATGCAGTATCACGGCCGCCAGGTGCAGCTCACGTACGAGATCCCGATGGCCGAGATCGTGCTCGACTTCTTCGATCGCCTGAAGTCGGTGTCGCGCGGCTATGCGTCGATGGACTACGAGTTCAAGGAATACCGTTCGTCGGACGTCGTGAAGGTCGACATGCTGATCAACGGCGACAAGGTCGATGCACTATCGATCATCGTGCACCGGTCGCAGTCGCAGTATCGCGGTCGCGAAGTCGCCGCGAAGATGCGCGAGATCATTCCGCGCCAGATGTACGACGTGGCGATCCAGGCCGCGATCGGCGCGCACATCGTCGCCCGCGAGAACATCAAGGCACTCCGCAAGAACGTGCTCGCGAAGTGCTACGGCGGCGACATCACGCGGAAGAAGAAACTGCTCGAGAAGCAGAAAGAAGGCAAGAAGCGCATGAAGCAGGTGGGTTCGGTCGAGATCCCGCAGGAAGCGTTCCTCGCGATCTTGCGCGTCGAAGACAAATAACAGGACTGTTCCTTTTATGAATTTTGCGCTGATTCTTTTTGTGCTCGTCGTCGTGACGGGCGTAGCGTGGGTGTTGGACAAACTGGTGTTCCTGCCGCGGCGACGCAAGGCGGCCGACGTGGCGATCGAAGAGTTCGATCGCCAGCAGTCGCGCATCGACAAGCGTTTCGCGGACGAAAACGCGGTGCAGACGCGTTCGAAGCTGCGCGACGAAAAGCTGCGCCAGCCGTGGTGGCTCGAGTACACCGCGAGCTTCTTCCCGGTGATCCTGGCCGTGTTCGTCGTGCGTTCGTTCATCGTCGAGCCGTTCAAGATCCCGTCGGGCTCGATGGTGCCGACGCTGCTGGTCGGCGACTTCATCCTCGTCAACAAGTTCGAATACGGTCTGCGCCTGCCGATCACGAACACGAAGATCACGCAAGGCAGCCCGCTGTCGCGCGGCGACGTCGTCGTGTTCCGCTATCCGAAGGACGAGTCGGTCGATTACATCAAGCGCGTGATCGGCCTGCCGGGCGACACGGTCGCCTACCAGGACAAGCAGCTGACGATCAACGGCCAGCCGGTGCCCGAGGCGCCGCTGCCGGATTTCTTCGATGACGAGCGCCAGAACTACGCGAAGCAGTTCGAGGAAACGATCGGCACGAAGAAGAATGCGATCCTCAACAATCCCGCCGTGCCGCCGTTCGTGATGGGCGCCTACGACTATCCGTATCGCGACAATTGCACGTACAACAGCCGCGGCGTGATCTGCAAGGTGCCGCCGGGTCACTACTTCATGATGGGCGATAACCGCGACAACAGCGCGGACAGCCGCTACTGGGGTTTCGTGCCGGACAACAACATCGTCGGCCGCGCGTTCTTCATCTGGATGAACTTCGGCGACCTGAAGCGGATCGGTTCCTTCAACTGATCGCGTTCGACTCGCATCCAACATGCAATACGTGACGCACGGGCCGCGTCGCGTATTGCCGGACTACTTTAAGAACCGGCGGTAACACCGCTCCGTCACGCCTTTTCGCGTCCGGCCGTGCCGTTTCGGCCCGACCGGCGCCCGCGTTATACTCCTGCACATGCCCCCATCCCAGTTGGAAAGCCGGCTGCGCTACGAATTTCGCAATGCGGAATTGTTGCGCCAGGCTTTGACCCACCGCAGTCACAGTGCCACGCATAACGAACGGCTCGAGTTTCTCGGCGATTCCGTTCTGAATTGCGCGGTGGCCGCCCTTTTGTTCCAGCGTTTCAGCAAGCTGGACGAAGGCGACCTGTCGCGCGTGCGCGCCAATCTCGTCAAGCAGCAGTCGCTGTATGAAATCGCTCAGGCCCTGAATATCTCCGAAGGGTTGCGGCTGGGCGAGGGCGAGCTGCGCAGCGGCGGCTTCCGCCGCCCGTCGATCCTCGCGGACGCGTTCGAAGCCATCATCGGGGCCGTATTCCTCGATGGCGGCTTCGAAGCCGCCCAAGGGGTCATCAAGCGCCTCTATATCCCGATTCTCGACCACATCGATCCGCGCACGCTCGGCAAGGACGCGAAGACGCTGCTGCAGGAGTACCTGCAGGGGCACAAGATCGCGCTGCCGACCTACACGGTCGTCGCGACGCATGGTGCGGCGCACAATCAGCAGTTCGAGGTCGAATGCACGGTGCCGAAGCTCGACGTGAAGGTGTCGGGCTCCGGCGCGAGCCGGCGGGCAGCCGAGCAGGCTGCCGCGAAGAAGGCGCTCGACGAGGTGCTGGCGGCCGCGCCGATGCTGGCCGCGAAGCCGAAGCGTTCGAAGAACGCACGCGGATCGAAGCACGTCGAGCCCGAAATCGTGCCGGGCGTGAAGGGTGTGCAGGAAGCGCTCGACCTGCGTTCTCCGGAACGCAAGGAGCGTGCGGCGGCGCGCGATGCGAAGGTGGCCGCGGCTGCGGTTGCAGCGACCGACGCCGACACGCCGCCGAGCGAGCGACCGACGCCGACGCCGATGGCCGCGATTCGCGCGGCGCATGTGGAAACGGCCGCGGACAAGGCTGACCGTGCCGCGAAGCCGACGGCCGACAAACCTGCCGAAAAGGCGTCCGACAAGCCGTCGGATCGCGGCGAAACCGGCCCGCGCGCGGCGGACAAGCCGGCCGAGCGTGCCGACAAGCCCGCGGAAAGTGCAGGCGCACCGCGTGCAGCCGACAAGCCGGCGGGCCAGGCGGCCGATCCGGCCGTGTCGTCCACGGACAAGCCGGCTGCCGGTTCCGATGCCGCCACGCGCGCGACGCTGCGCGCCCGCGACGCCGCGGCGCCCGATGCCGACACGCCGCCGGGCGGCGCGACCCTCGCCGCCGCGCAGGCGCGCGCGGCCGATGCCGACCACTGAATTGCCCACCGATCGTGCCGCGCGCCGCGCGGCCGGTTCAGAACCTGTCTCCCAAACGATATGAACACTCCCGCTCCTACCGGTTTCCGTTGCGGCATGATCGCGATCGTGGGCCGCCCGAACGTCGGCAAGTCGACGTTGATGAACGCACTCGTCGGCCAGAAGATCAGCATCACGTCGCGCAAGGCGCAAACGACCCGCCACCGCATCACCGGCATCAACACGTTCGACGACGCGCAATTCGTGTTCGTCGACACGCCGGGCTTCCAGACCCGTCACAGCACCGCGCTGAACCGCTCGCTGAACCGCGCGGTCACGTCGACGCTCACGTCGGTCGACGTGATCCTGTTCGTGATCGAGGCCGGCCGCTTCGGCCCCGACGACCAGAAGGTGCTCGACCTGATTCCGCCCGGTATGCCGACGCTGCTGATCGCGAACAAGATCGACCGCGTGACCGACAAGGCGACGCTGTTCCCGTTCATGCAGCAGATGAGCGGGCTGCGCGAATTCACCGAACTCGTGCCGCTGTCGGCGCAGCGGCCGGAAGACATCAAGCGCCTGCTCGACACGATCAAGCCGTACCTGCCGGAAGGCGAGCCGATCTACGGCGAGGACGAGCTGACCGACCGCAGCTCGCGCTTCCTCGCGGCCGAAATCCTGCGCGAGAAGGTGTTCCGCTGGACCGGCGACGAACTGCCGTACACGAGCACCGTGCTGATCGACAAGTTCGAGGAGGAAGGGCGGCTGAAGCGCATCTTCGCGACGATCCTCGTCGAACGCGATTCGCACAAGGCGATGGTGATCGGCAAGAAGGGCGAGAAGCTCAAGCAGATCAGCACCGAGGCGCGGATGGACATGGAGAGGCTGTTCGACGGCCCCGTGTATCTCGAGACCTTCGTGAAGGTGAAGAGCGGCTGGGCCGACAACGAGGCGGGGCTGCGCGCCTATGGGTACGAATGACGCGCCGACGTCGACCGAAGACGCGGTGACCGCCGGCGCGAACGACGCGCCGCTGCCGGCACCGCCTGAACCGCCGCGTCGCAAGGCGCGGCGCGCGACGTCTCGCACGTCCGATTTCCGCGTCGCCGAGCAGCCGGCGTTCGTGCTGCACAGCTATCCGTACCGGGAAACGAGCCTGATCATCGACGTGCTCACGCGCGATCACGGCCGCCTCGCGCTCGTCGCGAAGGGCGCGAAGCGCCCGCACTCCGCGCTGCGCGGCGTGCTGCAGACGTTCCAGCCGCTGCTGCTGTCCTGGTCGGGCAAATCCGAAGTGCGCACGCTGACGGGCGCCGAGTGGGTGGGCGGGATGCTGCCGCTCGGCGGCGACGGGCTGTTGTGCGGCTTCTACGTGAACGAGCTGCTCGTGAAATTCTGCGCGCGCGAGGATCCGCAGCCGCCGCTCTTCAATCACTATGTGCTGACGCTCACGCGCCTCGCGCACGGCGAACCCGCGGTGCAGGTGCTGCGCTCGTTCGAACGCGTGCTGCTGCGCGAGACCGGCTATGCGATGGCGCTGAACCGCACGGTCGCGCGCCGCGCGGTCGAACCCGATCGCCGCTACGTGTTCGATCCCGAGCGCGGCGTGCGCAATGCCGACGACGACGTGCCGTCGCACTGGCCGGTGATTACCGGACAGACGTTGCTCGACATGGAGCAGGACGATTACCATCGAGCCCAGACGGTTGCGCAAAGCAAGACGCTGATGCGCTTCCTGCTGAACACCTATCTCGGCGGTACGCCGCTTGCCACGCGTCAGATCCTGATCGACCTGCAAAACCTATGAGCTTCTTCCTGACAACGCCCACCGCCATCGATCTCGGCGTGAATATCGACCACGTCGCGACGCTGCGCAACGCGCGCGGCACGGCCTATCCCGATCCGATCCGCGCCGCGCTCGCCGCCGAAGAGGCCGGTGCGGACGTGATCACGCTGCACCTGCGCGAGGACCGCCGCCACATCGTCGACGCCGACGTCCGCAAGCTGCGCCCGCTGCTGAAGACGCGCATGAACCTCGAATGCGCGGTGACGGCAGAGATGCTCGACATCGCGTGCGACGTGCGTCCGCACGACGCGTGCCTCGTGCCCGAGAAGCGCGAGGAGCTGACGACCGAAGGCGGCCTCGACGTCGCCGGCCGCTTCGAGGCCGTGCGTGCGGCCTGCAAGCAGCTCGCCGACGCCGGCGTGCGCGTGTCGCTGTTCATCGATCCGGACGAAACGCAGATCCGCGCCGCGCACGAAGCCGGTGCGCCGGTGGTCGAGCTGCATACGGGCCGCTACGCCGATGCGCACGACGAAGCCGAGCAGCAGCGCGAATACGAGCGCATCGTCGCGGGCGTGCAGGCCGGCGCGCGACTGGGCCTGAAGGTCAACGCGGGCCACGGCCTGCATTACACGAACGTGCAGCAGATCGCCGCGATCGACGGCATCGTCGAACTGAACATCGGCCACGCGATCGTCGCGCACGCGATCTTCGCGGGCTGGGACAACGCGGTGCGCGAGATGAAGGCGATCATGGTCGCCGCGCGTGTCGCAGCGCTGCACGGCGGCGCGCGCTGACGATGCATTTCCTCCGCGCGCGCTTCGCCCGCCACCCGGCATCGTCCGCGTATCACGGCGGGCGCTGACATGGCGATCTACGGCATCGGCACCGACGTCGTCCAGATAAGCCGCATCGCGGCCGTGCTCGAGCGCACGGGCGGCCGGTTTGCCGAGAAGGTGCTGGGCCCCGACGAGCTGCGCGTGTTCCACGCGCGCCGCGCGCGCTCCGAGGCGCGCGGCATCGCGTTCCTCGCGACGCGCTTTTCCGCGAAGGAAGCGTTCTCGAAGGCGATCGGGCTCGGCATGCACTGGCCGATGACCTGGCGCGCACTGCAGACCCTCAACCAGCGCAGCGGCGAACCGTACGTCGTCGCATCGGGCGAGTTGGCCGACTGGCTCGCCGCGCGCGGCATCACCGCACGCGTGACGGTCAGCGACGAACGCGACTACGCGGTGTCGTTCGTGGTCACCGAGACCGACGCCGCGCCGCCGCCCGCACCCGCACCTGTTTCCCGAACCACTTCCTGACGGACTTCCCGATTCGATGAAAACGACTCCCGGCCCGGTCATGCTCGACGTCGTCGGCACGGCCCTGTCGCGCGACGATGCGCGGCGCCTTGCCCATCCGAACACCGGCGGCGTGATCCTGTTCGCGCGGCATTTCCAGAACCGCGCGCAGCTGACCGCGCTGACCGATTCGATCCGCGCGGTGCGCGAGGACATCCTGATCGCCGTCGATCACGAGGGTGGCCGCGTGCAGCGGTTCCGCACCGACGGCTTCACGGTGCTGCCCGCGATGCGCCGCCTCGGCGAACTGTGGGACCGCGACGTGCTGCTCGCGACGAAGGTCGCCACCGCGGTGGGTTACATCCTGGCCGCCGAACTGCGCGCGTGCGGGATCGACATGAGCTTCACGCCGGTGCTCGACCTCGACTACGGGCACTCGAAGGTGATCGGCGATCGCGCGTTCCATCGCGACCCGCGCGTCGTCACGCTGCTCGCGAAGAGCCTGAACCACGGGCTGTCGCTCGCGGGCATGGCGAACTGCGGCAAGCATTTCCCGGGGCACGGCTTCGCGGAAGCCGATTCGCACGTCGCGCTGCCGACCGACGACCGGCCGCTCGATGCGATCCTCGAGCAGGACGTCGCGCCGTACGACTGGCTCGGGTTGTCGCTGTCCGCCGTGATTCCCGCGCACGTGATCTACACGCAGGTCGACAAGCGGCCGGCCGGCTTCTCGCGCGTGTGGCTGCAGGACATCCTGCGCGGGCAGTTGGGCTTCACCGGCGCGATCTTCAGCGACGACCTGTCGATGGAGGCCGCACGCGAAGGCGGCACGCTCACGCAGGCGGCCGACGCGGCGCTCGCTGCCGGCTGCGACATGGTGCTCGTCTGCAACCAGCCGGAGGCGGCCGAGGTCGTGCTGAACGGGCTGAAGGCGCGGGCGTCGGCCGAGTCGGTGCGACGCCTGAAGCGGATGCGCGCGCGCGGCAAGTCGCTCAAGTGGGACAAGCTGATCGTGCAGCCCGAGTATCTGCAGGCGCAGGCGCTGTTGAGTAGCGCACTGGCGTAAGCGGGGAAGGGCGGCGCGATGCCGCTCTTCCGTTGCTGAAAACGAAAAGCCGCGCATTAGCGCGGCTTTTTTCATTCGGACGTGAAGCGCGGGGCGATACGTCTTTACGCAACTAACCGTCGGCTCCAACCAATGCCCCCGACAACGGCGGCCCGGTCAGTTGACCTTCATTCGCTGCAGCTTGTTGTACAGCGTCTTGGGGCTGATGCCGAGCAGCGTGGCCGCGCGATGGCGCGTGCCGCCGACCGCGTCGAGCGTCGCGCGGATCAGCAGATCCTCTACGTCGGACAGCGGGGTGCCGACCTTGATCTGCACGCTGCTGCCGTTCAGTGCGGCGCCGGCCGCGAAGCTCGCTTCGCCCGCGCGCAGCGTCTCGATGAAGTCGCCGGACGCATCATAGGCAAAGCGCACGCGCTCGTGCAGTTCGCGCACGTTGCCCGGCCATTCGTAGGACAGGCATTCGCGCACGAAGCCCTGCGCCGCGCGCTTGTCGGTCGTGCCGCGGCCGGTGGCGCGCGCGTCGCGGTTCAGTTCGTCGATCAGGGAATCGGCGATGGCGAGCGCATCGCCGTCGCGCTCGCGCAGCGGCGGCATCGTGATCGATGCCGCATCGAGACGCAGCCACAGATCCTCGCGCAGCAGGCCGTTCGCGACCGCGTCGCGGGCCGGGCGGCGCGTGGTGGCGATCAGCCGGAAGTCGCTCGCGATCGAGCTCGTGCCGCCGATCCGCATGAAGTTCTGCGAGTCGAGCGCATGCAGCAGCGCCTCCTGCAGCACGAGCGGCAGTGCGGTGATCTCGTCGAGGCACAGCGTGCCGCCGCCGGCCTGTTCGAACAGGCCCGATTCGCGCCGCTCGGCGCCGTCGAACGCGCCGCGCTCATGGCCGAACAGGATGCTGTCGAGCGACGCGCCGTGACGGCCGGCTTGCGCGATCGTGCGGCAGTCGAACGACACGAACGGCCCCTTGCGGCGCCGGCTCAGGTCGTGCAGCGTGCGGGCGGCCAGCTTCTTGCCGGTGCCGGCCTCGCCCGCGAACAGCACGGCCGTTTCGGTGCCCGCGTTGTGCTCGATCATGTCGTACACGTGCTGCATCGCCTCGCTGCGGCCGACGAGCGCGCCGAAGCGGCCGAGGTGGCGCAGCGACGCACGCAGCGTCCGCACTTCGTCGATCAATTCGTAGGGCCGCGGAATCCGGGCCAGCAGGCTGCGCAGGCGCGGAATGTTGATCGGCTTGAGCAGGTAGTCCCAGATGCCGTGACGCAGGCCCTCGATCGCGCTCTCCACCGTCGCGTTGCCCGTCAGCACGATCACCGGCAGCGACCCGTTCGGCTGCTGCTGCGGCAGATGCTGGAGCAGGTCGAACCCGCTGCCGTCCGGCAGGTTCAGGTCGACGAGGACGACATCGGGAATCGAGCGGCCGAGCGCCGTGCGTGCCTCGGCGAGCGACGTGGCCGTGTCGACCGAGAAGCCGTCTGCGGCAAGCAGCGCGGTCAGGCCGGACAGACTGTTGGGATCGTCTTCGACAATCAGGGCGTGTGGCATGGTGGACGCGAGTCGAGTCAAGAGAGGCGGGCTGTCGGCCGTCGAGCCAGCCGCAGCCGCATGTCAGATTAAAGACTGATTTTATGCCCCGCTGCACGCCTGACGGGCATTATTTCTCCATCGCTATAAAACAGTTACCGATGATACAAATTGAATACCTTTAGTGCTGGATTTTGTGTTGCCTATGGTGCCGGAGCCTCTGTTGCTGTTGACGGCAGGCAAATAAAAAGCGCCCCGCAGGGCGCTTTGTTCGATACGGAAATCGCAGGCGATTACGCGCGGCTGCGGTATTCGTTCGTGCGCGTATCGATTTCGATCTTGTCGCCGGTGCTGCAGAACAGCGGCACTTGCAGTTCGAAGCCCGTTGCGAGCTTGGCGTTCTTCAGCACCTTGCCCGACGACGTGTCGCCCTTGACGGCCGGTTCCGTGTAGGTGATCTCGCGAACCAGGATCGTCGGCAGTTCGACCGAGATCGCCTTCTCGTTGTAGAACACGACTTCGCAAGCCATGCCGTCTTCGAGGTAGTTCAGCGCTTCGCCCATCATTTCCGCTTCGACTTCGTACTGGTTGTAGTCGGCGTCCATGAACACGTACATCGGGTCGGCGAAGTACGAGTACGTCACTTCCTTGCGGTCGAGCATGACGACGTCGAACTTGTCGTCGGCCTTGTAGACCGATTCCTGACCTGCGTTCGTCAGCAGGTTCTTCATCTTCATCTTGACGACGGCGGCGTTACGGCCCGACTTGTTGTATTCCGTCTTTGCGATGACCCATGCGTCGCTGCCGATCTGAACGACGTTGCCTACGCGGAGTTCCTGTGCGGTCTTCATAAAAAACTGTCCTGATCCAATCAAATAAATAGATGCTTGAGCGTTGCGCAACGGCTGACGGCGCAAGCGGGAGGTTCCGATGGGCGCCAAGCGCCTTGAAAGCGAGCGCTTGCGTGGTCAGCCGTCGGATAACCGCTTATTTTAACTGAGATTTTGCGAATTCCGCCAGCTTTCCGGCGAGATCGCCGACGCTCGCCAACTCATCGGCCCAGCGGGCCGCGTTGGCGTCGAGTGCGGCACGATGCTGGAGCAAATCGCCCCAATCGGGCGTGCCGACGCCGTTCCACGCATGCCAGAAGCGCTCGAGCGCCGTGCGCGGCGCGTCGCCGAGGCCGGCCGACAGGTGCGCGAGCGCGGCGTCGAGCTTCGGCAGATGCGCATCGTCGGCCTGCGGGTAGATGTGCCACACGAACGGCTTGCGCGCCCATTGCGCGCGGACGAACGAATCCTCGCCGCGCACGAAATTGACGTCGGCCACCCACAGCAGCCGGTCAAAGTCGGCCTGCGGGACGAACGCGAGCCCGTATGCGGTCAGGTTGCCGCGCGTCGCGCGTGCGCCGGCGGCGAACGATTCGACCCCGAAAAAGCGCGCGACGGCCGGCGATACGCGGCCGGTCGGCACGAGCGCGACGACGGGCGACGGGCTGTCGCGCCACTGCGCGAGCAGTGCGTCGACGGCCGGATTTTCATACGCGAACAGGCTGACGACTGTCGTGCCGGGCGCGGGCGGCGCGTCGCCGGTCGCCTGCCGCCACCACGCGGCACGCGCCGCCGGGTCCGCTTCGAAGGCCGTGCGGCGCGCGTCGAGGTCGCGTTCTTTCAGCACGCCGCCCGTGCCGGCCGACAGGCCCGGGAAGAAGAACGTCTTCAGCAACGGGTAGCGCGGATGCGGCGACGGGCGCAAATGGAAATCGGCGACCCAGTCCTCGGCGCTCAGATATTCGAGATTGATCCACACGGGGCGGCGCGTGCGGCGCGCCATTGCCGCGAGATACGCGCCGGGCAGCTCGCACGCGAACGCCTCGATCACGACATCGGCGATCTCGAGCGCATCGCCGACTTCCGCATGCCAGTGTTCGACCACGATGCCGTCGAGCGTCTGCCGGGCCGCCGCGGGATCGACGCCCGCCAGCAGCCGCGCGAACGTGTGGAGGTCGTCGATGAAGAGGCGCACCTGCCAGCCGTGTTCGTGCGCGAGCTGGCGGGCGAGGCGCCAGCACACGCCGATGTCGCCGAAGTTGTCGATCACGGTGCAGAAGAGGTCGCATGCGATCGGCTCGTCGGGCGCGAGCGGTGAAGCGGAAGCGGGGGCGGGGGCGGTGCGGGGCATCGATGCGGGCGGTGAATGCTCTAAACTGGCGATTCTAATGGACCCGTTCCGCGCCACAAGGCCCCCGGATCACGCATGACATCCCCAGAAGCCGTCGACATCCCGTTCGAACCGAAGAAGATCCTCGCCCAGTTGCCGCACATGCCGGGCGTCTACCGCTACTACGACACGGCGGGCGCCGTGCTTTACGTCGGCAAGGCGCGCGACCTGAAGAAGCGCGTGTCGAGCTATTTCACGAAGACGCAGCTGTCGCCGCGCATCGCGATGATGGTCACGCGCATCGCGCGCATCGAGACGACCGTCACGCGCTCCGAGGCCGAGGCGCTGCTGCTCGAGAACAACCTGATCAAGGCGCTCGCGCCGCGCTACAACATCCTGTTTCGCGACGACAAGTCGTATCCGTACCTGAAGCTCACCGCGCACCGCTTTCCGCGCATGGCCTACTACCGCGGCTCGGTCGACAAGCAGAACCAGTATTTCGGACCGTTCCCCAGCGCGTGGGCCGTGCGCGAGAGCATCCAGATCCTGCAGCGCGTCTTCCAGTTGCGCACCTGCGAGGATTCCGTCTTCAACAACCGCACGCGGCCGTGCCTGCTGCATCAGATCGGGCGCTGCACGGCGCCGTGCGTCGGCGCGATTTCCGCGGACGACTACGCGATCGACGTGTCGAACGCCGCGCGTTTCCTGCTCGGCCGGCAGTCGGAAGTGATGAAGGAGCTCGAGCAGAAGATGCACGCGTTCGCGGCCGAGCTGAAGTTCGAGCAGGCGGCGGCCGTGCGCAACCAGATGAGTTCGCTCGCGACGGTGCTGCACCAGCAGGCGATCGAGGTCGGCAGCGACAGCGACGTCGACATCCTCGCGGTGGTCGCGCAGGGCGGACGCGTGTGCGTGAACCTGGCGATGGTGCGCGGCGGCCGGCATCTTGGCGACAAGGCCTATTTCCCCGCGCATGTCGAAAGTGCGCTGACGCTTGCCGAAGGTGGCCTCGGCGACGAAGCCGACGGTGCGGATGGTGCCGACGAAGCCGCCGCGGCGTTGCCCGGCGAGCCCGCGGACGAAGCTGCCGCCGCGCGTGACGCGGCGTCGTCGGCGTCGGGGGCATCGTCGGCATCGGTCGAGGCCGAGGTGCTCGATGCGTTCATCGCGCAGCACTATCTCGGCAATCGCGTGCCGCCCGTGCTTGTCGTGAGCCATGCGCCCGCCAGCCGCGACCTGCTCGAGCTGCTGTCCGAGCAGGCCGGTCACAAGGTTTCGCTGGTGCGGCAGCCGCAGGGGCAGCGGCGCGCATGGCTGTCGATGGCTGAACAGAATGCCCGGCTCGCGCTTGCGCGGCTGCTGTCCGAGCAGGGCTCGCAGCAGGCGCGCACGCGCGCGCTCGCGGAGACGCTCAGCTTCGAATGCGACGATCTCGCGATGCTGCGGATCGAGTGTTTCGACATCAGTCACACGATGGGCGAGGCGACGCAGGCGTCGTGCGTCGTCTACCACCATCACAAGATGCAGTCGGGCGAGTACCGTCGCTACAACATCACCGGCATCACGCCGGGCGACGATTACGCGGCCATGCGGCAGGTGCTGACGCGCCGCTACGAGAAGATGGTCGAGCAGGCCGCGCAGGCTGCCGCCGCCGACGCGGCAGCCGGCATCGACGGCGAATCGACGCGCGAGGCCGAGGCGTCGAGTTTGCTGCCGAACATCGTGCTGATCGACGGCGGCAAGGGACAGGTCGAGATCGCGCGGCAGGTGTTCACCGAGCTCGGGCTCGACACGTCGATGCTGGTTGGCGTCGCGAAGGGCGAGGGGCGCAAGGTCGGCCTCGAGACGCTCGTGTTCGCGGACGGCCGCACGCCGCTCGAACTCGGCAAGGAGAGCGCCGCGCTGATGCTCGTCGCGCAGATCCGCGACGAGGCGCACCGCTTTGCGATCACCGGGATGCGCGCGAAGCGGGCGAAGGCACGCCAGACGTCGCGGCTCGAGGAGCTCGAAGGGATCGGCGCGAAACGCCGTCAGCGGCTGCTCGCGCGGTTCGGCGGGCTGCGCGGGGTGGTCGCCGCGAGCGTCGAGGAACTGGCGAGCGTCGAGGGCATCTCGCACGCGCTCGCCGAGCAGATCTACAAGCAGCTTCACTGATCCGGGCCGTGCGACCGGCCGTGCCTGCCCGCGCTCTCGCGTTCTTGCGTCCTTGTAGCAGGCCGGTCGACACGGCACAATTGCGAATCCCTTACTGACCCGCATGCCATGCCGTTCAATTTCCCGATTTTCCTGACGTGGGTCCGGATCGTGCTGATTCCGCTCGTCGTCGGCGTGTTCTATCTGCCGGACACGGTGATGGGCGGCGCGCACCGCAACCTCGCGGCAGCGGCGATCTTCATCCTAGCCGCGCTGACCGACTGGTTCGACGGGTTTCTCGCCCGCAAATGGAACCAGACGTCGTCGTTCGGCGCGTTCCTCGATCCGGTCGCGGACAAGCTGATGGTGACGGCCGCGCTGCTGATCCTCGTGCAGATTTCGCGGGTCGATGCGGCGATCGCGCTGGTGATCGTCGGTCGCGAGATCGCGATCTCGGCGCTGCGTGAATGGATGGCACAGATCGGCGCGTCGAAGAGCGTCGCGGTGAATCAGCTCGGCAAGTTCAAGACCGCGTGCCAGATGGTCGCGATTCCGATGCTGCTGTACTACGGCCCGCTGCCGCTCGGCATCGCGACGATCGACACGCGCGTGTGGGGCGAGTGGCTGATGTATCTCGCGGCGGTGCTGACGATCTGGTCGATGCTGTACTACATGAAGCTCGCATGGCCGCAGATTCGCGAGCGCGGCGGCGCGTGACGTGATCGTCCGATTCGATCGCACCGGTTTTTGTAAAAAGGGCTGGAAAAGCTCTTGACACACGAATGTGCCTTCGCCATAATCTCGCTTCTCCGCTGCACGACGAAGTAGGTGTGTGACGGAAGCAGTAGGCAGCAATACGCGGGAGTAGCTCAGTTGGTAGAGCGCAACCTTGCCAAGGTTGAGGTCGCGAGTTCGAGACTCGTCTCCCGCTCCAGATTTTTCTGGCAGCGTGTTGTACGGCAAAGCGCTGCAGATGCAGGACATATGCGGGAGTAGCTCAGTTGGTAGAGCGCAACCTTGCCAAGGTTGAGGTCGCGAGTTCGAGACTCGTCTCCCGCTCCAGATTTTCTGGCAGCGTGTTGTACGGCAAAGCGCTGCAGGTGCAGGACAATGCGGGAGTAGCTCAGTTGGTAGAGCGCAACCTTGCCAAGGTTGAGGTCGCGAGTTCGAGACTCGTCTCCCGCTCCAGGTAATGGGGAAGCCTCGCTTCCCTTTTTATTTGATGGACTGATGGTCCTCGAATAAAAATCTGTCGCTTGCCTTCACGGCATCCGGACAGTCCGCTTTTGGCGCGATAGCAAAGCGGTTATGCAGCGGCCTGCAAAGCCGTTTAGGCCGGTTCGACTCCGGCTCGCGCCTCCAAGTAAGAAAAGAAAAAGCCCTGAGAAATCAGGGCTTTTTCTTTTCCCGGCGCCGTTTTCATCCTTGAACAGTCGCCTGGGGTAGTGGGGCAGGGTTTGTCATCAGTCGGACACAAAGTTGCTTTTTGCTGTTCGGGTTGTGGTCGGGTACGCGCCGAGTGTTCAAATGTACCCGTCCGATTTAGTATGCGGAAACCACGCGCCGAACGACGGGCGCGGCTCATTTTGCGCTGAGGACACCATGCATCGTCGTACGGCGGCCCCCTACGTCATCGTGGCGGTTGGCATCGTGATCGCGTGCGCACTGATGGGCCTGTGCGTGCTGCAGCTATTTCAGAGCCGGAACGACGCACTGGAGCGCGCAAGCGAAACCTCGCGCAATCTCGGCCTGATGGCTGAGCGCGACATCGAGCGCAACTTCGAGCTCTACGACCTGTCGTTGCAGGCGGTAATCCATGGTCTGCAACGGCCCGATGTGATGTCGGCAGCGCCGGCGCTGCGGCGCGGCGTGCTGTTCGATCATGCGATGAGTGCCCCCTTCATCGGTTCGCAACTGGTACTCGACGCGAACGGCGATATCGTGCTGGATTCGTCCAACGACGTGCCCCGCAAGGGCAATTTCGCCGATCGCAAATACTTCACCGTGCATCGCGACAATCCCGACGTTGGGCTCTATGTGAGCGATCCGTTCGTGTCGCGCCTGCGCGCTGGCATGCTCTGCATTGTGCTGTCTCGGCGCATCTCGAACCCGGACGGATCGTTCGGCGGCGTCGCGCTGATTGCGATCAATCTCGAGTACTTCCACCACCTGTTTGCGGGCCTGTCGCTGGGGCAGCACGGTTCGATGTCGCTGATCGGCAAGGACGGCATCATGGTGATGCGTCAACCGTACAACGTCAGCATCGTCGGTCGCGATATCAGCAAGGCTACGACCTTTCGACGGTTTCAGCGTGCGTCGGAGGGCGTATTCTCGGAAACGGCTTCAATCGACGGTGTACGTCGCCTCTACTATTTCAAACACCTGCCGAAGTTGCCGCTGATCATCATGGTTGCAGAGGGCGAGCAGGACGTTTATGCCGCGTGGCGGCACCGCGCAGTGACGATCGGCGCACTGGTGGCGACGTTCGGCGTCGCGTTCATCGCGCTGTCTTTCCTGCTCAGCGGGCAACTGCGCCGCCGGATGCGGGCCGAGTCGGAGCTGGTGCTGCTGGCGCGTACCGACGGGCTCACCGGCCTGAACAATCGACGCAGTTTCGGGGAGGTGCTGGACCGGGAATGGCGTCGCGCGAGGCGCACGCATTCCGTCTTCTCGCTGCTGTTCGTCGACGTCGATCGCTTCAAGGCTTACAACGACACCTACGGGCATCAGGCCGGGGACGACGCGCTGGCGGCGGTCGCCCGTTGCATCGGCGAAAACATCCGCCGGCCGGTCGATACCGCGGCGCGCTACGGCGGGGAGGAATTCGTCGTGCTGCTTCCCGATACGCCGCCGGCCGGCGCCGCACAGATCGCCGAGCGGATTCGCGCGGCAATCGACGAACTGGCACTCGAACATGCCGGCAGCGAGTATGGGCGCGTCACGGCCAGTATTGGCCTCGCCAGCTGGACGCCGGAGCAGGACAATGAGCCCGACGCGGTAATCAAGGCGGCCGACGAGGCGCTGTACTATGCGAAAACGATCGGCCGGAACAGGGTTGCCGCGTTGCAGCCGTTGGACTGACGAGGGATTGCCGGTTTGCCCTTCCACAAACGCGAAAGCCCGCTGAAGGCGGGCTTTTTTGCGTGCTGCAAATTTGCTACGGCAAGGGGCGGGAGTCTTGCAGGATAAGGCTCGCGCTTACCACGCCTGCAAACTGAGCATCTGTGGATCCAGTTAGCAATCGACGCGCATTGACCAGGGCATGGCCTTGGTGTCCGTGTGGACACATCATGCCGAATTTCTCTACTTCCGGACCGGACTATTTCTTGGCTCAGGGCGGGACAAGGGCAGCGCAGGGCTTTGTATCCGCGCGCCATCCGATAAGGCACGCAGGTGCTGCTTCATCCTCGGCGTGACGTCTGCAGGTTATCGTCGGGGCCCTTTCATGGCTTCCGACTCCATGGCCGCGTTCCACTCCTCATTCGCCTCGATGGGATCCATCGCATCGTCGATCGATGCCTCTGCACGTTCGGCGGCGGCTCGAGCTTCGTCTGCCGGGGATGCGACATCGTCGTCCCCGTCCTCGTCCCCGTCACCCGGGGGATGCAGCATGTCCTCGAGCATCGCGCTCAACTCCGGCGTGTCCCAGGGCAGCCCGCGCCGAGTTCGATCGGTTATGTAGTGCTTCACTTCCGCGTCCTGCTCCACCGTAAGCGGCAGGCCTCGGAAAGTGCTTTGAGGGCCAGCGTCAATCATCACATTCTCCTGCTGCGATTGAATTTTCAGTGTACTCGCCAATTGCGGACGCGCGAACCGTGATCGCGACGCTTTCGCGCCGGGTCGAACGTGTCGCCCGCCAAGAAAGAAAAAACCCCGCTTCCGCGAGGCTTTTCCTTTTCCAGCACGTCATTCACGCATCTATTCCGCCGGATACGTCAACGTCACCAGCTCGCACTTCGACGTACTTTTGCCGTCGTAGTCGTAAATCACCAGCAGATGCTGGCCCTTGCTGTTCAAGATCGGCAGCGTGATCGCCCGGCGATTCGGGTTGTTGCCGCCAGCCGGCTCGTCGGCACTCTGCTTGCGGATTTCGGACTCGAGATCCGACGGCGTGTTGATGCCGTTCTCCGGGCCGCGGCTGCGCACCCGGCTGTAGAAGTGAAAACCGTTGTCGGTCCAGCCGCGCGGCAGCATGTTGCGCCACTGGTTGTTGGTGACTTCCTTCCACAGCAGATCGGTGTTGCCGCTCAACACGAACGGCGTCGGACACGCGCCGGCCGCGAACGCTTGTCCGCAGAAAAGCGGAAGGGCGGCAAGCGAGCACGCAACGTAGCGGACCGCGCGTCGCGCGAGGCCGGCGTCGTGTCGCGATTCGGGATGGTACGGCAGGGCATGGGGCGTTTTCATACGGCATCCTCCGGGTGATGGATCGGTATGCGACCGCGCTGCGGCCGCTGGGAATACCGTATCGCTGCCGTTCTCGCGCAAGAATGCGGCGAACGTCACACTCGTCGTCACGGGGCGAAGGTGCGGGGCCGGGGCCCGGGACGCGGAGGGAAAGCCTGGAGGCGTGGGGACAACGCGGGCTTGATCGCGTTGTCGCTGCGAGGGCGGTGGTCGTCGTGGTGCGGTGCGTCTGCATCGCCCGCGTCAGTGGGAGCCGCCGAACCAAGGGTGGTGTCGTCGTGGCGCGGGCCGTCCGCATCGCCCGCGTCAGCAGGAGATCGCCGAACGCTCACCGATGCCGATCAGCCATCCACCGGCTGCGCGGGGGTGTCGAGCGTCAACTGATAGAACGCCGCATCGAGCCAGCGGCCGAACTTGAAGCCCGCGTCGGTGATCGTGCCCGAGTGCACGAAGCCGAGGCGCGTATGCAGCGCGACGCTGCCGCCGTTGGTGGCGTCGATGCAACCGACCAGCACGTGCACGTCGGCTTCGCGTGCACGCCGGATCAATTCGCGCAGCAGTAGCTCCCCGAGCCCGCGGCCGCGATGGTCGCAGTGCACGTAGACGCTGTGTTCGACCGTGTACTTGAACGCCGGAAACGCGCGGAACGTGCCCCAGCTCGCGAAGCCGACCAGCGTGCCCGATTCGTCGACCGCGCCGACGACCGGAAAACCGCTGGCGCGCTTCGTCGCGAACCACGCGACCATCGCTTCGGGCGGGCGCGGCCGGTAGTCGTACAGCGCGGTCGAGTTCACGATCGCATCGTTCAGGATCTCGAGGATGGCCGCGGCGTGCTCGGCCTCGCTGCAATCGATCAGGCGCACGTCGTCACGCTGTTTCGGGGAATTCATACGGGCTCCTGCGCCTGACGGCTTTGAACGGATGACACACTCCGCGCGCCGGCGGCGGCGGGAACATCGCAGATCGCGACGACATAGCGCGCGGCCTGCGACGACGGGTTGCTGAAAATCAGCTGCTGATCGAGACGCATGGCCAGACAGTCGCCGGCGTGAAGTTCGTGAAGCTGGTCGCCCAGCGTGACGTCGACGCGCCCATCGACGACCCACACCTGTTGATGTAGTGCGCTTTCGCGCCCGCCGGAGTCGTACGCGACGCGCGCGCCGGGCGGGAAATCGACCTCGACGAGCTGGATCGGCGACGGCCAGCCGGGCGGCGACAGATTGCGCCGCACGTAACCGGACGCCGGATCGCGCCATTCCGCCTGCTGCGCGCGCCGCACGAGCGGCTGCGCGGGCGCGTCGTCGCGCTCGCCGCCGAACAGCCCGGCCAGCGACACGCCGAGACCCGCCGCGAGCTTGTCGAGCACGACGGCCGTCGGGCTTGCCGACGCGCGCTCGATGAGCGAGATCATCGAGCGGCTGACGCCCGAACGCGCGGCGAGCGCATCGAGCGTGTAGCCTCGTAGCGTGCGCAAGTCGCGCACGCGCCGGGCGATGCGTTCGTTGATGCCGGTGTCGTCGACGGGCGGGCGGGTAGATTCCTGCATGATGGATTTATTGTCCAGCAAGCTGGAATTCGATGTCAACGGGGTGTGGACGGAATCGGAACGCTTGCCCGTCGACCGGCCCGAGCGTAATATACGAAACGACTACACTTCGTTTAATTAGGGTTATATGGGAATCATCAAGATATCCGAGCACATGCATGAACGGCTGCGCTCGACCAGTACCGCGCTGAGCCGTTCGATCAATGCGCAGGCGGAACACTGGCTGCGCGTCGGGATGCTGTCGGAACTCAATCCGTCGCTGTCCTACGGCGATATCTGCCGAATGCTGATCGAGATCGAAGCGCGCGGCGGCGACGCGGGGCCGACCGAGTCGGTGGCGCGCGACATCGAGCAGGTGGCGTAATGGCGAAGCGAGAAATCCCGATCCGCGGTGCCGCGGAAATCGACAAGTCGCGCGAGGCCGCGAAGCTCGCATCGCGCGTGCTGACGATGATCACCGAGCACGTGAAGCCGGGCGTCACCACGGACGAACTGGACGCCCGCTGCCGCGAATACATCGTCGACGAACTCGGCGCGATCCCGGCGAACATCGGCTATCACGGTTATCCGAAAACCCTGTGCACGTCGGTCAACCACGTGGTCTGTCACGGTATTCCGTCGTCGCGGCCGATGCGCGACGGCGACATCGTGAATCTCGACATCGCGGTGATCAAGGACGGCTGGTTCGGCGACACGAGCCGCATGTACTTCGTCGGCGAGCCGGGTGAACTGGCGCGGCGCCTCGTCGCGACGACCTACGAGGCGATGCATGCGGGCATCCGCGCGGTGCGTCCGGGCGCGACGCTCGGCGACGTCGGCTATGCGATCCAGCAGGTCGCGCATCGCGAAGGGTTCAGCGTGGTTCGCGAGTACTGCGGGCACGGGATCGGCGACGTGTACCACGACGAGCCGCAGGTGCTGCACTATGGCCGCCCGGGCACCGGCGTGCCGCTGCGGCCGGGGATGATCTTCACGATCGAGCCGATGCTGAATGCGGGCAAGCGCGATACGCGCGTGCTGGCGGACGGCTGGACGGTCGTCACGCAAGACCATTCGCTGTCCGCGCAATGGGAGCACATGGTCGTGGTGACGGAGCAGGGCGTCGAGATCCTGTCGGACGACGTGAAGCCGCAGGCGTTCGCGGCGCTCTCCGGCACGCACGCGGCCTGACGCGCGGCAGCCCGCACTTAAAGGCGCAATCGAAACGGGCCCCGTCGTGGGGCCCGTGTCATTCATTGGCAGTCGCGCGGGACGGTCAGCAGGCCGCCGTCTCCCCGCCGCGACCGGCAGCGTCACGCTGCGAACGTCGCTTAACCGCGTGTCTTCTGCCATGCGTGTTCGACGAACACGCGGCACAGCGCTTCCATCCCGTTGCGGTCCTCGTCGTCGAAACGTGCGGCAACGGGGCTGTCGACGTCCCACACGCCGATCAGCGTGCCGTCGGCGGCCACCAGCGGCACGACGATTTCCGATTCCGACGCGGCATCGCACGCGATATGGCCCGGGAATTCATGCACGTCGCGCACGACCTGCGTCTCGCGGGTTTGCGCGGCCGTGCCGCACACGCCCTTGCCGAGCGCGATCCGCACGCACGCGGGCTTGCCCTGGAACGGGCCGACCACGAGTTCCGATCCGTCGAAGAAATAGAAGCCGGCCCAGTTCAGGCGGTCGAGCGAGTGATAGACGAGCGCGGAGAAGTTCGCGGCGTTCGCGATCAGGTCGCGTTCCGATTCGACGAGCGCGCGTGCCTGCTCGACGAGCGTCGCATAGAGTTCGGCCTTGGAGGCGTGAGGGTCGTTGGACAGCGTGAACATGGCTGAAATGCGATAAGGGTGGTGAACGGCTGGGTTGTGAAAAGCGCGATGCGCGTCCCGCAGTCTACGGCACGCGCGGCCCGTCTGCAGCGTCCGGTTCGCTGAGCGCGATGCCGAATGCGCCACGCACGGGCACGCGAGCCCGCTCAATCGGGTGCGAGTTCGGCGAACCGCTCGGTCAGGAAGTCGAGCAGCGCGCGCACCGCGGGCAACAACCCACGCCGCGACGCGAACACCGCGTGCACGATCTCGCGCCGCGGCGCCCAGTTCGGCAGCACGGTCACCAGGTCGCCGCGGGCGACTTCGTCGCGCACCATCATCGTCGGCAGCTGCACGACGCCGACACCCGCGACGGCCGCCGCGCGCAGCGCGAGCATGCCGCCTGTCACGAGGCGCGGCTGGTGGTGGATTTCCGCCTGCGCGCCGTCGGGGCCGCGCAGCCGCCAGACGTGCGCGGCTTGCGGTACGCCGTGATCGAGGCTCGGCAGGCGGGTCAGGTCGGCGGGGACGGCCGGCGTGCCGAGCTCGCGCAGCAACGCGGGGCTCGCGACGAGGCACTGGCCGCGCTCGGCCAGCACGCGCAGCGCGAGATCGCTGTCCTCGAGCGGCGGCGGGCGCACGCGGATCGCGACGTCGATCCCTTCGCCGACCACGTCGACGCGCCGGTTGGTCGCCTCCAGATGAATCTCGACGCGCGGGCACGCGGCCATGAACGCGGCGATCATCGTGCCGACCAGCGAATCGAGCAGCACGACCGGGCAGCTCACGCGCACGATGCCGCGCGGCTCCTCGTGCAGCAGCGCGATCGCTTCGTCGGCGGCGTCCGCTTCGACGAGCATCGCGCGGCAGTGCGCATAGTAGGTCTGGCCGACGTCGGTGACGGTGAAACGGCGCGTCGAGCGCTGGATCAGCCGCATCCCGAGCCGCGCCTCGAGCAGCGCGATGCGGCGGCTCAGCTTCGATTTCGGCAGGTTGAGCGCGCGCCCGGCCGGTGCAAAACCGCCGTGCTCGACCACCTGCACGAAGTAATAGAGATCGTTCAGATCCCGTTCTTGATCGTTCATCAAATAGAACGCTGAGTGCGATTTTCGCAGTCTACCGGATCGATCGTTCCATCTCTATATTCGTACCCAGGATGCGAAGCACGTGTTTCGCCGCAATTCGGAGAAGGCAAATGAAGAAGATCCAGGGTGTTTACAGCGCGCCGCGTGGCCATTGGGTCGGCGACGGTTTCCCGGTGCGTTCGATGTTCAGCTATCAGTCTCACGGGGCGCACCTCAGCCCGTTCCTGCTGCTCGACTACGCGGGCCCCGCGAACTTCGAGCCGGCTTCGGCACCGCGCGGGGTGGGGCAGCACCCGCACCGCGGGTTCGAAACCGTGACGATCGTCTATGACGGCGAAGTCGCTCACCGCGACTCGACCGGCGCGGGCGGCGTGATCGGCCCGGGCGACGTGCAGTGGATGACGGCCGCGAGCGGGATCCTCCACGAGGAATTCCACTCGGAGGCCTTCACGAAGCGCGGCGGTCCGCTCGAGATGGTGCAGCTGTGGGTGAACCTGCCCGCCGCCGACAAGATGGGCACGCCCGGCTACCAGACGCTGCTGAACGCGGACATCCCGGTGGTCGAGCTGCCGGACGGTGCGGGGCGTGCGCGGATCATCGCGGGCGAATTCGACGGACGGCGCGGCCCGGCCCGCACGCACACGCCGATCGACGTGTGGGACGTGCGGCTCGCAGCCGGCGGCCGCGCGCGGTTCCCGATCGCCGAAGGGCGGACGCTCGCGGTGGTGGTGCTGAACGGTACGCTGCTGGTGAACGGCGAGACGGTCGCCCGCGAAGCGCAGTTCGTGCAACTGAGCCGCGACGGCCGCGACGTCGAGATCGAAGCGAACGGCGACGCCAAGCTGTTGATTTTGAGCGGCGAGCCGATCGATGAGCCGGTCGTCGGCTACGGGCCGTTCGTGATGAACTCGCAAGAGGAAATCCGGACCGCGATCGACGATTTCAACAACGGCCGCTTCGGCCAGATGCCGGCATGACGGACAGGCCCCGCGCAATTGCGGGGCCTTTTTTCGTGCGCGGAAGGGTGCGTGCGTGCTGCGTGCGCTTCGAGGCATAATCGACGGTTGCCGCGCGCCGGCCGGCGCGCCCCGAATCAGGACGACCATGACCGCTTCCGCACCTGCCGCCTCCGCGCGCGCCGACGATCTCGACTGGCGCTGGAAATCCTTCGACGCGCTGACCGCGCGTGAACTCTATGCGATCCTCGACGCGCGCAGCGCCGTGTTCGTCGTCGAGCAGAACTGCGTGTATCGCGACATCGACGATGCGGACCAGGCGGCGTGGCATCTGGCCGCGTACGATCCGGCGGGCCGCCTCGCGGGCTACCTGCGCGTGCTGTTGCCGGATGCGCAGAACACCGACGTGCGCATCGGCCGCGTGCTGACGACCGCGCCGTTTCGCGGCGCGGGCCTCGGCAACGCGCTGATCTCGCGCGCGCTCGAGCACATCCGCGCGCAGTGGCCGGATACGCAGGTGAGCCTGCATGCACAGGCCCACCTGCAGCGTTTCTACGGGGCATTCGGCTTCACGCCGAACTCGGACGTGCACGACGAGGACGGCATCCCGCACGTGTGGATGACCAGCGCGCGCGGCTGATGCGCGGCGCGCCGTGCCGTCAGTGGGCGGCGCGCGTCACCGACGGGCGCTCCGCGCGCCGGGCGGCAGCGCGCTCGTCGAGCAGACGGCCGCGCGCGGACAGCCGCAGCCAGTGCCGCAGCGCGATCAGCGCGCCGATCACGCTCATCATCGAACCCGGAATCCACAGCAGCAAGCCGCCGATCTGCTGGTCACGCAGCGGGCTGAGCCACGTGAACGCGCGTCCGCAGATCGAATAGATCGGGTACAGCTCGTGCGGCGTGAAGAAGATCAGCGCGCCGAGCGCGATCTGCGGCGGGATCGCCGCGACGACGATCAGGATCCGGCGGCCCGGCGACAGCCGCGCGGGCGGCGCGGGACGCGGATCGACGACGAGCCACCAGAACAGCAGCCCGTCGATCACCATGCTCCAGTTCATCACGCGATACAGGCGCCAGTCGAGCATCGCGACGAAGTGGATCGGCGACAGCAGCCAGAAATAGATCAACCCGACGAACAGCACGACCGCGACGACCGGATGGAACACCACGTCGAGCGTCGCGCGCACGGGCGCCCACGCGAGCGCGGGGCGCACGAAGCGCTGCCGCCAGCGAAACGGAATGCCCGCGCGGATCGCCGCGCCCGGGTACGCCAGTGCGATGAAGAACGGCCCGAGGTGATGCAATACGAGGTGCTGCGCACGGTGCAGGAAGAATTCATGCTCGAAGAAGTAGTCGAGCCGCGTATGCAGCGCGATGTAGAGCGCCGTCAGCCCGAACCAGAACGAGAACTGCCGCAGCGGCGACACCTTCGCCTTCTTCACGCCGCGCGCGAACAGCACGGCGGCCGTCAGCACCGCGATGACCACGGTCGGCGACGGTTCCCACGGATCGAGCCAGTACAGGACGTTCATCGCGCGCGCATCACTTCGCCTGGGCCGGCGACTTCACGGCGAACGGCGTATCGACCGTTTCGCCGTCGGAGAACTTCAGGCGCAGGCGCACGGTGTCGCCGGGCTTGATCGCGTGCTTCGGTTCCTCGAGCATGAAGTGATAGCCGCCCGGCGCGATGTCGACCTTGCCGCGCGCGGGGATCGTCAGCTTGTCGACCATTTCCATCTTCTGCGTCGAGCCGTTCGACACGGTCTGGTGCAGCATCGCCATCCCGTAGTCGGGGCTGTCGACGTCGACGAGATCGACCGGCTTGTCGCCCGTATTGACGAGCGTCACGTAGCCGCCCGCGGGCAGCTGGTTCGGCAGCCAGCGCACCCACGCGTTCTGCGCGATGATCGCGCCGGCGGCGTAGGCGTGAGCGCCGGTGCACAGTGCGGCGAGGAGGGCGAACGTCTTGAGGGTCGTCTTCATGTCGGAGTTCGGAAGGGGGAGGCAGTGTCGATGATCCGGCGCACATCGGCGGCGATGGCGTCGGGCGAATCGCGGTCGGTCGCGAGCAAACGCGCGCGACCGTTCGCGTCGAAGATGTAGACGGCCGAGCTGTGCGTGACTTCGTAGCCGCCGGACGGATCGCGTTTTTCCATCTGGTACGCGACGCGATAGCGTTTCGCGAGCGATTCGATCTGGCCGTCGGTGCCGGTCAGCCCACGCGCGTGCGCGGCGTCGAACGCGGCGACGTACGACTGCATCGCCTGCGGCGTGTCGCGCGCGGGATCGACCGAGACGAACAGGATGCGCACGTGGTTCGCCTGCGGGCCGAGCTTCGCGAGCACTTCCATCAGCCGCGCCATCGTTTCGGGGCAGACATCCGGACAGTGCGTATAGCCGAAGTAGACGAGCGCGATGCGGCCGCGGAAGGCGTTCGCGTCGACCGGATGCCCGTCGCCGCCGGTCAGCGTGAAGGACAGGTCGGGCAGGTGGCCCGTGACGTTGGTCAGGTGCCAGTTCGGCTCGTCGTGCGTGCAGGCGGCGAGCGCGACGGCGGCGGTTAGCGCCGCGGCCGTGCGGACGAAGCGGGTGATGAGGTGGCGCCGGTGCGGCGCGGGACGGGCTGACGACATCCTGGGGCTCGATCGGACGGAACGGTCGTCGGCCGGCGCGGCGCCATGCGTCGCGCGACCGGCGGTTGCCGACTGTAGCGCAATTCCCGCGCCCGCGTCCTTTCGAAACCCGTACGGCACGGGCGAGCGGGGCAATATGTCGCAGTTGGCGCGGACGGTGGCGCGAGGTCCACCGTGCGCCGGTTTCGCCCATCTCGGTACGCAGGCGCGGTAAGATGCGCACAATTCCATTCTCGCAGCGGCGGCCGCGCGTGTGCAGGCCGCTCCTCAGACCATCGAATCGATGCAATCCGTTCCGGCTTCCCTGTCCCTGACCGATACCGCGTTCTTTTTCGACTTCGACGGTACGCTCGTCGAACTGGCGCCGACGCCCGACAGCATTCACGTGCCGCCGTCGCTGCTGACGCTGCTCGATGAGCTGCGGCGCCGCTCGCATGGCGCGCTCGCCGTCGTGTCGGGCCGCGGCATCGACAACCTCGACGCGTTCCTGAACATGCCGGACCTGCCGATCGCCGGCCTGCACGGCGCCGAGCGTCGCGACGCGAACGGCGACACGCAGCGCATCGGCTTCAACGACGACCGGCTGTTGCGCATCGAGCGCGAACTCGCGTCCGTCGTCGACCGTCATCCGGGCATGCTGCTCGAAATCAAGGGAGCGGCCGTCGCGCTGCACTACCGCAATGCGCCCGAGCGCGAGCCGGCCGCGCGCGAAGCGGCCGAGCGCCTCGTCGCCGAATATGCGGACGCGTATGTGCTGCAGCCGGGCAAGATGGTGTTCGAGATCAAGCCGAAGGGTGTCGACAAGGGGCGCGCGCTGGCTGCGTTCCTCGACGAGCCGCCGTTCGCGGGCCGCGTGCCGCTGTTCGCGGGCGACGACCTGACCGACGAGAAGGGCTTCGCGGTGGTCAACGCGCGGGGCGGTCTGTCGATCAAGGTCGGCGCGGGCGAGACGTCGGCCCGCATGCGGCTCGACTCGGTCGACGCGCTGCACGCGCAGATTGCCCGCTGGCTTGGCGCGGAGCAGCGGGGCGCATGAGTCGACTCATCATCGTTTCGAACCGCGTCGCCCCGATTTCGGAAGGTGAACCGGCGGCGGGTGGCCTCGCGATCGGCGTCTACGATGCGCTGAAGGAGACGGGCGGCATGTGGTTCGGCTGGAGCGGCGAGGTGGTCGCATCCGGTGCGCCGCAGATCCGCATCGAGGAGCGCGGCCCCGTGACGTTCGCGACCGTCGGGCTGTCGCGCCGCGATTACGACCAGTACTACCGCGGTTTCTCGAACGCGACGCTGTGGCCCGCGTTCCATTACCGCGCCGACCTGATCCAGTACGACCGCCACGAGTTCGACGGCTACCGCCGCGTGAACGTGTGGCTCGCGCAGCAGCTCGTGCCGCTGCTGCAGGACGACGACGTGATCTGGGTGCACGACTATCACCTGATCCCGTTCGCGCGTGCGCTGCGGGAGGCCGGCGTGAAGAACCGCATCGGCTTTTTCCTGCACATTCCGTTTCCGGCCGCGCAGGTGCTCGTCAACGTGCCGCCGCATCGCGAGCTTGTCGAGTCGCTGTGCGCGTTCGACTTGCTCGGCTTCCAGACCGAGCCCGACCTGCGCGCGTTCTGCGACTACATCGAGTTCGAGGCGGGCGGCGAAGTGGCGCGCGAAGGGCACACGGTGCGCGTGAGCGCGTTCGGCAACACGCTGCGCGCGGCCGCCTATCCGATCGGCGTGTATCCGGACGAGATCGCGTCGCTCGCGCAGGCGGCCGAGAACGGCAAGGCCGTGCGCACGCTGGCGACGTCGCTGCGCGGGCGCCAGTTGATCATGAGCGTCGACCGGCTCGATTATTCGAAAGGGCTCGTCGAGCGGTTCCGCGCGTTCGAGAAACTGCTGGAGCACCAGACGTCGATTCGCAACCGCGTGTCGTTCCTGCAGATCGCGCCATCGACGCGCGCCGACCTGCGCGCGTACCAGGACATCCGCCTGCAGCTCGAAGCGGAGTCGGGGCGCATCAACGGCCGCTACGCGGAACTCGACTGGGCGCCGATCCTCTACATTCACCGCCAGTACGACCGGCAGGTGCTGGCCGCGCTGTACCGGCTGGCGCGCGTGGGTTTCGTCACGCCGCTGCGCGACGGCATGAACCTCGTCGCGAAGGAGTACGTGTCCGCGCAGAATCCGGACGATCCGGGCGTGCTGGTGCTGTCGCGCTTCGCGGGCGCGGCGCGTGAGCTGACGGGCGCGCTGATCGTGAATCCGATCGACATCGACGGAATGGCCGATGCGTTGTCGCAGGCGCTGACGATGCCGCTCGCCGAGCGGCGCGCGCGTTATGCGGACATGATCGCGCAGCTGCGCGAGAACAACGTGTCGGTGTGGCGCGACAACTTCCTGCGCGACCTGCAGCGCGTGTAGCCGGCGCGCCGCGCGGCGGATGCCGCGCGATGCCATGAAAAAAGCCGCCGTGCGTCGCACAGGCGGCTTTCTTATCGGTTGCGTGCCCGTGGCGTCAGGCCACGCGTTCGCCGGTCGGCGCGGTGCCGTCGGGCGCGTGATGGCGGCCGTGCTGCTTCGCGAGCAGGTCGCGGTACAGACCGGGGCGGTTGCGCAGCACGTCGGGGCTGCCGTCGTCGATCACCTTGCCGTTGCTCATCACGATGATCCGGTCGAAGTTGCGCAGCGTCGACAGCCGGTGCGCGATCGCGATCACCGTGCGGCCGACCATCAGGCGGTCGAGCGCGCTCTGGATCGCTTCCTCGGACGAGCTGTCGAGTGCGGACGTCGCTTCGTCGAGCAGCAGGATCGGCGCATCCTTCAGGATCGCGCGCGCGATCGCGATGCGCTGGCGCTGGCCGCCCGACAGCTTGACGCCGCGGTCGCCGACGATCGTGTCATAGCCTTCCGGCATCGCTTCGATGAACTCCGCGCAGCGCGCGTCGCGCGCGGCGGCGAGCACTTGCTCGCGGGTCGCGTCGGGGCGGCCATAGGCGATGTTGTCGTAGATCGTCCGGTGCAGCAGCGAGATGTCCTGCGGCACGAGCGCGATCGCGTGGCGCAGGCTGTCCTGCGTGATCACCTTCACGTCCTGGCCGTCGACCTTCACGACGCCGTCCTGCGTGTCGTAGAAGCGCTGCAGCAGCGCGAGCACGGTCGACTTGCCGGCGCCCGACTTGCCAATGAGGCCGACACGCTGGCCCGGCTCGATATGGAGGTCGAAGTGGTCGAGGATCGCGCGGCGGTGCGGATACGCGAACGTCACCCGTTCGAAATCGACGCGCCCGCCCGTGGCCGCCAGCGGCTTCGCGTCGGAGTGGTCGGGCATCCCGTGCGGTTCGAGCAGCGTCTTCACGGCTTCGGACAGGCGCGCGACGTGCTGCGTGACGTCGACGAGCGCGACCGCGAGGTCGCGCGTGCCGTGCAGGATCGTGAAGCCGAGCGAGCTGACGAGCACGATGTCGCCCGACGTCGCGCGGCCCTGGTCCCACAGCCACAGCGCCCAGCCGAGCAGGCCGGCCGACAGCATCGCGGTGATCACCGCATGCAGCAGCCGCAGCTTCTCGAGATAGAACAGGCTCTGCTGGCGTGCGTCCATCTCCGCCTTGATCGTTGCGCTGAAGCGCTTCTGTTCGCGCACCGTCATCCCGAACGCACGCACGAGCCCCATGTTGCCGATCACGTCGACGAGCTCGCCGTCGACCGCCGCGGCCTTCGCCGCGAATGCATGGTGGCGCGCCGAGCCGCGCCCGGCCAGCTTGAACAGGATGATCGACAGCACGGCCGAGCAGCCGAGCAGGCCGGCGGCCATCAGCGGATTGACGACGATGATCATCAGGATCGCGCCCATCACCGCGATGCACGGCGGCAGCACGTTCCACGCCATCGTGTTCTCCGACGTATAGACGGCGTTCGACGTGGCCGTGATGCGGCTTGCGAGCGTGCCCGGCTGCTTTTCCGAGTAGTAGGTCGGCGAATGGCCGATCAGATACTGGAACAGGTCGCGCCGCAGGTCGCCGGTGACCGCGACGAACGTGTGCGCGGCAGCCCAGCCGCCGACCCGCCACAGCAGGTTGTCGGCCGCGATCAGCCCGACGAGCAGCGCGAACGCGCTCCACAGCGGGCCCGGATGATGGCGCCCGGTCGCCAGCACGTCGATCAGGTGCTTGATCGCGTATTGCGAGCCGAGCGCGCAGCCGACGGCAGCCAGCACGCTGCAGAGCACGACGAGGTGAGCAACGGGATGCAGGCGGATGTAGCGGAACAGGAACGCGATCGGCCGGTGCGCGTAGCTCGAGAGCTTCGCGTTGTGGGCGTTGCGCTGGGCGGGGGTAAGAGATTCCAAAATATGCGTGCGGTGATTCGGTGATTGAGCGTGGCGGCTGGATCGCATGCCGGCATGCGCTCGGACTGAATAATCCGGCATTGTAAACAAGGCCTGCGTCGCGCTGCGCGAATCTTGCCTGGGCCAGAGGCTCGCGAGCGATTTTGAGATAAAATCCTGGCATCCCGTCCTGTTTCATGTGCCGGAATCACGCTGCCGGCACGCACGGGTGACAAGGATCGCCAAAAGGGCCTTCCACTCTAGAACGGACACCCGAGTCCGCGGGTTGCAAAGTGTTGCGCCTTTGTAACAAAGTAAAGTGTTTGAAATGTCGGGGGCCGTCTCGGGATTAACCCTAGATAATCGGCTCCGGGGTCGATCCCAGGTTTTTTTACGAACCCCTGTCAACGGGTCTTCGTTTCGAACGTTCTATGCCTGTCGCGTCGCCGACGCTCCTTGAGCAGCGCGGGGTCGACGCCCCGGCAGGCTGATTCGTCCGACCGTCGGACGAAATGCATCCAGCCCGACCGCTGGCAGGTTGCCGACCCATACCTGGTTTTTAGCCGATTTTTTAGGAGTTACGCATGCGAATCGCCCAAATCGCTCCGTTGCATGAGGCAGTCCCCCCGAAGCTTTACGGTGGTACCGAGCGAGTGGTGTCCTATCTGACCGAAGCACTTGTCGAGATGGGGCATGACGTCACGCTCTTCGCGAGCGGCGATTCGCAGACCTCCGCGAAGCTCGAAGCGTGCTGGCCGCAGGCGCTGCGCCTCGACCCGACGATCCGCGACGTGATGGCCCCGCACATGCTGCTCCTCGAGCAAGTGCGCCGCCGCGCGGAAGAGTTCGACGTCCTGCACTGCCACATCGACTACTACCCGTTCTCGCTGTTCTCGCGCCAGCCGGTCCCGCATCTGACGACGATGCACGGCCGTCTCGACCTGCCGGAACTGCAGCCGATCTTCAACGCGTTCAGCGACGTGCCGGTCGTGTCGATTTCCGACAACCAGCGCATCCCGCTGCCGCAGGCGAACTGGCTGTCGACCGTGTATCACGGCCTGCCGGAAAACCTGCTGACGCCGATCCCGAACGTGAAGCCGAGCTATCTCGCGTTCCTCGGCCGTATCTCGCCGGAAAAGCGTGTCGACACCGCGATCCGCATCGCCGAGCAGGCCGGCCTGCCGATCAAGATCGCCGCGAAGCTCGACAAGGCTGACCGCGCGTACTACGAAGAGAAGATCAAGCCGCTGTTCGCGCTGCCGCACGTCGAGTATATCGGCGAAATCAGCGAGTCGGAAAAGACCGAATTCCTGGGCAACGCGCACGCGCTGCTGTTCCCGATCGACTGGCCGGAGCCGTTCGGCCTGGTGATGATCGAGGCGATGGCTTGCGGCACGCCGGTGATCGCGTTCAAGCGCGGCTCGGTGCCGGAAGTGATCGACAACGGCGTGTCGGGCTTCGTCGTCGAAGACGAACTCTCGGCCGTTGCGGCGCTCAACCGCCTCGATACGCTGCCGCGCGAGAAGGTGCGGGCCGCGTTCGAAGCACGCTTCTCGTCGAAGGTGATGGCGCAGAACTACGTGAAGGGCTACGAGGAACTGCTGCGCCAGAAGCACCGCACGGTGCTGCGCGAAGTCAACGCAAACTGATGCCGGGCCGCCGGCCGCACCGCGGTTGACGCCCTCAGCGACGCCCCGTCCGGGACCCCGGCGGGGCGTTGTCACATCTGCGGCGCGGATCTGTTGTATTCTCGCCGCGCCCGACGCCGCGAACGGCCCCGGAAGGGGGCCGGCACGCCATCCGGCAATCTGTCCAGACGGTAATGTCCCTATAATGGCCGTGCCGTGAAATCCGGCCCTGCACGAACATCGAGAGGAGAGCAGTCTTGGCGAGAACGAAAACGACGCGCGCAGCGCCGGCCCCCGGCGCCGGCGTGATCTTCGCATTGCGCGCGATCGGGCTCGTGCTGTTCGCGCGCTGGCTGTTCTCGATGTCCCAGATGGGCTATCGCGCGTCGCTGTCGGCGATGGTGTCGTCGCCGTGGGCGTTCGTCTATCTAGTGCTGATCTTCCTGCTGCTCGCGCTGCCGGGCGCCGCCGCGCGCGCCGAACGGCCGTTCCATCCGCTGCCGCAGTGGCTGCGCCAGGCGCTGCGCGTGTTCGCGCTGATCGGTTTCCTGTTTGCCGTCTGGTCGATCGGCGCGTTCGCGTGGGCGGCCGGCTGGCGTTCTGCGCTGCACGCGGTGACGGCGACCAACGGCTGGCTGATCGCCGCGCCGGCGCTGTATGCGGCGATCGTGTGGATGTGCCGGCCGCGGCCGCTGTGGCGGACCAACGTGGCCGCGCGCCGTTTCGCGGTCGGCCGCTACGCGATCTCGCTCGATACGCTCACCCGTACCGCGATCGTCTGGATGGAGAGCCGCAAGGTCGGCCAGTACGACGCGCGCGAACTCTCCGTGCGCTGGCCCGGCCAGGTTGCGCCGGCAGCGGGCGAGCCGGGTGCGCAGCCGGCCGCCGTGCCGCCGCGTCGCGGCAGCCTGTTCCGGCGGCCGAAGGTCGAGCTGCTGTGGGATTCGCCGGCGGCCGTCGGCCATAACCGGCAGATCGTGATGCGCGCGCCGCTCGTGACCGAGGGCGACCGCGTCGCGGTGCTCGCGCTCGACGCGGCGCTCAAGCAGATCGTCTGACAAGGCCTGCGCGGCGCGCGGGCGACAAGGAGGCGCAATGATCGTCCGCTGGTTGCTGGCAGCCGTTCACCTGATGGCGTTTGGCGTCGCGTTCGCCGCGATCGCGGGGCGCAACCGCGCGCTGCGCCGGGTCATCGCGTCCGCGCAGGCCGCCGACCTGCCCGGCGTGTTCAAGGCCGATGCGGCCTGGGGATTGTCCGCGCTGGTGCTGATCGCGACGGGGCTCGCGCGCGCGTTCGGCGGCTTCGAGAAAGGCTCCGCGTATTACCTTCACGAGCCGCTCTTTCACCTCAAGATGACCGCGCTCGTGCTGATCCTGCTGCTCGAGGTCGTGCCGATGCTCGGGCTGATCCGCTGGCGCGTCGCCGCGCGGCGGCAGCAGATGCCGGATCTCGGCCGCGCACGGACCTATGTGCGGATCGGTCACTGGCAGGCCGTGCTCGTGATGGTGATCGTGTTGGCCGCGTCGGGGATGGCGCGGGGGATCTGGGCAGCCGGGCAGCTTTGACCGGCGGATGGCGCCGGTTGCCGTTGCCGGGCCTGATCATTCTGGACCGACCGACGGGCCGAGCGACCGACAGACCGACCGGCGGGCCGTGGCCGCCCTAGTTCCATTTCCGTTTCCGTTCGATGCCGGCAGGATTTCCCGCCCGGCACCCGCCGATGCGCGGGCGAAGCGACGCACCGCCTTCCAGCCGGGCGGACCCGCCGCCCGGTTCGTCCCGCGTTCAGCGCACGAGGCAGGGGCGCTTGTTGTTGAACGTCCACCCCGGAATCAGATACTGCATCGCCGCCGCATCGTCGCGCGCGCCGAGCCCGTGTTGCTTGTACAGCTCGTGCGCGACCGCGACCGCATCCATGTCGATGTCGATGCCGAGGCCCGGCCGCTTCGGCACTTCAACGAGCCCGTTCTCGATCTTCAGCGGCTCGCGAGTGAGCCGTTCGCCATCCTGCCAGATCCAGTGCGTGTCGATCGCGGTGACTTGCCCGGGCGCCGCGGCCGCGACGTGCGTGAACATCGCGAGCGACACGTCGAAGTGGTTGTTCGAATGCGAACCCCACGTGAGGCCCCAGTCGCGGCACATCTGCGCGACGCGCACCGAGCCCTGCATCGTCCAGAAGTGCGGGTCGGCGAGCGGGATGTCGACGGCGTGCAGCTGCACCGCGTGGCCCATCTGGCGCCAGTCGGTCGCGATCATGTTGGTGGCCGTCGGCAGCCCGGTCGAGCGGCGGAATTCGGCCATCACCTCGCGGCCCGAGTAGCCGTTCTCCGCGCCGCACGGATCTTCCGCATACGCGAGCACGTGGTGCAGGTCTCGGCACAGCCGCACGGCCTCGTCGAGCGACCACGCGCCGTTCGGATCGAGCGTCACGCGCGCTTCGGGGAAGCGCTCGGCCAGCGCCGTCACGGCTTCGATCTCGCGCGCGCCTTCGAACACGCCGCCCTTCAGCTTGAAGTCGTTGAAACCGTAGCGCGCGTGCGCGGCTTCGGCGAGGCGCACGACCGCCTCGGGCGTCAGCGCGGCCTCGTCGCGCACGCGGGTCCACTCGTCGGTCGCGCCGCGGCCGTCGCGATAGGGCAGCGCGGTCTTGCCGCGGTCGCCGACGTAGAACAGGTAGCCGAGCATCTCGACGCGCTCGCGCTGCTGCCCTTCGCCGAGCAGCGCGGCCACGGGCACGCCGAGATGCTGGCCGAGCAGGTCGAGCAGCGCGGCTTCGAGCGCGGTGACCGCGTGGATCGTGGTGCGCAGGTCGAACGTCTGCAGGCCGCGGCCGCTCACGTCGCGATCGGCAAAGGTGCGCCGCACGTCGTTGAGCACCGCGTGGTAGTTGCCGACCGGCTGGCCGACGACGAGCGCGCGCGCATCCTCGAGCGTGCGGCGGATGCTTTCGCCGCCCGGCACTTCGCCGACGCCGGTCCGGCCCGCGCTGTCCTTCAGGATCACGAGGTTGCGGGTGAAGAACGGACCGTGCGCGCCGCTCAGGTTGAGCAGCATGCTGTCGTGGCCGGCGACCGGAATGGCTTGCAGCTCGACGATGCGCGGCGTGTCGTGGGAAGGCGAGGCAGTGACGGCGTTCATGGCGGCGATGGCGAAAGAGTGGGCGATGCCGTGCGGCAAAATCTTTGCCGCGCGCGGCGGGAGGTGCGATCATTCGACAACCGACCTGCGCGGCGCGCAAGCCCCGCATGTCGACAGCAACCCGAATGGGCGGGAGCGACCAGCTTGATGCCGATGTCGCGCGCAAGCGCGAATATCGGTCGATCGCGAACCACGGGACCGGTAGGCGCCGATGCGCGTGCCTCGGTCAACAGGAGATCCGTGTGGCGATCATCAGTCGTCGGATGACTTGTGACGCAGTATAATGAATCATCGGCGTTCGCTCAAACCCCGCGTAAACCCTCGGCTCACATTACGATCATTCAAAAAGGAACCGGCCTCATGTCCGTGCCCACGCTTCCTGCTGCGCCGCGCCGTCGCGCACGCAGCCTCGCACAAGATGTCGTCGACGCGCTGACCGCGCAGATCGAAAACGGCACGCTGCGTCCCGGTGACAAGCTGCCGACCGAAACCGAAGTCATGGCGGCGCAGGGCGTCAGCCGCACGGTCGTGCGCGAAGCGATTTCGCGGATGCAGGCGAGCCACCTCATCGAGACGCGCCACGGCATCGGCAGCTTCGTGCTCGAACCGTCGCGCCGCCAGGCGCTCGGCATCGATCCCGCGACCATCATGACGCTGCGCGACGTGCTCGCGGTGCTCGAGCTGCGCATCAGCCTCGAAAGCGAATGCGCGAGCCTCGCCGCGCAGCGCGCGAACGACACCGACCTCGCCGCGCTGCGGCGTGCGCTCGACGCGATCGCGTCGGGGGCGGGCGGCGGGCGCGACACCGCGCAGCTCGACTTCAACTTCCACCTGCAGATCGCGCAGTCCACCGGCAACCGCTACTTCGTCGACATCATGACGCAGCTCGGCGCGTCGATCATCCCGCGCACGCGTGTGAACTCGGCGCGCTTCGCCGGCGACGACCTCGAGCGCTATGTCGGCCGGCTCAATCACGAGCACGAGGACATCTACGAGGCGATCGCGCGTCACGATCCGGAAGCCGCGCGTGCTGCCATGCGCACGCACCTGACCAACAGTCGCGAGCGGCTGCGCCGCGCACACGAGGCGGCCGAGGCGGAACGCGACACGCAGACCAACTGACGCGACGCCGCCTACACGGCCCGCGCGTCGCGACGGGCCGTAACCTCAACATCAGACATCGTATGAGATCGGCGTCATTGCGCCGATCGTTTCGCGGCCGCAGCACCTTCGCCTGTTCCCGCATCATGTGAAGGCGGGTCGGGCGGCGTTCCCGCCGCCGCCCGTCGCGCGTAGGCGGCCCGGCTACCCAGGCCGCCCATCCGCTTCGATTAGCCCCCCTTCGTCACGATCGTCTTCCACGCACCGTTCTTCACCTGGTACAGCGTCGACATCCCGCTCTTCAGCGAGCCGTCGTTCGCGAACGAGATCCGGCCGGTGATGCCCTCGAAATCGATCTTCTTCAGCGCCGGACGGTAGACCTTCGGATCGGTCGAGTTGGCTGCCTGCATCGCCTTGATCGCGGCCCAGGTCGCGTCGTAGCCGAACTGCGCGTACGACAGCACGTCGACGCCGAAGCGCTTCTTGAACCGCTGCTCGAAATCCTTGCCCTGCGGCAGCTCGTCGAGCGGACGCCCGTATTCCCACGCCATCGCGCCTTCCGCGGCCGGGCCGGCGATCTTGATGAACTCGTTGTCCTTCACGCCGCCGCCGCCGACGAACTTCGCGTTCAGTCCGAGCTGGCGCATCTGCTTGACGAAGTTCGCGGCGAGCGAATCGAGGCCGCCGAAGAAGATCAGGTCGGGGTTCTTGCCTTTCAGGCTCGTGATCTGCGCACGGAAATCGACCGCCTGGTTGCTGGTGAACTCGCGGCCGATGATGTTGCCGCCGGCCGCCTTCACCGCCTTCTCGAACTCGTCCGCCTCGCCCTGGCCGAACGCGGTGCGGTCGTCGATGATCGCGATGCGCTTCGCCTTGGTCACGTCGACCGCGTACTTGCCCGCGTTGCCGGCGTTCTGGCCGTCGGTCGCGATCACCATGAACATGTTCGCGAGCCCGCGCGACGTGAGCGTCGGGTTGGTCGCGGCCGGATCGATCACCGGGATGCCGGCCTTGTCGTAGACGACCGACGCCGGAATCGTCGTCCCGGAGTTGAAGTGGCCGACCACCACCGACACGTTCTGGTCGATCAGCGCCTGCGCGGCCTGCACGCCGATGCGCGGGTCGGCCTGGTCGTCCTGCACGATCAGGTTGAAGTGCGCGGGCTTGCCGGCGATCTGTATCTTCTGCGCGGCGGCGTCGTCGAGCGCGAGCTGCACGCCGTTCTGCAGATCCTTGCCGTAGCCGGCGTTCACGCCTGTGAGCGGCGCGGCGAAGCCGACCTTCACGTCGGTCGCGTCGGCGGCCCGGGCGGCCTGTTGCGAGAGGAGGGCAAAGGCGGAGATGACCGACACCGACAGCAGGGAATGACGGAATTTCATGTTCGTTCCTCTTGTTCTACACCAGCGGGTGGATACCGCACGCAGCCGGCGGGCCGGACGCGTGCGACGGGTGGGCGGTTCGACCGCTTCTCGGAATCGGGCGGGGAGGTCGGCATGTTGATGATTCCCGGAAGAATCTCCCGTCAGGCTCGGCGAGGAGCCCCGATCGTCTCGATATATAGATCGCCGATATGCACGGGTCTTGGCAATTTGCCGCGCATTCGATGCGGATTTGCGCATAGCTTCCGCGCGTGCGCGGGCGGCCGGTATCGGGAGTTTCCCGTCACGAGCGGACGGGAGGCAGGATGGGCGGCGCGGCCCCGACGGGGCCGCGCCGCGTTCGACGTCGTCAGTCGGACAGGGCGTCCGATGCGGCTTCGGCGTCGTCGTGCGACGCGTTCGTGCGGATCGCCGGGTCGCTCGTGCTCGGGCGGCCGGTCTCGACGTGGCCCGCGAAGCGGCGCAGGAAGCCGAGCGGACGGCCGTCGCTGACGGTCAGGTCGTACCAGCCGTGACTGCCGCGCAGATCCCAGTAGTCGTCGACGTGCGCGCCCGGCGCGAGGTCGAACGTGCGCGCGCGGCCGTGGCCGTACGCGTTCGTCACCTTGAGTTGCACGGCCTTGTGGCCGCGGTTCATCAGGCGCAGCGTGATGTTGCCGTTCGCGACGTCGTAGCCGTAGATCACCTCGGGGTTCACGCTCGCGCTGCCGACGCCGGTCGCGAACGGGCCGCGGAAATGGCAGTAGAAGCCGTTCGGGCCGTACACGTCGAGGTCGTACAGGCCGAGCGACGGCGCGGCGCTCCACGTATCGGCGACCCGCTTGCCGGCTTCGACCGTGTACGCCCACGGGCCGTCGAGTCGGTTGCGCGACTGCACCTGGAATGCCGCGCCCGCGCGGCCGGTGTTCGCGAAGGTCAGCCGGAACAGGCCGTTCACGGCTTCGACGCGGCCGTGCACGAACAGCTCGTACGGCAGCGCGCGCGCCGGACGCAGCCCGGCCTCCTGTTTCGGCAGCTTCTGCAGCACCGGCGGCACCGGGATGTAGTCGGGGTGGCGCACGCGATCGGGCGGCGCATAGCCGCTCGTGTCGGGCAGCGTCGGCCAGGCGGCGTCGGCGGTCGCGAATTCGAACGCCGACGTCAGGTCGCCGCACACCGCACGGCGCCACGGCGACACGTTGGCGGCCGTCACCGGATACTGCGCGCCGAAGCGCGCTTCGATGAATTGCAGCAGCGACGTGTGATCGAAGGTCTGCGAGCAGACCCAGCCGCCCTTGGTCCACGGCGACACGACCAGCATCGGCACGCGCGGCCCGAGCCCGTACGGGCCGGCCATGTGCGACGCGTCGCCGGCGAACACCTCGTTGGTCGTTGCGACCGTCGACAGCCCGTTGTCGCGCGACTGCGGCGCGAACGGCGGCGGCACGTGGTCGAAGAAACCGTCGTTCTCGTCGTAGGTGATGAAGAGGGCGGTCTTGCTCCACACGTCCGGATTCGACACGAGCACCTTCAGCACCTGCTCGATGTACCACGCGCCGTAGTTGGCCGGCCAGTTCGGGTGTTCCGAGTACGCTTCCGGCGCGCAGATCCACGACACCTGCGGCAGCGTGCCGTTCTTCACGTCCTGCTGCAGCACGTCGAACAGCGTGCCGCCGGCGCTGATGTTGGTGCCGGTGCGCGCCTTGTCGTACAGCGGCGTGCCGGGCAGCGCGCTGCGGTACTGGTTGAAGTAGAGCAGCGAATTGTCGCCGTAGTTGCCGATGTACGGGTTCTGCGTCCAGCCCCACGAGCCCTTCGCGTCGAGCCCGATGCCGACGTCCTGGTAGATCTTCCACGACACGCCGGCCTGCTCGAGCACTTCCGGATAGGTCGTCCAGCCGTAGCCCGTTTCCTCGTTGCCGAGCACCGGGCCGCCACCCGTGCCGTCGTTGCCGACGTAGCCGGTCCACATGTAGTAGCGGTTCGGGTCGGTCGAACTCGGGATCGCGCAGTGGTATGCGTCGCAGATCGTGAATGCGTCGGCGAGCTGATAGTGGAACGGGATGTCGTCGCGCTTCAGGTACGCCATCGTCGTGGTGCCCTTGTTCGGCACCCACTGGTCGTAGCGACCCTTGTTCCACGCGGCGTGCATGTCCTGCCAGCCGTGCGGCAGGTCCTGCAGGAACTGCAGGCCGAGCTTGTCCGCGCCCGGGTGAAACGGCAGCAGCTCGGCCGGGCCGACCGGCTGATGGAACACCGACTTGCCGTTCGCGAGGCGCAGCGGGCGAGGGTCGCCGAAGCCGCGCACGCCGCGCATCGTGCCGAAGTAGTGGTCGAACGAACGGTTCTCCTGCATCAGGATCACGATGTGTTCGATATCGCGGATGGTGCCGGTACGGCGGTTCGCCGGAATCGCAAGCGCATCGCGGATCACGGGCGGGAACAGGTTCAGCGCGGCGGCGCCGGCAGTGCCGGCGGCGACGCGCAGGAAGTCACGACGGTTCGATCGGGTCATGGTCGTTATCGTGGGTCAAGGAAGGGAGCCGATTGGCGGGACATGCGGGAAAAATTCGGCGCGTCCGGGCGCAGGATGCGGCTGCGCCGGTCGTGCCGTCGCGAGCATAGCGGGGAATCGGTGTCATTCATGTGAAGTCCGGAAACGTTTGCACGCGCGGACCGGACAGAACCCGAACGGCATGGCGCCGGCGAGCGAACTGCGGGGGAGAGGCGAGGGCGGCAGCGCGCGCGGCACGCCGGAAAAGCGGGGGATACCGGGGGATTCGACGAGATTCGGAGGGTTCGCGGCCGATGCGGGCGCATCACGCGTCGGTCACCCACGCGCCGAACCATTCGCTCGGGCGCGCGATTTCGTCCTGCGCGGCGACGAGTTCGAGCTCGTAGCGGCGCGCGTCGTAGGTCGCCTTCACGACCGCGTGCACGGCCGCGAGCGTGTGCTCGAACGCGGCGCGCACCGAGTCGCCGCGCAGCCGGCGCGCGACGAAAATGGCGCTGGTGAGATCGCCGACGCCGACCGGATGGCGCGGAAACGCATACAGCGGGCGCTGGCCGATCCACGCTTCGGTTTCGGTGACGGCGAGCATGTTGAAACGGTCGGCCGGGCTGTTGCGATCGTGCAGGTGCTTGACGAGGACGATCTTCGGGCCGCGGCGGATCAGCGCGCGGCACGCGTCGACGGCTTCGGCGACGGTCTCGATGCGCCGCCCGGCGAGCTTCTGCAGCTCGGTGTGGTTCGGCGACATGCCGTCGGCGAGCGCCGGCATCTCCTGGACGATGAATTCCTCGACGCCGGGTTCGGGCCGCACGCCGCCCGTCTGGCCCATCGCCGGATCGCAGAAGTACCACGCGTTCGGGTTCATCGCCTTCACCGTGCGCACGATCTCGACCGTCGCGCGCGCCTGCGGCGGCGAGCCGACGAAGCCGGACAGCACCGCGTCGCAGCGCTTGAGCGCGCCGATCGCGGCGACGCCGTCGACGAGCTGCTCCATCTTCGCGGCGTCGATTGCGCTGCCGGCCCAGTGGCCGTACTGCATGTGATTCGACAGCTGGACGGTGTTGAGCGGCCAGACGTTGACGCCGAGGCGCTGCATCGGAAACACGGCCGCGCTGTTGCCGGCGTGTCCGTAGATCACGTGCGACTGAATGCTGAGGACGTTTTTCATGAGTGTTCGCCTGCAGGCGTTTCAGGGTCACGACACACGATACCCGAGTTCGTCGCGCGCGCGGAAGTCGCACGGCCATCGAGTGTTGCGCGCCGTCGTCAGCCCGACCGCGTAGAATCGCGGGGCGCGAAGCCGCCCGGTTGCGCGCGTGCATTTCCCCTTACCGTGATCGCCATGCTCTCGATTTGCAAGATGTTGTCCCTCGCGCGCGCCGCCGTGCTCGGCGCCGGCGTCGCCGCGGCATGCGCGACCTCCGCCGTGGCCGCCGCGCCGGCGCCGGCCGGCAACGACGGACCCGCGTACGGCCCCCGCCTGGAAGGTTTCGACTATCCGGAGCCGGTGCATCGCTACGCGTTCGTGTCGCAGCGCGAAACCCTCGAGATGATGTACATGGACGTGCAGCCGACGCACCCGAACGGCCGCACGGTCGTGCTGCTGCATGGGAAGAACTTCTGCGCGGCGACCTGGGAGGACACGATCGGCGTGCTGAGCCGCGCCGGCTATCGCGTGGTCGCGCCGGACCAGATCGGCTTCTGCAAGTCGTCGAAGCCCGAACGCTATCAGTACAGCTTCCAGCAGCTCGCGCGCAACACGCATGCGCTGCTCGAGTCGATCGGCGTGAAATCGGCGACGCTCGTCGGCCATTCGACGGGCGGGATGCTCGCGGTGCGCTATGCGCTGATGTATCCGAAGGCGACCGACCAGCTGGTGCTGGTGAACCCGATCGGCCTCGAGGACTGGAAGGCGCTCGGCGTGCCGCCGCTGCCGGTCGACTACTGGTATGCGCGCGAACAGAAGACGAACGCCGACGGCATCCGCCGCTACGAACAGGCGACCTACTACGCGGGCAAGTGGTCGCCCGCCTACGAGCGCTGGGTGCAGATGCTCGCCGGCATGTATCGCGGCCCGGGCCGCGACGCGGTCGCGTGGAATTCGGCGCTGATCTACGACATGATCCTCACCCAGCCGGTGGTCTACGAACTCGGCGCGATCCGCGTGCCGACGCTGCTGCTGATCGGCGACAAGGACACGACCGCGATCGGCAAGGAGGTGGCGCCGCCCGACGTGCACGCGAAGCTCGGCCATTACCCGGAACTCGCGAAGCGTACGCAGGCGGCGATCCCCGGCGCGCAGCTCGTCGAATTCCCGGCGCTCGGCCACGCGCCGCAGATCCAGGATCCGGACGCGTTCCACAAGGCGCTGCTCGACGGGCTGGACGCGGTGCACCCGTAGCGACGTGACGGCGGGCACCCGCGCCCGTCCGGTCAGCGGGTTTCGTTCGCCAGTTCGTCGCGGATCTGCGCGGCCAGCTCGAACGAGCGCACCCGCGCGGCGTGATCGTAGATCTGCGCGGTGATGATCACCTCGTCCGCACCCGTCTGTGCGATCCGGTCGCGCAGCTTGTCGCGCACCGTGTCGCGCGAGCCGACGGCCGCGAACGACAGCGCGTGCGCGACGTTCGCGAGTTCGAATTCACTCGCCTCGAGCGCGTCGACGGGCGGCGGCAGCTTGCCCGGCGTGCCGCGGCGCAGGTTGATGAACTGCTGCTGCAGCGACGTGAAGAGGCGCCGCGCCTCGTCGTCGGTATCGGCCGCGAACACGTTGATGCCGACCATCGCATGCGGCTTCGGCCACGCGGCCGACGGCCGGTACTGCGCGCGATAGAGTTCGAGCGCACGCATCAGGTAGTCCGGCGCGAAGTGCGACGCGAACGCGAACGGCAGCCCGAGCATCGCCGCGAGCTGCGCGCTGAACAGGCTCGAACCCAGCAGCCACACGGGCACGTCCAGCCCCGCACCGGGCACCGCGCGCACGCGCTGGCCGGGCACCGGTTCCGCGAAGTAGCGCTGCAGCTCGGCGACGTCGTCCGGAAACGAGTCGGCGCTGCCGATCAGGTCGCGGCGCAGCGCGCGCGACGTGGTCTGGTCGGTGCCGGGCGCACGGCCGAGCCCGAGGTCGATGCGCCCCGGATACAGCGACGCGAGCGTGCCGAACTGTTCGGCGATCACGAGCGGCGCATGGTTCGGCAGCATGATCCCGCCCGAGCCGACGCGGATGGTCTTCGTCGCGCCCGCGACATGACCGATCACGACTGCCGTCGCCGCGCTCGCGATGCCGGGCATGTTGTGATGTTCGGCGAGCCAGTAGCGCCGGTAACCGAGGCGCTCCGCATGCTGCGCGAGATCGACGGTGTTGCGGAAAGCCTGCGCGGCGTCCGCGCCGGCGGGAATGGGGGCGAGATCGAGTACGGAAAACGGAATCATCGGTGGCCTTCTAAAGGGAGGGGCGCGGTGATGCGCGTGCGCAACAGATGTCGACGATTTTGCCAAAGGGTTCCGGAACGCGCTGGCGACGCACGGATACCCATGCGCCTTTCAGGGGTGCAAGGTTGCATAGGATGGGAGGTCGCGATCGTTGCAGAAATCAATTCAATCCCTAAATAATGACCAAACTTTACGGGGATTGGACATGTCTTCGCATCGACATACAAAATTCCACGAAACGTCTGATTTTCAAGACTGCAATACGCCTGCAAAGTGCTTACGCTAGCGTGAACGTAGTGGCACCCGAATGGTTTGCCGATCGCACAGCTTTGCCGAAATCGCACAAGTCCGTTTCGCGCGCCGTCACGCGCGGGCCGATTTGCGCTGCTAAAATCCGGCGCCTGTTCATGTTGTGCCGATGTTCGCCATTCGAATTTTCCCGCATCCCGTCCGGTCGCGCGGAAATGTGCCACGCGAAGCCGGTGCCGGTCGCATTCGGGGAATGGGCCGAGCCTCGCCATTACAGACGCTGCTGGAACAAGGAGTCGGGTCGTGCCCGCGTTCGTTGCTGTCGGAATACCCAATCGCGTTCAACCAGGTTCAATCGATCGGCACGGCGCCCGCGTCGCCGGGGAGGCGCGCGCATGACGCCGATCGTCACGCTGCTCGACTGGCTCCTGCTCGCATTCACGCTGGCCGCGTCCGGCTACGCGCTCGCCGCGGCCTTCGCGCCGCGCCCGCGCACGCCGCGCACGGCGGCGCGCGACGGCTTCGCGCCCGTCAGCGTGCTCAAGCCGCTGTGCGGCGCGGAGCCGCACCTGTACGAGAATCTCGCGACGTTCTGCGAGCAGCGCCATCCGCGCCATGAAGTGCTGTTTGGCGTCGCGTCGGCGGCCGATCCGGCCGTCGCCGTGGTCGAGCGCTTGCGTGCCGACTATCCGGAGTGCGACATCACGCTCGTGATCGACGCGCGCGTGCACGGCAAGAATCTGAAGGTCAGCAACCTGATCAATCTGGCCGAACGCGCGAAGTATGGCCGCATCGTGATCGCGGACAGCGACATCGCGGTGAAGCCCGACTATCTGGAACGCGTGACGGCGCCGCTCGCCGACGCGTCGGTCGGCGTCGTCACGTGTCTGTATCATGCGCGCAGCGTCGGCGGGTTCTGGACGCGGATCGGCGCGCAGTTCGTCGATGCGTGGTTCGCGCCGTCGGTGCGGATCGCGCACCTCGGCCGCTCGAGCCACTTCGGCTTCGGCGCGACACTTGCGCTCACGCGCGACACGCTCGACCGGATCGGCGGCTTGCTCGCGCTGAAGGACGAGCTGGCCGACGATTTCTGGCTCGCCGAACTGCCGCGCCGCCTCGGGCGACGCACCGCGCTGTCCGAGGTCGAGGTCGCGACCGACGTGATCGAGCCGTCGTTCGGGCCGCTCTGGCACCGCGAGACGCGCTGGCTGCGCACGATCCGTTCGCTGAACCCGGCCGGCTTCACGTTCCTGTTCATCACGTTTACCGCGCCGTGGCTCGCGATCGGCGCGGCGCTCGCGCTGCGTCTCGACGGCACCTTCGCCGGCACGCTGGCGGGTGGCGCGGCCATCGTGGGCACGTTCGGGCGGCTGGTGCTGCACGCGCGCGGCGCGGACGGCTGGCGCGCGTTCTGGCGCGATCTGCCGCTCGTCGCGGTGCGCGACACGCTGCTCACGCTCGAATGGCTCGCGGCCGCGTTCGGCACGCACGTCGTGTGGCGCGGCGCGCGGATGACGGTCGTTGGCGGCGAGCGTGCGACGGCGGCGGTGGAAGGCGGGGACGGCCGTTAACGCACGTTAACGCACGTTCCCCGAGGGAGCGGCCATGCGCGCGTTCCCCGATCGAATTCGGCCGGACGGCCGAGACGCGCCGCGCGGCCACGCCGCGCGACGCGACATGACAGAGCGGCGGGCGCCGGCACGGCGGCCCGCGGGTTATTGACTGAATCGTTGAAACGAATCGAACTATGCAGGCTACCGGAGCAATCATGAAAACGCTGTTCTTGCAGGCCCCTTCGTATGACGGCTTCGACGGCGGAGCCGGCTCGCGCTATCAGGCGAAGCGCGAAATCCGTTCCTTCTGGTACCCGACGTGGCTCGCGCAGCCGGCCGCGCTCGTGCCGGGCAGCCGTGTCGTCGACGCACCGGCCGACGGGCTGTCGGTCGAGGAAACGCTGAAGATCGCCAACGACTACGACCTCGTGATCATCCACACGAGCACGCCGTCGTTCCCGACCGACGCGATGTTCGCGCAGGACCTGAAGAAGATGAAGCCGTCGATGCTGGTCGGCATGGTCGGCGCGAAGGTGATGGTCGATCCGCACAACTCGCTCACGGCGAGCGACGCAATCGACTTCGTGTGCCGCGAGGAATTCGACTTCACCTGCAAGGAAATCGCCGAGGGCCGGCCGTTCTCGCAGATCAAAGGCTTGAGCTGGCGCGCGAAGGACGGCTCGATCGAGCACAACGAAGCGCGTCCGATTCTCGAGAACATGGACGAACTGCCGTTCGTCGCGCCCGTCTACAAGCGCGACCTGAAGATCGACAACTACTTCATCGGCTACCTCAACTATCCGTACGTATCGATCTACACGGGCCGCGGCTGCAAGTCGCGCTGCACGTTCTGCCTGTGGCCGCAGACGGTCAGCGGCCATCGCTACCGCACGCGCTCGGTCGAGAACGTGCTCGCGGAAGCCAAGTGGATCCGCGACAACATGCCGGAAGTGAAGGAACTGATGTTCGACGACGACACCTTCACCGACGACCTGCCGCGCGCCGAAGCCATCGCCATCGGCCTGGGCAAGCTCGGCATGACGTGGTCGTGCAACGCGAAGGCGAACGTACCGTACAAGACGCTGAAGGTCATGAAGGAGAACGGCCTGCGCCTGCTGCTGGTCGGCTTCGAATCCGGCGACGACCAGATCCTCGTGAACATCAAGAAGGGCGTGCGCACCGATTTCGCGCGCCGCTTCAGCGCGGACTGCAAGAAGCTCGGCATCAAGATCCACGGCACCTTCATCCTCGGCCTGCCGGGCGAGACGCAGGAAACGATCAAGAAGACGATCGAGTACGCGAAGGAAATCAATCCGCACACGATCCAGGTGTCGCTCGCCGCGCCGTATCCGGGCACGACGCTGTACAAGCAGGCCGTCGAGAACGGCTGGATGGAAGAGAACAAGACCATCAACCTGGTCAGCAAGGAAGGCGTGCAGCTCGCGGCGATCGGCTATGCGCACCTGTCGCGCGACGAGATCTATCACCAGCTCGAGCAGTTCTATCGTCAGTTCTACTTCCGTCCGTCGAAGATCTGGGAGATCGTCCGCGAGATGCTGACGAGCTGGGACATGATGAAGCGCCGTCTGCGCGAAGGCGTCGAGTTCTTCCGCTTCCTGCGCGCGCACGAGGCCTGATTCGTGACGACGCAGCGGGCGGCGCGGGCGCTGATCTTCACCGCGGACGACTTCGGGCTGCATCCGCGCGTCAACGCGGCGGTCGAGCGCGCGCATCGCGACGGCGTGCTGAACGCCGCGAGCCTGATGGTCGGTGCGCCCGCGGCGCACGATGCGATCGAACGCGCGCGGCGGCTGCCGTCGCTCGCGGTCGGCCTGCATCTCGTCCTCGCGGACGGGCCGGCCATGCTGCCCGCGCATGAGATCCCCGCGCTCGTCGGCCCCGACGGGCGGTTCGGCGACGCGATGGCGAAGGACGGCTGCCGATTCTTCTTCCTGCCGCACGTGCGTGCGCAACTGCGCCGCGAGATCCGCGCGCAGTTCGACGCGTTCGCGGCGAGCGGCCTGCCGCTCGATCACGTGAACGCGCACAAGCATTTCCACCTGCATCCGACCGTGCTGTCGCTGATCATCGAGATCGGCCGCGACTACGGGCTGCGCGCGGTGCGGCTGCCGTATGAAACGAGCGCGCCCGCGCTGCTCAAGCCGTGGATCGCGCTCGTGCGCGCCCGGCTCGATCGCGCGGGGCTCGCGCACAACGACTACGTGGTCGGGATCGCGCATACGGGCGCGATGGACGAGGGCGTGCTGCTCGACGCGCTCGCGGCGCTGCCGCCCGGTGTCGGCGAGATCTACTGTCATCCGGCCGAGGCCGGCGACGGCCCGATCACCCCGACGATGGCCGATTACCGCCCGGTCGACGAACTCGACGCGCTGCTGTCGCCGCGCGTCGCAGCCGCGCTGAAGGCGGCCGGTGTCGCGACCGGCGGGTTTGCGGACGTGTTCGGCCAGCTTGCCGGGCGCAGCGGCACGCGTGCGTCGCGCGAAGCGGGGGCACACTCGTCATGACCCGGTGGATCAAATGGCTCGGCTGGCCGATCGGCATCGCGATCCTGCTCGCGCTGGGGCTGCACGAAGGCATCGGCGACGTGTCGCGGATGCTCGAGCGCGCCGGCTTCACGCTGCTGTGGCTCGTGCCGTTCCACGCGCTGCCGTTGCTGCTCGACGCGTATGCGTGGCATCAGCTGCTCGACCGGCGCGCGTCGCTGCCGTTTTTGTGGTGGATCGCGACCGTGCGCGAAGCCGTGAACCGGCTGCTGCCCGTGGTCGGGATCGGCGGCGAGCTGGTCGGGATCCGGATCGCGCGCTGGCAGGTGCCCGACGCGAGCCGCGTGACCGCGTCGGTGATCGTCGAGGTGCTGGTGACGATCGTCGTCCAGTATGCGTTCGCGGCGCTCGGCCTCGTGCTGCTGCTCGCGACCACGCACGACATGGGCGGCGGCACGATCGGCCTGGCGCTGCTGCTGACGCTGCCGCTTCCGGTGCTCGGCGTCGTGCTGATGCGGCGCGGCGGCGTCTTCCACGCGATCGAGCGGTTTGCGGGGCGTCTGCTCGGCGATTCGCACCGGTTGCTGCAGGGCGTCGACGGCCGCCGGCTCGATGCCGACATCGACGCGCTGATGTCGCGCACGGCGCTGCTGTTCAGTGCGTTCTTCTGGCAGCTGGCCGGCTACGTGCTCGGTGCGCTCGAACTCTACTGGGCGCTCGCGCTGCTCGGGCATCCGGTCTCGATCGGCGGCGCGATCGCGATCGAGGCGATGACGCAGGCCGTGCGGCATGCGGCATTCATGGTGCCGGGCGGCCTCGGCGTGCAGGAGGCGACCGTCGTGCTGCTCGCGCAGATGTTCGGCGTCGATCGCGAGACGGCGCTGTCGCTCGCGCTGGTCAAGCGCGGCCGCGAGGTGCTGTTCGGCTGCGTGGCGCTCGGTTCGTGGCAGCTTGCCGAACTCGTGCGCACGCGGCGCCGCATCCGTGGGCTGCCGGCCGGGTCGGATGATGCACCGCCCGCGCGCCGCGAGTCCGACGCGCACACCGAAACGACGCATTGAACACGGGACGGGCCGCGCCCGTGTCGCGCTTTTGGCGTTGCGCGGGTATCCTTGGCGCGTGTTTTCTCGACGCGCAATTCCTCAGATGATTTTTCGTTTCCGGCTGCTCCCCGTCACGATGCTGGCCGCCGCGCTGGCGCTTGCCGGCTGCGACGACAAGCAAGGCAATCTCGACGTGCAACGCATCAGGGATTTTTTCACCGCGATCAAGCCGGCGCCGCTGCTGCTCAAGGGGCTTAAGGTCGGCGTATCGACCGAAGCCGACGTGCGCGGCACGATGGGCAAGCCCGACACCGAGCGCACCTTCACCGATGGCTCCAAGCGTCTCGAATATCCGCGCGGCCCGATGGGCAATCAGACCTGGTTCGTCGATCTCGACGCGAGCGGGCACTACGCGGGCGCCACACAGGTGCTGACCGCCGAGAACTTCGCGAAGGTGCGCCCCGGGATGGACGAGGACGAGGTGCGGCGCCTGCTCGGCAAGCCGGGCGATATCGCGCAGTACCCGCTGAAGCCCGAGACGGTGTGGAGCTGGCGCTGGCTCGAGGATGGCGTGAACACCGACGCGTTCTTCAACGTCCATTTCGGCCCGGACGGGCTCGTCTATACGACTTCGCGCTCCGACATCCTGAAGGGGCGGTGAACCTGCGTCCCGGCGCTGGCGCTATATCGAAAAAGCGACCGGAAAATTGCAAAAAGCCCGCTTCCCTGCGTGTCATCCGACTGTCAGGAAGCGGGTTTTTCCCTTTTGAAACAGGGGCGTAGGCCGGGCCTGCAAATGATCGGGCGAATTGTTGCAATGCAACAGTCGCGCGCACGGTGATTTGAGGCAATCATTTTCGCTTGCGACTATCCGCGTCAGCCCGGCGCGACAGAAGTTTGCGTGCCGGTGTTCATTCAACACTGGAGACGCGCGTGTTCCTTTACGGCTTTGGTCCCGTCCTCTGGGCCGGCACCGTGCAGACCATCGAGCTGTCGGTGCTGTCGCTCGCTGCCGCGGTGGCGCTTGGGCTGATCGGCGCGGTGGCGAAGCTGTCGCACAACCGGGTGCTGCGAGCGATCGCGACCGGTTATACGACGCTGATCCGCTCGGTGCCCGATCTCGTCCTGATGCTGCTGTTGTTCTACAGCATTCAGATCTGGCTGAACCAGTTCACCGACCTCGTCGGCTGGGAGCAGATCGACATCGATCCGTTCGTCGCCGGCGTGCTGACGCTCGGCTTCATCTACGGCGCGTACTTCACCGAGACGTTTCGCGGCGCGTTCCTGTCGGTGCCGCGCGGGCAGCTCGAGGCCGGCGCGGCGTACGGAATGAGCGGGATGCGCGTGTTCGTGCGGATCATGTTTCCGCAGATGATGCGCTTCGCGCTGCCGGGCATCGGCAACAACTGGCAGGTGCTCGTGAAGGCGACCGCGCTGGTGTCGATCATCGGCCTCGCGGACGTCGTGAAGGCCGCGCAGGACGCCGGCAAGAGCACGTTCAACATGTTCTTCTTCATCCTCATCGCGGCGCTGATCTACCTCGCGATCACGACCGTCTCCAACCTCGTGCTGATCCAGCTCGAGAAGCGTTATTCCATGGGCGTGCGCCACGCAGAACTATGATCGAGATCCTCCAGGAATTCGGCCGGGCGTTCCTTTACTGGGACGGCCAGCGCCTCTCCGGCCTTGCGGTGACGCTGTGGCTGCTCGTCGCGTCGATTTCGCTCGGCTTCGTGTGCGCGGTGCCGCTTGCGGTCGCGCGCGTGTCGAAGAACAAGTGGCTGTCGATGCCGGTGCGGTTCTACACGTACGTGTTCCGCGGCACGCCGCTCTACGTGCAGTTGCTGCTGATGTACACGGGCATGTACAGCCTCGAGTTCGTGCGTTCGCACTCGCTGCTCGACGCGTTCTTCAGGAGCGGCTTCAACTGCGCGATTCTCGCGTTCGCGCTGAATACCTGCGCGTACACGACCGAGATCTTCGCGGGCGCGATTCGCGCGATTCCGCACGGCGAGGTCGAGGCGGCGCGTGCGTACGGGATGACGCCGTTCACGATGTACCGCCGGGTGATCCTGCCGTCGGCGCTGCGCCGCGCGCTGCCGCTGTACAGCAACGAGGTGATCCTGATGCTGCACGCGACCACCGTGGCGTTCACGGCGACCGTGCCCGACATCCTGAAGGTCGCGCGCGACGCCAATTCCGCGACCTACATGGCATTCCAGTCGTTCGGGATCGCCGCGCTGATCTATCTTGCGGTATCGTTCGCACTCGTCGCGGCATTTCGCCGGGCGGAGCGCCACTGGCTCGCGTATCTCGCGGCCGGCCGTCATTGATTTCACTTCGAGGAGAGCCAGTTGGCCGAGATCACTCAAACGAGCGCGTCCGCTTCCACCAAGCTTGCCGCGGTCGACATTCACAAGCGCTACGGCGATAACGAGGTGCTCAAGGGCGTATCGCTGAACGCGAAGGCCGGCGACGTCATCAGCATCATCGGCGCGAGCGGTTCGGGCAAGAGCACGTTCCTGCGCTGCATCAATTTTCTCGAGCGGCCGAATGCGGGGCAGATCGTCGTCGACGGCGAGACCGTGCGCACGAAGCCCGACCGCGCCGGCGCGCTCGAGGTTGCCGATCACAAGCAGTTGCAGCGCATCCGCACGAAGCTCGCGATGGTGTTCCAGCACTTCAATCTGTGGGCGCACATGAACGTGCTCGAGAACGTGATGGAAGCGCCGGTGCACGTGCTCGGCATTTCGAAGCGGGAAGCCGAGGAGCGTGCACGTGCGTACCTGGAGAAGGTCGGTCTCGCGCCGCGTGTCGAGAAGCAGTATCCGTCGCATCTGTCGGGCGGCCAGCAGCAGCGTGTCGCGATCGCGCGTGCGCTTGCGATGCATCCGGACGTGATGCTGTTCGACGAGCCGACGTCGGCGCTCGATCCGGAGCTCGTCGGTGAAGTGCTGAAGGTGATGCAGAAGCTGGCCGAGGAAGGCCGCACGATGATCGTCGTCACGCACGAGATGGGTTTTGCGCGCAACGTGTCGAACCACGTGATGTTCCTGCATCAGGGGCGGACCGAGGAAGAGGGCGATCCGAAGGAGGTGCTGGTGCGTCCGCAGAGCGAGCGTCTGAAGCAGTTCCTGTCGGGCAGCCTCAAGTAACGCGACGGGCGGGTTTTCATACGTGGTACCGGTGACTCGTCCCGCAGGCGCCACCCGCACGACGCAGGTGGCGATCGTTGCATTGCCGCCCGTGTCGATGTCGGGTGTGGGGCCGATTGTCGATGCGTTGAATCTCGCGAACGAGATCGACGGGCGCTTGCTGTATCGCTGGCAGGTGTGTTCGTGGGACGGGCGGCCCGTGCCGCTCGCCGGCGGCGCGCAGTGGCATGCCGATGCGGCGTTCAACGATGCTGTCGCGTGCGACTGGCTGATCGTCGTGTCGGAGCGGTTTCAGCAGTTTGCCGACTATCGATTGTTTCTCGCGAGTCTTGCGCGCATTGGGCAGCGCACGCCGGTCGTCACGGGGATTCACCACGGCGTGTGGTGGCTCGCGATGGCCGGGCAGCTTTCCGGGTATCGGGTGAGCGTGAACTGGGAGACGTATCAGCAGTTCGCCGAGCAGTTCGAGCGGTCGATCGTCACGCAGCAGATCTTCGAGATCGATCGCGATCGGGCGACCTGTGCCGGTGGGCAGGCTACTGTCGATTTCATGCTGGCCATGATCGGCCGCGAACATGGGGCGGATCTCGCGGAGCGGATTGCCGATGCGCTCGGCGCCGGGACGCTGAGGAGTGGTGAGGAGCGCCAACGGATTCCTTTTGTTACCGCGCCCGGTGAGCGACATCCTCGGTTGAATGATGCTTTGCTTTTGATGGAAGCCAATATCGAGGATCCTTTGACTACCGATGAGATTGCCGGGCTTGTCGGCGTGTCGCGGCGTCAACTCGAGCGGCTCTTTCGACAGTATCTCGGGGCCATGCCCTCCAAGTATTACCTCAATCTTCGACTGCTCAAGGCGCGCACTCAGTTGCAGCGGACCAGTAAGTCGGTCGTTCAAGTCAGTCTCGCCTGTGGGTTTTCTTCTGCTGCGCATTTTTCTAATGCCTATCGGGAGCGGTTTGGGGTTACGCCTCGGGAAGATCGGCGGGCATGGCTCGAGAAGCAGACTGGGGGCGGGAGTGAGCCTCGGGGGGGCGCTCTTGTCGAGCGGGGGAAGGATTAAGGTTTGGGTTTTTGGTGGTGCGCGTAGGTTTTCGTGAAGCACCTGCAATCGTGTCGGTCTATTAGCGTCGCCCCTGCGCGGGGCGGCGGTTACTTTTCTTTGTCTTGCCAAAGAAAAGTAACCAAAAGAAAGGCGCTCAGACAACGCATGACTTCCCGGTGCCATAGCCAGCAGAGTGGCCCTCGCCTAAGTGTCGGCGCCAGTTGGGAACCTGGAGTGGTCTTTCGACTTTCTAAGTGGCTATCTGACAAGCCATCTGTCGACGAGCCATAGGTAGGGGGCGACGTGAAGCAATAAATAGATCAGCATGACGAACAATGTGGCAGCTGCGAACTTGATGCTCCATCTGCGCGGCGACCAACGCTTATAAGCAAAGGCGTTGAGCGTGGCAAAAACGACCGACGGCCATAAGGTCGTAATGAGCAAGGTTGCGATGTAAACTGCGTGAGGCGCGCAGTGTTCCATGTCGCTACAGCCGGTCGACCGCGATTGCAGGGCGTCCGGCCAAGGAATATGGCTGAATACATAGAGGCACGCCGCTGCAACAAGCAAGCCCCACACGAGGCCTAGAATAGCGAACGCTATACGTCTCAATTCACCTCCCAGAACAGGATTTCTTTAGATTTCGCTAGGTCCGAAATCACATTCCCGTTCCCCCCGCGAAGCCGTGACAATAAGTCTGGGAACGTTCGCTGACCAAGGCGAAATCGCCAGAGCGACGCAAAGGATGGTGTCAGTGTGTCTTTGTTCCACAGGTCGATGTGACCGCCGCTCAGTGCATCGGCTGAGTCGCCATCCTGGCGCCAGTAACCGAAAAAATAGATGATACCGGTTCGACCTTTTATCTTGTCTTGCCAATCCGGCCCGCTGATGTCCTCGGGCCTCCCCACGCCGAGAAAGGGGTGAAGCTTCAGCCATTCAGCCAGTTCGTAAGCGCGGGTTGCAGTCGCCTTTCCATCGAGAATCAGACGGCCCAGCGTTTTCTTGCCCGGCATCGGCTTCAACACATTTTGGGAAAACGACTTCATGCTGCTTCCGACCTTGTGAAACGTGACGCTCATGCGGATAGCACACTGGTTTTCATACTCGCCGGTAGGGTCGTCATAGGGGTCTTTGGTCGGATATGCGTTCCAAAGCTCTTGAAAGGACAGCGCCTGGAGTTGCACTGATTTTTTCGACTTTTCCGTTTTGTTCGTTACGACCTTCGTGGGCGGGTTAGGCATTGTTGACCCCGCGATGTTGTTTTGCAATGGCTTCGTCTCCCCAATAAATGATGTACTCCCCGGATGCATCGCCGGTATGGATGCGAGGCAGGATGCTGCTCGCATCAAGCTCGCCGGAATGGGCACGGCCGTCTGCCGTCTCGATGTAGTATGGATAGCCTGCCGGTCCGGCAACAAGGTCGCTGCTTACCGTCGTCTCGACTTGCTCGTCAAACGCGCCTTTTTTGATTGATGTGACGCCGCCTGTTGTCGTGCGGCTCGAAACGACTTCTCCGAGTCCCTTTAGCCCATCACTGCACAATGCTTCACCTGCAAGTGATGCCATGATGCGTGGCGGCATCGAGCAACCGCACAGCACAATGTCTTGGTCTAGTGCGACCTCTCCCTGAAACTTGAGCCGATACGGACCGCCTGCTTTTGCGATGATGCCGATGCTCTTGCACGTAGTGCAGTACGCGCTGCCGCCAATCAGAGCTGCTTGATGGCCGTGTACAAGGAACGGCGGCCCGCTGTATGGTTGAATCGTTCCACCACTAGAAAGGCTGTCACCGACAACTGCAATTCTTCTATTCATTGTTTGGCCCCCTCGGAAATTCACAATCGTAGTCGCTCGACGCAAGGGGACGTCTCAATATTGCGAGATGCTTGAGATGGCGCGATCGCGTTGGGTACGCTGCCTGCCGATTGGTGCTCATTCGATCCCTTCGTGATCAGTGAGGATGGCTGGCTGCATGTGCATAGGGGCCGTGGCATTGTGTGATGTGGTCTGGGATTGATCGACCGACTACGCTGCTCAAGGGGTGCGTCCCTGTCGGCCGAGCGAAGCGAGGGCGGAGCTAGCGGGAGGTATACCGCTCTGATGGGGTGGTGAGTGGTGTCAGAACTATTGCTCGAACCACTCCGGGTTCTTTACTGGCGCGGACACTTAGGCGAGGGCCACTCTGGTGGCCATGGCACCGGGAGGTCATGCGTTGTCTGAGCGCCTTTCTTTTGGTTACTTTTCTTTGGCAAGACAAAGAAAAGTAACCGCCGCCCCGCGCAGGGGCGACGCTAATAGACCGACACGATTGCGGGTGCTTCACGAAAACCTAAGCGCACCACCAACCACACACACACCGAACGAAGAAACCCCAACTGCAGAAGAGCAAAATAAAGCGACGAAGCCGCTTCCGATAGAACCCGTCGCAAATCCGCAAGACGCTTGCGTCACCCTTACCTAAACTTGATCCTGTTGAACCCTCTTACGAAACCGAAAGGAACGACCATGACGACCTCGACCGTGACCCGCCAGACATTCGACGAAGTGATGGTGCCGGTATTCTCCCCCGCGCCGTTCGTGCCGGACCGTGCAGAGGGCTCCCGCGTGTGGGACACGGCCGGCCGCGAATACGTGGATTTCGCGTGCGGCATCGCGGTGACGTCGCTGGGTCACGGCCACCCGGAACTGCTGAAAGTCCTGGACGAACAAGGCCGCAAGCTCTGGCACATCGGCAACGGCTACACGAACGAACCGGTGCTGCGCCTCGCGAAGCGCCTCGAATCGCTGACCTTCGCCGACCGCGCATTCTTCGCGAACTCGGGCGCGGAAGCGAACGAAGCCGCGCTGAAGCTCGCGCGCCGCGTCGCATTCGACCGCCACGGCGCCGACAAATACGAAATCGTATCGTTCGTCCAGTCGTTCCACGGCCGCACGTTCTTCACGGTCAGCGTCGGCGGCCAGCCGAAATACTCGGAAGGCTTCGGCCCGGTGCCGGCCGGCATCAAGCACCTGCCGTTCAACGACATCGGAGCCGCCAAGGCCGCGATCGGCCCGCAAACCTGCGCGGTGATCGTCGAGCCGGTGCAGGGCGAAGGCGGCGTGATCCCGGCCGATCCGGCCTTCCTGAAAGCACTGCGCGAAGCCTGCGACGCGCACGACGCAGTGCTGATCTTCGACGAAGTGCAAACGGGCGTCGGCCGCACGGGCCAGTTCTACGCCTACATGGACACGGGCGTCACGCCGGACATCCTCACGACCGCGAAGGCGCTCGGCAACGGCTTCCCGATCGGCGCGATGCTGACGACGAACGAGCTGGCCGCGCACTTCAAGGTCGGCGTGCACGGCACGACGTACGGCGGCAACCCGCTCGCGTCGGCAATCGCGGACAAGGTCGTCGAACTGGTCGGCGACCCGGCACTGCTCGAAGGCGTGCGCGAACGCAGCGTGCGACTGAAGGGCGCGCTCGAACGCATCAACGCACGCTTCGGCATCTTCAAGGACATCCGCGGCAAGGGCCTGCTGGTCGGCGCGGAACTGACCGCCGCCTTCGACGGCCGCGCGAAGGACTTCGTCACGGCCGCCGCCGAGAACGGCCTGATCATGCTGATCGCAGGCCCGAACGTGCTGCGTTTCGTGCCGTCGCTCGTGATTCCGTTCGACCTGCTCGACGAAGGCATGAAGCGCTTCGAGAAGGCAGTCGAACAGGTGCTCGCGCCCCAGGAAGCCACCGCGCGCTGATCGGCGCACCCATCGCAGACAGGAACGACGATGCTATTTGTTCGCCCCGGCAAACTCACGGATCTGGATGCGCTCGCGCACATGGCGCGCACCGCGCAGCCGGTCCTGCACTCGCTGCCGCATGACCGCGCGGCGCTCGAAGCGCGCGTGGCGCTCTCCGAGGATTCGTTTCGCGCGGACGTCGACTTCGCCGGCGAAGAGTTCTACCTCTTCGTGCTGGAAGACTCGTCGACGGGCAAGCTGCTCGGCACGGCGAGCATCGTGGCCGCGGCCGGCTACTCGGAACCGTTCTACGCGTTCCGCAACGACGCCCTGATCCACGCGTCGCGCGAGCTGCACGTGAACCGCAAGATCCACGCGCTCACGATGTCGCACGAGCTGACCGGCAAGAGCCGGCTGGCCGGCTTCTACGTCGATCCGTCGCTGCGCGGCGACGCGGCCGCGCACCTGATCTCGCGTGCGCGGATGATGTACATCTCCGCGAACCGCCGCCGCTTCACGCCGGAAGTGTTCACGCTGCTGCTCGGCGTGAGCGACAACACGGGCGCCTCGCCGTTCTGGGAAGCGGTAGGCCGCAAGTTCTTCGGCCGCGACTTCACCGACGTCGACATCGCGTCGGGCGGCCGCAGCCGCACGTTCATCGCGGAAGTGATGCCGGCCTATCCGCTCTACGTGCCGCTGCTGCCGGAAGCCGCGCAGCGCGTGCTCGGCGAGCCGAACGAAACGGCGCTGCTCGCGTATGACATCCATCTCGAGGAAGGCTTCGAGCCCGACCGCTTCGTCGACATCTTCGACGCGGGTCCGGTGCTGACCGCGCAGGTCGACCGCATCGCATGCGTGAAGCACGCCGCGGAGCGCACCGTGCGCGAAGCCGCGCGGCAGCAGGGCGACGCTGCGTACATGGTGTCGACGGGCAGCGGCGAATCGTTCCGCTGCGTGCTGGCCGACCTGCCGGACGACGATGCGCACGGCGACCTGGCGCCGCTGTCCGGCGACGTGCGCGCGGCGCTCGATGTGAAGGATGGCGATGTCGTGCGCTGCGTGCCGCTGCACCGCCGCGACGATGAAGAAACGAAGGGAGGCGCAGCATGATCGTCGTTCGGGTCGTACAAACGGGCGACGTCGACGCGCTCGTGTCGCTCGCGCAGGAAACCGGGCCGGGCCTGACCACGTTCAAGCCCGACCGCGACGCGCTCGCCGCGCGCATCGAACGCTCGCGCCGCACGCTCGAGGGCAACGCCGCGCCGGGCGAAGCCGGCTACTTCTTCGTGATGGAAGACTCGAAGACGGGCGACATCGCGGGCGTGTGCGGGATCGAGACGCAGGTCGGCCTCGAACAGCCGTTCTACAACTATCGCGTGAGCACGGTCGTGCACGCGAGCCAGGAGCTCGGCGTGTGGACGCGGATGTCCGCGCTCAACATCTCGCATGACCTGACGGGCTACGCGGAAGTGTGCTCGCTGTTCCTGAGCCCGCGCTATCGCACGGGCGGTGTCGGCGGCTTGCTGTCGCGCTCGCGCTTCATGTTCATCGCGCAGTTCCGCGACCGGTTCCCGGAACGCATCTGCGCGGAACTGCGCGGCCACTTCGACGAAGACGGCACGTCGCCGTTCTGGCGCGCGGTCGGTTCGCACTTCTACCAGATCGATTTCAATGCGGCGGACTACCTGAGCTCGCACGGCCGCAAGTCGTTCCTCGCGGAGCTGATGCCGCGCTATCCGGTGTACGTCGACCTGCTGCCGCAGGACGCGCAGGACGCGGTCGGCCTCACGCACCGCGACACGCTGCCGGCGCGCAAGATGCTCGAGGCGGAAGGGCTGCGCTACCAGAACCACGTCGACATCTTCGACGCGGGCCCGGTGCTCGAATGCCACGTCAACGACCTGCGCACGGTGCGCGAGAGCGTCGTTGTGCCGGTCGCGATCGGCGAGCCGGACACCGGTGACGACGCGCGGGGCGACCGTGCGCCGAAGTCGCTCGTGTCGAACACGTCGCTGAACGATTTCCGCGTCGGCGTCGCGCCCGGCGTGGTCGCGAACGGTGCGTTCGTGCTGTCGGCCGACGATGCCGCCGCGCTCGACGTGAAGGCCGGCGATCCGGTGCGCGTGCTGCCGCTCAAAGTCAAACAGGGATAAACGAATCATGACGGAACTCTTCATCGACGGCGCCTGGATCGCAGGCTCGGGCCCCGCCTTCGCTTCGCGCAACCCGGGCACCGACGCGATCGCGTGGCAGGGCGACAGTGCGTCGGCAGCCGACGTCGACCGCGCGGTCGCGAGCGCGCGCCGCGCATTCGCCGGCTGGTCGGCGCTCGACTTCGAAGCGCGCTGCGAAATCGTCAAGCGCTTCGCGGCGTTGCTCACCGAGCGCAAGGAAGCGATCGCGACGGCGATCGGCCGCGAGACGGGCAAGCCGCTGTGGGAAGCGCGCACCGAAGTCGCGGCGATGGCCGCGAAGGTCGGCATCTCGATCCAGGCGTACCAGGAACGCACCGGCGAGAAGCGCCAGGACATGGCCGACGGCGTCGCGGTGCTGCGTCATCGTCCGCACGGTGTCGTCGCGGTGTTCGGCCCGTACAACTTCCCCGGCCACTTGCCGAACGGCCATATCGTGCCGGCGCTGATCGCGGGCAACACGGTCGTGTTCAAGCCGTCGGAGCTCGCGCCGGGCGTCGCGCGCGCGACGGTCGAGGTGTGGCAGGAAGCCGGCCTGCCGGCCGGCGTGCTGAACCTCGTGCAGGGCGAGAAGGACACCGGCATCGCGCTCGCGAATCACCGGCAGATCGATGGCCTCTTCTTCACCGGCAGCTCGGATACCGGCACGCTGCTGCACAGGCAGTTCGGCGGCCGTCCGGAAATCGTGCTCGCGCTCGAGATGGGCGGCAACAACCCGCTCGTGATCGGCGAAGTCGAGGACCTCGACGCGGCCGTGCACCACACGATCCAGTCGGCGTTCCTGTCGGCCGGCCAGCGCTGCACGTGCGCACGCCGCATCTTCGTGCCGCAGGGCGCGTTCGGCGAGCGCTTCCTCGCCCGCTTGGCCGACGTCACGTCGAAGATCACGGCCGACGTGTTCGATGCCGATCCGCAGCCGTTCATGGGCGCGGTGATCTCGGCGCGCGCGGCCGCGAAGCTCGTCGATGCGCAGTCGCGCCTGATCGAGCAGGGCGCGAAGCCGATCATCGAGATGACGCAGCGCGATCCGCGCCTGGGTTTCGTGAACGCGTCGATCATCGACGTGACCGGCGTGGCGAACCTGCCCGACGAAGAGCACTTCGGCCCGCTCGCGCAGATCGTCCGCTACGCGACGTTCGACGAAGCGATCGAACGCGCGAACGACACGGCGTTCGGCCTGTCCGCCGGCCTGCTGGCCGACGACGCGCACGCCTGGGAGCACTTCCGCCGCACGATCCGGGCGGGGATCGTCAACTGGAACCGCCCGACCAACGGCGCATCGTCCGCCGCGCCGTTCGGCGGCACCGGTCGCTCGGGCAACCATCGTCCGAGCGCGTACTACGCGGCCGACTATTGCGCGTATCCGATGGCGTCGGTGGAAAGCACGCAACTGACCTTGCCCGCGAGCCTGTCGCCGGGCCTGCACTTCTGATCGAGGGAACGACGATGAACGCACAAGAAGCCAATTTCGACGGACTCGTCGGCCCGACCCACAACTACGCCGGGCTGTCGTTCGGCAACGTGGCGTCGCTCAACAACGAGAAGTCGGCCGCGAACCCGAAGGCGGCCGCGAAGCAGGGGCTGCGCAAGATGAAGCAGCTCGCGGATCTCGGCTTCGCGCAAGGCGTGCTGCCGCCGCAGGAGCGGCCGTCGCTGCGCCTGCTGCGCGAGCTCGGCTTCTCCGGCAAGGACGCGGACGTGATCGCGAAGGCCGCGAAGCAGGCGCCCGAACTGCTCGCCGCGGCGAGCTCGGCATCGGCGATGTGGACCGCGAACGCGGCGACCGTCAGCCCGTCGGCTGACACCGGCGACGGCCGTGTGCACTTCACGCCGGCCAACCTGTGCAGCAAGCTGCATCGCGCGATCGAGCACGACGCGACGCGCCGCACGCTGTCGACGCTGTTCGCCGATCCCGCGCATTTCGCGGTGCACGAGGCGCTGACGGGCACGCCGGCGCTCGGCGACGAAGGGGCCGCGAACCATACGCGCTTTTGCGCCGAATACGGCAAGCCGGGCGTCGAGTTCTTCGTGTACGGCCGTGCGGAATACCGCCGCGGCCCGGAGCCGAAGCGCTTCCCGGCGCGCCAGACCTTCGAGGCGAGCCGCGCGGTCGCGCAGCGCCACGGCCTCGACGAAACGGCGACGGTCTATGCGCAGCAGGATCCGGACGTGATCGATGCGGGCGTGTTCCACAACGACGTGATCTCGGTCGGCAACCGCGACACGCTGTTCACGCACGAGCGCGCGTTCGTCAACAAGCAGGCGATCTACGACACGCTGACGGCCACGCTCGACGCGCGCGGCGCGCGGCTGAACGTGATCGAAGTGCCGGATGCTGCCGTGAGCGTGAACGACGCGGTCACGTCGTACCTGTTCAACAGCCAGCTGCTGTCGCGCGCCGACGGCTCGCAGGTGCTCGTCGTGCCGCAGGAGTGTCGCGAGAACGCGAAGGTCGCGGCCTATCTCGACGAACTCGCGGCCGGCAACGGCCCGATCCGCGACGTGCTCGTGTTCGACCTGCGCGAAAGCATGAAGAACGGCGGCGGGCCTGCGTGCCTGCGCCTGCGCGTCGTGCTGAACGACGCCGAGCGGGCGGCCGTCACGTCGAACGTGTGGATGAACGACACGCTGTTCGCGTCGCTCGACGCGTGGATCGAAAAGCACTATCGCGACCGTCTCGCCCCGGAAGATCTCGCCGATCCGACGCTGCTCGACGAATCGCGCACGGCGCTCGACGAGCTCACGCAGATCCTGCGTGTCGGGTCGCTGTATGACTTCCAGCGCTGAGTCCCGCATGCCGGCCGCCGCGCTGCTCGACGACTTCCTCGAGTTCACGCTCGCGGGCGACCCGCCGGCCGTGAAGGACGGCGCGTGCGCGGACGGCGCGGTGCGCTGGCAATGGCTCGGCGACGGGCTGCTCGCGTTCGAGCCGGCCGCACGCGATGCGGCGGGCGATGCCGATGCTGACGCTGCGCGCGCGAGCGTGCTCGTGTCGGCCGGCGTGCATGGCGACGAGACCGCGCCGATCGAGCTGCTGTCGATGCTCGTGCATGATCTCGCGGCGGGCACGCTGCCGCTCGCGTGCCGGCTGCTCGTCGTGCTCGGCAACGTGCCGGCGATGCGCGCGGGCGAGCGCTATCTCGACGACGACCTGAACCGCCTGTTCAGCGGCCGTCACGCGCAGGTGCCGACGAGCCGCGAAGCGCCGCGCGCGGCGCAGCTCGAAGCGGCGGCCGCCGCGTTCTTCGCGGCCGCGCCGGCGGGCGGTGCACGCTGGCACATCGACATGCACACGGCGATTCGCGCATCGGTGTTCGAGCAGTTCGCGCTGCTGCCGCACACGGGCACGCCGCCGACCCGCGCGATGGTCGAATGGCTTGGCGAAGCGCGCATCGCGGCCGTGCTGCTGCATACCGCGAAGGGCAACACGTATTCGCATTTCACGGCCGAGCACTGTTGCACGCTCGCGTGCACGCTGGAACTCGGCAAGGTGCGGCCGTTTGGCCAGAACGATCTGTCGCGCTTCGCGCCGGCCGACCGCGCGGTGCGCAAGCTCGTGTCGGGCGCGCCCCGTGATGTCGATGCGCGGGGCGGCCATCCGGGGGCGAGCCATGCGCCGTTGCCACGCGTGTTCACCGTGATCGACCAGATCACGAAGCAGAGCGATGCGCTCGAGCTGTTCGTCGCGGCCGACGTCGCGAACTTCACCGCGTTCGCGCGCGGCACCGTGCTCGCGCAGGACGGCGACTACCGCTATACGGTGAAGCACGACGAGGAGCGCATCGTGTTCCCGAATCCGTCGGTGAAGCCGGGCTTGCGCGCGGGCCTGCTCGTCGTCGACACGACGCGCGACACGCTCGCCGCGCTCGTTTGAGCGATGCGCGGTTGCGCGCGGCTGCGGTGATCGGCAGCCCGCGCGTCGTCGCGCCGCATTCGCATTTTGGGTTGACGTCCGCCGGCCGCGCATCGGCCCTTGCGTATTTGCGACATCGTCTTGCAAGTTCGACGAAGGCCCGGCCGACGCCGGCGCACGCAGCGCAGCATCGCGTGCCGGCGGCCGCTTTGCCGTATCGGGCCGTGCGGATTGGTACAATCGCCGCCTTGCGGCTGTTGCGCCGCATCAAGGCGCGGCATCGGGATTGTCGTGGTCATCCGGCCCGGCAATGATGCAAGCGCCCGTAGTTCCGGAACATTCGAGTATCGAGGAGAACACCTGATGAAGTTGGATTGGCGTAAAGTGGCCGCGCACGCGGTAGTGGCGGCAACGGCCGTGGCGGCAGGCAGCGCGATGGCGGCGGATCTGAAGGAGATCCGGTTCGGCGTGGAGGCCTCGTACGCGCCGTTCGAATACAAGACGCCCGACGGCAAGCTGACCGGCTTCGACATCGACATCGGCAACGCGGTGTGCGCGAAGCTGAAGGTGAAGTGCGTGTGGGTCGAGAACGACTTCGACGGCCTGATCCCCGCGCTGCAGGCGCGCAAGTTCGATGCGATCAACTCGGACATGACGATCACCGACCAGCGCAAGCACGCGATCGCGTTCACCGATCCGATCTACACGATCCCGAACCAGCTGATCGCGAAGCAGGGCAGCGGCCTCCAGCCGACGCCGCAAGCGCTGAAGGGCAAGCGGGTCGGCGTGCTGCAGGGCACGATCCAGGAAGCGTACGCGAAGAAGAAGTGGGCGCCGGCCGGTGTCGAGGTCGTGCCGTACCAGACGCAGGACCTGGCCTACGCCGACCTGAAGTCGGGCCGTCTCGACGCGACGTTCCAGGATTCGGAAGCGGGCTCGAAGGGCTTCCTGTCGAAGCCGCAAGGCCAGGGCTTCGGCTTCGCCGGCGGCACGGTGGCCGATGCCGACATCCTCGGCTCGGGCGTCGGCTTCGGCCTGCGCAAGAACGACGCGGCGCTGAAGACCGCGCTCGATCAGGCGCTGAAGGGGCTGAAGGCCGACGGCACGATCGACAACCTCGCGAAGAAGTACTTCAGCGTGCCGGTCACGCTCAAGTAAGCGTTTCGATCCGTCGCACGATACAGCCGGCCGCTTTCGCGGCCGGTTTGCTTTTGGGGCGTCGCTTCTTGCGCACGGGGCGGCGTACCGCGTGCGTCACGCGGGGAAGAATCGCCCCAGTTCGCGCGCGAGCTCGTTGAGCACGCTCATCTCCTGCTGCGTGATCTTGCGCGCGGGCTGCGCGCCGGCCCAGTCGCCGTACAGCAGGCCGACGGTCGTCGTGCCGACGCGCACCGGCAGCAGCACGAACGCGCGCGTGTCGGGGAGCGCATCGAGGTACCACGCGGGCAGGCGCTTCACCATCTTCGGCTCCTGCGCCTGCTCGATGAAGATGCCGACCGAGTTCGTGATCGCGAGATGGAACACGTCCGGCTCGAAGCGCTCGTCGAAGCACAGCCGGTCGAGCGCCGCATCGACGTCCGGCCCGAAGCCGAGGCGCGCGGCGAACATGCCGTCGTCGCGGCGCACGAACATCACGGTGCGCGTGAACGCGAGCCCCGCGAGCAGGCTTTCCGACGCGAGCGCGAGCACCGGCATCAGCACGTGCTCGGACGGCAGCGCGCGCAGGTCCGCGAGGCCGGCCTCGAGGCATGCCTCGGGTTCGGGCTGCGCCCGCGCGATCGCATCGGCGTTCGCGCGCAGCTCGACGATCTCGCGCATCACGGTGTCGCTCGCTTCCTCGCGTGCGAGCCGGTCGGCGATCTCCACCAACGCGTCGGCATCGATCTCCAGTTCCTGCCCGTAGCGCTGCGCGAGCACCGCGATGTGCGCGTCGCGCTGCGGGCCCGCGGGCATCGCGAGCGCCCCGGCGACGTCGGTCGAGCAGCGGCTCACCGCGCGCAGCCAGCGCACGCGGTCGGTGCCTTCGTCGGCACAGGCCGCGGGGCGCCGGCGGTCGGCGCGCTCGTCTTCGTCGTCTTCGTCGCGTTCGTCGCGGTGGGCGGCGTGCGCGGCGCGACCGTCGCCGTCGGCCATCCCGGCGCGGATCACGTCGGGCAAGCGCCAGCTCGCGGCGGCTTCCAGACCGATTTCGTCGAAGCCGACGCCGAGCACGTCGATGCACGCGGCCGCGTCATCGCCGTTCAGCTCGGCGGCGCGGCGGCGAATCCGGTCCCATTCGCTGTCGAGATAGCAGACCACGAGCAGCTTGCCGACCTGGCGCATCAGCGTGCAGACCACGGCTTCCTCGCCACCGCGCAGTTCCGCGTGCTCGGTCAGCTTGCGGGCGACGCAGCCGGACAGCAGCGCGCGGTTCAGCTCGAGCTTCGCGTCGATGCGGCGCGGCGTGCTGTGGTGGAAATGGTCGACGAGCTTCAGCCCGACGACGAGATGGCCGACCGTGTCCATGCCGAGCACCATCAGGGCTCGCGTGACGGTCGTGATGTTGCCGCCGAACGCCATGTACATCGCGGAATTGGCGAGCCGCAGGACTTTCTGCGTGAGCGCGAAATCCGACAGTACGACGCGTACGAGCGCGGTGAAGTCGAGGTCGTCGTTCTTCATCGCGGCCATCGTCGCGCGCAGCGATTCCGACAGCAGCGGGAAGTCGCCCCGTTCGTTCATCCGGGCCCACAGCTTGTCGAGCAGCGCCGTGCGGGGCAGGTGTGCGGTGATTGACATACGAATCTGTCCGGTTCGCTGCGCGCGTCAGGCGGCGTGCAGGCGCAATTGCTGCGCCTCGAAGCGCCGCGCGAGCTCCTCGGACGGCAGCGCCTGGCACACGAGCCAGCCCTGGATGTGGTTGCAGCCCATTTCGGTCAGCAGTTCGCGCTGCGCCTCGGTCTCGACGCCTTCCGCGACGAGCTCGAGATCGAGCGTCTGCGCGAGGCCGACCACCGCCGACACGATCGCGCGATCGTTGCGCGACGTCAGCAGGTTCTCGACGAAGCTGCGGTCGATCTTCAGCTTCGCGAGCGGGAAGCGCTGCAGGTACGCGAGGCTCGAATAGCCGGTGCCGAAATCGTCGATCGCGAAGCGGATGCCGAGCTCGGTCAGCTCCTCGAGCAGCATCTTCGCCTGCGCGGGATCGTGCATCAGCAGGCTTTCGGTAATTTCGAGCACGATGCGGCGCGGGTCGATGCCCGTCAGCGCGATCGCCTCGCGCACGCTCTGCGTGAAGCGCGGGTCGCGAAACTGCTGCGGCGACACGTTGACCGCCACATACTGCAGCGCGAGCCCCTGGCGGTCCCACGCGACGAGTTGCATGCACGCGGCCTTGAGCACCCAGTTGCCGAGATAGTTGATCAGGCCGATCGACTCGGCGAGCGGAATGAAGGTGGCCGGCGGCACGAGGCCGTGCACCGGATGTCGCCAGCGGATCAGCGCCTCGACGCCGTCCACCGCGCCCGACTGGCTGCGCGTGATCGGCTGGAAGTGGAGCGAGAACTCGCCGTTGCGCACGCCGTCGTACAGGTCGGCCTCGAGCTTGAGCCGCTCCGCGTCGGCCGGGTCGTCGACCGGCTCGTGAAACGCGAGCGCATTGCCGCCCGACGCCTTCGCCTGCGCGAGCGCGTGGTCGGCGCGGCGCAGCAGCGGGCTGTGGTGCTGCGCGCGATGGGGCGCCGCGCGTTCGTCCGGGTATAGCGCGATGCCGATGCTCGCGGACAAGTGCACGGTCTGCCCCTGAAACACGTAAGGTTCGCGCACCGCGGCCTGCAGCCGGCGCGCGAGCGCGTCCGCGGCGTCGCTCGCGCGCGCGCGGTTCGGCGCGGTCAACACCACCGCGAACTTGTCGCTCGCAACGCGCGCGAGCTGCTCGCCCGGTGCGACGAGCGCCCGCAGCCGCTGCGCGGTGTCGCGCAGCAGCGTGTCGCCGGCGTCGTAGCCGAGCGCGCGGTTGATGCGCTGGTAGTCGTCGAGGTCGAGCAGCAGCAGCGCCGCGCATGTGCCGCTCTCGTCGGCCGCCTGCTGCGCGCGCATCAGCGCGGGCACGAGCGCGGACAGGTTGTCGAGCCCCGTCATCGGATCGTGGTGCATCTCGTACGTCAGGCGGGCTTCGAGCGCACGCCAGGCCGTCACGTCGAACGCCGCGATCGCGAAGCCGTCGACGCCGTGGTGACGGCTCTTGAACGCGCGGATCTCGACGTCGAGCGGGTAGGTGAGCGACTTGACGATGCAGATCGTCGCTTTCTCGACCTGGCCGGAACGCGCGGCACGTGCGAGCAGGCCTTCGAGCGTCGCGGTATCCTGTTCCGCGATCAGGTCGCGCAGCGTCAGCGTGTGCAGGTAGTCGCGGTGATAACCGATGAAACGCAGGCTCGCGTCGGATACGTACAGAAAGCGCAGCTCGCGGTCGACATGGGCGAGGAAATCCACCGTGCCGACCGTCTGTTCCAGCCAGTTGCGCACGGTGTCGTCGCGGCGCGGCGCGCCGGCGCGCGCAGGCATCAGCGCGCCGCCCGACCAGGCGAAGCGGCGCAGCGTATGCAAGGCATTGCGCCAGGAGCCCTTGCGTGGCGTCTGTTTCCTGTTGGCTTCCATGTTTCTCGCTGACGTGAAGGGCTGGAACCGGTTGTCCGGAAGGAATAACGGCAGGTTGCGCGGAATCTTTAACCGGCCGGCCGGCAGCGGCTCGCGCTGCCGCCGGACCGGGTCGTGCATGCGGCGTTCGACGGGCGAACGCCGCATGGCCCACATCGAGGCTGACTGTATAAGAAATGAGGACACAGATGAAGCGAAAACTATTGGTGGGCGCCGCGGCGGCGCTGCTGCTGGCCGGTCATGCGCTGGTCGCGCAGGCGCAACTGAAACCGGGCGCAACGGCCCCCGACTTCACGACGCAGGCGTCGCTGGGCGGCAAAACTTACACGTACGCGCTCGCCGATGCGCTGAAGCACGGGCCGGTCGTGCTGTATTTCTACCCGGCCGCGTTCACGAAGGGTTGCACCATCGAGGCGCATGCGTTCGCGGATGCGGTCGATCGTTACAAAGCTTACGGTGCAACGGTGATTGGAGTCTCCGCCGACAACATCGACACGCTGACCAAGTTCTCGGTGAGCGAGTGCCGCAGCAAGTTCCCCGTCGCGGCCGATCCGGACGCGAAGATCATCCGCGAATATGACGCGAAGCTGCCGGCGCTCGATCGCGCGAACCGTGTGTCCTACGTGATTTCGCCGGAAGGGAAGGTGCTGTACGAGTACACGAGCCTGTCACCCGACAAGCACGTGGAGAACACGCTCGCCGCGGTCAAGGCGTGGGCCGACGCGCATCCGAAGCAGTAAGCCGCAGGGGGTGAGCGGGTGGTAAAGCGGCCCGCTGTGCGGGCCGCAAGCACGATGGAACGCGCCGCCGGGTGGCGGCGCGGGCGTGCCGGACGTACCGGATGTCCGGTTAAGCGCGCAATGCCTGTTCGATCGGCACGCCGCCGCCGACGAAGCCGATGACCTTGCGCGAAATGCCGAGCTTGATCGCCTCGATCGCGGCCCATGCGACATCCTGGCGCGACACCGGCGGCGCTGCGTTGAGCGGCTCCTCGGTCAGCGCGATCTTGCCGACGCCCGGGCTGTCCGACAGCGGGCCGGGGCGCAGGATCACGTAGTCGATGCCCGACGCGATCACGCGCTCGTCGCCTTCGCGCTTCATCTGCGAGTAGTGGCGCAGCGCGTCGCCGCTGCGCTCCGGCCAGTACGCGGTCAGCGAACTGATCACGACCAGCTTCTGCACGTTGTAGGCGAGCGCATGCTCGGCCGCGCGCGCGACCGCGTCGCGGTCGATCTGCTCCTCTTCGGCGGCGCCTTCCGATTCGGCCGAACCGGCCGCGTAGATCACGTGCGTGATGCCCTGGAATGCGTGCGAGAAATCGCCCGTCAGATCGGCCTCGACGACCTTCGCGCCCGGCAGCGCATAGCCGTGCCGGCGCACCAGCGCAGTCACCTCGAATTCCGACTGCTTGAGCAGCAGATCCGCGCAGGCCTGGCCCGTGCGGCCGGTCGCGCCAATCAGCAGTACCTTCGTCGTCATGAAACCGCTCCTTGCACGATGCGTCATCCTCCCAGATAGGGACGGACGACCGATACTCAAGTGTATGTCGATTTGGGCCGGCGGCGTGCAGGTAATGAGGGACGCACCGCTCGAGGCTTGCCGGCGCGGTCGGCCGAGGCACCGTCGGCGTGCTGTCGTGCGCAGCGATTGCGGAATCGACCCGCTGACCGGCTATCATGTGCGCGATGCATTTTTCGCCGCGACGCAAGCAACGCGGCGACCAACCGGTTGGAGTACACATGGCATTACCCCTGGACAACGTCAGCATGGCCGTGTTCTGCGACTTCGAGAACGTCGCGCTCGGCGTGCGCGACGCGAAGTACGAGAAATTCGACATCCAGCCCGTGCTGGAGCGGCTGCTGCTGAAGGGCAGCATCGTCGTGAAGAAGGCATATTGCGACTGGGAGCGCTACAAGGGCTTCAAGGCGTCGATGCACGAGGCGAGCTTCGAGCTGATCGAGATTCCGCACGTGCGCCAGTCGGGCAAGAACTCGGCCGACATCCGGCTCGTCGTGGACGCGCTCGATCTCTGCTACACGAAGTCGCACGTCGACACGTTCGTGATCATCAGCGGCGACTCGGATTTTTCGCCGCTCGTGTCGAAGCTGCGCGAGAACGCGAAGAAGGTGATCGGGGTCGGCGTGAAGAAGTCGACGTCGGACCTGCTGGTCGCGAACTGCGACGAATTCATTTTCTACGACGATCTGGTGCGCGAGCAGCAGCGCGCGCAGGCGAAGCGCGAACAGCAGCACGCCGGTAACGGCGGCGCGAAGCGGCCGGACGAACCGTCGCGCAAGCCGGAGCTGGAAGCGCGCCGCAGCGAGGCGATCGCGCTCGCGGTCGAGACGTTCGATGCGTTGGCCTCGGAGCGCGACGACGTCGGCAAGATCTGGGCGTCGGTGCTCAAGAGCGCGATCAAGCGCCGCAAGCCGGACTTCAACGAGTCGTATTACGGCTTCCGCGCGTTCGGCAACCTGCTGGACGAAGCGCAGGCGCGCGGGCTGCTCGAAGTGGGGCGCGACGACAAGTCGGGCGCGTTCGTGTCGCGGCCGCGCCAGTCGTCCGTGGCGGAGCAGGCGGCGGCGCGTGATACGGGCGGCGCGCACCATGGTCACGGCGCGCATCACGGTCACGGCGGGCGTCATGCGGAAGCGGCAGCACCGGCCGAGCGCCAGTCGCGGCGTCGCGGGCAGCGGGCGGAAGCAGCCGTGCAGGAAAGCGTGCACGCCGACGCGCAAGAGGCGGCCGTCGTCGATGTCACGGATGAAGTGGCGCTCGTGCCGGCAGCGACGGCCGAAGCGACTGTAGTGACCGAAGCGACTGAAGTGGCCGACACGCACGGTGAAGCGAAGGACGGCCGCAAGCGCGCGCGCAAGAGCGCGGCGAAGAAGACCGGCGCCAAGAAGGGCGGCGAAGCAAAGGGCGGCGAGGCAAAGGGTGCCGGCCGTCAGGCGGCGGCGAAGCCGGACGAGGCCGCGCACGGCGGTGCGAAGCATGGTGGCGACAAGCACGCGCAAGGCATGCCTGCCGAAGCGACGCATCGCGACATGGAGCATCGTGAGGAACGGCACGTCGCGGCGCCGACGGCTGGCGAGTACGGCGCTCCGGCGGCTGCCGCGCAGCCGGCGCACGAAGCGGCACCGGCTGCCGAATCGACCGGCGAGGCGGCTGGCGAAACCGTCGCCGCAAAGCCGAAGAAACCGGCCCGCAAGACGGCTCCCCGCGCGCGTCGTCCGCGCAAGACGGCCACCGCGGCCGAGTAACGCCGACCGCGCCGACCGCGCCGACCGCGCCGACCGCGTCAACCGCGTCAACCGCGTCAACCGCGCCAACCGCGCCAACCGCGCCAACCGCGCCAACCGCGCCGGGGCGGCGTCCTGACCGAGGGCGCCGCCTGTCTTACCCCGTCGGCCGGTACCACGCCGGCCGACGCGTCCCGTTATCCGTTCAGCACGTACGGCTGCGTCATCACTTCGAGGAAGTGACCGTCCGGATCGTCGAAATACACGCCACGCCCGCCGTGATGGCGGTAGATCTCACCGGGCTGCCGCTTCGCCGGATCGGCCCAGTGCGGCAGTCCGCGCTCGCGAATGCGCGCGTACACGCGATCGAAGCCGGCCTCGTCGGTCAGGAATGCGTAGTGCTGGGACGCGATCTCTCCGTCCTTTTCATAAAAATCGAGCGACACGCCGTTCTCGAGCGGAACGACCAGCATCGGGCCGAACGGCGTCGCCGCCGGCAACTCCAGAAGCTCGGTGAGAAAGCGGCTCGACGCGTGCTTGTCGCGGCACCAGACGATCGTATGGTTGAGCTGGACGTTCATGGCGGGCTCCCGGGAACGGGCGCGAGGGTGGGCATGGACACACGATAGTCGATCGCCGCCGGCGTGCAAGCCCGACCCCGGGCGAACGCGGCAGCCTCGTTGTCGGCGGCCCCGGCGCCCCGGCGGCCGCGCGTGAATCGTCGGCTGAAACGATCTGGACGATCGGCTACTTTTTCGGGAGCCAAGGTCATTGGCGCGGCTTTTTGCGCCGCCAAGAATCTCTGTCAAGCATCGCCGCCATCCGCCGGATGACGCACCGGCGATGCGCGACAGGGAGACAGACGATGCGCTTCACGCTGAACGGCCAGCCGTTCGATTTCGACGGCGATCCCGATACGCCGCTGCTGTGGGTCATTCGCGACTCGGCCCGCCTCACCGGCACCAAATACGGCTGCGGCATCGGTGCCTGCGGCGCCTGCACCGTCCATCTCGACGGCGAAGCCGCGCGCTCATGCGTGCTGCCGGCCGCGAGCGTCGCGGGCCGCTCGGTCACGACGATCGAAGGGCTGTCGCACGATCGCTCGCACCCGGTGCAGCGCGCGTGGATCGAGAAGGACGTGCCGCAGTGCGGCTACTGCCAGTCCGGGATGGTGATGGCCACCGCCGCGCTGCTCGCGCGGCATCGCAAGCCGACCGACGCGCAGATCGACCAGGCCGTCACGAACCTGTGCCGCTGCGCGACCTATCAACGCATTCGTGAGGCGATCCATGTCGCGGCCGGCTGACGCGGGGCGGGCGCGGCATGCGCCGAACGCGTCCCGGCGCGTGTTCCTGAAAGGCGGCGTCGCGCTGGCGGGTAGCCTGCTGCTGCCGCTCGCGATCGGCGACGTCGTGCATGCGGCCGGCGACGGCGCGCGCTTTCGCGAGATCAACGACTGGGTGCGCATCGACGCCGATGGCAGGACGATCATCGGCCTGTCGCAGGCGGAAGTCGGGCAGGGCGTCTACACGGGGCTGCCGCAGGTGCTCGCCGACGAGATGGATGCCGACTGGCGCAGCGTGACGGTCGAGTTCGTCACGGGGCGCGATGCGTACCGGATCGACGCCGCGAACGAGGCGCCACAGCAGTTCGTCGGCGCGTCGATGTCGGCGACGATGTTCTACACGCGGCTGCGCATCGCGGGCGCGCAGGCGCGCTCGGCGTTCCTGCGGGCCGGTGCCGCGCGGCTCGGCGTGCGCGACACGCAGTGCGTGACGCGCGACGGCCGCGTGATCCATGCGCCGAGCGGCCGGTCGCTGTCGTATGGCGCGCTCGTCGACGCCGCCGCGAAGCTGCCGCCCGATCCGCAGCCGCGCCTGAAGCCGCCGTCCGCGCACACGTTGATCGGGCGTTCGCTGCACAAGCTCGACGTGCCCGCAAAGGTCGACGGCAGCGCGATCTTCGGTATCGACGTGCAGGTGCCCGACATGCTGGTCGGCGCGCTGACGATGGCGCCGACGCTGAACGGCCGGCCGACGGCCGTGAAGAACCGCGACGCGCTGCGCGCGATGCCGGGCGTCGTCGACGTCGTGATCGCGAAGGATGCGGTGATCGTCGTCGCGCCCACCTACTGGCAGGCGAAGAAGGCGTGCGACGCGGCGGACATCGTGTGGGACGCGGGCACGACACCGGCGTTCGACAGCGCGACGATCCTCGCGCAGCGCAAGGGCGCGCTGCAGGCCGAGCACGCGGTGGTCGCGACGACGATCGGCGAGCCCGCGCGCCGGCTCGCCGAGGCCGGCACGATCGTCGAAGCCGACTACCACACGCCGTACATCGTTCACGCGACGATGGAACCCGTCAACGCGACCGTGCACGTGCGGCCGGGCGAGATCGAGGTGTGGGGGCCGATCCAGGGGCAGGACAAGGTGCGCTGGACGCTGTCGGCGCTGTTCAACGTGCCGGCCGAGCGCGTGATCGTCAACACGACGTTTCTCGGCGGCAGCTTCGGCCGCAAGTACGTGCCGGATTTCGTCGTGCATGCGGCCGTCGCGTCGAAGGCGGTCGGGCGGCCCGTGAAGGTGATCCGCTCGCGCGAGGACGACATCCGTCACGGCTTCTATCGGCCGTGCGCGTCCGCGCGGTTGCGCGCGGCGCTCGGCCACGACGGGCTGCCCGTCGCGCTGCATGCGCGCGTCGCCGGCCACTCGCTGTATGCGGCGATCAAGCGCGACCGTTACGAGCAGGCGGGCGGCTGGGACGAGACGATGCTCGACGGCCTGTACGACCTTTGCTACGACGTGCCGAACCTGCTGGTCGATTCGGTCACGGTGATGCAGCCGATTCCGGTCAGCTTCATGCGCAGCGTCGGCAGCACGTCGACGGTGTTTTTCCTCGAGAGTTTCGTGAACGAGCTCGCGCACACCGTACGTGCCGACCCCGTGCGATACCGGCGTGCATTGCTGAAGCACGACCCGCTCGCGCTGCGCGTGCTCGACGCGACGGCCGCGCGCGCGAACTGGTTCGGCCGCGCGCCGGCCGGCGTGTCGCGCGGCGTCGCGTATTCGCTGTACACGGGGCGCGGCGGCGCGTTCCGCACCTACGTCGCGGCGATCGCCGACGTGCGGGTGACGGGCGGCCAGGTGAAGCTCGAGCGGATCGTGTGCGGGATCGACTGCGGCCGCGCGATCAATCCGCTGCTGATTCGCGAGATGGTCGAAGGCGGTGTCGGTTTCGCGCTGACCAATACGTTCAGGAGCGAGATCACGTTCGAGCACGGCGCGGTCGTGCAGCGCAATTTCGCCGACTATCCGCTGCTCGGTCTGGCCGCGATGCCGACGATCGACGCCGTGGTCGTCGACAGCGATCGTGATCCGCAAGGCTGCGGCGAAGTCGCGCTGCCGCCCGTCGCGCCGGCCATCGCCGATGCGATCTGGCGCGCGACCGGCGAACGGCCGCGCTCGATGCCGTTCGCCACGCCCCTCGCGACCTGAGCGATCCCAGCGTTCCCCACAAGACCTGCCGCGCCCGGTGCGTCGCAGGTCGATATCAAGCATAACTACACGACTGGTCTGGAGACTTCCATGAAAACCTTCCGCACGGCCGCGACGGCCGTTTCGTTCGCGGCCGCCGCCGCGTCGCCGGGCGCGCACGCGCAGAGCAGCGTGACGCTGTACGGCATCGTCGACACGGGAATTCAGTACTACAACAACGCGGCGGGGGGCGGCGCAGTCGCCGGCATGCCGTCGCTGACCGGTGAAGTGCCGTCGCGCTTCGGGTTGCGCGGCGTCGAGGATCTCGGCGGCGGCTATCGCGCGTTCTTCGTGCTCGAGAACGGCTTCGCGCCGAACTCGGGGACGCTGAACTACGGCGGGCGCCTGTTCGGCAGGCAGGCGAACGTCGGCATCGAGTCGCCGTACGGCGCGCTCACGCTGGGGCGGCAGATGAACATGTCGATGCGGGTGCTGCTCAACGCCGACGTGATCGGTCCGTCGATCCATTCGATGGCGAGCTTCGACAGCTACCTGCCGAACGCGCGCAGCGACAACGCGCTCGGATATCTCGGCCGCTTCGGCGGCGTGACGCTCGGCGGCACCTACAGCACCGGGCGCGACGACGCGGGCCCGGCCGGCCCGTCGGCGACCCATTGCGCGGGCAACGTGGCGGGCGACCCGGTCGCCTGTCGCCAGTACACGATGATGGTGGCGTACGACGCGCCGCAGTTCGGCGCGGCCGCCTCGTATGACGTGATGCACGGCGGCGCGGGCGCGTCGGCGCCGCTGTCGAGCCCCGGCTATACGGACACGCGCACGATCGTCGACGCGTACGTGAAATTCGGCATCGCGAAACTCGGCGCGGGCTGGATCCGCCGCAACACGGCGGCCGCGGCGCACAGCCAGTCGGACATCTTCTTCGCGGGCGGCACGGTCCAGGCAACGCCGGCGCTATCATTCGACGCACAGGCGCTGCGCTACCTGCTGCGCGGCCGCTTCGACTCGAACCTGTTCGTCGCGCGGGCGAACTACAGCCTGTCGAAGCGTACGATGGTCTATACGTCCGTCGCCTACATGACGAACAGCGCACTCGGCACGTCGGCGGTGGCGGCCGGCGGCACCGTCGGCGCCGGCCAGAACCAGGTCGGCGTGATGGCGGGCATCCAGCAGCGCTTCTGAGCGGGCGGCGCGCACCACGGAGACTCCGACAATGACGACCGATCTTCTCAGCGACGTGCTGACCGACCTGCGGGCCGATGCGGTCGTCACCGGGCGCTTCACGCTGAGTGCGCCGTGGGCGATCCGCAAGCCGGCCGTCGCGGGCGCACCGTTTCGCACCTGTGCCGGCAGCCCGTTCTTCCTGGCGGTTGCGGGAGCCGCGCCCGTACACGTCGAGCCGGGCGACTTCGTGCTGCTGCCGCACGGCGACGAACACGTGATGGCATCGTCGCTCGACGAGCCGCCGGTGCTGTTCGATACGCTGATGGCGGACAAGGGCATCCGGCCGCGCTTCGACACGCCGCTCGAATTCGTCGCGGGCGGCGGCGGCGCGACGAGCGACCTCTATACCGGGATCGTCATTTATCGCGACATCGTGCGCAGCCCGCTGTTCTCCGTGCTGCCGCCGCTGATTCACGTCCGCGCGAACGACGCGGCCGTCGCGCCGTGGCTCGCGAGCACGCTGCAGAGCTTCATCGAGGAATCGATGGCGTGCCAGCCCGGCTGGGCCGTGGCCGCGACGCGTCTGGCCGACGTGCTGTTCGTGCAGCTGTTGCGTGCGCACCTGCAGTCGTCGGCGAATCACACGGGCTGGCTGCGCGGCCTGACCGATGCGCAGATCGGCCGCGCGATGGCGCTGATGCACCGCGACCCGCGCCGCGACTGGCAGCTCGCGAGTCTCGCGGCCGAGGCCGGCATGTCGCGCTCGCGCTTTTGCGCGCGTTTCGCCGAACTGGTCGGCGAGACGCCGATCGGTCACCTGACCGCCTACCGGATGTACCTGGCGAGCGGCGAGCTCGCGCACGGCAAGCTGCGGCTGATCGAGATCGCCGAGCGGGTCGGCTACACGTCGGAAAAGGCGTTCGCGCGCGCATTCCATCGCTGGTCGGGGATGGCGCCGCGCCGCTATGCGCGCAACGCGCAGGATCTGTACGACCTCGCACGACATGGATGACGGCGCGTCGCGCTATCGGGTGCCCGCGCTTGCCCGCGGGCTTGCGATTCCTGCAGCGGTCGCGCGCGGGCAGCCGTACGCTACCGATACGGAGCGGAGCGGTGCCGCAGGCTCCGTCACTCCGCGTACGGCCGCGTCCCGCTACACGCTACTCCCCAGCCACCGCCGGCCCGCCCGAATTGCCGCGGCGGTTGCGGCGCTTCTCGCCCCACACGCGCAGCCGGTCCATGTACAGATAGACGACCGGCGTCGTATAGAGCGTCAGCACCTGCGACATGATCAGGCCGCCGGCGATCGCGATCCCGAGCGGCGCGCGCAGCTCGGCGCCGTCGCCGTGGCCGAACGCGAGCGGCAGCGCGCCGAGGAGCGCCGCCATCGTCGTCATCATGATCGGCCGGAAGCGCAGCAGGCACGCCTCGTGGATCGCATCGTACGACGACTTGTTGCCGTTGCGCGTCTGGTCGATCGCGAAATCGACCATCATGATCGCGTTCTTCTTCACAATGCCGATCAGCAGGATCACGCCGATCAGCGCGATGATGCTGAATTCCGTCTTGAACAGCAGCAGCGCGAGCAGCGCGCCCACGCCGGCCGACGGCAGCGTCGACAGGATCGTGATCGGGTGGATGTAGCTCTCGTACAGGATCCCGAGCACGATGTAGACGGCCAGCAGCGCCGCGAGGATCAGGATCGGCTGGTTGTTCAGCGATTGCTGGAACGCCTGCGCGGTGCCCTGGAAGCTGCCGACGATCGTCGGCGGCACGCCGATCTGCGCCATCGTCTGGTAGATCACCTGGGTCGCCTGCGACAGCGACACGCCCGGCGGCAGGTTGAACGAGATCGTCGTCGCGACGAAGAGGCCCTGGTGGTTGACCGACAACGGCGTCGTGCTCGGGCCGAAGGTCGCGATCGCGGACAGCGGGATCATCGTCGACTTCGACGTCGACACCGCCGCGCCCGACGACGCACTCGACTTGCCGCTCGACGCGATCGAGTTCAACGCTTGGTTGCGCGCGGAATCGGACGCGATCGCCGCGGCGCTGGTGGCGGCCGTGCCGGCGCTCGACGTGCCGGCCGAGGTCGCGACGAAGGTGCCGGCCGCCGCGTTGGTCGACTGCGAGCCGTTCGCGCTGCCGCCCGACGTGCTGATCCACACTTCGTTCAGCATTTGCGGGCTCTGCCAGTATTTCGGCGCGACTTCCATCACGACGTGGTACTGGTTCAGCGGGTTGTAGATCGTCGAGACCTGGCGCTGGCCGAACGCGTCGTACAGCGTGTTGTCGATCTGCGCGGGCTTGATGCCGAGCCGCGCGGCGGTCGCGCGGTCGATCGTCACCATCGCCTCGAGGCCGCCTTGCTGCTGGTCGGAGTTGACGTCGGTCAGCTCTGAGCGCTTCTGCAGCGCCTCGGTCAGCAGCGGCCCCCACTTGTACAGGTCGGCGCTCGAATCGCCGAGCAGCGTGAACTGGTATTGCGCGTTGCTCTGCCGGCCGCCGACGCGGATGTCCTGCGCCGCCTGCAGGAACGTGCTCGCGCCGGCGACATCCGCCAGCGGCCTGCGCAGTTGCTGGATCACCTGGTCGGCCGACAGCTTGCGCTCGGTGCGATCCTTCAGCGTGACGAACATGAAGCCCGAATTGGTCTGCGTGCCGCCGGTAAAGCCCGCGGCGCTCTGCACGTTCGGGTTGCTCTGCACGATCCGCATCATCTCGGTGAACTTCTGCTTCATCGCCTGGAACGACGTGGACTGGTCGGCCCGAATGCCGCCGATCATCAGCCCGGTGTCCTGCTGCGGAAAGAAGCCCTTCGGCACGATGATGTACAGATAGACATTCAGCCCGATCGTCGCGAACAGGATCAGCAGGACCAGCAGCGGGCGGCGCAGCGCCCACGACAGCGAGCGCTCGTAGCCGCGCTGCATCCGCGTGAAGAACCGCTCCAGGAACCGGCCGAGGCGGCCTTCCTCGTGCGCGTCGTGCGGCTCGCGCAGCAGCCGCGCGCACATCATCGGCGTGACCGTCAGCGACACCGCGAGCGATACCGCGATCGCGAGCGACAGCGTCAGCGCGAATTCGCGGAACAGGCGCCCGACGATGCCGCCCATCAGCAGGATCGGCAGGAACACCGCGACGAGCGAGATGCTCATCGACAGCACCGTGAAGCCGACCTCGCGCGCGCCGTCGAACGCGGCCTGCAGCCGCGGCTTGCCGTTCTCGATGTGACGCGTGATGTTCTCGAGCACGACGATCGCATCGTCGACCACGAAGCCGGTCGCGACGATCAGCGCCATCAGCGACAGATTGTCGATCGAGAAGCCGAGCAGGTACATCGCGCCGAACGTGCCGATGATCGAGATCGGCACCGCGACGCTCGGAATCAGCGTCGCGCGCCAGTTGCGCAGAAACAGGAACACGACCATCACGACCAGGCTGATCGCGATCAGCAGCGTGTGCTCGGTGTCCTTCAGCGACGCGCGGATCGTCGTCGAACGGTCGAGCACCGGCGTCACCGTGATGTCGGCCGGCAGCGACGCGGTGAGCTGCGGCAGCGCCGTGCGCACGCGATCGATCGTCTCGATGATGTTCGCGCCGGGCGAGCGGTAGAGGATCACGAGCACCGCGCGCTTGCCGTTCGACAGGCCGAGGTTGCGCAGGTCCTCGACCGAGTCGACGACCTCGGACAGGTCGGACAGCCGCACGGCCGCGCCGTTGCGGTACGCGACGACCAGGTCGCTGTACTGCGACGCATGCGACGCCTGGTCGTTCGTATAGAGCTGGTAGTGCTTCGGGCCGAATTCGATCGCGCCCTTCGGGCTGTTCGCGTTCGCGGACGCGAGCGCGGCCCGCACGTCCTCGAGGCCGATTCCGTAGTGGAACAGCGCATGCGGTTCGAGCTCGACGCGCACGGCCGGATTCGCGGAACCGCTCACCGACACCTGGCCGATCCCGTCGATCTGCGACAGCGACTGCTGCAGCACCGTCGACGCGGCGTCGTACAGCTTCGCGGGCGACGAAGTCTCCGACGTCAGCGACACGATCATGATCGGCGAGTCGGCCGGGTTGACCTTGCGGTACGTCGGGTTGCTCTTCAGCGAGGCGGGCAGGTCGGCGCGCGCCGCGTTGATCGCGGCCTGCACGTCGCGCGCGGCGCCGTCGATGTCGCGGTTCAGCCCGAACTGCAGGATGATCCGCGCGTTGCCGACCGTGCTGGTCGACGTCATCTCGCTGACGTCGGCGATCGAGCCCAGGTGCCGCTCGAGCGGGCTCGTCACGCTGGTCGCGACGGTCTCGGGGCTCGCGCCGGGCAGCGACGCCTGCACCGAGATGGTCGGGAAGTCGACCTGCGGCAGCGGCGACACCGGCAGCTTGATGAACGCGAACAGGCCGGCGAGCGCGACGCCGAGCGCGAGCAGCGTCGTCGCGACGGGGCGGGTGATGAAGGGGCGCGACAGGTTCATTGCTTACACATCCGTGCGCTTGCCGGCGTCGGCGCCGGGGCCGTACCGCTCGAACCAGCCGCGCGCGCGGCGCGCGAGGCTGTCGAAGCCGAGATAGATCACCGGCGTCGTGAACAGCGTCAGCACCTGCGACACGATCAGGCCGCCGGCGATCGCGATCCCGAGCGGCTGGCGCAGCTCGGAGCCGGCGCCCGCGCCGACGATCAGTGGCACCGCGCCGAGCAGCGCGGCGAGCGTCGTCATCAGGATCGGCCGGAAGCGCAGCAGGCACGCCTGGTAGATCGCCTCGCGCGGCGGCTTGCCCTCGACCCGTTCGGCCTCGAGCGCGAAGTCGATCATCATGATCGCGTTCTTCTTCACGATGCCGATCAGCAGCACGATCCCGATGATCCCGATGATGTCGAGGTCGTGCCCGGTGATCATCAGCGCGAGCAGCGCGCCGACGCCGGCCGACGGCAGCGTCGACAGAATCGTGATCGGGTGGATGTAGCTCTCGTACAGCACGCCGAGCACGATGTACATCGTGATGACCGCCGCGAGGATCAGGAACAGCTGGTTCGACAGCGACGCCTGGAACGCGAGCGCCGCGCCCTGGAAGCGCGTCTGGAACGAGCCGGGCAGGCCGATGTCCTTCTCGGCCGCGCCGATCGCCTTCACGGCCTCGCCGAGCGACGCGCCCGGGGCGAGGTTGAACGAGATCGTCGTCGACGGGAACTGCGACAGGTGCGCGATCAGCAGCGGCGACGGCCGTTCATGGAACGACGCGATCGACGACAGCGGCACCTGGCCGCCGCCGGCGGACGGCAGGTAGATGTCGTTCAGCGATTCGGCGTAATGCTGCTCCTTCGGCTCCGACTCGAGAATCACGCGGTACTGGTTCGACTGCGTGAAGATCGTCGACACGATGCGCTGGCCGAACGCGTCGTACAGCGCGTTGTCGACGGTCGCCGGCGTGATGCCGAAGCGCGCGGCGCTGGCGCGGTCGATCTCGATGTACACCGACTGGCCGTTGCTCTGCAGGTCGGTCGCGACGTCGGCGAGCGACGGCTCCTTCTGCAGCCGCGTGACGAGCTTCGGCACCCAGGTCGCGAACTCGTCGGGGTTCGGGCTCGTCAGCATGAACTGGTACTGCGTCGGGCTCACGGTCGAGTCGATCGTCAGATCCTGCACCGACTGCATGAACAGCGTGATGCCGGTCACGTTCGCGACGCGCTGCTGCAGGTCGCGGATGATCTGCGCGGACGACTCGGAGCGGTGGTCGCGCGCCTTCAGGTTGATCAGCATCCGGCCGCTGTTCAGCGTGATGTTGCTGCCGTCGACGCCGATGAACGACGTGAGGCTTTCGACGTTCGGATCCTTCAGGATCTCGGCCGCGAGCGCCTGCTGACGTTCGGCCATCGCGCCGTAGGAAATCGACTGCGGCGCCTGGGTGATCGCCTGGATCACGCCGGTATCCTGCGCGGGGAAGAAGCCCTTCGGTATGTACACGTAGAGCAGGGCGGTCAGCGCGAGCGTGAGCAGCGCGACGACGAGCGTCGAGCCCTGGCGGTTCAGCACCCATTCGAGCGCGACCCCGTAGCGCGCGATCACCGCATCGATCACGCGGTGCACGCGCGCCTCGAAGCGGTGGCTTTCCGGCGGCGGCGAATGGCGCAGCAGCTTCGCGCACATCATCGGCACGAGCGTGAGCGACACGATTGCCGAGATGACGATCGTCACCGCGAGCGTGATCGCGAATTCGTGGAACAGGCGGCCGACCACGTCGCCCATGAACAGCAGCGGGATCAGCACCGCGATCAGCGACACCGTCAGCGAGATGATCGTGAAGCCGATCTGCCTCGACCCCTTCAGCGCGGCCTCGAGGCCGGTGTGGCCTTCCTCGACGTAGCGTGCGATGTTCTCGATCATCACGATCGCGTCGTCGACGACGAAGCCGGTCGCGATGGTGAGCGCCATCAGCGACAGGTTGTTCAGCGAGAAGCCGGCCATGTACATCACCGCGAGCGTGCCGATCAGCGACAGCGGCACCGACAGGCTCGGGATGATCGTCGCGTAGACGTTCGCGAGGAACAGGTACATCACCAGCACGACCAGCACGACCGCGAGCAGCAGCTCGAACTGCACGTCGCGCACGGCGGCGCGGATCATCGTCGTGCGGTCGGTGACGACCTGCACGTCGAGCGCCGCGGGCAGCGTTTCCTGCAGCTTCGGCAGCTGCGCCTTGATCGCGTCGACGGTCGCGATCACGTTCGCGCCCGGCTGGCGCTGCACGTTCAGGATGATCGCCGGCTCCGCGTTCACCCATGCGCCGAGCTTGGTGTTCTCCGAGCCGGCGACCACCTTCGCGACGTCGGTCAGCATCACCGGGCGGCCGCTCTTGTACGCGACGACCGCGGAGTTGTACTGGTCGGCGCTGGTGAGCTGGTCGTTGGCGTTGATCGTGTACGCGCGCGTCGGGCCGTCGAAGTTGCCCTTCGGCGTGTTCACGTTCAGGTTCGAGATCGTCGTGCGCAGGTCGTCGAGGTTCATCCCGTACTGCGCGAGCGCGGTCGGGTTCGCCTGGATCCGCACGGCCGGCCGGTTGCCGCCCGACAGGCTGACGAGGCCGACGCCGGCGATCTGCGAGATCTTCATCGCGAGGCGCGTATCGGTCAGGTCCTGCACCTGCGTGAGCGGCAAGGTTTTCGACGTGATGGCGAGCGTCAGCACCGGCGCGTCGGCCGGGTTGACCTTCGCGTAGATCGGCGGGGCCGGGAGGTCGGACGGCAGCAGGTTGCCGGCCGCGTTGATCGCGGCCTGGACTTCCTGCTCGGCGATGTCGAGCGGCAGGTCGAGCGAGAACTGCAGCGTGATCACCGACGCGCCGGCCGAGCTTTGCGACGACATCTGGTTCAGCGACGGCATCTGCCCGAATTGCCGCTCGAGCGGCGCGGTGACCGACGACGTCATCACCTCCGGGCTCGCGCCCGGATAGAAGGTCTGGACCTGGATCGTCGGGTAGTCGACTTCCGGCAGCGCGGCGAGCGGCAGGAAGCGCAGCGCGACGAGGCCGGCCAGCATGATCGCCGCCATCAGGAGGGCGGTGCCGACCGGCCGGAGAATGAAGAGGCGGGATGGATTCATCGAGCGGCCCGCGCGTTACTGGGCCGCGGGGGCCGCGGCCTGCGACGCGCCGTGCTTGTGTCCGCCGCGGTGGCCGGCCGCACCCGATGCGCCCGAAGCACCCGATGCACCCGATGCACCGGACGCCGCGCCGGCGCGGTGCGCGCCCGACGCGCCTTTGGGCTTGTCGGCCGGGATCGTGATCTTCGCGCCTTCGCGCAAGCGGTCGGAGCCGTCGGTGACCACGCGCTCGCCGAGCGCGACGCCGCTGACGATGCTGGTGCGTTCGCCGTCGACCGGGCCGATCGTGACCTTGCGCACCGTCACCGTGTTGTCGGGTTTGACGATGTACACGAACTGGCCGATCGAGCCCGTGAGCACGGCGGCCGTCGGCACGATCGTCGCATTGCGCAGCACGTCGACGAGCAGGCGCGTGTTCACGAACTGATTCGGGAACAGCAGGCCTTCCTTGTTATCGAACGTCGCGCGCAGCTTGACCGTGCCGGTGCTCGTGTCGATCTGGTTGTCGAGCGTTTCGAGCGAGCCCGTCTCGAGCGGCACCGTGTTGTTGCGGTTGTACGCGGTGACCGACAGCTTCTTGCCCGCGTTCACCTGCTTGAGGATCTGCGACAGGTTGTCTTCCGACGTCGTGAAGATCACGCTCATCGGCTGCATCTGCGTGATCACGACGATCCCGTTCGTGTCGCCCGCCGTCACGTAGTTGCCGGGATCGACCTGGCGCAGGCCGACGCGGCCCGACACCGGCGCCGTGATGCGTGCGTACGTGAGGTTCAGCTTCGCGGAATCGATCGCCGCCTGGTCGGTCTTCACCGTTCCTTCGTATTGCTTGACGAGCGACGCCTGCGTGTCGACCGTCTGCGACGCGATCGAGTCCTGCGACAGCAGTGTCTGGTAGCGCTTCAGGTCGAGGCGGGCCGTCGCGAGCAGGGCCGCGTCGCGGGCGTAGGTGCCTTCGGCGGTTTCGAGCGCGACCTGGTACGGACGCGGGTCGATCTGCGCGAGCAGGTCGCCCTTCTTGACGAGCTGGCCTTCCTGGAAGGCGACCGACTGCAGATAGCCCGACAGCTGCGTCTTGACCGTCACGTTCGCGAGCGGCGTCACGGTGCCGAGCGCGGACAGCACGATCGGCATCTCGCCTTGCGTCGCGGTCGCGACCGACACGGGCTGCGGAATGTTCGCCATCGCGGCGGGGCCGCCGCGGCCGCGATGGCCGCCGCCGGCGCTCGCGCCGGACGCCGCGCTGCCTGCGGCCTGCGTGCCGGCCGGCGTGCGGCTCCACGGGTGCCACCACAGCAGGCCGCCGATGACGACTGCGAGCGTCCCGATCACCAGCGTGCGGCGCGGGCGACGGGCGGCAGGGGAGGCGGGATCCTTCGAAGGGGGCGTGGGCTTTTGTTGGTTGTCCATCGTGTTCTGTCAGGAAGACGGCGCGGCGTGCCGGAAAACGGGGGTGGAGCGGCGCGTGGGCATGCGATGCCGCGAGGGCCGGCTCGGTCCGGCCCTGGCGGTCCGCGCGGGAAAGAGCGGTGCGCACCGCGAATGCGGCGCGACGATGGGCATGATGCTACGTCCCGTCCCCGTTACAGTCCAGCGGTCTATCTTTCAACGGGTTACGGTCGTTACATAACGCGACGGGACGATGACGGATCGATTACGCGGCGCTGCGCCGGGCCGGTGCGCCGCCGATCTCGCGGGTGATTTTCGCGATGCATTCGTGCAGCGCGGGCACCACGTGTTCCTGCAGCCATTCGGCCGAACACTGGCTCGATGCGCCGCCGCAGTTCACCGAGTAGCGCTGGCCCGACGGGCCGACGAAGCCGGCCGCGACCGCGTTCAGCCCTTCGCGCCATTCGCCGATCGCGATCGCGTGGCCTGCGCGCATCGCGTCCTCGAGCCCGGGGTTCAGGCGCGCCGACACGTGCGGCCAATCGTCGCCGGCCGTCGCGCGCAGCGCGTCGAGCAGCGTGCGCCGCTCGTCGTCCTCCAGCGCCGCGAGATACGCGCGGCCGACCGCGGTGCGTGCGATGTCCATCCGCGAGCCGATCTCGAGGCGCGTGACCAGCACCGCCGAGCGCGGCCGGATCACGTCGATCGCGACCATGTCGAGCCGGTCGCGCACCGCGAGGTGCACCGACAGCGACGTGCGTTCGGCGAGTTCGATCATGAACGGCCGCGAGCGCGCGCGGATGTCGAAGTTGCGCAGGAAGCCGTGGCTCAGCTCCAGCACCGACGCGGTCAGCACGAAGCGCTCGCTGTCGGGCAGCTGGAACAGGAAGCCGGCGCTGACGAGCGTCGCCGTGATGCGCGACACGGTCGGCTTCGGGATGCCCGTCAATTCGGTCAGCTCGCGGTTGCTGACGGGGGCGTCGGCGGCCGCGATGCGGCGCAGCACGGCGAGGCCGCGCGCAAGCGCGGTGATCTCGTCCGGCGCCGATTCACGGTCCCGGGGTGCGGGAGGCGTTACAGATATCGACACGAGGAATTCTCTCTATTTCCGAAACTCGATTTCAATTTTGTTGGTATCGTAAGATGATTGTCAAAAGATGCATGTTCCGTGGGTGAATCGTTCATCGTATGGGATTTTACGGGTTCACCCTTGGTTTATTAGGAAAGTTCTCAAATGACCATTGCCGGAAAGTGCAGGAGCCGGTGCAAATACCGCTTGACTTGTCGGGCGGAAACGGAAAGAATGTCTCACGTTTTCGAAACATCGTTTCAGGAGTTTAACCGGCAACGGTGTTTCGCGCAGTCTCTCAGGTTCTAGCACGGCCCTCGGAATGGCTAGAACTTTTTTAGCGCCACGGTTTCCGTGGCGCTTTTTTTTGCCCGTTTTCGGCGCGCAACAAAGTTTGCAGCAGCTAGCAAGAGCGGTTTCAAAAACGTCAAAGTATGCCGCATTGCCGAAGGTTGTTGTTCGGCGCCCGATCTGGAGCGCTATTTCCTCATCAACGTGATGCGCGGTGGTTCGACTGCCTCGGCGCTATCTGGGTGGTCACGTCGATCCCATGATGCGCGTGCCCAGTGAAATACCGAGCGCCGATAGCGAAGCGTTGATCTTCTGCTGATCGCGTTCCCAACGCGACAGTGCGGCGTCGAACGCCGTGCCGCGCGCGAAAGCCTGCATCGCTTCGGCGAGTCCAACCGCATTGTCCGCCGCCTTTGCCACGCCGGCCGCGGTATGTGGGCGGACAAGGCAAGCCGCGTCGCCCAGCAGTACCGCGCGGCCGAACACCATTCGCTCGACGACAAGATCCCGAATTGACTGTGCGAACGGCGCGTGCGTTGCGTCGACGAGCGCGGCGAGCGTCGGCGCGAGCAGGTTGCGGGCCGCGTCGACGAGTTCCGACCGATAGTCGTCGCGCATTGCACCGGGCGGCAGCGATCCGTCTCGCTGTGTGCCGTCCCGGGAAAGAAACAGTTCAGGTAGCTTGTCGTACGACAGACGCCGGTACCACACCCAGTTCACGCGCCGTTTGCCGGGCTCGACGGTGCCGTCGCGGCCTGGCACCAGGTAGGTCAGGAACAGATGTGCGTCACCCTGCTGAAACGTAAAGCGGTTGCGCAGCACGCGAAGTACCTGATCGGGCAGGTCATGTTCGTCGACGAGCCCGCGCCACGCAACGTAGCCCGCATAGGTGGGTTGCGAATCGGGCAGCAGTTGCGCGCGCACGCCGGAGCGCCCGCCATCCGCGCCGACGAGCAGATCCGCGTGTTCTACGCGGCCGCTCGCGAAATGCGCGGTGACGCGCGCGCCATCGGAATCGAGTCGCTCGAACGTCTCGCCTGCATGGACGACGCCCGCTGGCAGCGCGCGCTTCAGCGCCGTATAGATCACATTCCACGCAGTCTGGGTTTGCGGCATGCGCATTTGCTGCACGACCCGGTCACCCTCGTCGAGATAGATCCGCTCGCTCGAATCCACGCCGGTATCGCCCGGCATCGGTACGCCGCCGAATGCGAACGCGCGGACGATCGGCGGCTGCAGGACGATGCCTCCGCCGCGGCTATCGAGCTCGCTCGGCGACTGTTCGAACACGCTGACGTGCCATCCTGCCGCACGCAGCGCAGTTGCCGTGAAGAGTCCGCCTACCGATCCCCCGATCACGAGTGCCCGCGGCGTCGATACGTCGTTCATGAAGTGCTCCTGTCAACCAGTGGATCGCGCGTGCCGCGCGTCCGATTCCCTGCTGCGTCGATGCCGGTGCGCCGCGGATTCAACCTTCCCAGCTCTTCAGGAAATCGAGCAGCAGCGCGTTGACGCGTTCCGGCTGTTCTTCCTGCGGAAGGTGGCCGCATTGCGCGATGGGCTCGGCCCGAAGATGTGTCGCCATGCTTTCCCAGACGGATTTCATGTCGAACATCTTGCCGACCGCGTAGAAATCCTCACCCCAGATCGCCATGGTCGGGCATGCGATCTTCACATCGGCGTCGGCGAGATCCTGTTGGACGTCTTCCGCGTTCGCGCGGTAGTCGGCGAGTGCGCCACGGACGGCGCCGGGACGACGATAGGCCCGGACATACGTGTCGAACGCCTCGCCGGAAATGGCGTGCGGGTTGTAGCACCAGTCGGAGAAGAAGTAGCTGAGCCACTCGGCTTCCTTGCCGGCGATCAGTGCTTCGGGCAGGTCCGCTACCTGATGAAACAGGAAGAACCAGTACGCGCGTGCCGTCTGGGCTGTCATGTTCTGCGCGACGATGCGGGTCGGCACGTTGTCCATCACGACAAGGCGCTCGAGGCGCTCGGGGAAGTCCTTCGCGAAGCGTGTCGCGACGCGTGCGCCGCGATCGTGCCCGACCAGCGCGATTCGGCCGATGCCAAGCGTGTCGAGCAATGCGACGAGATCGCGGGCCATGTTGCGTTTGTCGTACCCGGCGGCCGGCTTGTCGGTTTCGCCGTAGCCGCGCAGGTCGGGCACGATGACGCGGTAGCGTTGTGCCAGGACGGGAATCTGGAAGCGCCATGCGAAGCTGGTTTCCGGGAAACCGTGCAGCAGGACCACGACAGGCCCGCTGCCCGCGTCGATGAAATGTTGTCGAATTCCGTTCGCAGTGACGGTGTGGTGAACGATCGAAGGCGTGGTGGTGGACATGTGTCGGTTCCTGTTTCGGTTCGGACGACGCGCCATCGGAGCGACGTGCGCGCGAGTGCTGTCCGAGCATAGGCGAAGCAACATGGCCAGTCGCATGAATTGTTCTGAATGACGATGAAGGTGTTCCTGGGAGGAGGGCGACCTCCAATGCCCGATGCGAGCAGTGCGGCGAGTGGCGTCAGTGCGGCGTGCGCGCAAAAAAAAGCGCGACGCCCGCACTGGGCATCGCGCATGAACCGGCGTGGAGCGCCGACGAATGAAACGTGATGAAGAGAGGGACGCCCGGCCACGGGCGTCCGGCAGGAATCCCCCGGCCGCTCAGGCCTTCGCGAGCTTGATGCTGGTCGGCTCGGCCGTCAGGTAGCCGACGCAGGCGCCGAAGCGGTCCTTGTAGTTCGCGCGCACGAGCGGGTCGAGCGTCGACTTGACCTTGTCGTGCAGCGGCGTCTCCCAGTCGCCCACGTGCTGGAAGTTGCTCATGACGTAGGTCCAGCCGTTGATCTCGTCGACCGCGTGCAGGCCCGTCGATTCGGCGCCGGCCGGGCACGACAGCACGCGCGCGAGCGACTTCGTGTCGACGTTGTACGCCCACAGGAAGTTGTTGACGTGCATGCCCGAGTCTTCGCCGATGAAGAGCGTGCGCAGCTTTTCCGAGAACTTCAGGTTGTCGGGGTTCGCGATCTTGTCCGGATTCGCGAGGTTGCCGAGCGCGTCGGCCGCGGCGAGGTCCTCGCCGACGAGCGCCGCCGGCGCGCCCATGTCGACCGGCACCCATTCGCTGTCGATCGCGCCGCCCGACGTGTCGCGCTGGCCGGCCTTCAGGTTCAGCGCATAGACGGCGCCCGCGGCGATCTTCTTGTCCACCGCGACGTCGCGCGACACCGCGTTGCCCTTGACCATCGACGTCTCGATGCGCGACATCGCCGTGTAGACGATCTTGTCCTTCGCGTTCACCGTCGTGCCTTCGAGCTTCGTGAACGCCATGCTGCCGCCGATCAGCGCCGCATAGCGGTGCGTCTCGAGGAACGCGGCCGCCTTTTCCATCCCCGGCTTCACGCGCATCCAGTTGAACTTGCCGCCGAAGTGGATCTTCGTGTAGCTCGCGTCGCTCGGGTCGGTCGTCGTCAGGTCCATGATGTCCGACGCCTTCAGCGTGTTCGCGAGCGTCTCGATCTCGCTGCTCGTCGCGTGGCCGATCCTGATCCACGTCAGCGTCGCGCTGCCGGCGCCGGCGGACGACGTCTGCGTCCACTTCGCGACGTACAGCGTGCCGGCCGACAGGTCGGCCGCCTTGTCGGCGACGAACATGAACAGGCCGCCGTTGGTGGCGTCGTCACCCATCATCACGGTGCGCTGGTCCGGCATCACCTGGATCAGCTCGTGCGAGATGCGGCCGAGGCAATAGTGCTTCTTCACCGTGCCGGTGCCGTCCGGGTTCACCGTGATCTCGGGCAGGTGGCCGTAGTGATAGGGGTTCGCCTTCGTCTCGTCGCCGAACGTGTTCTTGCTGAATGCCTTGAACTGCGTATCGGTTGCGGCCTTCGTCGCGTCCGGCTCGTATTCCTCGCTCGACAGGTGCGTGCCCCACGGCGACAGGCTCGCGCCGCAGGTGATCCACAGGCCGTGCGCGCTCGACGTGTCGACGTTGTGGTACTTGACGACCTTCAGCGCGCCGCTGGACGGATCCTGATCGAGCGTGATCACCGCGATCGGCGACGGCAGCTGGCCGTACTGCGATGCGCTCGCCTGGTCGCGCGTCGTGTATTCGAACTGCACGACCGCGAACACCGTGTTGCCCTTCACGCCGGCGACGTTCGCGTTCTTCAGCGTCAGCAGCGAGCTGCCGTCCGGGCAGTCCGAATAGAACTGGCGCTCCTTGCCGGCCACCGAGCGGTCGATGATCGGCTGGTTGTTGATGTCGTAGTAGCCGCCCGCGAGCGTCGTGCCGCCCTTGCCGTCCGGCACCATGTCGCCCGTCACGAAGAACGGCCGGTACGCCAGCTTGAAGTTGCGCGACGAGCCGTCCGAGAACGACACCGACAGCGTCGAGCCGACCGTCGTCGTGGCCATCGCGGCCGCGTTGTCGAGCGAGGGCGCGGCCATCGCCGAGAACGCCGCCGACGTGTATGCGGCGGCGGCCGGCGTCGCCGTCGGATTGTCGTCGCCACCGCAACCGGTCAGGAGAGCCGGCAGCGCGAGGCCGGAGAGGGGCAGCATGGGCGCGCCGGCGAGGATCTTCAGGGCCTGACGACGGGAAGCATTGGGCAACGCGGGCATGTGGAGTCCAGTTTCAGATGTTGGAAGAATGGCCGTCGCGAAGCAGGCACGCAGCAAGCAAGGCGAAGGCAAGTTGAAAACTGGACCGAAGTGTAGGGATGCTAGATGAAAGTTTTTTGAATCGAAAACGTAATGATGCACCGGGCGTCCGTCAGGTGGGCTGGCGGACGCCGCTTTCGTGCTTGATGGTGTTCAATCGCGCTCGGGCGTCGCCGAGATGCGGTGGATCGACAGGTCGGCGCCGTCGAATTCGGCTTCGCGATCGAGGCGCAGCCCGACCGTCGCCTTCAGCGCGCCATACACGAGCGTGCCGCCCGCGGTGGCGATCGCGATGCCGCCGAGCGTGCCGATGAGCTGCGACACGAACGACACGCCGCCGAGGCCACCGAACACGGGCTGGCCGAACACCCCGGCCGCGACGCCGCCGAGCGCGCCGCACAGCCCGTGCAGCGGCCATACGCCGAGCACGTCGTCGATGCGCCACTTGTTCTGCACGCAGGTGAACATCGCGACGAATATCGCGCCTGCCGCGGCACCCGTGACGAGCGCACCGATCGGGTGCATCACGTCGGAGCCCGCGCAGACCGCGACGAGGCCCGCGAGCGGGCCGTTGTACGTGAAGCCCGGATCGTTGCGGCCGGCCATCCACGCGGCGAGCGTGCCGCCGACCATCGCCATCAGCGAGTTCACGGCGACGAGGCCGCTGATCTTGTCGAGCGTCTGCGCGCTCATCACGTTGAAGCCGAACCAGCCGACCGCGAGCACCCACGCGCCGAGCGCGAGGAACGGAATGTTCGACGGCGGATGCGCGGCGATCCGGCCGTCCTTCGCATAGCGGCCGTGGCGTGCGCCGAGCAGCAGCACGGCCGGCAGCGCGACCCAGCCGCCGAATCCGTGCACGACGACCGAGCCCGCGAAATCGTGGAACGGCGCGCCGAACGCATGCGTGAGCCAGTCCTGCACGCCGAAGCGGTCGTTCCATGCGATCCCTTCGAAGAACGGGTAGATGAAGCCGACGATGATCAGCGTCGCGACGAGCTGCGGATTGAATTTCGCGCGCTCCGCGATGCCGCCGGACACGATCGCGGGGATGGCCGCCGCGAACGTCAGCAGGAAGAAGAAGCGCACGAGCACGTAGCCGTTGTGCTGCGACAGCGTGCCGATGTCGTCGAAGAACTCGACGCCGTACGCGATCGTGTAGCCGATGAAGAAGTACGCGAGCGTCGACACCGAGAAGTCGACCAGGATCTTCACGAGCGCGTTGACCTGGTTCTTCTTGCGGACCGTGCCGAGCTCGAGGAATGCAAAGCCCGCGTGCATCGCGAGCACCATGACGGCGCCGATCAACAGGAACAATGTATCGACGCCGGATTTCAGACCATCCATGCCGTGGCTTCCTTGCGCAAAAAATGCGCGAGGAATGCAAGTATCGAGCCAACTTGGTGAATTACTGCGTGCAAATGGTGCGAAAGGCCGCGCGGTGCGGCATTCCGGTGAAGCATGCACGGTCGCGGGGCGGGTTGGATGCCGGCGAAAGGAGCGCACCCGATGCACGTGTGTGGTGCGAAACGTGCGCAACTGGTGCGTGCAACGCGCGGCGCGGGGGCGGCGTGATGTGCCGCGATGCACCGGTCTGGCGCGTCAGCGACGCGCGAACAGCGTCCGTGGCCGCCGCAGCCGCAGCGCGCATGCGCACCAGTAGGCGGCGACGGCCGCGAGCCCGAGTGCCGCGAACGTGAGCGCGGCGACGCCCGCGTGCGACTGGCCGTCGCCGTCGGGGCCGAGGATGCCTTGCGCGACGATCAGCGCAGCCGTCCAGAAGCCGATCACCGCTTGAACGAGCAGGCGCGCGCACGCCACCCGGCGCGCACGCCCGACGGCACGCAGGCGCGTCGCGGACGGCGGGCGAAGACACAGGAACAGGGTGGCGGCGAGCACGGCGGCCAGCGCGATGAACCAGTCAATGAGGAAAGCCATGGAGAAGCGGGAAGCGGACGGAGCGGATGGAAGGCTGCCCACTTTAGTGTCGGCGCGTGTGCGATTGAATCAGACGAGTCCGAAATTGAAAGGCATTTTTAAGCGGGAGTGGTCAGTGGCCCTGTTCCACAAGCGGTATCATCGGCATCGGTCCAACCATTCAGGCCGTGCGGCGCACGGCCGGAGATTGCTGATGAAGATGAAGACTTCGCGGGCGCGTCGCGCGCCCGGGTTCGTGCTGGCGGCCGCGGCCGTCGGTGCTCTGCTGTTGCTCGCAGGCTGCGAGAAGTCCGGCACGCCGGCCCAGCAAGCCGATACGGCCGCAAGCGCGGCCACCGATGCTGCCAACAGCGCGGCCAAGGCGCTCGACCAGGTGGCGAGCACCGTCAACCGGCAGCTCAATGCCGCGAAGGCCGGCATCGCGAGCGCGGCCTCGGCCGTGCCGCCGCTGTCCGCGAGCGGTCTCGCGTCGGCCGCGCAGGCGCAGCTCGACGCGGCCGCTTCCGCGGTCGTCGCGCATGCGGCGTCCGAAGCGGGCGCGAAAATGGCGGAAGCCGGCAAGAAGCTGCAGCAGTGGAGCCAGCAGAATGCGTCCGGCGCGAAGCCTGCCAGCGGCGAGTAACCCGGCACTTGCGCAATTCGCGAAATGTAATTATAGTGGTTACATATTGTCGCCGGCTGCCGTTCGGGCCGGCGTCGTCAGATGAGTGAGCAATGAATACCAGCAGCCGGTTCGCGTTTGCCGTTCACGTGCTTGCCTTGCTGTCGATGCAGGAAGGCGCGCCGCTGTCGTCCGACATCATCGCGGGCAGCGTGAACACGAATCCGGCGCTGATTCGCCGTCTGCTGTCGATGCTGGCGGCTGCCGGGCTGACCACGTCGCAACTCGGCGCGGGCGGCGGCGCGCTGCTGGCGCGCGAGCCGGGCAAGATCACGCTGCTTGACGTGTATCGTGCGGTCGACGATGCGCAGTTGTTCGCACTGCATCGCGAGGCGCCGAATCCCGCGTGTCTCGTCGGGCGGCACATCCAGGGCGTGCTGATCGACTACATCGGCGACGCGCAGCGCGCGATGGAAGCATCGCTTGCCACGCGCACCCTCGCGGACGTCACGGCCGACGTGCTCGAATCGGAGCATCGCAGTCGGCCCGCGGGAAGCGCCGGCGGCTAAGCGGTGGCGATGGATGATGCAGGGCAGGAGGCTGGGCGACGCGCACGCGCGGCGGCCGGCACGACGGAGTTCCGCTCCGTTTTTTTTCGGTCTTATATGTAATCACTTTAGTTACTTTTTCTTTCTGGAGAATCGACATGACGCAACGTACCCTGAACATCGCACTGTTTGGCGCCACCGGGATGATCGGTTCGCGCATCGCCGCCGAAGCCGCGCGCCGCGGCCATCGCGTGACCGCGCTGTCGCGCCACCCGGGCGCGTCCGCCGACGGCGTCGTCGCGAAGGGGGCCGACCTGTTCGATGCGGCGAGCATCGCGGCCGCGCTGCCGGGTCACGACGTCGTCGCGAGCGCGTACGGTCCGAAGCAGGACGATGCCGCGAAGGTCGTCGCGGCGGCAAAGGCGCTAGTGGCCGGCACGCGTCAGGCAGGCCTGAAGCGGCTCGTGGTGGTGGGCGGCGCCGGTTCGCTCGAAGTTGCGCCGGGCAAGCAACTGGTCGACACCGAAGGCTTCCCGGATGCGTACAAGGCGGTCGCGCTCGCGCACCGCGATGCGCTCGACTATCTGCAGACGGTCGGTGATCTCGACTGGACGTTCTTCGCGCCGGCCGCCATGATCGCGCCGGGCGAGTGCACGGGCACGTTCCGCACCGGCGTCGGCAAGCTGATCGTGGACGCGCAGGGCAACAGCCAGATCTCGGCGGAAGACTACGCGGTCGCGTTCGTCGATGCGCTCGAGCAAGACAGCTTCGTGCGCGAGATCGCGACGGTCGCGTATTGAGCGATATCGCGAGATCACGGCGAGGCGGCGCGCGCGTGGCGCATTCTCCGTGAGCGTCCGTGCGCATTCGTAAGCGCCCGGCAGCCCACGCGGTCGCAACGAACTTCAGGCGATTCCACCTCGACGGGCGGGATCGCCTGTTTCGTTTTGGGGTGCCGCTCATCGACAGGCCGGCGCGCGCGTGATTCCTCGCATCGCGGCGTATCCCCAGCTGATTGGTATTTATCCCGGTCGACGCCGCGCAGCGGTTTCCATATCGTTCCCCGTCATGCACGATGTATAGAAAAAATTTCTATCTACGAAGGACTGGGGAAATGGATGCCATCGATCGCAAGCTGCTGGAGCTGTTGCAGGCAGATGCCACATTGCCGATCGCGGAACTCGCGCAGCGCGTGAACCTGTCGCAGACGCCCTGCTGGAAGCGCGTGCAGCGGCTCAAGGAAACCGGCGCGATCCGCGCGCAGGTCGCGCTGTGCGATCCACGCAAGCTCGGGGTCGGCACGACCGTGTTCGTCGCGATTCGAACGAACCAGCACACCGAGGAGTGGGCGCAGCGTTTCACGCAGGCCGTGCGCGACATGCCGGAAGTCGTCGAGGTGTACCGGATGAGCGGCGAGACCGACTATCTGCTGCGGGTCGTGGTGGCCGGCATCGACGATTACGATCGCGTGTACAAGCAGCTGATCCGCGCGGTGCCGCTGTTCGACGTGAGCTCGTCGTTCGCGATGGAGCAGATCAAGTATTCGACCGCGCTGCCGGTGCGCGATCTGTCCGAGCCGGCGTAGCGCGGTACGGCGGCTCGGACGGAGCGCGCCGCCCTCGTCATCGCGCTCAGCGGCCGCGCGCCAGCGCCCGGGCGCGTTCGTCCGCCAGCGCGTCGCTGCGCACGAACTCCGCGACGAACGCGCTGGCCGGATGATGGTGCAACGCGTACGGCGTGTCCCATTGCGCGAGCCGGCCATCCTTCATCACGCCGATCCGGTCGGCGATCGCGAACGCTTCCGCCTGGTTGTGCGTGACGAGAACCGCGGTATGACCCGTGCGTTTCAGGATGTCGCGCAGCTCGAACGCGAGCCGCTCGCGCGTATCGACGTCGAGATTCGAGAACGGCTCGTCGAGCAGCAGCAGCTCCGGCGACGGCGCAAGCGCGCGGGCGAGCGCGACGCGCTGCTGCTGGCCGCCCGACAGTTCGTGCGGATACGCGCTGCCCGCATCGGCGAGACCGACGAGTTCGAGCATGTCCGCGACGCGGGTGCGCCGCTCGGCCTTCGGCATGCGCCGCAAGCCGAACGCGACGTTGTCGGCCGCGCTCAGGTGCGGGAACAGCGCATAGTCCTGGAACATCATCCCGATGCGCCGCCGCTCGGGCGGCACGTCGAGCGACGGCGCCGCGACGGGCGTGCCGTCCAGCACGATGCGCCCCATGCGCACGGGCTCGAAGCCCGCGATCGCGCGCAGCACGGTGGTCTTGCCGCAGCCCGATGCGCCGAGCAGGCAGCCGATGTCGCCGCGCGGCAGCGCGAGGCTCAGCCCGTCGACCACCGTGCGGCGGCCGTGCGGCGTGTCGTAGGCGACGCAGAGGTCGTCGAGTTCGAGCAGGTTCACGATATCAGGCTCCGATCTTGTGACGGGTGCGCGCGAGCAGGATCACGGGCACGAGCCCGGCCAGCACGATCGCGAGCGCGGCGACCGCGCCTTCCTCATAGGTGCCGCGCGCGGCTTCCGCATACAGCCAGGTCGCGAGCGTGTCGAAATTCAGCGGGCGCAGCAGCAGGGTTGCCGGCAGCTCCTTCATCGCGTCGACGAAGACGAGCAGGGCGCTCGTCGTGAGCGCGGGGCGCAGCAGCGGCAGGTGCACGCGGCGCAGCGTGCCGCCGGCCGTCTCGCCGAGCGAGCGCGCGGCCTGTTCGAGCGACGGCGGAATGCGCGCGAGGCCCGCTTCGATGCTGCCGGTCGAGATCGCGAGAAAGCGCACGGTGTACGCGATCACGAGCGCGGCCGCCGAACCCATCAGCAGCAGCCCGTCGCGGCCGAGCGCCGCGCCGAGCAGCCGGTCGGCCGCGGCGAACGGGATCAGCAGGCCGATCGCGAGCACGGTGCCCGGCACCGCGTAACCGAGGCTCGCGATGCGTGCACACACGCGGGCCGGCCCCGCAGGTGCGCTGTCGCGCCGCGCGCGTGCCGCCCATGCGACGACGAGCCCGCAGGCAAGGGTGGTGACGGTCGCGGCGGCGGCGATCGTCAGCGTGTTCGCGAGCCCGGTCAGCAATTGCGCCGACACGCCGCCGACGAGATGCAGCCGCTTGCCGGTCTCGACCGCGAGATACGCGGCCGGCGCGCCGAAGCCGATGAGCACCGGCAGCCAGCCGGCCACGGCGGCGCTCCACGCGGCCGCGCCGGTCAGCTTGCGCGGCGCGAGCGGACGCATGCGCCGGCCGTGCGCGTAGCGCTGGCGGCGTCGCCCATAGCGTTCGAGCACGATCATGCCGACGACGATCGCGAGCATCGCGAGCGCGATCTGCGCGGCGCCGGCGAGATCGGAGCGCGTGATCCACGTCGTGTAGACCGATACGGTCAGCGTCTGCACGCCGAGGAATTCCGACGCGCCGATGTCGTTCAGCGTTTCGAGCAGCGCGAGGCTCACGCCGACGGCGATCGCGGGCCGCGCGAGCGGCACGACGACGCGCCAGAATGTCGCGATACGTCCCGCGCCGAGCGTGCGCGCGGCTTCGAGCAGGCTCGCGGACTGCGTGACGAACATCGCGCGGGTGCTCAGGTACACGTACGGATACAGCACGAAGCCGAGCACGAAGATCGCACCGGGCAGCGAGCGCAGGTCGGGCAGGCGGAACTGGCGCGGGCTGTCGAAGCCGAGCAGCCAGCGGATCGCGCCCTGCACGGGGCCGATCGGGTGGAGCAGGTCGAGATACGCGAACGCGACGATATAGGTGGGCACCGCGAGCGGCAGCAGCAGCGCCCAGGTCAGTATCCGGCGGCCGGGAAAGTCGTACGCGGTGACGAGCCATGCGCAGCCGGTACCGACCACCGTGACGATCGCGCCGACGCCCGCGAGCAGCAGCAGCGTATTGGCGAGTGCCTGCGGCAGCACGAACGCGCCGAGATGCTTCCAGTGCGCGAGATCGGCGCCGAACGCGGCGGCAACCAGCACCGCGAGCGGTGCCGCGACCGCCGCGGCGATCGCGACGGCCGCGCCGAGCCAGACGCTGCCCGCGCGCGAACGCAACGACCGGCGGCGCGCGCGGACGAACGATGCGTCAGTTGTCAAAGCCGACCTTGTCGACGAGCTGGCTGGCCGCCTTGCGATGCTTCGCGATGTCGGTCAGCGGCAGCGGGTCGATCTTCAGCGTGCCGAAGCTCGCGATCACCGGATCGAGCTTCACGTTCGCGCGCACCGGGTATTCGTAGTTCGCCTGCGCATAGAGCGCCTGCGCTTGCGGCGACACGAGGTACTCGAGCAGCTTCACCGCGTTGGCCTTGTGCGGCGCGTGCTTCGCGACCGTCGCGCCGCTGATGTTGACGTGCGTGCCGCCGCTCTTCGCGTTCGCGAACGTCGGCCGCACGACCTTGATCGCGTCGCCCCACTTGCGCGCATCGGTGCCCGGCTCCGCGTTCTTCATGTGACCGACGTAGTACGCGTTGGCGAGACCGACGTCGCAGATCCCGCCGAGAATGTCGCGCGCGACGTCGCGGTCGCCGCCCGTCGCCTTGCGCGCGAGGTTCGCCTTCACGCCGCGCAGCCATTTTTCGGTCGCGGCTTCGCCGTCGTGCGCGATCATCGCCGCGACGAGCGCCGTGTTGTACGGATGCTGCCCCGAGCGGATGCAGACCTTGCCCTTCCATTTCGGATCGGCGAGATCCTCGTAGCGGAACGCGTCGACCTTCAGGTCCTTCTCCACATACAGCACACGATCGCGCAGCGACAGCGCGTACCAGTCGCCCTGCGCGCCGCGCAGATTCGCGGGAATCGCGTCGTCGAGCACCTTCGAGCGCACCGGCTGCGCGAGCCCGCCGTCGACGAGGTCGAGCAGGTTGCCGATGTCGACCGTCATCAGCACGTCGGCCGGCGACTGCGCGCCTTCCGCCTTCACGCGCTCGAGCAGGCCGTCCTTCACGAATACCGTGTTGACCTTGACGCCGCTCTGCTGCGTGAACGCGTCGATCAGCGGCTGGATCAGCTTCGGTTCGCGGGTGGTGTACAGGCTGACTTCCTCGGCGGCGTGGGCCAGCGGCGCGAACGCGGCGGCGGCAACGGCAAGGGCGCCGGCGAGCGGCAGCAGGCGGGTGCGCGGATTCGACATGGAGACTCCGGTGAGGCAGGCGGACGAAGAGGCGTTCCGGGGCGTGCCTGCCGCCCGAGCGACCCGAAACATTACAAAGCGAAAGATTTCGGATTCTAGATCGAAATGGGAATGATTATCAAATGAAAGGTGGCGGAAAGCTGCGCGGAAGGCGGGATGAGGGGGGCGTAACGGCGCGTCGCGGCGCGGGCGCAAGCGCGTAGAATGCCCGCTTCAACGAATTCGACGGAGCCGGACCGACCATGAACGATCAGCGCAAGAAGAACCCTGTCCGCAACGTGAGCATCCTGATCGTCGTGGCCGTGCTGCTCGTGATCGGGACGATCGCGTACAACGCGATCTCGCAGAAGCACGCGTACGACGAGGCCCATCCGGCCGAGGCCGCGAGCGCCGCGTCGCACTGACGCCGGCACGGCCGGCATGCTCGCTGCGGGCCGGTTGGCTTGGCGCGCAAGCGACGTGTGGGGAACAGCAGGGGGAGCGGCGGGCGACGAGGCCCATCCGGCCGAGGCTGCGAGCGCCGCGTCGCACTGACGCGGGCACGCCGGGCCTGATCGATGCGGCCCGGTTGGCTTGGGGCGCAAGCGACGTGTGGGGAACAGCAGGAGGAGCGGCGGGCGACGCAATGCGTCGCGCCGGGACAGACGCGGGCGCCGGACCCCGCGCGCCGCATGGAAAGGTCAATCGTGCGTCAACGTGACGCAGGCGCGAACTTCGGGCGGATCCGTGCGTAGAACACGACCGCGAGCAGCACGAGCCATCCCGCGCCGACGTAGAGCGCGACGCGCGTGTCATCGAACCAGCCGAGCATCACGATCACGAAGCCCATGAACGCGATCGTCAGCGCGGGCCCGACGGGCCACAGCGGCACCTTGAACTTCAGCGCGGCGACTTCCGCGCTCGACAGGCGACGGCGCATCGCGACCTGCGACAGCAGGATCATCAGCCACACCCACACGGTCGCGAACGTCGCGATCGCGGCGACCACCAGGAACACGTCCTTCGGCATCAGGTAGTTGAGCACCACGCCGACCAGCAGCGCGCCGGCCATCACGAGCACCGTGACCCACGGCACGCCGTGCCGCGACGTCGTCATCAGCACGCGCGGCGCCTGACCCTGCCGCGCCATCCCGAACATCATCCGGCCCGCGCCGAAGATGTCGCTGTTGATCGCCGAGATCGCCGCGCTGATCACCACGAGGTTGAGGATCGTCGCGGCCGACTTCACGCCGAGCGCCGAGAAGATCTGCACGAACGGGCTGCCGTCACTGCCGACGCCGGTCCACGGGCTGATCGACATCAACACGACCATCGTCAGCACGTAGAACAGCAGGATGCGCGCGGGCACCGCGTTGATCGCGCGCGGAATCACGCGCTCCGGATCCTTCGCCTCGCCGGCGCTCATCCCGATCACCTCGATGCCGCCGTACGCGAAGATCACCACCGACAGCGACGCGATGAGCCCGCCGATCCCGTTCGGGAAGAAGCCTCCATGGTTCCACAGGTTCGCGAATGTCGGCACGTCGGCCGAATGGCCGAAGTGCATGCCGGTCAGCAGGATCGCGACGCCGCCGCCGATCATCGCGACGATCGCGCCGACCTTGATGATCGACAGCCAGAATTCGAGCTCGCCGAACACCTTCACGTGGCACAGGTTCAGCCCGCAGATGACCGCGACGACGCCGAGCACCCAGATCCATTGCGGCACATCCGGAAACCAGAAGCTCATGTAGATGCCGAACGCGGTGATGTCGGCGATCGCGACGATCACCATTTCGAGCGTGTAGGTCCAGCCGGTGACGAAGCCGGCGAACGGGCCGAGGTTTTCGGTCGCGTAGTGGCCGAACGAGCCGGCGACGGGTTCGCGCACGGCCATCTCGCCGAGCGCGCGCATCACCATGTAGACGGCCGCGCCGCCCAGGATGTAGGCCAGGATCACCGCCGGGCCCGCGAGCTGGATCGCGGACGCCGAGCCGTAGAACAGCCCGGTGCCGATCGCCGAGCCCAGCGCGAGAAAGCGGATGTGCCGTGCGCTCAGATGGCGCTGCAGGTTCTTCATCGAGTCTCCGATATCGTTATGCGACGGACCGGGCGAGCAGGGCCCGCCCGGTCAGCTCAAGTTGTCTATACAACTTGAATGTGAACGAATGATAACAAGCCCGGCCATGTGACCGGAATCGGGTATTCCCTGACTGGCGCAACCGGTTGAATCGCGGGTGGGCCAATCGCGCGGTGCGCGCACGGGCCGCGTGGGGCGGGCGGGTCATGCTTCGGAACGGTATTGCGGGAGCGGGGAAGCGCCGCCGGTCGGCCTGCGTGCATGCGCGGCCGGCCGGCGGCGGGAACGGCGTCATGCGGTCATGCGGGCAGGCGGATCACGCTCGCGTCCTTGCGGATCAGCAACGACGACGCGAGCATCTGCTTGCATTGGTGCGCAAGCACCTTCAGGTCGTGCGTGAGCTCGGCGCCCACCGCGTCGGATTTTTCCGCGGATACGACCATCGCGTCGAGCTCGCGCGTGATCTGCTTGGTCGCATCGAGCTGGTCGGCCGGCGGCGGCTCGCCGGCTTCCGCCTTCTCGAGGTTCTCCAGCACGGCGGACAGGCCGCGGTGTAGCGCGTCGTCGTGGACGAGGGTCTCGTCGGCCGCGCACGCGCTGCGGATCAGCGGCGCGGCGGCGGTGATCTGCGCGCCGAGCACGTGCGTCTGCACGAGCAGGTCGTTCAGCTCCGGCACGAAGCGCTGGTGCGCCTTCGGCTCGATCATCATCCGCTGGAACGCCTGGCCGAGGTTCGCGAACGCGATGTGCACGTCCTTGCGCGCGAGGCGGTAGCGGTAGTCGTCGTCGAGGGCGGTGGTGGGCGCTTCGATCGCCGCGGCGACCACCGGCACGACCGCCGCGCCGTCGGCGGTCGGCACGGGCGGCGGCGATGCCCCGCGTCCGGCACGCCACACGGCCTCGAAATACTTGCGGGTCGACGTCAGCATGTCGGTGACGAGCTTGCCCATCAGCCGGTATTCCCAGTACGGGAACAGGCGGCTCGCGGCGATCGCGATCATGCAGCCGACCACGGTGTCGATCGCGCGCTCGCCGATGATCCGCATGCTGCCCGGCGCGAGCAGGTGGAACATCAGCAGCACGTACGACGACGTGAACACGACGCTCGCCGCGTAGTTGAACAGCAGCAGGCTGTAGCTCATCACCATCGAGCCGAACATGATCGCGATCAGCAGGTGCGGCTCCTTCACCGTGTAGATCAGCGCGATGCTCGCCGCGCAGCCGATCAGCGTGCCGACGATACGCTGCGCATTGCGCTGCTTGGTGAGCGAGTAGCCGGGCTTCAGGATGATGATGGTCGTCATCACGATCCAGTATGCGTTCGTGAGCGGCAGCAGCCGGCCGAGCCAGAAGCCGACCGCCACCGCGATCGTCACGCGCAGCGCGTGGCGAAAGCTCGGCGAGCGCATGTTCAGGTTCGAGAAGATCAGCAGCGGCGACATCCGGCGCCGCTGCAGGAAGCGCGTGAGCGCCTTGTCGATCTTCAGCTCCATCTGCTGCGGGTCGGCATGGCCCGACAGGTTGCGGCGCATCCGGTCGATCAGGCGCGTCGCGCTCCAGATGCGCCGGAACGTCGCGAGCACCGCCGCGTACGCTTCCGCATTGCTGGCCGGGAAATTCTTCTTGCGCATCAGCTCGATCTCGTACTCGATCGCGCGCAGTTCGGCCTTCACGCTGATTCGCGAATGCGGCGCGCGGTTTTCGAGCACCGCGAGGCCGATCTGCTCGAGATCGGCGGCTGCCTTGCGGATCAGGTCGCGGTAGAAAATGATCAGGTCCGAGCCGCCGAACGTGTTGCGCACGAGCGGATAGTCGGTGTGCGCACCGACGAACAGCTCGTGCAGGTCGACGCTGTTGATGAACAGGTTGTACATCGTCGCGCGGCCGGGATCGAGCTTGCCGCGACGCAGCTTCGGCAGATTGCGCAGCACGATGTCGCGCGCGGTTTCCTGCGTTTCGACCGCGGTGATCTGCTTCGCGACGAGGTTGCGGTAGCACTCGTCGAGATCGGCGTCGAGATCGTAGAACTGCGCGCGCGCGAGCAGGTAGTCGGCGCAGGCGAACAGGCTTTCGGCAAGCGCCTGCTGTTCGATCCGGCGCGCCTGCCATTGCGACACGAGCGTCGCCCAGTACGTGTACCAGAGGCCGCCCGCGAGAATCCAGCCCGCGTTGACGAACGCCTGCAGCGGCGTGAACTTCTCCTCGAGCGTCATCACCATCATGAACAGCGTCGCGAAGCTGATCTGCGGCCAGCGGTTGCCGTAGACGACGATCAGCGACAGCACGAACGTGAGCGGCACGATCGTCAGCCACAGCCCGAAGATGTTCGGCGTGGCGAGGCCCGTCGCGAGCGCGGCCAGGAAGCCGATCACGCTGCACGCGAGCATTTCGTTGTGCTTGTACTTCAGCGGGCCCGGCATGTCGACGACGCACGCGCCGAGCGCGCCCGTCGAGATCGTGAAGCCGAGCTCGCGGTTGTGAAACACGATCAGGCACAGCACGGCCGGCAGCGACACGCCGACCGCGATCCGCAGGCCGCCGAAAAAGTACTGGCTGTAGAGAAACTTTCTGATTTCGACCGAATAGCGCATCGATGGGCTGAATGACAGACGAAGACGCCGGGGCGGCGTATTGACTGGCGACGAGTCTATCGTATTTCGCGGTCCGCAAAACCTGGCCGTTCGGCCGAGCTTCGTGGTGCCGGTCCTTTTGCTATCCTTGGTGCTCCTGTACGCCCGGCCCGGCCGGCGCGACGCTTCGACACCCGCCTGATGCTCCATCTCTTTTATTCGAACCGTCACGAAACGCTCGCCGACGCACTGCTCGACGACCTCGCCGCGTTCCCGGCCCGCAACGGCCCGTGGGCGCCGCAGCAGGTCATCGTGCCGAGCGCGGCGCTGCGCCGCCGGCTCGAGCTCGACATCGCCGCGCGCCACGGCGTGTGCGCGAACGTCGAGTTCACGTATCTCGCGCAATGGCTGTGGGCGCAGATCGGCCGCGTGCTG